>NZ_JBIWNU010000001.1:353391-1317416 GCF_044767385.1 Streptomyces sp. NPDC101393 | reverse complement strand
GGTTGATAGGCCAGATATGGAAGACCGGTAACGGTTGGAGTTGACTGGTACTAATAGGCCGAGGGCTTGTCCTCAGTTGCTCGCGTCCACTGTGTAGGTTCTGAAGTAACGACCTGTGATATTGCCGGGTTGGTTAACTTCATAGAGTTTCGGTGGTCATTGCGTTAGGGAAACGCCCGGTTACATTTCGAACCCGGAAGCTAAGCCTTTCAGCGCCGATGGTACTGCAGGGGGGACCCTGTGGGAGAGTAGGACGCCGCCGAACAATTATTGTGAGATTGCCCCGTTGGGAGCCTTAGGGTTCCCGACGGGGCTTTTTCGCGTTCCCACCCTTTTCGCGTTCTCTCGCATTCCTGGGTGCCGGTGTCTCTGGTCAGCGGCTTCGGGCGCTGCGATGCTGAGCCGATGGGGTACTTGATCAGACCGGTGAAGGCGGACGAGTGGAAGCGGCTCAAGGAGCTGAGGCTGGCGGCGTTGGCCGATCCCGTGGCTCGGGTGGCGTTCGACGAGACCTTTGAGGTGGCGGCCGGCCGGCCGGATGAGCTGTGGCAGGAGCGGGCGCGGCGCAGCGAGGAAGGCGACGTGGCGCTGACGTTCGTGGGGGAGAGCGAGGACGGCAGCTGGGGCGGCATGGTGGTGGTGCTCTTCGAGGAGGGCGAGGCGGTGCCGCAGACGCAGGTCGTCGGGGCGTTCGTCCGGCCCGAGCACCGCGGGACGGGGCTGGCCCGGGAGTTGTTCGAGGCGGCCATCGAGTGGTCGTGGGGTCTGGCCGAGCCGGTGGTGGAGCGCGTACGGCTGTGGGTGCACGAAGAGAACGTGCGGGCCGAGGCGTTGTATCGCTCGCTGGGGTTTGTGGAGACGGGGCGGACGGTCGTGAATCCGGGGAACTCGGGGGCGGTTGACCGGGAGTGGGCGGTGCGGCGGGCGTAGGGCCGGTGGTCCGGGGGCCGTGGGCGGTGTGTCAGTGGCCGGTGAGGAGTCGCGGGGGCGGCGAGGTGTGTGTGGCGTCCGGCTGTGGGTGGGGGAGGGCAGGCGGGCGGTGAAGGTGTTGTCGGCGGCGTCGAAGGTGACTTCGGCGTCGTCTTTCCCGGTGGTGGTCACTGCTATCTCACCGGGCACTGGTCCGACCTGGCCGGTCAGCTCACGCGGCCGGGGGAGGCGACCGGTAGGGGTCAGGCCGGGAGGGAGTGGTGCGGCCAGCGGGCCCGTGCCTGCTCCCGGGAGCGCATGGTGGCCAGGGTCAGCAGCCCTCGGGTGCGTCCGGCGTCGAGGAGGCCGGGGAGCGCGGGCAGCGGGGCGAGCGCCGCGATGTCGTCCAGGACGAGGGTGACTGGTGGGTCGAGCCGACCGTCAGATGACCGTTCGGCCATGCGGCGGCCGTGCTCGACCACGTGCGAGAGGAGTGCGGTGAGCAGCGGCATCGCACCCGGATCGGGCCGCGGATCCTCGATGGGCTCCCCGACCACGTAAAGCGTTCCCCCTTCGTCGATGAATGATTCGAGAACGAGCGAATCTGCTCGGAGGGGATTGCATGCGTCGCGGATATGGAGCGAGGAGAGGGCGCGCAGCGTGCGGCCGATCAACTCCGTGGCGATCTCCCGGCGTTCGGCATGCGCGGTGAGGACGGACTCCAGCTCGCCCGCCTGGCCGGCGGAGGACTGCGGGTGGGTGCGCAGGATGCGTACCGGTTCCTGGGCGCCGCCGGCGGCATGGGCCCAGCGCTGCAAGTGCCGGAACGGCCGTCCGTCCACCGCCGCGGCGTGCAGCCAGCAGCGCAGCAGCGTCTCGGCGGCGTCCGCGACGGCCGAGTCCAGGGTGCTCGCGGGGCGTACGGGGGCCAGCAGGGCGGCGGCACGGGACGCGGCGACGGCGATGTCCTCGCAGCCGGAGGCCGGTGACCAGCGCAGCCGGGCCGGGGTGTCGAGGCGGTGCGTCGGATCGTAGGTCAGCACCGGGCCGAGCTTCGCGCGGGCGTCCTTGGTCTCGGCCCAGAGGGCAGGGTCGGTGGTGGCGACGATCAGCGGGCCCTCGGCGGCGGCAGCGGCGGCCACGGCGGCGGCGAGGGCCACGGCACGGTCGGTGCCGAACTCGATGCGGGGGAGGGGCGGTTCGCCCAGGGGTGCGGCGGGGGAGTCGGTGCGCTGTTCGGGGAGCGGGCCACCGGCGGGGTCCTCGGGGAGCGGGGCCGGCGCGGCGGGCGTTGCGGTGGCGGTCTCCGTGAGGGGCTGCGGACGGGGTGCTTCGGCGGCGGGCCGCTGTGCCTGCCGTGCCGCCTTCCGGTGTGCTTCCCGTGCCTCCCAGGCCGCCTCTTTCGCCTCCCGGGCGCTCTGGCGGCGGGCCGCGCGCACGGTCCGGTAGCGGGTGATCGTCCCCATCGTGAAGATCGTCAGGACGAGCAGCACCATCAGCTCGCCGATGAGGATGCCCCAGAAGAGGCCGTACCCGGACAGCTGCCCCTTGGGGGTGTCGGGCCAGGCGGCCGCCAGGTCGTGCGGTGCGGAGGCGAGGCTGCGCAGGGCCATCGGCGTACCGGGGTAGGTGACGCCCTCGGGCCACGCGCCGTGCGCGAACAGGCCGGCCAGTCCGGTCGCCGTCCAGGCCAGCAGGGTCAGCCCGAGGAGGAGGGCGAGCACCCCGATGATCATCGAGTCGGGGACGCCACGCGCCCGCCCGCCTCGCCCGTCCCGGCCGTCAGCGTTCCGGCCGTATGCGTCTGCGCGTGTCACGCCACCGTCTCACTCGACTCGTCCCGCAACTGCCGTGCCATGGCCAGCGCTTCGGCGCGTTCCTCCGCCTCGGCGTCCGCCGCGCGTTCGATGGCGAGGGCCTCGTCCGTGTGCACCGACGACGAGGCGGTCATCGCCGAGGCCTCGGTCATCGCGCGGTCGGTGTAGACCAGCGGCCGCTCCGCCTCGGTGATGAGGTGTTTGACGACCTGGACGTTGCCGTTGACGTCCCAGACGGCGATGCCGGGCGTCAGGGTCGGGATGATTTCGACGGCCCAGCGCGGCAGCCCGAGAACCCGGCCGGTGGCGCGTGCCTCATCCGCCTTCTGCGCGTAGATCGTGCGGGTCGAGGCCATCTTGAGGATCGCCGCGGCCTCCCGTGCGGCCGCGCCGTCGACCACGTCGGACAGGTGGTGGACGACGGCGACGAACGACAGGCCGAGCCGTCGGCCGAACTTCAGCAGCCGCTGGAACAGCTGCGCCACGAATGGCGAATTGATGATGTGCCAGGCCTCTTCGACCAGGAAGATGCGCTTCTTGCGGTCCGGGCGGATCCAGGTGTGTTCCAGCCAGACACCGACGATCGCCATCAGGATCGGCATCGCGATGGAGTTGCGGTCGATGTGCGAGAGGTCGAAGACGATCAGCGGGGCGTCGAGGTCGATGCCCGCGGTCGTCGGCCCGTCGAACATGCCGCGCAGGTCGCCGTCGACGAGGCGGTCCAGTACCAGCGCGACGTCCAGGCCCCAGGCGCGGACATCGTCTATGTCGACGTTCATCGCGTCGGCGGATTCCGCCTCCGGGTGCCGCAGCTGCTCGACGATGTCGGTCAGGACCGGCTGCCGGTCGGTGCCGGAACCGTCGCCCTTGATGGCGCCGTAGCCGTTGAGGACGGCGGCGTGCGCGACCTTGAGGGCGAAGCCGGAGCGCTCGTCCAGGCCGTGCCCCATCGCGACCTCGATGATCGTACGGAGCAGGGCCAGCTGGCCCGTCGTGGTGATCGAGGGGTCGAGGGGGTTGAGGCGGATGCCGCCGTTGAGGGCGGCGGTCGGGTCCAGGCGGATGGGAGTTATTCCCAGCTCCTGCGCGATCAGGTTCCATTCGCCGACGCCGTCCTCGCCCTGCGCGTCCAGCACGACCACCTGCCGGTCGCGGAACCGCAGCTGGCGCAGCACATATGTCTTCTCCAGCGCCGACTTGCCGTTGCCGGACTCGCCGAGGACCAGCCAGTGCGGCGCCGGCAGCTGCTGGCCGTAGAGCTGGAAGGGGTCGTAGATGTAGCCCTTGCCGCTGTACACCTCGCGGCCGATGATCACGCCGGAGTCGCCCAGGCCCGGTGCGGCGGTCGGCAGATAGACGGCCTGTGCCTGGCCGGTGGAGGTGCGTACGGGCAGCCGTGTCGTCTCCACCTTCCCGAACAGGAAGCTGGTGAATGCGTCGGTGAACGCCCCGAGCGGGTCGAGCATGGCCATGACGTACGCGCCTCCCAGCGGCTGTTTGCGGCGTTAACGGCGGATGCCGGTCGCGAACGGCAGGGTGTTGACGAACGCCCGGTGGTGCTCGCGGTCGCACCACTCCAGCTTCAGATAGGACTTGCCGGCCGAGGCCCGGATCGTCCGCTTGTCCCGGGCCAGGGCCTCCGGCGAACGCGAGGAAACGGTGATGTAGCCGACGAGATTGACGCCGGCCGCGCCGGACGCCAGGTCCTCGCCGCGCTGGTCGACGCGGCCGTGATGGGCGACATCGCGCGGGTCGACCACGCGGTTCATCTTCGCCGCCCGGCTGGCCTCGGCATCGTCGTTGGTCTTCTCCGTCAGCATCCGCTCGATGGCGATCTCGGTGGGCTCCAGGTCCATGCAGACCGCGACCGTACGGATCACATCCGGGGTGTGCACCAGCAGCGGCGCGAGGAAGTTGACGCCCACCGGGGTCAGCGGCCACTCCTTGACCCAGGCGGTGGAGTGGCACCAGGGCGCGCGGGTCGTCGACTCACGGGTCTTGGCCTGGAGGTACGTCGGCTCCATCGCGTCCAGCTCGGCCGGCCAGGCGTTGCGCTTGCTCATCGCCTGGATGTGGTCGATGGGGTGGTCCGGGTCGTACATGGAGTGCACGAGCGAGGCCAGCCGGCCCTGGCCGAGCGGCTGCCGCACCCGGATGTCGGCCTCCGCCAGCCGCGCACAGATATCGGTGAGCTCACGGGCCATGACGACCGCGAGACCGGCGTCGCGGTCCAGCTTCTGGCGCAGCAGGCCGCCGCGGTGCGTCCGGGCCGCACGCGCCATCGTCTGCGCCTCGGCGGCCAGTTCGCGGGTGTAGTGCATGCACGCCACGAGGTAGGCGCGGTGCTGCTCGGAGGAGGTGGAGACCATCGACTGGAGCTGCTCGTAGGACTCCTGCAGCCAGTCGGGGGAGGACGGGGCGCCGCGCTGGGCGACATCCTTGGCGTGCGCGTCCGGGTCGGCGGGCAGCGTACGCGCGAGGATCTGCAGCCGGGTGACGAAGCCGTCGCCGTTGGCCACGTGCTTGAGGAGGGTGCCGAAGCGGTCGACGAGGGCCTCCTGGTCCTCGCTGTCGCGCAGGCCGACGCCGGGGCCCTCGATCTCGATGGCGGCCGTCACCGTCTTGCGGTCGGCGTGCAGCAGCACCGCGATCTCGTCCGGCCCGAACGGCGCGGCCAGCCAGTTGATCCGCCCGATACCCGGCGGCGGGCCGATCTCGACCTCCCGGCCGTCCAGCCGGACGCCCGCCTCGGCCGTACCGGAACGGTAGGTGGAACCACGGCGGACCGTACGGCGGTAACTGCGCCGGATCTCGAACCACTTGTAGAACGTGCGGCCCTTGTACGGGACGTACACGACGGCGAGCCCGAGCATCGGGAAGCCCGTCAGCGACAGGATCCGCAGCGGAAGGACGGGCACCAGCAGCCCGCACATCATGCCGATGAAGGCGCCCGCGATGATCACCGCGATCTCACCGGTCTCGCGGTTCTTGCCGACGATCGCGTTGGGCCGCGCGCGCCCGATCAGATAGGTGCGACGGGGCGCGATCGGATGGGACTGCGTGCTCACCGCCCCTCACCTCCTGCTGTCTTGCCAGTGCGGGCGCCGGTGCCCCCGGTGCTGGGATTCGTACGGGGAGCGGGGGTGGCGGGGGCCGCGGAACGGCCGCCACCGGAACGGGAACTGTGCGCGGCCACGCCGCCGGCCACCGCGTTGGCGGGCTGGGACTGCCCGCCCTGCGCCTGGCCCCCGCCGTCGCCACCGGACTTGCGGGTGCTGTGCGTCTTGATGCCCTGGGACACCAGCGCGGCGGGCGAGGAGATCATCGCGGCGGCCTGACTGCCGTCGGTGGCCCGGCCCTTGTTCGAACGAGCGGAGACCATCTCGTCGCCGAAGCCCGGAACGAAGCGGTAGATCACGGCACTTGCGAAGATCGCGAGAATGATGATGGCGAGCCCGGACACGACGGCGGAGAAGGCGTTCGGCCCCTTGTCGTGCGACAGCGCCCCGGCGATTCCCAGCACGATCACGATCACCGGCTTCACCATGATCACCGCGATCATGATGCCCGCCCAGCGCCGCACATGCCCCCACATGTTCTTGTCGACCAGCCCGGCGTACACCACCGTCCCCAGCAGCGCGCCCACGTACAGCAGCGCCGCCCGGATCACCAGTTCGAGCCAGAGCACACCGGCCGCCAGCACCGACACCAGCGACACCACGATCAGCATGATCGGGCCGCCACCGATGTCCGTACCCTTCGTGAGCGCCTCCGAGAACGCCCCGAAGAACGTATCCGTCTGCGCGCCCGTCCCCTTCGCGATGATCTCCGTGACGCCGTCCGTCGCCGAAACGATCGTGTAGAGGATCAGCGGCGTGAACGCGGACGCGAGAACCGTCAACCAGAGAAACCCGATCGCCTCACCGATCGCCTCGGTGAGCCGCACCCCCCGCACGGCACGCTTGGCGACGGCGAGCAGCCACAGCACGAGCGTCAGGATCGTCGAGGCGGCGAAGACCACGGCGTACTGCCGCAGGAACGCGGCGTTCGTGAAGTCCACCTGCGACGTCGACTTCACGGCCTCCGACAACTTGGTCACGATCCACGCGGCCGCCTTGGCGCATCCCTTGGCGAGGGACTCCAGGGGGTCTAGGGGGTTGCCGTCGGTGAGGCCGCCGGGGGACTTGGGGGTGGAGCCGGCTTTGTCGCCGTCTTGGCAGTACTCCTTCGCCGGACCGATCAGCAAATCGCAGGGTTCGTTGCTCTTGCCCGGTGAGGGCGTTGGTGTCGGTGCCGCCACGGCACGCGTGGCCAGCATGAAGAGCGTTGTCTGTACGGCTGTCAGAACTGCGGTGATCGAGAGCACTCGGCGACGCGGGCTACCTGGCATAAGTGAAGCCTCCGAAGTCCTGGACCGCCTTGCTCATCTCTCCGGCGCCGGAAGCCGGGATGTCCCCCGAGACCGGAGCCGGGCCGTCCTTTTGCGCGTCGGCGGCGACCTTCCAGTCGCCGTCGGTCCATGCCAGATCGAAGGTCCAGGTCTTCCAGTCCGTACGGACCGGGTCGGTCGAGCCCGTGCCGGCCATCCCGATGAGACCGGTGTACCAAACGGAGACCTTGGCCGACCCGCCCTGGAACTTCTCGACCTTCGTGCCCACGGGGATCGTGCGCGAGATGAAGGTCTTTCCCCGGGGGGCGTTACCCGCGGCATTGAGCCCGAGCTTGGCGAGGAATGACGTGGAGTACGCCTTGTCCTGCGGGCCCTTCAGCTTCGTGGCGGCCTCGGGGGCGTAGACCGCGTCCACGATCTCGTGGCGGCCGGCCACCTTGAACATCCGCTCCGACCCCAACGCCACCGCGTAATTCGCCGCCGCCGACTGCGCCCCCTGCTCCGTCTTGGCGAAGCCGGTGGCGATGCTGCCGTTCTTGCCGGTGACGGGCTTGGTGCCGGTGGGGGCGGTGGGCTGGGCGTCCGCGCCCTTGGGGGCGTCGCTGGAGGCCGTGTCGCCGGTGCCGCCGCCCCCGCTGCGGTTGGCGAACGCGATGGCCGCGATCAGCAGGACGACCACGCCGACGATGGTGACGAGGTTGCGGCTCGACAGGCCGGCCCGGGACCGGCGCCCCGATCCGTAGAGGTCGCCGCCGCCGTCGGGAAGTCTCGTACGGGTCTGGCCCGGCTCGGAGCCGCGCTGGTCGCCGCCGTAGCCACCCTCATCGCTGAGACTCATCGCGCCTGTGCCCCCTCTGCCTGTATCGCCGTCACCGCTGTGGTGGTGCCGCCCTCATATGACCGTAGCCGCGCGGGCGGCGGCTCGGGTGGAGTGGTACGAGTACATCTCACCGTGACGGGCCCTCAGATGCGTTGCGACAGCGGCGAATGGGGGACTCTGGGTTATTTGTGCCCATCGCCGTTTTCCCTTCCGCCGACTCCCTGCCGTCTCGGTGTCTTCCTGTCCCCGCACAGCGGGCAGCCCAACCCGTCCGCTGGTCGCAGGGCCGGAGGGGGCGCGGTGCGGGGGTCTTCGGGCCGGGGTGAGTGGGCGTCAGCATGGGGCCTCGGGAGGGAGGGTGGGGCCTGCGGGAGAGCGATGGAGGCACGGGGCGGCGGAGAGGTGGCGGGCGGGGGCGCATGGGGGCGGCGCCGGGACGGGCGCGTGCGCGGTGGGGCGGATGGCTGCGGCGCTAGACCGCCATGCCGTAGACGATGGTGAAGACCGTGCCCAGGGAGCCGATGATGAAGACTCCGGTCAGGCCGGCGACGATCAGGCCCTTGCCCTGCTCGGCGCTGAAGGTGTCGCGGAGGGCCGTGGCGCCGATGCGTTGCTTGGCCGCGCCCCAGATCGCGATGCCGAGGCACAGCAGGATCGCGATCGCCATGACCACTTCGATCATCACGCGGGCTTCGGTGCCCAGGCTCCCGAACGGTCCCCAGCTCGGGGCGATTCCGCCGATGATGGTGGTGATATCGCCTTTGTCGGGTGCAGCACTGAACATGTGTGAACTCACCGCCTCTTATGGGTAGTTGTGTCCTGTGCCCGCATGGCACAGGTCAGCCTCTATCTTCGCCGACAAATTCGCCATGGGATGTCGACTTGGCGGCTTTCTTTGACGGATCCGGTGGGAGTGGCGTGAACAGGGGCACGCATACCGTCCACTGAAACCATTAGTCTCACCGTGTGTATCACGCTCCGTCACGCTGAGCAATGATCATCGGGGAGGGGGCGGCGGCCGGTCGGTGGCGTCGCGGGTCTACTCCGGGGCGTGCGACATGGCGAAGATCATGAGGAGCGCCACCAGGTGGATGGCGAACAGGAAGTAGCCCACACGCCACCACAGGTGACGGTTCATCTGCTTCTCGTTCTGCGGATCCATGCGTGCGTCCTGTCCTGGGTGTCCCTTCAGTGTCGCGCACCCCGGGGAGCGCGGGCGCCGACGGGACGTGTGACGGGTCACAGGGGCTTATGGCGGCCTGTGACCGGACCCCGGGCCGCTCCGCCCCCTGCGCCCGCCCTGGCCGCCCCCGCGCCGTCCCGTGCGTCGGCCGGTGGCGGCAACTCGCGGGCGTGCGTTCGAAAGGGCAGTGAACCGCCGCTGAATGGGGGAGGGTTGTCGGGTGCGGAAATTCTGGATTGCCGGCGGGGTCGGGGTGGGCCTGGTGCTCGCCCTGCTCGGGCTGCTCGTGATCGGTACGTACACCGCCGCCGCGGGGCTGGCCGGGGCGAACGGCGGGCGGGCGGTGGGCCTGGCGAAGGGCGCGGTGCCGGCGGCGTATCAGTCGTTGGTGCAGAAGTGGGGCACCCTCTGCCCGGCGATCAGTCCGGCGCTGCTGGCCGCGCAGCTCTATCAGGAGAGCGGCTGGAACCCGAAGGCGCAGAGTCCGGCGGCGGCGCAGGGCATGGCGCAGTTCATTCCGGGGACCTGGCAGACGCACGGGGTGGACGGGAACGGCGACGGCAAGAAGGACGTCTGGGACCCGGAGGACGCGATTCCGTCGGCGGCGTCGTACGACTGCGAGCTGGCGAAGTATGTGAAGGACGCGCCGGGCGACGCCACCCGCAACATGCTCGCCGCGTACAACGCCGGCGCCTACCGCGTCATCCAGTACAACGGCGTGCCGCCGTACCGCGAGACGCAGAATTACGTGAAGGTCATCACGACCCTGGCCAAGAGCTTCGAGGCGCCGGTGGGGCGGGTGGCGCCGTCGAAGGCGGCGGCCGCAGCCATCTATTACGCGCAGGAGAAGCTCGGTACGCCGTATTTGTGGGGCGGGAACGGCACGGCGGAGCAGAACGGCCGGTTCGACTGTTCGGGGCTGACCAAGGCCGCCTATCACTCGGTGGGCATCGAGCTGCCGCGGGTGGCGAACGATCAGTGGAACGCCGGGCCCCATCCGAAGCGCGACGAGCTGCTGCCGGGCGACCTGGTGTTCTTCGCGTACGACCTGAAGGACCCGCGGACGATTCACCACGTGGGGATCTATGTGGGCGGCGGCTACATGATCAACGCGCCGTACACGGGTGCCGTCATCCGGTTCGACAAGATCGACACCCCGGACTACATCGGCGCGACCCGCGTCACCTCGGATGGCGCAAAAGCGCTCCCCACCGCGAACGCTGCGTGAACATAGGGCCCTGAACTGCGGCGACGAGTCAAGCTTCGATAACGTCCTGGTGATCATCCGGTGGAGGGCGGAACGCCGGGGCCGGGGATGACGTTTCCTTGGCGTGGGGACGTAGCAAGGATTGCCTCAAGCCCGGTCGGCGCCCAGCCGGTCCGGGACGGCGGACGTTCAATGACCACGGGGGTTGGCAGCACTCGTAGGCGCTCGCGCGCGCGAAAGATAAGGGGCCGCGGCAGATGGCTGGACTCGCTCTGGAGGGGCCGAACCCCGACGTCGACGTGCTCGACGGCATCAACGGCCTCGCCAAGGACGCCCCGCACTGGCTCAACGGCGCGATGAAGTACATCGGTGAGTACGGCCTCATCGCCGGACTCGCGGTGCTGTGTCTGGTCGCCTGGTGGTCCGCCCGCCGCAGGCCCGACGCGCCGGCCGCCGTCGCGGGCCTGGTCTGGGCGCCGCTGGCCGCCGGGCTCGCGCTGCTGGCCAATATCCCGATCCGGGCGTTCGTCGGCCGGCCGCGGCCGTTCAAGGACCACGCCGGGCTGGACGTGCTGATCCCGGGGAAGAGCGACTTCTCGTTCGTGAGCGACCACGCGACGCTGACGATGGCGGTCGGCGTGGGACTGTTCGTCGCTCACCGGAAGTTCGGCCTGATCGGCATCGCGCTGGCGCTGGCGGAGGGCTTCTGCCGGGTCTACATGGGCGTGCACTACCCGACCGATGTGGTCGGCGGTTTCGCGCTGGGCACCGCCGTCGCGCTGCTGCTGGCGCCGCTCGCGCAGGCGTTGCTGGTCCCGCTGATGACGGCGATCGGCCGGTCGCGCATCGGGTGGCTGGTGCGCGCGCGGGGCG
Organism: Streptomyces sp. NPDC101393; assembly: GCF_044767385.1. Lineage (NCBI taxonomy): Bacteria > Bacillati > Actinomycetota > Actinomycetes > Kitasatosporales > Streptomycetaceae > Streptomyces > Streptomyces sp. NPDC101393. The sequence goes on along the minus strand of NZ_JBIWNU010000001.1, from coordinate 1,306,217 downwards.
CCGTTTCGCCGGCCGGGGACGGCGCGGACGAGGGCGCGGACGACGGCCGGGTGGTGGCCGCGGGCGTCCCGCCACGGCACAGCGGGCGTGACAAGGACCTGGCCGCCTGAGGGTGTTGCCGGCCGGCTGAGGACCTGGCGGATGCTGACGGCCCGGTTCCCCCTCGGGGGCCGGGCCGTCAGCATGTCCGGCTCCGGGATGCGTCCGCCGGGGCGCCGCCTCAGAGGGCCTGCGGGAAGGTGCTGAACAGCCGCTGCGGGTCGTAGGTCTGCTTGACCTTGGCGAGGCGGGCGGCGGCCGGGCCGTAGTAGGCGGACTTCCAGTCGGTGAGGCCGGGGTCCGTGTAGTTCTGGTACGCGGCGCCGGAGGCGTGGCGGCGCATCGCGCTGTGGAAAGAATCCAGCCATGCGGTACGGGATCCCGCCGAACCGCCGGCCGGCCAGGACGCCAAGTACTGCGCCAGGAAGCGTGATCCGCGGTGCACGAACGCGGTGTCGGTCCGGCCCACCCGGTTGATCGCGCCGCCCAGCGCGGTGAGCGCGACATTGCCGTTGACGCCCTTGTGCCCGGCGCTCTCGATCTGGTCCATCATCGTGCGGATGCCGGTCGCGGAGAGCGAGCGGTCGTAGAAGTGCGAGCGGGCCGCGTAGGTCTCGCGCCCCAGTTGGCCCGCGCCGGTCTGGCCGGGCAGCGAACCGGGCGCGTGGCACTGCGCGGTCGACTTGGACGAGCAGCCGGCGTACGACTCCATCGCGTCCAGGTAGCCGGTCGGGGTGAGGTGCACGGTGGTCGCGGGGCCGGGGCCGCCGCTCTGGTCGGCGAGCTTGTCGACGGCGTTCTGGAGTTCGCGGTAGCTGCCGAGGGAGAAGGCCGCGACGGAGACGACCGGGGTGCCGCCGGGGCGGGCGTCCAGATGGCAGGCGGACCATATCTCGTCGGCCTGCACGGGGCCCCACTTCTGCCAGGAGGCCAGCACCTTCGCCGCCTTGGCCCAGGGCCAGGTCATATAGGCCATCACCGCGCGGGGCGCCGGATGCGTACGGAAGCGGAGTTCGGTGACCACGCCGAAGTTGCCGTTGCCCGCGCCGCGCAGCGCCCAGTAGAGGTCGGCGTGCTCGGCCTTGTCGCAGTCGACGGTCTTGCCGTCGGCCGTGACGAGGGTGGCGCCGACGAGGCTGTCGCAGGTCAGGCCGTACGCGCGGGAGACCACTCCGTGGCCGCCGCCGAGGGTGAGGCCGGATATCCCCACGGTCGGGCAGGAGCCGCCGGGGACCGTGACGCCGTGCGGTGCCAGACCTTCGTAGACGTCGATGAGCTTCGCGCCGGCGCCTATCCGGGTGGTGCCGCCGGACGGCGCGCCGACCGTGGAGAGGGCGGAGACGTCGACGATGAGCCTGCCGTTGCCGCTGGACCAGCCCGCGTAGGAGTGGCCGCCGCTGCGGATGGCGACCGGGGTGTCGTGGCGGCGGGCGAACGCGAGGCATTCGGCGATGTCCGACGGGTGCTTGACGTAGGCGATGGCCGAGGGCTTCAGCGTGTCGTAGCGGGTGTTGTAGAGGCGGCGGGCGGTGGCGTACGCGGCGTCGGAGGCCTGCACCAGGCGGCCGTCCAGACTCTTGCCCAGCGCGTTCCAGGCGGTTTTGGGCGCTTTCGCCCCGGCGGCGCCGACGGGGGACGTCGCCGTGCCGGCATTCGCGGCGGCGGTGCCGGTGGCGCCGCCCGTGGCGGACTGCGAGGACGCCGCCTTCGATCCGCCGGTGTTGTCGCAGCCGGTTGCCCAGACGACCGAGGTCGCCGCGAGCCCGCCACCGGTCCGCAGGAGTGTGCGCCGCTTCACTGGATGAGTCCCCCTCGATGCCGTACGCGTCGTCGTACGTCCCGGTGGCCGAGCGGGCCCGTTGGCCCGCTGTGCGTCTTCTCATTACCCAGATGCGGTGCGGGCGTTGCGGGTTCCAGGGCGGAGCGGATCGTTCCGCCATGCGGGGGTTCCGGGGCTCAGCCGCCGGCCGCCGCGACGTCCGCCAGGTGGCGCTCGGCATCGGTACGCGCCTGGGAGCGGGCGCGGCGCGCGGGCCCCCGCCAGCCGCAGTCACAGCGGGCCAGACAGAAGGAACCGCGTTCGGTGGTGGAGGTGCGGTGCCGCGGGGCGGCGGCCGGCGGTACGTCGTGCGGGGCTCGGTCGGGCACCCGGCCACGCTACGCGCCCCGGGTGGCCGTGCGTGACGGGCCTTCGCTGCGGTCGTTGAACGGGGCGGTTGACGCACCGTCTGACAAGCAGGCGGCAGCGGCGACCGTCCGGATCCGAGCGGCCGGCAGCGGCCGTGCTCGAACCCAGCGGCCGAGGGGGCGCGTAGACGATGGTGGGCCAGGACAGACGAGGCGGTGGCGCGGGTGCCGTGGCCGTGGCGTGCGGCACGGGTCTGGCGGTCGGGCTGCTGGCGACCGGCTGTTCGCCCCACGGTGCCGCGGCCGACGACCAGGCTCCGGCCGGCCAGGCTCTCCCCGCCGCCGGCGCGGACCTCCGGCGCGGCGCCGACGTGCTGGTCCGGGCCGGCTCCGCCGCGGTCCGTACGGAGATGGAGACCGCCAGCGGCGGCACCCGCGTCACGATCCGCGGCACCGGCAGCTACGACTTCCGCACCGGCCGCGGACAGCTGCGCGTCGTCCTCCCCGATCCGGCGGGCCTGCCGCGCGGCGGCCAGCAGCCGATCACCGAGATCCTCGCGCCGGGCGCCCTCTACATGAAGAACCGCGGGGCGGGGGTGCCGGCCGACAAGTGGGTGCGGGTGGACACCGCTTCGCTGGCGGACGGGAACGTGGTCACCGGCGGTGCGACCGATCCGCTGGCCGCCGCCGAACTGCTGCGCGGGGCACGGGAGGTGACGTACCGGGGGAAGGTGCGGCTGCACGGGGTCAGGGTCCGTCACTACAGCGGGACGACGGATATCGGGGTGGCGGCGGCGGCCGCTTCCGCGCGGACGAAGCCCGCGCTGACCGCCGCGGAGAAAGGGTTCACCACCGATGTCGTGCCGTTCGACGCGTATCTGGACGACGCGGGGCGGCTGCGCAAGGTGCGCGAGCGGTTCCACTTCGCCAACGGGACGCCCAAGGGTGCGTCGGTGACCTCGACGACCGAGCTGCACGGCTTCGGGGGGCACGTCGCGCCGCGGCTGCCGGACGGGCGGGACATCTACGCGGGGAAGATCGCCGCCACGGCGCCGTGAGGGCGGGCGGCCACCGGGGCACGTGTCCGGGGCGTATGCCGGATGGCGGAAATGGTCCATCCGTGCCATGCGCGGAGCGTGCGCCCGTCCCTACTCTGGGCTGTGGCCACCGCCAGGTGCGGGAGGCCCCCGGAGGAGGAGGTGTTGTACGTGGCCGCGCACCGTCATGCGAACGGCCAGGACCACGTCGCCCTCGTCGAGATCGACCTGATCGGTGAGTTGATGATCGCGGCGGCGGCCGCGAGCGAGGACCGGCTCAGTCCGGACCGTATCGACGAGGTGCTGGATGTCGAGGTGGACGCGGAGCGGGAGAGCGGCGGCGGGCGGGGTGTGACGCGGTCGGCTCCGTCGGGGCGCGGCTAGCCGGCGTTCCGGGCGGCGGGCGGGGCGCTCAGGTGCGCAGCATCCGCTCGATGGCCTTGGTGGCTTCCTGGACCTTGGCGTCGATGGCCTCGGGGCCCTTGACGGCGGCGTCGGCGACGCAGTGCCGCAGGTGCTCTTCCAGGAGCTGGAGGCCGAAGGACTGCAGGCCCTTGGTGCTCGCCGAGACCTGGGTGAGTATGTCGATGCAGTAGACGTCTTCCTCCAGCATCCGCTGGAGTCCGCGGATCTGCCCCTCGATGCGGCGCAGTCGCTTGATGTGGGCGTCCTTTTGCTTGGCGTAACCGTGGACACCCCCGGTCGCAGGGGACGGAGCGAGATCGGTCACGGCATTCGGGTCGGCCTGGGGGGCGGTTTCCGGCTGGGAGGTGTGGCAGGCCGCGGCGGCATCGGTGCCGCCGTTGGTGTCGGCGTCCGTGGTCGTCATGGCCGTCTCCCGTGGAATTTAGGCGATCCAGATACCCCTGGTAGGTATATGGTAACGAACTTTGCGGGCACCGGCGGTACCCCGTGCAGAGCATGCTGCCCGATGGGCGACACTGAGGGAATGCCGGTTAGCAGTGGCTGGATGATGCGCCTAGCATCAACTCGACCGAATCCGATGCACCCCGAGGATTTCACGTGCGCTTTCGTCTGACCCCCAGGGAGACGAGCTTCTACGACATGTTCGCCGCCTCCGCGGACAACATCGTCACGGGCTCGAAGCTCCTGATGGAACTGCTCGGGGCGGACGCCTCCGCGCGGGCAGAGATCGCCGAGAGGATGCGGGCGGCGGAGCACGCGGGTGATGACGCGACGCACGCGATCTTCCACCAGCTGAACTCCTCCTTCATCACGCCGTTCGACCGCGAGGACATCTACAACCTCGCCTCATCGCTCGACGACATCATGGACTTCATGGAAGAGGCCGTCGATCTGGTCGTCCTCTACAAGGTCGAGGAGCTGCCGAAGGGCGTCGACCAGCAGATCGAGGTACTGGCGCGGGCGGCCGAGCTGACCGCCGAGGCCATGCCCAATCTCCGCACGATGTCCAACCTCACCGAGTACTGGATCGAGGTAAACCGCCTGGAGAACCAGGCCGACCAGATCCACCGCAAGCTGCTCGCGCACCTCTTCAACGGCAAGTACGACGCCATGGACGTGCTCAAGCTGAAGCAGATCGTGGACATCCTGGAGGAGGCGGCCGACGCGTTCGAGCACGTCGCCAACACCGTCGAGACCATCGCGGTAAAGGAGTCCTGAGCCCCGGCCATGGACACCTTCGCGCTCATCGTGACCATTGCGGTCGCGCTCGGTTTCACGTACACGAACGGCTTCCACGACTCCGCGAACGCCATCGCGACCTCCGTCTCGACGCGGGCGCTGACCCCGCGGGCGGCGCTGGCGATGGCCGCGGTGATGAACCTCGCCGGTGCCTTTCTCGGCAGCGGGGTCGCCAAAACGGTCAGTGAAGGGCTGATCGCCACTCCCCAGGGCAACAAGGGGATGGGCATTCTCTTCGCCGCGCTGCTCGGTGCGGTGGTCTGGAACCTCGTCACCTGGTACTTCGGCCTGCCGTCGTCGTCCTCGCACGCCCTGTTCGGCGGCATGGTCGGCGCGGCGCTCGCAGGGGGCACCGAGGTGATCTGGACCGGGGTGATCGAGAAGGTCGTCCTGCCGATGTTCATCTCGCCGATCATCGGCCTGGTGCTCGGCTATCTGGTGATGGTCGTCATCCTCTGGATGTTCCGGAAGTCCAACCCGCACAAGGCCAAGCGCGGCTTCCGCATAGCGCAGACCGTCTCGGCCGCCGGTATGGCGCTCGGACACGGTCTGCAGGACGCGCAGAAGACCATGGGTGTCGTGGTGATGGCCCTGGTCATCGCCGATGTCGAGGGGCCGAACGACGCCATCCCGATCTGGGTCAAGCTGGCCTGTGCGCTCACCCTCTCGCTCGGTACGTACGCGGGCGGCTGGCGCATCATGCGGACGCTCGGCCGGCGGATCATCGAGCTGGACCCGCCGCAGGGCTTCGCCGCGGAGACCACGGCCGCCTCGGTGATGTACACCGCTTCGTTCATGTTCCACGCGCCGATCTCCACGACGCATGTCATCACCTCCGCGATCATGGGCGTCGGCTCGACCAAGGGCCCGCGCGCGGTGCGCTGGGGCGTCGCCAAGAACATCGTGATGGGCTGGTTCATCACGATGCCGGCGGCGGCGCTGGTCGCCGCGCTCGGCTACTGGGTGATCGACCTGGCGTTCTCCTAGCGGGGAGCGCCGGTCGCCGGCAGAGAAATGGGCCCGCCCCTCCGGTAGGAGGGGCGGGCCCTTCGCCGTGCGGTGGCACCGCCATGCAGCACCGCAGGACGTGCGGGGCGGCTCAGCCGAAGCGGCCGGAGATGTAGTCCTCGGTGGCCTGGACCGACGGGTTGGAGAAGATCCGCTCGGTATCGTCGATCTCGATCAGCTTGCCGGGCTTGCCGACGGCGGCGAGGTTGAAGAAGGCCGTACGGTCCGAGACGCGCGCCGCCTGCTGCATGTTGTGCGTCACGATGACGATCGTGAAGCGCTCCTTCAGCTCGCCGACCAGGTCCTCGATGGCGAGCGTGGAGATCGGGTCGAGCGCCGAGCACGGCTCGTCCATCAGCAGGACCTGCGGCTCGACGGCGATGGCGCGGGCGATGCACAGCCGCTGCTGCTGGCCGCCGGAGAGGCCCGAGCCGGGCTTGTTGAGCCGGTCCTTGACCTCGTTCCAGAGGTTGGCGCCCTTGAGGGACTTCTCGACGACGTCCTTGAGCTCGCTCTTCTTGTACGAGCCGTTCAGACGCAGTCCCGCCGCGACATTGTCGAAGATCGACATCGTGGGGAACGGGTTCGGGCGCTGGAAGACCATGCCGACGGTGCGGCGGACGGCCACCGGGTCGACCCCGGAGCCGTAGAGGTTCTCGGAGTCGAGCATCACCTTGCCCTCGACGCGGCCACCGGGGGTGACCTCGTGCATGCGGTTCAGGGTGCGCAGGAAGGTCGACTTGCCGCAGCCGGACGGGCCGATGAAGGCGGTCACGGAGCGCGGTTCGACGCTCATCGAGATGTCGTCGATGGCCTTGTGGCCGCCGTAGTAGGCGGAGAGGCCGCTGATGTCGATTCGCTTTGCCATGGGGATCACTACTTCTTTCCGTAGGCCCCGGCAGGGCGGAGCCGCATTATCGGGTGCCTCGAACGGCCGGGCGCTGCCGGCAGGTCGGACGTCGTTTCGCTTCTGCTCCGGCGGGTCACCTGCGGCCCCCGCGCGGGGCTTTCCAGCGGGCGATGCCGCGGGCCACCAGGTTCAGGGCCATGACGAAGATGATGAGGACCAGGGCCGCGGCCCATGCCCGGTCGTACGAGGCCTCGGAACCCTGCTGCCACTGCTGGAACACGTACAGCGGAAGCGACTGCTGGGCCCCTTCGAAGGGGTTGTTGTTGATCGTCTTCGCACCCCACACCAGGAGCAGCACGGGGGCGGTCTCGCCGGTGATGCGGGCGATGGAGAGCATCACGCCGGTGGTGATACCGCCGATCGAGGTCGGCAGGACGACCTTGAGGATGGTGCGCCACTTCGGGACGCCGAGGGCCAGGGACGCCTCGCGCAGCTCGTTGGGGACGAGCTTGAGCATCTCCTCGGTGGAGCGGACCACGACCGGCATCATCAGGATCGCCAGGGCCATGGAGCCGGCGAAGCCCGACGGGCCGAACCCGAGGATCAGGATCCAGAGGGAGAGGACGAACAGGCCCGCGACGATCGAGGGGATGCCGGTCATCACGTCGACGAAGAAGGTGACGACCTTGGAGAGCTTGCCCTTGCCGTATTCGACGAGGTAGATCGCGGTGAGCAGGCCGAGCGGGGCGGCGATCAGCGTCGCCAGGCCGACCTGTTCCAGGGTGCCGATGATCGCGTGGTAGATACCGCCGCCGGCCATCGCGTCCGGGAGGGTGCCCATCGAGTGGGACAGGAAGTAGCCGTCCAGGACCTTGCTGCCGCGGGCGGCGGTCTCCCACAGCAGGGAGACCAGCGGGACGACGGCGAGCAGGAAGGCGATCCAGACCAGGCTGGTGGCCAGCCGGTCCTTCGCCTGCCGGGCGCCCTCGACGCCTGCGGCCAGCGCGTACGTGCCGACGATGAAGAGCAGGGCGGCGATCAGGCCCCACTGGATGGTGCTCTGCAGGCCGCCGACGACACCGGTCCCGATGCCCAGCCCGGCCGCGACGAGCGCGAGCACCGGCGGGGTCCAGCGCGGCAGCCGGGGCTGCTTGAGGGAGACGGGGGCGGGCGCGCCGCCGGGTTCGGCCACCGGCCGCCGTTCGGTGATCACGTCACTCATGCCGTTGCCCCGCTCCGCGCGGCAGCGCATTCGCGAAGCACGCACCTCTTGATGATTCGTTCGCTGCGCTCAGTCATGCTGCGGCTCCCGAGTACTCCTTGCGGCGGGCGATGATCAGCCGGGCCGCGCCGTTGACGAGCAGCGTGATCACGAAGAGGACGAGGCCGGAGGCGATCAGGGCGTCCTGGCCGAAGTCGTCGGCCTCGCTGAACTTGCTGGCGATGTTCTGGGCGAAGGTGCCGCCGCCCGGGTCCAGCAGGCTGGTGGTGATCAGGAAGCTGGGCGAGAGGACCGTGGCGACGGCCATCGTCTCGCCGAGCGCGCGGCCCAGGCCCAGCATGGAGGCGCTGATGACGCCGGAGCGGCCGAAGGGGAGCACGGACATCCGGATGACTTCCCAACGGGTGGCGCCGAGCGCGAGGGCGGCCTCCTCGTGCATCTTCGGGGCCTGCAGGAAGACCTCGCGGCTGACGCTGGTCACGATCGGCAGGATCATGATCGCGAGCAGGATGCCGACGGTGAACAGCGACCGGGCGGCCCCGTCGCCGTACGCGAAGATGCCGGTCCAGCCGAGGTAGTCGTCCAGCCAGCTGTAGAGGCCGGTCAGGTGCGGGACGAGGAAGAGCGCGCCCCACAGGCCGTAGATGATGCTGGGCACCGCGGCGAGCAGGTCGATGACGTAGCCGAGCGGCGAGGAGAGCCTGCGCGGTGCGTAGTGCGAGATGAACAGCGCGATGCCGACCGCGATCGGGACGGCGATGACCATCGCGATGACGGAGCTGACGACCGTGCCGAAGGCCAGCACCGCGATGCCGAACTTGGGCTCCGCACCGGTGGCGTTCCAGTCGAGGGTGGTGAAGAAGTTGGCCGTGTCGCCGGAGATGGCGAGGACGGAGCGGTAGGTGAGGAAGGCCGCGATGGCGGCCATGATCACCAGGAGGGCGATACCGGATCCGCGGGAGAGCCCGAGGAATATCCGGTCGCCGGGGCGGACCGCCTTACCGGAGACGGCGGAGTGCTCGTCGGTCCGTGGCGGCGCTGTGGGTGAAGGGTTCGAGTTCATGGTTTCTCCGGTCTGCGGAGCCGGCGGGGGCTCCTGGCGGCGATGCACCGGACGGGCGGCGGCCTGGGGCCTTACGGGGCAGCGGCCCAGGAGCGGGCCGTTGCCGTAGGGCGGGTCCCGGGCCGCCGCCCGGTGTGTCAGGAGAGCGTGGAGACGGTCTTGCGGACCTTGTCGGCGATCTCGGTGGGCAGCGGGGCGTAGCCCAGCTCCTTGAGGGCGGCCTGGCCGTCCTTCGAGGCGATGTAGGTCAGGAAGGACTTGGTGGCGGGCAGCGTCTCGGCCTTGTTGCCCTTGTCGCAGGCGATCTCGTACGTCACCAGGGTGATCGGGTACGCGCCTTCGGCCTTGCTGGTGTAGTTCAGCTTCAGGGCGAGGTCATCGCCCTTGCCGACCTGCTCGGCCTCGCCGATCGCCTGGGAGGCGTTGCCGACGGTGGCCTCGACCGGGGCCTTGGCGCCGGTGTCCAGCTTGGCCGTCGGGATCTTGCCGGCCGTCGCGTACGACAGCTCGAAGTACGAGATCGCGCCACTGGTCTGCTTGACCTGCGAGGAGACACCGGACGAGCCGGAGGCCGCCTGGCCGCCCTTGCCGTCCCAGGTCTTCGCGGGCTCGTGCTTCCAGGCGGCCGGGGCGGCGCCCTTGAGGTACTTGGTGAAGTTGTCGGTGGTGCCCGAGTCGTCGGAGCGGTGGAACGCCTGGATCTTGAGGTCCGGGAGCTTGGCGCCCGGGTTCAGCTTCTTGATCGCGGGGTCGTTCCAGTTGGTGATCTTCGCGTCGAAGATCTGGGCGAGCGTCGAGGCGTCCAGTACGAGGTTGTCGACGCCGGGGACGTTGTAGCCGACCGCGATCGGGCCGCCGACCATCGGCAGGTTGACCGCCTTGCCGGACTTGCAGACCTGCTGCGACTTCGTGACCTCGTCGGGCTTGAGCGCCGAGTCGGAGCCCGCGAAGGCGGTCTGGCCCTGCAGGAACGTGGTGACGCCGGCGCCGGAGCCGGTGGGCTGGTAGTTGATCTCGGTGCCCTTGCAGGCGGCGGCGTAGTTCTGCACCCAGACGTCCATGGCGTTCTTCTGCGCGGACGAGCCGGAGGCGAGGAGCTTGCCCTTGCCGGCGCACTTGACGTTGGCGGGCTTCGCGGCCGCGCCGCCGCCCCCCGAGGCGCTGGTGTCGTCGGAGCCGCACGCGGACAGGGCCAGGGCACCGGTGACGGCGAGAGCGCCAACGGCGAGGGCGCGAACCCGGTTCTTGCGCTGAAGCTTCACTGTCGAGAGTTCCTTCCTGGGGCGCGCCGCTTCTTCGGCGTGCGGGGTGGGGACGGGGCGGTGAACTGCGGTGTGGGTGTCCCGCAGGAGCGGTGTGATGCGGCCGGGCCGCGCTTGCCATGAGGGCGTCACGCGCACTCGGTAAGGCTGAAATTAGGCAGATCAGGTGAAGCGGCCGATGGAGGGGAGTGAACGCAGGGTGAACCTCGGCCGTCAGGTGAGTGCGACGGCGTGCGGGGGTCACGGCGGCGGGAAAATGCGGGAATCCTGGCCGTGGCGGGCGGTGAACGGGGCGTCGCTCTGTTGAATTACCGGCCGGTATGGCAGCATCCGCGCCTAGGCGCAGACGCGAATCGGTGCGGATCGACCGGAGGTGGCTGGTGGGGAGCCAGGGGGCACAGCGGAACGTTCGGGTCGTACGAGGCATGCGGGGTGTGCGGGGCGTGCAGGGCATACGGGGTACGCGAGTCGGGCGGGGCGGGAGCGTGGTGGCGTGCACGGCGGTGGTCCTGTGCGCGATGGGACTGCTCGGCGGCACGGCGACGGCCGCGTACGCGGACCCCGGGCCGGGCCCGAGCCCGTCGCGCGGCGCCGACCGGGGCGCGGGGGACGGAGAGGGCGGGGCGAAGGGCGCGGGCAAGGGCGCCGACGACGCCGAGCTCAGCCCCGGGCTCAAGCGCCTTGAGGACGTACGCAAGAAGATCGACGCGCTGTACCGCAAGGCGGAGAAGGCCACCGACGCCTTCAACGGCGCCAAGGAGCAGGTCGAGCGCCAGCAGAAGGAGATCGTCAAGCTGGCCCGGAACATCGATGCGACCCAGCGGAAGCTGACCGCGCTCAAGAAGCAGGCGGGCGCGCTGGCCAGTGCCCAGTACCGCGGCGGCGGCGTCCCCTCCGAAGCGAAGCTGATGCTCAACGCCGACCCCGAGGGCTTTCTCGACAATGCCACCCTGGCCCGTAAGGGGCAGCAGGCAGCAAAGACCGTGATGCACCAACTTGCCCGCACCAAGGGCGACTTGGAGGACTACTCGGAGTCCGCCACGGACCGCTGGGAGCAGTTGGACGCGAACCGCAAGAAGAAGGAAAGCGCGCAGCGGGACATCAAGAAGAAGATTGACTCGGCGAAGAAGCTGGAATCGCGGCTGGCCGCCAAGGAAAAGGACCGGCTGAAGGAGCTGGAGGACGCGCAGGCGTTCAAGGAACAGCAGAAGTGGCTGGATTCCGGCGTCCTGAAAGACATCAACAACAAAGCGTCCCGCACCGGCAAGAAGGCCATTTCGTACGCGACTTCACAGATCGGCAAGGACTATGTGTGGGGCGCGGAAGGGCCGGACACCTTCGACTGCTCCGGGCTGACCCTGCGCGCGTGGCAGGCCGGCGGCACGACGATTCCGCGGACCTCGCAGGAGCAGTGGCGGCAGCTGGACCGGGTCGCCCTGAAGGACATGCGGCCGGGCGACCTGATCATCTACTTCTCGGATGCCAGCCACGTCGGGATGTACATCGGTGACGGTGCCATCGTGCACGCACCGCGGCCCGGCCGGCAGATCACGATCACCGGTGCCGGGTCGATGCCGATCCTGGGCGTCGTCCGGCCCGACAAATAGCCGCCGAGGACCTTATTGCGTCCTGATGGGCGGTATTCCCGCGCGGCGCCCACGGGTCCTTATGCAAAGGGCCTGCCGATGCCTTGTGCCGCCGCGCTTCTCCGGCGTTCCGTCATCGTCTCGCCCCATGACCGGATTGATCGCATTCATACGGTTGCCGAGAGGTAGCTGACCGCGGTCGGGCGGGGTGATGTTCGTCATTCCGCATTCCTCCCTCCCCAGGTCAAATCGCTTATGTGGGGCGGCATATGACGATGGCCGATTGCCATCGGCCATTCCGTACCGCCCGGTCCTGCCGCTATGGTCGCCTTTCAGTGCCCGGTAGCGCCTCGCCCCTTTGACCGACGGACGGCGTGGAGCCGGGCACGGTGGTGCGCCGGTCGGCGCCCGCCGCACCCTCGGGGGGAGGGAAGGAAGCAGAGGAATGCCCGTACCCGTACCGCACCAGCGGACGGCCGTGCTGCCGCACCAGGCCGGACCGGTGGACGACGCCTGCGCGGATGCCGCGCGCGCGGCCGGTCTTCCGGCGGAGGGCGCCACGGCGGTTCCGTGCATGAGCGCCCGGCAGACGGCCGCACGGGGCACGAGCACCCGGGAGGCCGGAGGCTGGGGTGCCGCCTCCGCGCACCCCGTCGAGACCCCGTCCCCCGCCCCGCCGCAGGGTCCGGACCAGCAGCTTTCGGCCGACCCGGCAGCGATCCGGACGGCGGAAGCCGCCCCGGCGACGGGCCGGGACGCCTCCCTCGACGCTCCCCTGAACGCGCCCCAGGACTCCGCGCCCCAGGGACTGACCCTGCTGCTCATCGGGGAGGACCCCAACAGTCAGGTCCCCGACATGTGGGACTGGGCCGGCCGCAAGGTGCGCCTGCGCACCGCCCGGAACCTCACCGAGGCCGGGCGGCTGCTCACCGACGACGTGCACTGCATCCTGCTCGACCTGGCGCCGCAGGAGCGGCCGGAGCGAGCGGAGCGGCCGGAACACGCCACGGGCGCCACCGAGGGCGGCCCCGGCGACGAGCTGGGCGCACTGCGTGACGTGCTGCGGATGGCACCGGCGCACGCCGTGCTGGTGCTGACGTCCGAGACGGACGCCGAGCGGGCCGCCGATGCCGTACGCGTCGGCGCCCAGGACTATCTCTTCCGCGACGAGCTGGACGGCGCGGTGCTCAGCCGCGCGGTCCGCTACGCCGTCGAACGCAAGCGTGCCGACCTCGCGCAGCGCCAGCTCAGCGAATCCCGGATGCTCGCGCAGGAGAACGCCCGGCTGGAGCGCGGCCTGCTGCCCACGCCGCTGCTCGACGGCTCCGACCTGCGCTTCGCCGCCTGCTACCGCCCCGGCCGCAGCCGCGCACTGCTCGGCGGCGACTTCTACGACACCGTCCGCACCCCGGACGGCACCGTCCACGCGATGATCGGCGACGTCTGCGGCCACGGCCCCGACGAGGCCGCGCTCGGCGTGGAACTGCGCATCGCCTGGCGCGCGCTGACCTTCGCCGGACTGTGCGGCGACGAGCTGCTCTCCACCCTCCAGAAGGTGCTGGAGCACGAGCGCGCGGACGACGAGATCTTCGCGACGCTGTGCACCGTCGACATCTCCCCGGACGGCCGGCGCGCCGGTCTCTGCCTGGCCGGACACCCCGCGCCGCTGCTGGCCCGCGCGGGGCGGCCGCCGCAGCTGCTGCCGTACGAGTCCGGCGGCCCGGCGCTGGGGCTGCTCTCCTCCGCCCGCTGGCCGCGCCGGCAGGTCGAACTGGGTGGCTCCTGGAGCCTGATGATGTACACCGACGGCCTGATCGAGGGCCGGATCGGTGTAGGTAACCAGCGCCTCGGCCAGGAAGGCATGACCGACCTGGTGAGCCGCCAGATGGCGGCCGGGCTCAGCGGCGAGGAACTGCTGGACGCTTCGGTCAGGGAGGTTCGCGACCTCAACGGCGGCGAGCTGACGGACGACGTGGCCGTCCTGCTGCTCGACCGGCGGGCGCGCGAGTTCTAGGTCCCGCTCCGCGTGCGGCCTCCGGGGCCGCCGGCGTGATGAAGCGGTGTGCGGACCGGCTCAGCGGCCGCCGTTGTAGGGACCGTACGGCCCGTCCGAGCTGGAACCGCCGCTGCGGCGCGGGCCGCGGCCCCCACCGGAGACCTGCTTGATCGCCGGGCGGACATCGACGGTGTAGACGATCACGGCGATGACACCGATGATCGGCAGGAACGACATCAGGGGCAGCAGGAACAGCAGCGCCGTGGCGATGACCAGGAAGATCAGCCACATGCCCTTGGTCTGCTTGCTCGCCGCGCGATAGGCGTCCTCACGGCGCACGGCCGCGTCGATCAGCATCACGGCGGCGTACACGCCCAGGGCGAGCTGCACCCAGCTCAGAACGTTCTGGAACCCGTAAATCAGCACGCTGCCCACACCGTCCGTTCGCCCTCTTGGTTGTCCCGGTCACAGAAGCCTGCCGGCGGGACCTGTGCCGCCCCACCGTACCCGCACAACGGACCGGGCACAGGAAGCGTGCCCGGTCCGCTCAGCCGTCACCGTGTGACGGCAGGTGTCACTTCCCCGTCGGCGGGGTGGGCTTCTTCGCCGGCGCGGTCGGCTTGCGCGGCGGGGTGGGCTTCTTCACGGACGCGCTGGCCGGCTTGGCCTGCGTCGTGGGGGTGGCCTTGGCCTCCGCCTTGGTCCCGTTCGCGACCGGGGCCTTGGTCGCGGTCCCGTGGGAGGACCCGTTGGCGCTGCCGCCCGCCGCCGGGCTCTTCCGCGCGCCCTTGTCGGCGCCCTTCGACACCGGCTCCGGCTCGATCGCCACCGCGAGCTCCTCGACCTGGTCGGCGGCGTCGCCACGCCAGGTCTGCACGGCGCCCCGGCCGCGCTCGGCCAGCTCGTCGTACGTCTCACGCGCCTTGACGGCGTACTCGGCGGCGCGGCCCACGCCCTGCAGCGCCAGGTCCTGCGCCTGCTCGCGGAGCTTCTTCAGGTCGCCGTCCAGCGAGCCCAGCAGCTCGTTCAGCTTGTCCTGGGCGTCCTTCGCCTGCTTGGTGACCCGCTCCTGCACGTCCTTCGGGTCGGTCGCGCGCACCGTCTCGAAGCGCTTGGGCGCCTCGATCCGGATCTTCTCGACCAGCGCGGGAACCTCGCCGATCTTCTCGGCGGCCAGGTCGGCGGTGCCGGCCAGGGCGTACAGCGGGGTCGCGTCGGTCAGGGTCTTGCGGAGGTCATCGGTGATGGCCATGACGTGGTTCCTCCTGGAATCGAAATCTGTCGCTCAGGTGGCGTGCGGGCCGCCGTCGGCCTCTGTCTCGTGGGAGTCCGTACCGCGGCCGTCCTCGGACCCGCTCGCTGCGCTGCCCAGGCCGCCGGTCCCGAGCCCGTTCTCCTTGCGGAAGGACTCGTAGATCTGCAGCAGGACCTGCTTCTGCTTCTCGTTCAGCGAGGGGTCGGTGAGTATCGCGGTCTGCACCTCGACCCCGTCCAGACCGCGCCGCTCGTCGAGGATTCCCGCCTGGACGTACAGCGTCTCGGCGGAGATCCGCAGCGCTTTGGCCAGCTGCTGCAGGATGTCCGCACTCGGCTTGCGCAAGCCGCGCTCGATCTGGCTGAGGTACGGGTTGGACACCCCGGCGGCATCCGCGAGCTGCCGCAGGCTCAGCTGCGCCGTGCGCCGCTGCTCCCGCAGGAACTCGCCGAGATTGCCGACGTTGAGTGATGCCATGCCTCGATAGTGCCTCGCAGTGCTAACTATTGCAAGCAAGCGCTAGCAGGAGTGTCGGAGGTGGCGGGGCGACCCGGCCACGCCGGCCGCCGACGGCGCTGCGCCGCTGTGCCGCTGCCGACCAGGTACCCGCCCCAAGCGATCTGATCCCCTGCGCGCTCCGCTCCGCTCCGCTGCGCTCGCCGTCCCGGACGCCCCGGGCGTCGCGCGCAAGGGCAAAGACGGTGCCCGCCGCTCGCGCGGACGGCAGACTGACCCCATGCCGGAATCCCACCCCAAGACCGACCTCCACTCTTACCTCCAGGCCGCCCGCGACGCCCTGCTGTGGAAGCTCGAAGGCCTCTCGGAGTACGACATCCGCCGCCCGCTGACGCCGACCGGCACCAACCTCCTGGGCCTGGTCAAACACGCGGCGGGCGTGGAGCTGGGCTACCTCGGCGACACCTTCGGACGGCCGTCCGGCGAGCCGCTGCCGTGGCTGGAGGACGGCGCCGAGCCCAACGCCGATATGTGGGCCACCGCCGACGAGTCCCGCGAGGACATCGAGGAGCTCTACCGCCGGGCGTGGGCACACGCGGACGCGACCCTCGACGCGCTGGCGCTGGACACGGTGGGCAGGGTGCCGTGGTGGCCGGGCAGCCGGAACGAGGTGACGCTGCACCATGCCGTGGTGCGGGTGATCGCCGACACCCACCGGCACGCCGGCCACGCCGACGTCCTCCGGGAACTGTTGGACGGCGCCGTGGGGATGCGAAGGGACAACTCCGCCATGGCGCCGGGCGATTCGGCATGGTGGGCCCACCACCGAAGCCGTCTGGAGCGCGCGGCCAAGGAAGCCGACCGGGACGCGTAACTCACGGGCCGGCTCGGGCAGGACCGGTTCGGGTCGGGCCGGGCGGAATGCGGAAGCGCTGGAGCGATCAGGATTGATGGCGATCTCCCTTACGACGTCCCGGTTGTTGCTGCGCCCCATCGAGGCCGCCGACTTTCCGGCCGTCTCGCGGCTGTGGACCGACCCGGAGGTGCGCCGGTATCTGGGCGGGCCGGTCGCCGAAGCCGAAGTCCGGGCGCGGGAGAGGGGCTGTGTGGCGGCGCCCGGCGCGTTCAGCGTGGTCCGGTCGGCGGACGCGGTGGTCGTCGGGATGGTCGTGGTGGCGCCGGACGCGTGGGAAGGCCGCGCCGAGGTCTCGTATCAACTGCTTCCGGAGCACGGTGGCCGCGGCTATGCCCGCGAGGCGGTGGCCGCGGCCGCCGAGTGGGCCCGGACCGAGGTCGCTTCGGCCGCCGTCGGCCTGGTCGCCGTGACACAGGAGGCCAACCGCCCCTCCCGGCGGCTGCTCGAAGCGCTCGGCGCCACCCTGGCCGAACGCTTCGTCAAATGGGGCGAGCCGCAGCTGCTCTACGTCTTCGGC
This sequence comes from Streptomyces sp. NPDC101393, assembly GCF_044767385.1. Taxonomy (NCBI): domain Bacteria; kingdom Bacillati; phylum Actinomycetota; class Actinomycetes; order Kitasatosporales; family Streptomycetaceae; genus Streptomyces; species Streptomyces sp. NPDC101393. Next base: position 1,289,218 of record NZ_JBIWNU010000001.1, on the reverse strand, counting down.
CCCGGCCGCCCGCCCGCTGCCCGGTAGGGCGGGCGGTGCGGGTGGCCGGGGCCCGTCGCGACTCCGAATCGCCCTCTCCGTAGGAGAGTTGACGATCCGGCGCCGTGCCCGAGCAGCTGGGGGTGGTGCCGTGCCCCGCCCGTCGTCATCCGGTGCGGGTGCCGATGATGACCGTTGCGTACAGCTCGTCGCAGGTGGCGACCCGGGGGAGCAGTCCGCTGCGGGCGAAGGTTTCCACGGCCTGCGGCGCCTGGCGCTCGCTCGTTTCGACCAGGAGATGGCCGCCGGGGGCCAGCCATCCGGGTGCCTCGGCCGTCACGCGCCGCAGGACGTCGAGGCCGTCGGCGCCCCCGTCGAGCGCGACCAGGGGCTCGTGGTCACGGGCTTCGGGGGGCAGCAGTCCGACCTCTTCGGTGGGGACGTAGGGAACGTTGGCGACCAGGACATCGATCCGGCCGCGGAGGCCGGCGGGCAGCGGCGCGAAGAGGTCGCCTTCGTACACCGCGCCGGCGGCGCCGACATTGCGCCGGGCGCAGCGCACCGCGGCGGGTTCGATGTCGGCGGCGTGCAGCTCGACCGCGGCCAGTGCCGCGGTCAGTGCCACCCCGACGGCCCCCGACCCGCAGCAGAGATCGACGGCGACGGTCCCCCGTCCGTCGCCGGTCCGCCTCGCGAGGCGGATGGCCTCGCCGACGAGGAATTCGGTGCGGCGGCGGGGCACGAAGACACCGGGGTCCACGGCCACCCGTCGGCCGGAGAACTCGGCCCAGCCCAGGACGTGTTCGAGGGGCAGTCCGACGACCCGGCGCGCCACCATGGCGGCGAGCGCGTCCGGTGTGGGTGCGGTGGCGATGAGCAGCTCCGCCTCGTCCTCGGCGAAGACGCACCCCGCGCGCCGGAGCCTGGTGATCACGTCGGATCGGGAGGGAACGGGGGAGGGCGGGACGGGCGGTGACGGGTGGTTCGACATGGGTGAGCCTTTCGGGGCGCCGATGGGCGCTTCCCGGTCACCTGTGTCGGGCGGTCACCTGAGCTGGCGGACCGCACGGCGGTGAGACGGGAGCACCTGCCTGGTCTGGCGGGTAATCGGTCTCACCTCCTCGGTCGGTCCCTCGCTGGGGAGGCAACAGTACCCGAAGCCGTACGCGTGGATCGGTGGGTGCGGGGCAGCGAGAGCACGGGCCGGCCGTGTCGCGTTCTTGTGGCCGTTACCTCGTCCGCTCCCTGTCCCCTCCCTGTCCGTTCCCTCGTCCGCGCCAGGTTTGCCGGGCGAGTGTCATGGGCCGTCGGTGGAGATGCCGAGAGGTTCATGACGGCCGTTAGGGGGCGTCGTCGGTTGCCCTGGGCGGCAGCCGCGATGGTTTCGCATTGACTTGGAGTGTGCTCGAACTCCTACTGTCCGGTGTGAGGTTCCGCGGTGTCCGCGGAGCCGGTCGAGGCTGGCACCAGGAGGTAGCAGGATGACGGGCATTTCGAAGCGTCGGCTCGGTGCGCTGGAGGTTTCCGCGCAAGGGCTCGGCTGCATGGGGATGAGCCACGGTTACGGCGACGCGGACGACGGGCAGTCGATCGCGACCATCCGCCGGGCTCTCGACCTCGGGGTCAGCCTGCTGGACACCTCCGACTTCTACGGGGCGGGCCACAACGAGGAGTTGATCGGACGGGCTGTCGCCGGACGCCGGGACGAGGTGGTCATCGCGACCAAGTTCGGGTTCGCCAACCAGCTCGGCGCGCCGACCGCGATCCGGGGCGACGCCGCATACGTACGGCAGGCCTGTGACGCCTCGCTGCGCCGCCTCGGGGTGGACCACATCGACCTCTACTACCAGCACCGTGTCGATCGCGACGTACCGATCGAGGAGACGGTCGGCGCGATGGCCGATCTGGTCACGGCCGGCAAGGTGCGCCACCTCGGACTGTCCGAGGCGGGCGCGGCGACCCTGCGGCGGGCGCATGCGGTGCATCCGATCGCCGCGTTGCAGAGCGAGTGGTCGCTGTGGACCCGCGATCTGGAGCACGAGATCGCGCCGGTGTGCCGTGAACTGGGAATCGGCCTGGTGCCCTTCTCCCCGCTGGGGCGCGGCTTCCTGACCGGGCGCTACACCTCGGTGAAGGGGTTGCCGGAGTCCGACCTGCGCCGGACCCAGCCGCGTTTCGCCGACGGCAACCTGGAACGGAACCTGGCCATCGTGGAGAAGCTGAACGAGCTGGCCGACGGGAAGGGCGTCACCGCGGGCCAGTTGGCCCTGGCCTGGGTGCAGTACCGCGGCGACGATGTGGTGCCGATCCCGGGGACCCGTCGCGAGAAGTACCTGGAGGAGAACCTCGGCGCGCTGGCGGTGGAGCTGTCCGCCGGCGACCTCGCGGCGATCGACGCGGCGGCGCCGGCCGGTGAGGTCGCCGGGACACGGTACGACGAGAAGAGCCTGACGTTCGTGGAGGGGTGAGCGTCCTGGTGCGCCCAAGGAGCCTTGGGTTCAGTACTTGCTGATGCAGGAGAGCTTGTAGCCCTTATTGCTGCGGGTCGCGATCTTGCCCTCAACGTTCTTGATTTTCCGGGCGTTGATGACCCATTTTACCGAGCGCATTTCCGTCGGTGTCAGGCGCGTCGTGATAAGCACTCCTTGAGAGCTGCCGAACCTGTGCATACGCACCGTCGAACCAGGCTTCAGCGACTTGAACTTGTGCTCCATGTAGCCGATCCCGGTGTCCTCGATCATGACCGTCTTCCCCGCGGGGCAACGCTTGATGCCGGACTTCTTGGCATTGACCTTCCCCTGTCCGGGGCCGACGGGCCAGCCGTTCTTGCTGCAGTAGGCGTACGCCTTGGTCATCCTCTTCGGCTTCTTGCCCACTCCGTAGATGGAAGTCACCTTCCACTTGGCCTTCTTGTGCCAAGTGGGTATGGTCCGCATCGAGAGGCCGGAGATGTCGTGCGGCCATTTCCTGGAGACCAATTTTCCGCCGGTGGGCCTCCACGACACCCGAGTCTTGCCGATTGCCTTGACCCCGAGCCAGACGGTCTCGCCCTTTCCGCACTTCTTCACACCCGCACGTGAGTGGATTCCCTTCTCCTTCCCGGCGAGAGCTGACGCTTCGCCGACCGAGGTGTCCGGGGCCTGCGCGGTGCGGGAGTTGACGAGGTGTGTGGGGGCGGCCTGGGCAGGCGAGTTGAACACGATGGGCGTAAGGGCCGCGGCGCCGGCGACCAGCGCGCCTATGGGTGCACTCACACGACGGGTGACTCGCATCTAGGTCTCCTGATTCACGGCTCGATCTTCGGTGATTACCGGGCACGATAGATGCGGGTGGTCACTCGCCGATATTGTCCAATTGGGCAATCGCCTGGGCTGGAAGGCCGCTTCAGGGGGGATTTCCGGGCTGCGGCTTCATCCGAGGCCTGTCCCGTAACCGATCTCGGAGTCGGGCGGGCAAGGTCGGCTGCTGCTCCGCCTGTTCGTTTCTTCGGCTGACCGCCGACCGAGCCCGTACCCCTCAGAGACGACCGGCCGTTACGGGACAGTTCTTGGGGCGGTCACAAGCCCTGGGCCGCCATCCATTCCGGGTCGGGGGCGATGTTCTGGAGGACCTCGATCAGGGCGCCTTCGGGGCTCCAGACGTTGAAGCGGCGCTGGCCCCAGGGTTCGTCGCGCAGGGGCGCGGCGAGGGGGATGCCGTGTTCGCGCAGGGTGGCCTCCTCGGCGCGGGCGTCCTCGACGAGGAAGCCGAGGAGGGTGCCGGCGGCCTCCTGGAAGCGGAAGTCCGGAGGCATCGATTCGTGGCCGCGCTCGACGAAGTCGAGGGTGAAGTCGGGGTGTTGGGGGTGCTGGAGGGAGACGTACCAGCCCAGGTCCGCGAGGGCGGTGAAGCCGAAGTGGTCGACGTAGAAGCGGGTGCTGGCGGCGACGTCGTGGCTGAGCAGGGCGGTGCCGAATTTGCTGAAGCGCATGGGGGTCCCTTTCCGGTCCGCGGCGGGCGCCGCACAACCACTCCAAGTGGAGTGCTTCAGTTGTAGTACTCTGGGTGTAGTGGTTGCAAGTGTTTTTGCGGATCGGTTCGGCGAGGGGCGGGTTCGGCGCTCCGCCGGGGACGGACGAGGAGTGGGTCGGCATGGTGCGTAACCCGGAGCGGCGCACGGCGCTGGTGGACGCCGCGATCGAGGTGCTGGCGCGGGACGGTGCGCGCGGGCTGACCTTCCGCGCCGTGGACGCGGCGGCCGGGGTGCCCGGTGGCACCGCGTCCAACTACTTCGCCAACAGGGACGATCTGCTGGCGCAGGTCACCGGCCGGATCCACCTGAGCATCGCGCCCGACCCGGACGAGGTCGACGTGGTGATGGCGGCGCCGCGGACCCGGGAGCTGGTGGGCGAGCTGATGCGGTGGATCAATCGCCGGGTGGCGGAGAACCGCACCGGCTATCTGGCGATGATGGAGCTGCGCCTGGAGGCGACCCGGCGCCCCGAGCTGCAGGCGGAGCTGACCCGGGTCATGCGGGAGACGTTCGAGGGCAACCTGCGTTTCCATGAGGGGAACGGGCTGCCCGGCGACCGCGACGCCGTGACGTTGATGTATCTCGCGATGACGGGGCTGATGGTGGAGCAGCTGACGTTGCCGGGCGTGGTGCCGGAGGAGGGGACCGACGCGCTGATCTCCGTACTCGTGGAGCGGGCGATCGGCCAGGAGGGGTAAGAGGCGGCCCGCCCCCTGCCCCTCCCGGCCCCGCCGGCTCGCTACGCGCCGTACGGGCGGACGGTCCGGGCCTCCCGCAGGGCCACGGCCCACCAGGTCAGCTGGTGGAGCATGGCGTCGGCGGCCTGTGCCGCGGGGGCCGGGTCGTGGAGTTGGCCCTGGTCGTCGAAGAGGTTTCCGGCCATCGCGAAGCTCACCGTCTCGCGCACGGTCGTGGCGTGCAATTCGGCGAAGACCAGCCGCAGTTGCTCGATGGCGCGCAGCCCGCCCGAGATGCCGCCGTACGAGACGAAGCCGACCGGCTTGGCCTGCCACTGGGGGTGCAGCAGGTCGATGGCGTGCTTGAGCGGGGCGGGGAAGGAGTGGTTGTACTCGGGGGTGATCACGACGAACGCGTCCGCCTCGTCGATGCGCTTGGCGAAGGACTCGTATTCCTCGCTGCCGTAACGGAGTTCGTACGGGCGGACGGTGTCCAGGTCGATCACGTCGACGTCGATGTGCGGGTGGCTCTCCGTGTGCCGGGTGAACCAGTTCGCGATGACCGGGGCGAAGCGGCCGTCCCGGGTGCTGCCGACGATCACTGCGAGGGTGTAGCGGTGCTCGGACATGCGAGGCCCTTCGTGGCGAGGTGCGTGGGTGGGTGAGCGGCGGTTTCGCCGTCAGCACCAGACGCTAGGACCTCAATTAAGGTTGAGGTCAAGGGCCGTGATGTAGTCCTTCCCGTCCCGCCCGGGGCTCCCGGACCGGGCCGGGGCGCCGCCTGCGTGCGCCGTCGCGCACCGCGTCCGGCTCGCCGCGCCCCCGGGCCCCGCCTCGCTCACGCCCCCTCGGTCACTCCACCCCGAACAGCGTCAGCAGCTCCGTCTTCTCGAACATGCGGGCCGTGTCGATCGCGGACGGCGTGCCGGCCGCCGGGTCCGCGCCGTGCGCGACGAGGGCCTTGATGACCTCGTCCTCGCCCTTGAAGACCGCGCCGGCCAGCGGTGACTGGCCCCGGTCGTTGGTGCGGTCGGCGTCCGCGCCGCGCTGGAGCAGCGCCTCCACCGTGGCCGCGTGGCCGTGGTAGGCGGCCAGCATGACGAGGGAGTCGCCCTTGTCGTTCGTCAGGTTGGCGGGGACGCCCGCGTCCACATACGCGGCGACGGTGTCGGTGTCGCCGTGCCGCGCCAGGTCGAACACCTTGGCCGCGAGCTGCAGCACCTCGGGGTCATGGGCGTGCTCGATCGCCTCGGGCCCCTGCGGCTCGGTATTCGCGTCGCTCATGGTCGCCGGCCTCCTGCTGTGGTGGGTGGATTGCGCTGCACCGCGGGGCGCCGTGCCCGGTGCACGGCGTCCGCAACGCATCGCCCTGCATTGTGTCCTCGCCACTTTATGCAGGCCAGGGCCGCCGGGGCAGCGCCCGCTGCGGGAATATTCGGCCGCCCCGGCCGCCGGCCCCGGCGGTGGCGGCCGCCTCAGAACACGTCCGGGCACCACGGCCGCCGCGCCGTGTGCAGCAGCAGATCGGCGGTGGCCAGGGCCCCGGGGCGCTCCTCGTGGACACGGCCGTGCGCGGCCAGCCGGGAGGCGGAGGTGTCGCCCAGATAGAGCGAGGCCAACTCGCCCACGTCAAGGGTCAGTTCGGCCGAGCGCGTGGTCGGTGTGCACGTGGCGCCGTCCGGGCCCGCGTCCAGCAGGAAGCGGCCGCCGGCCAGACCCGCGCGGTCCTCGACCTCCAGGACGAGGCTGCCGGAAGCCGGGTACGTACGCGCCTCCAGCATCCGGGGGATGTCCAGCGGGCGCAGCCACAGGAAGTCCGACTGCTCATGGACGGCGGCGGCGCGCGGGTCGCCGAAGTGGTGCGGCAGCACATCATCGGGGGCGCGCCCGCCGGTGTGCACGTGCAGCACCCAGTCGATGGAGCACAGGAACTGCCACAGCGCCCGCTCGGCGGCGGGCGTCGTCGCGATCAGCTGCCGGACATGCACGGAGTTCTGCGGGCGCTTGGCTTCCCAGCGCTCCGTGACGGTGTACGTGACCAGGCCCTCGACCGTGCCCGACGGGGAGCGGTGGACGGCGTGGAACGGCTCCACCCACGAGGGGTACTGCGGGAAGCGGACGGCGCCGGCGGCCTGGTCCCACCAGGCGCGGGAGCGGGAGACCGCGCCCGGCACCCGGTCGCAGAGCCGGTCGTGAAGACCGGGCCCGATCGACCGGACCTCCTCTGCGGAGGCGAAGTCGACCCTGCCGCCGCCCTCGGGGGCGCCGTGCCGCGGGTCGAGGCGGGTGCGGGGCACGTCGATGAGCCAGCCCGTCGTCCAGGTCGCCGGGCCGAAGCCGAACCGCCCGTAGATCGGGTACTCGGCGGCGATGAGGGTGGCGAGCGGATCGCCGCGCTCCTTGGCGGCGCGCAGGTCGGTCTCCATCATGCGGCTGAGCAGGCCGCGGCGGCGGTGGGTGGGGGAGACCGTCACGCTGGTGACGGCGTCGGCGGGCAGCCGCGCGCCGCCCACCACCGTCAGCTCCTGCGCGAAGCTGCGGAAGGTGGCGACGCAGCGGCCGTTGTCGTAGGCGCCCTGGGTGCGCGCCGGGTCGTAGTGCGCGGTGCGGTAGGCGACGTCCTCGTCCGAGACCACCGGCGGGTTCAGGAACCCGGTCACCAGGGCCTCGAACCAGCCGCGGACGTCGCTGTCGCCGATCGTGCGGATCTCAGGGCTCATGTCCGCACGCTATCCACGCGCCCGTCAGATCGTCGCGCGGATTTCACCCACCCGTTCGGCGCCGCCCAGCAGCGGGACGTCCTCGATCCGGGAGAGCACGGGCGCGTCGACGCCCATCCGCCGCAGTGTCGCGGCCAGCACCGGGCCGAGGGTGCGGGTCGCGCCGTCCTCGATCTTGAAGGCCAGCGCCCGGCCGTCGGGCAGCGCCAGCGCCTGGACCGCCTCGGCGCCCATCTTCGACAGGGTGCCGGGCAGCTCCCGCATCAGCCAGGTGTCCGGGCGGCGGGTGCCCGCGACGTACTCGGGGTGCGCGCGCATCGCATCCGCGACCCGCCGCTCGGGGGTGCCCGGCTCCGCCAGGACGAAGTGCCGGAAGGCGCGGGCCAGGCCGGTCAGCGAGAGCGACATCAGGGGCGCGCCGCAGCCGTCGGTGCCGATGTGGGCGACGTCGTCGCCGCTCGCCGCGCGGACGCCGTCGAGCACCAGCCGCTGCAGCGGGTGATCCTGGTCGAGGTAGCTCTCCAGCGGCCAGCCGTTGAGCGCGCAGGCGGCCAGCATCGCGGTGTGCTTGCCCGAGCAGTTCATGGTGCGGCGGTCGCGCACCTGACCCGACGCCAGGTAGTGCTCCGCCTCCTCCGGGTCGAGCGGCAGGTCGGGCGGCGTCTGCAGCTGGTCGGCGGTCAGACCGAACTCGGCCAGCATCGTGCGGACCAGATCGAGGTGGAAGGGCTCCCCGGAATGGCTCGCGGCGGCCAGGGCCAGCCGTTCGCCCGACAGGTCGAGGCCGGCCCGGAGCACGGCGGCGGCCTGCATCGGCTTGTTCGTCGAGCGGGGGAAGACCGGGGCTTCGGCATCGCCGAGTGACCACTCCACGCTGCCGTCGGCCGCCAGCACCACCAGCGCACCGCGGTGCCGCCCCTCGACGAAGCCGGAACGGACGACCTCGGCGAGGACAGGGGAGACCGGGGATGCGGGGGACGGCCCTGATACCGGGGACGATGCGGATATCGGGCTGGGCGAGGTCATCTGCGGCCTTCCGGGAGGGGACCCACGCCCCCGGGAACAGCCGGGTCAGGAGAGCAGGTCGTCTACTTGCGCTTCGCCTTCACGGTACCTGCGGGTGATCTCGGCACTGCAATCGTCGGCCGTGCGCTGCAGGGTCTGGCGGCGGCGGGAGACCTGCCGCTCGTAGCGGATCAGCCGCCGCATCGCGTCGTGCAGCTCCTGGTCCGTGCGGGCGGTGAGGTCGGACAGCTCGACGTCGCCGAGCATCTCCTCGGCCATCTTGCGGTACTCCTCGCTGTGCGGCGTCCCGAGGGTGACGTGCCGGGCGGAGGAGCGGTGCCGCGACGGGACATCGGTGAGGATCTCCGGGAGGCGGTCGAGCAGCGGCGAATGCGGCGTCGTGCGGTGGGACATCTCGGCCCGCAGGATGTCGATCCGGCCCTGCAGCAGCCTCCGCAGATAGCTCAGATCGGCCTCCTCCTGCTGCGAATCGCGCCGGACCACCCGCAGCTCGGGAAGGCCCAGGCCGGACATGTCGGGTGTCGCGGCCGGGCGGAAACGGTCGCGCTGCTGCGGAGGGCGGGGGTGCTGCGCCTGGCCTGCCTGGAGCATGGAGCCATCCTCGGTGCGGGTGGGCTCGACGCGAGCCGTTGCGGTGGTGGTCGTCGTCAGGGCGGTGGGTGTCGTGCGGGCGGTTGGTGCGGGACCGGGCCTGCGCCCGGAGCGGGCAGTGCTCATGAGTCGTTCCGTCCCCTCGTCCGGTGCGGCCTCCAGGGCATGTTGTCCATGAAACGCACCGCGTGCACGCATCGTGCCACTCTGGGCGGTCCCCGTGCAGCGCCATGGCACCCGAACGGCCCTTGCGTGGGTACGGGTGTACGGATGCCGGCGGCCGCCGGGCATGATGGCGCGTATGCGAGCTGTGGTGCAGAGGGTCGACGGCGCACGCGTCGACGTGGCGGGCGAGACGGTCGGCGAGATCGTCGGTGAAGGGCTGTGCGTGCTGGTGGGGGTCACCCACGAGGACAGCGCGGAGAAGGCGGCGCAGCTCGCCCGCAAGCTGTGGTCGGTGCGGATCCTGCAAGGCGAGAAGTCCTGCTCGGACACCGGGGCACCGCTCCTGGTGATCAGCCAGTTCACTCTCTACGGTGATGCCCGCAAGGGCCGCCGCCCCACCTGGAACGCGGCGGCCCCCGGGCCGGTCGCCGAACCGCTGGTCGACGAGGTCGTCGCGCAGCTGCGGGCGCTCGGCGCCCGGGTGGAGACCGGGCGCTTCGGCGCGGACATGAAGGTGTCGCTGACGAACGACGGGCCGTTCACGGTCCTCGTCGAGGTCTGAGCGCCCTCGCGGCGCGCCGCGAGGGGACCCCTACGGCGCGACCACGATCTCCTGCGCCGCCGCGGTGCCGTCCGCCGAGAGCGCGGCGTCCGCCGGCACATTGCGCTTGACCAGGGCCAGCGCGATCGGGCCGAGCTCGTGGTGGCGGGCCGAGGTCGTGATGAAGCCGAGCTGGCGGCCCTCCTCGCCCTCCGAGGCGAGGCGTACGGGCGTGCCGTGCGGCGGGAGGTGCACCTCGCTGCCGTCCAGGTGCAGGAAGACCAGCCGGCGGGGCGGCTTGCCCAGGTTGTGGACCCGGGCGACGGTCTCCTGGCCGCGGTAGCAGCCCTTCTGGAGATGCACGGCGGTGCCGATCCAGCCCAGCTCGTGCGGGATGGTGCGGTGGTCGGTCTCCAGGCCGAGCCGCGGGCGGTGTGCCTCGACGCGCAGCGCCTCCAGGGCGAGGATGCCGATCGCGGGGCCGTGGGCGGCCGCGAAGGACTCCAGGCCGTCGCGCGGCAGGAAGAGGTCACGGCCGTGCGGTGTCTCGCGTACGACGGCGTTCTCGGGCACCTCGGTGATCGAGCCGGCCGGGAGGTGCACGACGGCGGTGTCCTCGGTGCGGTCGGCGACCTCGACGCGGTAGAAGAACTTCATGCTCTCCAGGTAGGCGATCAGCGCCTCCTGGTCGCCGGGCTCGGTGTGCAGCCAGGTCGTCGTGCCGTCGTCGACGAGGTAGAGCGCGTGCTCGATGTGGCCGTGCGCGGAGAGGATCAGGGCCTCGGTGGCGTGGCCGGGGGCGAGGTCGCTGACGTGCTGGGTGATCAGCAGATGCAGCCAGCTCAGCCGCTCGGCGCCGGTGACGGTGACCACGCCGCGGTGCGAGAGGTCCACGAAGCCGGAGCCGCCCGCGAGCGCGCGTTGTTCCCGGAAGAGATCGCCGTAATGCGCGGCGACGCCTTCGTCGGGGGCCTCGGCGGGGACGGCACCGGGCAGCGACAGCAGGGAACTCTTCATGGAGTCAGCCTACGGCCCGGCGGCAACGGGCGGACAGGCGCGCGGGGACTGCGCCACGGGGGCCGGATCCGGACGCGCGCCCGCAGGGCCCGCCGTACGGGTCACGCCCCGGCGTCGTCGCCCCGGGCCGCCTTCGCGCTGCACGCCGTGCACCGGCCGAAGATCGCGAAGTGCTTCATGTCCGTCTCGAAGCCGAACTCTTCGCGCAGCTTGGTCGTGAAGGGTTCGGCCACCGACAGATCCGCCTCGATGACCTCCGTGCAGTCCCGGCACACCAGGTGGATGTGGTGGTGCCGGTCGGCGAGGTGGTAGGTCGGGGCGCCGTGGCCGAGGTGGGCATGGCTGACCAGGCCCAGCTCCTCCAGGAGCTCCAGGGTCCGGTAGACCGTGGAGATGTTCACGCCGCCCGCCGTCTTGCGGACCTCGGTGAGGAGGTCGTCGGGGGTGGCGTGTTCCAGCCTGTCCACAGCCTCCAGGACGAGCTGACGCTGCGGGGTCAGGCGGTATCCGCGCCTGCGGAGGTCGCTCTGCCAGTCGGTGGTCACCACACAGCCAGTGTAGGAGGGTGCGCGGCCGGTGCGTACGCGCCGGTGCCGGGCGGTGTGCGTCAGCCGGTGTGCACACCCCGCAGATAGCGGGCCAGGTCGGTGACGGCGGCCGGGTTGCGGGGGCTCTCGACGAGTTCGGCGTAGTCCATGACGTAGATCCGGTCGTTCTTGACGGCCGAGACGTTCCGCAGGGGCGCGTAGGACGTCAGGAACGCCTTCTTCCGGGCGGCCGAGGTGTCGCCGTAGTTGTTGATGACGATGACGTCCGGGTTGCGGGCGACGACGGTTTCCCAGCCGACGGTCGTCCAGGAGTCCTTGAGGTCCTTCATGACGTGGTCACCGCCGGCCTTGGTGATGATGTCGTGCGGCCCGGCGAACTTCCCCGAGGTCAGCGGCTTGTCGCGGCCGTCGTCGTAGAGGAAGACGGAGGGCCGGCCGGCCGGTGCGGGTGCCTTGGCCGCGGCGTCGGCGATCTGCTTCTTGTACGTCTTGATCAGGGCGGCGGCGCGGCCCTCGACGTGGAAGATCTTCCCGAGGGCCGTCAGGTCGGTGTAGAGCGCCTCCAGGGGCGGCATCACCCCGCGGGCGCTGCCGCCGCTGCCGTCGGTGCTGTTGTGGCAGGACTCCGTCAGGACGTAACTGCCGATGCCGACCTTCTTGAGGGAGGCGGGGGTGATGCCGTTGTCCTCGCCGAAGCCGTAGTTCCAGCCCGCGAAGACCAGATCGGCGCGGGCGTCCAGGGCCATCTCCTTGGTGATGGCCTTCTTGGAGAGCCAAGGGACCTTGCCGTACGCGGCCTTCCAGGGCACCGCGCCCAGATCGCCCTTGTCGTCGGGCATCACATAGCCGGCCATGTGCTTCTCCAGGCCGAGCGCGAACATGATCTCGGTGATGCCGACGTCGTTGGTGACGACCCGCTCGGGGGCCTTGTCGTACGTGGTGCGGGTGCCGCAGTTCTCGACGGTGACCGGGTAGGGGCCCGGGCCGCCGGACCGCGCGCCGGGCTTGCCGTCGGAGGCGACGCGGGCGCCGCAGCCGGTGGCGGTGAGGGCGAGCGCGAGGACGGCGAGCAGGGCGGCGGAGCGGCGGGCGGGCGGGGTCATGGCGGTCCTCACGGGGCGGTCGGGGCGGGGGCTTCGGCGGGCTCGGTCCGAGCGGCCAGGCGGTCGAACAGCAGCTGGACGGCGCCCGTTTCGGGATGCCGGACGCGATGGGCGCGGACGCCGAAGACGTCGGCCAGCAGGGCGGGGGTCAGCACGTCGTGCGGCGGGCCCGCGGCGGCGATACGGCCGTCGGCGATGACGTACAGCTCGTCGCAGTGCACGGCGGCCAGATTGAGGTCGTGCAGCGCGGTCAGCACCGTCAGCCGGCTGTCCCGCACCAGGGCCAGCACCTCCAACTGCTGAGCGATGTCCAGGTGGTTGGTCGGCTCGTCCAGCACCAGCACCCGCGGTTCCTGGGCGAGCGCGCGGGCGATCAGCACCCGCTGCTTCTCGCCGCCGGACAGGCTCAGGAAGCCGCGCCCGGACAGATGCCCGGCGCCGACCCGGTCCAGCGACCGCGCGCACACCTCGGTGTCCGCGGCGCTCGCCCGGCCGGAGCCCCGTTGGTGCGGCAGCCGCCCCATCGCGACGACCTCCGCCACGGTGAAGTCGAACTCGGTGCCCGCCTCCTGGGGCAGCGCGGCCAGCAGCCGGGCCCCCTCGCGCGCGTCCATGGCGTGCAGGTCGGTGCCGTCCAGCCGTACGTCGCCCGCGGCCGGGCGCAGCGCGCGGTAGACGCAGCGCAGCAGGGTCGATTTGCCGCTGCCGTTGGGGCCGACGAGCCCGACCAGGCGGCCGCTGCCGGCCGCCAGCGTGATGTCGTGGACCAGCCGCTTCCCGGCCACCTCCACCGACAGGCCGGTGATCTCCAGCTGCATCAGGCACCCCCGAACGAGTAGCCGCGGCGCCGCATCAGCAGCACGAAGCAGGGCACGCCGATGACCGCGGTGATCACGCCCACCGGCAGCTCCACCGGCGCCAGCAGCACCCGCGACAGCACATCGACCCAGACCAGCAGCACCGCGCCGAGCAGCGGCGCGACGGCCAGCACCCGGCGGTGGTCGGCGCCCACCAGCATCCGCGTCACATGCGGCACCATCAGCCCGACGAAGCCGATGGCGCCGCTGACCGCGACCACCGCGCCGGTGACCGCAGCGGACACCACGAACAGCTCGCGGCGCAGCCGCCGTGCGTCCACCCCGAGGGCCGCGGCGGTCTCGTCGCCCATGGCGAGCGCGTTCAACCGGCCGGCGGAGAGCAGCAGATGGGCCAGGGCGGCGGCCACCGCGGCCGCGGCGATCGGCACCGATCCCCAGCCGGCCCCGCTCAGGCTGCCCAGCAGCCACATCATCGCCGAGCGGGCCGCCTCGCCGCGGTCGGCGGTGAAGACCATGAGGGTGGTGATGGCGGAGAAGCCGTAGTACATCGCGGTGCCGGTCAGCACCAGGCGCAGCGGGGTGAGCCCGTGGGCGGTGCGGGCCGCGGCGTAGACCAGGGCCATGGCGAGCAGCGCGGAGACGAACGCGGACGCGGACAGCGCCCAGACGCCGAGCGCCGCGAACGCCCCGAACAGCAGGACGGCGTTGGCGCCGACGGCGGCGCCGGAGGAGATACCGAGGACGAAGGGGTCGGCGAGCGCGTTGCGGACCAGGGCCTGGACGGCCACGCCGATGGCGGCGAGCCCGGCGCCGACGACGGCGGCCAGTACGGCCCGCGGGAAGCGCAGCTCCCACACGATGGTGTAGGCGGAGACCTCGTCGGGGGCGAGGGTGCCGCCGGTCAGCCCGGCCGTCAGATAGCGCAGCACCTGCGCCCAGCTCACCCCGGCGGCCCCGAGACCGGCCCCGCAGAGCAGGGAGCCGAGCAGCACGGCCGTGAGCACGGCTATCAGGGGAGGCAGCGGCAGCCGTCGCGGCGCGGCCGGCGGCCCGTCGTGCGGGCCCGGGGCGCGGGGCGCGGCCTGGGGGGTGCTCGTGCTCGCCACGGACGGGTCCGCCTTCGGCTCGGGCCGCTTCCCTGCGGGAGGAAGGTGTGGCCCGGCGCGGTGCGGCGAAGGCGTCCCCTCGCAGTCCACGGCGAGTTGCTGGAGCTGACGCCGCCGCGGGCGATCGGGCTTGCGGAAGGCGATTCCGCTTACCGTTGCGGGTCAGCGCCGGACTCTCACCGGACTTCCCCCGCGGGGCGCGTCGTGCTGGTGGTGCTGGTGTGCTGCCGTGCGGCTCTGATGCTGCCGTCCGGCGAACGGTCTACTTGAAGAAGGCGATGCCGTCGTCGGGCAGGTCCTTGAGGTCCTTGGCCCACTCGCTCGGGTCCACGACCTTCTTCAGGTGCGCGGACATGTACGGGCGCAGCGACACCTCGGGGGTGGCCTTCTCGCCCACCCACATCAGGTCGCTGTTGACGTAGCCGTAGAGCCGCTTGCCGCCGCTGTACGGGCCGGAGGCGGCGGTACGCGCGATGGCGTCGGTGGCCAGGTCGATCTGCGGCTTCTGGTCGGCGAGCTCGCCGTACCAGACCTCGACGATGCCCTGGTCGCGGATCATCACGATCTCGACCTTGCGGTCCGCGTCGATCCGCCAGTAGCCGCTCTCGGTCTCCAGCGGGCTGACCTTCTTGCCCTCGCCGTCGAGCACCCAGCTGTGCGAGGTGTATTCGAGGAAGTCACGGCCGTCGTGGGTGAAGGTGACTTCCTGCCCGAAGTTGCACTTCTCGGTGCCCGGGAAGTCCGCGACTCCCGCGCCCTCCCAGTTGCCGAGGAGGAAGGCGAGGGGCACCAGGGCCGGGTTCAGGTCGGACGGGATCTCGATCATGAGCTCAGGCGATCTGTAGAGAGCGGGGTATCTGCGGAGTGTGGGGAGCGGGTGTTCAGCGCTGGCCCTGGTACAGCTTCTTCCAGGTCAGGCCGGCGAAGGCGACGACGCCGACGGCGACCAGGACGAGCAGGGTGGTGAAGACTGCCTCAAGCACGAGCGCGCTCCTTGGACGGAGTGAGGTGTAACGGACCGCCCTTGAGTCTAGTCGGCGCGGGTGAACGCGGCGGTGTGAGGTCCGCCGCCAAGCTCCGACGGAGCGGGAAGCGCCCCCATCCAGGGCCTGCCGCATAGGCTGGCCCCATGGCGAAGAAGCTCGTGATCAAGGTGACGGCGGGTGCGGACGCGCCCGAGCGGTGCTCGCAGGCGTTCACGGTGGCGGCGGTGGCGGTGGCCAGCGGCGTCGAGGTGTCGCTGTGGCTGACCGGGGAGTCCGCGTGGTTCGCGCTGCCGGGCCGGGCGGCCGAGTTCGAGCTGCCGCATTCGGCGCCGCTGCCGGAGCTGATCGACGGGATCCTCGTGGGCGGCGGCGCGATCACCGTCTGCACGCAGTGCGCGGCCCGGCGGGACATCGAGCAGAAGGACCTGATCGAGGGAGCCGGGATCGCCGGCGCGCAGTTCTTCGTCAGCGAGATCATGCCGGACGGTGTGCAGGCGCTCGTCTACTGAGCCCGCGGGCGCGGCCCGGTGATCAGTGCGGGTGCTTGTCCTCCCGGTCGTCCAGCTCGCGCCACCAGCGGTCGGACTCCGGGTCCCCGGACTCGTCCCACCAGCGCTCGCCGGGCTCCCTGCGGTTCCCGATGACCGCGGCGACGGGCGGAATGACCATGGCGACCACGCACATGGCGACCGCCGCCGGCACCGACCAGAGCCGGACCACGCTCCAGGCCAGCACGAACAGCACGATGCACACGCCCATCAGCACGAAGTACCTGCGGTGACGGCGCTGCGGGGGCAGCGGGCGGTGCGCGTACATAAGTCCACGGTAAGTCCGCGAGGGGCAGGAATGAAGCCCGGAGCGCGGGCAGGCCCCGGGCCTGGAACGACGCGGAGGGCCGCATCCCCGCCAAGGCGTCCAAACCCCGGGGATGCGGCCCTCCAGCCGTACGGATCGTCATCACGGCGACCCTGCCCACGTCACCGTCAGACGGCGATGGCGACCTCCGCCAGACCGCCGTGCTGGGCGACGACGGTGCGGTCCGCGGTGCCACCGGGAACGAGCGCGCGCAGCGTCCAGGTGCCCTCGGCGGCGTAGAAGCGGAACTGTCCGGTCGCGGAGGTGGGGACCTCGGCGGTGAACTCGCCGGTGCTGTCCAGGAGGCGGACGTAACCGGTGACGGGCTCGCCGTCGCGGGTCACGCTGCCCTGGATGGTGGTCTCACCGGGCTTGATCGTCGAGGCGTCGGGTCCGCCGGCCTGTGCTCCACACATAGGGGTACTTCCTTGAGGGGTTCGGGGGAAGCTGCTTACGCGGCTTGGTTACTTGTTGGCGCCGAGCTCGATCGGCACGCCGACCAGCGAGCCGTACTCGGTCCAGGAACCGTCGTAGTTCTTGACGTTGGTCTGGCCGAGCAGCTCGTGCAGCACGAACCAGGTGAGCGCGCTGCGCTCACCGATGCGGCAGTAGGCGATGGTGTCCTTCGCCAGGTCGACCGACTCGCTCTCGTAGAGCGCCTTGAGCTCGTCGTCCGACTTGAAGGTGCCGTCGTCGTTGGCGTTCTTCGACCACGGGATGTTGCGGGCGCTCGGCACGTGGCCGGGGCGCTGCGACTGCTCCTGCGGAAGGTGCGCCGGGGCGAGCAGCTTGCCGCTGAACTCGTCGGGGGAGCGCACGTCGACGAGGTTCTTGTCGCCGATGGCGTTGACGACGTCGTCACGGAACGCGCGGATCGCGGTGTTCTGCGGCTTCGCCTTGTACGAGGTCTCGGCGCGCGTCGGCACGGCGTCGACCAGGTCGCGGGAGTCCAGCTCCCACTTCTTGCGGCCGCCGTCGAGCAGCTTCACGCCGTCGTGGCCGTAGAGCTTGAAGTACCAGTAGGCGTAGGACGCGAACCAGTTGTTGTTGCCGCCGTAGAGGACGACGAGGTCGTCGTTGGCGATGCCCTTCTTCGAGAGCAGCGCCTCGAAGCCGGCCTGGTCGACGAAGTCGCGGCGGACCGGGTCCTGGAGGTCCTGCTTCCAGTCGATCCGGACGGCGTTCTTGATGTGGTTCTTCTCGTAGGCCGAGGTGTCCTCGTCGACCTCGACGATGACCACCTTGGGGTCGTCGATGTGGGCCTCGACCCAGTCGGCGTCTACCAGGACGTCACTACGGCTCATGATTTTTCTCCTCCGGGGCAGTTGCGGGGGCGGTTTGCAGACATGCACGTGGGTACGCCGTGAGCGCGCTGCGGCTGGGCGCGCTGCGCTGCGCGGACATGCGGGGGTGGCCCGAGGGGCGGGCCGGGTGTGGACGGGAGCGCGAACGGGGCCCGTCAGACAGAGCGACAGAGCATGGCGGCGACGCGGCACAGGTCCACTGCCCGCCGCTTCGTAAGAACCGCCTGTCCCCGCGGACGGAGACCGCTCAATGAGCTCTGCATGCCACCGATCGTAGGGACGAACGCCGGGGCGTGTCACCGGCGTGTCGGATGATGAGACGCGTTTGTCCGCGATGTGGGATGGCGGACGACGGCAGGGCGGCGCGGGCGGCACTCCGAGCCGGGTGCGCCGGTGGGGGGTCTGGCGTACGGACGTCCGTGTCTCAGCGGTTGGACGGGGTGCGACCGCGGCGACGGTGGCGGCGGCGGGCCGGTGGGGCGGCCCGCCGCGGCGGCACGGTCAGCCGGAGCGGATCTCTAGCCGGGAAGGGTGACGTCCTGGCCGGAGGCGGAGATCGAGATGCCGCCCTTCATGGTCGCCACCTTCTCCAGCTTGAGGTTGCCCGGCAGCTGGTCCAGCTTCCACTCGTGGTCGGTCTGGGCACGCACCTTCTGCTCGCAGCCCGGGATGGCCTTGCACATCCCCGGGACGCTGTCGGCCCGCAGCCGGACGGTGTTGCCGTGGACGGTGGTGATCGAGCCGGTCACCTGGAGCGAGCTGAGGAGCGGGAGCTTCGGCGAGATCTTGACCTGGCTGCGGCCGTCCTTCTGGCCGCCGTAGGTCACCTGGACGCCGCCGCCCGCCGCCTTGGTCAGGTCCGCGTACGAGATCGCGGCGGTGCCGGTGGCCGAGGCGGCGCTCTTGATGGAGGTGTAGTCGCTGGACAGTTCCACGTCGTGGAACCGGGCGCTCAGCTTCTCCACCCGCAGCGTGCGGCCGTTCGCACGGGCCTCGATACCGCCGAGCTCGGCGTCCACCTCGTCGAGGCTGCGGCCGGCGACCTGGGTCAGGAACGGGAAGCCCTTGATCGAGACCTCAGGGGTCCGGTCCAGCCCCTGGCTGCTGCGGATCTTGTCCGCGGCCTTGTCCTCGGCGTAGCTCACCGCGAAGCGATCGCCCGCGACGAACAGCGCCCCGAATATGACGACGATGAACAACAACACCCGTAGTGCACGCATCGAACCACTTCCCCCACACAAGGGCCGGAAGCCCGGCCGTTTCCACGGTGCAGGCCCCCTGCCTGCGCACCGGGGAGCCTAGAGGATCGGGTCCGGCCGGTGCGCCCGACGGCCTCATGGGGGCGCGAGGCGCTCCCATGAGGCCGCCGGACGGCAGGCGCGGCCGTGTTGGCGGGGCTAGCCGAGCGCGCGGCCCAGGACGTACACCGCGGGGGCGGCGAGGGCCAGCGGCAGGGCGACGCCCGCCGTCAGGTGGACGAAGCGGGAGGGGTAGTCGTAGCTCGCCACCCGCAGGCCGATCAGGGCGCAGCCGCCGGCCGCCAGGCCCAGCAGCGCGCCACCGGCCCCGAGGCCGGTCAGCTGGCCGGCCGCGATGCCCGCGCCCGCGGCCGCCACCAGGGCGACGGCGACGGAGGCGACGGCGGGCAGCGGCAGTGCGCGGGCGAGCGTCGCCAGCGCGACGGCCGCGGCGCCGACCACCACCGCGTGCGCGCCGGCGGCGAGCTGGCCCGAGGCGAGCACGACCAGGGCGGTGGAGGTCAGGCCCGCGGTCAGTGCGTACATCCGCTCGTCCGCGCTGCTGCGGTTGCGCAGCTGGAGGACGAGGACGAACAGGCACCACACGCCGAGCGTGCCGATGGCCACCAGGGGCGCGTCCCCGCGGTCGGTGGCCAGCAGCGCGACATCGGTGGTCAGCCCGGCCAGGAAGGCGAGCGCGATGCCCTGGCGGGCCGGCCACATGCCGTTCAGCCGGAACCAGCCGGCCGCCGTGACGGCCTGCAGCAGCGCCACCGGCACCAGCAGCGCCGGCCGGGGGAGCGGCGCGGCCAGCGCGAGCAGCAGGGCCAGCGCCGCCGTCAGCACGGCCGGCTTCATGCCCGGCGGGATGATCGGCGAACGGCCCTCGGCGCGGGCGCGCTGGTTGGGCGCGAGGTGGGCGGTGGAGGCGGGGGTCGGGGCCGCGGGTGCGGGGGGCGGTGCCGCCGGCGGCTGGGCGGGGAACTGCGAGGTCTGCGCGCTCGTGTCCGGCAGCGGCTGGTGGGTGCCGGTCTCCCAGGTGGGGGCGTCCCAGACCTGGGTCTGCGGGTTCGCGGGCTGCGGGTGGTGGGCGGCCTGCTGCGGGGTGCCGTAGGCGTCGTGGGTGCCGTTGCCGTACCCGTCGTACGGCGCGTGGCCGTAGTGGCCCTGGCTCTGGCCCTGGGACGGCTCCTGCCCGTAGGGCTGTTGCTGCTGCTCGTACCGGTACTGCTGCTGCGCGTAGGAGTCCGGCTGGTTATAGGGGGCCTGCTGCGCGTACGGGGCGTACGGCTGGGCGTACGGGTCGTACGGGTTCTGCTGTCCGTGCTGCGGCTCGTTGTCGCTCATGGTCGTGTGCTCACCCTCCCGCGAACGGCGGCAGGACCTCGACGGTGCCGCCAGGGGCCAGCGTCACCGTCGCATGGTCGCGGGTGCCGACCGGATCGCCGTCCACCAGAAATGAGCAGCGCAGCAGGACGCGCGCGAACTCGGGATTCGCGGCGTGCGTCGCGCGCGCCGCGTCGAGCGCCTCGGCGAGCGTCGCCGCCGCGTACGGCTCCTCTGCCGTGCCGGCGGCGGCCTTGGCCGCGGCCCAGTAGCGCACGGTGCCAGTTGTTGTCACGGCGGCCTCTTCATCGTGATCATCGTGTGTGGTCGTGGGCGGGGGCCGTGGCGGGGCCCCGTCGTTGCCGCCTCCATGATGGCGTACGCCGCGCCCGGTCCGGTTCCCGGCAAGTTCTGGCAAAGGCTGTTGCGCCCGGCCTGGGGGTCCTCGGAAATTCGATTGCCGAGGGCAAGTGTTCGCATAGGCTCTACGGGTGTTGGTCCGACTAGCGCGGGCGCATTTGCGGCCCCACAGGCGCTCGATATCCGTGATCGTGTTGCTTCAGCTGATCCAGACGCTGGCAACGCTCTATTTGCCCACCCTCAACGCCGACATCATTGACAACGGTGTCGTGAAGGGGGACACGGGCTATATCTTCCGCCTCGGCGGATTCATGATCGCCGTGACCCTCCTGCAGATCATTTGTGCCATCGGCGCCGTCTATTTCGGGGCCCGGACGGCCATGGCCCTCGGCCGCGACATCCGCGCCGCCGTTTTCGACCGGGTGCAATCCTTCTCCGCCCGGGAAATGGGCACCTTCGGCGCGCCGTCGCTGATCACCCGCACGACGAATGACGTCCAGCAGGTCCAGATGCTGGTGCTCATGACGTTCACGATGATGGTGTCGGCGCCGATCATGTGCGTCGGCGGCGTCGTCATGGCGCTCAATCAGGACGTGCCGCTCTCCGGACTCCTCCTGGTCATCGTCCCGGTTCTCGGCGTTCTCGTCTCGCTGATCGTGCGCCGGATGCGCCCGCTGTTCCGCGGTGTGCAGGAGCGCATCGACACGGTCAACCGCGTGCTGCGCGAGCAGATCACGGGCATCCGCGTCATCCGCGCCTTCGTCCGGGACCGGCACGAGCGCGAGCGGTTCGCCGGCGCCAACACCGACCTCTACGACGTGTCGGTGCGTGCCGGCCGGCTGATGTCGATGATGTTCCCGCTGGTCATGCTGATCGTGAACCTCTCCAGCGTGGCCGTCGTCTGGTTCGGCGGGCTGCGTATCGACAGCGGCGCCATGCAGATCGGCGCGCTGACGGCGTTCCTCAGCTACCTCATGTACATCCTCATGTCGATCATGATGGCGACCTTCATGGTGATGATGCTGCCGCGCGCCGAGGTGTGCGCCGAGCGCATCCAGGAGGTGCTGGCGACGGACACCAGCGTCGTGCCGGCCGAGAACCCCGTCACCGAGCTGCGCCGGCACGGCGAACTGGAGCTGCGCAACGTCGAGTTCCGCTTCCCGGGCGCCGAACAGCCGGTCCTCAAGGACATCTCGCTGATCGCCCACCCCGGCGAGACCACCGCCGTCATCGGTTCGACGGGCAGCGGCAAATCGACCCTCCTCGGGCTCGTACCGCGACTGTTCGACGCGACCGGCGGCACGGTCCTGGTCGACGGCGAGGACGTCCGCACCCTCGACCAGGAGACGCTGGCCACCGCCATCGGCCTGGTCCCGCAGAAGCCGTACCTCTTCTCCGGCACCGTCGCGACCAACCTGCGCTACGGCAACCCCGACGCCACCGACGAAGAGCTCTGGCACGCCCTGGAGACCGCGCAGGCCCGCGAGTTCGTCGAGCGGATGGAGGGCGGGCTGGACGCGCCCGTCTCCCAGGGCGGCGGCAATGTCTCCGGCGGTCAGCGGCAGCGGCTGGCGATCGCGCGGGCGCTGGTGCGCCGACCCGAGATCTACCTCTTCGACGACTCCTTCTCGGCGCTCGACTACGCCACGGACGCGGCGCTGCGCGCCGCCCTGTCGCGGGAGACCGGCCGGGCGACCGTGGTGATCGTCGCGCAGCGGGTCTCCACCATCCGCGGCGCGGACCGCATCATCGTCCTCGACGAGGGCGTGGTCGTCGGCACGGGTACGCACACCGAGCTGATGGACCACAACGAGACCTACCGGGAGATCGTGCTCTCCCAGCTCACCGAGCAGGAGGCGGCGTGACCACCCAGGACAAGGGCGCGGCCGCCCGGACCGCCGCCCCGGCCGGCGGCGACGCACCGGCCGCCCCCAGAAGAGGCCCGGCCCCGGCGGCCGGACCCGGACGGATGATGGGCGGCCAGCCCACCGAGAAGTCGATGGACTTCAAGGGCTCCGGCAAGCGCCTGCTGGGCCAGATGCGCCCGGAGCGCGGCGTCATCTCGGTCGCGCTGGTGCTCGGCGTGCTCAGCGTGACGCTGACGGTGCTGGGCCCCAAGGTCCTCGGCCACGCCACCGACCTGATCATGGCGGGCCTCGTCGGCCGCCAACTGCCCGCCGGAATCAGCAAGGAGCAGGCCGCCGACCATCTGCGGGCGGACGGCCAGGGCGGCCTGGCCGACATGCTCGGCACGATGCCGGTGGTCCCCGGCCACGGCATCGACTTCGGTGCGGTCGGCACCGTGCTGCTCTGGGTCGCGGTGATCTACGCCGCGGCCTCGCTGTTCGGCTTCGTGCAGGCCAGGATCGCCACCCGCGTCGTGCAGCGCACCGTCTTCCGGATGCGTGAGCAGGTCGAGGAGAAGCTGGCCCGGCTGCCGCTGAGCTACTTCGACAAGCAGCAGCGCGGCGAGGTGCTCTCCCGGGCGACCAACGACATCGACAACATCCAGCAGACGCTGCAGCAGACCCTCAGCCAGATCGTCGTCTCGCTGCTGACCATCGTCGGCGTGCTGGTGATGATGTTCTGGATCTCGCCGCTGCTGGCGCTGGTCGCGCTGCTGACCGTGCCGGTCTCCGTCGTCGTCGCCACCAAGATCGGCAAGCGGGCGCAGCCCCAGTTCGTCCAGCAGTGGAAGACGACCGGCAAGCTCAACGCCCACATCGAGGAGATGTACACCGGCCACTCGCTGGTGAAGGTCTTCGGCCGGCAGAAGGAGTCCGCCGGGCTGTTCCGCGAGCAGAACGACGCGCTCTACTCCGCGGGCTTCAAGGCGCAGTTCATCTCCGGGATCATCCAGCCCGCGATGATGTTCATCGGCAACCTCAACTACGTCCTGGTCGCGGTCGTCGGCGGTCTGCGGGTGGCCTCCGGGGCGCTGTCCATCGGTGACGTCCAGGCGTTCATCCAGTACAGCCGGCAATTCAGCCAGCCGCTCACCCAGGTCGCCTCCATGGCCAACCTCGTCCAGTCCGGTGTCGCCTCCGCCGAGCGGGTCTTCGAACTCCTCGACGCCAAGGAGCAGGACCCGGATGCCGAGCAGCCGGTGCGCCCCGGCCAGGTCACCGGCCGGGTCGCGTTCGAGCACGTCTCCTTCCGCTACGACGCGGACACGCCGCTCATCGACGATCTGTCGCTGGCGGTCCACCCCGGCCAGACCGTCGCCATCGTCGGCCCGACCGGCGCGGGCAAGACGACCCTGGTCAACCTCCTCATGCGGTTCTACGAGGTGCGCGGCGGCCGGATCACCCTGGACGGTGTCGACATCGCCGACATGTCGCGCGAGGAACTGCGCGCGAACATCGGCATGGTCCTCCAGGACACCTGGCTCTTCGGCGGCACCATCGCCGAGAACATCGCCTACGGCGCCCCTGAGGGCACCTCGCTCGACAAGGTCATCGAGGCGGCCAGGGCCACTCACGTCGACCGCTTCGTGCGTACCCTCCCCGACGGCTACGACAGCGTCATCGACGAGGAGGGCGGCAATGTCTCGGTCGGCGAGAAGCAGCTGATCACCATCGCCCGTGCCTTCCTCGCCGAGCCGGCCATCCTCGTCCTCGACGAGGCCACCAGCTCGGTCGACACCCGCACCGAGGTGCTGATCCAGCACGCCATGGCCCGGCTGCGCACCGGCCGCACCAGCTTCGTCATCGCCCACCGGCTCTCCACGATCCGGGACGCCGACGTGATCCTGGTCATGGAGTCCGGCGCGATCGTCGAACAGGGCACCCACGACGCCCTGCTGGCCGCGGGCGGCGCCTACGCGCGGCTGTACGCGGCCCAGTTCGCGGAGGCGGTGGCGGAGACGCAGTGAGCGGCCCGGCCGCCCGCCGCGCTCAGCCGCGGGCGGCCACCCACTCCCCGATCCGCCCCAGCAGCTCCGGCCCCGCCGCGTTCTCCGCGTGCCCGAAGCCCGGCTCGATCCACAGCTCCGTGGTGGCCGGGTCGGCGGCGGCCATCAGCATCCGGGGATGGTCGAGCGGGAAATACGGGTCCCGGTCGCCGTGCACGACCAGCAGCGGCGTGGGCGCGATCAGCGGGACGGCGTCGGTGGGGGACAGCGGCACCGGGTCCCAGTCCCGGTCGTGGATACGCGTCCGCAGGCCGAGGCGGGAGACCAGCCGCCCGGTGGGGCGGGTGACGACCCAGTGCAGGCGGCGCATCGACGCGGTGCCGCGGTAGTACCAGCGGGCGGGCGCGCTGATCGAGACCACGATGTCGGCGTGCGCACCCGTGCGCCCCTCGCGCTCCCCCTGGCCGTAAAGCGCCGCATGCCGCAGCACCACCGAACCGCCCATGGAGAAGCCGACCGTGGCGACCCGGCGGTGGCCCAGCGAGCGGGCCCAGCGGACCGCCGCGGCCAGGTCCTCGACCTCGCGGTCGCCGACCGTGGACCGGCCGCCGGAGCGCCCGTGACCGCGGAAGGAGAAAGTGATCACGGCCGCACGCTGCGCGAACGCGGCAGCCGCGCGGCGCAGCGCGGGACGTTCCAGGGCGCCGGTGAAGCCGTGCGCGAGGACGATGACGAGGTCGTCGGCGGGGGCGCCTGCCGGGCCCGCCGGCGGGGGCGTGCGGGGGGTCCGGGCGGCCTCGATCCGGACGCCGTCCGCCGTCAACAGGGTGGCCCGTTGACCACTCGAAGTGATCGACGAAACACAAGAACGTGCAAAATCGGCCTCGGGTCCGGAACTCATGTGAGCTATTCTGCTGGGCAAGAAGGATCCGGGCAGCGTTGCCCCCGGGTCCTTTTGTGCTTTCAGCCACGCATGCGCGGCTGTGAGCAGCGTACGAAGCAGTGCCGCAGACTCCCCCGGCCCAGGCCGGGTGGTGCCCCCGTCGCAGGGACCGAGGAGGAACCAGACGTCATGGGCGAGCGAAGCGAGCAGGACAGTCACAGGATGAAGCACGCCGAAAACCGGGCAGGTGGTCGGACGTGAGTTCACTCCTGCTGCTGACCAACGCACTCCAGCCGTCGACGGAGGTGCTCCCGGCGCTCGGCCTGCTGCTGCACAGCGTGCGGGTGGCCCCGGCCGAGGGCCCGGCCCTGATCGACACCCCAGGGGCCGACGTCATACTGATCGACGGCCGCCGCGACCTGCCGCAGGTGCGGTCGCTGTGCCAGCTGCTGCGGTCCACCGGACCGGGCTGTCCGCTGGTCCTGGTGGTCACCGAGGGCGGGCTGGCCGCCGTCACCGCCGACTGGGGCGTCGACGACGTCCTGCTGGACACGGCGGGCCCCGCCGAGGTCGAGGCCCGGCTGCGGCTGGCCATGGGCCGCCAGCAGATCACCACCGACGACAGCCCGATGGAGATCCGTAACGGCGATCTGTCGGTGGACGAGGCGACCTACAGCGCGAAGCTGAAGGGCCGGGTCCTGGACCTGACGTTCAAGGAATTCGAGCTGCTGAAGTACCTCGCCCAGCACCCGGGCCGGGTCTTCACCCGCGCCCAGCTCCTCCAGGAGGTGTGGGGCTACGACTACTTCGGCGGCACCCGGACGGTCGATGTGCACGTCCGGCGGCTGCGCGCCAAGCTCGGCCCCGAGCACGAGTCGCTGATCGGCACGGTCCGTAACGTCGGCTACCGCTTCGTGACGCCGGAGAAGGTCGAGCGCGCCGCGGCCGAGGCGAAGGCGAAGGACGACGCCGCGAAGGCGGCGCAGGCGGCGAACGCGGCGAAGCTCGCCGCGGACGCCTCCCGTACCGGTGAGAAGCCCGGCAGGGGCAGCTCCGTGACCCCCGGAGCGGCGCCCTCACGGCCTGTCCGGCGATGAAGGGCGGGTGCCGGTAGTTCTCGTGGGAGAGCGGGGCCCGGTGCGCACATCTGCGGCGTTGTCGTCCTGCAGCTGAGCGCACCAGGCCCCGCTCCCTGATCCGCGCAGAACTGCCGGGCCCCCCCGAAACCACCCGCGTAGACTGCCGCGCGTGGCCAAAGTGACGCGGGATGATGTGGCAAGACTGGCGGGTACGTCGACCGCTGTCGTCAGTTACGTCATCAACAACGGTCCCAGGCCGGTCGCCCCGGCCACGCGCGAGCGGGTGCTCGCCGCCATCAAGGAGCTCGGCTACCGGCCGGACCGCGTCGCCCAGGCGATGGCGTCCCGCCGCACCGACCTCATAGGCCTGATCGTGCCGGACACCCGGCAGCCGTTCTTCGCGGAGATGGCGCACGCCGTCGAGCAGGCCGCCGCCGAGCGCGGGAAAATGGTGCTCGTCGGCAACGCCAACTACCTCGACGAGCGCGAGGTGCACTACCTCCGCGCGTTCCTCGGGATGCGGGTCTCCGGGCTGATCCTGATCAGCCAGGGCCCCAGCGAGCACGCCGCCGCCGAGATCGACGCCTGGGACGCCCGGGTGGTGCTGCTGCACCGCCGGCCGGACGCCATCGACGACGTCGCGGTCATGACGGACGACGTCTGGGGCGCGCAGCTGGCCACCCGGCATCTTCTGGAGCACGGCCACCCGTACGTCGCGTTCCTCGGCGGCACCGAGGAGACCCCGAAGTCCGGCGACCCGGTCACCGATCACGTCGAGGGCTGGCGGCGGGCCATGCAGGAGTCCGGTAAGCCGGTGGAGGGGCGCTACTTCCAGGCCCCGTACAACCGCTACGACTCCTACCAGGTCGCCCTGAAGCTGCTGGCCGGCCCGGACCGGCCGCCGGCCATCATGTGCGCGACCGACGACCAGGCCATCGGCGTGCTGCGGGCCGCCCGCGAGCTGCGCATCGACGTGCCGGAAGGGCTCGCGGTCGCCGGCTTCGACGACGTGAAGGAAGCGGGGCTGACCGATCCGCCGCTGACCACGGTCGCCTCGGACCGTACGGCGATGGCGCGGGCCGCGGTGGATCTGGTGCTGGACGACGGCCTGCGGGTGGTGGGCTCGCGCCGCGAGCGGCTGCGGCAGTTCCCGTCCCGGCTGGTCGTCCGCCGGTCCTGCGGCTGCCGGGAATAGCCGCTGCCGTGCGGATCAGGCCGGGCCCGCGGGTCTGATCCGAACGGAAAGGCCCTGAGCCCCCGCCGCCGGTTCGCGGGGGCGTGAGCCGTCCTTATACCGGGCATACCCACTTCTGTGGGGTCTCTCAGGACGTTCTCAGACCATTCTCATGGTGCGGTCGCACAGTCATAGACATGACCGACACCTACCGCCGAAGCGGCGATGAGATGCCTCAGGACCGGCCGTACGGATACGGCTACGACGCCTCACGGGGCGGCCAGGGCGCCCCGGACGGCGGTGCGGCGCGGGCCTTCCCGCCGCCGCCTCCCTACGCCCCGGTGCCGGGCGGCGGCGCGGGTCACGGTGGCGGACACGGCGAGGGCGGCGCGTACACGGGGTTCGGCGAGGCCGGTCCGCAGGCTCCCGGGCCGCACGAGCCGCGGCGTACGGTGCGCCGGCCGATCGCGCTGATCGCGGCGGTGGCGCTGGCCTCCGGCCTCATCGGCGGCGGGGGTGCGGCGCTGATCGCGGGCGCCACCCAGACCCCGCAGAGCAGCGCCGGCACCCCGCTCGTCAACGCCGGGCAGAACAGCGGCAGCGGTGTCTCGGCGGTGGCCAAGGCGGTGAGCCCGGCGATAGTGGAGATCAAGGCGCGGACGTCCGGCGGTGAATCCACCGGCTCGGGTGTGGTCATCTCCAAGAGCGGCGAGATCGTCACCAACAACCACGTGGTGTCCGGGGCGGACACCGTCACCGTCACCTTCAGCGACGGCAGCAGGAAGACCGCGAAGGTCAGCGGGACCGACCCCGACAAGGACCTGGCGCTGATCAAGGTCCAGGGTGCCAAGGACCTGACCGCTGCCTCGCTCGGCGACTCCAGCAAGATCACGGTCGGCGACCAGGTCGTGGCGATCGGCTCGCCCGAGGGCCTCACGGGCTCGGTGACCAGCGGTATCGTCTCGGCCCTCGACCGGGACGTCACCGTCCCGAAGGAGGACCAGGGGCCGCAGGGCCAGGGCGGCCAGGACGGCCAAGACGGCCGGGGACAGGGCGGCGGCGGGTGGCCGTTCGAGTTCGGCGGCAACCAGTACAACGGCGACACCGGCTCCTCGAAGACCTCGTACAAGGCCATCCAGACCGACGCCTCGCTCAACCCCGGCAACTCCGGCGGCGCCCTGATCAATATGCAGGGCCAGATCGTCGGCATCAACTCCGCGATGTACTCGCCCAGTTCGGCGACCAGCAGCACGGCCGGCAGCGTCGGCCTGGGCTTCGCCATCCCGATCAACACCGTCAAGGCCGACCTCGACGCGCTGCGCGACGGCGGCAGCGGCGGCGACAGCAACGGCGTCTGACGCCCACGCCGGCCGTGACCGAACCCGTCCCCAGGAGGCCCTTCATGACCCTCAAGCACCACCGGAGTCACCGGCGCCACCCTCACCGGAGCCACCGGATCACCGTGCCGGTGCACCGCGCGCGGCGGGCGCTCGCCACCGCCATCTGCGGGGCAGGGCCCGGGGCGCGCCGTACGCCGGGTACCGCGCAGGGGGCCCCGCCCGACGCGGGGTCGTGCAAGGCTGAACGGCACTGACGGCGGACCCCGCCGTCAGCGGTCAGCCGTTCGTCCTTCCACCCCGAGGTAGTCAGCCAGATGAGTCCCGCCGAGCACGGTGATCAGCCCGCCCGCATCCTGATCGTCGACGACGAGCCCGCGGTCCGGGAGGCCCTGCAGCGCTCGCTGTCCTTCGAGGGCTACGGCAGCGAGCAGGCCGTCGACGGTCTGGACGCGGTCGAGAAGGTCGCCGCATACGACCCCGAACTGATCGTGCTGGACGTGCTGATGCCCCGGATGGACGGGCTGACGGCGGCCCGCCGGCTGCGGGCGAGCGGGGTGACCGTACCGATCCTGATGCTGACCGCCCGCGACACCGTCGGCGACCGGGTCACCGGACTCGACGCCGGGGCCGACGACTACCTCGTCAAACCCTTCGAGCTGGACGAACTCCTGGCCCGCATCCGCGCGCTGCTGCGCCGCAGCTCGTACGCGGCGGCGGCCGGCGCCCCGCCCGAGGAGGGCGAAGCGCTGACCTTCGCCGATCTGCGGATGGACCTGGCGACCCGGGAGGTGACCCGGGGCAGCCGGCAGGTCGAGCTGACCCGTACGGAATTCACCCTGCTGGAGATGTTCCTGGCCCATCCGCGGCAGGTGCTCACCCGTGAGCAGATCCTGAAGGCCGTCTGGGGCTTCGACTTCGAACCGACCTCCAACTCCCTCGATGTGTACGTGATGTACCTGCGCCGCAAGACGGAGGCGCGCGGTGAGCCGCGCCTGGTGCACACGGTGCGGGGGGTCGGCTACGTCCTGCGGGCGGACGGCGGCGCGGAATGAGCGCCCCGTACACCCCGCCCGCCCCGGGCTCCCCCGAGGACCCGCACACCACGGGCTCCCCGCACGCACCGGGCACCGGCCTCGGCGCGCGGGCCGCCCGGCGCTACCACCAACTCCCGCTCCGCTCCCGGCTGGCGGTGCTCACCGCCGTCGCGGTCGCCATCGCCGTGGCCGCCTCGGCCGCCGCCTGCTGGCTGATCACGCGCGACCGGCTCACCGAACAGCTCGATACGACCCTGCGGTCCGTCGAGGTCGACGCCAGCTACGCACAGGCGCTCACCGCCAGCTGCTCCAGCACCAACCCGGACCGCTTCCGCTTCCCGCCCACGCCCTACACGGTGCAGCTGGTGTCGGTCTCCGGCGACGTCTGCACCTCGCCGGGCAAGGCGAGGATTCCCGCGCAGCGCACGGACGTCCTGGTCGCCGAGGGGCGGCTGACCGACTCCGTGCACACCACCAAGGCCGCCAACGGGGCCGAGATGCGGGTGTCCACGGAGCCCGCGCGGGGCCCGATGACCGACGCGCAGGGCAACCGCCTGGCGATCTCCGTGGCCGCGCCCCTGGACCAGGTCACCGAGCCCCTCAACCAGCTCGCCCTGGTGCTGCTGATCGTCGCCGGGGTCGGGGTGCTGGGTGCGGCGACCGCCGGTCTCTGGGTCGCCCGCGCGGGCCTGAAGCCCGTCGACCGCCTCACCGAGGCCGTCGAACAGGTCGCCCGCACCGAGGACCTGACGATCCGCATCCCCGCGGAGGGCGAGGACGAGATCGCCCGCCTCTCCCGCTCCTTCAACTCCATGACCGCCGCGCTGGCCGCCTCCCGCGACCTCCAGCAGCAGCTGATCGCGGACGCCGGGCATGAGCTGCGGACGCCGCTGACGTCGCTGCGTACGAACATCGATCTGCTGGTGCGCAGCGAGCGCTCCGGCCGGCAGATCCCGGCCGCCGACAAGGAAGCGCTGCTGACGTCGGTGAAGGCGCAGATGGGGGAGTTGGCGGCACTGATCGGCGACCTCCAGGAACTGTCCCGGACCCCGGAGGGCCCGGGGAGCGCCGCCGCCGTACGCGTCGTGGCGCTGCACGACATCGTCGGCACGGCCCTGGAGCGGGCCCGGCTGCGTGGCCCGACGCTGACCGTCAAGGCGGCCCTGGAGCCGTGGTACGTACGCGCCGAGCCGGCCGCGCTGGAGCGCGCGGTGGTCAACCTCCTCGACAACGCCGTGAAGTTCAGCCCCGCCGGCGGCTCCGTCACGGTCCGGCTGAACGCCGGGGAACTGCGGGTCCGTGACTTCGGCCCCGGCATCCCGCAGGACGAACTGCCGCACGTCTTCGAGCGGTTCTGGCGCTCACCGTCCGCCCGCAGCCTGCCGGGCAGCGGCCTGGGCCTGTCCATCGTGGCCCGCACGGCGGAGCAGGCGGGCGGTGGCATCCGCCTCCACTCGGCGGAGGGCGGCGGCACCGAAGCGGTCCTGACCCTCCCGGGAGCCGCGACACCCCCACCGGACCTGCCGACCCCACCGGACCGCACCACCCCACCGGCCCCGGAAGGCCCGGCCGCGGAGGGCCCCTAGGGGGCGGAGGCGGCCTCGGAAGCTGTGGGCGGAGGGGGTGGGTGCGCTGACTCCCCACCCCCTGCTGCTTCTTCCGTCCGCTGCCTACTTCTTCTTCGCGGTGTCGCCGAACGGCAGGTCGGCGCCCGTCAGGTCGGCGCGGATCCCGTCCCGTTCGACGGAGATGTTGCGCAGCCGGATGTCGCCGGGCGTCTTGGGCAGGTGGAAGGACAGCGACAGCTGGTCGGCGAGCTGAGGCTTGGTCAGGCCGGTCAGGGCGCCCAGGACCTTCGGGTCGATGCCGACCTTCTCCAGCAGCCACGGGTGGTCGACGACCACGTCGACGAGGTTGACCTTCATCAGCTTCTGGATGAAGCGCGGCGAGCCGGTCAGCTCGTGCAGCTTGTCCTCGCTGTGCAGCGCCTGCTGGATGTACGGCTTGGGGATGCCGATCCGGTCCGCGATCGCCGGAATGCCGAGCATCGCCTTGACCTTGGCGGCCTGCGCGCTGACCTGGGCCGCGGCCTTGCGGGTCAGCCGCAGGCCCTCTTCCTTGCCGGTGCCGGGGCGGTAGACGGCGACATCTCCGATATCCAGCCGCATACGGCTGATCTCGGTGGAGATGCCGCGGTCGCCCGCACGCTGAATACGCGCCTCTGCCCGGACGCGCAATTCGTGTCCGGCGATCGGCAGCCGGCCGTCCGCGCGGACCGCGTCGGGGCCCATTTCGCTGAATTTCACCTGCGAGGCGCCCAGCTCGCGATTCATGTCGTCAAAGGCGAGCAGCACACTGCCGTTCATCGTGCCGACCATGCCGCCCTTGATGGACGTGGGCAGGTCACCGTCGATACGGACATCCTTCGCGGTCGCCTCGAATTTCGCCAGCGAAACGCGGTCGGCGGCCACGTCGGGGATGGCGACCTTCACCTGGTCGAGGCGCTTGCCGGCGAGCTGGGTGAGGAACGGAAAGCCCTGGATGTCGACTTCCGGAGCGGCCGTCAGATGCAGTGCGTCCTTGAGCTTTTCCTCGGCCTTGTTCTGCGCGTAGAGCACGGCGAAGCGGTCGCCGAGGGTGAGGAACGCGGTGCACACCAGTACCGCGACCAGCACCTTCAGGGTGATCGGAACGGCGGCGAAGCGGCTGATCCCGCGTTTGTTGCGGCGGTGGTTGGGCGGCGTCCAGCCCTTGTCGTCCGACTCCTCGTCGTCCGAACGCAGCCCCAGGCCCAGCGGATCGTCGCTGTCGTCACGCTCGTTGAGGTAGGTACGGCGGGTGGCGGAGCCGGCCGGCCCGTATTCCGCGTCGTGGCCGTGCTCGGGCTCCGGCTCGGGGTCGGCGAGGGCCGCGAGGTCCGCGTAGGGGTTGACCGGGTCGAGCTCTCTGGTGTCTTCGTGCGAGGCGCCCTGCGCGCCCGGTGCGGGGAAATCCGTTGTGTGGTGAACGGGATTTACCGGACCGGGTGAGGGTATGCGTATGGGGGTTCGCATCCGCACATCTCACCATGGGCGAGACCCTTGAACGCAAGTCCTACCGGTGGTATGTGACGTACACGAAACTTGTCCTGTCGGGATGGCAAAATTTCGCCGTCTTGAAGAGTGTTCTGCGATAACGCCATATGCCCTCTTTTGGCGCTCCGTAAGTCCGCGCCGCGCGCTCAGAAGTCGACGCGGGCCCGGTCGTCGACGCGGGCGACGGATTCCTGGGCGAAGCGCCGGTTGTATACCGCGCGGATGTGCTCGATCTCGGAGTCATGAGGGCGGGCCCGGGACGTGGGATAGAGCAGGGTCAGCTCGTAGGAGCGTTCGCGTTCGATGGTTCCGTGGGCGTCCCGGTACTGGCCGTAGGTCTCCTTCACGGACAGCCCCGCCGGGAACGCGGGGGTGACGATCTCGTCGACGAATGCGTGGAACTGCCGGTCGGTGACGGCCGGGCCGCCGTCGGGCCGGGCGGTCCCGAAGTAGAGGCTGGTCTCGATGTACGGGCTGCCGTGGACGGGGTGCGGCGGCTGGGTGGCGGGTGCGGCGGCGGGTGCGGCCGGGGCGGCGGGGGCGGCGACGCCGAGCAGCGCGGTCGACACGGCCAGGACGGCGAGGCGCAGCCGGGGCGGGGGCATCGAGAGCAACGGTCTTCCCTTCGTGGTGAGGTCACCGGATAACGAGGGGAAGGGGGAAAGGGGGGCGCCGCACGGGCGCGGCCGCCGCCGTCCGGGTGACGACGGCGGCCGTGGGCTCCGGGCCCGGTCGTTACTTGACGACCGTGATGCGGTCGGCCTTCGGCGGGGTGAGGGGCTTGTCCGCCGACGAGTGGGCCGTCAGATACGCGGTGAAGGTGTCCAGGTCGGACGGGCCGACGTACTTGTTCGTGCCGTCCTTGAAGGCGGCGAAGCCGTCCCCGCCGCCGGCCAGGAACTCGTTCATGGCGACGCGGTAGGTCGCGGCCGGATCGATCGCCTTGCCGTCGAGTTCGACGGAGTTCTTGACGATCCGGTCGGCGCCGGACTTGGTCATGTCGAGGGTGTAGGTGAGGCCCTGGGAGACCTGGAGGATCTTCGGGGAGGCCTCGTTCGGGCCGCTGACCTGCTGCTGGAGTCCGGCGAGCAGCTGGGCGCCGGTGAGGTCGACGACGTTCATCATGTTGGTGAACGGCTGGACGGTGAACGCCTCGCCGTAGGTCACCACCCCGTCGCCCTCCTTGCCCGACGCCTTGAAGGCGAGGTCGGAGCGGATGCCGCCGGGGTTCATCAGGGCGAGCTGGGCGCCGCCCTTGTCGGCCGCCTTGGTGCCCTCCAGCTGGGCGTCGGAGATGACATCGCCGAGCGGCGATTCGGGCGCGTTCGCGCCGCGGCCCGCGATGTCGGCGGAGACATGACCGACGGTGCGGCCGGCGACGGGCGCGGCGAGCTTGTTCCAGCGGGCGATCAGCGACGTCATGTCCGCGGCCTTGGGCTGGGTGCGGTTCACGACGTGGTTGACCGCGCCGGGCGCCTTGACGCTGGTGCGCACGATGTCCTTGGTGCGCCGGTCGTACGTCAGCGTGGTGTCCGTGTAGAGCTTGCCGAAAGACGCGGCGGAGGTGACCGTGCGCGGGGTGCCGGACGGGTCGGGGATGGTGCAGGCGTACGCCTGGTGGGTGTGGCCGGTGACCAGCGCGTCGACCTTGGGCGTGACCTTCTTGGCGATCTCGGTGATCGGCCCGGAGATCCCGTCGCCGGGGCCGGGGCTGTCGCATGTGTAGTTGTAGGAGGTCGAGGCGGGCAGGCCGCCCTCGTGGATGAGCGCGACGATCGACTTCACGCCCTGCTTGTTGAGCTCCTTGGCGTACTTGTCGATGGTCTCGACCTCGTCGTGGAACGTCAGGCCCTTGACGCCGTTGGCGCTGACGATGTCCGGTGTGCCCTCCAGCGTCACCCCGATGAAGCCGATCTTGACGCCCTTGTGCTTCCAGACGGTGTACGGCTTGAGCAGGGTCCTGCCGGTCTTCTCGTCCGTGACGTTGGCGGTGAGGTAGGGGAAGTCGGCGCCGCGGAACGTCTTGCCGTCCTCGAAGCAGCCGTCCTTCGGGTGGCAGCCGCCCTTCTGCAGGCGCGTCAACTCCGCCCGGCCCTCGTCGAATTCATGGTTGCCGACGGAGGTGACGTCGAGGCCGAGCTTGTTCATCGCCTCGATCGTCGGCTCGTCGTGGAAGAGCCCGGACAGCAGCGGGCTGGCGCCGACCATGTCGCCGGCGGCCGCGGTCACGGAGTAGGGGTGCCCCTTGCGGGCGGTGCGCAGCGACTGGGCGAGGTATTCGACGCCGCCCGCCTCGACGGTCTTCTTGCTGCCGTCGGGCTGCGCTTCCTCGACCGTCCCGGAGGAGCCCTGCGGCGGTTCGAGATTGCCGTGGAAGTCGTTGAAGGAGAGCAGCTGCACCTCGACCGTCCGGCCGGGGCGGTGGCGGGCCGTGCCGCTGTCCGCGCCGGCCGGAACGGCGAGGGCGGTGACCCCGGCCGCGGCGGCCAGTACGGCGGCTCCGGCCGTCAATCTGCGCGCGGTGCGGCGCCGTTGAGGTGTCGCTGGCATGTGATCCCCTTCGTGGACCGGACGGACGACCGTGGTGTGTCCGAGCGGTCGGCAGCTTATTGTCGACGCGCGTAGCGCAACAGGGGTGCAGGGTGACGAGCTGGTTGCCGGGAAGGGGCGGGAGCCGGTGCGCGGCGCCCCGGGCCGGTAGTCGGCCCACGGGCCCGGCAGCGCCGTACGCTTCAGGTATGACTGACGCTGCACAGGAGATGGGCCGGACCGGCCGCAGGATTCAGGTGCTCGACGAGCTCGCGCCGGAAGGGGTCGCGGCCGTCCTCGAACTGATCGAGCGGGCCGCGCGCACGGACGGGCAGCCCGCCGTGTCCGAGCAGGGGCGGCTGCAGTTGCGCGGTGGGGGCGGGCGCCGGGAGGGCGTACGGCACTTGCTGGTGTACGCGCCGGTGGACGATGCGGAGGAACTGGTCGGCTACGCGCAGCTGGAGGACACCGACCCGGTGGAGGCGCCGGCCGCCGAGCTGGTGGTGCACCCCGGTCACCGCGGTCGCGGGCACGGCCGGGCGCTGGGCGCCGGGCTGCTCGAACAGTCCGGACGGCGGCTGCGGGTGTGGGCGCACGGCGGGCATCCGGCCGCCCGGCACCTCGCGCAGACCCTGGGGCTGACGATGTTCCGTGAGCTGCGGCAGATGCGCCGCTCGCTGACGGACCTGGAACTGGCGGAGCCGCAGCTCCCCGAGGGGGTGTCCGTACGGACCTTCCAGCCGGGCACCGATGACGCGGCCTGGCTGGAGGTGAACGCCGAGGCGTTCGCGCACCATCCGGAGCAGGGTTCGCTGACCCAGCGGGATCTGGACGACCGCAAGGCGGAGGCGTGGTTCGACCCCAAGGGGTTCTTCCTCGCGGAGAAGGACGGCCGGCTGGCCGGTTTCCACTGGACCAAGGTGCATGCCGACGAGGGGCTCGGCGAGGTCTATGTGCTCGGGGTGCGCCCCGGCGGGCAGGGCGGCGGCCTGGGCAAGGCGCTGACCGCGATCGGGCTGCGGCATCTGGCGGCTCAGGGGCTGCCGACCGCGATGCTGTACGTCGACGCGGACAACGTGCCGGCGGTCAGCGTCTACGAGCGGCTGGGTTTCGTCACCCACGAGACGGATCTGATGTACCGCTCGGAGACGTGAGCGCGGGTGCGGGGCGGTGGCGGGCGGCGCGGCCCGTCCGCCACCGCGCCGGCCGCCCGGCTTCTCATCGGGTCGCCCGCTCGGCTTCCCGGGCGCGCCATTCGCGCGCCAGCATCGCGTAGATGACCTCGTCGGACCATTCGCCGTCGAGGAATTCGTTCTCCCGCAGGTGGCCCTCGCGGCGCATCCCCAGCCGCTCCAGGACCCGTGCCGATGCGGTGTTGCGTCCGTCCAACTCCGCCTGGACGCGGTGCAGTCGCAGTTCCTCGAAGCCGATCCGCAGCAGTTCCCGGCTTGCTTCGGTGGCGTAGCCGAGGCCCGCGTGATCCGGGTGGAAGACGTAGCCGATTCCGCCCTTGCGGTGTGCGCGGCTGACCAGGAAGAAGGTGACGTCGCCCACCAGTACGCCCGTCTCGCGGACGACGACGGCGAGTTGGAGGACGTCACCGTCCTCGCGCAGCGTCGTCCGGGTCGTCTTGGTGGCGACGGAGGCGCGGGATCCCGCCTCGTCCAACGGGCCCCAGTACAGGTAGCGGCAGACGTCGGGGAGCCGTTGATAGGCGTGGATCGCGGCGAAGTCGTCGGTGCGGACGGGGCGTAGTTCCAACCGCTCGGTGTGTATCGGGCGGTCTGCGGTGTACGTCGGCGGGGGCGGCGCGGCGGGGCCGGTGGGTGGGGGCACGGCGCCAGAGTACGCAGCGGAGGTTGACAGGTGCAGCCCACTTCCCCCACCCTTTCACTACTTAATTAGTGGAATGACTGGGGGAGGGGTGACGCGGTCGATGAGCCACCTGACCGGCCGGGCCTCGGGGCGTACCGCGATCGAGGCCGTCGGCCTCGGCAAGCGCTACCGCCGCCGCTGGGTCCTGCGCGACTGCACCTTCCGGCTGCCGGCCGGCCGTATCTGCGCGCTCGCCGGACCGAACGGCGCGGGCAAGACCACGCTGCTGTCCCTCGCATCCGGGCTGCTCAGGCCGGACGCGGGGCAGGTGCGGGTCGGCGGCGCGGGCCCCGACACGGCCGCCGGACGGGCCCGCGTCGCCCATGTCACCCAGGGCAAGCCCCTCTACCCCCGGCTGACCGTCGCCGAGACCCTGCGGCTGGGCCGTGAACTCAACCCCGGTCACTGGAACCAGGCGCGGGCGGAACAGCTCATGCGGGAGGGCCGGGTGCCGCTGGACGCCCGCGTCGGCAGCCTCTCCGGCGGGCGGCGCACCCGCGTCGCCCTCGCGCTCGCCCTCGCCGCCCAGCCCGAGATCCTGCTGCTGGACGAGGCTCCCCCCTGCCCCGAACGGGCGGCGAACGGCCCCGCGTCCGACGTCGATCCGCTCCTGCGGCACGAGGTCGCCCGGCTGCTGCTGGCCGAGGCCGCCGAACGCGGCACCACCATCGTGATGTCCTCGTACGCCCTCGCCGAGCTGGACGGGGTCTGCGACTACCTGCTGGTCCTGGGCGGCGGCCGGGTGCGGCTGGCGGGCGAGGTGGACGACGTCATCGGCGCGCACGCACTGCTGGTGGGCACGCACCGGGGTGCCGGACCGCCCCCGCGGACCGGCGCGCACACCCTCGTCGACGCGACGGTGACGGGGCGTCAATTCACCGCGCTGGTACGGCGCCAGGGACCCCTCCGCGGCCCCTGGGAGGCCGTGGAACCCTCCCTGGAGGAGGTCCTGCTCGGCTACCTGCGCGCACCCGACGCACCCGAACTGATCGCGCCCAGCGCCGAACCGCTCTCGCCGCGGCTGCGCCGCACCCCCGGCAACAAGCCCGGCATCCCCGGCATGCCGCGCAACGGCCCCGGCGGCCGGCACTGCCCACCGGGCGGCGCGGAACGGGTCCGGCACCACCACGACAGCGGCGGAGTCCACGCCGGGCCGCAGGACATCGACCCGCCCATCGACGCGCAGGACATCGACCCGCAGGACATCGACCTGCACCACAGCGACAGGCATCACAGCACCAAGGGAGCAGCGGCATGAGCACCACGGCACAGCGCGGGACGGACCGGCGCGCACACCTCGCGGACCAGGGATCCGGCAGACGGACCGCCCCGCTGCGCGGCCTCGCGTGGCTCGTCGGGCGCCAGCACCGGGCGGCCTTCGCCCTCCTCCTGGCGGCGGCGATCGGCGGCGTCGTCTACTGCGCCGTGCTGCGCGCCCGGATGGCCTCCTACATCGACGCGCACCACATCGCGGGCTGCTCCGAGATGTCGCAGATCGCCCGCTGCGCCGACGTCCAGGAGGCGGTCACCGCGTTCCGCGCCGCCTACACGGCGCCCTTCCAACTCGCCGAGTGGGGAATGCTGGCGCTGCCCGCCCTGATCGGCCTGTTCATCGGCGCCCCGCTGCTGGCCCGCGAATGGGAGGCCGGCACCCACCAGCTCGTCCTGACCCAGTCGGTCGGCCCGCTGCGCTGGCTCGCCGCGAAGACCGCGCTGCCCGCGCTCGCCGTCGTCGCCACCACCACCGCACTCTCCGCCGCCTTCGGCTGGATGTGGCAGGTCGGCGGCAACGAGGTGACCGGCGCGTACTGGTACGAGCCCAGCGGCTTCCACGCGCTCGGACCGATTCCCGTCGTCCACTCCCTGCTGATGCTGGCGATCGGCATGCTGGCGGGCCTGCTGCTGCGCCGCACGGTGGCGTCGATGGGCGTCACGCTGGGCGCCACGCTTGCCGTCCAGTTTGCGTTCGGGCTGCTCCGGCCGCATCTTCTGTCGCCCGTGACGTCGAAATCCGGGTCCGGCGAGCCCGCCGCCCCGCTGGCGGACAGGGCCTGGCGGCTGGCCGAGGGGAGCTACACCCGCTCCGGCGCGAAGCTGCCGGAGGACGCATGCGACGGCTACGGCAAGGCGTACGAGGCCTGCCTGCGCCGACACGACGTGGTCGGTCACTTCGTCGAGCAGCACCCCGCGTCGCACCAGTGGCCGCTGGTGTGGACCGAGGCAGGCATCGTGCTGGCGCTGACGGCGCTCCTCACCGTGATCGCGTTCTGGGCGATGCGGCGCCGCCACGGCTGATCCGGGGCCCCGGGCGGGCGGGGGCGTGCCGCAGGGCCCACGAGCCCGCCCGGAGACGGGGGCGCCCCCCGCAAAAGCCGGGGAATCCCGCAAAACCCCCGGGGAGTAGCGCCCCGCTTGCCTGTGCGCCACATCCGCGTTACCGGCGATTCAATGTCGCTTGCGAGCATCACTGAATGCAGCCCGCTGTGCCGAACGTCCCGAACCCGAGGCTCCGTGTAGCTCCGCCTCCTCCTGACGCGCCTGGAATGCCCCGGGCGCGGAAGAATGAGGTCATGAACCAGCAGCCCAGCGCTCAGGCCCAGGCCCAGCCCGAGAAGCCGGCCCCGAAGCCGGCCCAGGCGCCGCCGGCGAGCGCCGGCCCCGCGATCCAGCCGTCGGTCGGCTCCATCGCCGCGCACCGGCCGCAGACGGTTCGCGGCACGGTGCCCGAGCTGGAGCCCGACCTGGACGCCGACCTGGACGGGTACGAGGACGAGGGCGTCCCCGGCGCGAACGGCGAGGAGCTGCCCAGCGGCCGCTTCCTGGACCGCGAGCGCAGCTGGCTGGCGTTCAACGAACGGGTGCTGGAGCTGGCCGAGGATCCGGCCACCCCGCTCCTCGAACGGGCCAACTTCCTGGCGATTTTCGCCAGCAACCTCGACGAGTTCTTCATGGTGCGGGTCGCCGGCCTCAAGCGCCGGATAGCCACCGGGGTCGCGACCCGCTCCGCGTCCGGCTTCCAGCCCCGCGAGGTGCTGGACCTGATCTGGACCCGCTCGCGCGAACTCATGGCGCGGCACGCCGCCTGCTTCCAGCAGGACATCGCCCCCGAGCTCGCCGACCAGGGCATTCACGTCATCCGCTGGCCCGAGCTGACCGAGAAGGAACAGGCCCGCCTGTTCACCCTCTTCCGCCAGCAGATCTTCCCGGTCCTCACCCCGCTGGCCGTGGACCCCGCCCACCCCTTCCCGTACATCTCCGGCCTGTCGCTGAACCTCGCCGTCGTCGTACGCAACCCCGTCAGCGGCCACGACCACTTCGCGCGGGTCAAGGTGCCGCCGCTGCTCTCCCGCCTCCTGGAGGCCTCCCCGCAGCGCTACGTCCCCATCGAGGACGTCATCGCCGCCCACCTGGAAGAGCTGTTCCCGGGGATGGAGGTACGCGCCCATCACATGTTCCGGGTCACCCGCAACGAAGACCTGGAGGTCGAGGAGGACGACGCGGAGAACCTCCTCAAGGCGCTGGAGAAGGAGCTGATGCGGCGGCGCTTCGGCCCGCCCGTCCGCCTGGAGGTCGAGGAGTCCATCGACCCGTCCGTCCTGGACCTGCTCGTCCAGGAACTCAAGATCTCCGAGGCCGAGGTCTACCCGCTGCCCGGACCGCTCGACCTGACCGGACT
The DNA here is from genome assembly GCF_044767385.1 of Streptomyces sp. NPDC101393. NCBI lineage: Bacteria > Bacillati > Actinomycetota > Actinomycetes > Kitasatosporales > Streptomycetaceae > Streptomyces > Streptomyces sp. NPDC101393. The sequence goes on along the minus strand of NZ_JBIWNU010000001.1, from coordinate 1,248,329 downwards.
CTTCGGCATCGGCGCGCTGGACCGCCCCGAGCTCAAGTACCCGAAGTTCGTCGCCGGCACCCACCGCGACCTGGCAGAGGTCGAATCGGCGTCCGCCCCCGACATCTTCGCCGCGCTGCGCGCCCGCGACGTCCTGCTCCACCACCCCTACGACTCGTTCTCCACCTCCGTGCAGGCATTCCTGGAACAGGCCGCCGCCGACCCGGACGTGCTCGCCATCAAACAGACGCTCTACCGCACCTCCGGTGACTCGCCGATCGTGGACGCCCTGATAGACGCCGCCGAATCCGGCAAGCAGGTCCTCGTCCTCGTCGAGATCAAGGCCCGCTTCGACGAACAGGCCAACATCAAGTGGGCCCGGAAGCTGGAGGAGTCCGGCTGCCATGTCGTCTACGGCCTGGTGGGCCTCAAGACCCACTGCAAGCTGTCGCTCGTCGTCCGTCAGGAAGGCGAGATGCTGCGCCGCTACTCGCACGTGGGCACCGGCAACTACCACCCCAAGACGGCCCGGCTCTACGAAGACCTGGGGCTGCTGACCGCGGACCCGCAGGTCGGCGCCGACCTCTCCGACCTCTTCAACCGCCTCAGCGGCTACTCCCGGCGGGAGACCTACCGCCGGCTGCTGGTCGCCCCCAAGTCCCTGCGCGACGGCCTGCTCCAGCGCATCACCAACGAGATCGCGCACCACCGGGCGGGCCACCCCGCCTACGTCCGCATCAAGGTCAACTCCATGGTCGACGAGGCCGTCATCGACGCGCTCTACCGCGCCTCGCAGGCCGGCGTGCCGGTCGACATCTGGGTACGCGGTATCTGCGCGCTGCGGCCGGGAGTCGTCGGCCTCAGCGAGAACATCCGGGTCCGCAGCATCCTCGGCCGCTTCCTGGAGCACTCCCGGGTCTTCGCCTTCGGCAACGGCGGCGAGCCCGAGGTATGGCTGGGCAGCGCCGACATGATGCACCGGAACCTGGACCGGCGGATCGAGGCACTGGTGCGGGTCGCCGACCCGGCACACCGCGCCGCCCTCAACAGGATGCTGGAGACCGGGACATCGGACACCACGTCCTCCTGGCACCTCGGCCCGGACGGCGATTGGACCCGGCAGGCGGTGGACGCGGACGGCGCGCCGCTGCGGAACGTACAGGAAATGCTCATTGACGCCCGGAGGCGCCGGCGTGGCCCAGCGACATGACCAGCCGGCCGGGGGGCCGTCCGGTCTCATCGGCATCGGAACCGGATACGAGCTCGGCGGCGCGCCCGGAGGCCGCGCCACGGTGGTGGACGGCCCCTACGGGCCGCTCGGCCCGCACGGCCGGGCGGGCGCCTACGGGCACTACGGCCCGTACGGCCCCGACGGGTCGGAGGGGCCCACCGGATCCGGCGGCCCGCCCGGGGGAGCCGCCGGATCCGCGGGACCGGGGGGACCGGGGGGACCGGGAGGCGCGGGATCCGCCCGCCCCCTCCCCTCCGGTGCGGCCATCGACCCGGTGCTCGCCACGTACTCCGCGGCCGACGTGCTCGCCGGATATCTGCACCGGCAGTCCGCCGACTTCCTGCGCAGCCTGCGCCGGCACCGCGAGAGCGGCTCGGACGCCGAGGGCGCGGGCGAGGCCGCCCGCCAGTTGCGCTTCGCCGCCCGCCGGATCAGTGCCACCCTCTACACCTTCCGGGCGTTGACCGAGGAATCCTGGGCCGATCAACTCCGCGCGGAGTTGGGCTGGTTGTCCGGCACCCTGGCCCGCGAACAGGCCTGCGCGGCCCGCCGCGACCGGCTGATGACGGCCCTGCAACGCCTGACGGGCCGCGGCGAGCGCACCGAGCGGCCGTCCCGGGGAGACCGCCGCGACCGCGGGACCACCACGGCCGGCACGCTCCGCACGGCCACCGCGCCGCCCGCCGCACAGGCCGCCGAGCCGGACGCGGAGAGCGCCCTGTCGGCCGGGGCGGCGCGCGCCGGGGCACTCCTGGACCGCCAGCTCACCCTCGCCCGCAGCCGCGCACACTCCACCGCGCTGCAGGCGCTGGGTTCCTCCCGTTTCCACGCCGTCGCCGACTCCGTGGCCGTCCTCGCCTCCGAGGTGCCGCCGGCCCGTACGGCCGCCGAGGTGCCCGCCGCCGAGGCCCTGCCACCGCTCGTCGAACAGGCGCACCGGCAGCTGGCGGAGGCCGTCGCCGCACTCCCGCTGTCCCGCGCCGGGCACCCGTACAACGCCGACGCACTGGCCGCCGACCACCGCCAGGACGCCCCCTGGCACCAGGTGCGGCTGCTGGTCCGGCTCAGCCGCTACGCCCAGGAGACGATCGCGCCCGACCACCCCGACGCCCGGCTGGCGGAGGCCGGCCGCGCCCTGGAACGCCACCGGGACGCCGCCGAGGCCGCCGCCGCAGCAGCAGCCGCGGCCCGCACCCCGCGGATCGCGCCGGCCACCGCCTACGCGCTGGGGGTGCTGCACGCCGACCAGCGCCACGAGGTGGAGGCCGCCCGCTTCGCCTTCGGCCGCGCCTGGCTGCCGGCCCCCGCGAACGGAGCAGCGGGATGACGGTGCCAGGGTGGGGGAGGGACGAGCGCGTGACGCCGGACGACGGCGAGAGCGCGGGTGAGGAGCTGACGGTGGGACGGGAAGCGACACCGGGGCCTGCGGGGTCCGCGGGGTCTTCGGGTGGGCCCATGCGGTCATCGGAACCGATCCGGGCGGCGGGGTGCGTGCTGTGGCGCCGCGCGGCGTCCGAGGACGGGCTGCAGATCGCGTTGGTGCACCGGCCCAAGTACGACGACTGGTCGCACCCCAAGGGCAAGCTGAAGCGCGGCGAGAGCGCGCTGGCCGCTGCGGTGCGCGAAGTGGCGGAGGAGACCGGCCTGGACTGCCGGCCGGGCGCCCCGCTCCCCACCGCCCACTACCTCGCCAACGGCCGCCCCAAGACCGTCCGTTACTGGGCGGCGGAGGCCGTTGCCGGGGCCTTCGTGGTGAACGGCGAGGTCGACCGCCTGCGGTGGTGCTCACCCGCCGACGCCCGCGACCTCCTCACCCATGAACGGGACCGGCCCCTGGTCGACGCGCTGCTCGCCGCGCTCCACCTGGCCTGAGGCCGGCCCGCCGCCGGGCCGGTCGGCCCCGACCTGCCGGTTCAACGACCGGTGGGCTCAACGACCTGCCGGTTCAACGACCTGCCGGCTCAGCGCCGCCGCAGCGACGCGTCCGCCACGGCCGGCGGCACGTAGTAGCTGTCCGCCCGGTTGAGGTCGGTGCCGGGCGGCACGATCGCGTCGATCCGGTCCAGGACCTCGGCGCTCAACGTCACCTCGGAGCCGTCCAGCAGCGACGTGAGCTGGTCGTGCGTGCGCGGGCCGATGATCACGGACGTGACCGCCGGGTGCGCCCGGACGAACGCGGTCGCCAGATGCGGCAGCGACAGGCCCGCCTCGGCGGCAACCTTCGCCAGCGCGCCGACCGCCTCCGCCTTCCGCGCGTTCTCCGGGATCGACAGATCGAACTTCTGCGTTTCGAGACCGGCCCGCGAACTGGCCGACAGATCCCGCCCCGACAGCCACCCCGCACTCAGCGGACCCCAGGTCAGCACACCCATGCCGTAGCGCTGCGCGGTCGGCAGCACCGCGCCCTCCACCCCGCGCGCCAGGATCGAGTACGGCGGCTGCTCACTGCGGAAGGGCACATGGCCGCGCCGCTCGGACGTCCACTGCGCCTCGACGATCGCCTCGGCGGGGAACGTCGAGCAGCCGACCGCCCGCACCTTGCCGGACCGTACGAGGTCCGACAGCGCGGAGAGCGTCTCGTCGATGTCGGTGGCCGGGTCCGGGCGGTGCACCTGGTAGAGGTCGATGTAGTCGGTGCCGAGCCGGCGCAGGCTGTCCTCCACCGCCCGGACGATCCAACGCCGGGAATTCCCGCCGTGGTTGGCGTCCGGCCCCATCGAGTTGAAGAACTTCGTGGCCAGCACGACATCGTCGCGCCGCCCCTTGAGCGCCTTGCCGACGATCTCCTCGGACTCGCCCGCCGCGTAGACATCCGCGGTGTCGACGAAGTTGATGCCGGCGTCCAGCGCACGGTGGACGATCCGGACGCCGTCTTCGTGATCCGGGTTGCCCCAGGCTCCGAGCATCATCGTGCCCAGCGCGTACTCGCTGACCGAGATGCCGGTACCGCCGAGGATCCTGCGCTTCATGAGCTGCTCCTGTGGTGGTGAACGGGGTGATCGAGTGATCGGGGTGGTGGGGGAGGGGTGTGGTCCTGCCTGCCCCGGCCACCTTCCCGGCCACGATCCCGGCCGGGTGTGCACCAGCCTGCGGCTCCCGGACGTACGGGGCCAGGTCCGTCGCAGCCTGGGTCCGCCGGAACCACCCAACCGGCGGTGCGCCGCATACTGGACGGATGCTGCATGGCGAAGTCGAGATCAGCTCGTTCCTCAAGGCGCGCCGCGCGGCGCTCGACCCGGCCGATCTGGGCCTGCCCGGCGGGCTCAACCGCCGCCGGGTGCGCGGACTGCGGCGCGAGGAGGTCGCCCAGCTCGCCGGCATCAGCGTCGACTACTACACCCGGATCGAACAGGGCCGCGCGCACGCCATCTCCGACTCCGTCCTCGACGCCATCGCGCGGGCACTGCGGCTGACCGGCGGCGAGGTGACGTATCTGCGCAATGTCGCGCTGCCGCGCCGACGCGGCGAGGACGGCCCGGCCGCCGCCGACGGACCCGGCCAGACCGTACGCCCCGAGATCCAGCAGCTCCTGGACGCGATGGGCAGCACCGTCCCCGCCATGGTCGTCGGCCGCGGCCTGGACATCCTCGCCTGGAACACGCTGGGCGGCCGGATCGGCTTCGACCTCCCCGCGCTCGACCGCAGCCGGCGCAACTCCGCGCTGCTGGTGTTCCTCGACCCGGCGGCCCGTGCCCTGCACCCCGACTGGGAACGGATCGCCGAGGAGGTCGTCGGCAACCTGCGGGCCGAGAGCGGACGGCACCCGGAAGACCCGCGGATCTGCGAGGTCGTCAACGAACTCCTGCACCGCAGCGGCGACTTCCGGCGCGTATGGGAGGCACAGGCGGTGCACGAATGCCTGCGCGGCACCAAACACCTCGTGCACCCCCAGGTCGGCGAACTCCTGATCACCTTCGAGAGCTTCCGCCTGACCACCGACCCGGACCAGACCCTGGTGACCTACAGCGCCCCGAGCGGATCACCCACCGCACGACGCCTGGCGGACCTGGCGGAGCTGGCGGAAGTGGGGGAGCTGGGGGCGACGGGGGCGCTGGAGCCGGCCGGGTAGGTGGGGGCGTGGGCCGGGTGGGCCTGGCCCCCGCCCGGGTGGCGGGTGCTGCCTGCTCGGCTCACCCTCGCGGGGCGAGTGCCTCCCACCGGACGGTGACCTCACCCTGGCGGCGGCGGCGCGGGTCGCCGGCGAGCGGCCAGTCCGCGGCCAGCGCGCGGACGGCGGCGAGCCAGCGCTGGCGCGCGCCCAGCGCGCCCAACGGTGCGGCCGTCGCCCAGGCGCGGTCGAAGTCACGCAGGAAGGCATGGACCGGCTCGCCCGGCACATTGCGGTGGATCAGCGCCTTCGGGAGGCGTTCTGCCAGGTCGGACGGTGTGTCAAGGGAGCCGAGCCGGGTCGCGAAGGTGACCGTGCGGGGGCCTTCGGGGCCCAGCGCCACCCAGACGTGCCGCCGCCCGATCTCGTCGCAGGTGCCCTCGACCAGCATCCCGTCGGGCGCCAGCCGGGCGCACAGCCGCCGCCACACCGCGGCCACCTCGTCCTCGTCGTACTGACGCAGCACATTCGCGGCCCGGATCAGCACCGGCGACCGCCCCGGCCCGCCCGGCAGCGGCACCTCGAAGCCGCCGTGCACGAAATCCAGCCCCGGCTGCTCGTACGGCCGGGCCGCCTCGACCCGCGCCGGCTCGATCTCGATGCCGACGACCCGCGCGTCCGGCCGCACGGTCCGCAGCCGGGCCAGCAGCTCCACCGCGGTCCAGGGCGCGGCGCCGTACCCCAGGTCCACCGCTACCGGGTCGGCGGCCCGGCGCATGGCGGCGCCGTGTTCGGCGGCGATCCAGCGGTCCATGCGGCGCAGCCGGTTGGGGTTGGTGGTCCCGCGGGTCACATTTCCGACGGGGCGGCGGGACGGCGCGGACACCGGGGCGGCGGGCGCGGGAGAGCGGCGGGGCATGGCATCGAGCGTATGCGGTACCGGAACCGCGGCCGCGGCCCAGGCGGCGCCCGGCTCGTGCCCGCACCCCGGTGCGGAGACGCTCCCCCGCCGGGCGAAGCCGGGGACGGCGGGACGGCGGGGACGACGGCGGCGCGACGCGGACAACCGGGACGGACGGTGGGCGGCGGGCACGCGACCGCGGATGTCGGGGGTGCGACGCGGACACGAGGACGGACGGTGGGCGCGGGGGACCACGCAGCGGGCAACGGGGGACCGACGGCGGACGACGGGGCGCGAGCGGGAGCCTGGAGACCACGCAGCGGCGGGGCCCGCGGGTGGGCGCCGGGGGACGACAGGACGGCGCCGGGGGCAACGGGACGGCGCGCCGGAACCCGGGAGGGCGTCGGCACCGCCAGGCCCTGATCGCCCGCCGCCAGGTCACGCTTTGGTAAAATGAGAAGAGCGGGGCCCGTCCGGAAATGGATGGCGGGACTCCGTTGTTGCAGGGGGTCGGAGGCGCGTAGCCCGCCTCGCCTAGGAGGTAGCTCGCAGTGAGCCCATACGTGTCCCGGCTCCGCGGCCGTCCCCACGGTCAGTTCCCGGGGCAGTCCCGCCTGCGGATGCCCGGTGGTGCCCGGCGCCCGCGCAGAGTGGCGATGCTCAGCGTGCACACCTCGCCGCTGCACCAGCCCGGCACGGGCGACGCCGGCGGCATGAACGTCTACATCGTCGAGCTGGCCAAGAAGCTGGCCTCGATCAACATCGAGGTGGAGATCTTCACCCGCGCCACGACCGGCACCCTGCCCCCCACCGTCGAACTGGCCCCCGGCGTCCTCGTCCGGCACGTCGACGCGGGGCCCTACGAGGGGCTGGCCAAGGAAGAGCTGCCGGCCCAGCTCTGCGCCTTCACCCACGGCGTCATGCAGGCCTGGGCAGGCCATCGCCCCGGCTACTACGACCTGGTGCACTCCCACTACTGGCTTTCCGGACACGTCGGCTGGCTCGCCTCGGAACGCTGGGGCGTCCCGCTGGTCCACGCCATGCACACCATGGCCAAGGTCAAGAACGCCTCGCTCGCCCTCGGCGACACCCCCGAGCCCGCCGCCCGTGTCATCGGCGAAACCCAGGTCGTACGCGCCGCGGACCGCCTGATCGCGAACACCGCCGAGGAGTCCGAGGAACTCGTACGGCACTACGAAGCCGACCCCGCCAAGGTCGCCGTCGTCCACCCGGGCGTCAATCTCGACCGCTTCCGGCCCACCGCCGGTGGCGTCCCCGACAGCCGGGCCGCGGCACGCGCCCGCCTCGGCCTGCCACAGGACGCGATCATCCCGCTCTTCGCCGGTCGCATACAGCCGCTGAAGGCCCCGGACATTCTGCTCCGCGCGGTCGCCGTGCTCCTGGCCGAGGACCCTTCGCTGCGCTCCCGCCTGGTCGTGCCGGTGGTCGGCGGGCCCAGCGGCAGCGGCCTGGCCAAGCCGGAAGGGCTGCACAAGCTGGCCGCCCGGCTCGGCATCGCGGACATCGTGCAGTTCCGCCCGCCGGTCGGGCAGGAAAAGCTCGCCGACTGGTATCGCGCGGCATCCGTCCTGGTCATGCCCTCCTACAACGAGTCGTTCGGGCTCGTCGCCATAGAGGCCCAGGCCTGCGGGACCCCGGTCGTCGCGGCCGCCGTCGGAGGCCTGCCGGTGGCCGTACGCGACGGCACCAGCGGCTTCCTCGTCCCCGGCCACGACCCCGCCGACTACGCCCGCGCGCTCTCCCGCTTCGTGGCGGACCCGTCGCTGGCCGACAGGATGGGCACCGAGGCCGCCCGGCACGCCCAGTCCTTCGGCTGGGACACCGCCGCCTCGGCGACGGGCGAGGTCTACACCGCAGCCATGCTGGAACGACGTCGTCACCTACGATCCCTCCATGGGTGAAGTGGCTGAAACGCCTGACGCAGCGGACGGTTCCGGCACGGCACACGCCGGACCCGCCAAGGACACAACCGCGCAGCACACGACTGTGAACGAAGGGGCGGCGAGCCACGCGACCGCGAGCACCAGGCCGGCCGGCGACGACGCGACCGTCGGCAGCGACGCGGCGGCCGGCAACGCCACCGCGAACGACGTCATCGAGCGGACGCTGCGGGACGCCGACCTCGAATGGGAAACGCCGTCCGACGGCACCTACGTCATCAAGCTGCCCGGCATCCGCAAGCTCTCCACCACCTGCTCATTGATCGTGGGCAAGCACTCCCTCTCCATCAACGCCTTCGTCGTCCGCCACCCGGACGAGAACCAAGAAGCCGTGCACCGCTGGCTCCTGGAACGCAACACCCGCCTCTACGGCGTCAGTTACGCGATCGACAAGCTCGGCGACATCTATCTCGTCGGCAAACTCCCCCTCACGGCCGTCAGCCCCGACGAACTGGACCGCATCCTCGGCACCGTCCTGGAAAACGCCGACGGCAGCTTCAACACCCTCCTGGAGATGGGCTTCGCGACAGCCATCCGCAAGGAGTACGCCTGGCGCGTGTCCCGCGGCGAGTCCACCCGCAACCTCGACGCCTTCACCCACCTGACCCAGCCCCCCGCCAAGTAGACGACCCACCTGCGTCGGTCCGCGTCGGCCCGCATCAGCCCACATCTGCGCCCGGCGACCGGCGGAGAACGGAGACGGAGGGCGGACTGCGGTGGGCCGGCACGGTCAGGTGCCGGCCGACCGCAGCGGCCACCGCCCCGCCGTCAGCCGCTGAAGCGACGGACGTACCGCTTCTGCCAGGGCGTTTCGACCGCGTGGGAGTCGTAGTTCCGGCGGACAAAGGCCACCGCCTGGTCGGCCGGCACCCCGTCCAGGACGGCGATGCAGGCCAGGGCCGTACCGGTCCGGCCGCGCCCTCCGGCACAGGCGAACTCGACGCGTTCGGTGTCGGCGCGCGACCAGGCGTCGCGGAGCGCTTCCCGAGCCTGTGCGTGATTACGGGGAAGCCTGAAGTCCGGCCAGCGAACCCACTGGAACTCCCAAGGGACTTCGGGAGGCTGCTTTCCCAGCAGATAGACCGCGTAGGTAGGCAGCGGACCGTCCGGAAGCGGCTTTCGAAGCCCGCGGCCTCGTATCAGCCGCCCGGAGGGAAGCCGCAGAACCCCGGGGGCGGTTGCCTGCCATGTCTCGGTCACCCACTCATCGTAGGGATCAGGACGCGTACGGCAGCCCCCTCGCCTGCCATCCCCCCTCCCTGCCACCTGTCACCCTCCCCCTCCCCTCTCCCCCCTCCCTCCCTTCCGGCTCCCCCTGCCCGGCCCTTCGCCCCCCGGCGCTGCGTCCCCCCTCCCTTCCGGCTCCCCCTGCCCGGCCCTTCGCCCCCCCTGGCGCTGCGTCCCCCCCTCCTCTGATGGCACGCCATCCCGCCTGCGTCATGGAATGAACCTCCCGCCTGCGGTCATGGCGCGGGCCTCCCGCCTCCGGCTAGGGCACGAACCGCATGTCCGGGTAGCGGGCGGAAGGGCGGTTCAGCAGCCCGTTGTCCTGGCCGCGCAGCCATCGGTCGAAGAATGCGGAGACGTAGGCCCGCTGCGTGGCGATGGCGCGGTCCGGGGCGATCGTGCCGAGCATCTTGGTGACGGTTGCCCGGGGTATGTCCAGCTGCCGGGCGATCTGCGGTAGCAGCGACTCGGCGTCCGTGAAGCTCGCATGCTGACTGCCCGCCAGGGTCAGGTCCCGGTGCCATCCCGAGCTGTGTCGCCACACTGCGTCCCAGGAGGCGACCGTGTGATGGGTGTCGCCTTCCTTCCCCATGAGGAGCAACGGGCGGTCCACACCGTCGATTCCGACCGTCGACGGATGCGAAGGGTCGTCGTCGCGCTGGGTGTAGCCGAGCACGCCGTCCAGGTTCACCGCGGCTTTGATCCGCCGGTCGTCGTGCATGGTCTGCGCTGCCGTGAACCCACCGGCCGACTGGCCGAACATCCCTATCGCGTCCAGATCCAGCGACTCGCGGAGGTCATCCGGCAGAGCGGGTCCGGAGTCGCTGCTCTGCTTCTCCAGCTCGTCGAGTACGAAGCGGGTGTCGGCCACCCGCACCGCAGTCAGCTTCTTCAGCAACTCCGTTATACGGCCGGTCCGTTCTGCCTCGGCGGCCTCCTTCCGCAGCACGCTGTGTGCCACCCGGCCGTCGGGGAACTGCACCGCGGGAGCCTCGTAGGTGTGGTCGACCGTCACCACCACATAGCCCCGGGACGCCAGCTCGTCGCAGAGTGTGGTGCCGAGCGATCGGGGGTCGCCGGCGCCGGGGGAGTAGAGCACCACCGGCAGCTGTCCGCGATGCCGCGCTACCGGCGCACCCTCGTGGGCATGGGTGAGGGTGGCCCCCCAATTGACCTTTCCCTTCGGCACCTGTTCGGAGAAGTTGCTCTCGGCGTCGAATGCGGCGGCCTCGCTTGGCAGCATCTGCGGTGCGCGCGGATACCGCCCGGCATTCCGCGCCGGATACCTGATGCTCACCATCAGCTCGCGGTGCGCTTGTCCGGCTATCCATGGGTCATACCGCTTTCGGTCCACCAAGTGGAGTCTCGTCGTGCCGACTTGGTGCGTGCCGGTGGGGGCGGGCAGGGCCACGCGTACCCCCTGGGTGTGGGTACTCGCCTGCGTCGCCAACCTGTGTGGGTGCGGGGACAAGGACGGGGGCGGCGGCGGAGAGGGGAGCGGATGTGGGTGTGAGTGTGGGGGTGCGGTGGAGGGGGCTGCAGGGGTGGCCTCAGCTGTCGCCTGCGTGACACCTGGTGCCGCGACCAGTGACGCCGCGAGCACGAGCGTGGCGATCGCCACCGTCCTGCGTCCCACCCTTCGTGGCCTCACGTCCTCGCCGGCGTGCCCCGTCCGATTCCCCCTTGCGTCCCTGGTCGCCTTCGTCACCGCATCCCTCGCTACGCCCCCAGCCACGCTCCCCTTCGCGCTTCTCGTCACGTTCTCCGCTGTGAATCCCGGCCTGCGTGTCATCGCATCTCCCCGTTTTCGCGTCGCCCCGTTCTTCGCGTCACGATCAGGATCTCGGATCGCCAAGCCCCAATCGATCGTGGAGACACCCGTCTTGAGGGTGTGGCTGCCACGAAGAGTCCACGCCTGCCCCCTTCCGCGCGCCCCGACGGCATGGCATCCTCACGCCGTCCCTCACGTGAACAACGTTCATGTACGTGAAGTGTGAGGTCATCACACCGGACTTCACACGGGCCCTGCCCGCCCGGACCGAGTCGTACGGCCTCCCGGGAGCCGTCACCCCGCCGAACCTCTACGAGGCGCAACGCGCCCTGCGGGGCTAACCGTTGGGTGCGGCGACAGCCGGCTCCGCGTCAACCAGGGGGCCGGTTCCGCGCACCGGCGTGGCCGCCGGGGCGCTCGATGCCGGCAGTTTCCGCAGCAGCGCCCCGTATCCCACGGCCGCCACCGTGCCGATGACGGCGCAGCCGGCCCACAGCGCATCGGGTCCGTAGTGGTCGATCACCGTGCCGCCGAGCAGCGGGGCCGCCAGGGAGGCCACGGACCAGGAGAGGGCGTACATGCCCTGGTAGCGACCACGGCCGTGGACCGGCGACAGCCGCACCACCAGACCCATCTGTGTCGGCGAGTTGATGATCTCGCCGAGCGTCCAGACGGCGACGGTGAGCGCGTACACGGCGACCGAACCGGCCAGCGCGGTCAGCCCGAACCCGTAGCCGGCGAGCAGCGCCGAACCGATGAGCAGCATCGCGGGGCTGCGGTGCTGGATGAAGCGGGTGACCGGGATCTGCAGCAGCACGATGATGACGCCGTTGATCGCGATCACCGTGCCGAAGTCCGCGCTGGAGAACCCGCTCTGACTCATCGACACCGGCAGCGAGACGTACGCCTGCTGGAAGAGCAGGGCCAGCAGGAGGTTGAGGCCGACGACGGTCATGAAGCGCCCGTCGCGCAGCACCGTCGCCATGGAGACGCGTACGGGGCCCGGCACGGCGGCCGCCTTCGCACCGGACGGCTCCCGGTCCTTCGGCGCCGCCGTCCGGCTCCGCGGCTCCTGCGCGGTGTCCTGCTCGGGGCGGGTTTCCGGCAGCTTCCGGAAGACCACCAGGGCGCAGGCCAGCACCAGGGTCGATTCGCCCAGGAAGAGGATCAAGTAGCCGTGCTCGGCGATGAGTCCGGCCGCCGTCGAGGAGATGGCGAAGCCCAGGTTGATCGCCCAGTAGTTCAGGGAGAAGGCGCGCACGCGGTCCTCGGGGGCGACGATGTCCGCCATCATCGCCTGGCCCGCCGGCCGTGAGGCGTTGCTGGCCATGCCGACCAGGCAGGCCACCGCCGCGATGGCGACCGGGTCCTCCATGAAGCCGAGCAGGGCCACGGACGCCGCCGTGGAAAGCTGCGCGATCAGCATCGTGGGCCGTCGGCCGAGGCGGTCGGTGAGCACCCCCGCGCCCACCGAGGAGACCACGCCACCCAGCCCGTAGAGCGCCCCGACGAGGCCCGCGTACGAGGCCGAGTAGCCGCGCTCAACGGTCAGATAGAGGGCCAGGAAGGTGGCGACGAATCCGCCGAGCCGGTTGACGAGAGTGCTGGTCCACAGCCACCAGAACTGCCGGGGCAGGCCGGAGAAGCTCGTTACGGCGGCACGTCTCACTCTGGCTGCGGATGCGGACATGGCTGTTCCCCCCGAGGGCGCAGGCTGGCGGCGCGTGTGTGTGGCACAGGTGCTGGTGCATCGCAGACGCGGGTGGGCGGCGGACGCTGAGGTAAGAGGCGCTGCGGACTGTTGCAAGCTACATATGCGGACGGTGCCGCCACCACTCAATTGACGAGAAGCGTCAATCGTCCCGGCACGCCGCCGCCCTGCCCCGCAGGGCCCCATGGCCCCGGGGTTCCCCGGCAGGGCCACACCGGGACGTGGATTACGCTCGACGTCATGGCCGACGCACCGTACAAGCTGATCCTCCTCCGTCACGGCGAGAGCGAGTGGAACGCGAAGAACCTGTTCACCGGCTGGGTGGACGTGAATCTCAACGAGAAGGGCGAGAAGGAGGCGGTCCGCGGCGGAGAGCTGCTCACGGACGCCGGTCTGCTCCCCGACGTGCTGCACACCTCGCTCCAGAAGCGCGCCATCCGCACGGCGCAGCTGGCCCTTGAGGCCGCCGACCGCCACTGGATCCCGGTCCACCGCAGCTGGCGCCTCAACGAGCGCCACTACGGCGCGCTGCAGGGCAAGGACAAGGCGCAGACGCTCGCGGAGTTCGGCGAGGAGCAGTTCATGCTCTGGCGCCGCTCGTACGACACCCCGCCGCCCGCCCTTGAGGACGGCTCCGAGTTCTCCCAGAGCGACGACCCGCGCTACGCCGACATCCCCAGCGAGCTGCGCCCCCGTACGGAGTGCCTCAAGGACGTCGTCACCCGCATGCTGCCGTACTGGTACGACGGCATCGTCCCGGACCTCCTCGCCGGCCGTACGGTGCTGGTCGCCGCGCACGGCAACAGCCTGCGCGCCCTGGTCAAGCACCTCGACGGCGTCTCCGACGAGGACATCGCCGGCCTGAACATCCCCACCGGCATCCCGCTCGTCTACGAGCTCGACGCCGACTTCCGTCCGGTCAACCCGGGCGGCACCTACCTCGACCCGGAGGCCGCCAAGGCCGCGATCGAGGCAGTGAAGAACCAGGGCAAGAAGAAGTAAGCAGGGCACGTCTCGATCAAGCCCCCTACCAGCGGTTTTTCCGCCGGTAGGGGGCTTGACGGCTTTCCGGGGCGAACGGGTGCAGCATGGAAGGAGGAGGGGTGGGGGACCAGGGGGATCCGACCGTCCGTTGGAGGAATGAGTCCGATGGCCATTTACATGGACGTGCACCGCGGAATGAAGGGGATCACGGCCGATGAGCTGAAGGCGGCGCACCAGGCCGACCTCGCGATCGAGAGCGAGGAAGGCGTCCACTTCGAGCACGCGTGGGCCGACCCCGACTCCGGCGACATCTTCTGCCTCTCCGACGCCCCCTCGGCGGAAGCTGTCCAACGCATCCACGAGCGCACCGGCCACGCGGCGGACGAGATCCACCCCGTACCGCTCAGCATCTGACGACCGGAACACGGCAGCGATGCCGTGAGCGGCGACGGCAGCGGCCCCGCCCGGCGGAATGCCGGACGGGGCCGCTGTGATGCCGGGGCCGCGCTGGACGCGCGGCTAGCAGCTGCCTCCGCATTGGCACGATCCGCCGGACTGGCAGCCGCAGCTGCATCCGGGGCCGCAGCCGCAGGCGCCGAGAAGCGGCAGCCGGGGTCGTTCGACCGCGGACGGTTCCTTGCGGGGCGTGGGCTTGGGGGAGTCCGCCGTGAGTGCCATGAATTGCCTCCTAGGGGTCACCTGCTGCCCATTGCAAGCCCTGGTGAAGCGGCGCGTCAACGGCGCGTGGAGGCACACGACAAGGGCACACGGTGGTGCGCCCGGCTGCTACGACCCGTCCACCGCGGTCGGCGGGGCGATCTCGTCGGCGTGCTCGCCGGTCACCAGATAGACGACGCGCTTGGCCACGGAGACCGCGTGGTCGGCGAAGCGCTCGTAGTAGCGACCGAGCAGCGTGACGTCCACGGCCGTCTCGATGCCGTGCTTCCAGCGGTCGTCCATCAGGTGCTGGAAAAGGGTGCGGTGGAGCATGTCCATCGCGTCGTCGTCCTGCTCCAGCTGCAGCGCCAGATCGACGTCCTTGGTGATGACGACCTCGGCGGCCTTGGCCATCAGGCGCTGCGCGAGCTGCCCCATCTCCAGGATGGTGGCGTGCAGATCGCCCGGCACGGCCGTCTGCGGGAAGCGCAGCCGGGCCAGCTTGGCGACGTGCTGGGCGAGGTCGCCGGAGCGCTCCAGGTCGGCGCTCATCCGCAGGGAGGTGACGACGATCCGCAGGTCGGTGGCGACCGGCTGCTGCCGCGCGAGCAGGGCGATGGCGCGGGCCTCCAGGTCGTGCTGGAGATCGTCGACCTTCTCGTCGGCGGCGATCACGCTCTCGGCCAGCTTGAGGTCCGCGTCGAGTATCGCCGTGGTGGCGCGCCCGATCGCGGAGCCGACGAGCCGGGCCATCTCGACCAGGCCTTCGCCGATCGAATCCAGCTCCTCGTGGTACGCGTCCCGCATCAGTGACCTTCTTCCGCATCGAGTGAACGAGTGGTGGTGCGTGTGGTGCCGGTGGGGATGTCGGTGCTCGTGGTGGTGCGTGACGGTGGCGTGTGACGGTGGTGCCGGGTGGTCGGGCCGACGATGGCGCCGTCCTTTCCACGCTCCCACGCGCCCCGCCCGCTCGGGGGGTACTCCGGGAAGAGGGCACGTGCCCCGTCCACCGTCACCGGCGTCCACACCCGTGCGACCGCACCGGCACCGGCGCCGGTATCCGCACCGGCATCCTCACAGTGCGGCCGGATCGCGACGTGCGCTGCCACCCGGGGTGAATCATCCCTGTCATGAAGGTGAACTCTGGGCGACATGAGTGATGCCGGGGGGTCGGCAGTGCGATTCCGGCAGGGGTGACCCGGGGGCGCCCCGGGGGAGCCCGGCGGGCGCAGCGATTTCCCTTGGGGCGCCCGGCGGAGCGCCGTGAGCCCGGTTCCGCCCTCCGGAGTGAACCACCACCGACGTGGTGGTGAACTCTGGGCGACGGGTGTTCGAGCAGACGCCCGCACGGCTGGGGAAGTGTCCGACCAGGCGCATAACCTGGAGTCATGAACGTGGACGCGGCCGTCGCCGCAGTGGCAGCGATCGCCGGGTTGTGCACCGGCGTCTTCGCCATGCTGGCGTTCCGCTGGAGCGAGCGGGACCAGGCCAAGCCCACCCGGACCTCGCTGCACACCGACGCGGTGCTGCCGCCCGGCGTCGACACCGTCCTGTCCGTGCTGCGCTCCTCCGCCGTGGTCCTCGACGAGGCCGACGCCGTCGTCAAGGCCAGCTCCGCCGCGTACGCCCTCGGGCTGGTCCGCGGCGGCAAGCTCGCCGTCGAGCCGATGATGCAGATGGCCCGCGACACCCGCAGGGACGGCGAGATACGCCAGGTCGAGCTGGATCTGCCGCGCCGCGGCACCGGCCGGGGCGACGCCCTCGCGGTATCCGCCCGGGTCGCCCCGCTCGGCTCCCGGCTCGTGCTCCTGCTGGTCGAGGACCTCACCGAAGCGCGCCGGATAGAGGCGGTGCGCCGCGACTTCGTGGCCAACGTCAGCCATGAGCTCAAGACGCCCGTCGGCGCCCTCTCGCTGCTCTCCGAGGCGGTGATGGACGCCAGTGACGACCCCGAGGCCGTCACCCGCTTCGCCGGCCGGATGCAGAACGAAGCCACCCGCCTGACCAACCTCGTCCAGGAGCTGATCGACCTCTCCCGGGTCCAGAACGACGACCCGCTGGAGGACGCCGAGCCGGTCCGGGTGGACGAGCTGGTCGCCGAGGCGATCGACCGCTGCCGCCAGCAGGCCGGCACCAAGCAGATCACCATGGCCAGCTCCCTCGCCGGGCCCGAAGGCTCCGCCGCCGACCTGAGTGTGTGGGGCAATCGCGGCCAGCTCGCCGCGGCACTCGGCAACCTCGTCGAGAACGCCGTCAACTACTCCCCGGCGCGCACCCGCGTCGGGATCGCCGGCCGCCGGGTGTCCGCTCCCGGCGGCGACCTGATCGAGATCGCGGTGACCGACCAGGGCATCGGGATATCCGAGAAGGACCGGGACCGCGTCTTCGAGCGGTTCTACCGAGTGGACCCGGCGCGTTCGCGCGCCACCGGCGGGACCGGCCTCGGCCTCGCCATCGTCAAGCACGTGGCCGCCTCCCATGGCGGGGAGGTCACGGTGTGGAGCGCTGAGGGACAGGGCTCCACCTTCACCCTGCGTCTCCCGGAAGCCGGTGCCGTACGCGACCGCGAACGGCCCGCCGACCTCAGTGCGGACGGCCTCGACGAAGAGGACCGCCCGTACGAGACCTTCAACGATCCGCTTCCTGCTCACCCTGCCCCGGAGGTCCTTCCGTGACCCGAGTGCTCGTCGTCGAGGACGAAGAATCGTTCAGCGACGCACTGTCGTACATGCTCCGCAAGGAGGGATTCGAGGTCGCCATCGCGGCTACGGGCCCCGACGGACTGGACGAGTTCGAGCGCAACGGCGCCGACCTGGTCCTGCTGGACCTGATGCTGCCGGGGCTGCCCGGCACCGAGGTCTGCCGCCAACTGCGTGGCCGTTCCAATGTCCCGGTCATCATGGTGACCGCCAAGGACAGCGAGATCGACAAGGTCGTCGGCCTGGAAATAGGAGCCGATGACTACGTCACCAAGCCCTTCTCCTCCCGCGAACTGGTCGCCCGCATCCGGGCGGTGCTGCGGCGGCGCGGCGAGCCGGAAGAGGTCGCCCCGCAGGCGCTGGAGGCCGGCCCGGTCCGGATGGACGTGGACCGCCATGTCGTCACCGTCTCCGGCGGCAAGGTCGACCTGCCCCTCAAGGAGTTCGACCTCCTGGAGATGCTGCTGCGCAACGCCGGCCGCGTCCTGACCCGTATGCAGCTCATCGACCGCGTGTGGGGCGCCGACTACGTGGGCGACACCAAGACGCTCGATGTGCACGTCAAGCGGCTCCGCGCCAAGATCGAGCCGGACCCGGGCGCACCGCGCTTCCTGGTGACGGTCCGCGGCCTGGGCTACAAGTTCGAGCCGTAAACCGCCGCGTCTACGTGTGAGGGGCGCCCGTCCGACCGGACGGGCGCCCCTCACACGTAGACGTCTCCCGGGCTCAGTGGCCGGCGTGCGCCGCCTGAGAGGCCTCGCCGGACGGGGTGGCCTCACCGGACGGCGACGCGGAGCCGGAGGGCTTGGCCGAGCCGGAGGGCTTGGCGGTGCCGGAAGGGCTCGCGGAGCCGGAGGGCTTGGGCATCTCGGCCGGGCCGTAGCCCTTGAAGTAGTTGGTCGCCGGGACGACGAAGGCCTGCAGCTGCACCTTGCCGGTACCGCTGAAGTTGAACGACAGGTCCTGCGCGTTGCCATCCTGGACGGCCTCGTCGCCGCTCGGCAGGACGGCGGAGGCGTTGCCCTTGCCGCCGATCAGGACGGAACCGCCGGCGGGCACCGTGATCGGCCCCGCCGCGCCCTTGGCGGGCTTCAGCTTGGCCGACTTGCCCGACTCCACCACGGTGATGGCGGTCAGCTTCTGGTCCTTGACGCCGTTGTTGAACAGCGTGGCGGTGACCACCGCCGGGCCCTTGGCCTCCAGGTCGGGCTGGGTGACCACGGACGCGTTCTGGACCTTGATGTCGCCCACGGCGGTCGCGGCGTTGTCCGGCTTGATCTCCAGCGTCTCGGCGTCGTTCCCGGCCCCGCATGCGGAGAGCGAGGCGATCGAGAGCGAGAGGACAGTAGCGGCGAGGACGCCGCGTCGAAGGCTGCGGCTCACGGCGGCGGCATCTCCTTGACGAGCTACGGCGCGGCCGAACTTCGTGCCCGGTCGCGGATGGACGGCTGGGGCGGTCCTTGCGTACGCGTCATGACGACGGGTGCGTAAAGCCGCCCTAAGGGTGTGTCAGCGCCGCTAGGTTACCGAGCCGTCCCGACGCCGCCGCACCCGACCCGCCCCCAGCGCGATCACGCCCTCGGAGCGGCCGGCCACGGAAGTGCCGGCCGACACGCCGACCCGCACTTCAAGATCCCTTACCGGGACGGGTTTCCCGTTCCCTTCCGTGGGTTTTCCGCAGGGTGTTCGGCGCGCCTTCACCGGCGCGTCCCGAGAAGGCGGACGGATATTCAGCAAGTGGCCGTTCGGGCGGGGCCGGTCCCGTTTCCACCGGCGAAAAACGGTATTCGCAGGGAAAGCGCACAGCTCCTGGAATTGATCACGCTCACCGGCGGCCGCCCGGTGATCAATTCGGAAACCGGTCGGAGTCGCCCGCGAACAGCCGAACGGAGTAGCGGAAGTCGCTCATGCGGATCGCCGCAAAACGGGACGTTCGTCATGTCGACCAGGGCCATCCGGGTGTGTGACGGGCAGGTTTCCGCTCGCCTGCGAAGCCCCTCCGACCTGCGAATACCCGCATTCAAGGGCCCCTCGCAGCACGTTCCGGTCTCTGTTGTCAAGCCCCGAGATGCGCCCTGACCTGCGAAAACGCCATTCAGAACGGCCCGTTCACGTGTTAGCATGGATAGCCACGGAAGGGGTACCTGTCACATGACGTTCAAGGTTGGCGACACCGTGGTCTATCCCCATCACGGGGCCGCGCTGATCGAGGCCATCGAAACTCGCCAGATCAAAGGCGTGGACAAGACCTACTTGGTGCTGAAAGTCGCCCAGGGCGACTTGACTGTTCGTGTTCCAGCGGACAATGCGGAGTTCGTCGGCGTACGCGACGTGGTCGGTCAGGACGGGCTGGACCGGGTCTTCGAGGTGCTGCGTGCACCGTATGCCGAAGAGCCCACGAACTGGTCCCGTCGCTACAAGGCAAATCTTGAGAAGCTCGCTTCCGGCGACGTGATCAAGGTCGCCGAGGTAGTGCGTGACCTCTGGCGGCGTGAGCGCGAGCGCGGACTCTCCGCCGGTGAGAAGAGGATGCTCGCCAAGGCGCGCCAGATTCTGGTGAGCGAGCTTGCCCTCGCGGAGAACACCAACGAAGACAAGGCCGAGGCTCTGCTCGACGAGGTCCTCGCGTCCTGACGACGCAGTGTGTGAACGCAGTGTGCAGGCCGACGCTGCGTGCAACACAGCAATGCCGCGGTGCCCGAGTGACGATCGTTTCCCCATCGGAACGGTCTGTTGCCGGGCGCTGCGGCATATCTGGCGTCATCACCGCGACCCGTCGCCCACCCGGCACGGCAGCCGTCGTCGCCGCCGCGCCGCAAATCCACGGTGAATGTCCCGCTGAGGACGGATGCGCTCTGTGCAGATGTTCCTGTGCCTGCGCCGACGATGATGTTCCCGTCGAACCGCGAGCCGGCCGTGGAAGCGGCGGCAGCCCACTGCGCAGGCACCAGGTGTGCCGGGCTCGGGCAGCCGCCTCGACCGATGTCACGGAAGGGTCCGGTCAAGACGTCGCGCCCGGCACTCCCCCAGCTCCACGAGCAGGGGGCACCCAGGCCATACCCACCTCGGCCGAGGAAACAAACCTGTCTGCGCCAATTCCGGGGCCGCCCCGGACACCGGAGCCTTAGATGTCAGATCCCTCCCGTCCGATCCGCACCGCCGCGGTGATCCCCGCGGCCGGCCGCGGCGTCCGTCTCGGCCCCGGCGCCCCCAAGGCGCTGCGCGCGCTGGGCGGCACCCCGATGCTGGTGCACGCCGTCCGCGCGATGGCCGCGTCCCGCGCGGTCTCCCTGGTCGTCGTGGTCGCGCCGCCCGACGGCGCCCCCGAGGTCCGCCACCTCCTCGACGCCTATCCGCTCGGCGACCGCACCGACCTCGTGGTGGTCCCGGGCGGCGAAACGCGCCAGGAGTCCGTACGGCTGGGCCTGGCGGCGCTGCCGGACGCCATCGACGTGGTGCTGGTGCACGACGCGGCGCGTCCGCTGGTCCCCGTCGACACGGTCGACACGGTGATCGCCGCCGTCCGCGCCGGCGCCCCGGCCGTCGTGCCCGCGCTGCCCCTGGCGGACACCGTCAAGCAGGTCGACCCGCAGCCGCAGGGCACGCCCGAGCCGGTGGTCGGCACTCCCGAGCGGGCCCGGCTGCGCGCCGTACAGACCCCGCAGGGCTTTGACCTGCACACCTTGCTCAAGGCGCATGACACGGTCGTCGAGGGCGAGGGAGCCACCGACGACGCCGGACTGGTCGAGCGGCTCGGGGAGCCGGTCGTGGTCATGCCCGGCCACGAAGAAGCGTTCAAGGTGACCCGGCCGCTGGACCTGGTCCTGGCCGAGGCCGTACTCGCCCGTAGGAGGGCCACCGATGGCTATGTCTGAGCCGGGGCTGCCCGGTATTCCCCTGGTCGGCGTCGGCACGGACGTGCACGCCTTCGAGCAGGGGCGCGAGCTGTGGTGTGCCGGGCTGCTGTGGGACGCCGCGGAGAGCGACGGGTACGGCCTCGCCGGCCACAGCGACGGCGATGTGGCCGCGCACGCCGCGTGCGACGCGCTGTTCTCAGCGGCCGGCGTCGGCGACCTGGGTGCCCACTTCGGCACCAGCCGGCCCGAGTGGTCCGGCGCCTCGGGGGTGACGCTGCTGGCCGAGGCCGCCCGCATCGTGCGGGCCGAGGGGTTCGCGATCGGCAATGTCGCCGTGCAGGTCATCGGGGTACGCCCGAAGGTCGGCAAGCGGCGGGCCGAGGCGCAGCAGGCACTGTCGGCGGCCGTCGGGGCGCCGGTCTCGGTGTCCGGGACGACGTCGGACGGGCTGGGCCTGACCGGCCGCGCCGAGGGTCTGGCCGCAGTCGCCACGGCACTGGTGGTCCGTACGGCCTGACCGCACGCACCGGAGCGGCCTGCTGGATCCCGCCCCGACCGGCATTTCCCCGCCCCGCGCGGGAATGCCGGTCGGGGCGGGCGCGTTGGTGGAGGATCGGAGTGTCCGTGTCCACCGGTATGGCTCGCAGGAAGGATCCCTCGTGACTGCCGCACTGTCCGACGACCTCAAGAAGCTCCTCGACGGCCCGGTCTTCGTGACCGTGGCCACGATCCAGCCCGACGGCAGCCCCCAGGTGTCCCCGGTCTGGGTGAAGCGGGACGGCAACGACCTGCTGATCTCGACGACCGTCGGCCGCCGCAAGGAGACCAACCTCCGCCGCGACCCCCGGGTGACGGTCGTCGTCCAGCCCGCCGACGCTCCGTACACCTACGCCGAGGTCCGCGGCTCCGCCACCCTCACGACGGAGGGCGGGCAGCAGCTCATCGACGAGCTGTCGCACAAGTACACCGGCAAGAGCTACGCCGAATTCAACCCGTCCTCCAAGGACGACGACGAGCGGGTGATCGTCAGGGTCACGCCCCGCAAGGTGGTCGGCAGGCTGTGAGGCCCGCGCCGCGTTCCCCTAGGGGGGCCTGGCGAGTGGGGTGAGTGTCACGCTTCTGTGTCCCCGTGGCCGGTGGGTCACGGGGCACTGCCTGGTTCCGACTACCCTGGTTCCGTGACGATTCGCCTGTACGACACCAGCGCCCGGCAGATTCGCGATTTCACCCCGCTCACGCCGGGCTGTGTCTCGATCTACCTCTGTGGCGCCACGGTGCAGGCTGCCCCGCACATCGGGCACATCAGGTCGGGACTCAACTTCGACATCATGCGCCGCTGGTTCGAGTACCGCGGCTATGACGTGACGTTCGTGCGCAATGTCACGGACATCGACGACAAGATCATCAAGAAGGCGGACGAGCAGGGCCGCCCCTGGTGGTCGATCGGCTACGAGAACGAGGTCGCCTTCAACACGGCGTACGACACCCTCGGCTGCCTCCGTCCGACCTACGAACCGCGCGCCACCGGCCACATCCCCGAGATGATCGAGATGATGCGCGGCCTGATCGAGCGCGGTCACGCCTACGCCGCCGATGGCAACGTCTACTTCGACGTGCGGTCCTTCCCCGGCTATCTGCAGCTGTCCAACCAGGAGTTGGACAACCTCCTCCAGCCGTCCGGCGAGGGCGAGACCGGCAAGCGGGATCCGCGCGACTTCGCCATGTGGAAGGCCGCCAAGGAGGGCGAGCCCAGCTGGGAGACCCCCTGGGGCCGCGGCCGACCCGGCTGGCACCTGGAGTGCTCGGCGATGGCGCACAAGTACCTGGGTGCCGCCTTCGACATCCACGGCGGCGGCATCGACCTGATCTTCCCGCACCACGAGAACGAGATCGCGCAGGCCAAGGCCTACGGCGACGACTTCGCCGCGTACTGGACCCACAACGCCTGGGTGACCATGAGCGGCGAGAAGATGTCCAAGTCGCTGGGCAACTCCCTGCTGGTCTCCGAGATGGTCAAGCGCTGGCGCCCGATCGTGCTCCGCTACTACCTCGGCACCCCGCACTACCGCTCGATGATCGAGTACAGCGAGGAAGCGCTGCGCGAGGCCGAGTCGGCGTTCGCGCGGATCGAGGGCTTCGTCCAGCGCGTCGTCGAGAAGGCCGGGATCGTCGAGCCCGCCCCCGAGGTGCCGCTGGCCTTCGCCGAGGCGATGGATGACGACCTGGGCGTCCCGCAGGCGCTGGCGATCGTGCACACCACCGTCAGGCAGGGCAATTCGGCGCTGACGGCCGACGACAAGGAGTCGGCGGTCGCCCGACTCGCCGAGCTGCGTGCCATGCTCGGTGTGCTCGGTCTCGACCCGCTCGACGAGCGCTGGGCGGGGGGCGGCACGGGCCGCGGCGACGACCTGCACGGCGTGGTCGACTCCCTCGTACGGCTCGTGCTGGAGCAGCGCCAGTCGGCACGCGCACGCAAGGACTACGCGACCGCCGACGCGATCCGCGATCAGCTCCAGCAGTCCGGCCTCGCCATCGAGGACACCCCCTCCGGCCCGCGCTGGTCGCTGTCCTGACCCCCGTCGTGACCTGCGGCCGCCGCGCGGATTCGCCCTTCCCGGCGGCCGCGGGCGACACTCAATCCATACGTACGAATCCACTCCACGTCGCGAGACGTCGAGAGCAGTGAAGAAATAGGTGACCCATGGCCGGCAACAGCCAGCGCAGGAACCGCCGCACGTCCAACAAGAAGGGCCCGCAGATCGGCAGTGGCGGTAAGCGGCGCCGGGGCCTGGAGGGCAAGGGGCCGACCCCGCCCGCTTCCGAGCGGAAGGGGCACGTCAAGAACCGCGTCGCCAACGCCAAGGCGAAGCAGGCCGCCTCGCGGCGGCCCGCCCCCCGGCGCGGCGGCGCGAAGGGCACATCCGAGCTCGTCGTCGGCCGTAACCCGGTCTTCGAGGCGCTGCGCGACGGCGTGCCCGCGACGACGCTCTACGTCCAGCAGTACATCGACACCGACGAGCGGGTGCGCGAGGCGCTCCAGCTCGCCTCGCAGCGCGGCAACATCAACCTGATGGAGGCGCCGCGCCCCGAGCTGGACCGGATGACCAACGGCCTCAACCACCAGGGCATGGTCCTGCAGGTCCCGCCGTACGAGTACGCACACCCCGAGGACCTCGCGGCGGCCGCCTTCGACGAGGGCGCCGACCCGCTGATCGTCGCGCTCGACGGCGTGACCGACCCGCGCAACCTCGGTGCCGTCGTCCGTTCCGTGTGCGCCTTCGGCGGCCACGGCGTGGTCGTGCCGGAGCGCCGGGCGGCCGGGATGACGGCCGGTGCGTGGAAGACCTCGGCGGGCACCGCCGCCCGTACGCCGGTCGCCCGTGCCACGAACCTGACCCGCACGCTGGAGTCGTACCAGAAGGCCGGCCTGACGGTCGTCGGTCTGGCCGCGGACGGCGACACGGAGCTGCAGGATGTCGCGGCGCTCGCCGGTCCGGTCGTCATCGTCGTCGGCAGCGAGGGCAAGGGCCTGTCGCGGCTGGTCGGCGAGACCTGTGACGTGCGGGTGCGGATCCCGATGCCGGGCGGCGCCGAGTCGCTGAACGCCGGTGTCGCGGCCGGAGTGGTCCTGTGGGAGGCGGCGCGCCGCCGCGCGTGACCCCGGAGTGCGCGTACCGGCCGTCCTGACGGCGCCGGTACGCGCTGTGCGGGAGCCGCCGGTAGGTGCCGGCAAGGCCCGCGCGACCGGTTTTCCGGGACGGCCGGATGGCCCAGTGGGAAACGCGACGACCCGCCTGGCCCGGGGGCAAGACCTGACGCTCCGTACTTCTTCCGAGCATCCCGTGATCTTTTGACGGGTCTCGGACAGATCGACTCGGCCAAGGCAGTGTCTTTCCCGCGAGTCACTCGGTTAGATGAGCGTGGACACCAGAACACCCCGCACACCTACGGGGGGACGCTCGCCGGGCTTTGATGACGAGCCGGTCCTGAGCTCGGTCAAGGTGCCGTGCGATCCCGCGCAGGTCATCGTCAATCACGCCAGCTTCCGGGTGCGGCTCGCCGCACCCGTCGTGAGCACGGCGGAGGCGCGCATCCCCGTCATCCGGGGGGCCGGTGTCAGACGCCGGGCGCCCGTGGTGTGGAGCGGCCGCACGGACCCGGGCGGCACGGCCGGCGCCACCACCCAACTTCTGCACGCGGTACGCGACGCGGGCATTGGCCTGGACGGCGCCCCCGGCGAGGACGCGGGCACGACGACCCAGGTCCTGCCCCGGGTCCGGCTCAACGACGCGCCCCCCGCCTCGACCGTGATCGGCCAGCGCGGCCCCAGCGACTCCGACACCACCCTGCTGCGCGGCGTACGCCCCGTGGGCAGCGCCTACGGCGACCACACCTACGCGGACGGCAACGCCGGCCGCGCCGGTGACGGCTACGACGACGGCTACGACGACCGGTTCGATGCGCGGGAGGACTACGAGCCCAAGCGGCGCTCCGGCGACACCGTCCGGCACGCGTACTACCCCGGCCGCCGGATGAACCTCGGCGTCGTCCTGCTCCCGCTGCGTATCTTCCTCGGCCTGATCTCCGTCTACGCCGGCATGGGCAAGCTCTGCGACCCCGTGTACTTCGACGGCGGCGAGCGGGGCTCCATGGTCAAGTGGCTGCTGTCGCTGGACCCTTGGGCGCTGGCCGTACCGCTGCGTGACTTCGCCGTCTCGCACCCTGTCGGCGCCGGTCTGACCGTCGCGTTCCTCCAGGTCGTGGTCGGCGTGCTGACCATCTGCGGCCTGTGGCAGCGGGTCGCGGCGTCGTTCGGCGCGCTGCTCTCCGCCGCGCTGCTGGTGACCGTCACCTGGCGCACCGTCCCCGCCTACGACGCGCCCGACATCATCTACCTCGCCGCCTGGAGCCCGCTGATCATCGCGGGCGCCCCGGTCTACTCCATGGACGCCCGGCTGGCCGGCGAGGCCTGGCGGCGGCTCGGCCCGCGCGTCGAGGTCGCCGATCTGCGGCGCCGGGTGCTGCGCCGCGGCGCCGTGATGACCGCCGTGGTGGCCGGCCTGACGCTCCTCGTCGGCTCGCTGCTCGGCGGCGCCGTACGGTCCGCGACGGTCGTTCCCGTGCCGCGGCCCGGTGAGCCCGCGATCAACAACCTGCCCGGCTCACCGCTGCCCCGTCCGGGCAAGAGCGCCACCCGGCCCGGCCAGAACCGGCCCGGCGGCAGCGCACCGCAGCGGCCCGGTACGCCCTCGGCCGGCGCCTCGCAGAAGGCCCGGCAGGCGAAGCCCTCCGCCTCGGCCCCCGGTGTCGCCCCGAGCAGCAGCGGGAGCGCCAGCGGTGCCGCCCAGCAGCGCGGCGGGACCAGCAGCGGCCCGCCGCAGCAGACCACCCCGACCCGCCGTCCCGCGACGCCCCCGGCGGCGCCCACGGCCGGCGGCACCGGCGGCGGAACGACCGGAGGCAGCACAGGCGGCGGCAGCACCGGCGGCTCCGGCGGCGACTCGGGCGGCCGCGGCAGCACTCTGGGAGGCCTCCTCGGCTGACCGCTCCGGAGGGGCTCCCGTCTCCCCGACGCGCCCCTGACCCGCACACACCTGTCCCCGACCACCTTCCCCAACCCGTACGACTCGACGTCACGAGCCGGTGCGGGATACGGGGGAGGGGGCCGGGGACAGGTGTGTGCGGGGGCAGGGGCCGGGCGCGCGAGGGCAGGGCCTGGCCGCGGAGGGGCGCTGGGCGGGCACTGGGGAGCCTCGGGGCGCCCGGGGGTGCCCCCGGGCGTCGGAGCGGCTGTTCGCGGGCCTGGCGGGCTCTGGCGGCTTCCAGGCGGCTCGGGGGCCGGGCTCAACGCCCTTGCGTGCCCAGCTCCTTGGCTGCCTCGGTGAGGTCCTTGGCGGTGTCGATCGCGCGCCAGTAGGCACCGTGCGGGAGCGGATAGCCGGCCAGCCGGCGTTCGCGGGCGAGGCGCGGGAAGGTGGTGCGCTCGTGGTCGCCACGGTCGGGCAGCAGGCCGGTGAAGGCCGCGGAGAAGACGTAGACGCCCGCGTTGATCAGATACGGCGAGGGGGGCGCCTCGATGAAGTCCAGGACATGCCCGTACGCGTCGGTTTCCACGACGCCCCAGGGGATGCGCGGGCGGGCCAGCGCGAGGGTGGCCTCGGCGTCGCGCTCGGCGTGGAAGGCGGCCATCTCACGGAGCGGGAAGCGGGTCCAGATGTCGCCGTTGGTGGCGTACCAGGGCTCACCGGGGCGGGGGAGGGAGGCGGCGGCGTATTTGAGGCCGCCGCCGCGGCCCAGCGGCTCGCTCTCGACAACGGTCGTGACGCGCAACGGCAGTTGGGCCTGTGCCAGCCAGTCCTGGAGGACCGCGGCGAGATGGCCGCAGGAGACGACGGCGTCGGTGACGCCCTCTTCGGCCAGCCAGTTCAGCTGGTGGCCGATGATCGGGGTCCCGGTGCCGGGAATCTCGACCATCGGCTTGGGTCGGTCGTCGGTGTACGGACGGAGACGTGAGCCCTGGCCTCCGGCCAGGACCACGGCCTGTGTGGGGTACGGATGCGGGGCACCTGTCATGGTTCGCACCCTAAGCGGTGCGAGGCCGGGTCACTGGGCGGCGGCGACGCCGGTGGCGAACGAGGTGTCACAGACCGGCCGGGAGAAGGCCTGGGCGCGGTGTGCGGCACCGTACTTGGCGACCGCCGCGCGGCCGAGGGAGCGCGCGATGGAGACGCAGTGCTTGGCCAGCGAGGGGTGTTCGGTGGTCGCCTTCTGGAGGTGGGTCAGGGCGACGCCCGGATTCTTCTCCTGGAGTTCGACGAGGAGGCGGTCGCGGAGCACGTCCTGGGGGGCGCGGGGGCCGGCCTTGGTGGAGGCCTTCCCGGAGGACGCGGTCAGCACCTGGGACTCGGTGGCCGTCGATGTCCACGGGACGCGGGTGACCGCGAGGGTCCCGGAGAGGACGAGGACGACGGGGAGGACGAGGGCGAGAGTTCGGCCGATTCGGCGGGCTGCGGAGTTCACGGTGGTGATGGTAGCGAGGAGTGATGATTTGGCGACATTTGGTCACCTTTTCGGGGGACGGATGGCTCGTCGGTGCGGTTGCGAGGTTGACGCGGGGGTGCGAAAAGCCCGTTCTGCCGGGGTAATTGCCGCGGGTGGGGGGCGGGGCGCGAGGCGGGTGTGAGGGGGCGGTGGAGGGGTGCCCGGGGTACGTGGGGCGCGTGAGCCCGTCGGTGCTTGCGCTGGACGCGCAGCGGGGGGGGGGGGGGCGGGGGGGGGGGGGGGGGGGGGGGGGGGGGGGGGGGGGGGGGCGCCCCCCCCCCCCCCCCCCCCCCCGCCGCGCGGTCACCTGCTTACTGTCCTGCCGTCCTGCCGTCCTGCCGTCCTGCCGTCCTGCCCTGCCGTCCGCGTTCCGCTGTCAGCCTCCGCGTTCCGCGTTCCGGCGTTCCGGGGGGGCGTCAGTCGGTGAGGCGCTCGCCCGTCGACGTCGAGAAGACGTGGGTCTCGCCCGGTCGCGGCACCACGTGCAGCTGGGCGCCCTTGTCCGGAACCTCACGGCCGTTGACGCGGACGACCAGGTCCTTGACCTCGCCGCCCACCTCCGCGGTGCCGTAGACGTAACCGTCGGCGCCGAGCTCCTCGACGACATTGACCGTGACGGCCAGGCCCGCCGGCGCGTCCGCGCTCTCCTTGGTCAGCGACTTCGCGGCGGCGCCGTTCTGCTCGACGATCTCGAAGTGCTCGGGGCGTACGCCCACCGTCACCGTGGTGTCGCCCTTGGCGGAGGCCGCGGTGAGTGCGTCGCGGTTGACCGGGACGACGCTGTTGCCGAACTTCACGCCGCCATCGGTGATCGGCACCTCGACGAGGTTCATCGCGGGGGAGCCGATGAAACCGGCGACGAAGAGATTGGCGGGGCGGTCGTACATGTTGCGCGGCGAGTCGATCTGCTGCAGCAGTCCGTCCTTGAGGACGGCGACACGGTCGCCCATCGTCATGGCCTCGACCTGGTCGTGCGTGACGTAGACCGTCGTGATGCCCAGACGGCGCTGCAGGCCCGCGATCTGCGTACGGGTCTGGACGCGGAGCTTGGCGTCCAGGTTGGACAGCGGCTCGTCCATCAGGAAGACCTGCGGCTCACGGACGATCGCACGCCCCATCGCGACGCGCTGGCGCTGGCCACCGGACAGCGCCTTCGGCTTGCGCGCCAGATACTCCGTGAGGTCGAGGATCTTCGCCGCGTCCTCGACCTTCTGCCGGATCTCCGCCTTCGGCACGCCGGCGATCTTGAGCGCGAACCCCATGTTGTCGGCGACCGTCATGTGCGGGTACAGCGCGTAGTTCTGGAACACCATGGCGATGTCCCGGTCCTTGGGCGGCAGGTGGGTGACGTCGCGGTCCCCGATGCGGATGACCCCGCCGTCGACGTCCTCGAGCCCCGCGAGCATGCGCAGCGAGGTGGACTTGCCGCATCCGGAGGGGCCGACCAGGACGAGGAATTCGCCGTCCTCGATGGCGATGTCGAGCTTGTCGACGGCGGGCTTGTCGGAACCCGGGTAGATCCGGGTTGCCTGTTCGTACGTGACCGTGGCCATGACGATGTGTCCCTTCACCGGCAGGAACGTGCCGGACGATCCGAGTAAAAGGAGTGGTGTAGTCCACCGCTGTGGACCGCTCGTGACGCTACCTGCGGGGGCTCCCGGTGTCAGTAGCCGTGCGGTCACGAAATCCGGTGACCGGCATCCGACGGTCCTGGGTACACTTCTTCCCGCACGCCTCCTTAGCTCAGCTGGCCAGAGCACCGCTCTTGTAAAGCGAAGGTCGTCGGTTCGAATCCGACAGGGGGCTCTGAGAAGCCCAGGTCAGCTAGTCCCTGACCTGGGCTTTCTTTATGCACCGACCCTGCGGGACGGGAGCGCGATGATCTTCGCGCCGCCGTGTGTGGCCGACGTGTGGCCATTGTGTTCGGCCGTTGTGGTCGCGGCCGACGCGCGTTCTTGCTGCGGAGGCACGATCGTTACCGGCTGCGGCTGCTCGACCGCAGTTGCTTCGACCGGCGGGCGGCGCTCCCGGGTCGCGTCAGGTCGTGCACTCCAGCTCCGTCAACGCGTCCTTGGCTACCGCGCCACAAGCTGCCCGAAGATTTGGCCCTGCCGTGGAGGACAACGACTGGTGGCCCTTCGATGGCAAGCCCCTGGCCGTAGGGCACTTTGACGACACAGGGAGGGTTCTCGGGTCCGAAGTGATCGATGATCCCGAGATGGTCGCCGAATGTGTCGCGTGCGGGGTCTGCGCTGGGTCTCTGCTATCGGGCACTCCGCGTACGCGCTGACAGTTCCGTGAGTGACCAGGCGCAGGAGACGCGCGAGGCATTGGATGCCCGGCTGCGTGGATTCCACAGGGACGCGGGGTACGGCAGTGGTCGGACCTTCGCCGCTGCCGTAGGCCGGCGCGGATCCGAGGCCTCTCGTATCGAAAACGGCAAGCAGAAGGCGAGCGAGGAGGACATCCCCGTCCGGTGCCACTCGACGAGCCATGAGGACGAGTTCCCTGACTTTTCTGCCACAGTTCGCCACAGCGAGGAGATGTGGATGGAGTTGTGCTGGCAGCTCCAGGACGGGGCGGCCAACCGGCAGAAGAGAACTCTGTCGCTTCACCGGACGACCAAGGCGTTCGGGGTCTGGGAGCCCAATGTCATCCGGGGCGCCATTCAGACCGTTGGCCATGCCTAGGCCACCTTCGACGAGGTATCGGGATTTCACGAAACCCCACCTGACGCGGTTGCGGCAGTGGCCAGACGCCTCGAACGACGGAAGAACCTCTACGACAACAACCGGATCTTCAATGCTCTCCATGGCGAGCATGCTCCCTACTCACACCGCGGCGACTCCGAAGTCGTGAGTGCATAACTGGGCTGCCGTCTCGCCGTGTTGGCTCTCCACGGCTCAGCCTTGGCATCGTGCCGCGATCCGTAGGAGTCGGCCTTTTGCTCGGGCGCGGCTTCGCGATGTGGGACGACAAGCTTGTCATGGTGGAGTTCCTCTCCGCGGAGATTTCCGTGACGTAGTCGAGGAAAAGCGAGCTGTATTGCGAGGAATTCGCTCTTCATCCGCAGTCTGTCGTCCATGGCCAGGCCGTCAGGGACCTCATCTTGGATGCCATCGGTCACTTTCGACTGCCCGCGAAGGGGCAAACGTGACGTAAATGCCGAATTGGTGTGCCAGCGCCTACGCCAAGTCTGGCAACCGCGTCGAAGTAGCTTTTGTGGAAACACGAGTCACCGGACCCCGTCATGCGTTCAGATGGACGTAGCTGTCGAGCGGGCGAAGGCAAGCAGGCAATAAGTGAACGACCCATGAAGGCGGGAGCTGATGAGCGGCCCACGATTCGTCGACGTGTGCGCGGGGGCGGGGGGACTGGCGTTAGGGCTGGAAGGCGCCGGTTTCGAAGCCGAACTGCTGCTGGACAAGAAGGGTGTGGCCTGCGAGACGCTGCGCAGAAACCGTCCGGAGTGGCAGGTTCTGGAGACGGACCTGCTGGACTTCGCGCCTTCGCGGCACCGGGATATCTACGATGTCGATCTGCTGTCGGCCGGACTGCCCCGAGTGAAGTCCAGTGCGACCGTCGCGCGGACCGAGACCGAGGCCGAACTGCGCTTGCTGGAGGCGACCGTCTACCTGGCGCATGCCATCCAGCCGCGAGCTCTGCTCATCGAAAACGTGCCGGGGTTGGTGGGCGCGCCCGACTACGAGCCGATACGCGAGCTCATCCGCAAGGAGCTGCATCATCTCGGCTACCGATTCCGGTGGTTCCTCCTGAACGCCGCCGACTTCGGGGTTCCGCAGGACCGTCGGCAAGGCCTGCTCGTCGCGCTCAAGGATCAGTATTTCGACGCGTTCCGTCCGCCGGAGCCGACGGTGCGCGAGCATCTGTCCGTGGGTCGGGCCCTGCGCCGCTCGATGGCGATGGGCGGGTGGACGGACGCCGACCGATGGGCAGCCCAGGCGGTCAGCGTGGCACCGACCCTGGTGGGCGGGTCGGAGAGGCGAGGAGGCGCGGATCTCGGGCCAACAGGGACGAAGAGGGCCTGGACCCGGATGGGGGTCGACGGAGGCACCGTGGCCGACCATGTTCCCGGACCGGACTTCGCCTGGGCGCCGGAGACGGGACGGCACGGGATGGTCAAGATCACGACCGACCAGGCAGCGCTCCTGCAGGGCTTCCCGTCCGACTGGGAATTCGCCGGGAAGAAGACGGCCCGCTATCGCCAGATCGGGCATGCCTCCCCACCGCCGGTGGGCCGGGCGCTCGGGCTGGCGATCCGAGCGGCCTTGGCGCCCCCCGCAACCCCCGTCGCCGGCTACACTTCAGCCCTATGAACAGCCCGGGAACACAGGTGCACCCTTTCGACGGAATCCGGATCTTGGACCTCTTCGCAGGTCCTGGTGGACTCGATGTGGCCGCGCACTTCCTGGGCTTCAAGAGCATTGGGATCGAGTGGGACCGGAACGCGTGCGAGACGCGTTACGCGGCGGGCCTGCCGACGATCCACGCCGATGTGAGCGTCATGCGCGAGACCCGTTTCGACGAGATCCCCAAGTCGGTCGACGTACTCGCCGGCGGGCCGCCCTGTCAGTCTTTCTCCGTCGCGGGAAACGGCGCGGGACGGGAAGCGCTGGAGACGGTGAAGGAATTCATGCACCGTCTTGTGGACGGGGAAGACGAAGCCGAGATCGACAAGGATCTGCACGCCCGCGGCGTGGACCCGCGCACCGCTCTGGTCCTGGAGCCCCTCCGCTGGCTTCTCAAGGCGATCGATGCGGAGGACCGTGACCCCTACAGCGTGATCGTTCTGGAACAGGTGCCCGCGGTCCTGCCCCTGTGGGAGGTCTACGCGAAGCTACTGCGAGGCGGCGAAGGGCGGCTGAAGGGCGTCAAGTACGAAGCGGAATGCTGGGAGTTGAAGACCGAGCAGTTCGGGGTCCCGCAGACGCGCACGCGCGCCGTACTCGTCGCCCGGCGTCCGGGGCATGGGGCCGTTGAACCGCTGGAAGCGACTCACCTTCCCTTCGTCCTGCAGCGAGGGAAACGCAATGCCGCTCAGGCGGATCTGTTCGCCACCGATTCCGCGGTTGCCGGGACCAAGCCGCGCTGGCTCTCCATGGCGGAGGCCCTCGACGCGGCGAGCAAGCTGAAGGACTCACCCGTGGATGTGTCCCGGCTGCGGACGGGCGGAGACATAAATTTCTTCGTCGTCTCGAACTACGGCTCCGGGGGCGACCCGAAGAACCGAGGCAAGCGCCGGTCCTCCGAGCCGGCCTTCACGGTCACCGGCAAGATTTCCCGGAACAAGGTGTACAAGAGCCTTGCCGAGTACGAGTCGGGGGACTCCGACCGCTTCACCATCCCTGAGTCCGGAGTGCTGCAGACCTTCCCCCACAACTTCCCCTGGTCGGGGAACGACCAGGCGCAGCAGGTGGGCAATGCGGTACCGCCCCGCCTCGGAATGCACGTCCTCAGCAGGGCACTGCGTAGCGACAGCCCCAGGGCCGACGAGTTGGCAGCTGCGACCACGTGGCTGCCTGTTCCCAGGACCACCACGGACGAGCTGCGGGAGATCGGGTGCGGCGATCAGAGCCGGTGTCCTCCGGACGAGCACAAAGTCACTCGTGCTCGTCGGAAGTCCGCCCCCTGACCGACGCGTCCGCGAACAGCTCCTCGAAGTGGGCGACCAGTCTTTGAACCGCTTCCTTGGGGACACGCTCTTCCTCGGGGCCTTCCGGAAGGCTGTTCCGTGGGGAGGGGAGGGCTGATGCGGCGCCTGCGATCCACTCGCGCAGAGGCTCTCCGTCACTCTCCACGTCCGGGGCGATGACGTCATACATGAGCGTCGCCGCAGCGGCGTTGACCGCAGGTGTCAGGGCGTTGACCTCGCGACCGGTGCGCACAGCCCCTCTCTCCAAGAGTCCGACGAGGGCCAGAGCGGTGGGGCGATGGTCGATGATGTCCAGCCGAAGCGCGGAGTTCAGCATGTCCTGATTGCCACAGGCCACGACGACGGGCTGATAGTCCGGTCCGTCGCGGAAGAGTTCGGCCGCCCACCAGAGTCGGGCGAATGCCTGCTTGTAGTGCGCGCCGACGAACCTGTCCCGGGCCACACGGCCGCGCGAACCGTCAGCCTTCGGCTCGGACAGGTGCCGCCAGACGACGTAGTCCGGCGCCACTGCGAGAGCCACATACGTCCAGATCCGCTTCTCGGCCGCTTCCCTGCGCGTCAACCGAAGGGTCTCGTGCAGACGCGGTGCCAGCCATGCATCCGCCGCCGTGGGGCGCTCGTCGCGGAATTTGTTCAGGGTCTCGTCGATCAGATCCCGTACGCGGTGCAGCCGAAGGCGCGCGTCGTCGCCGGCCAGCGGCTCGGCAATCTTGTTCAGCGCGATGGAAGGGACGTCCTCGCGTCCCTCGAGCAGTCCTGCGGAGATGTACTCGGCGGCCTGCACATCGGAGATCAGAGCAAGCCGTTCCGGCAGGTGCTCGGGGCGGGAAGTCACGCGTGGGTCTCCTGGTCGAGTCGTTCGATGTCGCGGACGGTGGTGGCCAACGCTTTGGGGACATCGGCACGGCGTGCGGCTGCGTATTGGATACGCGGTTGCAGATCCGTCCAACCCCCCTCGCCGGTACGCCGGGTGTGTACCTCCCGAAGGGCATCTTCCACCGACCGTCCGGGAACGATGTCCGGGAGCATCTCCCTGAGCACCGCACCCCGCCAGTCGGGCGGGAGGAGCGGAGTTCCGTCGTCCTCGATCTCCAGGTCGCCGATGGCGGTGTGGAAAACAGCGGTCCACACATCGGCGCACATCTGAGCCCGGAGCACCTCGCTCACCAGGCTCTCCACCTTCGAGCCCGGGCCGTCCACGAGCGCTACGAGGCCCTCGAAGTCCGAGTTCAGGCGTACGGTGGGCATTCGCCCCGAGGTGTCCACGATCCAGGGGGCGTCCCGGAAACTCCGCAGCCACTCGGCGCCGCGGGCGAAGCTGACGGTGTTGACGTCAAGTTGGCGATCCCTGAGCGGCGCTTCGGACACCACGTCGATCATCCACTCCTGCTCGGTGGAGGCGATGATCCGACCTGCTATCCCCCCGACCGTGGCCACCACGTGCACCGCGAGGGACGCGCGGTCCAGGTGACTGTCGCGGTCGAGTTCGATCTCCCCGGTCCAATCCCTGCCCCCCTCCGCACCGGGTTCCAATCGGGCAACGGTGCGTGCGTTGGTGGTCCCCTCCGTCAGAACGGCGACAACGGCGATGTCGGACCAGTGCCCCTTCGTCTCGATCTCACGGACGGGGACGGTCGCCGTCAGGGCGAGCCGCGCAGACTGCCAGTCGTCGCGCTCGGCCTTCCCGAGGGCCACGACCTGCTCGACAACGGAGTATCTCCTGCTGTCCAACTGCTCGCGGGCGTCACCGGGCCCGCGCAGCCGCACGGCTGTGACGCGCGCCGTCACCGGGCCGGTCAGACGGGGGTACGGGTAGGCCCTCACGCGACGCTCCCCTTGCTCTCCTGGAGTTCGACAACAAGACCGGTCAGCGCGGCCCGCACCGGGTGTGTGGACACATCGGTGATGCCTCGGAAAACGGCACGGCGGGTCCCCGGCTGGAAATGAAGTACGCCATCGGTCAGCTCACAGTTGCTGACAGCGATGAGCTCGGCCCACTGGACCACCGGACGGGGGCCGGAGCGAACCTCCAGCTTGGCGACGGGGTTCATGCGCCAGGGGCCTTCCCCGGGCGACACCTTGACCTCAGCGGTGATCCGCCACGCACCGGAGGGGTCGATCACGGCCTCCAGATCGTCCAGTTTCGGGAGTGTCACTGTCCCTCTGATCCTGGGGGTGGGCTTGTTCGTGATCTTGAGTCGCTTGCTCAACCTGCTCGTGCCGCCGGGCTTCTTCTCCTTGGGGAGTGCCACGAGTTCGTGCACGGCCTTGTTGGTCTCCGACGTCAACGCTGCGATCCGCCGGTGGGCCGAGGGTGAGTAGCGCATCCTCAACTCCTCGGTCTGGCGCCACTTGTTGTGCTCCGGCGGCTCGGAAGATCGTAGGAACTCCTCGGCCTCAGCCGCGAACGGCGCATCGTCCCCTGCCGCCCGGCCCGCGAGCAGAACGGCCTGGAACGGGTTCGTCCCCACCGGGAGGCCCGGCACCCAGCTGGTCTTGACCGTCATGCGGTTGCCACGCATCGCGGTCACCTGGTTGATCCTGCCGTCGGTGTCCGTGGCCTCGGTGATGAGGAGCACCGCCCGGTGCTCACCGGCCGTGCCGGTCAGGCCGTCCCGCTCGGGAATCCTCAAGGGCACGGTGGTGAGCGCTACTTGACCCGCCTCGGTGAGACGTTCCACCGTGGTGCCGCTCAGGAAGGCCTGAAGTGCGCGCGAACGTGCGGGTTGATGCACGTGGGGTTCAACCCGCTCTTCCTCGAGGTATTCCACGCCATTGCGCACCGTCCGCACGGATGCCTCCAGCAACGGCGGACGGTCGCCTCCCGTCGTCATCGCGGCCCAGAAGTTACGACCGAGCGCGCGTACCAGTCGCTGGTGCATGCGCTCCAGGCTGTCCTCGTCGTCACCCGCATCGCCTTCGTGGTCCTGCCCGGCCTCGGCGAGGCTGGCCACATCGTGTGCGCCGACGATCAAGAAGGATGTGCCGGGGTCACCGCCCTCGCGGGTGAGGTGCAAGCTCTCGACGGTCTCTTCGTCAGCCCACCAGGAGCGCGCGATCTCTGCGTTCTCCGCCTCGGTATCCGGCTGACCCAGCCACGCCGGGCCGGCGAATCTCTTACCGGCCACCTCCCGCCAGGGCAGATCGAGCCGCCCGATCAGCCGCCGTTGGGTGTGTCCCTCGTGGGGTTCGGAGAGCGTGGAGTTCATCAGGACGAGCCCCAGCCGGCTGGTCGCCCAGAGCGTGGCCTTTCCGAGACCGTATGAACCGCCGGCCGCCACATCGGACTTACGGCTTTCGAGTTGGCGCCGGACCACGGCGGCGAATCGGCCGTCCTCGTAGTCGTCACCGGTCAGACCGTTGGCGTTGTAGTCGTCCACGCGAAGAAGGACCAGCCGATCCCGCTCGAACATCTCCCGTAGCCCGGCACTGATGACGCGTCCGACCTTCTGGTCCTGTGTCGCGGCCGCTTCGAAATGCGGGTGGAGGTCCTGCCAGCGGATCGCCGTGCGGAACCGGGCCAAGGCGTCCCCGGTCAGTTCGTGCAGGGTGTAACGGACCCTGACCGGGCGGTCGTTCCTCCTGTCGCGCTCGTCCAGGCTGTTCTGGGTCGCCTCACGGGCCAGGACCTCCAGATCGGCTTCGAAGGCGAAGGCCGCAGCGTTACCGAATTCCCGCCCGCCGTCCTCGTGTCCTGGACGGTGGTACCAAACGACCGCCGTCTCCGCTGATTCGTCCTGCCGTTCCGGACCGGCCGGGGAGCCCTGAGCGGTCCCTTCCGGGACGCCAAGGATCTCCTGTACCCCGGCCAAGTGATCAGGGCTGGGCACCGAACGGTCGTCGAGCCAGGAATCGACGAGCGCCCGTGTCACACCCAGCCGGCGCACCAGTTCGCTCTCGTCCGTCCCGTTTTCCCGCATCCGCTCGGCCAACCATCGACCGAACCCGGTCTCCTTCAAGGCCACCGTTCCCTCTCTCCCGTCGGAACTGCTCTCCGTCTCCGGCGTGCCGGCCTGGTCGAGCGGCAGTGGTTCGCCGGCAGCCGCTTCCTCTTGCTTCTCCGCACCCTCGGCGTGTCCGGATCCTTCGGCAGCCTCCTGAGCAATTTTTCGGGCGGCCTTGTGGCGACGACGCTCCGCATCGGCATCGTCAGGATCCAGGCCCATTTGGATTCTCAGGTCCTTCAGGGCCATCTTCTCGATCTGTCGAATGCGTTCCCGCGTGACCCCGAATTGCTTACCGATGTCCTCCAACGTCCAGGGTGTGCCATCGGTGAATCCGTAGCGCAGCAGAAGGACTTTCCGGGTTCTCTCCGGGAACATGCATTCATCGAAGTGCTGGAAGAGTTCCTGGCGCTCGAATTCGGACGAGAGTGCCTGTTCCGGTCCGGGTACCGGCCGAAACCCGTCGATGATCACATCTCCGAGGGTCGCGTTCTCGCCGACGGGCTGCTCGAGCGAGAGAACCGCCCGATCCCCCAACCGCAGGCACTCCGCCACCTTCGCAGGGCTGAGCTCACACGCCAGGGCAAGATCATCGACAGTGGGATTTCTGCCCTGGTCGAGGAATATCCGCTTTCGCCTCCGGACCTTCTCCACATCGGTCCACATGTGGACCGGGATCCGGATGGCTGCTCCTTCGTCGGCCACGGCTCGAGTGATGCGTTGGCGAACCCACCAGGTGGAATAGGTGGAGAACTTGTACCCCATGGAAACGTTGAACTTCTCCACGGCGCGGATGAGCCCGATCATGCCGTGTTGGGCGAGATCCTCGTACATGGGATTGCCCGGCCGTTGCCCCAAGCCGTGAAGGATCTTGTGAACGAGCCGCTGGTTGTGCGTGACCATTGCGGTTAAGGCTCGGTGCGCCTCGCTGTCCCGCGAAAGCGTCGCCGCGTAGCCGGCGGGCAATAATTCCGACGACGTTCTGTCCCCTCGGAACAAGAGACAGAGTCCTACTTCCTCCTCGGCGCTCAGCAGAGCCCCGCGGGGGTTCACTCGCCTCCGATCGGCTTCGATGAGTCGCCGAGCGGTACGACGAGCTGCTTCCATGTCGTCGACGCGCACCGTCCCGCGTAGGGAGTCGAGGTACGGGACCTCCTCCTCGGGGGGATCGAAGTCGTCGAGAGGCTCGTCAGGGCGGGCCCCCTCGTCGAGTGCCGCACTCCGCGGGTGGGTTGGCTCTTCTCCTGCGTTTCCGTCGTCCGTCTCCGCCGTCGTCACGGCTTCGTACAGGGCCTGGACCTCCTGTGGGCCGAGGCGTGCGGCCCGCATCACTTGCCCCAGGGCCGTGCGGAGTTCGACGTCCGCGGCGGTGAATCGACGTATGAGGCCGACGAGCATGTCCCGATCAGCCGCATCCATCCGTCCGGTGGATGCACCGCCCCGCTCTGTGGCCATCACGCCCCCGCGCCCTCATGTCGCCGCTGTTCCCTCGTAGTCCATCACTCATCGGGCTGCCGCTGCAGCACTTCTCACCAGGAACCGCATCCTGAGGATGCAACACTCTGTATTTTGAAGTGGTGTTGGCGTGACCAGGGGAGAGTTGATGCGGATCATCCCGAGCGAGGTTTCGGAGAGCACGAAGAGCAAGGCCGAGCGGGACGTGTTCCGGGCCCTGAAGGCGATACCGGACGACCACAGCGTCGCGTTACACACGGTCCACCTTCCCCGCCACGGCAAGAAGCGCGTCGGCGAGATCGATTTCGTCCTCATCACCCCCGAGATCCTGCTCTTCATCGAGGTCAAGGGCGGCCGTGTCCACCACCGCGACGGGAAGTGGTACTACGGGCCCCCCGGCCGCGAGGACGGCCCCAAGGAGAGCCCTTGGGAGCAGGCCAATGGGGGCATGCACGAGTTCGAGAGGGAGATCGGCGCCCTGGTCGGCGATCTGAGAGCCCAAGGCGTCGCCGGGGGGTACCTCGTGGTCACCCCGGACGTCGACATCCCACGCCTGACCCAATTCGAACCCCAGCAGTACCTCGGCGCCACCGCGTACGACGGCGGCCGCGGTCTGGCCCAGGGCATCGAACGGGCCACCCGTTTCTGGCTTGCGCGGAACAAGTGGGCCCGTACTCCCGTCTCCGCCTCGTTCCGCAAGAAGATGCTCGAAGCCATCCGCCCGGATTTCGACCTGGTACCGAATCTGCAGTCGCGGCTGACGCATCTCGACGTCGCCTTCGAGCGCCTCACGAATGAACAGCTGGACAGGCTCGATGAGTTGGAGTCGAATGAGCGACTCATCTGGACCGGCGGCGCAGGTACCGGGAAGACGTTCCTCGCCGCGGAGGCGGCCCGCCGCAAGGCCGTGCACGGCACCGTCCTGTTCACCTGCGCGAGCACCACACTGGCGGCCCATGTGAGCCGTATCCTCACCGACGACGCGATCACCGTCCTGCCGTTGGACCGTCTCGACGAGGTGCGGGGGCGCTCCTTCGATCATCTGATCGTGGACGAGGCCCAGGACCTGATGACCTTTGGGGGGCTCGACACCCTGGAGGCGCTGGTGTCGGGCGGCCTCGCCGAGGGCCGATGGATCTTCATGCTCGACCAGAACAATCAGGTACTGACCCCGGGCACCTACGATTCCGAGGCCTGGGACTATCTGCGCCCGCTGGGCTCCGTGTACGGACCCATGAAGCGCAACTGCCGCAACACCGTGCAGATCGTCAAGCAGGTCCACTCCTACACCGGAGCTGATCTGGGCGTCGCCTCCGCGGGCGAGGGCGACCCGGTGCGCTTCGCCGAGGTGCGCGATGCCCAGAACGAGGCCACCGCTCTCGATGCC
Organism: Streptomyces sp. NPDC101393; assembly: GCF_044767385.1. Lineage (NCBI taxonomy): Bacteria > Bacillati > Actinomycetota > Actinomycetes > Kitasatosporales > Streptomycetaceae > Streptomyces > Streptomyces sp. NPDC101393. The sequence continues at coordinate 1,207,802 of NZ_JBIWNU010000001.1, read as the reverse complement.
TACGTGAACGAACTCGTGGGGGAGGGCGTCTCCCCCAGGGACATCACGCTGCTGTCCGCTTCCGGCGACTGGGAGACCAGCTCGGCCCGTCTGTCGCAGCGGTCCTCCAAGGTCGAGCGCTTCGCCGACGTCGTCGGGTCCGACCGTACGAAGCACCGACTGACCTGGTCCTCCATCGCTGACTTCAAGGGCCACGAGAATCACGTGGTCTGTCTGATCGACCTCGAACCCTCACTTCTGGAAGGGCGACTTGACGCGATCTATGTCGCCTGGACCAGAGCCCGCGCCCAGCTCTGGGTCGGATGCCGCCCCGGCACTCGCGAGACGCTGAAGGACCTGGGCATTTCCGTGCTGAAGCGGCAGGGGCGTCTCGGGTGACCGGCGCGCAGCAGCTGGTCTCCGAGCACCGCGCCGACTTCGTGGCGTACCTCCGCAAGCAATTGGTCGGCCCGGCCGGCGCCGAGGACGAGACCCTTGTCGACCCGCCCGACCGGCGATACCTGATGGGCACGTTGTATCCGCGCGGAGCCTCCCTGCTGGAGCACTCACAGGAAGACGGCGAGCAGGAAGTCAACGAGAACCAAGCCGGGAACGGAGAGGAGGACAGCTTCGCCGACGACCCGGTGGCCGAGGCGAATGCATGGCTTCCGTCGTCCCTCGGTTTCTCCTTCTACACCAACGCCCGCCGCATCAAGGTGACCTGTGAGGCGTCCCGCTATGTGACGTCCCGCGAAGGCGGGCGTCGTAGCTGGCGACGACAGCCTCGACTCTCCACAACGGAGACCGTCGCCCTGGAAGATACGACACCGATCCGGGTACTGGACGGTCACGGCCGTCTCCATGTCCGTTGGCGCCCTTTCGGGGCCGGACATCTCATCACGTGCGTACTGGCCAACGCGCACAGCGAAGAGGAGAGCACCCACAAGGACCGGGATCTGATGCTCTTCCAAGCCGGTCTGCAGGCGACCACGCTCGAGGAATCCATCCTCGAATATCCGAGCACCCGCCTCACCAGCCGCGATGAGGAGGAGCAGGAGCTTCGTGTCCAGTACCGGGACATCGTGACGCGAGCGGTGGGCCACGGATGCGCCGTTGAATGGGAAGACGAATCCGACCGGGTCACCACAGTGCGCGCGCAGGTCATGCCTCAGCAGGTGGTCGAGCACATCAAGCCCGACGGCCCCAAGAATCTGCCGGTACTCAACCTTGCGCACCTGTCCCGTCCCGGGCTCGCTGTGGAGGACCTCCGGGCCGAGCTGCACTCCTTCGTCCAGGGCTATCGCACGTGGTTCGTCGCCCAGCTGTCGAATGCGAAATCCTTGCCGGAATGGGCAGCCGCACCCGCCGAGCGCATCCTCGATCGCATCCGCACCGCGGTCGACCGCATGGAAACGGGTGTGGAGGCCCTCACCGCGTCGACGCCGGCAGGAGCCAAGGCACGCGAGGCGTTTCGGCTGGCAAATCGGGCCATGGCGCTCCAAATGCTGCACAGTCTGCCGGAATTGGCAGGCAGTCGACGTCGCAGGGACAGCGACGTGGTCGAGTTGGCCGAACCGGATGACACCTATGCGTGGCACCCGTTCCAACTTGCCTATTTCCTGCTCGTGGTCGAGGGCCTGATGAACCCGGAGCACGAGGAGCGCAAGACGGTCGACCTCATCTGGTTCCCCACAGGTGGCGGCAAGACGGAGGCGTATCTCCTCACCGCCTGTTTCGAGATCCTGTGGCGCCGACTGCGGTTCGGCGCAGCCGGGGGCGGCACCGCGGTTCTGAGTCGGTACACGCTGAGCCTGCTCACCACACAGCAATTCCAACGCACGGCGACGGCTGTCTGTGCCCTCGAATTCATCAGGAAGGGAGGCGACGGGCCGCTTCCCCACGACCTGGGCGAGGAGTCCATCACCATCGGTCTCTGGGTGGGCAAGGACACGACCCCGAACAAGATCGCGCACGCGCAGGACGCACTCGATGTCCTGAAGCAGATGAACCAACCCGATGACCGATTCCTGCTGGAGCGCTGCCCGTGGTGCGGCACCGAGATCGTCCCGGAACGACAGGGCCAGGAACGGGACTTCGGCATCATCGCGGACGGCATCACGACCGCGTTCTTCTGCCCGCGCAAGACCTGCTATTTCCACAAGTGGCTTCCGGTCTCCGTGGTGGACGAACAGATCTACAAGAGGCCGCCGACCTTCGTACTCGGAACGGTGGACAAATTCGCCCGGCTGGCATGGGAAACAGAGGCCGGCAACCTCTTCGGGGGGAACGAGAAGCGCGCCCCGTCGTTGGTGATTCAGGACGAACTGCATCTGCTGGCAGGCCCGTTGGGGACTACGGTCGGTCTCTATGAGTCGGCCATCCTCGAACTGTGCGCCTGGGGTGGCGCCATACCGAAGGTCATCGCGTCGACAGCGACCATCCGACGCTCGCAGGACCAGATCCGCAGTCTCTACGGCCGCCCAGCGCAACTCTTCCCCCCGCCGGGGATCATGGCCGGTCACTCCTATTTCGCCTCACCGGACAAGGACAAACCGGGGCGCCTGTATGTGGGCGTCATGGCTCAGGGGCACACCGCCTCGACCTCGACCGTTCACGTGGGCGCCGCCGCATTGCAGGCCCCGAAAGAGATCTGTGACGACGACAGCCTGCGCGACGCCTACTGGACCGCGGTTGCGTACCACAACAGCCTGAGAGAACTCGGTCGAACCGTCACGATCGCACGGGATGACATTCCCGCGCGTCTCGAGCACCTGACGAAGGACGACGCTCGACGCCGCCGGCTGAACGACGACTCGGTTGTCGAGCTCACCAGTAATATCCCGCGGGCCGCTCAACCGCGGCTTCTGGAGCGACTGGGCAAGGGTTTCAAGGAGTCCGGCTGCATCTCCTTCCTCGCCACGACCAACATGCTCTCCGTCGGGGTCGACGTCCCTCGGCTCGGCCTCATGATCATGAATGGCCAGCCCAAGACGACGTCGGAGTACATCCAGGCCACCAGTCGCGTCGGCCGACGCCATGTGCCCGGTCTGGTCGTCACCCTCTTCCGCTCGACCAAGCCCCGCGACCGGTCCCACTACGAGTCGTTCGGCGCCTACCACCGCTCGCTCTACCGGCACGTCGAGCCCACCAGCGTCACACCGTGGTCCCTGCCCTCCCGCAACCGCGCCCTGCACGCGGTGCTCACCATTCTCGTACGCCACGGGATCGGCCTGAACGCGGAGAACAAGGCGGGAGACATCCTCGATCATGCGGACGAAGTCGCCCGGATTCGAAACCTCGTCGTGGATCACGTGCGACGAGCCGACCCGGAGGAAGCTCGTGCCGCCACCGAACAGCTCGACTCGCTGATCGAGGAGTGGCGGCAGGAGGCCGTGACGGTGCGAGGTGAGGGCGGCCGTCTCTACTACCAACCTCAAGGGCGCTCACACGCATCGCTCCTGACCGACTTCGGTAAGCGAGGCGGCCTGTGGGAGACGGCGCAGTCTATGCGCAACGTCGACCGCGAATGCTTTGTCCACGTGAGAGGAACGTGAGGGCCGTGAAGGACATTCGCCGCAAGGTCCGCAGGGCCCAGACCATCGTTCCGTTCGGCGTCGGTGGGATCATCGATCTGCGAGGTGAGTCGTTCGTAGCGGCCGATATCCGCAGCTGGGCGGCGAACGCCGAGCAGGTGGACGCACCACGGCTCGCAAAGAAATTGAGAGTCGAGGGCCTTCGCTCAGCCCCCGTCATCCCCTCCGGAAAGGCCGCCTTCGCGAGCCGTATCGGCCCCGTCTACGTACGATTCCCCAAATGGCTGTTCTGCCCACAGTGCAGGGACATGCATCTCTGGACCCCGGATCGCGAGGTACGGGACAAGCAACCGGCCTGCGGGCGTTGCCCCGGAAAGTCACAGCTGGCCCCGATGCGTTTCATCCAGGTGTGTCGGGCAGGGCATATGGCCGATATCGACTGGCGACGATGGGCTCACTCCAAGGGCGAAGGGCATGACCAACGCCAGTGCCAGGTTCGCCGGCTGCGGTTCGTCGCCACGCCCGAATCCTCGGGGTTGGAAGCCCTGCGCGTCATTTGCCTCGCGTGCCGGGCCGAACGCAGTCTGGCGGGAGTCAGTCAGAAGAACATCCTCAAGCAGATGGGACTGGCGTGCTCGGGGACCCATCCCTGGCAGCCCGAGAGCGATGAGCCGGACCCTTGCGAGGAGACACCACAAGCGGTACAGCGTGGCGCCTCCAACGTGTACTTTCCGATCACGCACTCGGCAATCGACATCCCCGCGCCCACAGGTTTGCCCGAGGACGACGAGTTGACGCAGAAGGTTGTCAATCACGCCCTTTGGCCGGAATTCAAGAGTTCGGACGGGAGTCCGATGTCCGATGTCCTCAGAGGAGCCCTCGCGAACCTCTGTGAGGTGCCGGAAGAATTCGTCGATACGCTGCGACGTCGTTACGCGGACGAGGCTGCCGCGATTCCTCCGACGGTCGAGGAGGACGATGATCTGAGCATCGATGAATGGGCGGCCTTCTCCGCGCCGGAATCAGTCGCCGGATCGAAGACGTTCTCCGTGCGCCGTACGCACCTCGGAGTGCGGCCCGACGCCCCCGGGTCCCTCCAGGAACTGGCCGTAGGGATCTCGTCCGTCGTCGTGGCGGACCGAGTGCGCGAGGTCCGTGCCCTCGAAGGGTTCTCGCGGTACGAGCCCAGCTCCGGTGACAGCGACGACGGCGAGGGCGGGCGCGTCGTTTCGGTCAACACAAAGACCCGGGCCCAATGGCTGCCTGCCATGGAAACCTACGGTGAAGGAGTCTTCGTAGCAGTTGACGAAGCGCGCCTGAGCGCCTGGGAGAGGCTCGCGCCGGTGCGTGACTGGACGCTCCGTATCGAGCGCGACATGAATGCTTCCTTCAAGGCTGACCGTCTGAGAGGAAAGTCGGGTCCGGAGCTCCTCCCGCGATTTGTGATGCTGCATACCCTGGCCCATCACTTCATCCGTCAACTCTCCTATGACAGCGGGTACAACGCGGCCTCTCTGCGTGAGCGGGTCTATGCCCGAAGCCATGCCCCCGGGAGTGAACTCCCGCCCCAGGCGGGCGTCTTCATCTACACAGCTGCCGGGGATGCAGAAGGGACACTCGGTGGGCTCGTCCGTCAAGGGCAGCCACCGCACCTCGCGGAGACGCTGATCCGACTGCTCGAATCAGCGCAATGGTGCTCGCAGGACCCCCTGTGTGCCGACTCGACGGGCAGGTCTCTGGCCAATCTCAACCGGGCTGCCTGTCATGCGTGCACCCTTCTTCCCGAGACATGCTGTGAGATCGAGAACTCCCTCCTGGACAGGACACTGTTGATCGGTGACGGCGAGGTGCCGGGATTCTTCCGAGGAGTGGTCCAGGCCGCACTCGAGGAATCGGCCGGAGCTGTAGATCCGGCATGACAATCCCCTCTCTCCTCGATCTCAAGACCGAGCAACAGGCGATCGTCGACCTTCCCTTCCACGGGCGTCACGTCATCACCGGAGCGCCCGGGGCCGGCAAGACCGTGATGGCGGTCTACCGGGCGTGGGCGCTCGCGACCGCCGGGCGTGACGTCATTCTCCTCACACGCTCCAATTTGCTGCATCAACACATTGCCCAAATGGCCCCGGACCTCACGAAGGCTCTCCGCATCACGACTTACCACCGGTGGCTCAGAGAATTCTGGGGTGCACGTTTTCAGACCGGACCTCCAGTACTCGATGAGGACGGCTGGATCTACAACTGGACCGAGATGCAGCGGATCTGTGTGCTGCAGCAGGTCACGTCCGCGGCTCATCTGGTGATCGACGAGGGACAGAACCTGCCCGTCGGCTTCTACCAGTTGTGCCGCCTCCTGGGTGTAGGCGTCTCGGTTTTCGCAGATGAGGAGCAGCGGATCGGCGACGAGCAGAGCACCGTTTCCGAGATAGGTCGGGCGCTCACCACCCGAGTGGATCCACTCGTGCTGTGCGAGAACCACCGGAACAGTCGAGAGATCGCCATGTTGGCGTCGCAGTTCCGCAAGGGGCTCGGGGACGACATCCTTTTGCCGGCGCGCGGAGGTCGCACACCCAGCGTCCTGCGGGTGCCTTCCATGGGGAATCTGCTCATGGGGATCTACCAGTACTTCAATGCCCATCCGGAGCGAAGTATCGGGATCATCTGCAGGTCAACCCGCCTTCTACGAGAGATGCAGAGCGGACTCACCCACCTCGGGCTCGCGAAGCACACGCAGGCCTATGCCCATGACGATCGGCATCGGAGCACCATCGACTTTTCGGCGGGTCCCATCCGGATCGTGAGCGCTGCCAGCATGAAGGGCTTGGAGTTCGACAGCGTCTTCGTGCCCGACCTGGACGCTTACACAGAGGACCCGACCGGCGTCGAGGCGCGTCTTCAATTCTTCGTGCTGTGTACTCGCGCCCGTGAGGACCTTCACTTCGCTCACCGTGGCTCCCAAGAGCCGGCCATTCTGTCGACCATCCCGGAATCCCTGTTGGTCCGACACGCCGGTTGATCTTCCAGCGTCGTCATTGCCTCCAGGGCAGCAGCAGATCCGCGTCGCCTGTGTTCCATCTGAAGTTGCCGTGCCGGCACCGCCGTTCAGCGGTGCCGGCACGCAGGCCGGTGAGGTGTCGGCCGGTCGGAGTCGGGGGCGGAGTCGGCAACGGGATCGGAGCCGGCGCCGGAGTGGGAGTCCGAGCCCGCGCGCCGGAGTGGAGGTCCGAGTCCGCCCCCATGGCGTCAGGTCACACGGGCCATCGGAGCACGGTCGTCCTGCGGCGTGATCGCGTGTGAAGGGCGGCCGCAGTCTTCGGCGGAGTTCAGCCAGTCGTTGAGGTCGGCGCGGGCGCGGGCTACGCGGGAGCGGACCGTGCCGATCGGGCAGCCGACGGCTGCCGCGGCCTCCGCGTAGGGCAGGCCGACGAGTTGGGTGAGGATGAAGGCTTCGCGGCGTTCGCCGTCGAGGGTGTTGAGCAGTTCGTTCAGGGCCAGTCCGTCGTCGAATCCGGGCAGGCCTTTCGGCTGCCGGTGTTCGGCGACCGCCTGCCAGTTGTTGACGTCGGCGATGCGCGGGCGGGCGGCGGCGGATCGGTAGCGGTCGATCACCACCCGGCGGGCGATGGACAGCAGCCAGGTGCGGGCGCTGGAGCGGCCGGCGAATCCCGGCAGGCTGGTGAGGGCACGCAGGAAGGTCTCCTGGGCCAGGTCGTCGGCGCTGTGCGTGTCGCCGCTCAGGTGGGCCACGAATCTCCAGACGTCCCGGTGGGTGGCGCGGATGAAGCGTTCGACGGCGTCGGGATCGCCGCCTCGCGCGGCCAGCGCCCAGCGGGTCAGTTGCTCATCGTCCAGTGGGGTCGGCTTGCCGCGCCCCGGACCGGCGAGGGCAGGAATCATTGCGATATGTCCTTAGGTCCCTAGGCCCTTAGGTTCTGAGGCCCTTGTGTTCTTCGGGGGCGGGGCGCGCCGAGGCGTGGCGCGTCCCCGCCGGAGCGGCGGTCCGGGTAGCCCGCGGGCGGCGACGGTCGATGGGGGCGCCGACGGCGTAGGTCGACGCGTACCTCACAACGGGCGCGCATCAACGGCCACGCCTCGGCAGGCACGCCTCAGCAGCCACGCCTCAGCAGCAACGCATCAACGGCCGTAGCTCAGCAGCCGCGCCTCAATAGCCGTACGTCCACGGGCAGGTCGGAGCGCCGCATGACCAGGGCGGCGGTCTCGGCGGCGGCGCTCACGGAGTACGGAGAGGTGAGCGAGGTGGCCGCGCGGGCACGCCGGAATTCCGCCCGTCACCGATTCCACGCGCCGTGCAGAGGGGAGCAGAGGGGGCAGAGGGGGGAGTGGAAGGAAGGGGAAGGGAGGGGAGACGCCTGGACGGTGTGGGGAATCCGGCGTGATGCCGGGAGGTCTCAGGACGGGCGGTCAGCAGCAGGGGGAGAGGCTCGGCGGGCCTCGGCGTGAGACGACGTACTGCAGGAGCACACCGCGCAGGCGCACGACGTGGCCGGTGCCGGTCACCGGGCGGGCGGATGGTTTCGGAGCGGTCCGGCCCAGCGTCGTCAGGACCAGGAGGAGGGGCGCGAACAGCACCACGGCCAGGCTGCGGGCGAGCCGGAACGCGGCCGTCTCGCCGCGCCACAGCCACACCCCGCACACCACCGCGGCCAGCGCGTGGGCGAGGAGCATGCCGAGGCCTCCGTGGCCGGAATGCATCATCTGCATCGGGCCCATGTCGCCGTGCGCCGCGCCGAGATGGCCGAGATGGCCGAGATGGTCGACTTGGCCTGTGGGCAGGGTGTGAGCGGGGGGCGGGGCGCCCATGCCCGCCGTCTCGCCCATGCCCCGCATGACGCCCATCGGCGGTGGCGGGGACGCGTGGGTGAGCTCCGGGCCCAGGCCGGCATGACGCAGCAGTCGGATCGCCGGCACCTGCGTTTCCGGTGAAGCGCCGGTTCTGTACGCATCGCACAACATTCGGGCCGCCCATTGCCTTGCGGGCGAGCCGTCACCTGCACTGGTGCGCGTGGACACCTGTGCCAGGCCGAACAGTGAGTGCAGTCCGAGCTGGGCGACGACCGTGGAACCGGTGACGGCGATCGCTCCGCGTTCCCGTCCGGCAAGCCACCAGGCGGCCGTGCCCGTGGCGCAGAACGCGGCGGCCGGGGCCCACCACGGCAGGGGCTGTGCGGACATCAGGGCGTGGCCCAGGGCCGCCGTCGTCACGCACACAGCCGCGAAGACCGCGGCCCGTGCGGCGCGGGAGACCGGCCCTGTCGTCATGGCGGACATGGTGCCATTCCGTTCGCGGCCGCCGGGAGGGCGGGTGCGGGGCGTCTCCCGGCAGCCTGCCGTATGGGCCACCTCACACCAGGCCGCGGGAACTCACGCCGCTGTCCGTCCGACTGTCTGAAGCGGCACGGCACGGCATGGCACAGGACCGGGCCACATCACCTTTCGAGCTGGGAGCATCCGCGTGTCCACTGAACAACGTCTCGCGTCGCGCGATACCGGCGATGTCCCGGACGGCGCCGGATCCGGCGGGCGAGGGGCGGCGGTACGACGTCATGGGTGGTCCGCCCTTCGCCCGCTGGTACGGCGGCTGCACTTCTACGCGGGTGTGCTCGTCGCGCCCTTCCTGCTCGTCACCGCGGTCACCGGACTGCTGTACGCCGGCTCGTTCCAGGCGGAAAAGCTGGTCTACGCGCACGAGTTGAGGGTCCCGGCGGGTGGGCGCGCAGTGCCGCTGTCGCAGCAGGTCGCCGATGCCCGCAAGGCGCACCCGGAGGGCAGGGTCGCTGCCGTGCGGCCCGCGCCGCGCCCGGGGGACACCACGCGCGTGCTGCTCGCTGACGTGCCGGGGGTGTCCGCCGAGCACCAGCTCGCGGTCTTCGTCGACCCGCACACCGGCAGCGTCCGGGGAGCGCTGGAGACGTACGGGTCCACGGGCGCGCTGCCGCTGCGCACCTGGCTCGACGATCTCCACCGCAATCTGCACCTGGGCGAGAACGGCCGTCTCTACAGCGAACTGGCCGCCAGCTGGCTGTGGGTGGTCGCCGGCGGCGGGCTGGTGCTGTGGATCGGACGCAAGCGCGCGAACCGCAAGCTGCGGGCCCTCGCCCTGCCGGATCGCACCGCCACCGGACGGCGCCGGACGCTGTCGTGGCACGGCGCGGTGGGGGTGTGGGCGGCGGTCGGCCTGGTGTGCCTGTCCGCGACCGGTCTGACCTGGTCCGCCTACGCCGGGGCGAACATCGACGCATTCCGCCAGTCCCTCGGGCAGGCGACGCCGACCGTCTCGACGGCCGTGACCGGGGAGCACGCCCACCACGGCGGCTCGGCGGGGATGGCGGACATGCCGGGGATGGACGGGAAGAAGGAGGGCGCGCCGGGCGGGTCGGCGTCTGCGGACGTGGGCGTCGACGCGGTGCTTGCGGCGGCGCGTGCCGAGGGGCTGTCCAACCCGGTGGAGGTCGACCTGCCGGCGGAGCCGGGTACCGCCTATGTCGTCAAGCAGGTCCAGCGCAGCTGGCCCGAGAAGCAGGACGCCGTCGCCGTGGACGGGGGCACGGGCAAGGTCACCGACGTCTCGCGCTTCGCCGACTATCCCGTACTGGCGAAACTCAGCCGCTACGGCATCGATCTGCACACCGGCACCCTCTTCGGCATCGTCAACCAGCTCGCGCTGGCCGCACTGGCGCTGGCGCTGATCTTCCTGATCGTCTGGGGCTACCGGATGTGGTGGCAGCGCCGCCCCACCCGCGACCGCGCCCTGTCCTTCGGCCGTCCGGTGCGGCGCGGGGCATGGCGGCAGGTGCCGCTGCCGCTGCTGATTCCGCTCGCTCTGGTCGTGGGCGTGGTGGGGTGGGCGGTGCCCCTGCTCGGCATGTCGCTGGTGGCGTTCCTGGCCCTGGACATCGTTCTCGGCCAGGTGGCGCGCCGGCGCGCGACTGATGCCGCGGGCTGACGGAGTGTCCCGGACCGGTGGATCCGCCGTCCGGGGCTTCGCTGTCAGCCGACGTGTACGCGGGGCCGCTGTTCCAGGTCGGGTTCGGCGCGGCGGAGGACCTCGCGGGTGACGGGGGCGACCTCTCCGTCGCCGAAGACGAGGAAGCGCAGGAGGTGGCTGACCGGGTTGCCCTCGGTCCAGTTGAAGTAGGCGTGCGGGACCTGGCCGGTGCGGTCGCGCAGTTCCATCAGGACGGCCGCGATGGTGTTGGCCACGCCCGCGCCGTCCGCGCGCAGGATGTGGGCGCCGTACCGCTCTTCGCCGTGGACGTGCAGTTCGGCGGTGAAGTCGGAGGAGTCCTTGAGGATGACTTCGAGGAAGAGGACCGGTCGTCCGTCGGGGATGTGGGTCTGCTCGCGCTGGCTGTATTCCTTCTCGCGGTATTCGGCCTCGCTGTGCTCGTTGGGTTCGTTGGCGATGACCCGCAGCGGCCCGGCCGCCATGGCCGTTTCGATCAGCCGTTGGGCGGTTTCGTCGAAGCGGACGTCGACGGCGCGCAGTTCGAAGGCGCGGTGCACGCGGGAGGCGAACGAGGTCAGCAGGATGCCGAGGATGAACAGTGATGCGATCTTCAGTCCGTCGGGGCGTTCGATGACGTTGGTGACCAGGGTGTAGCCGAAGACCAGGGTGATGACGGCGAAGCCGGCCGTGGCCGCCCGGTGGCGGCGGTGCCGCGCCGCGACGGTGGAGGCGAAGGCCGCCGAGAGCATGAGTACCAGCACGCCCGTGGCGTAGGCCCCGCTCTGCTTGTCGACGTCGGCGTCGAAGAAGAAGGTGATGCCGAAGGCGATGGCCAGGAAGATCAGGACGAGGGGGCGCACGGCGCGGGTCCACTCCGGGGCCATGCCGTAGCGGGGGAGGTAGCGCGGTACGAGGTTGAGCAGCCCGGCCATCGCCGAGGCGCCGGCGAACCAGAGGATGGCGATGGTCGAGACGTCGTACACCGTCCCGAACGCCTCGCCCAGGTGCTGGTGTGCCAGGTAGGCGAGGGCGCGGCCGTTGGCGGAGCCGCCGCTCTCGAATTCCTTCTGCGGGATGAGGAGGGTGGTGGCCAGGCTGGACAGGAGCAGGAAGCCGCTCATGATCAGGGCGGCGGTGGTGAGCAGCTTGCGGGTGTCGCGGATCCGGCCGGCCGGTTCGGCGTGGGTGTCGGTGACGTCGCCGCGTACCTGTGGCATGACGGCGACGCCCGTCTCGAAGCCGGACATGCCCAGCGCCAGCTTGGGGAAGACCAGCAGTGCCACGCCGACTATCGCGAGCGGTGAGGAGTGCTGGGCGGTCATCGCCTCCCACCAGTTGCCGATCACCACCGGCTCGGACAGCACCTGCCAGGCGGAGGTGCCGAGGACGACCAGGTTGAGTGCCAGGTAGCTGCCGACGAGCGGTACGGCGATGCCGATCGCCTCGCGGAAGCCCTTGAGGAACACCGCGCCCAGGGCGGCGAGCAGCACCAGCGTGATCCACAGGTTCGCGCCGTGCAGCAGCGGCGGGGCGAAGGGATTCTCGACGACGTGTGCGGAGGCGTCGGCGGCCGACAGGGTCATGGTGATGACGAAGTCGGTGGCGGCGAAGCCCAGCAGCACCAGGACCAGCAACTTCCCGGCCCACCAGGGCAGCAGGCGCTCCAGCATGGCGATCGAGCCCTCGCCGTGCGGGCTTTCCTTGGCGACCCTGCGGTAGACGGGCAGCGCGCCGAGGAGGGTCAGGGCGATCAGCACGAGGGTGGCGAACGGGGAGAGCAGCCCGGCTGCCAGCGCGGCGATGCCCGGTTGGTAGCCGAGGGTGGAGAAGTAGTCGACGCCCGTCAGGCACATCACCCGCCACCAGGTGTGGCCCTTGTGCTCGTCCGGCGTCGTGCGGTGCGGGCCGGGGTGGCGGGCGGACTGCTCGCTCAGCCCTTCCAGCAGCCAGCCCCGCCACCGTCGGGAGGCAGACGTGCGGGGGGCGGGATCCGCCTGGGTGCCGGTCATACGGGAATGTCCTGCCGATCGTGGTCTGTGCTCGGTGCTGGGTCGGGCGACGGCGGAAACCGGGCGGGCGGTCACCGCGGAATACGTGGTGACGGACCTTGCCGACCGGCCTCCCGGCACACAAGGCACGACGCTACGACAGGAAAGCGCCGGTGAACCGTTAAGAAGTCGTCAGAATCTCCGCCATCGCCGGCGAAGAGGGGGCGCGGCGTGCGGGAGGCGTGGGCCAGGTGAGGGGACGTCGCCGCGAGGGTCCTGGCGAAGAACCACGCATGGCGATTCCGCCCGGAACCGGGAGCCCCAACTTCCGGGTGACGGCGGGGCCAGGAGCGTAAATTCGGCGGCATGGTGACCTTGATGACGCGGGATGACTACGCGGTGCGGATGGAGCGGGCGGGGCGGGCGGCCGCCGACGCGGGGCTGGCGGGGCTGGTGGTGACGCCGGGGCCGGATCTGGAGTGGCTGTGCGGCTACCGGCCGACCGCGGTCACCGAGCGGCTGACGGCCCTGGTGATCGAGGCGGGGCAGCGGCCGCGGCTGCTGGTGCCCGTACTGGAGCGGCCGGACGCCGAGCGGGCGGTCGGGGCCGGTGCGGTGGAGGTGGCGGGGTGGACGGACGGCTCGGACCCGTACGCGGAGATCGCCAAGTCCCTTGACCCGCAAGGGCGCTACGGAATGTCGGACTCCACCTGGGCGATGCATCTGCTGGGGTTGCAGCGGTCGGCGCCGGGGAGCGCGTACGGCGCGCTGACGGAGGTGCTGCCGATGCTGCGCGCCGTCAAGGACGCGCACGAGGTGGCGCGGCTGGCGGCTGCGGGCGCGGCAGCGGACGCGACGTACCAGGAGATCCTGGGCGCGCCTTTCGCCGGCCGGCGGGAGGCCGACGTGGCGGCGGACCTCGCGCGGCTGCTGACCGAGCACGGGCACAGCCAGGTGGACTTCACGGTCGTCGGGTCGGGGCCCAACGGCGCCAACCCCCACCACGAGGCCGGGGAGCGGGTCATCGAGGACGGCGACATGGTCGTGCTGGACTTCGGCGGGCTGAAGGACGGCTACGGCTCGGACACCTCGCGGACCGTGCATGTCGGCGAGCCGGGAGCCGAGGAGCGCAAGGTGCACGACATCGTCCGGGAGGCGCAGCAGGCGGCGTTCGAGGCGGTGCGGCCCGGGGTCGCGTGCCAGGACATCGACCGGGTGGCCAGGAAGGTGATCAAGGCAGCCGGGTACGGCGAGTACTTCATCCACCGGACCGGGCACGGCATCGGCGTGACCACGCACGAGCCGCCGTACATGGTCGAGGGCGAGCATCTGCCGCTGGTGCCGGGGATGTGCTTCTCGATCGAGCCGGGCATCTACCTGCCGGGCCGGTTCGGGGTCCGCATCGAGGACATCGTGACGTGTACGGAGTCGGGCGGGCGGCGGCTGAATGAGACGCCGCGGGAGCTGGCGGTGGTGCGGTAGGGCACGGGCCGGCGCGGGGCTTCCGGCAGCCGGCTGCCTCGTCCCGATGAGGGCGGCCGCTGATCGGCGGGACGCCGGGCCCCGCCGGTCAGCCCCGCCGGTCAGCCCCGCCGGACCGGACGCCTACGGCCTCCGGCGGAGAACGTCATCGTGTGCGCGGCGGGGCGGGCGCGCGCAGCCGGCTGTCCCCGGTGGTCGCCGCCCGGCCCAGGGCGAGTGAGACCGCCTCGATGGCGCTGCTGAAGGACACCTCGCTGAGCACACCGGGCGCCGCAACCTGATCGCCCGCCAGGTAGACGTCGTATCCGCGGTCGATGGCCGGGCGGTCGCGCCAGGTGGTGCCGGGCAGATCCACCGCGCCCGTACGGCCGGTGGCCAGCGACTCACGGCGCCAGGTGGTGCGTGCGCGCCATCCCGGGAAGCCCGCGTCCAGGAGGCGTTCGGCGCGGGCGATGCCGTCCGCGCGCCGTTCGTCCGGCGCGATGCCGATCTGCCCCTGGAGCAGCTGCTCGCCGCGCGGTGCGAGGCCCGGGTCCTGGGCGGTGAAACGCTCGATCCAGCCGGAGAAGTCCAGGCCCGAGAGGGCGAACGGATCGCTCCGCCGGGTGCGCACGGCAACATCGAGCAGCGCCGTCCGCGTGCCGCTCCAGGTGAGGCCGTCGTCCTTGAGGAGGACGCGGGCCGCGTCGAGGTGCGTGGCGACGATGACCGGGTGCCGCTCGGGCAGCGTCTCGACGCGGGCGCCCGTCTCGATGCGGACGCCGAGGCCGCGGGCATGGTCCGCCATCCGCGCGATCAGCGTGCCCCAGCCGCCCCGGAGGAAGTGCGCCTCGGGCGGCAGGCTGGTGGCGCGGCGCAGGCGTTCCTGGACGAACGCGGCGGAGAGCGTGCCCGGGTCGTGGTGGAACGTGGCGACGCCCGCGTAATGGGCCGCGGCCTCCGCGACCGGCCCGCCGGCCTGCGCACTCGCCCAGGTACGGAAGTCCTGGTCGACGGGGGCATGGGTGCGGCGGCGCAGCTTCAGGATGCCGAGCGGGGGAAGCCGGTGCAGGCTGCCGCGGTGGAAGAAGCGCAGGCGGGCGGCCTCCCGGAGGGGCAGCGGGGCGAGCGGAGCGAGCAGCCCGCGCTGCTGGAGCCAGGCCCAGTGCGGGCCCTTGCTGTAGAGGGCGTGCGGGCCGTCATTGGCGAGGTACGGGCCGTCGGTGGTCCGGGCGCGGCCCCCGAGGGTGCGGTGCGCCTCGTAGAGGGTCACGGCCGCGCCGGCCTCGGCGGCCGAGACGGCCGCGGTCAGACCTGCGAAGCCGGCTCCGATGACGGTGATCTGCTGGGGCATGGTGCGTGCTCCTCGGGTGGTCGCGGAGTGTGCGCGGGCGGGGGGGGCCGGTGGTCGGCGCTTCGTGAACTTGGACGGGTGGTGGGGTGCGCGATGTGACACGCGGCCCGGCGAGCGGGGTGTCTGCGCAGGTCGGAGGGCAACTGCGCGGCGTTGTCAGTGGGGTGGTCCACGATGGGGTGTGCGGGTCGGTGATCGGCTGCGGTGACCCTGTGGACGACTCGTGGGTGACTTGGTGGTGACGACCGGGCTCGTGACGGGCACGGGTACGGAGCGGGGCGGAAGGCGGTGATCGCGTGGCGGCGCGCGGTAAGGACACGGTGCGGGCGGTGCGGCGGCCGGAGGTGCGGCTGCCGGAGCTGGCCCCGCATGACGGCCGGGAGCTGGAGCCCGAAGGGGATTACGACGGGCTGGAGTTCGCGGACGCGGACTGGGCGGGTCAGGATGCGCGCGGCGCCCGCTTCATGGACTGCGCGGTGCGGCGGTGCGCGCTGGACGAGACGGTGCTGAGCCGGTCACGGATCATCGACAGCGTGCTGAGCGGTGTGCGCGGTGTCGGTACGGACCTGTCGCAGTCGTCGCTGCGGGACGTGGAGGTCTCCGGCGCCCGGCTCGGCGGGACGCAGCTGCACGGCGCGGTGCTGGAGCGGGTCGTGGTGCGGGGCGGGAAGATCGACTTCCCGAATCTGCGCAAGGCGAAGCTGCGGGACGTCGCCTTCGAGGGATGTGTGCTGGTCGAGGCGGACTTCTCGGGGGCGGAGCTGGAGCGGGTGACGTTCGAGGACTGCACTCTCGCGCGGGCGGACTTCTCGGCGGCGCGGATGAAGGACGTCGATCTGCGCGGCGCGGCCGCAGTGGACATCGCCCGGGGGATCGACCGGCTGGCGGGCGCGGTGATCAGCGCGTCCCAACTGCTGGATATGGCACCGGCGTTCGCGGCGCAGATAGGCGTCAGGGTCGAGTGACGACGGCCCGCACGGCCGGGCTCGCCGTGCGGGGCGGTCCGGGCGGTCCGGGCGGCCGGGTCAGACGCGGGGGAAGCGGGCCTGGAGGTCCCAGACGACCGGGTTGTCGCCGAGACCGTCGTGCAGGTCGGTGAGGTCGGCGATCAGGTCGTGCAGAAAGTCGCGGGCCTCGCGGCGCAGCGCGGAGTGGTTGAAGGTGAGCGGCTCCTCGTCGGCCGGCATCCAGTCGGCGTCGACGTCCACCCACCCGAAGCGCCGCTCGAAGAGCATCCGGTCGCTGGATTCGGTGAAGTCCAGCTCGGCGTGGAGGGGGCGGGCGGAGCGGTTGCCGCGCGGATCGGTGTCGAGCTGCTCGACGATGTCGCACAGCGCCCAGGCGAAGTCGAGCACCGGCACCCATCCCCAGGCGGTGGACAGCTCGCGGTCCGTCTTCGTATCGGCGATATAGACATCGCCGCAGAAGAGGTCGTGGCGCAGCGTGCGCACGTCCGCGGTCCGGTAGTCCATCGACGTGGGGTCCGGAAAGCGGCGGGAGAGGGAGTAGCCGAGGTCGATCACGTCCTAGATGGTGTCACGGCGCCCGCGGCGACCGCCCTGACGGTCAGGACAGCGACCGGTCAGCCGCCCGCGCATGCCCGTCAGCCCGCGGTGACCGGGCAGCCGCACCCGGCGCTGCGCTGCTCAGGCCCGTACGTCCCGGCGGCCGCCCCGGCCACGCCCCGGCCGCCCGCCCGGCAGCCCGCCGCCCGTCCGCGGCCCGTCCGCGGTCCCCTGCCGCTCGGCGGCCGAGTCACGGCCGCAGCGCCCGCGGGCGCGCACCGAAGCCGGCCCCCACCGCACCGAAGCCGCCCCCAAGGAACCGAAGCCGCCCCAACGCACCGAAGCCGCCCCCCAACGCGCCGAGGGCCGGCCCCAGGGGAGCCGGCCCTCCGATGCACGCGGAACTCAGACGTTGACGCCGAAGTCCTGGGCGATGCCGACGAGGCCCGAGGCGTAGCCCTGGCCGACGGCGCGGAACTTCCACTCCGCGCCGTTGCGGTAGAGCTCGCCGAAGACCATGGCGGTCTCGGTCGCCGCGTCCTCGCTGAGGTCGTAGCGCGCGATCTCCGCGTTGCCGGCCTGGTTGATGATGCGGATGAAGGCGTTCCGCACCTGGCCGAAGTTCTGGCTGCGGTTCTCGGCGTCGTAGATCGAGACCGGGAAGACGATCTTCTCGACGTCGGCCGGCAGGCCCGCCAGATTGACCTTGATCTGCTCGTCGTCGCCCTCGCCCTGGCCGGTGACGTTGTCGCCGGTGTGCTCGATGGACTGGTCCGGCGTCACCTTGTTGTTGAAGAACACAAAGTGCTGGTCGGAGTAGACCTTGCCGCTCGGGTTGACCGCGATGGCGCTCGCGTCGAGGTCGAAGTCCGTGCCGGTGGTGGTGCGGACGTCCCAGCCGAGGCCGACCGTGACGGCGGTCAGGCCCGGTGCCTCCTTGGTGAGGGAGACGTTGCCGCCCTTGGACAGGCTTACAGCCATGGGGATGTCCCTTTCCTTCGTCGATTCGTCGGGCTTCGTGCTGCTGACGAAGCTACCGTCACCCTCCTCAACGCCATGAGGGGACCGCCAGGTTCCATCACCCTTTACTTTCTTTGCCGAATCCTGATGCCCAGGCGCGGCCCGTGGACCGGGCGCCGGACCGTGCGCGGCGGCGATGTCCCACGAAAAGTGGGTGACGGGAACCCCGCGGAGGCGGGATCATGGGACACATGTCCGGGCCCTATGTCATCCGCGGTTCGGTCGTCCTTCCAGAGGCCGAGCTCGTGTGGCGTTTCTCGCGGTCCTCCGGTCCGGGCGGCCAGCACGTCAACACCAGCGACAGCCAGGTCGAGCTGCGCTTCGACCTCGTCAAGACGCAGGCGCTGCCGCCTGTGTGGCAGGAGCGCGCCCTGGAGCGGCTGGCGGGCCGGCTGGTCGACGGCGTGCTGTCCGTACGCGCCTCCGACCACCGCTCCCAATGGCGTAACCGCGAGACCGCTGCCGTGCGGCTGGCCGCCCTGCTCGCGCAGGCCACCGCGCCGCCGCCCAAGGCGCGCCGTAAATCGCGGATTCCGCGCGGCATCAACGAGCGGCGGCTGCGGGAGAAGAAGCAGCGCGGCGACACCAAGCGGGGCCGCTCGGGCCGCGGCTGGGACTGAGCCCCGGACGCCCGCCGAGCCCCGGACGCAGCCTCCGCCCCGGACGCCCGCCGAGCCCCGGACGCAGGCTCCGCCCCGGGGCGCTCCGTCAGCTTCAGCCCAGATGCCGGTACTTCCCCCGGAAGTACGTCAGCGGTCCACCGTCCTCGCCCGGGGCCGAGGCGGTCAGTACGCGGCCGATGACGAGGGTGTGATCGCCGGCGACGACGCGCTGTTCGGTCCGGCATTCCAGGGTTGCGAGCGCGCCGCCGATCAGCAGCGCACCGGACGCTTCGCCTCTTTCATGAGGAATGCCTTCGAAGAGCAGTCGGTCGCTGATGCGGTTTTTCATTGCGAATCGTCCGGCAATATGACTTTGACTCTCCGACAGCACCGAAACCGACCAGAGGGGCTGATGCTCCAGCAGGTCGTCCATGCGCGAGTCGTTGCGAACGCTCACCATCACCAGCGGCGGTTCGAGCGAGACGGACAAAAACGCGGTGGCGGTCATGCCGACGTCTTCGCCGCGTGGCCCGTCCTCCGCGTCGTGTGCGGTGATCAGGACCACGCCGGCGGCGAGGCGGGACAGGGCGGCACGGAATTCTTCGTCACTCACCCCCACAGAATGGGGGATCGCCGCTCCGCCCGGCACGGATACCGGCGTGACGACGGGTGTGGTGGTGGCGGCGGCAGGGCCGCTACCGGGGGCGGTGGCAGGAATTTTCGCGAACACGCCATGAACGCTAACTGCGCCGCACCGTGGCGCACATCGGGCCCGGGGACCAATCGCGTCCTAGGTCTGACGGCGGAGGTGAGGTGTGTCCGAATTTGCGTTCAGGAAGTATAGGAGCGCTCCCATAATGGTGTGCTTGCAGATGAGGGGAAGGGCGCCAACACTCCTTCATCATCTGTGACTTGAGTCACAGCATGCGGGAATTGTTGACCCTGTGTACCGGGTGAACAGCTCACTGTGAT
The DNA here is from genome assembly GCF_044767385.1 of Streptomyces sp. NPDC101393. Classification (NCBI taxonomy): domain Bacteria; kingdom Bacillati; phylum Actinomycetota; class Actinomycetes; order Kitasatosporales; family Streptomycetaceae; genus Streptomyces; species Streptomyces sp. NPDC101393. Next base: position 1,188,421 of record NZ_JBIWNU010000001.1, on the reverse strand, counting down.
TCAGTGAGCGTGGAATCGGACGACAAAGAATTCTGGAGTTGCTGTCGAGGTCTCAGGGAGAGCGAGCGATGGAGACCGAGTCGGAGCCATACGTCCGTCTTGCGACCCTGCGGCAGCTGCACCAAGTGGTCGCCGAGCTGAACACCGCACGCAGCCTCGCGGACACCCTGCAGACGGTCGCCGACGGCGCGATCGCCGGCCTCGGCTTTGAGCTTGCCGCCGTCAATCTCGTCCGCCCCGACGGCGATCTCGTCGTCGCCGCGGTCGCGGGCAGCGCGGGCGCCGAGGCGCTGATGGCCGGGCGGGTCGGTTCCCGCTCCTCCTGGGACCGCAGGCTGGCCATGGGCGAGCAGTGGGGCGAGCTGCGCTTCATCCCGTACACCGAGGGCTGGGTGCTGGACGACGACGACGTCCCGCAATGGCACACGGCGGGCCCGGCGCCCCGGTTCCCCGACGAGTGGCATCCGATGGACCGCCTCCTGGCGCCGATGTACGCGGCGTCCAACGGCGGCGGTGAGCTGCTGGGCGTGATCTCCGTGGACCGGCCGCGCAACGGCCGGCGACCCGGCGCCTGGGGCCAGGAAGCCCTGCAGATGTACGCCTTCCAGGCCGCCATCGCGATCAGCAATGCCCGGCTGCGCGCCAATATGCAGCGGGCGCTGGTCCGCCTGGAGCGGGAGCAGCAGGCGCTGCGCGCCAGCGAGGAAAGCTTCCGGCAGGCCTTCGAGTACGCGCCGAGCGGGATGGCCGTGGCCGAGATGGGCGGCGACCAGCACGGTCGGCTGCTGCGCACCAATGACGCGCTGTGCCGGCTGCTGGGCCGTCCGGCCTCCGCGATGCGCCGCTACTCCTTCTCCGATCTCGTCCACCCCGAGGACATCGGCACCCTGCTGCGCACCTCCGCCGAAGGCGGCCGGGCCGAGCTGCGGCTGGCCCGCAGGGACGGCACGTACGTCTGGGTCTCGCTCCGTAACTCCGTGGTCGCCGACGCCGCCGACGGCCCCCGGTTCCTGCTCACGCACGTCGAGGACATCGAGGAGCGCAAGCGGCACGAGCTGCAGCTCGCGCACCGCGCCAGCCATGACTCGCTGACCGGCCTGCCCAACAGCGCCGAGCTGCGGGCCCGGCTGGGCGCCCGGCTCTGCTCCCGGCCCCCGGGCTCGCCGGCCGATGCCTACGCCTCCTCGGCGACCGTCTATGCCGACCCGCGTGACCTGCACGGTTTCCGCTCCCAGGAGGGGAAGGCGTTCGACGGCGCGGAGGGGGCCGAGGCCTTCGAGGGCCAAAATCCGGTGGCGTTCGACCACCATGTGCACACGATCGCGCCGCCGGACGGCCCGACGGACGACGGTTCCAAGGGGCTGGCGGTCCTCTTCTGCGACCTCGACGGCTTCAAGTCGATCAATGACCGCTTCGGGCACCACACCGGCGACGCCGTGCTGATCGAGGTCGCCCGCCGGCTGACCAGCGGTGTCCGGGACGGCGATACGGTCGCGCGGCTCGGCGGCGACGAGTTCGTGGTGCTCGCCGACGGTCTCGGTACGGCCGATGCGCAGGATCTGGCGGTGCGGCTGCGGAACGCCATCATCCCGCCGATCCGGGTCGACGGCCGGGCGGTGCGGGTGGGCGCCAGTTTCGGGATCGGCTGGGCGAGCTGCGGGATGACGGCCGAGGAGGTCCTGGCCTCCGCTGACCAGCGGATGTACGTCGAGAAGCGGTCCCGGTCGAAGGCGAACCGCCGGGCGGGCTGAGACGGCCGGACCGGGCGGGCGCCGGGCGGCCCGTCGGGCGGGTGCCCGAGGGCGTGCGCCTGAGGCGATGGTCACAGTCGGGTGCGCGGTGCGGGCCGTCGTGGGGCGCCGCGAGGGACGGGGGCCGTCACGCGGTTCTCCCTCGTCACACCCGTCCCGTTCCGTCCGCGCGCACCGTCCGTTCACCGATCCGTAGTGATCTTGTGGCTCCGCGGGCGGGGTCCGGCAAGGCCCGAAGAAGGTAGGCTGCGCCGATGCGGCGCGCTGCCGCCGGGGGCCCGAAAGAGACAGTTCGCGCAGTCTGCGCGAACGCGTACAGACGAGTACAGATCGCTTGGGAGTGACACGGAATGACGGCCGGCAATAACGGCGCGGACACGCCGGAGAACGACGACCCGTTCGCCTATCTCTACCGCTCGGAAGGCGGCGAGGGTGGCGCGGTGGGACAGTCGGGCGACGGCGGGGCGGCGCGGCAGCCGGGGGTTCCGCGTACCTCCTACAACCAGGTGCGCGCGGTCGGCCAGCGGCAGTACGGCGGCCAGCAGTCCCAGCAGGTGACGTACGGGCAGCAGAACGCCCACTACGCCGCCCCGGAGACGCTCCCCGGCGGCGACCGCCCGCGCCAGGCCCAGGGCGGCCAGGGGCACGGCGGCGGCCAGGAGCCGCGCCGGCACCGCAACGGCCTGCTGATCGGCGCGGTGTCCGTGGTCGCGGTGGTCTGCATAGGGATCGGCGTCGCCATGCTCACCAACGGCAAGGACGACGCGGAGGACACCGCGGGCAGTGCGGGTCCGACGGCCGGCGAGAGCGTCAAGCCGAGCGACAAGCCCAGCAGCTCCGACGCCCCGGTCGACCTCCCCCAGCAGGATGCGGCGACGCTGAAGCTCAGCCCTGAGGCGACCACCGACAAGGCCGTCGCCGGCGCGAAGGCCTCCAGCGGCGCCTATGTGGTGCTCAACAAGGTCGGCGCCTCGGTCACCTGGAACGTCGATGTGCCCAAGAGCGGCGACTACACCCTCTTCATCGACTACGGCGTCCCCGGCAAGGACGCCAAGACCACGCTGTCGGTGAACGGCGACCCGGCCTCCCAGAAGATCAACATGTCGAACTTCGCGCATGCCGAGGAAGGCGCCTGGGACAAGGGCTGGACGTACACCTACCGCTGGATCCACCTGAACAAGGGCACCAACACGGTCGCGGTCTCCTGCGCTGAGGGCGACCAGTGCGAGGCCAATCTCGATCAGCTCTCGCTGACGGCCGGGCACGTCAAGAAGAAGTAGCGTTCCGGGCCCGCCCCTGCGGCCGGGCCCCGCACCCTCCCCGTGGGGCGCCTTCGCTCACGCCCCGGCAGGACGTTCCGTCACCACGATGCGCGGCAGCAGTTCTTCGTATGCCGACGCGTCGAACTCGCCTGCTGCCGGGGCCCGTACGGTCGCCGCGGACAGGGCGACCGCGCGGGTCAGCCGGTCCGGCCACGGCAGCTCCTCGACAAGTCCCGACAGCAGACCGGCCACCGCCGAATCGCCGGCGCCGGTCGGGTTTCCCGCGATCCGCTGCGGCGGCGCGGCCTGCCAGGCGCCGTCGGAGGTGACGGCGAGCATCCCTTCCGCGCCCAGCGAGGCGGCGACGGCGTGGGCGCCGCGGCGGCGGGCGTCGCGGGCGGCGCGCAGCGGTTCGGTGCTGCCGGTGAGGGCGGCGAGTTCGTCGGCGTTGGGCTTGGCGAGGTCGGGGCGGGCGGCGAGCCCGCGGCGCAGCGGTTCGCCGCTGGTGTCCAGCAGGACCGGGACGCCGGCGCTGCGCGCGGCGCGGGTCAGGCGGGCATAGACGTCGACCGGGACGCCCGGGGGCAGGCTGCCGCAGAGCGCCACCGCCCGTGCGTCGCCCAGCAGTTCGCGGTACGTACCGAGGAAGGTCTCCCATTCGGCGGGGGAGACGGTGGGGCCCGGTTCGTTGAGCTGGGTGGTGTCGCCGGAGGTCTCGTCGACGACGGCGACGGTGCGGCGGGTGGCGCCGCCGACCGGGACCAGGGCGTCGGTGACGTCGGTCTCGGCGAGCAGGGCGCGCAGCGCGTCGCCGGTGCCGCCGCCCGCGAAGCCGGTGGCGATCGTGCGGTGGCCGAGCGCGGCGAGCACGCGGGAGACGTTCAGGCCTTTGCCGCCGGGGCGTTCGGCGACGTCGGTGACCCGGTGCGTGGTGTGCGGTTGCAGCCGCGTCACGTGGTGGGTGATGTCCAGGGCGGCGTTCAGCGTGACTGTGAGGATCACCGTTCCCCCTCCGGTCAGTCGTGGCCGGACGGCCGTGGTCGGGCGGGCGCGCGAGGCGGTGGCATGCGGACAAGTGCGCGAGCGATCATGCCATCGCCGACGGTGGTTGGCCCAGACCCGGGCCAACCACCGTGTGGTGCACGGCCGTCCTGACGGCCGGCTCGCGCACGCCCGACCGGGGACTCAGATGCCCGGCGGGCGCACCAGCCACTCGCCCCGGCGCATCACGCCCACCAGGTCGTATGCGGCGTCCAGTACGACCAGGTCGGCGTCCTTGCCGCTCTCCAGGGAACCGGTCCGGTCGTCGATGCCGAGCAGTCGGGCGGGATTGGCCGAAAGGGCCGCCACGGTCTGCTCGACCGTCAGATGGTCGACGGTGACGGCGCGTTTGAAGGCGCGGTCCAGGGTGAGCGTGGAGCCGGCGATCGAGCCCGCGGTGGGGCCCTCGCTGATCCGTGCGACACCGTCCTTGACCTCGACCCGCATCGGGCCGAGCGGATACATCCCGTCGGTCATCCCGGCCGCGCCCATCGCGTCCGTGATGAAGGCGACGCGGTCGGCGCCGGTGTCGCGGAAGGCCATCTGGAGGATCGCGGGGTGCAGATGGGTGCCGTCGTTGATCAGCTCGACGGTGATGCGCTCGTCCTCCAGGAGGGCGGCGATCGGTCCGGGAGTGCGGTGGCCGAGCGGCGGCATCGCGTTGAAGAGGTGCGTGGCGACGGTGGCGCCCGCGTCGATGGCCTCGCGGGTGGCGTCGTAGCCGGCGTCGGTGTGGCCGATGGCCGCGACGACCCCGGCGTCGGCGAGCAGCCGTACGGACTCCAGGCCGCCGGGCAGTTCGGGGGCGAGGGTCAGCATCCGGGCGGTGCCGTGGGTGGCGTCGATGAGCTTGCGGACGTCCGCCGGGTCGGGGTCGCGCAGCAGCTCGGGCTGGTGCGCGCCGCAGCGGTGCGCGGAGATGAACGGGCCCTCGAAGTGGATGCCGGCCAGCTCGCCCTGCTGGACGAGCTCGGCGAGCACGGCGGCCTGGCGTGCGAGGGAGTCCAGGTCGCCGGTGACGGTCGAGGCGACCATCGAGGTGGTGCCGTGCCGGCGGTGGGTGGCGGCGACGGTCAGGCATTCCTCGGGGTCGGCGGAGGAGAAGGAGCCGCCGCCTCCGCCGTGCACATGCATGTCGACGAAGCCGGGGACGATGAGGTGGCCGGTCAGGTCGATGGCGCGCTCGCCGCGTCGCCGCCCGTCCGCGCCCGTGTCGGCGCCCCTGCTGCGGAGGTCGGCGATCCGGGTGCCCTCGACCGCGAGCCGGCCGTTCTCGACGACGCCGGAGGGGCGTGCGATCCGGGCGCCGGTCAGGAGGGTGCGCCGGGGGTCCGAGGGGCGTCCCGCGGATTGTTGCTGTGCCATCAGGCGGTTACCTCCGTGGAGAGAAGATCCCAGGCGAGCAGTCCTGCGCCCAGGCACCCGGCGGCGTCCCCGAGGGCCGCCGGAACGATCGAGGGGAGCCGCTGGAAGGTAACGCGGCGGCTGACCGCTTCCCGCAGAGGCGTGAACAGCGTGTCGCCCGCCTCGGCCAGTCCGCCGCCGATGATCAGCGTCTGAGGGTCGAGCAGGGTGATGCCGGTGACCAGGCCGTCGGCGAGTGCGTCGATGGCGGCCTGCCAGACGACGCGCGCGCGGGCGTCGCCGGACTCCACGGCCTTGGCGGCGTCCGCGGCACCGGCCTGCGGGTCGCCGCAGACCGCGGCCCAGTCGCGGCCGATCGCGGCGGCCGAGGCCAGCGTCTCCAGGCAGCCGCGCTGACCGCAGCCGCACTCCCGGCCGCCGGGCCGTACGACGATGTGGCCGACCTCGCCGGCGCTGCCGTGCGCGCCGCCCTCGATGCGGCCGGCGATGCCGATGGCGCCCGCGATGCCGGTGCCCAGCGGGACGAAGAGGAAGCGGCCGGTGTCCTTGCCGGCGCCGATCCGGCCTTCGGCGAGACCGCCGGTGCGCACGTCGTGGCCGAGGGCGACGGGGATGCCGCCGAGCCGTTCGGACAGCAGTGCCCGCATCGGGACGTCGCGCCAGCCGAGGTTGGAGGCGTAGACGGCGATGCCGGCGGCCTCGTCGACGATGCCGGGGACGGCGACGCCGGCGGCGGCCGCGGCGGTGCCGAAGCGTCTGAGTCCGATGTCGCGGAGCTCGGCGGCGAAGCCGAGAATCGTCTCGACGACCTCGTCGGGGCCGCGCTCGCGGCCGGTGGGGCGCCGTGCCTCGTAGAGCAGCGTGCCGTCCGCCCCGGCGAGGGCGGCCTTCATTCCGGTGCCGCCCACATCAAGGGCGATGACGTGTCTCACGGGAACAGTTTCGCGCGAGGTGACCAGAAAGGTCTAGTCCACTCACCGTTCGACTCCGATGTGCCGGCCGCCCGGTCCGGTGCGATCGTGCCGCCTTCCGGCCGCGTCACCGCCCTGAGCAGGCCTTGTTCCGGCGTGGAGCGTACGCGGCGGGAAGGTGGCGGCGGAGGGAAACAGGGGGTGGTGTAGACCTTGTGGAGGGCCTCGGGAGACACTTGCCGTTCATGCCGGTGGAAGGCGACCCCTGAAACCACGGGGCATACCCGGCAAAACACGGAATTTCGGGACAGAGGGCGGTAGTGGCAGTGCAGCGGCGGTACTTGAGCCTGGCAGCGGCGGCGATCGCCACAGCCATGACACTGACCCTCACCGGCTGCGGCGGCGGCTCGGACGAGGGCGGCAAAACCCTCAAGCTCATCGCGGCCGACTACGGCTCCCACGAGTCCAACAGCACCCAGCACTACTGGGACGACCTGAGCGCCGCCTTCGAGAAGAAGACCGGCATCAAGGTCGACGTCGAGGTCTACAGCTGGACCGAGGTCGACAAGAAAGTCGCCGACCTCGTCAAGGACGGTCACGCCCCCGACCTCGCGCAGATCGGCGCGTACGCCGACTACGCCGCCAAGGGCCAGCTCTACAGCGCCGACAAGCTGCTCAACGTCTCCACCCAGGCCGACTTCACCCCGGCCCTCGCCGAGGCCGGCGAATACGAGCGCACCCAGTACGGCATGCCCTTCGGTGCCAGCACCCGGCGGCTCTTCTACAACAAGAAGCTGTTCGCCGAGGCCGGCATCACCGACCCGCCGAAGTCCTGGGACGACATAGCCCGCGATGCCGGGCTGCTGAAGGCGCACGGCGTCCGGATCCCGTTCGCGCTGCCACTCGGCCGGGAGGAGACCCAGGCCGAGACACTGATGTGGATGCTCAGCGGCGGCGGCAGCTACACCGACAGCATCGGCAAGTACACGATCGATTCGCCGGAGAACGTCAAGACCTTCGAGTGGCTTCAGAAGAACCTCGTCGGCAAGGGCCTGACCGGTATGGACCCCGCCGACCTGAACCGCAAGGAAGCCTTCCAGGGCTTCGCCGACGGCGATGTCGGCATGCTCAACGGCCACCCCACCCTGATGAAGCAGGCCGCGGCCAAGGGCGTCGACTACGGCACCGTCGAACTCCCCGGCGCCCACGGCAAGGCCAAGGCCACCATGGGCGTCGCCGACTGGATGATGGCCTTCAAGCAGAACGGCCACCGCGAACAGGCCGGCAAGTTCCTGGACTTCGTCTACAGCACGAAGAACGTGATGAAGTTCTCCGGCGAGTACGGCCTGCTGCCGGTCACCAGCTCCGGCTCCCAGGCGATGCTCGACGACGACAAGTACGTTGCGCTGCACAGCTTCCTCAAGCAGCTCGGCAGCGCCGAGTTCTACCCGTCGAACAAGACCTCCTGGCCGCTGGTCTCCAAGACCGTCAAGGCCAAGATGGGCGCCGCGGTGGGCCCGCGCGGCAACCCCGCCGGTGTGCTCACCGACATCCAGAACACCGCGGACGCGGCCGACAACACCGGCGAGTGAGGGTGCGTACGAGCCCGCAGCGGACCGGTCCGGCGTTGTCCGACCGTGGGCTTATCGTGGAATCGTGATGACGAGCGGCACGGCGGGCGGGGGCGGCGAGGACAGCGCCGCGGTGGCCGCGCTCTCCTCCCGGGACGAAGCGGTGCTCGCGGTCGAGCGCCGCTCCTGGCCCGGACCGGGCGCCAAGGAGCGGGTCATCCGCGAGCGCCTGGGCATCTCCCCGACCCGCTACTACCAACTCCTCAACGCCCTGCTGGACGACCCGCGCGCGCTCGCCCACGACCCGGTCACCGTCAACCGCCTCCGCCGTGTCCGCGACGCCCGCCGTTCCCGCCGCTAGGGTCGACGCCATGGGCAGCTCCCCGAACGCCGCGCCGGATTCCGCACCGACACCGCCTTCCCTGCCGACACCGCACACCGCGGCCGGCCGCGACGGCCTCGCCGCACTCCTGGCCCACCCCGAACGCACCGTCGTCGCCCTCGACTTCGACGGCACCCTCGCCGACATCGTCCCCGACCCGGAACAGGCCCGCGCCCACCCCGAGGCCGCCGCCGCCCTCGGCCGCCTCGCGCCCCGGCTGCGCGCCGCCGCGGTCATCACCGGCCGCCCGGCCGCCGTCGCCGTCCGCCTCGGCGGCGTCACCGGCGCCCCCGGACTGGAGCAGCTCGTCGTCCTCGGCCACTACGGCGCCGAACGCTGGGACGCGGCGACCGGCGCCATTCAGGCACCCGCCCCGCACCCGGGGGTCGCCGCCGCAGCGGCCGAACTCCCCGGCGTGCTCGAAGAGTCCGGCGTCTGGCACGGCAGCCGGACCGACACGGCGATCGAGACCAAGGGCGGCCGCGCCGTCGCCGTCCACACCCGCCGCGCCGCCGACCCGCAGGCCGCCTTCGACGGGCTGCGCGCCCCGCTCACCGCCCTCGCCGAACGCCACGGCCTGATCGTCGAACCGGGCCGGCTGGTCCTCGAACTGCGCCCCCCGGGCATGGACAAGGGCGTCGCCCTCACCGACTGGATCCGTGAGACCGACGCCACCACCGTCCTCTACGCCGGCGACGACCTCGGCGACCTCGCCGCCTTCGCCGCCGTCGACCGGCTCCGCTCCGAGGGCCGCACCGGCCTCCTGGTCTGCAGCGGCAGCAACGAGGTCGCCGAACTCGCCGCCCGCGCCGACCTGGTGGTCGACGGCCCGACCGGCGTCGTCGCCCTGCTGGGGGCGCTGGCGGACCGGCTGGAATCCGACGACACCTGAGCAGCCGCCGCGGACCGCGCCAGGGCCTGTCGTCGAACTCCCGTCGTGTGCCCGCAAAGCTGGGGGCACCTCCCGGCGTTAGCCGGGGGAGGCAGTTTGACGACAGGGCCTAGGCGCGCAGCGCCTCCAGCTGGTCCAGGAACCACTGCGCCGGCGGCAGCGCGGTCGCCGCGGCGGCCAGCCGTCCGGTGCGCTCGGCGCGCTCACCCGGATCCATCGACAGCGCCTCGTGCAGGGCGTCGGCGGTGGCGTTGACGTCGTAGGGATTGATCACCAGGGCGTCCTCGCCCAGCTCCTCGCAGGCGCCGGCCTCGCGGGACAGGACCAGGGCGCAGCCGTTGTCCGAGACCACCGGGATCTCCTTGGCGACCAGGTTCATCCCGTCCCGGATGGGGTTGACCAGGGCCACGTCGGCGAGGCGGTAGGCGGCCAGGGAGCGGGCGAAGTCGTCCTTGACGTGCAGGATGACGGGCAGCCAAGTCGGCGTGCCGTACTCGGCGTTGATGGCCTCGGCGACGCGTTCCACCTCGTCGGTGTAGTCGCGGTAGACGGCCAGGTCCTGGCGCGAGGGGTAGGCGAAGGCGATATGCGCGACCCGCTCGTGCCATTCGGGGTGGTCGGCGAGCAGCCGGCGAAAGGCGTGCAGGCCGCGCACGATGTTCTTGGAGAGCTCGGTGCGGTCGACGCGGACGATGGTCCTGCGGTCCGCGCCGCCGATCTGCTCGCGCAGCGCCGCCAGCCGCTCGTCGACGTCCGGGCGGTGCGCGCGTTCGTGCAGGAACGCGGCGTCCGCGCCCAGGCCGTGCACGCCGATGCGGGTCGTGTGCGGCTTGCGGTCCGGCGGCGACGACACGAGCTCGGGCGGCCCGTCCTCCGGGCGCCGGAGCGCGCAGTCGGACCCGAGCGCGGTACCGGCGCAGTCCAGGAACCGTTCGGACCAGCGCCGGGTGAGGAAATTGGCCCGGTCCGCACCCAGGATTCCCAGGGCCAGCTGCCGCTGGATGTCGTCGGGCAGTATCGCGAAGTACTCCGCGGGCGCCCACGGGGTGTGCGAGAAGTGCGCGATACGCAGGTCGGGGCGGCGCTCCCGGAGCATGCCCGGCACCAGCGCCAGGTGGTAGTCCTGCACGAGGACGGCGGCGCCGGGCGCCGCGCCGTCGGCCAGCGCGTCGGCGAAAGCGGCGTTGTAGGCCTCGTACGACGCCCACTGCGCGCGGAAGTCCGTATCGAAGGCCGGTTCCAGCGGGGTCTGGTAGAGCATGTGGTGGACGAACCACAGCACGGAGTTCGCGATGCCGTTGTAGGCCGCGAAGTGGACGTCCTCGGGGATGTCCAGCATCCGGACGCGCTGTCCACCGGTGTCCTCCCGGTCCAGGTCACCCCCGGTGCGCCGGACCGCCTCCCGGTCGCCGTCACCGAGCGCCGCACACACCCACACCGCGTCGGTGTCCGGCCCGATGGCCGACAGGCCCGAGACCAGCCCACCGCCGCCCCGCTTGGCGCTCAGCGTGCCGTCGCCACCCAGCGAATAGGAGACCGGACCACGATTGGACGCGACGAGCACCTCGGCACCACTGCGTTCGGAGACCATGCGGCGACACTAGCCCGCGGGGTGGCCGCGCAAACGTCCACAGCGCCGCGCGCCGCGCTTCACGCCGCCCGCCGCGCCGCGTACTCCGGTATTTCGGCCATCGGGGGGCGCTCCTCGGTGTCCACGTCCGTGGTGCGTGCGACGAAGCCGTCCGCGCCGCGGTCGAACTGGGTGAGCCGGGGGCGTACCAAATGGCCGCGGGTCAGCCGCAATTGGGCCGTGCGGTAGATCGCCGCCGCCATTCGGCCGAGCGCCTGGCCGTCCTGATGGCGGTGTTTGCGCACGCCCACGTCGACCTGGGCGAGGGCGTCCAGGCCGACGGTGTGCAGCGCGTCGACGAGCAGGCCCAGCTCGACGCCGTAGCCGACGGGGAAGGGCAGCCGCTCCAGGAGGGAGCGGCGGGCCGCGTACTCGCCGCCCAGGGGCTGCACGAAGCCCGCCAGCTGCGGCCAGTGCAGATTCAGCAGCGGGCGGGCGACCAGCTCGGTGACCCGGCCGCCCTGGCCGGGGGAGCCCGCGGCGGACCCGTCGAAGCCGGGCTCCAGCGGCCGGTCGTACATCGCCTTCACGAACTGGATGTCCGGATCCGTCAGCAGCGGGCCGACGATGCCGGACACGAAGGAGGGCGAGAATTCGCGGAGATCGGCGTCGATGAAGCAGACGATGTCGCCGGTGGTCGCCAGGAGGGAGCGCCACAGGACCTCGCCCTTGCCCGGTACGGCGGGCAGCCTCGGCAGTACGGCATCCCGGTGGACGACCCGTGCGCCGGCCGCCGCCGCGACCTCGGCCGTGCGGTCCGTGGAGCCCGAATCCAGCACCACCAGCTCGTCGACCAGCGGGGCCGCGGAGGTCATCAGCCCGGCACGGATCGCCGTGACGATCGCGCCGACGGTCGCCTCCTCGTCGAGGGCGGGCAGCACTACACTGACCGTCCGGCCGGTTTGCCGCTTGGCGTCCAGGAGCCGGTCCAGCGGGCGGTCGGCAGCGGACCAGGAGCGGCTGCTCAGCCAGCGCTCCACCTCTTCCAGCACGTCTACGACTCCTCGGTGACCGCCGTATCAGCGGCCGTGTGATCCATCTCGCGGTTCGGACGACTATCTCAACCATCAGGGCCTTCGGTTACAGTCTTGAACAACGCGGATGGCCGTCGCATGTCGGGGTCACCGCCACAAACGCCTGGGTTTCGATCCAGCGCCATACCGCTCATCCAGAGGGGCAGAGGGAAACGGCCCGTTGAAGCCCCGGCAACCCTCCAGCCGGTCTTGCCGCCAGGACGCAGACGTCCCGCGCGCGTGAGGCTCCCGGCTAGGGAAGGTGCCAAATCCGTCTCGTGGCGAGATGCGCTGCGAGGAAGATGAGGAGAAAGGGCCTCCCTCTCATGGCTGTGCAGCACACCGAAACCACCGAAAACGCCCCCACCGTCGCGTTGGGACCCGCCGTCGCGCTCTCCTGCCGCGAGTGCGGGCAGCGTTTCGACCTCGGCCCGATCTTCGCGTGCCAGGAGTGTTTCGGACCGCTCGAAGTCGCCTATGAGCTGCCGAGCGGCGACCCCGAGGTCCTTCGCAAGCAGATCGAGGCCGGCCCCGACAACATCTGGCGCTACGCCCCGCTGCTGCCCGTCCCCGCCGACGTGGCCGACAAGCCCAACATCAACCCCGGCTTCACCAAGCTCGTCAAGGCCGACAACCTCGCCCGCGAGCTGGGCGTCAGCGGCGGCCTGTACGTCAAGGACGACTCCGGCAACCCGACGCACTCCTTCAAGGACCGCGTCGTCGCGATCGCCGTCGAGGCGGCCCGCGTCTTCGGCTTCACCACCCTGTCCTGCTCCTCCACCGGCAACCTCGCCGGCGCGGTCGGCGCCGCGGCGCGCCGGGCGGGCTTCAAGTCCTGCGTGTTCATCCCGCACGACCTGGAGGCCGGCAAGGTCGTCATGGCCGCGGTCTACGGCGGCGACCTGGTCGGCATCGAGGGCAACTACGACGACGTCAACCGCTTCTGCTCGGAGCTCATCGGCGACCCGCTCGGCGAGGGCTGGGGCTTCGTCAACGTCAACCTGCGCCCCTACTACGGCGAGGGCTCCAAGACGCTGGCGTACGAGATCTGCGAGCAGCTGGGCTGGAAGCTGCCGGACCAGATCGTCATTCCGATCGCTTCCGGCTCGCAGCTCACGAAGATCGACAAGGGCCTCAAGGAGCTGATCCAGCTCGGTCTCGTCGAGGACAAGCCGTACAAGATCTTCGGTGCCCAGGCCGAGGGCTGCTCGCCGGTCTCGACGGCCTTCAAGGCCGGTCACGACGTGGTGCGCCCGCAGAAGCCGAACACCATCGCCAAGTCGCTGGCCATCGGCAACCCGGCCGACGGGCCGTACGTCCTCGACATCGCGCGCCGTACGGGCGGTGCGGTGGAGGATGTGAACGACGAGCAGGTCGTGGACGCGATCAAGCTGCTGGCCCGGACGGAAGGGATCTTCGCGGAGACCGCGGGCGGCGTGACCGTCGGCGTGACCAAGAAGCTCATCGAGGACGGCCTGCTCGACCCGTCCCTGACCACCGTCATCCTGAACACCGGCGACGGCCTCAAGACGCTTGACGCCGTCGCCCCGACCACCGGGCCCACGGCCACCATCCGCCCGAGCCTGGACGCGTTCCGCGCGGCCGGCCTGGGCTGAGCCGCGGCGCAGCCGTACGCGGCGCCCGGCGTACGCCCTCCGTACGCCGCCCCCGAACCCGCAGTCGTATTCCGTAGTCGCTGGAAGGCAGAACCCATGAGCGTCAAGGTCCGGATCCCCACCATCCTCCGCACGTACACCGGCGGCGAGGCCGAGGTCGTCGCCGAGGGCGCGACCCTTTCCGAGGTGATCGGTGACCTGGAGAAGAACCACCAGGGCATCGCGGCCCGTGTGCTCGACGACGCGGGCAAGCTGCGCCGCTTCGTGAACGTGTACGTCAATGACGACGACGTCCGCTTCGAGCAGGGTCTGGAGACGCCGACGCCGGACGGCGCGGGCATCTCGATCATTCCCGCGGTTGCCGGAGGGTGCTGATTCGCGCCATCTCGTCTCTCGTCTGACTGGAATTACCCCGTCCACGGCAAAGCGGACGGGGTAATTCCATGTTGCGAAAGGCGCTACCATCGTCTTGATCCCACTCCGCCTCGCGGCCAACTCCTCTGAGACTGCGGTCAGTTGTGCCCAAAATGTGTGCGGTTTTTGTCACCTAAGCACCCTATGCCCGGCCCGACTTGCCCTGGAAAAGCGGCAGTTCGCGGGATAAGGGCGGATTCCCCGGTCCCGGATTTCTCGTCCGATTGACCTGTTGCGCTGGGCAGTGGTGCAGATACATTCAGCGGCGGTCGACGCGTTCCGGCGCACACCCCGCGGGCCTCCTGGGGGGTGAGGTCTGACCCGGGTCCGCGGAGTGCGGTCCTGTGCAAGGGCCAGTAATAGGGGAGTTAGGCATGGCTCAGGGCACCGTCAAGTGGTTCAACGCGGAGAAGGGGTACGGCTTCATCGCGGTCGACGGTGGTGCGGATGTTTTCGTCCACTACAGCGCGATCCAGATGGACGGTTACCGCACCCTTGAGGAGGGCCAGCGAGTCGAATTCGAGATCTCGCAGGGCCAGAAGGGGCCGCAGGCGGACATGGTCCGGGTGGCGGCCGGCTGAGCGCCGACCGACTGCAGCGTTTGTGAGGACCCGCACCCTTCCGGGGTGCGGGTCCTTCGCTGTCCCGAGGGCATCCGGTGGGGATCCGGTGGGTAGTGGTCACCGGGGTGAGGCGCTTGCACTCGACGGGGTCGAGTGCTAATCATTGCGTTAGCACTCTCCCAGTGAGAGTGACAGAACTTGGACCGGGCCGGTGAGGCCCGCGGGCCGCGTGGGGCAAGGAACCACACGGTGTGCAGGCCGTCCGTCGCGGGCGCCTCTCGGTCCGATCCACCCTCCCCCAGACTCTGTCCGGGGGTACCCCAGTCCGTGGAGGACACTTCACATGGCAAAGATCATCGCGTTCGACGAGGAGGCACGGCGCGGTCTCGAGCGCGGGATGAACCAGCTCGCCGACGCCGTCAAGGTCACCCTCGGCCCGAAGGGCCGTAACGTCGTCCTCGAGAAGAAGTGGGGCGCCCCCACGATCACCAACGATGGTGTTTCCATCGCCAAGGAGATCGAGCTCGAGGACCCGTACGAGAAGATCGGTGCCGAGCTGGTCAAGGAGGTCGCGAAGAAGACGGACGACGTCGCCGGTGACGGCACGACGACCGCGACCGTCCTGGCGCAGGCGCTGGTCCGCGAGGGCCTGCGCAACGTCGCCGCCGGCGCCAACCCGATGGCCCTCAAGCGCGGCATCGAGAAGGCCGTCGAGGCCGTCTCCGCCGCCCTGCTGGAGCAGGCCAAGGATGTGGAGACCAAGGAGCAGATCGCCTCCACCGCCTCCATCTCCGCCGCTGACACCCAGATCGGCGAGCTCATCGCCGAGGCGATGGACAAGGTCGGCAAGGAAGGCGTCATCACTGTCGAGGAGTCCCAGACCTTCGGTCTGGAGCTGGAACTCACCGAGGGTATGCGCTTCGACAAGGGCTACATCTCGGCGTACTTCGCCACCGACATGGAGCGCATGGAGTCGTCGCTCGACGACCCGTACATCCTGATCGTCAACTCCAAGATCGGCAACGTCAAGGACCTGCTGCCGCTCCTGGAGAAGGTCATGCAGTCCGGCAAGCCGCTGCTGATCATCGCCGAGGACGTCGAGGGCGAGGCCCTGTCGACCCTGGTCGTCAACAAGATCCGTGGCACCTTCAAGTCCGTCGCCGTCAAGGCCCCGGGCTTCGGTGACCGCCGCAAGGCCATGCTCGGCGACATCGCCATCCTCACCGGTGGCACCGTCATCTCCGAGGAGGTCGGCCTCAAGCTGGAGAACGCCGGCGTCGACCTGCTGGGCCGTGCCCGCAAGGTCGTCATCACCAAGGACGAGACCACCATCGTCGACGGTGCCGGTGACAGCGAGCAGGTTCAGGGCCGGGTCAACCAGATCCGCGCCGAGATCGAGAACAGCGACTCGGACTACGACCGCGAGAAGCTCCAGGAGCGTCTGGCGAAGCTGGCCGGCGGCGTGGCCGTCATCAAGGCCGGTGCCGCCACCGAGGTCGAGCTCAAGGAGCGCAAGCACCGCATCGAGGACGCCGTTCGCAACGCGAAGGCGGCCGTCGAGGAGGGCATCGTCGCCGGCGGCGGCGTGGCCCTGCTCCAGGCTTCCTCGGTCTTCGAGAAGCTCGACCTCGAGGGCGACGAGGCGACCGGCGCCAACGCTGTGAAGCTGGCCCTGGAGGCCCCGCTGAAGCAGATCTCCGTCAACGGCGGCCTTGAGGGTGGCGTCGTGGTGGAGAAGGTGCGCAACCTGACCGTCGGCCACGGCCTGAACGCCGCGACCGGTGAGTACGTCGACATGATCGCCGAAGGCATCATCGACCCGGCCAAGGTCACGCGCTCCGCGCTGCAGAACGCCGCCTCCATCGCGGCGCTCTTCCTCACCACCGAGGCCGTCATCGCCGACAAGCCGGAGAAGGCGGGCGCTGCCCCGGCCGGCGGCGGCATGCCCGGCGGTGACATGGACTTCTGATCCTCCTGAGGATCGGCAGGCCATAGCGCCCCAGCAGTACGCAGTACGTATCGAAGGCGGTACCCCTTCCAGGGGTGCCGCCTTCGGGCGTTGGGCGGGCCGGTGTGGGTGAGCCGGTGGGCGGCCGCGTGGTCGTGGTGTCGCACCGGCCACCCAGGCCCGACGGCCGGCATGTCGAGGCGTCGTACCGCTTCGTCGACGGCGTGGCCGAGGTGATCGCGCAGGCCGAGGAAATCGCGGGAGGGCGCACCGTCGCCGTGGCGGCGGGCGAGGTGGGCGGGCAGGCATGCGCCCTCGGTGGGGGCCTGGGGCGGGGCCGAGGCGAAGGACGGGGCCGCCCTCGTCGGCGCACCCTTGTCGACGGTGATGCGATCCGGCCAGCTTTAAGCGGAATGTAGCCATCCGGTTATTTGGGGTGATCTCTGTGGGTAGTTTCCCCCTCGATCGCCGCAAAGGTGCCGATTTCGTGGGTCTTGTGCCCCGCAACTGGCTTGCTTCGTGCGTGCGTTCGCGAGTTTCCGTGCGGCCGCGATCAGGCGGCCCACGAAGGTTCCCTCGAAGGGTCAGAGATGGCACAGCAAGCCCGCATCGATGTCGACACCAGCCTGGTGGAGGGCGCCACCGCCGCCTCCACCGAGCAGCTGGCGGAAATCGCCCAGGCCGTCCCCCCGCGTGTCTGGTTCGCCGACGCGCCCGCCGCCCCGGCGGCCGCCGGGACGGCACGGCAGCCGGACGTGGAGTGGGTACTGTCCGGCACGTCGCCCCACCGGGGCGAGCAGGCCACCGGAACGGCTGCCGTCTACTACGGGGCCGGCCACCGAGGCCTCCAGCGGCCTTTCATCTTCGCCGACGGCTTCAACTACGGCCCGAGCGATCTGCCGGGCCTCTGGAGCCACTTCAACGCACCCTACGAGCCCGGCAAGGAGGGCTTCCTCGACCAGCTGCTCGCCGCCGGTCAGGACGTCATCCTGCTCGGCTTCGACAAGCGGCACACCTACATCCAGGCCAACGCCGGAGTGGCCACGAGCTGTGTCCTGCGCGCCATCGAGGAGCGGCAGGGCAACGAACCGCTGACCGTCGGCGGGGTGAGCATGGGCGGCCTGGTCACCCGCTACGCCCTGGCCTCGATGGAGCGGGAGGGCATCGACCACCAGACCGCGACCTACGTCTCCTGGGACTCGCCGCACCAGGGTGCCTGGATCCCGCTCGTCCTCCAGCAGATGGCGTACTTCTTCGAGGCGCTGACGCCGTCCAAGCCCGACCAGCCCAAGCAGGCCGAGCTGATCCGCAGCCCCGCCGCCCAGCAGCTGCTGTGGGGCTGGGTGGAGAACGCCAAGTACTCGGGCCCGGTGGCCACCGCCAGCCCGCTGCGCGAGGAGTTCCTGAGGGAGCTGGCGGACCTCGGGCACTGGCCGCAGCGGCCCCTCAAGATCGGCGTCGCCAACGGCAACGGGCAGGGGACCGGCCGGAAGCTGCCCCCGGGCGAGGTGGCCTTCGACTGGAAGGCGATCGTGGCGAGTGCCACGGCCCGCTTCCAGCCCGCCGGTGACCAGCAGCGTATCGGCGGTATGCACCTGGGCCTTGAGGTGCGCCGCTCCACCACCACGAACGTGCCGCCTTTCGACGGCGCGCCCGGCGGCACCCTCGCCTCGTACGGTCTGGTCGCGGATGCTCTCAAGGTCAAGATCAGTGACGACTTCCGGGACGCCTGCTTCGTCCCGACGGTCAGCGCGGTCGCCCTCGACTACGACCCGGTCGCGTGGTCCATCGACCTGAACACGGACATCTCCGAGCTCCCGCCCGAGCGGAGCGCCCTCGACCAGTTCCAGACCGACTCGGAGAACACCCCGCACAGCAATGTCTCCCCGACGCTCGCCAACTGGCTGCTGGAGCGCCTGGTGCGCTGAGCCGCCGCGAGCCGACCGGCCGTCGGCCCCGGGTGCTGGGATCCGGGGCCGACGGCTCGGTCGGAGAAGCGGGGGGGGGGAGGGGGGACTGCCCCGGCGGCGGCTTCAGGGGACCACGGTGTTGGGGCTGGGGCTGGGGCTGGGGCTGGGGCTGGTGTTGGGGCTGTCGGCTTCGGTCAGTGGGCGTAGTCCTTGAGCTTCTCCGTCCTCAGGGTGATACCGAGAGGGCCGGGGATGTCGATGACGCGCGCCGTGCGGGTCCCTGCCCCGTGCGAGCGCGGTGATCGGGCCGCCGGTGAGGTCGGGGCGGCGCAATCCCGGTACGGCCCGGTAGTTGGCCGATGCGTCGGCCCCGGCCGCCCATGGGTGGGGTGGCGCGCAGGGGACCCTACGGCCGGCCGGACCTTGCGACGCGCTGTGGGACGGGGCGGCGGAAGGGAGTCAGGCCGGCAGGTTGCCGGGAGGGGCGTTACGGCTGGAATGCCGTCCGGGGGACATCTGGCGGAGGGCGGTGCGGAGGAGAGCGTTGACCTGGGCGGGGCGTTCCTGGTGCGGCATGTGGCCGGTGTTCTCCAGGAGGTGGAACTCGCCCTGCGGGGCGAGGTTGGCGAGAGCGCGGGAGACCTCGGCGGGAATGTGGTCGAGGTCGCCGTGGAGGAAGAGCGCGGGGACGGTGAGGCCGCCCAGGGTGTGGCGGGGGTCGGGCAGGGCGCCCTCCGCGAACAACGCGTCGATGTGGGTCCCCGAGGCGAGGGTCTGCCGGATGGTGCCGTCGATCAGCTCGGGGGAGGCGGCGGGGCCGAACCAGGTGGGCACCCAGGCGGCCAGTGTCGCGGCGCGGTCGGTGGCGAGGCGCGTACGCAGCTCGGCGAGTTGGCCGGCCATGCCTTCCAGCGGCCAGTAGCCGGAGCCGTCGACCGACACCACGCCGGCGATGCGGTCAGGGGCCTGGAGTGCGGCTTCGAGGGCGAAGGTGGCGCCCATCGAACTGCCCACGAGGACCGGGCGGTCCAGCGACAGGGCGTCGATCAGGGCGAGGATGTCGGCGACGTTGTCGGCGACGGTGTTTCCGGTGGCGGGGTGGGCGGAACGGCCGCAGCCGCGCCAGTCGACGGTGACCACGCGGAAGTCGGGGGCGAGGCCGGCCGTCTGGGCGTCCCAGGCGTGGGCGCTGGTGCCCCAGCCGTGCAGGAACAGGGCGGTGGGGGCGGGAGAGTGGGGAGGGGCAGGGGAGTTGGCGGGGGCCGGTGAGCCGGTGGGGGTGGCGGGAGGGGTTCCGTGGTCCTCGTAGTACAGCTCGGTTCCGTTGATCTGGGCGTACGGCATGGTGGGCGCTCCTTGACGCGGCTGCCTCCGGGAGAGGCGCTGGCTGGGACCAGTTCACCGGGTGAGGGGCGCGCGACCAACAGGCAGTGTGCGAAGGCTCCGATCGCGCATCGTGATGGGTGAGGGCGGTAGCGGGCACGGGCGGTGGGGGGAGTCCGGTGGGCGCCCCCCCACCGCCGGTGGGGTCAGGCGTCGGTGGATTGCTTGGTGGCGGTGGATGGATCGGTGGCGGGAACGGGCCGGCCGGCGCCGGGGGTGAGGCCGGGGGCCGCCGGGTCGGTCGGGGCCGTGGCGGGGGCGGTGGCCGGAGCTGTGGCGTCCGGAGCTGTGGTGTCCGGTGCGGAGTTGAGCTCGGTGAGCATCTGCTTGCTGAAGCCGAAGAAGTACGTGGCGAGGAAGCCGGCCAGATAGCCGACGGCGAGGCCGAGGGCGTAGATGACGAGGGTGGTGCCGATCCCCTGATTGCCCTTGACCAGCGGGAACAGGGCCCAGCCGGACGGGCCGATGGTGGTGGAGCCGACGGAGTTGCCGAGCTGGTTGAACAGGCCCACGAAGCCGCCGCCGAAGGCGCCACCGATGCACGCGGTGATGAACGGGCGGCCGAGGGGCAGCGAGACGCCGTAGATCAGTGGCTCGCCGACGCCCAGGAACCCGGCGGGAAGCGCGGACTTGATCGTCGTACGGATCGAGCCGTTGCGAGGGAGGCGGAGGTACACGGCGATGGCCGCGCCGACCTGGCCGGCGCCCGCCATGGCGAGGATGGGGAGCAGGACGGTGTAGCCCTGCTGCTCGATGAGGGTGGTGTGGATGGGGATCAGGGCCTGGTGCAGGCCCAGCATCACCAGGGGCAGGAAGAGTCCACCGAGGACGAAGCCGGCGAACGCGCCGCCATGGGCGAGCAGCCAGTTGGCGGCCGTACCGATCGCGGTGGAGACCTCGCCCGCGGCGTACATCAGGCCGAAGAGGGTGACCAGGCCCGTGACGAGGATCGTGAGGGTCGGGGTGACGAGGACGTCCAGCGCCTCGGGCACCCGCTTTCGGCACCATCTCTCCACCTGGACGGCGAGGAGCGCGGCGGCCAGCGCACCGAGAACGCCGCCCTGGCCGGGCGCGAGCTTCTGGCCGAAGGCGGTGATGTTCGCGACGCCCGGAAAGACGATGATCGCGGCGACCGCGCCGCCGAGGATCGGGGTACCGCCGAACTCCTTGGCGGTGTTGTAGCCGACGAAGACGGCGATCAGCGACATGAAGCCGGAGGCCATCGCGGCGAGCGCCGGGACGAGGGACGGCAGCCAGCCGAGGTTGGTCAGCAGGCCGTTGATGCCCGCGATGATGCCGCAGCCGATCAGGGCGGGAATCAGCGGAACGAAGATGTTGGCGATCCGGCGCAGGAACAGCTTGACCGGGGTGGCGTTCTTCGCCTTGCGGCCGGCCTTGAGGGCGGCACCCTGGGCCGCCAGCTCCTCGGCGGTGGTCGGACCGGCAGGGCCTTCCGGGGCGGGCGGGGCGGCGTCCGGTTCGTCGGCCGCGCCGGTCACGGGAGTCGGCGTCGGTGCGGGGGCCGCCGGTGCGGGGGACGCCGCGCGCGCTTCCTCGACGAGGCGCTCGAACTCGGGGGTGATCCGGGCGACCGCCCCGGGGCCCAGCACGATTTGGTAGGTGTCGTCCTCGACGACGCCCATGACGGCCGGCAGTGCCTTGAGCGCCTCGTCGTCGACCAGGGAGCGGTCCCTGATGCCGAGGCGGAGCCGGGTCATGCAGTGGGCGATGGAGGTGAGGTTCCCGGCGCCGCCGACGAGGGGGAGGATCGCGGCGGCGGTGGCGCGGTTCTTGTCTTCGGACATGTGCGGTGCCTTGCTGTGCGGGCGACGAGGACAACAGAAGCGGAACGGAGCAGAGAGGCCGGAGCAGAGGAAGCCGGAGGAGTCGGGTCAGGTGGTGCGGACGGCCTGGAGGGCGGACCGGAGGTGGCCCCGGGAGTCGTCGAGGAGGCGGGCGGCGGTCGGGCCGTCGACACCACCGAGGAGGGTGAGGATGGCGTGCTTCACCTCGCCGTCCGTGGCGGCGAGGGCGGCCTCGATCTCCTCGTCGCCGGCGCCGGTGGCGAGCGCGACGATCCGGCGCGAGCGGGCCCGAAGCTTTTCGTTGGAGGCGCGCACGTCGACCATGAGGTTTCCGTAGGTCTTGCCCAGCCGGATCATGGTGATCGTCGAAAGCATGTTGAGCACGAGCTTCTGCGCCGTACCGGCCTTCAGCCGGGTGGAGCCTGTCAGCAGCTCGGGGCCGACGACGACCTCGATGCCGTGTTCGGCGGCGGCGGCCAAGGCGGAGCCGGCGTTGCAGGACAGGCCGATGGTCAGCGCGCCCTGCGCGCGGGCATGCTCGACGGCACCGATCGCGTACGGAGTGCGGCCGGAGGCGGAGATGCCGACGACGGTGTCCCGCGCGGTCAGGCCGATGGCTGCCAGGTCCTCGGCGGCGAACTCCTTGCTGTCCTCGGCGCCCTCGACGGCGGTGACCATCGCGGACGGGCCGCCCGCGATCAGGCCGAGCACCTCGGACGGATCGGTGTTGAACGTCGGCGGGCATTCGCTGGCGTCCAGCACCCCGAGCCGGCCGGCCGTCCCGGCGCCGGTGTAGATCAGCCGGCCGCCGCGGGCCATCCGCTCGGCGGTGCCGTCGATGGCGGCGGCGATCTGCGGGAGTTGCGCGGTGACGGCGGCGGGGACGGTGGCGTCCTCGTCGTTCATCGTGCGGGCGATCTCCAGGGTGGAGCGCCGGTCGATGTCGGCGAGCTCGGGCCGGAACGCCTCGGTGGTGAGGGTGTCCAGCTGGGCGCGGAGGTGGGCGGGGTCGGCGGTGGAAGTCATGGCGTGGCGGCTCTTTCCGGGCTCGTACGGCTCAGTACGACGTGTCTGGTGCGGGTGCGGGTGCGGGTGCGGGTGCGGGTGCGGGTGCGGGTGCGATGCGGTGCCGATGGCGGGGCCGGCCCAGGGGTGCGGCAGGGTCAGCGCTGGCTGCGGGGGGAGTGGCGGTGTGCCAGCGCCTCGTAGGAAGCGGACAGGGCGGGCGCCGCGGTCTCGTAGGTGCGCTGGGCGACGCCTATGAACAGGCAGTCCACCACGAGGAGCTGGCTCGTCCGGGACGACATCGCGGCGGGGCGCAGCTCGCTCTCGCGTGCGGTGGACGTGGTGAGGATGTGGTCGGCGTACGAAGCGATGTCGCCGTCCGGGCGGCCGGTGATCGCGATCGTGGTCGCGCCGTGGTCGAAGGCGACCCGCAGGGGCTCGATGACATCCGTGGTGCGGCCGGAGTGGGTGATCGCGAGGGCGACGTCACCGGCGCGCATCTGCACGGCGTTGGTCACCGCGAGGTGCGGGTCGGCGTGTGCATGGGCGATGAGGCCGATGCGCAGCAGCTTCTGGACGAGGTCCTGGCCGACGAGGCTGGAGGCGCCGATGCCGTACACATCGATGCGGCGGGCGGTGGAGAGCGCGGTGACGGCCGCTTCGAGCTGGGTGACATCCAGTCCGGCGGCGGTGTCGGCCAGACACTGCTGCTCCTCCTGCGCGAGCTTCGCGATGACGTCGGTGAGGGAGTCGTCGACCGCTATGTCGGCGGTCACCGCGGGCGCGCCGCCGGCTGCCTGCTGCGCGGCGAGGGCGGCGAGCGCCAGGCGCAGATCGCGGTAGCCGGGATAGCCGAGCAGCCGGGAGGTGCGCACGACGGTGGCTTCGCTGGTGCCGGTGCGCTCCGCGAGGCCGGTGACGGTCAGGGCGGCGCAGCCGGCCGGGTCTCCCGCGACGGCCTCGGCGACCCGCTGCATGGAGCGGGTCATCGTCGGACCGAGGGTGCGGACCTTGGCTGCCAGCGCCGCGGGGGCGGGTGGGGTCGGGGCCGGTCGGGCTTCGACGGCCACATCCTTGAAAGTTTCCTTCAGGCTGCTGCTCACTCCTGAAAAGTAATTTCAGCCGCTCTCGGCGTCAATACCTCCGCGGGAAGCTGTGGACAAGCCGGACCGTCGCGAGCGGCCTGTGGAAAACGTGGGGCTCGACGTGGCCGGACCGCGAGACAATGGACGGCATGGAGCTGGAACAGGCATTGCATGCCGCGCGGGCGCTGGTGCTCGCCGACCTGATGGCGGACGAGGTCGCCGACGCCGACATCGTCTCGCTCGTCGAGGACGCGGTGGTTCACCGTCGATGGTGGGTGGAGCAGTGGCCTGAAGGCGTGACCTTCGTCGCGGGGCTGATAGCCCAGGACGTGCAGGACGCCCTGCTGGAGCGCTACGGCCGCTGGCCGCTGTGCCCCGTCTGCACCCAGACCGGCGACCCCCACGCGCTCGACGTCGAACCGGAGTTGGGGCCCGACCCGCACTGGGTCTGCCCCAAGACGGCGGTCGCGGTGGCACCCGTCGGCCGGCTGCGTGCCCCGATGGACAGCTGATGCGGGCCGGCGCGAAGCGGGAAGGGCGCCCGACCCGGGCGGCAGGCCCGGCGCGGTCAGGCCCGGAAGGGGCAGGCCCGGCGGACGGCGCCAGGGGCTGACGTGGCCATCTACATCGATCCGCCCACCTGGCCGGGGCACGGCCGTATGTGGTCGCATCTGGTCAGCGACGACTCCTTCGACGAGCTGCACCGTTTCGCGGGCCGGATCGGCGCGCCCCGGCGGGCGTTCGAGCGTGACCACTACGACCTGCCCGCGGAGCGCTACGCCGATGCGGTGCGCGCCGGGGCGGTGGAGGTCGGCAGCAAGGAACTCCTGCGCCGGCTGACTGCTGCCGGGCTGCGGCGGCCCAAGAACCGCCCGGCGCCCCAGGCGTGAATCCGGCCCGCACCTCCCGGGGCCGGGTGAGGCCGCGCTTCCTGGACGGATGAGGCCGCACCTCCCGGGCCCGGATGAGGCCGCGCCGTCAGGCCCGTAGCGGCGCGTCGGCGCCTGTGCCAAGGTGCGCGCCAGCACGATGGGCGCGCGCCTTTTGTCGCACGGGGGCGCCGCACCGAGATTCGCCGCTCCGAGAGGGGACAGTCATGCCGGCCAACGAACCCGCCACCACACTCGGCGAGGACTACAGCAGTGAGGGTGCCGCCCCGACCACGTGGTCGGCGGCCGTCGGCGGGATGACGGAGGCGGAGATCTTCTGGCTCAGCACCGTCCGCCCCGAGGGCCGCCCGCATGTCACCCCGGTGCTCGCGGTCTGGGCGGACGGCGCCCTGCACTTCTGCACCGGTCCCGGTGAGCGCAAGGCCAAGAACATCGAGGGCAACGCGTACTGCGTGCTGACCACGTCCACGGCCGGCGGCAACGACCTGCACGCGGGCCTGGACGTGGTGGTCGAGGGCGAGGCGGTACGGGTCGAGGACGAGCCCACGCTGCTCGGTCTCGCCGAGGCCTTCGAGGCCAAGTACGGCAGCGAATGGCACTTCGACGTCCTCGACGGCGCCTTCAAGGGCGCGGCGGGCAGCCGGGCGCTGGTCTTCCGCGTCGTGCCCGTCACGGCCTTCGGCTTCGGCCGGGGCGAGACCTACAGCCAGACCCGCTGGCGCTTCGACGGCGAGGGGTGAGCGGCAGAGGGATGAGCGGCAGCGGTGGCCCGCCCCGGTCGGGACGGGCCGCCGCCGCGCTTCAGTGCCGCTCCGCGCTCTGCGGGAGGGTGCTCTCCGAGAGGGCGTGCTCCGGAACGGCGTCTTCCAAGGTGGCGCCGTCCGCGGCGGGCGAGAGCGCCTTCACCGTGGACGAGGCGATGAGCCGGGAGTGGCTTGTCGAGCGGTGCAGCCGGTGGGCGACGACGGTGGTGCCGACCGCCGCGGCCGCGAGTGCCGCTCCGGTCCACGCCACGGCGGGGTAGCCCCAGTGGGCGGCGATGACCAGGCCGCCCAGCCACGGGCCGACGGTGTTGCCGATGTTGAAGGCCGCCGTGGTGGTCGCGCCCGCCAGGGTCGGCGCGGCGTTGGCCACGTTGAACATCCGGGCGTTGAGCGCGGGGGCCGTGGTGAAGGCCGTGACGCCGAGCATCAGGGAGAGCGCGACGGCGGCGACGGGGCTGTGCGCGGTCAGTGCCAGGACCGCCAGCACCACGGTGGAGGCGGAGATGCCCACGAACAGCGTGCCGAAGAGGTGCGCGTCCGCGATCCGGCCGCCGATGAACGTACCGATCAGCGCGCCGACACCGAACAGCGCCAGCACTGTCGGCACCCAGCTCTCGGCGAGCCCGGCGGTGTCCGTGAGCAGCGGCGACAGGTAGGAGAAGAGCGCGAACACGGCCGCGCCGTTCAGGGCCGTCGCGGTCAGTGCCAGCCAGACCTGCTTGTCCCTGTAGATGGTCAGCTCACGGCGCAGCTGCGGACGGTCCTCGCCCGTCGGCACGGCCGTACGCGGCACCGCGGCGACCACCCCGACCAGCCCGATCGCGGCCAGCCCGGCCACCGCCCAGAACGCCGACCGCCAGCCCGCGTGCTGCCCGAGCAGTGCGCCCGCCGGGACCCCGGCGATGTTCGCGATGCTCAGCCCGCCGACCATCACGGCCATCGCACGGGCGCGCGCGGTGACCGGCACCAGCGAGACGGCGACCGCCGCGCCGACCGCCCAGAATCCGGCGCAGGCCAGCGCGCTCACCACACGGGAGGCGAACAGCACGCCGTACGAGGGCGCCAGCGCGCCCGCCACCTGGCCGAGGCCGAAGATCGCGAGGAGCGTGATCAGTGTCGTGCGGCGCGGCAGGCGCAGGGTCGCCGCAGCCAGGACGGGGGCGCCGACGACCATGCCGATGGCGAAGGCGGAGACCAGCAGACCGGCCTGCGGGATGGAAACGCCCAGGTCACGGGCGAGTGGCTGGAGGATGCCGGAGAGCATGAATTCGCTCGTGCCAAGGGCGAATACGGAGAGACCGAGGACGTAAACGGCTAGGGGCATACGGGCGCGTTCGGGAGGAGCGGGCATGTCAGCAACTAACCACGATAGGACTCCGGGCATTCCCGGCCGCCGGCGCCGGAGCACGTGATTCCGAGCACGGTTCTCGCTCCTTACGGCGCGGGGACCGCCCTGGTATCCGCCCGGCCGGCCCCGGTGGCCCATGGTCGCTCTCCGCCCGGCCGGTCCGCTCAGCCGCCCAGCAGGTCCAGTTCCGTGGCGAGGTTGCGGCGGGCGGTGTGCTCCCACCGGTCGTAGCCCTGCGGGGTCCTGAACAGGCGTGGCAGGGCGAGGAGTTGGCGGAGCACGGCGGACCGACCGGCGGTGAAGTCGGGGTCGGGGACGAACGCGTACTCCTCGCGGACGGCGGCGGCATAGGCCGCGTACCGGTCGGGCGATCCGGCCAGCACGGCCAGATCGGCGTCGCACAGCACCTCGCCGTCGCGGTCGTCGGGTCCCGGGTCGTGGGTGACGGTCAGCCGTACGAGGCGGGCGACGTCGGCCGTACGGGGCGCGCCGACGCCCAGCTCGGGCAGCGCGAGCTCGGCGAGGGCCGCGCTGCGCTCCTCGTTCTCGGAGCGGTCCGGGCGGTAGACCGCGTCGTGGAACCAGGCCGCCAACTGGACGGCCGCCAAGTCATCGGCGTGGTGGCCCAGTTCGTCGATGCGCTCCAATACGGCGGTCAGGTGCTCGACCGTGTGATAGCGGCGTTGCGGCTCGCTCCATCTGGCGAGGAGGTTGTCCGCGTACGGGGCGGGATCGGGTCCGTTCGCGCCGCGGGCGGTGGTGACGGTCACGGCCCAGCGCCGGTGCAGCTCCGGTGCCGGGTCGGTGGTGTGCGCCGTACGGGACTCGGACGTCATGGGGGCCATTGTGCCTCGCGGACGGCCACCGGTGTGCGGGTGGACGCCGGTGGGATTGCTGCGGAATCCCGGCGCGATTCGGTCCGTGTCCCGTGCCGAGGTGGCCCCCGGATCGGCGGCCAGCCCTTACGCTGGATATTGGACTAGACCTGTAGGGGCTGTTCTGCTCGACTCCGCGGAGGGGCCGGTCGGATCCGGTCTCGTCGCGTCACCTCGTGATATCCCACATCGTCTCTCGTCTTCGCTCGTCATCTCTCGTCTTCTTCTCACGTCGCCGTCAAGGATTGGGGTCAGGTCACATGAGCAAGCGCGCACTCCTGGAGGTGATCGCGCTCGACCCGGAGGACGCGGTCGCCGCCCAGGCCGGCGGGGCCGACCGTCTTGAGCTGGTCACCGACATGGCGGCCGACGGGCTCACCCCGCCCCGGGCCGTCTTCGCGGCGATCCGGGCCACCGTCGACATCCCGCTACGGGTGATGCTGCGGCACGCCGACGGCTTCGCGGCCGGCGATGTGGACGCCCTGCGTGCGGACGCCGCGGCGCTCCGGGCGGAGGGCGCCGACGAGTTCGTCCTCGGCTTCCTGGCCCCCGACGGGCGCCCGGATCTCGACGCCGTACAAGCGGTCGCCGAGGTCATCGACGGCTGCCGCTGGACCTTCCACCGGGCGATCGACCGGGCCGCCGACCGGGACGCGCTCCGCAAGGAACTGGCCGGACTGACCGCGGCGGACGGCCCTCCCGGTGCGGCCGGCCTTGACACCATCCTCACCGCCGGTGCCGCCCAGGGCGTCGACGACGGACTGGCGACGCTGCTGGCCGAGCAGTCCCGTACGGCGGCGGCCGAGCCCGGTTACGCGCCGCGGATCCTGGTCGGCGGCGGTCTCGGGCTCGGCCACCTCCCGGCGCTGCGCGCGGCCGGCCTCGACGCCTTCCACATCGGCGGCGCGGCCCGCCCCGCCGGCTGGTCCGCACCGGTGGACGCGGAAGCCGTACGGGAGTGGCGCCGCGCGCTGGACTGAGGAAGCGAAGGGAAGGGAAGGGGCCGGGCCGGGCCGGGCCGGGCCGGGCCTGAGGAGCGTCGGGCCGCTCGATGCTCAGCCTGCGGTCTCAGCCTGCCGCCGGCCGCCCCGGCCGCCCCGGCCGCCCCGGCTGTCCCAACTGCTCCGGCAGGTCCGCCGAGTGGACCACCGTCAGGCCCGAGACCGGGCGGGTCAGGCAGACGTACAGCCGTCGCAGGCCGGTCCGATCGTCCGGTTCGCCGTCGACGATCGCGGCCGGCTCGTCGAGCACCACGTAGTCGTACTCCAGGCCCTTGGCGAGGGTGGCCGGTACCAGCGTCAGCCGGGACGCGGCCGAGGTCTCCTCGCCGGGCGCCAGCCAGCTGATGCCCGCCGCCTCAAGCGCCGCACGCAGCAACGGAATACGGGCCTCGGCCGCGATCAGGCCGATCGACCCCTCCTTCGTCAGCGCGTCCTGGCAGGCGGCGAGGACCGAGGCGTCCAGATCGTCCGCCGCGACCGCGCGGATCTCGAAGTCGCCCGCGGACTCCCGGATCGAGGTGGCCTCCGCCAGGTCGGGGGCGATGGCGGGCAGCAGCCGGGACGCGTACGCGATGACCTCCCGCGGCACACGGAAGCCCTGCGTCAGTTCCTCGACGGTCGAGCCCGGCTTGCCCAGGTGGGCCAGGGCCTCCTCCCAGGTGTTGGTCGCCCACGGGGTGGTGCCCTGCGCGATGTCGCCGAGCACGGTCGCCGAACCCGTGCTGCAGCGGCGGCCCACCGCGCGGTACTGCATGGGGGAGAGGTCCTGCGCCTCGTCCAGGACCACATGGCCCAGCGAGGGCGTACGCGCCACCAGGTCCATCGCCTCGTCGATCAGCACCGCGTCGGCGGACGACCACTTGGCGCTCTTCGCGCTCCTGGCGGGCTTGGCCCACAGGATCGTCTTCTGCTCCTCGGGCGTCAGGATTCCGGCCGCCTGCGCGGCGAGGAAGTCGGCGTCACCCAGCAGGCGCAGCACCAGCTTCGCCGGATCGACCGGCGGCCAGACCGCTTTGACCGTGGCCTTCACCGCGGGATTGCGCGCCACCGCGTCCTGCACCCGGTCGTCCGGGGCCTCGCCCGCCTGTTCCATGCGGACGAGGACGGCGTGCGCGATCCGCTGCGGCAGCGCGTCGTGCGCCGCGCCGTAGCGGATCTCACGGTCCATCAACTCCTGGACGATCTCTTCGAGTTCATACGCGGGCACGCGCCACCGGCGGGAGCCGCGGACCACCACGCAGGGTTCCTCGGGCATCGTGATGTGCGAACGGATGGCCCGCCGCAGCACCTGAGCCATCCGGGCGTCGCCCTTGACCGTCGCCGCGGCGGCGTCGTCCGCCCCGCGGACCTCCACATGCCCGACCAGGGTGTCGACCGTCGCCTGTTTGACCTCCAGCTCGCCGAGCGCGGGCAGCACCTGCTCGATGTAGTGCAGGAAGGAGTCGTTCGGGCCGATGACGAGGGTGCCGGAACGGGCCAGCCGCTCGCGGTGCGCATACAGCAGATAGGCGACACGGTGCAGGCCCACGGCTGTCTTCCCGGTGCCCGGCGCTCCCTGGACGCAGACCGAGCCGCCGATCCCGGCGCGCACGATCTCGTCCTGCTCCGGCTGGATCGTCGCGACGATGTCCCGCATCGGGCCGACGCGCGGCCGCTCGATCTCCGACTGGAGGAGCCGGCTGGTCTGTTCGGCCTCCGCCGGGTCCGTGAGGTGCTCGTCCTCGTACGCGGTCAGCTCGCCGCCCGTGTAGCCGAACCTGCGGCGCAGCCTGAGATCCATCGGGGCCTTCTTGGAGGCCCGGTAGAACGGCTGGGAGACGGGCGCGCGCCAGTCGATGACCATCGGGTCGCCGTCCGCGTCGTGGACGTGGCGGCGCCCGATGTAGAAGTTCTCGCCGGACGCGCCCTCGGCGACGGCGAGGCCGGGGGCGTGGAGGTAGTCGAGGCGGCCGAAGAAGAGCGGGGTGTGCGAGAGATCGGCGAGGGCCTTGATGCGGGCGTCGATCTCGCCCTGGAGGACCTCGGCGTTGACCCAGTTCGCGGTGACGTCGCGGATGTTCAGCGCTTCGGCGTCGGCGCGCATGGCGCGCAGCGCGGAACGGGAGGAGACGAGGTGGGCGCGTTCGCGCTGGAGGGGGTCGTCCCCGGGGTGCTGTGGTTCGTGGGCGTGCGAGGGCACGGCGTTGCCTCCGGTGAGATGTGCTGCGGCGGGCACGCGACGCACGGAGCGGCACGGCGGGCCGGCGTCGGTGCGTCGGGCGGGTCATCGGCAATGCGAAGGACCGGCCGGTTTCCGTCCGGTCGGCGGCACTCCTCGACGGGAGGCAGGGCAGACGCGCGATTGTAGTCAGCAGCTATCACGCGCGCCAACGGATATTTCGGTGGCCGGGGCGGCAGGGCGGGCCGTGCGCCGCGCGGATGCCGCAGGGCGCGGCGGACAGCCGTCTTCGGGCATGCGCCCCTGAGAGCGCCCCCAGCTGCGCCGTCGCGGCGCGTCCCTCTCCCGTAGGGGCCGGGTGGGTCCGGAGACGGACGTACGGCCCATGCGAGATGGACCCATGGACCGATGTGCGGCAATCGCGTGAAATTCATGATGGAGACATGAGCAGCGCAATGATGACTCCCGCCACCGCACACCCACCCTCACTGCATCCGGTCAGGGGCGCCACCGCCCTCGGCCCCGACCCCGCCCGCGGCGCGCAGCACGCCCACGCGAACCGCCACTGGGTCGGCAACTCCCTCCGCGCCGTCAAGGTCTTCGTCACCTCCGCCTTCAGCGTCGTGATCCTCGGCGAGTACGCCGACGGCTGACGCCGCACCCCCGCCCCTTGTCCACGCCCGCCCACGCCAGCCCCCGCCCGCCCGCACCCCGCCCACCCTCCAAGCCCCGCAGGCCTGCGCCCTACGACCGCATTCGTGCACACCACGCACACTCGCGAGCAGGAATCCGATCCCGTGCCGACATCCGGATGACCGGAAACCGTTACGGACGGTCGCCCTCGATCCACTAGCGTCGCCGCAAAGAGCTCGCTCAGGGCGACGAGGAGGGGACAACGGGTGTCTGCCGCCGACGGCACACAGGCGTGGACGTGGAGGCGGACCTGGGCGCTGAGCGTCGCCAGCCCCCGCCGATTGGTGCTCACCGCGGCGCTGCTCGCGGCATCGTTCGCCGGACTCTGGGCGCTCTACGAGGTCCAGCCGCTCCCGATGTCCGACATAGCGGTCTACCGCGCGGAGGGCGAAGCCGCCGCTTCCGGCGGCGATCTCTACGGCTTCGCCGTCACCAAGTGGTCACTTCCGGCCACCTACCCGCCGTTCGCCGCGCTGCTCTTCATCCCCACGAGCTGGGTCGAGCTCAGCACCCTCAAAGTCACCTGCGTGCTGGTCAACGCCGCGCTGCTCGCCCTCCTGGTCCACCTGTCCTGCAAGGCCGCCGGCCTGCGCAAGGCCGCCCACACCGCGCCGGTCCTCCTCGCCGCCACCGCCCTCGGCCTGTGGCTCGAACCGGTCTTCCAGACCTTCGTCTTCGGCCAGATCAACCTCGCCCTGACCTGCCTGGTCCTGTGGGACCTCTCCCGCCCGGACGGCGCCCGCTTCAAGGGCTTCGCCACCGGCCTCGCGGCAGGCATCAAACTCACCCCCGCGATCTTCGCCGTCTATCTCCTCGTCACCGGCCGGGTGAAGGCCGCCTTCACCGCGCTCGCCGGATTCGTCGTCTCCGTGCTCATCGGTCTGCTGGTCCTGCCCGGCGCGAGCCTGGAATTCTGGACCCGGCGGATGTTCGAGACGGACCGGGTCGGCAAGGTCTGGGTCGTCGACAACCAGTCCCTGCAAGGCCTGATCGCCCGGGTCCTGCACACCCCCGCCCCCGGCCTCCTCTGGATGGCGGCCGCGGCCCTCACCGCCGCGGCCGGGCTCTACACCGCCCGTCGCGTCTACCTACGGCGCGGCCTGGACAGCTGGGGCGTGCTCTGCACGTCCGTCACCGCGCTGCTGATCTCGCCGATCAGCTGGTCCCACCACTGGGTCTGGTGCGTGCCGCTGCTCGCCGCGCTCGCCGCCCGCACCCGGGGCGTCCGCCGGCGCCGCGTGCTGCTGGCCGCCGTCACCCTCGTCTTCACGGCCCGCACGCTGTGGATAGTGCCGCACAGCGGTGACCTCGACCTGCACTACGCGTGGTGGCAGCAGCCGCTCGCCGCGCCGTATCCGCTGCTCGGCCTGGCCGTGCTGGCCGCGCTGCTGTGGTGGACCCGCACCACCCCCGGCCGTCCCGACGGATCCGGCCGGATCCCGCTGCTGCGCACCGACCACGAACTGAGCACCCGGGCGGGCGGGAGCTGAGCCGCGCGGGCCGGGCCCCGCGGGGCCCGGCACGGACCGGGCGCCCCGCGGGGCCGCCGCCTCCGCGCGGCCCCGCACTCCCTCAGACGTCCTCGCCGGCCGACAGCAGATCGTGCGAGTCGACGATGCGGTAGGCGTACCCCTGCTCGGCCAGGAAGCGCTGGCGGTGCGCCGCGAAGTCCTGGTCGATGGTGTCGCGGGCGACGACCGAATAGAACCGCGCCTCGTGCCCGTCCGCCTTCGGACGCAGCACCCGGCCCAGCCGCTGCGCCTCCTCCTGGCGGGATCCGAACGTGCCGGACACCTGGATGGCGACCGTCGCCTCCGGCAGGTCGATGGAGAAGTTCGCGACCTTGGAGACGACCAGCACCGAGATCTCCCCCTCGCGGAACGCCCCGAAGAGCTTCTCCCGCTGCGCGTTCGTCGTCTCGCCCTTGATCACCGGAGCGTTCAGATGCTCGCCCAGCTCGTCCAGCTGGTCGATGTACTGCCCGATGACCAGCGTCTGCTCGCCCTGATGCTTACGGACCAGCGCCTCGGTGACCCGCTGCTTGCTGGCCGTCGTCGCACAGAAGCGGTACTTCTCCTCCGTCTCGGCCGTCGCGTACGCCAGCCGCTCGGAGTCGGTCAGATTGACCCGCACCTCGACGCAGTCGGCGGGCGCGATGTACCCCTGCGCCTCGATCTCCTTCCACGGAGCGTCGAACCGCTTCGGGCCGATCAGCGAGAACACATCCGACTCGCGGCCGTCCTCGCGCACCAGCGTCGCGGTCAGGCCCAGCCGCCGCCGCGCCTGCAGATCGGCGGTGAACTTGAAGACGGGGGCCGGCAGCAGATGCACCTCGTCGTAGATGACCAGGCCCCAGTCCCGCGAATCGAAGAGTTCCAGGTGCGGATAGACACCCTTCCGCTTCGTCGTCAGCACCTGATAGGTGGCGATGGTGACCGGCCGGATCTCCTTCTTCGTGCCGCTGTACTCGCCGATCTCGTCCTCGGTCAGCGACGTCCGCTTCACCAGCTCGTGCTTCCACTGCCGCGCCGAGACCGTGTTCGTCACCAGGATCAGCGTGGTGGCCTTCGCCTGGGCCATCGCCCCGGCCCCCACCAGCGTCTTTCCCGCGCCGCACGGCAGCACGACGACACCCGAACCGCCGTGCCAGAACCCCTCCACGGCCTGCTGCTGATAGGGCCGCAGCGCCCAGCCGTCCTCGGCCAGCTCGATCTGATGCGCCTCACCGTCGACATAACCGGCGAGGTCCTCGGCCGGCCAGCCCAGCTTGAGCAGCGTCTGCTTGATCTGCCCGCGCTCGGAGGGATGGACGACCACCGAATCCGGGTCGAGCCGCGCGCCGACCAGCGGCGCCACCTTCTTCGACCGCAGGATCTCCTCCAGCACCGGGCGGTCGGTGGTGGTCAGCACCAGGCCGTGCGTCGGGTGCTTGCTGAGGGTGAGCCGGCCGTAACGGGACATCGTCTCGGCGATGTCCACCAGCAGCGCGTGCGGCACGGGATACCGCGAGAACTGCACCAGCGCGTCCACGACCTGCTCCGCGTCGTGTCCGGCGGCCCGCGCGTTCCACAGCCCCAGCGGGGTGACGCGGTAGGTATGGATGTGCTCCGGGGCTCGCTCCAGCTCGGCGAAGGGCGCGATGGATCGCCGGCAGGCGTCCGCCAGCTCGTGGTCCACCTCCAGGAGCAGCGTTTTGTCGCTCTGGACGATGAGAGGTCCGTTCACGCGCCTCGCCTTTCGCTTCCCGGCCATCGACCCGACCGCATGTCCGGCCGTGGATACGACCAAACGTCCAGTGTGCCGCATCGCGGTGACAGGACGCCCCGGCTCCGATCATCCCGGCCCCCGGCCTCGGGGGAACGGGCGCGCTCGGGCCGCGCCGCCCCGGTGAGCGCCCTCGCCCTCAGGCCGAGTCGTCCGCCAGTTCCGCCACGCCGGTGATCCGGTGCAGGGGGTAGGTGCGGACCTCGTCGGAGGTGTGGTCGTAGGCGGTGACGAAGCCGCCCTCGACGCGTACGGGGGCGATGACGCGCTGGCTGGCCGCGCCGTCGGCGTTGACGTAGCCGATCCAGACGGCGGAGTTGGTGAGGACGGCGGCCTGCATGGTGGCGAGGGTCTCGGCCGAGGTGGTGCGGGGGAGGGCGCCGGAGGACGGGGCGGGGGCGGCGTGCAGGGGCTTGCGCTCGGCGGTGGCGGCGAGGTCGCCGGCCCGGATGGCGCGTACGGCCGCTTCGAGGAGGCCGGGGTCGGGGGACGGCGGGCCGTCGGGGACCGGGGCGGGCGCGGTGCGCGGCGGGGTGCGGTAGGAGTCGGCGCGGGCGATCAGGACGTCACCCTCGGCGGATTCGGCGGCCGGGGCGTAGCCCATCGCCCGCAGGCCGTCGAGGAGTTGGTCCGGGGAGGTCTGCGCGGCGAGCACCGTCGGGGCGAGCCGGCGCAGGCGCAGGGCGGCGGCGCGGCGGTCGGCGAGGATCTCGGAGAGCAGTGCGTCGTCGTCGCAGCGGACGTAGGCGGAGGCGGCGCCGATCCTCAACTGGCCGTGTTTGCGGGCCACATCGTCGATGAGGTAGGCGAGCGGCTGCGGGACCGGGGTGCGGGAGTGGGTGGTGAGGAATTCCTGGAGTTCGGCGGCGGAGCGGCCGGTGTCCAGGGCGCGGCGTACGGAGGCGGGGGTGAAGCGGTAGACCGTGGCGCCGCCCTTGGACTCGACGTCGGCGAGCACGCCGAGTGCCTCGGCGAGCGGGCGCAGCAGCGGGCCGGGGGCAACCGCGGTCAGGTCCGCCTGGAGGAGGACGTGGTCGAGCGGTTCGGGCAGGTGCGGCGCGAGCAGGTCGGCGGCACGGGTCGCCGCGGTCGCGGTCTCGGCGGAGGTGGGGACGTCCGACGCGGGTGCGGAGTCGAGCAGCGCGCGGCCGTGGGCGGCGAGCGCGCCGCGGCCGGTCACCCCGAGCAACTCGGCCTCGGTGAGGGCCCATTGGGCGAGGCGGGAGCGGAGGTCGTCGGCCGGGGGAAGGGTGCCGGCGGGGGAGGCGGCGTAGCTCGGGCCCCCGGTGGCCTGCCCGGCGCCCGGTGCGGCGGGGCCGGGGACCGCGCCCGCCGAGGGTGATCCGCCGCGCAGCGGGCGCTCCCAGCGGAGGCGGGCGAGGACCGCCGTGGCGGGTACGGAGGCGCCCGGCGGCAGGTCGGCGAGGAGGGCGAGGGCGCGGCGGCGTACCTCGGGGGCCGGGGAGCGGTCGAGGTGCGGGCCGAGGGCGGCGAGGGCGCGGCCCTTGGCGTCGGCGGTGCCGACGACTCCCGGGGTGCGGGTCGCGGACAGCCAGCCCGCGGCGAGCGCGGCCCAGCGCGCGTGGTCGGGGAGCTGCAGCCAGTCCTCGGCCGCCGGGGTGGCGGCGTACCGTTCGTCCGCCTCGCCGTCCGAGGCCACCAGGCCCGCCGCGTAGGCGAGTTCGAGCCAGAAGGCGGCGAGCTGCTCGGTGGTGTCCAGGGCGGTGGCGGTGCGCTTGAGGTCGCGGACGCTCAGCCCGCCGGCGCGCAGCACGGCGGGGCCGCCGAGGTCCCACTCCTTGAGGAGTTCCTCGACGGTCGCCAGCGCCGTGAACGCCTGGCCGGCCGCGGCGTTGTCCACAAGCTGTGGATCACGTTCCTTGACGGGCGCGAGGGCCGGCGGCACCGGCTCCGGGGTGTGATGCGCGCGCCCCGCGCGCAGATGGAGCGCCACCTCCCTGGGCAGTACGACATTGCGGGCACCCGCCGGGATCAGCAGACCGCGGTCCAGCAGCCACTGGAGGTGCGGGGCCGGCCGGTCGGTGACGCCGCCGTACGGCGGGCCCCACAGCAGCTTGTCCAGGACGGCGACGGATTCCGCGGGCGCGGTGTCGAGCAGCGCCGCCATCCGGCCGCGGTCGCCGAAGAGCGCGGACAGGGCGGCGACCGCGGTGACCGGGTCGTGCGTGCCGGGCAGCCCGGCCGCCGCGATGATGTCCTGCAGCCGCCCCGGCGACATTCCGGACGTGGCCTCGGCGACGGTCGGCCCGAGGCCCGTCGGGGAGGGGTGGGTGACGCTCGGCGTCAGCAGCTCACGGGCCGTCCGCACCAGCCGCAGCCGGTCGTCCGGGCCCCAGATCAGCGCCTGCGCACGCAGCGCGGCCACCGCACGGGGCAGCTCGGCGCTGATCGCCGCGTCACCGGCGTCCCCGGTCATCAGCGCGCCGAGGGTGTCGAAGGGGCACGGGTCGGGCGCCACCGCCAGCGCCTCGGCGGTCTGCAGCGCGAAGCGGTCGAGCCGCTCCACGGCGCGGATCACGGACGCCCGCGTCCCGGCCCGGGTCGCGAGCTGGGTGACATCGCCGGGCACCGGATTGAGCAGATCGGGCCGGGCCCGCAGCAGGCCGACGAGCCCGCTGTCGGTGCGGGTTCTGAGCTCCTCGGCGAGGGTGCGGGGTGTACTGGTCATTCGTCCTACGTTAGCGGTGCCGGGGATGCCGGGTCACCGGTCCGGCGCGGCGCCGCCTCCGGGACGGGCGTACGGGCCGTCCACCGGCGGCCACGGGGCGGGGCGGACGCGGGCCCGACGGTTGCGTCGGCGGGCGCGGCGGACTGCGGATGCCCCAC
Source organism: Streptomyces sp. NPDC101393 (assembly GCF_044767385.1). Classification (NCBI taxonomy): domain Bacteria; kingdom Bacillati; phylum Actinomycetota; class Actinomycetes; order Kitasatosporales; family Streptomycetaceae; genus Streptomyces; species Streptomyces sp. NPDC101393. The sequence continues at coordinate 1,151,034 of NZ_JBIWNU010000001.1, read as the reverse complement.
GGGGGAGGGAGGACGGCGCGGCGCTCTCCTTCCCGGGGCACACGCTGCGGTCCGTGGCGGTCGGGTCCGGCGGACCGCGGTCCGGGTGGCGGTCGAAGGGGTACCGTCGAGGCAGCAACCAGCGCACGCCGCAGGGGATTTCGTGGGGATCGAGAGCGATCAGCTCGTCTTTGACTATTTGAGCCGGGTGGGCGACCTGGCCCAGCAGCGTGGCCTGCCCTCCGGCAGCCGGATGCGGCTGGTGGCCGGGCTGCGGTCCGAGATCGATGCGCAGAAGGCCGACACGGTGTCCGGCGTGAAGCGGATCCTGTCGCGGCTGGGCACGCCGGAGGCGGTGGTGACGGCCGCCGGGCAGGGCGACGGGCCCGCGTCCGGGCAGCCCGGGCCGTCCACGGCCCCGCCCCGCGCCGTGCCCCTGACGCCGCGGGGGCCCGAAGCCCCCGACGGCCGGGCGGACGCACCGGAGAAGGGCGGCGGGACGGGCCGGCGCGGCGGCCTCGGCAGCGGCCTGACCGGGGGACTGGTGAGCGGGCTGATGGGCGGCCTGACCGGCAAGCTGCCGTCGCCGCGGGACACCGGCAAGCCGGAGGAGCCGCCCGCGCCCCGCACGGGTGCCTCGCCGCCGCATCTCGCGGGACCGGACGAACTGGGCGACGGGGACGACAGGCCGGACTGGTGGCGGGTGGACCCGGCGCCCTTCGGGCCGGGCGAGACGGTCCCCGGGTTCGTCGGCGGCATCGAGATCCCGGAGATGTGGGAACAGCCGGAGGGCGAGGGACCGAAGGGCAAGGGGTCGAAGGGCAAGGGCCCGCTGTCCGTGGAGAAGGGCGGCGTCGGCGGCCCCGAGGCGGCCGCGACGGGCCCCGACGATGCGGACGGGGACGACGAGGAGGACGAGGCGGCGCGGCCGCTTCCCGGACTCCTGCGGCGGACCCTGACCCGGCGCCGTGCCGCGCCGGTCGAGGACGTGGCCGAGCCGGCGGCGGAGGCGGAGGCCGTCGGGCCGGTGCCGCTCCGGGCGTGGCTGAGCCCGGTGCTGGGGCTGGCTGTGCTGCTGCTGGCGGCCGGTGCGCTGATGGGCTCGTGGATCGCACTGGGCGCGGGCTGGGTGCTGGCGTATGTGTCGCGGCGGCTGACCCGGACGGAGGCCAAGTTCGCGGCGCTGGGGGTGCCGGGGATCGTCGTCGCGGGCCTCCTCGTCTGGCTGTGGGGGCGCATGGACGGCCGCTGGGGTGAGCCGATCGCCCAGGGGAAGCTCGGGCCGGAGCTGATGGACGGGCTGCCGGGGATGGCCCGGGTCGCGGCCGTCGCCTCCGCGCTGTTCCTGGTGTGGCGGATGCGGCGCACGGCGAGGTGAGGGGCGGGCCGGGGGCCGAGCGGGCGTCCGGTCCGCTCGGCTTCCGGCAGGCCGCCTGTCGGGCTCGCTCATTCCTGGCGCTGCGTCACTTCTTCGCCAGGCGCTGCTGGATCTCGTCCAGGATGTCGCCGGCCGCGGTGTAGCCGATGCCCTGGATCCACAGCTGGTCGTCGACGCGGAAGGACCTGCCGCCCTGGACGGCCGTCATGTTCTTCCACAGCGGGCCGCCGGTGACCTGGGCCTCCTTGGATTTCTCCGGGCTGCCGTAACCGGCGTAGAAGACGGCGTCCGCGTCGGCCTTGGTCATCTGCTCGGCGCTGACCTCCACCATCAGACCGTCCTTGGCGCCGTCGACGACGTCGGTGGGGCCGGTGCCGATGTCCGCGAGAACGGTGCCGATGTAGCTCTGGCAGCCGTAGATACGGGTGTCGGCGCCCTCGACGAAGCGGACGATGTTCGTCCGGATCTTCCGGGCCTTCGCGGCACCCCCCAGCGCCTTGGTGACCCTCCCGGCGTGCGCGTCGTACGCGGCGACGGTCTTCCTCGCCTCGGGGATCCTGCCGAGCGCGTCGGCGTGCGTGGCGAAGTTCTGCTTCCAGGGGTAGCCGGTGGTCTCGGTCATCACCGTCGGGGCGATCTTCGTGAGCTGGTCGTAGCGCCCGCCGTCGCGGACCTTGCTGGTCAGGATCAGATCGGGCCGCAGCGCCGCGACCGCCTCCAGGTTCGGGGCGCCGATCTTGCCGACGTCCTTGATGCCGGCGACCTTGTCCCTGGGGAGGTAGTCCAGGAATCCCGAGGCGACGTCCGAGCGGGTCGCGCCGACCGGCTGCACGCCGAGCGTGACGGCGGAGTCCAGCTCGGCGGTGTCCAGGACGACCACCCGCTTCGGGGTGTTCGGCACCTTCACCCCGCCCATCGCCGTCCGCACCGTGTGCGTGCCGGCGCCGGACACCGGGCGGGCCCAGCCGGTCGTGGGCTGCTTCGGGCAGTCGGCGGCCTTGAAGGAACCGCCGGACCCGGACCCGGAACCGCCGCCGGAACCGCAGGCGGACAGGGCCAGGGCGGCGGCGAGCGCGGTGCCGGCGGCGACGGCGGCACGGCGCCGCGCGGCCTGCGCGCAGGTGCGCCCGTGGACGATCGGGGGGACTCGCTTGGCAGCTGCGGAGCGGGACATCACAGGCCCTTTCGGCTCGACGGGGGCGGACAGGCGGACGGGGAGGGGAGCGGGGGCGAGCGTCACTCCCGTCGCGACGGCTGCCGGGACGGAGAGCTGCGGGAGGCCCCGGGCTGCCAGGGGCGGCCCGGCACGACCAGCGGCGAGCCCGTCACCGGATCCGGGACGACCACCGCCTCCAGGCCGAACACCTCGCGGACGAGGTCTGCGGTGACGACCTCGTCCGGGCGCCCCTGGGCGACGATCCGGCCGGCCTCCATCGCCACCAGGTGGTCGGCGTAGCGGGCGGCCTGATTGAGGTCGTGGAGCACGGCGACGACGGTGCGGCCCCGGTCGTGGTTCAACTCCCGTACCAGATCGAGGACTTCGACCTGATGGGCGATGTCCAGATACGTCGTCGGCTCGTCCAGGAGCAGCAGCTCCGTCTCCTGGGCCAGCGCCATCGCGATCCACACCCGCTGCCGCTGGCCGCCGGAGAGTTCGTCGACCGCCCGCTCCGCCAACTGCTCGACATCGGTGCGCCGCATCGCCTCGGTGACCGCGCGCTCGTCGTCCGGCGACCACTGCTGCCACCAGCGCTGATGCGGCTGCCGGCCACGGGCGACCAGGTCGCCGACAGTGATCGCCTCGGGGGCGACGGGCGTCTGCGGCAGCAGGCCCACAGACCGGGCGATCTTCCTGGTGGGGATGCGTGCCAGGTCCGCGCCGTCGAGGAGCACGGCACCGCGGCGTGGTCTCAGCAGCCGGCCCAGGGCGCGCAGCAGCGTCGACTTGCCGCAGGCGTTGGGGCCCACGACGACGGTGACCGCGCCGTGCGGCACGTCCAGGTCGAGGCCCTCGACGACCGCACGGTCCTCGTAGGCGAGCGTCAGATCGCGCGCCGTGAGCCGGCTCGTGACGCCGTCACCGGCCTGTGTGATCACGCCCGCCTCGCCGCTTACGTGGCGCTCCACGCTCTCCCCCGTATCGGTCACGCCTGTCCTCCTGCGGCACGGCCACGGCCTGGCCGGCCCCTGACGATGAGCCAGATCAGATACGGGGCGCCGATGGCGGCGGTCAGCACGCCCACCGGCAGCTCGGTCGGCGCGAGGATCGTGCGCGCCAGCAGGTCACCCAGCACGACCAGGCACGCGCCCAGCAACGCCGAGCACAGCAGCGGGATCTGCGCCGTACGCGTCAGCCGGCGGGCGATCTGCGGGGCGAGCAGCGCCACGAAGTCCACCGGGCCCGCGGCGCCGGTCGCCATCGACGCCAGGATCACGCCGACCGCGACCAGCCCGAGGCGGGTGCGGCCCAGCCGGACGCCGAGCGCGGTGGCGGTGTCGTCGTCCAGCGAGACGGTCCGCTGGGCCCGCGCCGCCCACAGCACGAACGGCGCCAGCACCAGCAGCGCCCGGCCCAGCACCACTGCCTCCGCCCAGCCGCGCCCGTTGAGCGAGCCGGTCATCCACACCTGCGCCTGCTGGGCGACCAGTTGGTCTCCCTCGGTCAGGAAGAGATGGGTGACGGACCGCAGGGCGATGGCGAAGCCGATGCCGATGAGGACGAAGCGGGTGGCGTGCAGACCGCCGCGCCAGGCGAAGAGGTGGACGAGACCGGCGGCGAGCATCCCGCCGGCCACCGACAGATACGGCAGGACGGCGTACGAGGTCACGCCGAAGGCCATCGAGCCGACGGTGAGGGCGCCCGCCCCCTGCGTGACGCCGATGATGTCCGGGCTGGCCAGCGGATTGCGGGCGACGGTCTGGATCAGCGCGCCGGACACCCCGAACGCGGCGCCGACGAGCAGTCCGACGGTCATCCGCGGCAGCCGCAGCGTCCCGACGACCAGCTCGTCGGACGCCGAGGACGGCCTGCCGAGGACCACCCGGACGACCTCGGACGGCGCGACGAAGCTCTCGCCGACACAGAGGTGGGCCACGCAGACGGCGGCCAGCGCGACGGCCAGTACGGCGGCGGTGCCGGCCGCACGGCGGTGCAGCAGGAACGAGCCGCGGCCGGCCCGGACCAGCGCGTAACCGGCGGGGCGGACCCCCGGGCGGGCGAGCGTGCCGGGGGAGGTCATGCCGCCACCGCCTTCCGGCGCACCAGGGTGACCAGGAACGGGACGCCGATCAGCGCGGTCAGCACGCCCGCCGGCACCTCCGACGGCGGGAAGAGGATCCGCCCGAGAGTGTCCGAGACCAGCACGGTGACGGGCCCGAGCAGCGCCGCCATCGGCAGCACCCAGCGGTGGTCGCCGCCCACGATCGCGCGGGCGAGGTGCGGGACGGCGAGGCCGACGAACGCGATCGGCCCGGCAGCGGCGACGCCCGCGCCGGTCAGCACCGTCGCGCCGAGTCCGCCCACGATCCGTACCGTCGCGACCTTCTGGCCCAGCCCCTTGGCGACGTCCTCGCCGAGGGCCAGCGCGTCCAGACCGCGGGCGACGGACAGCACGAGCACCGTGCCGGCCAGCAGGAACGGCCAGATCTGCGCGGCGACCGCACTGTCCCGGCCGGTGAGCGAGCCGACCTGCCAGAACCGGAACTCGTCCAGTGCCGCCGCCTTGGTGGTGAGCACCGCCATCGTCACCGACACCAGCAGCGCGTTGATGGCGGCTCCGGCGAGCGCGAGCTTGACGGGGGTGGCGCCGCCGCGGCCGCTCGACGCGATGGCATGGACGACGACGGAGGCGATCCCGGCTCCGGCGAACGCGCACCACACATAGCCGGTCAGGGTGTGGATCCCGGCGTACGCGATGACGAGGACCACGGCGACCGAGGCGCCCTGGCTGATACCGAGGATGCCGGGGTCGGCGATCGGATTGCGGGTGATGCCCTGCATGACCGTGCCGGCCATCGCGAGCGCGGCGCCGACCATCAGGCCGATCAGGGTGCGCGGCAGCCGCAGGAACCGCACGACCTGGGCGGCGTCGCTGCTGCCGCCGTGGAACAGCGCGTCCAGCACCTGAGCGGGCGCTAACTGGCGGCTGCCGACGGCGAGCGAGAAGACCACCGCGAGCAGCAGCGCGAGCACCGCCACCGCCATCAGGCCGAGTCGCCGGCCCCGCCGCGCGGGCGTCATGAGGCGCGGCGGCAGGGTATGCCGGGGTGCGCGGCGACGGCTGAGGGGCGTCCGGACGGGGCGACTGGCATCGGGTCCATTTCGCGGGATACCTGGCGGATACCTGGAGGGAGGAGCGGGCAGCGATGCAGTTCAGTAAGGCGGGGCTAAGTGTATGTCCCGGCCACGGGTCTCCGAGGGCACAATGGCCCCCATGGCTGCGTACCCCCTGACGGTCGGCTTCGACCTCGACATGACCCTGATCGACTCCCGGCCCGGCATCAAGGCGGCCTACCAGGCGCTGACCGCCCGGACCGGCACCTATGTCGACGCCGACGCCGCCGTGACCCGGCTCGGGCCGCCGCTGGAGCAGGAGATCCGCCGGTGGTTCCCCGAGGAGCGGGTCGCCGAGATCAGCGAGGTCTACCGCGAGCTGTATCCCGAGCACGCCATCGCCGGGACCCTGGCGATGCCCGGTGCCCGGGAGGCCATCGCCGCGGTGCACGCCGCCGGCGGCCGGGCCATCGTGGTCACCGCCAAGTACGAGCCGAACGCCAAGCTGCACCTCACGCACCTGGGCATCGAGGCGGACGCCGTCATCGGCTCACTGTGGGCGGAGGCCAAGGCCGACGCGCTGCGCGAACACGGGGCCCGGATCTACGTCGGGGACCACACCGGCGACGTCCGGGGGGCGCACACCGCGGGCGCGCTGTCCGTCGCCGTCGCCACCGGCCCGTGCGCGGCCGGGGAGCTTCGCGAGGCCGGCGCCGAGGTGCTGCTCGACGACCTGACGCACTTCCCGGCCTGGCTGGACGGTCATGTCGCTCAGGGCGCGGAAGCCGCCTCCGCCTGACGCCGCTGCGCCAGCGCGGAGCGGATCACACCGGCCGCGGCGACGAGGAAACCGGCGCCCATCAGCATGCACACCCAGTAGAAAACGGACGGCAGCGGCTCGGTCCCGAGGAACAGCGGCGTCACTGTGGCGAGAGTGGCCACTGCGCCAACCAGGAACAAGATCGCGCCGATTCGGACCAGGAGATCCCCTGCCAGGGGAGTTTCGTCAGACACCTGACCAGGGTAAGTCCGGGCCAGAAGCGCAAAGGATCCACCCAGGGACGTCTTGTCACCGGGCATCGGACCATTAGCCTTGGTGGTGGCGGGTCCTGTGGCCCGCTGCCGTGCTATCCAGACCGTTTTCCGCAGGTCCCGCAGTCGATCCAGCCAGCTTTCATCTTCACCCGCATCCCAGCCTGCATCCCAGGTTTCATCCCACGAGTACGAGGACGAGGACAGACGTGCCTACCGGCAAGGTCAAGTGGTTCAACAGCGAGAAGGGCTTCGGCTTTCTCTCCCGCGATGACGGCGGCGACGTCTTCGTGCACTCGTCGGTGCTGCCCGACGGCGTGGACGCACTCAAGCCGGGCCAGCGCGTCGACTTCGGCGTCGTCGCAGGCCAGCGCGGTGACCAAGCGCTCACGGTGACGCTCCTCGACCCCGCGCCCTCGGTGGCGGCGGCCCAGCGGCGCAAGCCCGACGAACTCGCGTCGATCGTGCAGGACCTCACCACGCTCCTGGAGAACGTCACCCAGCAGCTGGAGCGCGGTCGCTATCCGGACAAGGCCCACGGCTCGAAGATCGCCGGCATGCTCCGGGCGGTCGCCGACCAGCTGGACGTCTGAGCCGCGGCCGCCTCCACGAGGCGGCCGCCGACGCAACCGGTCTCCCACCGAATCGGGACCCACCCGCTATTCAGGGCATCTGCACAGCGTTCAGCGCATCGCGGCCGAGGGGCGGTACGAGCCCCTCGGCCGCGGCGCGCGTGAGCAGCCCGCGCACCGCCGCATAGCCGTGCTCGCCGAGGTCGGCGGTGAACTCGTTGACGTACAGCCCGATGTGCTGGTCGGCGACGGCCGGGTCCATCTCCTGGGAGTGCTCCAGGACGTACGGGCGGGACACCTCGGGCTCGTCCCAGGCCATCCTCACCGAGGTGCGGATGGCCGCGGTGAGCGCGCGCAGCGTCTCCTCGCCCAGCGAGCGCTTGGCGATGATCGCGCCCAGCGGGATCGGCAGGCCGGTGGTGGCCTCCCAGTGCTCGCCCATGTCGGCCAGGCAGGCCAGACCGTAATTCTGGTACGTGAAGCGGGCCTCGTGGATGACCAGTCCCGCGTCGACCTTGCCGTCGCGGACCGCCGGCATGATCTCGTGGAACGGCAGCACCACGATCTCGCCGACGCCGCCCGGCACCTCGGCCGCCGCCCACAGCCGGAACAGCAGATACGCGGTGGACCGCTCGCTGGGCACCGCCACGGTCTTCCCCGCCAGACCGGCGGCGGGGCCGCCCTCCCGGGTCAGCACCAGCGGGCCGCAGCCGCGCCCCAGCGCCCCGCCGCAGGGCAGCAGCGCGTACTCGTCGAGCACCCACGGCAGCACCGCGTACGACACCTTCAGCACATCGAACTCACCGCGCTCGGCCATGCCGTTGGTGATGTCGATGTCGGCGAAGGTGACCGCCATCTCCGGTGCGTCCGGGACCCGGCCGTGCGCCAGGGCCTCGAAGACGAAGGTGTCGTTCGGGCAGGGCGAGTACGCGATGTTCAGCGGCCGGTTCACCAGGTCCTCCTCGGACTCACTCATTCATGCCTCCAGGGCGCCGGGCAGCGCGCCGAAGGCCGCGGTCAGGGCGGCGAGCGCGTCGCCGATCCGCCAGGCGGCGCGGTCGCGGGGCCCGACGGCGTTGGAGACGGTACGGATTTCGAGGACCGGCACACCGTGCGCGGCGGCGGCCTCGGCGACCCCGAAACCCTCCATCGCCTCGGCCAGCACGCCCGGGTGACGGGCCGCCAGCTCGGAGGTGCGCGCGGCGCTGCCGGTGACCGTCGAGACGGTCAGCACGGTGCCGGCGGCGGCGCCGGACGCGGCCGCGACGGCGCGGACGAGGGTGGGGTCGGGGTGGTGCGCGACGGTCCCGAAGCCGAGTTCGGTCACCGGCAGGAAGCCGTCCGGGGTCTCGGCGCCCAGATCGGCGGCGACGATCGCGTCCGCGACGACGACGGACCCCAGGGGCGCGGCCGGGGCGAAACCGCCGCCGATACCGGCCGAGACGACCAGGTCGTACGGATCCGCCGCGAGCGCGGCGGCGGTCAGCGCGGTCGCGGTGCCGGCTGCCGCGGCGGCCGGGCCGACGCCCCCGGCGAGCACATCGAGCGCGGGGTGTGCGGCAGCGGCCGCCCGGTGCAGGACGTACCCGCCGGGCAGGGCCACGGTGTCGTGCGGCCCGCCGGCGGCGCACACGGCGTCGCGCTCGGCGGCCACCGCCGTGATGACCAGTACCCGCATCAGGGGGTCACCACGGCCCGCGGACGCTGCGCGGTCAGAGGACTCAGTCCTTCTGCTTCAGCGTGAAGTGGAAGATGGTGGCGGGGATCTGGCCACCGTCCTTCGGGAACTCCGCGACCTGGAGGGTGACCTGCTTGAGCGTCGAGGTCTGCCCGGTCTGCGGGTCCTGCTTCAGGAACAGCTGGCTGCTGTCGATGGTGCGGTAGGTCTGGTGGGTCTTCGACACGCCCTGGCCGCCCTCGCCGGCGAACGCCAGCCAGCCGCGCTCGGCGATGTCCGGCTCCACGCCGACCCGCACCTTCTCGCCGGGGCTCACGGTGATCGTCTTGCCGCCCTGGTTGGAGAGGCAGGACCTGAACTTGGCCTGATCGAGGGCCTCTCCGTCGCCGTCACAGCCCTTCGTCGCCTCGGACGTCACCGTCGTCGAACCGACGGTCACGGTCGCGAGCGCCGTCGGCTTCTCGCAGGCGGAGAGGGTGATGAGGCCCAGGGACACGGCACCGATGGCGGCAGCGGCACGGCGGCCCTTGCCCCAGGAGATCAACGCAGCGGTCATACGCGCAGGCTATCGGGCGCCCTCGCGCACGCCACGCGCGGGTACGGCGTGCCGGGCGTGGCGTGTGCCGGGTGCCGGGCGCGACGTCCCCGAAGGGCCGCCTCACGCCACCCGCGCGCCCGCGCCGCCGCCCCGCCGCGCCGCTCCCAGCAGTCCCTTCACGGCAAGGAGCATGCCGAACGCGACCAGCCCCGCGGCGACCGACATCCCCACCATGCCGATCAGCGGCAGTGAGATGCCGAGGGCGCCGCCCACCACCCACGACATCTGCAACGCCGTCTCGGACCGGGCGAACGCCGACGTACGGACCTCCTCGGGCACATCGCGCTGGATCATCGCGTCCAGCGACAGCTTGGACAGCGCCTGGCAGAGCCCCGCGGTGGCCGCGGCGATCGTGACGACCACGATCGCCAGCACGTCGTAGAAGACCGCGGCGAGCACCGTCGCGCACAGGGCGACCGCCAGCATCGTGGCGATCAGCCGCTCCGGCCCGCGCGCCTTCAGCCAGGCGCCGACCGCCGTACCCAGCGCGTTCCCGGTGCCCGCCGCCACCGCGACCAGACCCAGGGACGTCGCGGGCCCCAGCCCGCCCAAGGGGTGCTCGCGCAGCATGAAGGCCAGGAAGAACGTCAGAAAGCCGGAGAGCGAGCGCAGTGCGGCGTTGGCCTGCAGACCGTGCAGCACCGACGGGCCGACGGTGCGCAGCCCCGGCTTGCGCTTGGCGAGCACCGACCCGTCCGCCTCGTCCGCCGACGCCAGCCGGGCCCGCCGCTCGCCCTTCGACGAGTCGACCTTGTGCGGCAGCGAGAACGACAGGAACGTACCGGTCACAAACACCACGAAAGCGCCGTACAGCGGCCAGCTCGGCCCGATCTGGTGCAGCCCGGCACCGGCCGGCGCCGCCACCCCCGTCGCCAGCAGCCCGCCGAGCGTCACCCGCGAATTCGCCTTCACCAACGAGATCCGCGGTGGCAGCAGACGCGGCACCACGGCGCTTCTGACGACCCCGTACGCCTTCGACGAGACCAGTACGCCCAGCGCCGCCGGATACAGCTCCAGCCCGCCGTCCGCGACCGCGCCCGACATCATCAGTGCCAGCAGCGCACGGGCCAGCATCGAGCCCGCCATCGCCGCCCGGCGCCCGTGCGGTACCCGGTCCAGCAGCGGCCCGATCACCGGCGCGAGCAGCGCGAACGGCGCCATCGTGATCGCCAGATACAGGGCGACCCGGCCCCGCGCCTGATCCGTCGGCACCGAGAAGAACACCGTCGAGGCCAGTGCGATCGTGATCATCATGTCGCCGGCGGAATTCACCGCGTGCAGCTCGATCAGCTTGCCCAGGCCCGACTCGCCGGCGCCGTGCGCATGAGTGGCGCGCCGTACGCCGCGCGCGGCGCCCGTGAACGGGGTGTGCAGCGCACGGCCGAGTGCCCGGCCCGCCCGGCGAGCCCGGTTGCCCTGCTCCCCGTCTCTGGTCGATGCCCGCGACACCCGTGATGTCTTCGACACCCTCGGCCCCGACATCTTCGGCTTCGACACTTTCGGCTTCGACGACTTCGATGACCTCGCGGCAGCCACATCGCCATACTGCCCCAACTCGCCCAGGAGGCGGCACTTTCTCCCGCTTCCCGCGCGGGGCGCAACGGCCTCTGACGGCCGTCGGAGACTTTTGGCGCTCCCACCGAGGGGTCGTACACCTTTGAAGGGGTAGCGTGTGTAGCGCGCCACCGGCGGTCGTTTTTGGCCGCGCGCCTTACCGCGATCCCGCAGAATGGTTCGTAATAGGTGCGCTCGACCGAAACGACCGGGCGCGGACGTCGACGCGGTCCCCAGGTCCGCTCCGCCCGCCCCGGCCCCGCCGGTCGTCCGGACAGGACAGGACAGCTCCGGCTGGCGCACTCGTGAGACGGCGTGGAAGAGAGAATCGATTCTTGTGAGTGCTGCGATGCGAAGCCGTACCCCTGACCGCCTGTGCGCCGAGGCGGTCGACCTTGCCCGTGAGGCGGCGGAAGAAGCCGCCTTGCCGGGGATGGTCGGCGAGCACATCGATGCCGTTGCCGATGGCGACCGCGTCGTCACGCACCTTTTCGCCTGCAAGGAGCCCGGATACCGGGGCTGGCGCTGGGCCGTGACGGTCGCCAGGGCCTCCCGCGCCAAGCTCGTCACCCTCGACGAGTCCGTGCTGCTTCCCGGCCCCGACTCGCTCCTCGCCCCCGAATGGGTGCCCTGGAGCGAGCGGCTGCGCCCCGGCGACATGGGCCCCGGCGACCTGCTGCCCTCCGAGGCCGAAGACCTCCGCCTGGAGCCCGGCTATACGGGTGAGGACACCCCGCCGCCGAACTCCATCGTCGCGGACGGCGTCCCCGAAGGGGTCGCCGAGGTCGCCGACATCGAGGACGCCGACGTCGTCCCCGGCTCACCCGCCGTCCAGCCGGTGCCCGTACGCGGCAATATCGCCGCGGTCGCCGAAGAGCTGGGCATGCGCCGCGCCCGCGTCCTGTCCCGCTACGGCCTGCACATCGCCGCCGACCGTTGGGAAGAGGCCTACGGGGCCAAGACCCCGATGGCCCAGGCAGCCCCCGCCACCTGCATGACCTGCGGCTTCCTCACCCCGCTCACCGGCTCGCTGCGCCAGGCGTTCGGCGTCTGCGCCAACGAGTTCGCCCCGGCGGACGGCCGCGTCGTCTCGCTGGCCTACGGCTGCGGCGCGCACTCCGAAGCGGCCGTCATGCCGAAGCCGCCCCGTCCGGCCGAGCCGGTCGTCGACGAGACGATCGTCGACGCGCTGTCGCTCCGGCCGGAGCGGAACGGGGGGTCCGTGGAGGACGCGGGGCCGCCGGAGGAGCTGGGCCACAGCTGAGCGCTGGGGGCTCTGCCCCACGTTGTCGGCTCTCCCGCCGTGGTGCTTGCTGTTTCCGCCTTCGGCGGGGGTGGGTTCCGGCGGCGGCGGCCGACGTTTGTGCCCGGTGGTGGGTGCGGTGGGTCTCCTCCGGGACGGGTGGGTTCCGGCGGCGGGGGCCGATCACTGCGCCCGTCTCTGGGTACGGCGGGTCTCCTCCGGGACTGCGTCCCTGCGGAGCCCCGCCTCCCGCCCGGAGCGGGACGTCCTCCGCCCGGTGGGGGAAGAGGTGAAGGAAAGAAGCAAGAGCCGGCCGACGGTACTGGGTCACCCCCACCCCCACCCCCACCTCTCCCCACCCCCACCAGGGGCAGGCGTACGGCTTACGGGAGGAGGCGGGCCGCAGGGACGCAGTCGCGGAGGCCCGGCACCGCACCCACCCAGACACCCAGGACGCCCGGCCCACAACCCACCCCGCTCCCGCCGCAGGCGGGCACGGAACAACCCCGGCCCCGCACGGCGGTGCAGACGGCAACGTGGGGCGATAACGTCACCGCACGCGGACGCAGGCCCGAAGAGGAGATCCACAGTGACCGGTACGTCGTTGGTGCGAGGCGCAGCCGAGGACCCGTTCGGGACGGCTCGGCTGCGCCGAGGGGTGCTGGACGCGTGGGCCGCGTCGCCGGCCCGGTTCCGGGAGGACGCCAATGCCGAGGAGGACCTCGCGCTCGGCGGCTATCGGGACCGGCTCGCCGTGGAGCTGGCGCAGAACGCCTCGGACGCGGCGGCCCGCGCCGGCGTCCCCGGCCGCCTGCGCCTGACCCTGCATCCGGCGAACGACACCGCGCCCGCCGTGCTCGTCGCCTCCAACACCGGCTCGCCGCTGGACGCCACCGGCGTGGAGTCGCTGTCGACACTGCGCGCCTCCGCGAAGCGGGAGAGCGGCGCGGCGGCCGGCGACACGGGTGCGGTCGGCCGGTTCGGTGTGGGCTTCGCCGCCGTGCTGTCCGTCAGTGACGAACCCGCGCTGGTGGGTCGTACGGGCGGCGTCCGCTGGTCGCTCGCGGAGGCGCGCGAGCTGGCGCGGGACGTGGCCGCGCACAGTCCGGGGCTGGGCGGCGAGCTGCGCCGCCGCGACGGACACGTACCGCTGCTGCGGCTGCCGCTGCCCGCCGAGGGCGGGGCACCCGAGGGATACGACACAGCGGTGGTGCTGCCGCTGCGCGACGGCGCGGCACAGGATCTGGCGGAGCGGCTGCTGGCCGGGATCGATGCGGCGCTGCTGCTGACACTGCCGGGTCTCGCCGAGGTCGTCATCGAGACGCCGGACGGCGTACGGGAGTTGAGGCGCCGTCAGGACGCGGATCATGTCCTGATCGAGGACAGCGTGCGGGGGGACACCCGCTGGCGGGTGGCGAGTGACGGCGGGCCGCTGGAGCCCGCGCTGCTCGCCGACCGGCCGGTCGAGGAGCGGCTGCGGCCGGTGTGGTCGGTGACCTGGGCGGTGCCGGTGGACGCCGAGGGCGCGCCGGTACGGCCGGGCACGGCGCCGGTGGTGCACGCGCCGACGCCGACGGACGAGCCGTTGGGTCTGCCCGCGCTGCTGATCGCGTCCTTCCCGCTGGAGCCGACGCGCCGCCATGTCGCGCCCGGTCCGCTGGCGGACTTTCTGGTGGCGCGGGCGGCGGAGGTCTACGCCGCGCTGCTGGGCGACTGGCAGCCGGTCTCGGTCGGCACGCTCGACCTGGTGCCGGGCCCGCTGGGCAAGGGCGGTCTGGACGGCGAGCTGCGCCGGCTGGTGCTGGAGCTGCTGCCGCGGGTGCGTTTCCTGCCGAGCGCGGGCAGGCCCGAGGGTGACGAGCCCGAGCCCGAGCCGGCGGAGCGCGAATGGGACGAGGAGGCGGGGGCCGCCGCGGACCGCTTCGTGCTGCGGCCGGTGGACGCGGAGCTGGTGGAGGGCGCGGGCGCGGCGACGGTCGGGGTGCTGGCCGAGCTGTTCCCGAGCCTGCTGCCGGCCGGTCTGGAGCGGCGGCCGGAGCTGCGGGCGCTGGGCGTGGCGCGGGTGCCGCTGGGCGAGATGGTCGACCGGCTGGCGGGCGTCGAGCGGACACCCGGCTGGTGGTGGCGGCTCTACGACGCGTTGGCCGGCACCGACCCGGACCGGCTCAGCGGACTCCCGGTGCCGCTGGCGGGGCCGTCCGGGCAGGGGCCCGGCGGCACGGCCGGGACGGTACGGACGACGATCGGCCCGCGCCAGGTGCTGCTGCCGCTGCCCGGCAGCGGCAGTGACGGCGACGGTGAGGCCGCGGCCCGGAACCGTACGCTCGCCCGGCTGGGCCTGAAGGTGGCTCACCCGGAGGCGGCGCACCCGCTGCTGGAGAAGCTGGGCGCCACCCCCGCCTCACCGCGCGCCGTACTGACAACTCCCCAGGTCCGTGCGGCCGTTGCGAACTCGATGGACGCCGACGAGGACGCCTACGACGTCTTCGCCGACGACCTGGAAGGCGATGTACCCGGCGCCCCGCTCGACGCCGAGACGCTGGCGGAGACCGTTCTCGGGCTCGTCCGCGAGGCGAATCTCGCACCGGGTGACGAGCCGTGGCTGGGCGCTCTCGCGCTGCCCGACGACGAGGGTGAGCTGGCCCCGGCGGGTGAACTGGTCTTCCCGGGCAGCCCCTTCGAACGGGTCATCCGTGAGGGCGAACTGGCCGCCTGTGACGGTGAATTGGCAGAACGCTGGGGCGAGCAGCCGCTGACGGCCGTCGGCGTGCTGGCGGCCTTCGCGCTCGTCCGCGCCACCGACGTGGTCCTCGATCCCGACGAACTGGAGCCGCGCGACAGCGACTTCGCCGAACCGGACGACGCCGGACTGCTGGACGCGGTCGACGTCTGGTGCGAGGACATCCTCGACGCGCTGCCCGAGACCCCCGTACCGCCCGTGGTGACCGAACTGGTCGCCGTCCGCGACCTGGACCTCGTCGATGACGACTGCTGGCCGCAGGCGCTCGCCATGCTCGCCCGGCCGCCGCTGCGCGATGCGCTGACCGCGCCGGTGCGCGTACTGCTGCCGGACGGCACCACCGAGTCCGTGCGGCCCTACGCCGCGTGGTGGCTGCGCGGACACCCGGTGCTGGACGGCCGGCGCCCCGCCGGGCTGCGGTCGGCGGGCGGCGACCCGCTGCTGGCCGGTCTGTACGAGTCGGCGGACGCCGGTGAGGTCGACGCGCAGGTGCTGCGCGCCCTCGGGGTCCGTACGTCGGCCGCCGCGCTTCTGGAGGAACCGGGCGGCGCGGCGGAACTGCTGGCCCGCCTGGCCGACGGGGAGCTCCCGGTCGATGCCGCACAACTCCACGCCCTCTACGGGCTGTTGGCGGACCTCGACCCGGACCAGGTCACCCTGCCCGACGAACTGCGGGCCGTCGTCGACGGCGAGGTCCGGGTCGTCGACGCGGCGGACGCCGTCGTCGCCGACGCGCCCGACCTGATGCCGCTGGCGACCGGCCTGGCCCTGGTGCCCGTACGGCCGGCACGGGCCGCCGACCTCGCCGAGCTGCTTCAGGTGCGGCGGCTGAGCGAGGCGGTCGACGCGGAGGTGCGCTCCGAGGGCGTACGGCACGAAGTGCCGGAGGCGGTAAGGGTGTTGCTCGGCGCGGGCACACCCGACGCGTACACCGAGCACGAGGAACTCATCGTCGGTGACGGTTCCGATGCGACCGAACTGGACTGGCGCTGGGCCCCGGACGCCACTTTGCACGCCGCGACCCTGGAGGGCGTCGCCGCGGGCCTGGCCTGGGCCGCCGGCCAGTGGCCGCGCCGTTTCGAGGTCGCGGCGCTCCTGGAAGATCCCGACCGGGGGGACGAACTGGCACGGGCGCGGTGGTTCGACTGACGCCGGTCAGGCGGGGCGTCCGCGGTCCTTGACGGCCGCGACGCCCCCTTGGGCGAGAAGCCGGGCCGAGCAGCCGGACCTGCCCGTCGGGCCGAGCAGCCGGGCCGAGCCGTCAGGGGGCGAACCGGGCTTCCTCGCGAGGGGGTCGGCCTGCGCGCCGCCGGGCGGGAGGTGGCTCGCGGCCGACCGGGGCCCGGCGGCCGCGAGACGTGATGCGCGATGCGGTCAGGTCAGCGGGAGCTGAACTTCCTGAGAAGCGTCATGATCACGAAGAGCAGGCCGAGGCCGACGGCCACGTTGACGAACCAGTTCCCGCCGCTGCCGCTGCCCCCGAAGGAGCTGCTGTGGTGGGAGTAGTGGTGATGTGAGCGCGCCAGGATCTCGTAGGCGGCGTCCCCCGAGGTGAATGTCATGGACATGGAGCCTAGGTCGGGCGGGGCCGTCGGCGCCAGTTGGCCCGGATCAGCGGGAGCGGAGCCGCTTGAAGGCGACCCAGGCGATCGCGATGACGATGCCGAGCGGGATCATCCAGTAGGCACCCGCGAACGAGGTGCCGGAGTTCCCGGTGTGGTGGCTGTAGCGGTGGTGCGAACGTGCCAGCAGCTCGAACGCCGGGGAGATGTGGGCCTGCGCGAGAAGAGTCATGGGCATGGACTCTAGGGCTGTCGTCCGGCCCGTGTCAGCGAGCGGGGGCGACCCGCACGAGACCCGGGGCCCGGACGAGGGAGCCTAGGACGGGAAGCGGTGGCCCACCCACCTCCAGGCGAATTCCAGCAGCAGGGCCGCCACCGCGGCTATCGCCACGGCCGTCCAGGGCATGGTCGTACCGACCAGCTTCAGGTCGAAGAAGCGCTGGAGCCAGGGGGTGACCAGCACGATCAGGAAGCCCAGGCCCATGGTCAGGACGAGCGCGATCCGCCACCAGGTGTACGGGCGGGCGATGATCGCCAGCACCCACATCGCGGCGAGGAAGAGCGTCAGGGTGGCCGCGCTGGTCTCGGCGGGCAGGGCGTGCGGGCCGGTGTAGTAGGCGCGGGCCAGCAGGTAGGTCACGAAGGCGGCCGTGCCGGTGATGAGACCGGAGGGGACGGCGTAGCGCATCACCCGGCGGACGAAGTGCGGGCGGGCGCGCTCCTTGTTGGGGGCGAGGGCCAGGAAGAACGCGGGGACGCCGATGGTGAGGGTGGAGAGCAGGGTGAGGTGCCGGGGGAGGTAGGGGTAGGGGATCTGCCAGCAGGCGACGAGGATCGCCAGCAGGACGGAGTAGACGGTCTTGGTGAGGAAGAGGGTGGCGACGCGGGTGATGTTGCCGATCACCCGGCGGCCCTCGGCGACGACCGACGGCAGCGTCGCGAAGCTGTTGTTGAGCAGGACGATCTGGGCCACGGCGCGGGTCGCCTCGGAGCCGGCGCCCATGGCGACGCCGATGTCGGCGTCCTTGAGGGCGAGCACGTCGTTGACGCCGTCGCCGGTCATCGCGACGTTGTGGCCGCGGGCCTGGAGGGCGGCGACCATGTCCCGCTTCTGTTGCGGGGTGACCCGGCCGAAGACCGTGCCCTCGTCGAGCGCGGTGGCCATCGCGTCCGCATCGCCGGGCAGGCGGCGGGCGTCCACCGGGTCGTCCGCGCCCGGCAGGCCGAGCTTGCCGGCCACCGCGCCGACCGACACGGCGTTGTCGCCGGAGATCACCTTGGCCGCGACGTCCTGCTCCTCGAAGTAGCGCAGGGTCTGGGTGGCGTCCGGGCGCAGCCGCTGCTCCAGGACGACCAGGGCGGTGGGGCGGACGTCCGAGGTGAGGTCGGGGTCGTCGAGTTCCCTCGCGGAGCCGGCCAGCAGCAGCACCCGCAGGCCCTGGGCGTTGAGGTCGTCGGTCTCGGCGAGGACCGGGTCGCGGGGCGGCAGCAGGACGTCCGGGGCGCCGAGCAGCCAGGTCGAGCCCTCCTGGTCCGGGCCGTTGAAGGAGGCTCCGCTGTACTTGCGGGCGGAGGAGAAGGGGAGCGACCGGGTGCAACGCCAGGCCGCGTCGGCGGGGTAGGTGTCGATGATCGCCTGGAGGGAGGCATTGGGGCGCGGATCGGACGCGCCGAGGGCGCCCAGCACCTGCTGGACGTATGCGGGGTCGGCGCCGCCCAGCGGCCGCAGGGCGTTGACGTCCATGCCGCCTTCGGTGAGGGTGCCGGTCTTGTCCAGGCAGACCACGTCGACGCGGGCCAGGCCCTCGATGGCGGGTAGTTCCTGGACCAGGCACTGCTTGCGGCCGAGGCGGATGACGCCGATCGCGAAGGCGACGGAGGTGAGCAGCACCAGGCCCTCGGGGATCATCGGCACGATGCCGGCGACCATCCTGCGGACGGCCTCGTCGCCCGGCAGGCCGAGGGTGAGCAGATGGCTGAGGATCAGGCCGATCGCGGTCGGGATCATCATCCAGGTGACGTACTTGAGGATCTGGCTGATGCCCGTGCGCAGCTCGGAGTGGACGAGGGTGAACCGGCTGGCCTCCTCGGCGAGCTGGGCGGCGTAGGCCTCGCGGCCGACCTTGGTGGCGGCGAAGGCGCCGCCGCCGGCCACCACGAAGCTGCCGGACATCATCCGCTCGCCGGGCTTCTTGAGGACCGGGTCGGCCTCGCCGGTGAGCAGGGACTCATCGACCTCCAGGCCGTCGGTCTCCAGCACCTCGCCGTCGACGATCACTTTGTCGCCCGGTCCCAGCTCGATGACGTCGCCGAGCACGACCTCCGAGGTGGGGATCTCGGCGGCCGTCCCGTCGCGCCGCACGGTCGGCCGGGCCTCGCCGATCACCGCGAGATTGTCCAGGGTCCGCTTGGCGCGGAGCTCCTGGACGATGCCGATGCCGGTGTTGGCGACGATGACGAAGCCGAACAGGCCGTCCTGGAGGGGGCCGACGATCAGGATGATCACGAAGAGGACGCCGATGATGGCGTTGAACCGGGTGAAGACGTTGGAGCGGACGATCTCGGCGGCCGAGCGCGAGGAGCGGACGGGGACGTCGTTGACCTCGCCTCTGGCGACGCGCTCGGCGACCTCGGCGGCGGTCAGGCCGCGGGGGGAGGTCGCGGGATGGCTCCGGGCGGCGGGTGGTCCGCCGTCCGGCCCCGGTTCCTCGACTTCGGTCCTCGCCCGCTCGGTCATGCCCTCGACGTTACGGGCGGAATGCCCGCTTCACCTGCTGGATTCCCCCGGATTTGTGTCGGGGTTTGTATCAGGGTGCGGGTCGGGGTCCGATCAGGGTCGCGACGGGGGTGAGGGCAACGGCCGGTCGGTCAGGCCGGGTTCCCGGGCGCGCCCTCTGACGGGCCGCCCGCTGCCGGTGAGCCGTCCTCCGCCGAGGGGCCGTCCGCCGCCGCGCGCTTGATCGCCGCGTCGCGCTTGCGGACGTACCAGATGCCGAGCAGGCCGAGGCCGCCGCCGGCCAGGCAGGTCCACACCCACCACGTCAGATCGCGGTCGGCGTACCAGCTGTAGAAGGGGACCTGGCCGATGAAGAGCGCGAACCAGAGGATGGTGCCGCCGACGATCGTGCCGACGACGGGACCTTCGAGGGGCGCCGGGGCGTCGCGCAGTTCGGACTTCTTCCACATGGCGCTCAGCTTACGGGGAGCCCGGGGGAGGGGATGCGGGGGCTGCGGGCAGGGGTCGCGCGGGTGGCTTGCGGCGGGCGGAGCCCCTCCGTTGCGGCCCCGCGGCAGGGTCTACGCGCGGAGATAGCGATCAACGGATTGTTTATTCATACTGAACCTTTCTGGATCTGACCGGATCGGATCGTTGCTTCATCCAAGCTGATCCGGTTATCCATGTTCCACGTTCGTGTTCCGGGCCCTCGGGCCCCCGCGCCTCCCAGGCCCGTACGACTGAGGTCCCGCATGTCCTCCTCGACCACCCCTTCGGTCGATCCGCTCAAGAGCCCAGGTGACCAGCCCCCGAAGAACGGCTTCGACCGTTTCTTCAAGATCTCCGAGCGCGGGTCGACGGTCGGCCGCGAACTGCGCGGCGGTCTGGCGACGTTCTTCGCGATGGCCTACATCATCGTGCTGAACCCGATCATCCTCGGCGCCGGCACCGACAAGTTCGGCCACCAGCTCGACAACGCCCAGCTGGTCACCGCCACCGCGCTGATGGCCGGTCTGAGCACCGTCCTGATGGGCGTCATCGGCAACGTCCCGATCGCCATCGCCGCCGGCCTCGGCATCAATGCCGTCGTCTCCCTCCAGCTCGCCCCCAAGATGAGCTGGCCGGACGCGATGGGCATGGTCGTGCTCGCCGGTCTGGTGCTGATGATCCTGGTCGCCTCGGGTCTGCGGCAGCGGGTGATGGACGCGATCCCGAACGGGCTGCGGCGGGCCATCGCGATCGGCATCGGCATGTTCATCTCGCTGATCGGCCTGGTCGACGCGGGCTTCGTGACCCGTAATCCGGACGCGGCGCACACCACCGTGCCGATGAGCCTGGGTCAGGGCGGTCAGCTCCAGGGCTGGCCGGTGCTGGTCTTCGTCATCGGCCTGGTGCTGATGTTCATGCTGATCGTGCGCCGGACCAAGGGCGCGATCCTGATCGGCATGGTCGTCATGGCCGTCGTCGCGATCATCCTCAACGCGATCGCCACCATCCCGGACGCCGCCTGGGGCCTCGCCGTCCCGAACGTCCCGGACCAGATCGTGGGCGCCCCGGACTTCGGCCTGATCGGCCAGATCAGCCTCTTCGGAGGGTTCAAGGAAGTCGGCGTCCTGACCGGCTGCCTGTTCGTCTTCACGGTCCTGCTCTCCGGGTTCTTCGACGCGATGGGCACCATCATCGGCGTCGGCGAGGAGGCCGGGCTGACCGACAAGAACGGCAACCTGCCGGGCATGGGCCGGATCCTGATGGTGGACGGCATCGCGGTCGCGGCCGGCGGCGTCGGCTCCGCCTCCGCCAACACCTGCTTCGTGGAGTCCACGGCGGGCGTCGGCGAGGGGGCGCGTACCGGGCTGGCGAACATCGTGACCGGCGGTCTCTTCCTGCTCGCGCTGGTCTTCACGCCGCTGGCGACCGTCGTGCCCTCGCAGGCGGCGACGCCCGCGCTGCTCGTCGTCGGCTTCCTGATCATGGCCGCGAACGTCAAGGACATCGACTGGGCCGACCCCACCGTCGGCATTCCGGCCTTCCTGACGATGATCTCGATGCCGTTCACCTACAGCATCACCAACGGCATCGGCATCGGCGTGCTCGCCTTCATCCTGCTGCGCACGGCGACCGGCCGCTTCAAGCAGATCCCGTGGCTGCTGGACGTCGTCGGGCTCTGCTTCCTCGTCTACTTCCTGCTCAACCCGATCGAGCAGCTGCTCGGGACGAAGTAGCCCGGGTCACCCCCAGACCCCCAGCCGTTCGGTCTCGTCGACCGACGTCTTGAAGCGTTCATCGAAGTCATCGCGGATGAGCGTCCGGACCACATAGTCCTGGACGCTCATTCCGCGTTTTTCGGCGTGCTGCCGAATGCGCTCCAGCAGCTCCCCGTCGACGCGCAGGCTGAGCACTCTCGATCCCATACGGACACGGTCCCCGTACGACCCGGTCAGGCGCGTCACTTTTCGCTGCGTCCTCACTCGTATGGGTGATCCGAGGAGGGTCCCTTCCCATGGCTTTCCTTAGAAAAGGTAATGAGTTATGCTAACGAACATGCCGGAACTGTCCCGCGGCGACAACGCTGCCGCCGTGAACGCTCTGCGATCCGCCGTGATGCGCCTGTCCCGCCGACTCAAGCACCAGCGGGTCGACGAGTCGCTGAGCCCCACCGAGATGTCGGTGCTCGGCACCCTCGCCCGGTGCGGCCACGCCACCCCGGGCGAGCTGGCCCGCAAGGAGCACGTGCAGCCGCCGTCGATGACGCGCATCGTGGCCATGTTGGAAGCAAAGGGACTGGTCCGGCTGGAGCCGCACCCCG
The DNA here is from genome assembly GCF_044767385.1 of Streptomyces sp. NPDC101393. Classification (NCBI taxonomy): domain Bacteria; kingdom Bacillati; phylum Actinomycetota; class Actinomycetes; order Kitasatosporales; family Streptomycetaceae; genus Streptomyces; species Streptomyces sp. NPDC101393. The sequence continues at coordinate 1,128,903 of NZ_JBIWNU010000001.1, read as the reverse complement.
ACGACCGCCGCCAGAAGGTCGTCACGCAGACGGAACAGGCCGAAGCGATGCTCGAAGAGAGCCGTCGCAAGCGCAACGCCTGGCTCGCCGAGCTGGCCTCCGGGCTGGACGAGGACGAGTGGGCCAAGGTCCGGGCCGCCGCGCCCGTGCTGGAGAAACTCGCACAGCTGTAAAAACCCCCAGGCCAAGGAGGCGAACCCACTTTGAGTACGGGATCCGGAGCAGACTCCGCCCCCGCACCGAACTCCCGAGAAGACACGGTCTCCGACGACGCGACCGCGACCACCACGGGCTCCGCCCCGGGTGTCGCCGCCGGCCCCGCCGCCACACCGCGCCAGGGCATGTTCAGTTCGCTGAGAATCCGTAACTACCGACTCTTCGCCACCGGCCAGATGGTGTCCAACACGGGCACCTGGATGCAGCGCATCGCCCAGGACTGGCTGGTGCTCAGCCTGACCGGTGGCTCCTCCGCCGCCGTCGGCGTCACCACCGCGCTGCAATTCCTGCCGATGCTGCTCTTCGGGCTCTACGGCGGTGTCATCGCCGACCGGTTCCCCAAGCGCACGCTGCTGCTCATCACCCAGTCCGCCATGGGGCTCACCGGCCTGGCCCTCGCCGTGCTCACCCTCAGCGGCCATGTGCAGGTCTGGCACGTCTACTTGGTGGCCTTCGCCCTCGGCCTGGTCACCGTCCTCGACAACCCGTCCCGGCAGGCGTTCGTCTCCGAGATGGTCGGCCAGGACGATCTGCGCAACGCCGTCAGCCTCAACTCCGCCAACTTCCAGTCCGCGCGCCTGATCGGCCCCGCCGTCGCCGGTGTGCTGATCACCGCCTTCGGCAGCGGCTGGGCGTTCCTGCTCAACGGCCTCTCGTTCATCGCGCCCCTCGCCGGACTGCTGATGATGCGCACCTCCGAGCTGCACAAGGTCGACCGGGTCCCGCGCAGCAAGGGCCAGTTGCGGGAGGGCCTGCGGTACGTCTCGGGGCGCCCCGACCTGATCTGGACGATCGTGCTGGTCGGATTCATCGGCACCTTCGGCTTCAACTTCCCCATCTGGCTGACCGCGTTCGTCTACAAGGTCTTCCACGAGGGCGCCGGCACCTACGCCTTCTTCAACGGCCTCATGGCGGCCGGCTCGCTGATCGGCGCGCTGCTCGCCGCACGCCGGGCGACCTCCCGGCTGCGGCTGCTGGTCGGTGCGGCGATGCTGTTCGGCGCGCTGGAGATCACGGCCGCGCTGGCTCCGTCGTTCTGGATCTTCGCGGTGCTGCTCGTCCCGATCGGCGTGGTCGGCCTCACGGTCAATGTCACCGCGAACTCCAGCGTGCAGCTGGCCACCGATCCGCTGATGCGCGGCCGGGTCATGAGCCTGTTCATGATGGTCTTCATGGGCGGTACGCCGCTCGGCGCCCCGCTCGTCGGCTGGATCACCGACGCCTGGGGAGCCCGGATCGGCTTCCTGGCGGGCGGTGTGATCTCGGCGGCGGCCGCGGTGATCATCGGGCTGATCCTCGCCCGCGCCGGCGGTCTGCGGCTGAAGATAGATCTGCGCCGCGGACACCGCCACGTGGCGTTCGTCCCGCGGGTCGGCGCGACGGCGGAGGGCGGGAAGCATCTGGCGGCCGCGGCCTGAGACGGCCCCCTGCGTCGGTGCGCCGCACGCGCCCCGGTGTCCCCGCGAAGGGCGCCGGGGCGCTGCCGTTCCCGGCCGCCGGGTGAGACTGTGCCCATGAGACTCTTCGCCGCGGTCCTGCCGCCCGCCCCCGCTGCCGATGAACTGGCCGATGAGGTAGTGCAGTTGAAGGACATCCCGGGCGCGGACCGGCTGCGCTGGACCGGCCGCGAAGGATGGCACTTCACGCTCGCCTTCTACGGCGAGGTGCCCGACGCGGTCCTTCCCGACCTGCACGAGCGGCTGGCGCGGGCGGCGCACCGGCGCTCCCCGTACGAGCTGCGGATCGTGCGCGGCGGGCGGTTCGCGGACCGGGTGGTGTGGGCGGGTGCCGAGGGCGGTCTGGCGGACATGCGCAAGCTGGCGGACTCGGCGGCGGCCGCGGGCCGCCGGGCCGGGGTGCCGATGGACGAGCATCGCGCGTACACCCCGCACCTCACCCTGGCCCGGAACCGCACCGGCGACCTGGACATCGCCCCGTTCGTCGCCGCGCTGGACGGTTTCGCGGGCACGCCCTGGACGGTCGGCGAGCTGGCGTTGGTCCGCAGCCACCCGCCGGTGGTGGGCGTCGCGGGCAAGCAGCCGCGGTACGAGACGGTGGCGGCCTGGCCCCTGGGACACGGGGCGGCCGGCGGTCACTGAACGGCCCGCCACCCGGTCGCTGAAACGTTCGGATACGGCCCGGTACCCTCAAGGGGTGGACCCCAAAACCCGTAACCGGATCATGTCCGGTCTTCTCGCCGTGCTGCTCATCGTCGTGGTCGTGGCGGCCGCCCTGCGCTGACCGTGTGCGGGGCCCGGCGTCCGGCGCCCGACCGGGTACGGACGGGCGCCGGAGGGCTCACCAGGCGAATGCCTCCGGCGCGGGCCCCGGCCCCGGAAAGATCTCGTCCAGAGAGGCCAGCAGCTCCGTCGGCAGCTCCACCTCGACGGCGCGCAGCGCGGAGGCGAGCTGATCGGTGGTGCGCGGGCCGACGATCGGCCCGGTCACCCCGCGCCGGGTGAGCAGCCAGGCCAGCGCCGCCTCGCCCGGCTCCAGACCGTGCTTGTCGAGCAGGTCCTCGTACGCCTGGATCTGCGCACGGGTCGTCGGATCGGCCAGCGCGTCGGCGGCCCGCCCGGAGGCCGAACGCCCGCCGCCGCCCTCCCGCTCCTTGCGGAGGGCGCCGCCGAGCAGCCCGCCCTGCAGCGGCGACCAGGGGATGACGCCCAGGCCGTAGCCCTCGGCGGCCGGGATGACCTCCATCTCGGCGCGCCGCTCGGCGAGGTTGTAGAGGCACTGCTCGCTGACCAGGCCCAGCGAACCGCGGCGCGCGGCCGTCTCGTTGGCGCGGGCGATGTGCCAGCCGGCGTGGTTGGAGGAACCGGCGTAGAGGATCTTGCCCTGCTGGACGAGGACGTCCACGGCCTGCCAGATCTCGTCCCAGGGGGTGTCCCGGTCGACGTGGTGGAACTGGTAGAGATCGATGTGGTCGGTGCGCAGCCGCTTCAGGCTGGCGTCGACCGCGCGGCGGATGTTGAGCGCCGAGAGCTTGTCGTGGTTGGGCCAGGGCGGCCCGCCGTCAGTGGCCATGTTGGCGTAGACCTTGGTGGCCAGCACGGTCTTGTCGCGCCGGTCGCCGCCCTTGGCGAACCACGAGCCGAGGATCTCTTCCGTGCGGCCCTTGTTCTCGTCCCATCCGTAGACGTTCGCGGTGTCGAAGAAGTTGACGCCCGCGCCGAGTGCGGCGTCCATGATGCTGTGGCTGTCGGCCTCGCTCGTCTGGGGCCCGAAGTTCATTGTCCCGAGGACGAGTCGGCTGACCTTGAGTCCGGTGCGTCCGAGCTGCGTGTACTTCATGCCACTCAGCCAACGCCTTGGAGTGCGCTCGAATCAAGGCCGGGCGCGGTGCGTCGCCCGCGGGTGCCTCTGCTGCCACGGTCGCGCCGCCCGGTCCGGGCCGGCGCACCCGAAGGGCCGTCAGCGCGGGAGGGGCGGTGGCCGGGGCGCCGTTTTCAGTGGGCGGCGGCCGGGACCCCGTAGGCCGCCTCGTCCGCGCTCGCCTCCGGCCCGCGTGTCCCGTCGGGTGCCGCGTACCGGCCGCCCACGCCCCACGCCTGATGCATCGCCTCGGCGAACGCGCCCGCGAGAAGGTGCTCCCCGGCCGGTGAGGGGTGCGTCCCGTCGTATGTCGCGTCGTCGATCCGCCATCCGGCCGGCTCGGAGGCCAGCAGCAACGGGGAGGCGGGCGTGGAGAGGTCCGCGACGGTCTTGGCCAGGAGTGCGTTGAAGCGCTCGCACTCCGCGCCGAACGCGGCGTCCGCCGCGGCCCGCACGTTGGGTATGACGGGCATCAGCACGGCCCGTATGCGCGGGTCGGCCTCCCGGGCGCCGGCCACGAAGCGCCGGACGTTCTCCGCGGTCTGCCCGGCGTTCGTGTAGAAGCCGAGGTCGATCAGGCCGAGCGAGACCAGCAGGGTGTCGGCGCGGTGGCGGCGTACGGCGTCACCGATCAGCGGCACCATGTGCAGCCAGCCCTCGCCCCAGCCGGCCAGATGCCGGCGGGCCGGCGCGGGGAAGTCCGGATCGCCGTAGTCGTGCGAGGTGGGGGCGTCCGCGAGGGTGTCATGGAGCGCGTCGCGCGGTCCGACGATGCGGCAGGGGGCACCCGAAGTCGCGTTCAGGTGCTGCCACATGCGGTAGCGCCACGTGTAGTCGCCGGTGTGTCCAATGGTCATCGAGTCACCGACGAACATGATCCTCATCCGGCCATGATGGCCGACAACCCCTACCGCCCGGTACGTGACGCTGGACACCCCGGCACGCCGGGCGCGCGGGGATGGCAGTCTGTGCCCATGCGTTCGCTTCTGTACGCGGCCGGTGCCGCGGGGATCCTGCTGTGTGCGGTGGCCACTCCGGCCGTGGCCGACGAGCCCGACAGCTTCACCATCGGCGATTCCCGGATCACCGAGTCCAGCGGTCTGGCCGCCAGCCGGGCGCACCCGGGCATCTACTGGACCCACAACGACAGTGACGACGGCCCCTACCTCTACGCCGTCGACGGCAGGACGGGTCGCACCGTCGCCCGGATCACACTGCGCGGCATCGGTGCGCCGCGCGATGTCGAGGCGATCTCGATCGGCCCGGACGGCGACATCTACGTCGGTGACATCGGCGACAACCTCGGCGGCACGTGGGACCACGTATGGATCTACCGCTTCCCCGAACCGAAGCAGCTGCGCGACGCCACCGTCACCGCCACCCAGTTCGACGTGAAGTACGCCGAGGGCGCGCGGGACGCGGAGGCGCTGATGGTGCATCCCAAGACCGGCCGGGTCTACATCGCCAGCAAGAAGCAGGACGGCGGCGGCGCGCTCTTCGCGGGCCCGCGGCGGCTCAGTACGTCCGGCACCAATGTCTTCCGCAAGGTCGGGCCGATCGATGTGTGGGTCACGGACGGCGCGTTCTCCCCGGACGGCACCCGGCTGGTGATGCGCAGCTACTTCGGGGCCCGGATGTACCGCTGGCAGCACGACAAGCCGAAGGACGACATCGGCAGCGTGGGCGTACCGATCCAGCAGCAGGGCGAATCGGTCACCTTCACTCCCGACGGCCGGACGCTGATGTACGGCTCGGAGGGCGACCACAGCGAGGTCAAGCCGGTGGGTCTGAGCGGCGACCAGCTGCCGGAGTCGGCGAAGGAGGGCGGGGACCAGGACTCCGGCGCCAACGGCGATACGGGCAAGGGGAGTCCGGACCTGGACCCGGCGTTCGTCAAGGGCGCGCTGGTCTTCATCGCGGGGACGGTCCTGGTCGTCGCGCTCCGCAGGCTGTTCCGCCGCCGGTAGCCGCCCGGACGGACCCTGGGAGCGTGCCTGCCCTAGGGGGTGCCGTCCGCCTCCGTGTCCGCGGCGGGGCCCGCTCCCTCGATGAGCCGCAGTTCGTAGTGCAGCGTCCGGTCCCGCTTCAGGCGGTGCGCCAGCGGCACGAACAGCCCGTGGATCAGCGGGTACTTACGGGTCAGCGACCGCTCGGCCCGGCGGTACTCGCGGGTCTGCGGATCGAGCAGCCGGGCCCGCGCCTTGACGGTGGTCCCGGTCGGCTTGCCGCGCCACGTCGAGGGGCAGATCTCCACCTCCGGGAAGTTCCGCATCCGCTTCGCCTTCCAGGCGGTGCCGTACGTCCGGATGTAGGCGTGATCGCCGTCGACCGCGATGTTGATCGGTGTGCCGACGCCGGTGCCGTCCCGTTTGTACGTCGTGAGCAGGATCGCCCCCTGGCGTACGAAGGGGGCGAGGCCGGGGATCGGGGGAATCGTCATGCCTTCCATACAGGCATATACCGCCCGGTTCGTCACCCGGTGGCGCGTCCGTTCGGGCGTGCGGGCGCGGCGGCGCGGACCTGGTGGCACGGACCCCGTGGCGGGGGAGCGAGCGGCAGCGGGAGACGGCACAGGCCCCGGCGGTCGCCCGCCGGGGCCTGTGTGGTGCCGATGCCGGGAGCGCCGGCGCGGCCTGCCTCAGAGCTTCTCGATGACGTGGTCGATGCAGGCCGTCAGGGCCTCGACGTCCGCCGGGTCGATCGCCGGGAACATCGCGACGCGCAGCTGGTTGCGGCCGAGCTTGCGGTAGGGCTCGGTGTCGACGATGCCGTTGGCGCGCAGTGCCTTGGCGACGGCGGTCGCGTCGATCTCGTCGTCGAAGTCGATCGTGCCGATGACCTGCGAGCGCTTCGCGGGGTCGGTGACGAAGGGGGTGGCGTACTTGGAGTCCTCGGCCCAGCCGTACAGGGTGCGGGCGGAGGTGGCGGTGCGGCGGACCGCCCAGTCCAGGCCGCCCTGGCCGTTGAGCCACTCCAGCTGCTCGTTGAGCAGGAAGAGGGTGGAGAGGGCCGGGGTGTTGTACGTCTGGTTCTTGAGGGAGTTGTCGATCGCGGTGGGCAGCGAGAAGAACTCCGGGATGTGCCGGCCGGACTCGTGGATGCTCTTGGCGCGCTCCAGGGCGGCCGGGGAGAAGGCCGCCAGCCACAGGCCGCCGTCGGAGGCGAAGGACTTCTGCGGGGCGAAGTAGTAGACGTCGGTCTCGGCGATGTCCACCGGCAGGCCGCCGGCGCCGGAGGTGGCGTCGACCAGCACCAGGGAGCCGGGGTCGGCGCCCTCGACGCGCCGGATCGGGGCCGCGACGCCCGTCGAGGTCTCGTTGTGGGTGAAGGCGTAGACGTCCACGCCCTTCTCCGCCTTCGGATCCGGGTGGGTGCCCGGGTCGGAGGAGATGACCGTGGGCTCCTTGAGCCAGGGCGCGAGCTTCGCGGCCTTGGCGAACTTCGAGGAGAACTCACCGAAGGACAGGTGCTGGGACTTGCGCTCGATCAGGCCGTGGGTCGCGATGTCCCAGAAGGCGGTGGAGCCGCCGTTGCCGAGGACGACCTCGTAGCCCTCGGGGAGCTGGAACAGGTCGCGCACGCCGTCGCGCACCTTGCCGACCAGGTTCTTGACCGGCGCCTGGCGGTGGGACGTGCCGAGAAGGGAGGTACCGGTGGCGGCGAGGGCGCCGAGCGCCTCCGTACGCACCTTGGAGGGGCCCGCGCCGAAGCGTCCGTCGGCGGGCTTGATGTCAGCGGGAATCTGGATATCAGCCACGGGGGAAGCCTAATCCGTCGCGGCCGGGCCTCCGGCAGTGCGTCCACCGGATGAGATGGCGCCCGCACCGTCCATGAGACGCCCCCGGCGGCCGCCTCCGCCGCCCGAAGTCAGCCGGACGGGCCCCGGCCGGTGCCGTCGGCGGCATAGAGGGCGCTGACGTCCGCCGCGGCGTCGGCCAGCACCCGGCGGGCCTCCGGAGGGTCGAGCACCTCCACAAAGTCGCCGAACTGGAGCAGCTGGCGGACGGCGCGGAGGACCGGATACGCCAGCTCGACGGTGGTCCAGCCGGCGGCGGGCGGCTCGTCGGCCGTCACCGGCGGGCCGGTCAGCGCCGGGCCGAGGATGCGCAGGGCCAGGTCCAGCCGGTCCTGGTGGATCCGGGCACGCACCCGCACCCCGTCGGGGCGCCGCTCCACATCGCGCCGCAGCAGCTGCCACACCTCGGCCGGCTCCACGCCCGCGCGCCGCCGCACCGGGACGTCGGTGACGGCCGCCGCCGCGATCCGGTCGGCGCGGAAGAGCTGCGGCTTGCCGCGCCGGTCCGCGATGAGGTACCAGATGCCGGCCTTCATCACGAGCCCGTAGGGATCGACGGTGTACGTCCGCAGCCGGGTCTCGCCGCTGTGGCGGTAGCGGATCCGCAGCCGGAGATCGGCGAAGACCGCGGTGTGCAGGGTGCCGAGGTCCGCCACCGGGGCGTCGTCGGACGGGGGGCGGGCCATCCAGCGGTCGGGGTCGACGAGGATGCGGCGGCCCGCCTGCTCCGCGGCCGGCCGGTGCGGGGCGGGCAGCGCCGCCATCACCTTGCGCAGTGCGGAGCCCAGCGCGTCGTCGAGTCCCAGGGCGGTGTGCGCGCCCTGCGCGGCCAGGATGAACAGGGCGCGGGCCTCGTCGGTGGTCATCCCCGTCACGTCCGTACGGAAGCCGGGCAGCAGCGCGATGCCGCCGTGCCGGCCGCGTTCGGCGTAGACCGGGACGCCGGCGGCCGACAGTGACTCGATGTCGCGGTAGACGGTGCGGCGCGAGACCTCCAGCCGCTCTGCCAGTTCACCGGCGGGGACCCGGCCGCGGGTCTGGAGCAGCAGCAGGATGGCGAGGAGACGGTCGGACTTCACAGCCGAAAGCTATCCGCGACGGCCGTTTTATACATGACGGCAGCTGTCAACTTATCGGGGCAGAGTGCGCGGCATGGAGATCAACGAGCACCACCGCCACACCGGCCGAGCCGCCGGCCCCGAGCTCGCCGCCGGTGCGCTCGCCGCCCTCACCCGCCGCGTCGGAGGCCCCGTCCTCGTCCCCGGTGACGAGGGCTACGACGGGGAGCGCTCCGGCTTCCAGGTGGCGTACCGGCACCGGCCGGCCGTCATCGTCGGGGCCCGGAGCGCCGCCGATGTGGCCGCCGCCGTCGGCTTCGCGGGCGCGCAGGGCCTGCCGGTCGCGGTCCAGGCGACCGGGCACGGGCTGTCCGCGGCCACCGACGGCGGGTTGCTGATCAGCACCCGGCGGATGGCCGGGGTGCGGGTGGACGCGGCGGCGGGCCTCGCGAGGGCCGAGGCGGGCGCCGTCTGGGGCCAGGTCGTCGAGGCGGCGGCGCCGCACGGCCTCGCCCCGCTCAACGGCTCCTCGCCGGGCGTCGGCGTCATTTCGTACACCCTCGGCGGCGGCGTGGGCATCCTGGCCCGGACCTTCGGCTTCGCCGCCGACCTGGTCCGTTCCGTCGACCTCGTCACCGCCGACGGCCGGCAGCGGCACGTCACCGCCGCGCGCGACCCCGGGCTGTTCGGCGCGCTGCTCGGCGGCGGGCACGGTCTCGGTGTGGTGACCGCGATGGAGTTCGGCCTGGTGCCGGTGGCGCGGCTGTACGGAGGGCAGCTGGTGTTCGGCGAGGACCGGATCGACGAGGCGCTCGCGGCGTATCTGCGCTGGACCGAAACCGTCCCCGACACCCTGACGTCGTCCCTCGCGCTGATCGCCTACCCCGACATCCCGCAGCTGCCGGAGTCGCTGCGCGGCCGCCATCTCGCGCAGATCCGGATCGCGTACACGGGCGGCGCCGAGGAGGGCGAGCGGCTGGTGGCGCCGCTGCGGGCGGTCGGCCCCCGGGTCGGCGACGACCTGCGCGAGATGCCGTACGCCGAGTCGCCCACCATCCACCAGGACCCGAGCGACCCGCACGCCTATAACGGCGACAACGCCCTGCTCAGCGGCCTGGACGCGGACGCGCTGCGGCAGGTGGCCGCGCTGGCCGGCCCGGCGGCGCCGGTGATGTGCGTGGTCCAGCTCAACCACCTGGGCGGTGCGCTCGCCGCCCCGTCCGCCACCGGCTCGGTCGGCCACCGCGACGCCCGCTTCGCGCTGCGGCTGCTCTCGCCCCTGCAGGGCGCGGACCTGGAGACCGCACGCGAGGTGCACGCCAAGGCGCTCGCGGCCGTCGCGCCGTGGTGGCTGGGCCGCAGCGTGAACTTCCTGTTCGGCGCGCACGGGGAACGGGCGGACGCGGCGGAGGTGGCGCGCAGTGTGCACGGCGGCGCGCTGCGCCGGAGGCTGGACCGGGTCAAGGCCGCGCACGACCCCGAGAACCTGTTCCGGTTCCATCCGCTCGCGGGCGGGTCGTCCGACTAGCACACCGACCGGGAAGGCTCGCCCCTCCACCGCGTCGGATGCACTGCGCCCATCCAACCCCGCTCCCGCTCCACAAACGCGACGACCGCCCCGGCGAGCCTTCCCGAGCCGGAGCGAAGGCCGTGGCCGGCACGGTCCGCACGGACGGCGCGATGGTGGCCGCTCCGCCCCCGGTGGGTGATGACGTCACCCGAAAGCCTCCGCGGGAAGCTGTGGGCCGCCGTCGCCCTCGTCGTCGGGGTGGGGCAGGCGCGCGCCCTGGCTCTCGGCGACCCGGTGCACGTCGGCGAGCGACTCGGTCAACTGGACTGCCAGTAAGTGGAGTTCACCGGAGGTCCAGGTGCGCTCACCCAGAACGCGCCACGCTTCCTCGATGAGTTCGGCGGCCAGACAGAGCTGCGCCTCCTCCATGGTGTCGGCGATGCGGGATACGTAGCCGGTGCCGTCACCCACAAGCAGGCACGGTTTGCCGTCCGGGCTCGTCCACGGCAGGAGTCGCGCGGTCTCTGTTGTGTCAGCCATGTCGTCTGCCTCCGAGGGTCTTCTCCGGTGACCGGAGGTAGTCATTCGGTCACGGCGACAACGCAACGGGCAATAGAATCGAGGTGATTGAACCGGCAGTGTTCAACCTCGTGACCTGCCGCGATGTCGCCGTACGCTCACATGACGAGAGGTCAAAGCGTTGGACGAGACGACCCCACCCGAGCACTTGAATCCGCTCCAGCGCTTCGGCCGTGACGTGAGACAGGTGCGTCTGGCCCGCAAGCTGACTCAGAAGCATCTGGGCAGGGCCACGGGCTACACCAATGGCTACGTCAGCAAGGTCGAGTCCGGGACGCTGCTGCCCAGGCCCAGCCCGAAATTCGCGAAGGGCTGCGACACCGTGTTTGGGACAGGCGAGTTATTTGCGGGGTTGTTGCGGAGGATCGAGGAGGGGGACCACCCGAGTTGGTTCTTTCCGTACCTCAACCTGGAGCGGAAGGCCTCGCGGATACTGGACTACTCGGCGAGTCTCGTGATGGGCATCCTCCAGACGGAGGCCTACGCGCAGGCGGTGTTCCGAGCATCGCACCCCCGTGAAGACGCGGCCCTGATCGAAGGCAGGGTTGCCGCCCGCTTGCGCCGTCGTGAGCTCTTCGAGCTGGATGATCCCCCGCTCCTGTGGGTCATCCTTCATGAGGCGTGTCTGCGAACGGTCGTAGGCGACGCTGAAATCATGGCAGGACAGCTTGGCTACCTGCTCACGGCCGCTGCCTCACCGCATATCGACCTCCAAGTGCTGCCGTTCTCCGCAGGAGCCCCGGGGGCGCATACGAGGCCGTTCACCTTGCTGACCTTCGAGAAGTCTCCGACTGTGCTTTATGCCGATGGTCCGCAAGGCGGCAAGGTGTATGACTCGTCCGCGACAACTGCGTTGCACCTCGACAGCTACGATCGGCTGAGGGCGCACGCGTTGTCTCCCGGTGAATCGCTGGCCCTCATCAAGTCCCTGATGAAGGAGTACAGATCATGAGCGCTGACTGCGATCTCGCCAGATATGAGTGGGTCAAGTCGTCCTACAGCGATGGCGACGGCGGCCAATGCGTCGAGTTCTCCCGCTCCCTGACCCGCCCCCACGGCCTCGTCCCCGTCCGTGACAGCAAGGACCCGAGCGGCCCGGCGCTGGTCTTCCCCGCCGGTGGGTGGGCCTCCTTCGTTTCGGCCGTCAAGGGCGGGCAGTTCTCCGCTTGATCTCCGTCTGACCCGCGCCGCCACCAGCCACAACGCGTCCGGCCCCCGTGATCCCTGTGATCGGGGGCCGTCGTCGTGGGAGACCACGTGCGACATCTGTGGACATCCATCAGTCGTGCCGGGGGCCATGACTGCGTCTGAGTGGGCAGGCTGGGGGCATGGCTGATCGCACGGAGATGGAGAAGCGGGACCTGGAGAAGGAGTTGACGGCCGCGGTGCGGGGGGAGGTCTCGTTCACCGCGGCCGACCGGGCACTGATGACGATGGACGCGTCCAATTACCGGCGGGTACCCAGAGCCGTGGTCGCGCCGCACGACGCGGACGATGTCGCGGCGGCGCTGCGGGTGTGCCGCGAGCACGGCGTGCCGGTGGTGCCGCGCGGCGCCGGGACGAGCATCGCGGGGCAGGCCACCGGCGTGGGCGTGGTGCTGGACTTCACCCGGCACATGCGGCGCATCGTGTCACTGGACCCCGAGGCCCGTACCGCCGTCGTCCAGCCCGGCGTGGTGCTGGACGAGCTGCGGGCGGCGGCCGGCACCCATGGCCTGACCTTCGGCCCCGACCCGTCCACCCACAGCCGCTGCACCCTCGGCGGCATGATCGGCAACAACTCCTGCGGCTCGCACTCCGTGGCCTGGGGCACCACCGCCGACAGCGTGCACGAACTGGAGCTGCTGACGTACGGCGGCGAGCCGGTGCGGGCCGGGCGCGGCACGGACGCCGGCGGGGCGCCCACCGGACTGCCGCCGCGGCTGCGGGACGGCGTCAAGGCCCTGGTGGACGGAGAGTTGGCGCTGCTGCGCACCGGCTACCCCGACCTGCCGCGGCGGATCTCCGGCTATGCGCTGGACACGCTGCTGCCCGAGCGCGGCACGGACCTGGCGCGGGCGCTCACCGGCAGCGAGGGCACCCTCGGGGTGCTGACCGAGGCGACCGTACGTCTCGTGCGGACACCCGCGGCGCGGGCGCTCGCGGTGCTCGGCTACCCCGACGAGAGCGCGGCGGCCGAGGCCGCGCACACCCTGCTGCCGCACGGCCCGATGACCGTCGAGGGGATGGCCGCCGACCTGGTGGGCAGCGCGGCCGGGCTGCCCAAGGGCGGCGCCTGGCTGTTCGTGGAGATGGGCGGCACGAGCCGGAGCGAGGCCGCGGCGAAGGCCGAGGCGCTGTGCCGGGCCGCGGCGGCCGACGGTTCCACCGACCACACCGTCGTCACCGACCCGGCCGGGCAGCGCGCCCTGTGGCGGGTGCGGGAGGACGCCTCCGGTACGGCGACGCGGATGCCGGACGGCAGCGAGGCCTGGCCCGGCTGGGAGGACTGCGCGGTGCCGCCCGCCCGCCTCGGCCCGTATCTGCGCGACTTCCGCGCGCTGCTCGGCGAACACGGGCTGCGCGGCACGCCCTACGGCCACTTCGGCGACGGCTGCATCCACGTCCGGATCGACTTCGACCTGCTGACCCCGGCAGGCATCCGGCGGTTCCGTGAATTCTCCTACGACCTCGGTGAGTTGGTCGTGGCACACGGCGGCTCGCTCTCCGGTGAGCACGGCGACGGGCAGGCCCGCGCCGAACTCCTGCCGAAGATGTACGGACCCGAACTCGTCGGCCTCTTCGGCAAGTTCAAGGACCTCTGGGACCCGGCCGCCGGTCTGAACCCCGGCATGCTGGTACGGCCCGCACGGCTCGACGAGAACCTGCGCTTCGACGTCCTGCCCCGGCAGCCCGTCCCGGTGGAATTCGTCTACCCGCACGACAACGGCGACTTCTCCGCGGCCGTACGGCGCTGCGTGGGCGTCGCCAAATGCCGCAACCCCGCGACCGGTTCGGCCTCGCCGGACGTCATGTGCCCCTCCTTCCGCGCCACCGGCGAGGAGCAGCACTCGACCCGCGGGCGCGCCCGGCTGCTGCACGAGATGCTCGCCGGTGACGTGATCACCGACGGCTGGCGCTCCGAAGAGGTGCGCGACGCCCTCGACCTGTGCCTGTCCTGCAAGGGCTGCCGCAGCGACTGCCCGGTCGGCGTCGACATGGCCACCTACAAAGCGGAATTCCTGCACCACCACTACAAGGGCCGGCTGCGCCCCGCCTCCCACTACGCCATGGGCCGGCTCCCGCAGTGGCTGCGCGCGGCCGCCCCGGCCGCGCCCCTGCTCAACGCTCTCGCGCGCACTCCCCTCGGCGCGCTCGGCAAGCGGCTCGGCGGCATCGCGCCGGAGCGGGAGATCCCGCACCTGGCGACGGAGCCGTTCACCCGGTGGTTCGCCAAGCGGGTGCGGGACCGTACGGCCGGGAAGGCGCAGGTCTTCCCCAACGGCAGGGTCGTCACCCTCTGGCCCGACACCTTCACCACCTACCTCTCCCCGTCCGTCGGACAGGCCGCGGTGCGGGTGCTGGAGGCCGCCGGGCAGCAGGTCGCGATGCCCGGACCCGGCGTGTGCTGCGGGCTGACGTGGGTGTCCACCGGGCAGCTCGACGGCGCACGCAAGGTGATGCGCCGTACCCTGGACCGGATGGAGAAGTCGCTCGGTCTGCCGCTCGTCGTCCTGGAGCCGAGCTGCGCCGCCACCCTCCGCACCGACCTCCCGGAACTGCTGCCCGACGACCCGAGGGCCGCTCAACTCGCCGCGTCCGTCCGGACGTTCGCAGAAGTCCTGGAGGAGCGGGCGCCGGACTGGCAGCCACCGCGCGTCGACCGCCCGGTCGTCGGCCAGACGCACTGCCACCAGCACGCCGTCCTCGGTGACGCGGCGGACCGGCGACTGCGCGAACGGGCGGGTATGACAGGGGAGTTGAGCGGAGGCTGCTGCGGCCTGGCCGGGAACTTCGGCTTCGAGGACGGCCACTACGACGTGTCCGTGGCCTGCGCCGAGGAGCAGCTGCTGCCGTCCGTACGGAGTTCACCCGCCGATGCCGAGGTCCTCGCCGACGGCTTCTCCTGCCGCACCCAGCTCGCCCAGCTCGGCGACCGTCCGGGCAGGCATCTGGCCGAGGTGCTGGCGGAGGCGCTCGGGGAGGAGCCGGCCGGCGGGCAGTGAGGCGTCGGCCTCCGGGCAACGACGAGGCGCCGGCCCCCACCGGGAGCCGGCGCCTCACCTGTGCCTCAACTACGGGCGAGGAGAACCGAGTTGTAAGGCGTGTAGTTGTAGTCGGCGTACGTGCCGGCGCGCTGGGCCCCCTGGCAGCCGGTGCCGTTGGAGCCGGTGCAGTTGCGGGCGATGGCGCCACCGGTCTGGTTGTTGAAGAACCGCTTGGTGCCGTACTGGCCGCTGATGTTGTGGGCGCCGTAGGTGGTCCACTTGTAGATGGGCCGGTCGCCGTTCCAGCTGCCGTTCGGGTAGAGGCAGACGTACCCGGAAGGGCATCCGTGGGACGCGGCGGCGGTGTGCGCCTGTGCCTGCGCGGGAGCGGCGCCCGCGCCGATCGACAGCAGTGCGCCGCCGAGGAGTGCGGCGGTGGTCGCCGCCGCCTTCTTGGCGGTGAATCGAAGATTGCGCATAAAGCATTTCCCCCTGTTGTTGACGCCCACTCCGCATTCTTTCGGTCCCGGGTGGGCCGTTTTCCAGGTCTACTTTCATGAGTGCGGAATTGTCTGTCAACGGGACGCGGGAACTCCGTTTGTGCGGGGGCGCTCCCACTATTCACGGAATAGATAACTCCGCAGGTCAGAGGGCCTGTTCTGAGAATTCGCGCCGGAAAGGAATCCGACTCGACCTTTGGCCATGGTTCAAGTGGTATGAGAATCTAAAACGAGTGCGTGAGGCCCTTCGCGCCCGGTCCTGCCTCCTTGCCGAAGGAGGTCGGGTGGGTGTGCGGAATGCGGGTGAGCGGCGCGAATTTCCTCGTCGGGCTCCCCGTGTTCGATTCACCTGATGACCTCGTGCGCCAAGGCGATCAGGTCCGGGATGCGCGGGTGGCCGGGGCCGTCGCGCCAGGCGAGCACCACGGGGACGGCCGGGGCGTCGGTCAGCGGGATGTACGCCATCGCCGGGTGCGGGTGCATACCGGCGGTCGCGGAGGTGGTGACGCCCACCGCCCGGCCGCCGGTGATCGCGGCCAGCCAGTCGTCGGTGTTGCCGATCGTGATCGTGGTGACCGGCCGGTCCGTGTGCGGCCAGAGGTCGAGCGTGGTGGTGCCGGAGACGGTGTTCAGCGCGATGGTGCGGTCCGAGAGTTCGGCGAGGGTGAGCGTTTCGCGCCCGGCGAGCGGGTCGTCGGCCGGCAGGCCCGCCACCCGCGGTTCGGTGGTGAGCTGCTCGGTGAGCAGACCCGGGGCGCGTACCTCGCCGCGCAGCAGGGCCGCGTCGACATCGCCACGGGCCAGGCCGGCCGTACGGTCGTCGACCCGCAGGAGTTCGAGGGGCGTCTCGGGGTGTTCCTCGTGCCAGCGGCGGAGCAGGTCCGTGGTGAAGCGGCCGGCCGCCGACCAGGCGTGGCCCAGTCGCAGCGGCCAGGTGCCGCGGTGGCCGTGGGCGAGCGCCCGGTCGAAGGCGGTCACCGCGATGGTGGCCTGATCGCGGAAGGTGAGCCCGTCGGGGGTGAGGGCCAGGTGATGGGTGGAGCGGTCGACGAGCCGGACGCCCAGCTCCTGCTCCAGCTGGCGCAGGGTGCGGGAGACGGCCGGCTGGGTCAGATGCAGGCGCTCGGCGGCGCGGGTGACGCTGAGGGTGTCGGCGATGGCGAGAAAGCAGCGGAAATGACGCAGCTCGATGCTCATGCGTGCGGAGCATAACAACAGGGGAAACGGCATTTCACGGACCGGAAGGCCGGGTCTTAGCGTGGGGATGTGAACCCTTCGCCTGCCAACTCCGATGGCCCGATTTCGGCCAGTTCCGCACCCGCCGCCCCGACGGCCGGCGCCACCGCCGCGTCCCCCGCGGACCCGTCCGCCGACGCGGGGATACCCCAGCCCGTACCGGCCTCGCCCGAGGTGATGACGGCCGAGGCCGAGGCCGCGCGGGGAGGCGGGTCGGCCGGGGCGCGCGGGCGGCTCGGGTCGGTCGCGCTGGTGATCGGCGGCATCGTCTCACTGCAGTTCGGCTCGTCGGTGGCGGTGCTGCTCTTCCCGCGGGCCGGTGCGCTGGGCGTGGTCACGCTGCGGCTGGTCGCCGCCTCGCTGGTGCTGCTGCTCGTCTGCCGTCCCAAGCTGCGCGGCCACTCCCGCGGTGACTGGGCCACGGTGCTCGCCTTCGGCGTCGCCCTGGCCGGTATGAACTCCCTCTTCTACCAGGCCATCGACCGCATCCCCCTGGGCGCCGCGGTCACCCTGGAGTTCCTCGGGCCGCTGATCCTTTCGGTGGCGACGTCGCGGCGGGTGCTGAGCCTGGTGTGGGCGGCGCTGGCGCTCGGTGGCGTGGTGCTGCTGGGGCGCGAGGGCTTCGACGGACTGAACGTCGCCGGTGCGGGCTTCGCGCTGGCGGCCGGTGCGCTGTGGGCCGCGTACATCCTGCTCTCCGCGCGTACGGGCCAGCGGTTCCCGCAGGCGGACGGGCTCGCGCTGGCGATGACCGTCGCCGCGCTGCTGAGCCTGCCGCTCGGCATCGCCAGTGCCGGCGGCGCCCTGCTGAATCCGGTCACCCTGGGGCTCGGCGCCGCCGTCGCCCTGATGTCCTCGGTGCTGCCCTACACCCTGGAACTCCTCGCCCTGCGCAAGCTCCCGGCCTCCGGCTTCGCCGTCATGATGAGCCTGGAGCCGGCCGCGGCGGCCACCGCCGGATTCCTCGTCCTGCACCAGGCCCTGGGCTGGGCCGAGATCCTGGCCATCGGCCTGGTCGTCGTCGCCAGCGTGGGCGCGGTGCGCAGCGCGGGGTCGGGGTCGCACGGCTGAGGTGTGTGCCCGGGACGGGTGGGCCCGGGGCAGATGGATGAGGGGCGGCGTGCGCGGGGCGCCGCCCCTTTCTGATGCCGCTCCCCCGGGCGGCCCCGGGGGAGAAGATCATGCAGGCGTGCTTGATTGTTTCTGTCGGCGCTGCCAGGCTCGGGGCGCACCCGCACCACACCGCACCCGTACGGTCACCGCCCCGCGCGGTGGCCGTCGACGCATGCCAACGTGCCCTGCCCCAGCGGCAGTCGGTCCGATGAGGGGAGTGTCGCGTGTCCGATCCCGGCGCCGTACTGGCGGATCTCAGGGACGAGAGCGAGGAGCTGGACGCCCTGGTCGGTGGGCTCCCGGACGAGCGGTGGGCCGATCCGACGCCCGCCGACGGATGGACCGTCGCCCACCAGATCGCGCATCTGGCCTGGACCGACCGGCAGGCGCTGCTCTCGGCCACCGACCCGGACGGCTTCGTGCGCGCGGCGCAGGACGCCCTCGCCTCGCCGTTGACCTTTGTCGACGAGGGGGCCGAGGCCGGCGCCCAGGCGGCGCCCGCCGAACTCCTGGCGGGCTGGCGGGCGGGCCGCCAGGCGCTGTTCCTGGTGCTCGCCGCCCGGCCGGCCGGGGAGAAGCTGCCGTGGTTCGGTCCGCCGATGAGTGTCGCGTCGATGGCGACCGGGCGGCTGATGGAGACCTGGGCGCACGGGCAGGACGTCGCCGATGCGCTGGGGGTGACGCGGGAGCCCACCGCCCGGCTGCGGCACATCGCCCGGATCGGCGTGCGGGCCCGTGACTTCTCCTACGCGGCACATCACCTCACTTCCCCGGAAGCCGAGTTCCGGGTGGAACTGCGCGCTCCGGACGGCACGGAATGGGTGTACGGGCCGGCGGACGCGCCCCAGCGGGTCACCGGCGAAGCGCGGGAATTCTGTCTGCTGGTGACGCAGCGGGCGCACCGCGACGATCTGCCGTCCGTGCGCGCCGAAGGGGCCGAGGCGGAGCGCTGGCTGGGGATCGCGCAGGCGTTCGCCGGCCCGCCGGGGAAGGGGCGGGAGCCGGGCGGCGCGGGTGCCGGGCGGGTCGCCGGCGGCGGCGCGTGAGTGCCGCGCGGCCGGACGTGCTGCGCATCGGCAACGCCTCCGGCTTCTACGGCGACCGCTTCGACGCGCTGCGCGAGATGCTCACCGGCGGCCCGCTGGACGTGCTGACCGGCGACTATCTCGCCGAGCTGACCATGCTGATCCTGGGCCGGGACCGGCTGAAGGACCCCGGGCGCGGCTATGCCAGGACCTTTCTGCGCCAACTGGAGGAGGGCCTGGGGGAGGCCGCGGAGCGCGGGGTGCGGATCGTCACCAACGCGGGCGGACTCAACCCGGCCGGACTCGCCGACGCCATCAGGGAGTTGGCCGACAAGGTCGGGGTCCCGGTGCGGGTGGCGCACGTGACCGGTGACGATCTGCTGGCGCGCGGCGGGTGGGGCGACGGAGTGCTGACCGCCAACGCCTACCTGGGCGGCGGCGGGATCGCTGCGTGCCTACGGGCCGGCGCGGAGGTGGTGGTGACCGGACGGGTCACCGACGCGGCGCTGGTCAGCGGGGTCGCGGCGGCCCACTTCGGCTGGCGGCCGGACGATCTGGACCGGCTCGCCGGCGCGGTCGTCGCCGGGCATGTCCTGGAGTGCGGCACCCAGGCCACCGGCGGCAACTACAGCTTCTTCGGGGCGCACGACACCCTGCGCCCCGGCTTCCCGCTCGCCGAGATCGCCGCCGACGGCAGCTCGGTGATCACCAAACACCCGGGCACCGGCGGCGCGGTCACGGTCGGCACGGTCACCGCCCAGCTGCTGTACGAGACGTCCGGCGCGCGGTACGCCGGACCGGAGGTGACGGCACGGCTCGACAGTGTGCGCCTGGCGGAGGAGGGGCCGGACCGGGTCCGTATCGCGCCGGTGCGCGGCGAGGCGCCGCCGCCGACGCTCAAGACCGGGCTGACCCGGCTGGGCGGCTGGCGCAACGAGGTCACGTTCGTGCTCACCGGCCTGGACGTGGACCTCAAGGCCGAGCTGGTCAGGGACCAGATGGAGGCCGCCTTCGAGGCCGCCGGGTGCCGCCCGGCCGAGGTGCGGTGGACGCTGGCTCGCACCGACCGGGACGACGCCGACGTCCAGGAGGAGGCGAGCGCGCTGCTGCGGCTGGTGGTGCGGGACGCCGACCAGGACGTGGTGGGGCGGACGGTCAGCGGCGCCGCGGTCGAGCTGGCGCTGGCCAGCTACCCCGGCTTCCATGTCACCGCGCCGCCGGGGAAGGGCGCCCCGTACGGCGTCTTCGAGGCGGTGGCGGTGGACGCGGCCGAGGTGCCGCATCGGGCCGTACTGCCGGATGGCACCCTGGTGGACATCCAACCAGCCGTAGAGACCCGGGAGTTGGAGCGCCTCGCCGACCCCGCGCTCCCCGAGCCGCTCGATGTCACGCTGCCCACCCGCAGCGCTCCGCTCGGCCTGGTCGTGGGCGCCCGCAGCGGCGACAAGGGCGGCGCGGCGAACGTCGGGGTGTGGGCCCGTACGGACGAGGCCTGGCGCTGGCTGGCCCATGCGCTGACCGTCGACCGGTTCCGTGAACTGCTGCCGGAAGTGGCGGAGTTGGACGTCGACCGCCATCTCCTGCCGCATCTGCGGGCGCTGAACTTCGTCGTCGACGGACTGCTGGGCGAGGGTGTCGCGGCGCAGGCCCGGTTCGATCCGCAGGCCAAGGCCGTGGGGGAGTGGCTGCGTTCGCGCCATATGGACATACCGGAGGTCTTGTTGTGACCACGCTCAACACCGGGCTCGATCCGTCGGGCGCCGAATACGCGGAGCGCCGTACGGCGATGCTCGCGAAGCTGGCGGAGATCGACGCCGAACACGGCAGGGCGGTCGCGGGCGGTGGTGAGAAGTACCTCGCCCGGCACCGGGGGCGCGGCAAGCTGCCGGCCCGCGAGCGGATCGAACTGCTGCTGGACCCCGACACCCCCTTCCTGGAGCTGTCGCCGCTGGCCGCCTGGGGCAGCGACTACACCGTGGGCGCCTCGCTGGTCACCGGCATCGGCGTCATCGAGGGCGTGGAATGCCTGGTCACCGCCAACGATCCGACGGTGCGCGGCGGGGCGAGCAATCCCTGGACGCTGAAGAAGGCGCTGCGCGCCAACGAGATCGCCTGCGCCAACCGGCTGCCCGTCGTCTCGCTCGTTGAGTCGGGCGGTGCGGATCTGCCCAGCCAGAAGGAGATCTTCATTCCGGGCGGGGCGCTGTTCAAGGACCTCACCCGGCTGTCCGCGGCCGGTATCCCGACCGTCGCCGTGGTCTTCGGCAACTCCACCGCGGGCGGTGCGTACGTCCCCGGCATGTCCGACCACGTGATCATGGTCAAGGAGCGGGCCAAGGTCTTCCTCGGCGGGCCGCCGCTGGTGAAGATGGCCACCGGCGAAGAGAGCGACGACGAATCGCTGGGCGGCGCCGAGATGCACGCCCGTACGTCAGGTCTCGCCGACTACTTCGCGCTCGACGAACCGGACGCGCTGCGCCAGGCCCGCCGGGTCGTCGCCCGCCTCAACTGGCGTAAGGCGCACGCCGATCCTCAGCTCGCCGAGCCGCCCAAGTACGACGAGGACGAGCTGCTGGGCATCGTCCCCGGTGACCTCAAGGCGCCGTTCGATCCGCGCGAGGTCATCGCCCGGATCGTCGACGGCTCGGACTTCGACGAGTTCAAGCCGCTCTACGGCCCCAGCCTGGCGACCGGCTGGGCGGAGCTGCACGGCTATCCGGTCGGCATCCTCGCCAACGCGCAGGGCGTGCTCTTCAGCGCCGAGTCCCAAAAGGCCGCCCAGTTCATCCAGTTGGCGAACCAGCGGGACATCCCGCTGCTGTTCCTGCACAACACCACCGGCTACATGGTCGGCAAGGAGTACGAGCAGGGCGGCATCATCAAGCACGGCGCGATGATGATCAACGCGGTCTCGAATTCGAAGGTGCCGCATCTGAGCGTCCTGATGGGCGCCTCGTACGGCGCCGGGCACTACGGCATGTGCGGGCGCGCCTACGACCCGCGGTTCCTGTTCTCCTGGCCCAGCGCCAAGTCCGCCGTCATGGGCCCGCAGCAGCTCGCCGGTGTGCTGTCCATCGTGGCCCGCGCCTCGGCCGCGGCGAAGGGACAGCCCTACGACGACGAGGCGGACGCCGGGCTGCGCGCCATGGTCGAGCAGCAGATCGAGTCCGAGTCGCTGCCGATGTTCCTCTCCGGCCGGCTCTACGACGACGGCGTCATCGACCCCCGCGACACCCGCACCGTGCTCGGCCTGTGCCTGTCCGCCGTGCACACCGCCCCGGTCGAGGGCGCCCGCGGCGGCTTCGGCGTCTTCCGGATGTGAGGCAGGAATGATCCCCTCGGTACCCCCCGTCGTGCTCTCCTCGGTGCTGGTCGCCAACCGCGGCGAAATCGCCCGCCGGGTCTTTCGCACCTGCCGTGAGCTGGGCATGTCCACCGTCGCCGTGCACTCCGACGCCGACGCGGACGCACCGCACGCCCGCGAGGCGGACGCCGCCGTCCGGCTCCCGGGCGACGCCCCCGCCGACACCTATCTGCGGGGCGACCTGATCGTGAAGGCCGCCCTCGACGCCGGTGCGGACGCCGTCCACCCCGGCTACGGCTTCCTCTCCGAGAACGCCGGCTTCGCGGCCGCGGTCGCCGACGCCGGGCTGGTCTGGATCGGCCCGCCGCCCGCCGCCATCGAGGCGATGGCGTCCAAGACCCGGGCCAAAGAACTGATGGCGGACGCCGGCGTGCCGCTGCTGGCACCCGTCGACCCGGCGGCGGCCACCGAGGCCGATCTGCCGCTGCTGGTCAAGGCGGCGGCCGGCGGCGGCGGCCGCGGTATGCGGAGAGTGGATCAACTCGCTGACCTTGAGGCTGAGTTGACGGCCGCACGGGCCGAGGCCGCGGCGGCGTTCGGGGACGGTGAGGTCTTCGTCGAGCCGTATGTCGTCGACGGGCGGCACGTCGAGGTGCAGATCCTCGCCGACGCGCACGGCACCGTCTGGGCGCTGGGCACCCGCGACTGCTCCCTCCAGCGCCGTCACCAGAAGGTCATCGAGGAGGCCCCGGCCCCCGCCCTGCCCGACGCGCTGCGCGCCACCCTGCACGACGCCGCGGTCCAGGCGGCCCGCGCCATCGGCTACCGGGGTGCGGGCACCGTCGAATTCCTGGTCTCCGCCGACGGCCGGGCCTACTTCCTGGAGATGAACACCCGCCTCCAGGTGGAACACCCGGTCACCGAAGCCGTCCACCAACTCGACCTGGTCGCCCTCCAGTTGCGGATCGCCGAGGGCGAGGAGCTGGATCCCGCGGGGCCGCCGGAGCCGAGCGGGCACGCCGTCGAGGCGCGGCTGTACGCCGAGGACCCGGCGGCCGGCTGGCAGCCGCAGACCGGCACCCTGCACCTGCTGGACGTCCCCGGCGGCGTCCGGCTCGACTCCGGGGTCACCGACGGCGACACCATCGGCATGCACTACGACCCGATGCTCGCCAAGGTCATCGCCTGGGCCCCGACCCGCGCCGAGGCCGTCCGCCGGCTCGCCCATGCCCTGGAGCGGGCCCGTATCCACGGCCCGGTGACCAACCGCGACCTGCTGGTCCGCTCCCTGCGGCACCCGGAATTCGCCACCCCCGCCCGCCTCGACACCGGCTTCTACGGCCGCAACCTCACCGAACTCACCACCCGGGATGCCACCCGGGCGGCCCACGAGGGCCTCTCGGCGCTGGCCGCCGCGCTCACCGCCGCGCACGGCCGCTCCCGCTTCGGCGGCTACCGCAACGTCGTCTCCCAGCCGCAGGTCAGGGCGTACGAGGCCGCGGGAGCCCGTACGGGCGGCGAGGGCGAGGGGGGCGGCGTCCATGAGATCCGCTACCGGCTGGACCGGGACGGGCTGCGGGCCGAGGACTTCCCCGGCGTCCGGCTGCTCGCCCTCGCCCCGGACCGCGCTGTTCTCGAAGTGGCCGGACTGCGACGGGAGTTCACCGTCGCCCGCTACCGCGACCGGGTGTACGTCGACTCTCCGCTCGGCGCCCACGCCTTCACCGCGCTGCCCCGCTTCCCCGACCCCGCCGACCGTACGGAACCGGGCTCGCTGCTCGCGCCCATGCCCGGCACGGTCGTCCGCATCGCGCCGGGGCTCACCGAGGGCGACCGGGTCGAGGCCGGCCAGCCGCTGCTGTGGCTGGAGGCCATGAAGATGGAACACCGGATCACCGCACCGGCGGCCGGCACCCTCACCTCGCTGCCGGTCCGTACGGGCAAGCAGGTCGAGGTGGGCACCCTGCTCGCCGTCGTTACGGACTGACCGCCGACGTCCCGCTCTCCCCTGCACCTCATCCACCGCACACAAGGAGCCGTCATGAGCAGTGCCATGAGCAACCCTGTGATCGAGAACGAGGAACACCGCGCCCTGCGGGACGCCGTCGCCGCACTCGGCAAGCGCTACGGCCGCGCGTACTTCGCCCAGGTCGTCGCCGAGGGCAAGCACACCGACAAGCTGTGGGCGGAGGCGGCCGAGCTCGGCTACCTCGGGGTGAACCTCCCCGAGGAATACGGCGGCGGAGGCGGCGGCATAGCCGAACTCTCCATCGTTCTGGAGGAGTTGGGGGCGGCCGGGTGCCCGCTGCTGATGCTGGTCGTCTCCCCGGCGATCTGCGGCACGGTCATCGCCCGCTTCGGCACCGAGGAGCAGAAGCGCACCTGGCTGCCGGGGCTCGCCGACGGCAGCCGCAAGATGGCCTTCGGCATCACCGAACCGGACGCCGGATCCAACTCGCACCGCATCACGACCACCGCCCGCCGCGACGGCGACGACTGGGTGCTCAACGGCCGCAAGGTCTTCATCTCCGGCGTGGACATCGCCGACGCGACCCTGATCGTCGGACGCACCGAGGACTCCCGGACCGGCCGCCTCAAGCCCTGCCTGTTCATCGTGGAGCGCGACACCCCCGGCTTCGGCCGCACGCCGATCTCCATGGAACTGGCCGCCCCGGAAAAGCAGTTCGAGCTGACCCTGGATGACGTACGGCTGCCCGCCGGGGCCCTCGTCGGCGACGAGGACGCCGGACTGCTGCAACTCTTCGCGGGCCTGAACCCCGAGCGGATCATGACCGCCGCCTTCGCGCTCGGCATGGGCCGCTACGCGATGGACCGGGCCGTCGACTACGCCCGCACCCGCCAGGTCTGGAAGGACCCGATCGGCGCCCACCAGGCGGTCGCGCACCCCCTCGCACAGGCCCATATCGAGCTGGAACTCGCCCGGTTGATGATGCAGAAAGCGGCACATCTCTACGACGCCGGCGACGACATGGGCGCGGGCGAGGCCGCCAACATGGCGAAATACGCGGCGGCCGAGGCGGCGGTGCACGCCGTCGACCAGGCCGTGCACACCCTCGGCGGTAACGGCCTGACCCAGGAGTACGGCCTCGCGTCGATGATCACCGCGGCCCGGGTCGCCCGGATCGCACCGGTCAGCCGCGAGATGATCCTGAACTTCGTCTCCCACCAGTCGCTGGGGCTGCCCAAGTCCTACTGAGAGGCCCTGGGGGCCGCGCCGCGCGGAACGGACGGCATCGCGTACGTTGCCGGTCAGGTCGCCCGCAGAGGAAGAGGCGCGGTACGCGTGCGTTCCCGGACAGCGTGCCGCGCGCCACGACCGGCAGGAACATGCGGCGCACCGCGCGCCGGCGAAAGGAGCTCGACGGCCTGATGACCGACGCGACGAACGACAACGGGCACCGGGACGAGGCCGGGGACGGCGGGAGGGAGCCGTTGGTGCGCATCGCGCACGACCACGGCATCACCACCCTCACCCTGGACTCCCCGCACAACCGCAACGCGCTCTCCACCCGGCTGGTCGCCGAACTGCACACCGCGCTGGCGCAGGCGGCCGCCTCGGCCACCACCCGGGCGGTCCTCCTGAGCCACACCGGCACCACCTTCTGCGCGGGCGCCGACCTCTCCGAGGCCACCGCCACCGACGACCCCACGGCCGGCCCCCTCGGCCTCGCCCGGCTGCTGCGCACGATCGTGGAGCTGCCCAAACCGGTCGTCGCCCGCGTCACCGGCCACGTACGGGCCGGGGGACTGGGGCTGCTCGGCGCCTGCGACATCTCCGCGGCCGGACCGGACGCCACGTTCGCCCTCACCGAGGCCCGCCTCGGCCTCGCCCCCGCCGTCATCTCGCTGCCGCTGCTGCCGCGGCTCGACCCCCGCGCGGCCGGCCGCTACTACCTGACCGGCGAGAAGTTCGACGCGGCCGAGGCGGCCCGGATCGGGCTGGTGACGATGGCCGCCGAGGACGTCGACGCCGGGCTCGCCCCCGTCCTCGACGGACTGCGCAGGGGCTCCCCGCAGGGCCTGGCCGAGTCCAAGGCCCTGGTCACCGCCGAGGTGCTGCGTACCTTCGACCGGGACACCGGCGCACTCGCCGAGCAGTCCGCGCGGCTCTTCGGTTCGGCCGAGGCCCGCGAGGGCATGACGGCCTTCCTGGAACGGCGGGCCCCGGTATGGGCGCGCTGACCCCGGCCCACGGCCCCAAGAAGCCGCAGCAGGAACGCAGCCGCGCCACCCGCCTCAAGCTGCTGGAGGCCGCCATCTCCTGCCTGGCCGAACGCGGCTGGAGCGGCAGCACCGTCTCGGTGGTGGCCGAACGGGCCGGTGTCTCCCGGGGCGCCGCCCAGCATCACTTCCGTACGCGCGAGGACCTCTTCACCGCCGCCGTCGAGCATGTCGCCGAGAAGCGGCAGGGCGCGGTGCAGGCGGTGGCGCACAACCTGCCGCCGGCCGGGTCCATCGCCCGGACCGTGATCATCGTCGAGGAGCTCGTCGGCCTCTACACGGGCCCGTTGTTCCGCGCCGCGCTCCACCTGTGGGTCGCCGCCTCCGACGAGGCCCAGCTGCGCGAGCGCGTCACGGCCCTGGAGGCCCGGGTCGGCCGCGAGGCACACCGCACCGCGGTCGCGCTGCTGGAGGCCGACGAGAAGGTGCCCGGCGTCCGCGAGACCGTCCAGGGCCTGCTGGACATGGCCCGCGGCCTGGGCCTGGCCAACCTGCTGACGGACGACGGGGCACGCCGCGACCGGGTCGTCGCACAGTGGGCGAAGATCATCGACGATGTGCTGAACCCGGTCGGGTAGCGGCCCCTCCGCATCCGCCGGCCCGTGCCGGCACCGCCCCGCACGGCGCGGTACGCCGCGGCGGCAAGCTCACAAGCCCCTTGGCGGAGCATCGGCTCGCCGCCGGACGCGTACGGGACCGCGGGAGGGAAGGCCGCTCAGCGCGCGATGTCGTCGAAACCGGAGATCTCCCGCGGGCCGCGGGACGCCGGGCCGACATAGCGCGCGGACGGGCGCACCAGCCGGCCCGTCCGCTTCTGCTCCAGGATGTGCGCGCTCCAGCCGGCCGTCCGGGCGCAGGTGAACATCGACGTGAACATGTGCGACGGCACCTCGGCGAAGTCCAGGACGATCGCCGCCCAGAACTCGACGTTGGTGGCCAGCACCCGGTCGGGCCGGCGGCTGTGCAGCTCGTCCAGCGCGGCCTTCTCCAGCGCCTCGGCGACCTCGAAGCGCGGGGCGCCCAGCTCCTTGGCGGTACGCCGCAGCACCCGCGCCCGCGGGTCCTCGGCGCGGTAGACGCGGTGCCCGAAGCCCATCAGCCGCTCGCCCTTGTCCAGCGCCTGCCGGACGTAGGCCGCGGCGTCACCGGTCCGCTCGATCTCCTCGATCATGCCGAGGACGCGGGACGGTGCGCCGCCGTGCAGCGGTCCGGACATCGCGCCGACCGCACCGGACAGCGCGGCCGCGACATCGGCGCCGGTGGACGCGATGACCCGGGCGGTGAAGGTGGAGGCGTTCATGCCGTGCTCGGCGGCCGAGGTCCAGTAGGCGTCCACCGCCGCCACGTGCTTGGGGTCCGGCTCACCGCGCCAGCGCTTCATGAAGCGCTCGACGACCGTGTCGGCCTTGTCGATCTCCCGCTGCGGCACCATCGGCAGGCCCTGCCCGCGCGCCGACTGCGCGACGTACGACAGCGCCATGACAGCGGCGCGGGCGAGGTTGTCGCGGGCCGTCTTCTCGTCGATGTCCAGCAGCGGCTTCAGGCCCCATACGGGCGCCAGCATGGCGAGCGCCGACTGGACGTCGACCCGGATGTCACCCGAATGCACCGGGATCGGGAACGGCTCGGCGGGCGGCAGACCGGGATTGAACGCCCCGTCGACCAGCAGGCCCCAGACGTTCCCGAAGGACACGTGCCCGACGAGGTCTTCGATGTCGACCCCGCGATAGCGGAGCGCGCCGCCTTCCTTATCCGGTTCGGCGATCTCCGTCTCGAACGCGACGACTCCCTCGAGTCCGGGTACGAAGTCGGACATCAGGCGGCTCCTCAAGATGGGGGCGGCATGCGGCTGGTGACCGGATGCCGTGCGGTCGTGTCTGGTGGGGTGCCGGTGCGGTTACGCGGCTGCGCCGGGCAGCTCGCGGTCCGTACCGGTCACTCCGGTGATGCCCCGCCGGGGCATGGGTCACGCGACAGTTCCGCGCGCGGTGGGTCGGGCCGCGGGCGGGCACCGTGCGAAGCGTCGTACGTCATGCGGTGCGTCGTGCGTGGTACTTCGTGCGTCAGGCCGGACACGATAGCTTCCGATGTCCGGAGGCCACAGTGGGCCGGGCCTTGATTTTGGCGGGTTCGTCACCTGCGGGGAAGCGTGAGAACCGCAACACTGATCGATTCGCTGACGCGAGGGTTACGGCGGGTCGACGAGGGGCAGACTTTCACCCCTCCCGCCGGTCCGCGGCAGAACCGATGCTGCAAGATGAGCCCGTGCCCTCCGCCGACGCGCCCTTCGCCGAAACCCCCGACCCCTCGTCCATGCGTGCGCACTACCGCGCCGAGGGGCTCGCCGAGCCCGACCTCGCCGTCAGTCCCTACGACCAATTCGCGCGCTGGTTCAAGGAAGCGGCCGCCGCCGGCCTGCACGAGCCGAACGCGATGGTCGTCTCGACCGCGGACGCCGCCGGCCGGCCGAGTTCAAGGACCGTGCTGCTCAAGGCATTCGATGCCCGCGGCTTCGTGTTCTTCACCAACTACACCAGCCGCAAAGGCCGCGAACTGGCGGCGAACCCCTATGTCTCGCTGCTGTTCCCCTGGCACCCGCTGGCCCGCCAGGTCATCGTGAGCGGTATCGCCGAACGCATCGGCAGGGACGAGACCGCCGCCTACTTCCGCACCCGCCCGCACGGCTCCCAACTGGGCGCCTGGGCCAGCGACCAGTCCTCGACGGTCGCCTCGCGCGCGGAACTGGAGCGGGCCTACGACGAATTGGCGGCCCGCTACCCGGAGGGCGAGCAGGTGCCCGCGCCGCCGCACTGGGGCGGCTACCGGGTCCCCGCCGAGGCGGTGGAGTTCTGGCAGGGCCGGCACAACCGGCTGCACGACCGGCTGCGGTACGTGCGCGAGACGGACGGCGCGCGCGCCGCGGGCGGCCCGGCGGCCACCTGGCGCGTCGAGCGACTGGCGCCCTGAGCGCCGTGCGGGCGGTACCGGCGTACGGCCGGTGCCGGCCGCATACGCCCGTGCCGACTGCGTACGGCCACTGCCGACCGCGTACGGAAACGCAGACGACCCGCGGGCTGCTTCCTCCGCGCTCGGTGGCGCGAAGGGCCGGTCGGACGAACCGGCAGCCCGCGGGTCGGGTGACTGCTTGGGATTGGCCGGCTGCGCATCTGCAGTATGCGCTGGTCCGGCGCTGCACTTCGGTGGAGCGACGGGCCGCTAGCCCGCAGCCACCTCACGCGTCCGGTGCGAAATCATTGGCCGAACCACCTCCCTTCTCGTGTGCTCCACACCTTAGGAAGCGGTCCGGACCCTCACAACCGATTTTTCCGGGAGCAACGATTTCCGCGAATCGGATGTGTGCTGGGTCACGTTCCAGTTGAATGATCCGAGGTGCAGCACGTGCGACCGCGTTCGTAAGGGGTGCCAGTGACTGCTTCTTCTTCAGCTTCGTCCGCCTCATCGGCTTCGGCTGCCTCATCGGCGTCCGCGGCCTCGTCGTCGGACCGCCGCGCCGGGGTGCCGGGTCCGGCCCAGCCGGCCCGCGGTCCGGACGGCGACCGCGACCGCCCGCCGGACAACGACGACTCCGGCCTGCTGGCCGCGCTCCTGGACGGGATGGACGCCGCCCTGGTCGCCTTCGCGGCCGACGGCGCGGTCACCCACTGGAACCACGAAGCGAGCCGCATCCTGGGCTGGACCGCCGCCGAGGCCGTCGGCCGTACGGGCCTGGCCGGATGGGCCGTCCGCAAGGAGGACGCCGACGAGGTCGACGCGGCCCTGTCCGCCGCGATGCGCTCCCCGGGCCGCCAGGTGCACGAATTCGCCCTGCTCACCAAGGACGGCCACCGCGTCCTCGTCCGCACCCAGTCCTCCGCCGTGCGCGGCCCGGACGGCAGGGTCGCCGGGGTGTACTGCGCCTTCAGCGAGGTGCACGCACAGATCGACCTGGAACGCTCCATCGCGCTCAGCGAGGCACTCTTCGAGGACGCGTCCTGGGGCGTGGTGCTGGTCGACGCCGACCTCCGGCCCGCCGTCGTCAACGCCCATGCCGCCCGCACCTTCGGAGCGGGGCGTACGGCCCTGCTGGGGCGCCCGCTGGGCGACCTCCTGGCGCAGGGCGCGGAGGAGCTGGAGAGCGCGCTGCAGCACGTCCTGGCCGAGGGCGCGCCGCCTGTCGCCGCCGAGCTGTGGGTGACGCTGCGCGCCGAGGGGGCCGAACTCCCGCGCCGGTGCTGGCGCAGCGGCTTCGTCCGGCTGGCCTCGCCGCTGGCCGAGGAGCCGGTGCCGCTGGGCGTGGCCTGGCTCTTCCAGGACGTGACGGAGGCCAAACGCGCCGAACAGGACAGCTCCCTGCTGCGCTTTCGGGCCCGTCAGCTGCACCGTGCGGGCCGCGCCGCCGCCGAGTGCCCCAGACCGTCCGACGCCGCCGCCGTCCACCTCGACTTCGCGTTGGCGGGCTTCGCCGACCACGGCCTGGTCGACCTGGCCGCGGCGCCCCCGCCCGTGCCGTACGGCGCGGTGGACGAGGCGGTGGACGACGCGGCGGGGGAAGGCGGGGACACCGGCGGCGCCGGCCGGGCGGTGCGGCGCCCGAGCGCGCCGCGTCTGGTGCGGGCGCTGGCCTCACCGGCGGGTTCGCCCGGCCCCTCCGAGGCGTCGCCGGCGACCGGCATCCCGGTCGCCTACGCCCCGGGCCACCCGGCGGCGCAGGCCTACGAGCGGCGCGGATCGGTGCGTACGAGTGCGGGGCCCGCCTCGGCCGACGGCTGGGCGGCGGCCCGCAAATGGCCGGACGGCACGGTCCACGGCCTGTGTGTGGTGCTGCGCAGCCGCGGCCGCACGCTCGGCGTCGCGACGTTCCTGCGGACGCCCTCGCGCCGCCCCTTCGACCGCGCGGACGCCGATTACGCCGAGGAGGTCGCGGCGCGGATCGCGGCGGCCCTGGACCTCGCGGACAGCACGGCGCACCGTTGACCGCCCGGGGCCCCGGGCCCCGGGCCGCCGCCCCGTCAGTGCCGGTAGAAGATCCGGTCCGCGTACTCGCTCATGACCCGGCCGTTCCATTCGTGTCCGCCGTCGACGTTCCCCGAGCGCAGCAGTGGCGGGTCGATGCCCCGCTCCACCAGCGCGCCGGCCGCCGTCGCCACCACGGCCTGCATGATCGCGCTGGTGACGACCGTGGAGGCGGGGGCGAACGGCGCGTCGATGCCCGGCAGCGTCAGCTCCGCGTCACCGACCGGGATCCGGCTGTCCAGAACGAGGTCGCAGTGGTCCTTGAGGTAGGTCCCCGAGGAATGCCGGGACTTGGTCGCGTCCCCGTAGGCCACCGACGTCACGCCGATGACCCGGATGCCGAGCGCTCGTGCGTTCATCGCCATCTCCACGGGCAGCGAGTTGCGCCCGGAGAGCGAGATGATCACCAGCACATCGCCGGCCTGCAGCGGGCTGGTGTCCAGGACCGCCCCGGCGAGCCCGTCGACCCGCTCCAGCGCGCTCCCGAGCGTCGCCGGCCGTACGTCGACGCCCACGACACCGGGGACGGACAGCAGGTTCATGATCGCCAGGCCGCCCGCGCGGTAGACCGTGTCCTGGGCGGGGAGCGAGGAATGCCCGGCGCCGAAGGAGAAGACCCGGCCGCCCTCGGCGACGGTGGCGGCGATCAGTTCCCCGGCCGCGGTGATCCGGTCGCCCTCCTCGTCGCGCACCTGCCGCAGCAGGTCGATGGCGGCGTCGAAGAAACGTCCGGCCGGCCGGACGTCCCCGCCCCCGCCGTCGCTCCGGTCACTGTCAGCCATTGCCTCGGTCCCCTCTCGTCGAAGCGTCGCACCGTCTGCCGTCGCACCGTCCGCGGCCGCGCCCTCTGCCGTCACGGGGCGCTCGGGCTGCCGCCGCCCCGCCAGGAGTGCGCGCCCAGGAATGCGGGCGCGCCGGACGGTGTTGCATGCTGCGAACCCTGCGGACTCAGCGCATGCGGCGGGAAGGCCGCCGATCTCGCCGGTCCCGCGTTCCCGTGATCACGACGATGCCGTGGTCCCGCGATCCCGCCGGTTTTCACCGGGCGGACAGTCGTGGCGCGGATCACGTTGCGGTCTGGACCAGTGCCCTGTCAATACGGGCGCGAGGTCCGGTGCGCGGACGAGGCGGCACCGTTGTCGGTGGGATGCGTCAGAATTGAGTCCAGGGCCACCGCACGACACATCGAGGGGCACGCATGTCCGGACTGATCGACACCACGGAGATGTATCTCCGCACCATCCTCGAACTCGAAGAGGAAGGTGTGGTCCCCATGCGCGCCCGGATCGCGGAGCGGCTCGAACAGAGCGGCCCGACGGTCAGCCAGACGGTGGCGCGCATGGAGCGAGACGGCCTGCTGACGGTCGCGGGTGACCGGCATCTGGAGCTGACGGAAGAGGGCCGGCGGCTCGCGACGCGGGTGATGCGCAAGCACCGCCTCGCCGAGTGTCTGCTCGTCGACGTCATCGGGCTGGAATGGGAGCAGGTGCACGCCGAGGCGTGCCGCTGGGAGCATGTGATGAGCGAGGCGGTCGAGCGCCGCGTCGTGGAGCTGCTGCGTCATCCGACCGAGTCGCCGTACGGCAACCCCATCCCGGGGCTGGAGGAGCTCGGCGAGAAGTCCGAGGTCGACCCGTTCCTGGACGCCGGGATGGTCAGCCTGATGGATCTGGACGCCGGATCCGACGGCAAGACGGTCGTGGTGCGCCGTATTGGCGAGCCGATCCAGGCGGACGCCCAGCTGATGTACACCCTGCGGCGGGCCGGTGTGCAGCCGGGCGCCGTGGTGAGCGTGACGGAGTCACCGGCCGGTGTGCTGGTCGGCAGCAGCGGTGAGGCGGCCGAACTGGACGCCGAGATCGCGTCGCACGTCTTCGTCGCCAAGCGCTGAGCCGGAACCCCCGCTCACGCTGACAGTCGGGCACGCCGCGTCCGCCCGCTCCGGCTGATCTCTTCACCTCCCTTCCTCGCCATTTCCCTCCCCTGAGCCCGCTGAGCTGCGCCGAAGCGCCGTTCAGTGGGCTCGTTGGCGCTGTGCCCGCTGAATGAACCTGTGCGAACCCGTGCGATTGCGCCGATGGCGTGCGACGCTGACGCTCACGCATGGACATATGGCGGCGCGAGGCGTGTCGCGCCGGGAACCCGGAGCCGGGTCGGGGCTGGCGGCTGCGCACGCACGAGGCAGGGGGACGTGCCCGTCTCGGCTCTCCGGGTGGGGAGGGGGCTCGGATGCGTGTGCTGAGTCCGTCGGACCATGGGGCTCGGAGCGTTTCTTGCATCATTTACACGGCTCGCCGCACGGGCACTGCCGCGGTCGAAGCCTGCGCCGGTGTTCGTGCCGGGGCTCGGAACGAGTGCGCCGGCCGGCGTCTGGGAGCTGCCTGCGACGGGTGCCGGGCAGGTGGCACGTTCAGGGCCCCGGCGCTGCGAGCAGCCGGGGCCCCGCCTCCCCACGTCCCCCACAAGACCCGGAGCCCCGAGCTCCCAGGGTCTTTCCCTACGGGCCCCCTTCCCGGTGGGGCCCGCCTCCCGGCAGATGTCTCCCCGTGGCACGCGCGGCCAATCCTGGAGTGCCGTCACTCGAACGAGGGGTGTTCCGTGCGGAAGCGGCGCGTTCGAATAGGGGTTCGATAGTGTGGAGCTGCTCACCGGACGATTGGGGGTGCCAGGGCACATGGTGCGGCGTATCGATGTGACAGGGGCCGGCGGCGTGCGGCTCGCCGCTTGGGAATTCACCGACCCGCCCAAGACCGGCGGTGGACGGGAGGAGGACGGGCGCGGGCCGGGCGTGCTGCTGCTCCACGGCCTGATGGGGCGCGCGTCCCATTGGGCGGACACCGCACGCTGGCTGAGCGAGCGTCATCGCGCGTTCGGGCTGGATCAGCGGGGGCACGGCCGCAGCGACAAGCCGTCCGGCGGACCGTTCGACCGCGCGGCCTATGTCGATGACGCGATCGCGGCCATCGAGC
Source organism: Streptomyces sp. NPDC101393 (assembly GCF_044767385.1). Lineage (NCBI taxonomy): Bacteria > Bacillati > Actinomycetota > Actinomycetes > Kitasatosporales > Streptomycetaceae > Streptomyces > Streptomyces sp. NPDC101393. The sequence goes on along the minus strand of NZ_JBIWNU010000001.1, from coordinate 1,094,837 downwards.
AGCTCGGGCTGGCCCCGGTCGCCCTGATCGGGCATGCCATGGGCGCGCTGACGGCGTGGCAGCTGGCGGCGCGTCGGCCGGATCTGGTCAGCGCCCTGGTCATCTGCGATATGCGCGCCTCGGCGCTCGGGGCGGCCTCGCAGCAGGAGTGGGCCGCATGGTTCCGGTCCTGGCCGGTCCCGTTCGCGAACCTCGCGGACGTCCGCAAGTGGTTCGGTGAGGACGATCCGCAGCTGGAGCGGCCCCGGCCGGCCCGCGGCGAGTTCTTCGCCGAGGTGATGGCCGAGCGGGCGGACGGCTGGCGGCCGGTCTTCTCCCGCCGTCAGATGCTGACCGCCCGGGAGACCTGGGTGCATGACGCGCATTGGGAGGAGCTGGCCCAGGTGCAGTGCCCCACCCTGGTGGTCCGGGGCTGGGACGCGGAGCTGGGCCGGGCCGAGGCTCAGGAAATGGTCCGGGTGCTGCCGCGCGGCGCCTATGCCGAAGTCCCCGAAGCAGGGCATCTGTTGCCCTGGGAGTTTCCGGAGGAGTGGCGCCGGGTGGTCGAGCCGTTCCTGCAGTCGGTGGCGAGGGCGTGAGCGCGTCGGTGTGAGCGCGTCGGCGTGACCCGGAGGCGGGAGGGGCGGTGAAGTACGCGGCTTCTGCGGCTGGTTGGGGGTTGCTGAGGCGCCCCGGGCGATTCGGTCGTCTCCGGCGGGTCGGGGCGCCTCGGGGCGGATCCGGACCGACCAGGGGCCGATCTTGCGTTGATCCGGGGCTGGCACTGCGCTGACCGGGGCTCAAGTGGGCCGGCCTGCGGTGCGTTCCGGCGTGCGGGGCGGGCGCTGCGGCGGAGACTGCGGGCGGGCGGGGCGTTCCCGAGGGGCCCCGGGTGCGTCCGTGGTGGCGGGAGGGGCAGAGCTACGATGCACTGCCCCGGCGCGGCGGACCCGCTCAGCCAGTTGTGTGTAGTGCGGCGCTTCGCCGCGCGACCGATTCACAGGGAAGGCCCGCGATGGACCCCTTGCTTCCGGATGACCCGCAATCACTCGGGTCGTATCGCCTGTTGGGCCGGATCGGCGCCGGCGGGATGGGGCGGGTCTATCTGGCGCGCTCGACGGGCGGGCGCACGGTTGCGGTCAAGGTGGTCCGGCCCGACCTGGCCCAGGATGCCGCGTTCCGCGAGCGGTTCCGGCAGGAGGTCGAGATAGCGCGGGCGGTCTCCGGCCGCCACACGGCGCCGGTCGTCGACGCAGACACGGATGCCGCGCTGCCCTGGCTGGCCACCGCCTTCGTCCTCGGCCCGTCCCTGACCGAAGTGGTCGGCGAACACGGTGCGTTGCCCGAACACAGTGTGCGGGCCCTTGGCGCGGGGCTGGCCGCCGCGCTCATCGACATCCACTCCGTCGGGCTGGTGCACCGTGACCTGAAGCCGTCCAATGTGCTGCTGGCCGCCGACGGCCCGCGAGTGATCGACTTCGGTATCGCACGGGCCGTCGACGGCGACCGGATGACCCAGACCGGCGTGGTCGTCGGCTCTCCCGGCTACATCCCCCCGGAGCAGGCGCTCGGCGAGCCGGTCGGCGCGGCGGGCGACGTCTTCGCGCTCGGCGCGGTTCTCGCCTACGCCGCCACCGGACACACCGCGTACGGCGACACCACCCCCGCCGCCGTGCTCTATCAGGTGGTGCACGGCGAGCCGGACCTCACCGGAGTGCCCGAGCACCTTCTCGGCCTCATCGCCGGCTGTCTCCGCCGTGACCCCGCACAGCGCCCCGCCCCCGCACAGGTGCTGGCGGAGCTGGCCCCGGACGGGACGGGCGCGATCCTGCGCAACTGGCTGCCGGGAGCGGTGGCTTCCACCATCGCCACACACGCCGCGCGCATCCTGGACCTGGAAACCCCGGAACAGGGGACGCCGGTGCCGGATGGCGGGGGCCCGCCCTCGGAGCAGGCGGCCCCGGCCGGTTTCGGTTCCGCACCGACATACGTCCTCTCCGGAACGCCCGCACCGACACCGACACCGCCATCAACAGCAACACCGTCATCGGCATCCACGCCCACGCCGCCTCCGCTGCCGCACGCGGCAGCGGCGACGGGCCACACCCCGAACTCGGCGTCTCCGCCTGGCCAGTTGACGGTTACGGACACCCCGACGCCGGCAGCGACCGCGGCAACGACGGCAGCGACAGCCGTGGCGGCGGCGCCCGTCACTCCCTCCCGTCGTCGTTTTCTCGGCCTGGTGGCGGGCGGCGCGGTCGGGGCGGTGGCCGTCGGCGGGGCCGGGGCCTGGGCGTTCGCGAACAACGGCGGGGGCGCGGACGGGAGCCAGGGCGGCGGCACGGGCGGCGCCGGGAAGGGGCCGGGCGACGGGCGTGACGCGGGCTTCAGCACCCCGCCCCCCGGCACCGCCCCGCAGGTGCTGTGGCACCGCACCGCGCAGACGGACACCCTCAACAGCGATCAGCCGCTGCTCGCCCACAACGGCCTGCTGATCATCAGCGGCGATCCGCTGATCGCCCGGCGCGCCACCACGGGCAGGCCGAAGTGGACACGCAAGGGCGTCGCACCCGCCGGCGCACCGCTGATCTTCGCGGGCGGCCGGCTCTTCCTCGTCAGCACCGAATACGACGGCGATGTCATCGGCCTCGACGCCGGCACCGGCAAGGAGGCGTGGCGCAGCAGGCTCAAGGGCAAGCTGAACGCCGAGCGCATTCTCGCCGCCGACAAGGAACGGATCTATGTCGTCGCCTCGGTGCGCACCGAGGACACCACCGTCCATCTCACGGCGATCGCCGCCATCAACCTCCGTACCCGCAAGGTGGAATGGCAGAAGCCGCGCGACAAGGGCACCCACGACTACGACCTCGAAGGCGTCGCGGTGGGCGGTCGCCTCGTCTATACGGACGGCCGGAAGAACGTCACGGTCCGCGACGCCGCGAACGGCCGGCAGCTGTGGACGCAGAAGATCGGCGATGACATCGCCTGGCGTCCCGCCGTGCACGCCGGGCGGGTCTTCCTCGGTGGCGAGCGCCTGCGGTCGGTGCACCTCGACAGCGGCAAGGCCGACTGGTCGATGTCCACCGGCGGGCGGCTCAGCTTCTACCAGCCGATGGTGGTCGACGGGGTGCTCTACGCGGCGGACCACAGCGGCGGGGTGTGGGCTGTGGACCCGGTGCGCGGTAAGAAGCTCTGGCTCTGCGAGGACGTCGGGGCACGGCGCGCGCCGACGGAGTTCGTACGGGTCGGTGACACGCTCTACGGCGCGTCGTATGACGACGTCGGTGGCATCTTCGCGCTCAACCCCCGTACGGGCGCGGCACGTTGGCACTACAACGACAACTCCGGCAGCATGGAGCAGTGGCATGTCGTCGCCTCCGGGCAGCGGTTGCTGGCCACGCACGGCGACGAGATCTACGGCCTGCCGGCGGTGTGAGCCGCCCCGCGACTCCGTCCGGTGAGCACCGCCGAGGGCCGCTGATCACTCCCACGTGACCAGCGGCCCTTGGCGGTGCGCGGGCCCGCGCCGGGCGGCGGCCGCCCCGCTCACCCGGCCGCCGGCTTCCCCCGCGGCAGGAACAGCGCAGGCAGCAGGGCCAGCGCGACCAGCGCCACGGCCCAGATGTAGGTGTGCCGGAACGCCTCGGCGAGCTGCGGTGCGACGGCGCGTACGGCGTCGGCGGGCAGTGCGTGGACGGCTTCCAGTCCGCCGCCGGACAGCGCGTGCGGCAGCCGTTCGGACATCGCCCCGGCGAGCAGGACGGACATCAGCGCGGCGCCGACCGACGAGGCGAGCTGCGGAACGATGGCGAGCGCCGTCGAGGCGGCCGGTATCCGGTCGATGCCCACGCTGCGGGTGGCCGCGGTCATCGTCGGCATCATCGTCATACCGACCCCGACGCCCATGACGGCGAGTGCGGTGAGCAGCACCGTGTAGGGGGTGTCGGCGGCGACCTGGGTGGTGAAGGTGAGGAACCCGGCGGTGGCCAGGACCACTCCGGTCAGCACGAGCCTGCGCGGTGCCACCTTGTCGACCAGCCGGCCGGAGAACTGCATCGTGATGCCGGTGGCCAGAACCTGCGGGATGCCCAGCAGCCCGGCGCCGGTCGCACTCTGCCCCCGTACGACCTGGTAGTAGAGCGGCAGCAGCAGCATCGAGCCGAAGTACCCGGCGGCGAACAGCGCCAGGGTGGCGGCGGCCGGCCCGAAGGAGCCGTGCCGCAGCAGCCGCAGATCGATCAGCGGGTCCCGGACGGTCAGCGAACGGATCACGAACGCGATGACGAGCGCGGCGCCGACCAGAGTGGGCAGCAGGGCGCCGGCAGTGGTGAAGGAGTGCCGTTCGGCGCCGCTGCTCAGCCCGTAGAGCAGCAGGGCCAGGCCGGGGGAGAGAGCCAGCAGACCGGGCAGGTCGAGCCGCCGGGTGGGCTGCGGGGTGTCCCGCCGGAAGAAGCGGGTGCCCAGGACGAAGGCGATCAGGCCGACCGGGATGTTGATCAGGAACACCCAGCGCCAGGATGCCGCATCCACCAGGTAGCCGCCCAGGACCGGACCGACCAACGGGCCGACCAGTACGGGGATGCCGAGAACGCTCATGATCCGGCCGCGGTGCGCGGGATCGGAGGCCCGGATGAGGATCGTCATGCCGACGGGCTGGACGACGCCGCCCGCCAGCCCCTGGACCACCCGGAAGGCGACCAGCGATTCGGTGTTCCAGGCGAGCCCGGCGAGCAGCGAGCCGACGGCGAAGCCACCGATCGCGAGCAGGTAGAGGCGCTTGGTGCCGAAGCGGCCGATGGCCCACGCGGTGAGCGGGATGACGGCGGCGAGCGCCAGGGTGTAGCCGGTGACGACCCACTGGATCGCGGCCAGCGGGGCGTGGAAATCCTCCGAGAGGCGGTTGAGCGCGACGTTGACGATCGTCATGTCCAGCACGGTCATCAGGGAGCCGAGGACGACGACGGAGGCGAGGGCCGCGACGCCGCGTTCACGGCTGCGGCGGCCGGCGGGCGGGGCGGACCCCGCGGCGGTGTCGTGGGGCGCGGTGGCCCCGTGGGCGGCGGCGCCGGGTGCGGCGGGGGCAGCGGACATGGCAGGACTCCCGAGACGGAGAGGGGTGCCGGCCGTTCAGCAGGCCGACACCCCGAACCCTCGGACCTCAAGCGAACTTGATGTCAAGGGGAGCCGGTCGGGCTCCCCGCCCGTCTCACCCCTTGCTGACCGCCGTCAGGATCTCCGGCAGCCGCCGCACCACTCGGGGCGCGGCCACCCGCAGCCCCAACTCCGCGATGCCGGCCCCGTAGACGACGCCGACCGGCAGCAGGATCCACAACAGGCCGTGCAGCCCCGCCACATGCAGCCAGATGGTCAGGCCCAGCAGCGGCGCGCTGAGCACCGCGCCCACGAGGAGCCCGCCGAACAGGCTGAACCACGCGATGGCCCCCTGGCCCGGCGCGACGTTCTTGTTGCCCTCCGACGGGATCGAGTACGGGAAGAGCGCCGAGGAGAGCGCGCCGGTGGCCAGCAGCGCGCCCAGCAGGGCCAGCGACAGCCCGTACACCTCCAGGAAGGAGGACCACGGGCCGATGAGGGCGGCGGTGCCGACGACGACCAGCGTGACGTACGGGACCGCGACCATCGCCAGGGTCAGCGCACGGGCCCGCAGCTCCTGATAGGCGTCCCGCGGTGTGGAGATCGTCGAGGCGACCATCCAGAACGCCGAGGTGTCCTGCCCGAACTGGTTGTACATCTGCATACCGAGCAGCGCGGACGCGGAGAACGCGGTGTAGAGGGAGCCGTTGCCCTGCACGGACGAGACGAACGGCACCAGCAGGCCGACCGCCAGCGACGTCGCCCAGGACATCTTCGACTTCGGGTCACGCCAGGCGTAGCGCAGCGTCCGCAGCATGACCGTGCCCGTACGGCCGCCGGGCAGTAGCCGCGCCACCCCGCGCTCCCCGGAACCGGCCCGGCGGGTGCTGTCCTTCTCCACGGCCTGGAGGGTGGAGGAGTCGGGGGACGCCATCAGGGTGGTCAGGGTGCGCTGCCACCACCACAGCAGCAGCGCCAGGGCCAGCGCCGTCAGGGCCAGCCCCGCCACCGCCCGCCCGTACGAGCCGTTTCCGGCGTCCTCCACCGCGCTCATCGCCGAGGCCGGCGGCACCCAGCGCAGGACGTTGCCCAGCGGCTCCAATACGGACAGGCCGTCCGGGCGGCCCAGCCGCTGGGCGGCGATGTTCACGCCCTGGGCGCCGATCGCGATGAACAGGCCGCTCAGCACGGCGAGATCGCGGCCACGGCGGCTGGTCAGCAGCCGCACCGAGGCCGTCGCGACCGCGCGCGCCAGGGTCACGCAGACCAACACCACCAGGACGGTGGCGATGACCCCGGTGACCGCGGCGACCGGCCCGTCGGCCACCGCGATGACCGAGCCGACCACCAGCGCGAGGGTGAAGACCGGGCCGATGCCGATGAGCGACGCCACCAGCAGCGCGCCGATCAGCGGGCGCGGCCGCAGCGGCAGCATGACCAGCCGGGTCGGATCGAGGGTCTCGTCACCCGTCGGGAAGAACAGCGGCATCACCGCCCAGCCCAGGGTGAGGATCCCGATGAGCAGCACGACCAGCGCGCCGACATGGGAGTTGCCGCGCAGCGCGACCAGCCCGAGCACGACCCCGGCCGCGAACAGCAGCCCGACGAGGACCGAGGCGACGTAGGCCAGCGTGCGTCCCGTCGACTGGCGCAGGCCGTTGCGCAGCAGGGTCAGCTTCAGGCCCACGAAGACGGAGGTCACGGAGGGCGCGGTGGCCGGACGCCGCGCCACGGTGACGGTTTCGGTGCTCATCGGCTGCCGCCGCCCAGCCAGTCCAGATTCTGTCCGGCACCCCGCGCGTTCGCGCCGACGAGTTCGAGGAACGCGTCCTGGAGCGAGGGGGCCGCGCCGCGCACCTCGGCGAGCGGACCGTCGGCCCGGATCCGGCCGGCCGCGATCACCGCGACCCAGTCGCACAGCGACTCGACCAGTTCCATCACATGGCTGGAGAAGATGACGGTCGCGCCGGAGGCGGTGTAGCGCTCCAGGACGCCGCGGATGGTCTGCGCGGACACCGGGTCGACGCCCTCGAAGGGCTCGTCGAGGAAGAGGATCTCGGGGTTGTGCAGCAGCGCCGCGGCCAGACCTATCTTCTTGCGCATACCGGTGGAGTAGTCCACGACCAGTTTGTTCTGCGCGCCGGACAGGTCGAGGACGTCCAGCAGCTGACCGGCCCGCTTGTCGACCTCGTCACCGGGCAGGCCGCGCAGCCGCCCGATGTAGCCGAGGAGTTCGCGGCCCGAGAGCCGCTCGAAGAGGCGCAGTCCCTCGGGCAGCACCCCGATCCGGGACTTCACGGCCACCGGGTCCTGCCAGACGTCGTGCCCGCCGATCTCGACCTGCCCGGAGTCCGGCCGCAGCAGGCCCGTCACCATGGACAGGGTGGTGGTCTTGCCCGCGCCGTTGGGGCCGACCAGGCCGATGAAGCGGCCGGCGGGCAACGTCAGATCGATGCCGCTGACGGCGACCTGCTCGCCGAACTTCTTCCACAGGCCCCGGATGCGTACGGCGGGCGGACCGGCCGCGCTGCCGCCGCCGGCTCCCGGCCCGCCCCGGGAGGCGTCCGTCCCGGTGAGTGGCGGCACCGACTCGGCCCGCTCTTCGATGTGTTCCGGTTCGTTGCCCACCGGTCTGCCCTTCGACGTCCCCGCAGGAGCGGCTGTGCCCCCGTCCGTGGCCACGATACGGGCGGATCACGCACGACGGTCGGGCTGTGGACGCAGCGGGCGCCGGGTGCCCGGGGGAGGGGCCGGTCGGCCGGTGGCGGCCGGTGGTGGCCGGGGAACGGGCGGCCCCCGGCCCCGGGGTCACTGCCCGCGGGCCGCCGCCGCGTCCCGTGCGCAGGCGTACGCCAGCGGGCTGATCAGCTCCTCCGCGTCCGGCAGCCAGCGGTTGGTGGCGGTGGGGCGGCGCGCCCACTGCACCGAACCGTGGGTGCCGACGCGGGTCGGCGGCGCGGCGATGTACTCGCCCTCGCCGCGGCAGACCAGGTCCAGGGCGGCCGGCGGCCAGCCCAGGTTCCGTACCAGCTCCGGGACCTTCACCGAGGCGCCGGGCAGGACGAGGAAGAGCATCCGGCGGCCGGGGGTGCGGGTGACGGGGCCGAGCGGCACCTCCATCCGCTCCATACGGGCCAGCGCCAGACAGCCCGCGGTCTCGGACACGTCGAGCGCCTCGAACGTCCGGCCCGTCGGCAGCAGGATCGCCGCCTTCGGGTGCTTGGTCCACATCCGGCGGACGGCGCTGCCGCTGCCGCTGGCCTGGCCCGCCCAGCCGGGGCCGGTGGGGTGCGCGCCCGGCGCGGCGCAGTCGGCGGCGTCGCACGAGCAGCGCAGGGTCTGGCCGTTGTGCTCCAGCCACGCGCCGGGGAACACGTCCCAATGGCGTTCCTCCGCGTAACGCACCGCGATGTCGAGCAGCTGCTCGCCGCGCTGCTGGGGGATCTGCGCGGCTCCTGTGACTCCGATGGTCTCTTCCACGCAGAGGTCAACTTCCCTTCTCACCAAGGGTTACGGCCGACATGCGGCGCGCCCCGGCGCATCGTTCTTGCATGTGGGGCGCATGGGTGCACCGGCGGGGGCGCGTAGGGGCCGTGGTCCCGGAGCGGGGTAACCACCTGCGTGAGGGGCGGAGAGGCCGCCCGGCGGCAGGCCGCAGTGCGCACGGGGATCCCGGGCACCGCGGCGCCGCGATCTGTGCACGGGCACCGCGCGCCAACTGCTTCTCGCAGGTCAAGACCTGAGGCCCGAAAGCGGGCCCGGATACGGGCAGGCACCTCTCGCTCGCATCACTCGTAGTGCGCATATGCCGGAAGTCCCGGATATCCCGGATATGTGTGGGGAATTGATCACGAGGAACGGCGTTCGACGGTGAACGCGCAGCAGTCATCAGGGGGTACAGCATGGCCGCAAGGCCACTCGTCGCGCGGCAGCCCAACGAACGGCTGCAGGCGCTGATCCAGGAAGCCGCCTGCTCCAACGCGGGGCTCGCCCGCCGCGTCAACATGTGCGGTGCGGAACACGGTCTCGATCTGCGGTACGACAAGACCTCCGTGGCCCGTTGGCTGCGTGGACAGCAGCCGCGTGGCCGTGCCCCGGCCGTCATCGCGGAGGCGCTCGGCCGGAAGCTGGGGCGCACGGTCACCATCGACGAGATCGGGATGGCCGACGGCAAGAACCTCGCGTCCGGCGTGGGGCTGCAGTTCTCCCCGACGGTCCTCGGGGCCATCGAGCAGGTCTGTGAGCTGTGGCGCAGCGATGTCGGGCGGCGCGACTTCCTCAGCGGGTCCACGGTCGCCGCGTCCGCACTGGTGGAGCCCAGCCGGGACTGGCTGATCACCGGCGCGGACTCCCAGGTCGCCCGGAACGCCGGGGCCCGGGTGGGGATGGCGGACGTCGAGGCCGTCCGCGCCATGACGTCGGCGCTCAGCGACCTCGACCACCGTTTCGGCGCCGGGCACGTCCGCCCGGTCGTCGTGCACTACCTCAACAGCGTCGTCTCCGGGCTGCTCGCGGGCTCGTACCGTGAGTCGGTCGGGCGGGAACTCTTCGCGGCGGTCGCGCGGTTGACGGAGCTGGGCGGCTACATGGCCGTCGACACCGGTCAGCCCGGTCTGGCCCAGCGCTACTACATCCAGGCGCTGCGGCTGGCCCAGGCGGCCGACGATCGCGCCTACGGCGGCTATGTGCTGGCGGCGAGCATGAGCCACCTCGCCGCCTCGCTCGGTAATCCGCGCGAGATCGCCCAGCTCGCGCGGGCCGCGCAGGAGGGGGCGCGGGGCCATGTCACCCCGCGCGCGGAGGCGATGTTCTTCGCGGCGGAGGCCCGCGGCCATGCCCTGATGGGCGACGACCGGGCCTTCCAGACGGTGGCGGGCCGGGCGCTGTCCGCGATGGAAGGCGCCGAAGCGGCGTCCGACGCGGGCGACGACCCGGTCTGGATCAGCCACTTCGGCCCGGCCTATCTGGCCGACGAACTCGCGCACTGCCACCGCGACTTGGGGCAGTCCGGTCCGGCCGCCCAGTGTGCGCAGGAGGCGCTGGACGGGCTCCCGGACGGGCGTGCGCGGCGGCGCGCCATCGGGCTGGTGCTGCTGGCCGGCGCCCAGGTGCAGCAGCGCGAGATCGAGCAGGCCTGCCATACGGGCACGCAGGCGGTGGAGCTGCTGAGCGGGCTGCGCTCGGACCGCGGCGCCGAGTATCTGGAGGACTTCCAGCTGCGCCTGGAGCCGTATCGGGACGAACCGGTCGTACGGGAATTCGGCGCGCGACTGGAACTGCGGGCCGTGGCGGCGTAGGGGGCAGCTGTAGCGGCGGAGGCAAGCGGAGGGGCCCGGTCCGGGGCGCCCTCCGCCGTCCGGGCGGGCCGGGGATCCGGCCCGCCCGGTGCGCTCAGGGGGCGGGCGGGGGTGGTGACCAGGGGACGTGGTCGAACGTTGCTGCGACCCGGTAGCGTGAGCCGACGATTCGTAGGTCTGCACGATGGTAGGAGTCCCGGTGACGCAGAGCGGACAGGGTCACGACCCGCAGGATTCTGCGGCCGGTCCCGCCCGAGAGGGCATAGTGCTGCCCGCAAACGGTGAGCCGTGGGTTCCCGAGCAGCAGGCCGCGCCGCCGGCGGGCCAGCCCTGGGGGCAGCCCTGGGGGCCGGGCCAGCAGCAGTCCCAGCCGGCGCAGCAGCCTTCGCAGCCCTACGGCCAGGCACCCGCCCAGGGGCAGCCGCCGGCGCAGTCCTACGGCGGGCCGGCCGGCGCGCCGTCGCAGGGATACGGCCAGGACTACGGTCTGCCCCACCAGGGCGCCCCCGCCTCGATGCCGCAGCAGCACTCCCAGCAGCCGCACTCTCCGCAGGGCGACGCCTTCCCGGCGCCGCCCCAGGCGCACCCCCCGTTGCCGCCCATGCCCCCGGCCATGCCGTCGCAGCCGGCCCCCGGCGCGCAGCCGCCGTCCGAAGGCGCCCCGTACGCAACCGGCGCGCAGCAGCAGGGCTACGGACAGCAGCAGGGGTACGGGCAGCAGCCCTACGAGCAGCAGCAGAATTTCGGGCAGCAGCAGCAGCCGCCGCAGCAGCAGCCGCAACAACAGCCTCAGCAGCAGGCGTACGGCCGGCCGCAGCAGCCGCAGCAGACGTACGGCGAGCAGCCCCCACAGCAGCAGCAACCCCAACAGCAACAGCACCAGCAGCAGCCCCGGCCGACGTCTGGGGCGCTCGTCCCCGCGACGCCGCAGGCCGCCGCGCCGCTGCCGCCCGCCACGAGCGACGCCGAAGCGACCGCGCTGATACCGCCCTTCGCGTCACAGGGCGCCCCCGCGGGCGCCCCCGGCGTCGCACCGCTGCCGCCCGAGGCTGCCGCGCGGCCCGAGACGCCCGGTGAGTCCACCCAGATGCTGCGCCGGGTCAAGCCGCCGCAGGGCGGCCTGACCAAGGGCGCCGCACAGCCGATGCCGCAGTCGCAGCCGATGCCCGGTGCGGGCCCCGGGGCCACGGACGGCTCCGAGGCCACCCAGATGATTCCCCCGGTCGGTGCCGGTGCGCCGACCCCGCCGCCCGGTGCGCCGTTCGGGATACGTCCCGGTGAGCCCGGCGACCGCCCGACCCCTGCCGAGTTCGACGGCCTCTTCCGCGCCGAGCCCGGCGCGCCGGGAGCGGGCGCCGCGCCGGATTCCACCGCGCAGCTGCCGCGCTTCGAGGACCCGGGCCGGCCGCCGTACGGCCACCAGGGGCCGGGCCAGGGCGGCCAGTTGCCCCCTCAGGGCTACGACAACGGCTACCACAGCGGCAACAACGGCAACTACAACAACACCTCCTACGACGACGGTTACGACGAGCCGCGCCGCCGCCGGCTGGCCCCCGCGGCGATCATCGGCATCATCGTCGTCGTACTGGCGGGTGCCGGGCTCGGTGTCGGCTGGGCGCTGAGCGGTGGCGGCGACGACGAGGCCGCCAAGAAGCAGCAGACGCCCGCGGCCGGCTCGGACAAGACGCCGAAGGAGTCGCCCAAGGCGCAGCCGTCCGCCGACCCCGCCGCATCGCAGGCCAAGGGTCTCGACGCGCTGCTGGGCGACAGCAACAACAGCCGTGACTCCGTGGTCAACGCGGTCAAGAACATCGGCAGTTGCGACAACCTCCCGGCCGCCGCGAAGGACCTGCGGGGCGCGGCCGCACAGCGCAACAATCTGGTGAAGCGGCTCCAGGGCCTCCCGGTCGACAAGATCCCGAACCACGCGCAGCTGACCGCGGCGCTCACCAAGGCGTGGCGGTCCTCGGCCGCGGCGGACAACCACTACGCGGCATGGGCCGGCCAGGTGGCGGGCAAGAAGGGCTGCCACAAGGGCAAGGCCCGCACCACGGGGCACACCGGGCAGGGCACGGTGGCCAGCGGCGAGGCGACGAAGGCCAAGCGGCAGGCGGCGAAGATCTGGAACCCGCTCGCCCAGAAGTACGGTCTGACGCCGCACAGCCCCGAGCAGCTCTGAGGCGACCGCGGGGGCGGGCGGGGCGAGGGGCCGAGGTGGTCCGGCCGCCCCGGCCCGCCCGGCACCGCTCAGGTGTCCGTGTGGCGCTGCTCCAGCGTCTTCGTGACGTTCACGAATCCCTCCTTGGCGGCGACCAACTGCCCGTCCCGTACGGCCTGGTAGGTCACCATGGCGTTCACGATGCGCGGGAAGTCCTGGACGGCGAGCATGTCGTCGTCGCGCCAGCGCAGCTTCGGGGTCAGGCCGCCGGTGTCGATGGCGCGGTCCCCGCGGTCCAGGGTCCTCTGCAGAGCGTGCGAGGTGATGTCCGCGGTGCCCTCGTCGTCGAGCTGCTCGATCAGGGCCCGCAGCACGGTGTAGGCGATCCAGGTCGTCTGGACCCCCTGGTCGGCGGGGTCGATGCGGTTGTCGCCGAAGGCGTGATCGTGGATGACCTTGCGCATCGGCTCCCAGCGGGCGTCGCTCGCGACCGGATACCAGCCGGTGAGGAAGGCGCCTTCCAGCGGCCCGGAGGTGCCGCCCGTGCGGTTGACGAGCGACTGCCCGACGCTGCCGAGGACGGAGGCGATGCGCACCTTGGGGCTGTCCTCCTGGAGCCGTCGGAAGGAGTCGAAGAACGCGTCGGTGTGGTCGCCGAGCGAGGCCGCCACGCAGGAGCCGTCCGCCGCCCCGCCGGCGTCGGCCGTCCCGTAGACGGCCGGGTCCGCGCCGACACCGTCCAGGGCGCGGGTCACCTCGGGGGTGTAGTCGGTGCCGTCCTCGGGCGCGCGGATGTCGTCGGCGGGGTGCCGATGGCCGCTCTGCAGGCCGGAGTTGAGCAGGGCCGGCATCTGGTCGCCCTGGAGGGTGTCCGGCCGGACCAGCGCGACGCGCTTGCAGTCCCGTGCCAGCTGGCGCCCGTTTCCGGCGAGCAGAGAGGCCTGGCCGCCGTTGACGGGGTAGGAGAGCGGGCTGGCGAACTCCTCGTCGGAGGCGCCGTAGCCGCCGATGAAGGGGATGCCCTTGATCTCCAGCGGCGACATGAAGGAGCGGCCGAACTGGCTGTACGAGCCGACGACCGCGACGGCCCCGCTGTCCACCGCGCGCTGGGCGCACTGCTGGGCGGTCACCGAGTCGTTGCGTTCGTTGCAGGTGAGGACCCTCAGATGATGGCCGTCGATACCGCCCCGGGAGTTGACCCAGCGGGCGTAGGCCTGTGCCATGGCGGGCATTCCCGGCATATTGGTCGCCTTGGTGTCCTGGGGGGCCCAGGTCATCACGGTGACCGGCTCCTTCTCCCCGGAGTCCCCCGAACTGCCGGGGAGGGAGCCGCAGCCGGAGAGCAGCGACGCGATGACCGCCGTGCACACCACCGCCGAAGCGATCGCGACCGCGGGTGCGTGAGAGAAGGGGCGGGGGGAGGGGCGTCGCCGTCCGGTCATGTTCACGAAGCCTTCCGTCCCGCCGGGAACGGTTGAGTGACGTCCGCACAACGGATGGTGACGTCGGGGTGAACTCCGGGGGGCCGCTGGAGATCATCAGCGCGGAACGTACGATCGAATACTGTGCAAGGTTCGGAGAACTCTTCCCGTCGCGGCCGCCGCTCCACCACCATGGGCGGCATGCCACTCAACGACATGCCGTGGTGGCGCTGGCGCAGCAATGTGCGCTCCGCGCTGCACATGCTCTCCGACCCCGCCTTCCAGCAGGAGACCTGGCTGGCCGGCCGGCCCGGCTACGGCGACGTCACCGACGCCGTCTACCGCCTCGTCGAGGACACCTGGCTCGACAACTGGTCCGCCGACAAATACGTCGGCACGATCTTCCGCGACGCGCAGGAGGCGGGCCTGGTCGATGCCGCCGTGCTGCGGGTGCTGCGGATCATGCACCAGGTCGGTGCGGACGCCCCGGTGGCCGCCTACATGCAGCACGAGGCCTGGCCGGAGGCCGTACGGTCCGCGCGAGCGGCGCATGTGCAGCTGGCCTCGGCGGACGGTGAGGACCCCGATGTCCCGCCGCGCTCGCTGGAGGTGCTGGCCCTCATGACCAGCGGACTGGATGCCCCGGCCTGAGCGCTGCGGAGGGTGTGCGACCCTATGAGGTCATGAGCGAGTCGCAGCCCCCCAAGCCCGGTCGAAACGGCCGGCCCGGTCGAAACGACCGGCCCGATCAGTACGTCCTCACGCTGTCCTGCCCGGACAAGCAGGGGATCGTGCACGCCGTGTCCAGCTATCTCTTCATCACCGGCTGCAACATCGAGGACAGCCAGCAGTTCGGCGACCACGACACCGGGCTGTTCTTCATGCGCGTCCACTTCAGCGCGGACTCCCCGGTGAGCGTGGAGAAGCTGCGGGCGAGCTTCGCCGCGGTGGGCGACTCCTTCCAGATGGACTGGCAGATCCACCGGGCCGACGAGAAGATGCGCGTCATCCTGATGGTGTCCAAGTTCGGGCACTGCCTCAACGACCTGCTCTTCCGCTCCCGGATCGGCGCGCTGCCGGTCGAGATCGCGGCCGTGGTCTCCAACCACACCGACTTCGCCGAGCTCGTCGGCTCGTACGACATCCCCTTCCACCACATCCCGGTCGGCCGTGAGAACAAGGCGGCGGCCGAGGCGGAGGTGCTGGAGCTGGTGCGCGCCGAGAACGTCGAGCTGGTGGTCCTCGCCCGCTATATGCAGGTGCTCTCCGACGATCTGTGCAAGGCGCTGTCCGGCCGGATCATCAACATCCACCACTCCTTCCTCCCGAGCTTCAAGGGCGCCAAGCCGTACCACCAGGCGCACGCGCGCGGGGTGAAGCTGATCGGCGCCACCGCCCATTACGTGACGGCGGACCTCGACGAGGGCCCGATCATCGAGCAGGAGGTCGAGCGCGTCGGCCACGACGTCACGCCCGACCAGCTGGTCGCCATCGGCCGCGATGTGGAGTGCCAGGCGCTGGCCCGCGCCGTGAAGTGGCACAGCGAACGCCGGGTGCTGCTGAACGGCACGCGCACGGTCGTCTTCGCCTGACGCGGACGACCGGCCGGGGCCCGGGTCCCACGGCGCCGGCCGGGCCCGGGTCCTCGGTGCCCGGCCGCGCCGGTCAGAGGCGGGACAGCGACGCCGTCGCGAAGAGGACGTCGCGGATCGCCGCCCGCTCGCCGTGCTGGCCCGCGGCGGCCTCCTCGGGCGGGACATGTCCGGCCGCCAGCTGGCAGAACTCGGCGCTGTCCAGGGCGATGTGGGCGACCGTACGCTCCGGCGAGGCGACGGCGGCCGGGGAATCCAGCGCTATGTACCAGTGGCCGCCACCGTTGCCCTCGACCTCCAGATGGAGGGTACGGCCGGGGGCGCCGACCTCGACCAGCCGCTGCGCGGGCGCCGCGGCCCCGGCGCGTCTGCGGTGCGCCAGCGCCTTGGGCAGCAGCCGGGCGGCGAGATCCACCAGACCGTGCAGATGGCCCGCGCTCGGCGGGTCGTACGGATAGTCCACCGCGTCCGCGATGTCCCCGGCATGCACCCAGCACTCGAAGGCGCGGTCCAGGAACGCGTCGCGCAGCGGGAGCCGGAAGCCGCCGTAGGGCACGGCGAGTTCGGCCGCCCCGCTGCCGGCGAACGACACGGTTCTGATCAGGGTGTGACTCTGGTCGCGCCACGGGCCGTGGGTGGCCGACGGGCTCGGCTCCTCGCCCATCGCCTGCCAGTACGCCTCCGTACGCGCGGTGGGGGCGGGCGAGCGCGGCGGGGCGGTGGCGCCCAGCGGGTCGGCGAGGCCGAGGGCCGTCGCGGCCAGCCCGTCCACCGCCATCAGATGCCCGATGACCCCGGCGACGGTGGTCTCGCGCGCGACCGGTCGGTCGTCCTCGAACCACCGCAGTCGCACCGGGGCACGCCACTCCGCCTCGCCCATGTCGCGCAGCAGCGCGTCGAGCCGCGCGGTCTCCGCGTCATACGGCGTGACCCATTCAGGGACCGGGATGCGGGCCGGCCGGCGGACCAGGCAGCCCTCCAGGACGCGGGAGCGCAGCAGCGGGTCGAGGTCGAGGCTGTCGGCGGGGTGCAGCAGGCCGACGGCGTCGCGCAGCCGCAGCGCCTCGTCCGCGCAGGAGGCGCAGTCCGTGAGGTGCGCTTCGACGGCGGCGGTCTCCTCGGCGGAACAGGCGGCCAGCGCCCAGGCCCCGAGCAGCGACTTGAGGACCTTGTGGGGCGGGGCGGCGGAGGCGGCCTGGACGGGCCGGGGCGGCGGGACGGGCGCGGGGGCGGAACCGGGCTCGTCGTCGGCCCCGGGTTCGTCGTCGGCCCCGGGTTCGTCGGCCCCGGAATCGGCGCGGTCGGGTTCGCGGCCGGCGTCCGGTTCGCTGCCGGCGTCCGGCTCGGGGCCGCTGGTCGGGGTGCGGGGGGAATCGCTCATGGCATCAGAGGCGGGCCTGGCCCCGGAGGTGGCATCAGGGGCGGGTGGAGGCGGGGCGTCGGGCAGCGGACCTTGGTCCTCGGCGGCGGTACGCGGGGAAGGTATCCGCGGTCGCTCGCCGGGCCCGCCGGCCGGCTGGGGGCCGTCCCACTCGTCCGGGCCGTTCACAGCGGCCGTCCCTGGCCCGCGCCCGGCGAGGGGCGGGGGAGGGGCGGCGGCAGCGCCGGGTGGTTGTGCGCGGTGGAGAGCAGTTGCAGCCCCAGGCGGAGCCGGCGTCTGGCCTCGTCCTCGGTGACGCCGAGGTCGGCGGCGGTCTGGCGGTAGTCGCGCCGCTGGAAGTAGGCCAGCTCCAGGGCGGCCCGCAGCGGCGCGGGCATGGAGGTGACGATGTAGTCGGCGCGGGCGGCGGTGGAGGCCTCGCGGATCTTCTGCTCCATCTCGGCGGGCGCAGGGGCGTCCGGGCCGCAGTCACGCGCGGAGGCGGCCTCGGTCTGGCGCAGCCGCTGGACGGCCTGATGGCGGGTGAGCCCGGCGACCCAGGAGCGCAGCGAGCCCTGCTTGGGGTCGTAGGAATCCGGGTTTTCCCAGATGAAGCCGAACACCTCGCGGGTGATGCGGTCGGCGGAGTCCTCATCGTCCAGGACGCGGTGCGCGAGGTTGTGCACGAGGGAGGCGAAGCGGTCGTAGAGCTCGCCGAGCGCGGCAGCCTCGCCGCGGGCGAGCCGCTGCTGCATCCGCCTGTCCCACCGTGGTGGTGCGTCGTTTCCCATCGGACCCCCATCCCTGTCCGTCGCTGCCGAACTCACACCTCTGCCGAGACTTGGCCACCCTTCCTGCTGTCCGGCCCCTCGCTTCCTGACGGGGCTGCCTGACGGGGTTGCCTGACGGGCGCGCCCGCGCGTGTGCGCACGATCACACCTCCGCCGTGCCCTCGAATGTAATGCCCGGGTCTGACAACGCACGCTCCTTTGCGGCAAGTCGAGCCCCCGAACGGCTTCGGATGGTAAGGACGTTGTCACTTTGCGGTGGTACTGCCCGATCGGAGTGGATCGATGCCGATCGTTCCTGCCCGTATAGGTGGATGTGTTATCTGTGTGTGACCGGGCGAAGGGGAAAAGTGACGTCCTGCTGGGCATAGCCTTGGGCGGGAGCGGCCTGTTGCGTCAAGGATTCGGAAGAGTTTCAGGGGAAAGAGGCCGGGCAGTCGAGCCGGGGAAGGATGAGCTCCGGATACCACCGGGATCCATCCGGTCCGAAAGCGAGCGAAAGGCTTCGAGCGCGTGTCGTTGAAGGTGGCAGAGGACGAAAAGGGCCTATGGGCCGTACTTCAGGTTTCCGGTGAAATGGACCTGGTCACGTCGCCTGCGGTGCGCCAGCACGTGCACGACGCCGTGGCGGACGGCCGGCGAAGTCTCGTACTCGATCTCTCCGAGGTCCGGTTCTGCGATTCCAGCGGTGTCGGCGTCCTCATCGCCGCGCGCCGGCTGATGCGCTCCTGTCAGGGGCGGCTGCGGCTGATCCTGCCCGCCCAGGGCGCCGTCGACGGTTCGCACGTCAACCGCGTCCTCGCGGCACTGGGTGTACGCAGGCTCTTCGAGGTCTACCCGGACGTCCACACGGCCGTCGACGAGGCCGCCGCCCCGCTCTCGGCGTGACGCCGGAGCCCCTGAGGGCTTGAGGCCCTGAGGCGCTGAGCCCGAAGCCCGACCCGCGGGCCCCGCCCACGGCATCGCACGCCCGCCCGCGGCCCGATTCACCCCGCTCCGTACGGGAATTCCGCCCGTACGACGAAGCCGCCGTCGGACGTGGGACGCGCCTCCAGCGTCCCGCCGAGGCTCTGCGCGCGTTCGCGCAGCCCCACCAGACCATGACCGCCCCCGGGCAGCGCGGGCACCGTCGCCGCCGCGTCCGGCGGCCCGTTACGGATCTCCACCCGCAGCCCCTCGCCGGCGCACACCCCGTCGGCCGCTCCCGCACCGTCCACCGGCCCGTTCGGCCCGCCGGACGGTGTCCGCGTCTCCACCGGGTCGACGCGCACCCGGACCCGCGCCCCCGGTGCGTGCTTGCGGACGTTGGTGAGCGCCTCCTGGACCGTGCGGAAGGCCGCCCGCTCCACCGTTTTCGTGCCGCCCGTACCGCCCGCGCCGGCCACCACACCGCCCTCGTACGTCACATCCAGCGCGCTCATCTCGATCAGCCGCGGCAGCTCGTCCAGATCGGGCTGCGGCGCCAGGCCGCGCGCCTCCTGCGCGTCGCCGTCCGGCGCCCGCAGCACACCGACCATGTGCCGCAGCTCCTCCAGTGTCCGTACGGACAGTTCGCGGATCGTCCGGGCGCCCGTGCGGGCCGCCTCGTCCTCGGTGCTGACCTGCACCGCCCCCGCCTGCAGGCTGATCAGGCTGACCTGGTGGGCCACCACGTCGTGCATCTCGCGGGCCAGCCGGGCGCGCTCGGTGGTCTTCACGCGGTCCGCGAGCAGCCGGTCCTCGCGGCGCAGGCTGCGGGTCAGGTCCTCGACGCGGACGGCGAGTTCCCGGCGGGTGCGGACCAGCAGCCCCAGCGCTATCGGCGCGGCGGAGGTCACACAGGCGTCGATCAGCACCAGCGTGTTCTCGCGGTACGCGGTGAGTTCGAGGTCGGACAGCGGATAGGGGAAGAAATGCGCGGCGATCAGCAGCGCCGCACAGATCCCGAGCCGGGTGCGCCCCGGGCGCAGCGCGGCGAGGGTGTACAGCGCGATCATCGGCGCGAACCAGATGTAGCCGATGTAGAGACCGGGCAGCGTGAAGAGGAAAACGAGGAGCGGGAAGCGCCGGCGCAGCAGCAGTGCGGCCGCGGCGACCATCGACACGCCCAGCTCCAGGGCGGGTTCGAGGCCGTTGACGAGCAGCGCGTCGGCGACCGCGAGCAGCACCGGGACCACCACGGGCGCGATCTTGTACAGCCACCGCCCCGCCGGCCCGTGCGCGAACGCCCGCAGCCGCCCGCGTATGCCGCCCGGCGCGGAGCCGGCGGCCCCCGTCACGCCGTCCCCCGGCCGCTGCCCGAGACGAGGCCCGCACGGTCGGCGACGATCGCCGCCTGGATGCGGTTGATGCCGCCCAATTTGCCCAGCAGGGCGCGTACGTGATCTTTGACCGTGCTGGGGGCGAGCCCCATCCGGTCGGCGATCTGGGCGTTGCCCAGGCCCTCGCCGAGCAGCGCCAGCACCTCCGACTCGCGGGGGGTCAGCCCGCTGACGGCCCGCGCCGCCGCGGCCTGGTCCTCGGAGGTCAGATAGCCGCCGATCACCGCCCGGGTCACGCCCGGGTCCAGCACGCTGCCGCCCGCCGCCAGCGTCCGTACGGCCCGCAGCAGCTGCTCCGGGTCGGAATCCTTGAGCAGGAAGCCCGCCGCGCCCTCGCGCAGCGCGGCCGTCAGGTACTCCTGGGCGTCGAACGTGGTCAGCATCGCCACGGCCGGCGGGTGCGGGGCGGCCCGCAGCCCGCGCAGCACGGTCAGCCCGTCCACGTCCGGCATCCGGATGTCGAGCAGCACGACCTCGGCCGCGCTGCGCAGCACGGTGTCCACGGCCTCCACGCCGGTGCAGTCCGCCACCATGTCGATGTCCGGGGCGGTCCCCAGAATCATCCGCAGTCCGGACCTGACGAGCTGCTCGTCATCCACCACAGCGACACGGATCACCGGCCGCCCCTTTCCGTCGCACCTGTCCTGGGCCGCGGGGCCGCCCGGCCCCGCCCGCCTCTCACGGTCCCGCCCCGAGGCGGCCCCGCACCCCCGCCGGCCGGCGGGGGTGATCCCGCGACCTCTGGAGGATGCCGTGAGCAGGCACCCAACGGCAGAGTTCTCCTCATGCTGCACCACTGAAGAGGCCATCGGCCCCATACGCGTTGCAGTTCACATCGGCGGCCGCCGCGACCCCCACACGCGGCGGCCGCCTTTTTGGCGTGCGTGCGGGGGAGGTTCGGAGGGGGATCTCCCGCGCACGCACGAAAGTCACGGGTCGCCCGTCAAGAGCCGTCTTGTGCGCTCTCCTCCAGCCGCCCGCCACGGCTCTCGGCGATCCGCACGGTGTCCCGCAGAGCCGCGCTGAGCTGCGCGGACAGGAACCGCAGCTGCGCGGCGTCCACCGCCGGGTCGGCGATCAGGGCCCGAGCGTGCTCCAGCAGACCTAAGCCCATACCCAGCTGGATGGCCTCGACCTGGTCGGCGTGCCGGGACACGGGGCCGCCGTCGCTGTCGGTCAGCAGATAGCAGCGCTGGTCGTCAGGCCCGGCCCAGGGGAGCAGACGGGCGCTGGGGCGGGCGGTACGGTGCGGCATGTCGACCTGCTTTCGTCAGGTGGGCCATGCCCCCGGACCGGTCGCACGGTCGCGGGGGTCCGCCGTGATCGACGGACTGGCAACGCCAGGTAGCGCGCCCCTCGACGAACAGTGACGCCCTGTGCCACTTTCCACCCCGAGCTGTGACGCCCTGTCCTACCCGTCGAGGCGGAGCCGGTCGGCGAGGTCGAGGAGGGGGGACGTCCGCCGGCGCTCGCGGCCACGGAGATCGGCCACCAGGCGGCGGCTCGTGGAGTGGTAGCGCATCCACTCCGGGGCGGCGCGCTCCGCCGTGAGCAGCGCCTGCAGCGCGCCGTCGTCCTTGTTCAGGTCGGCGAGGGCGAGCGCACGGTCCACGTGGAACCGGGCACGCCAGGTCGGCGGCAGCGCGTGCAGCTCGGGGACGGAGCGGGCCGTCCGCAGCGCCTGCGCGCTCTCCGCCATCTCCACCTGGAAGTTGACCTGCGCCACACCCACGTTGGTGGGGCCGAACGGCGTTGCGTAGTCGAGGCGGTCCGTGCCGATCCGCGCCGCGGCCGCGCCGGCCATGGAGAGCAGCTCCCGCACCGTGTCCCGCCGCTCCAGGCGGACCGCGGCCGTGGCTGCGCGGAGCAGCAGGATGCCCCACAGCGCCAGCTCGACGGGCGGGGAGCGGAAGCCCGGCTCCGTGCGCTCGGCGGCGGTCATCGCCACGTGTTCGGCGTCCGCGAGGCGGCCCTGTTTCGTGAGAACCCAGGCGAGGCTGGAGTGGCCAACGGTCTCCAGGTGGGGGTCATCCCCCTTGGCCGCCGCCGCCATCGAGCGTTCGAGGGCGGTGAAGGCGGCGTCCTCCTTGCCGAGCGCCGTCAGCGTGGTCGCGGCCACCTGATAGGCCTCGGCGAGGACGGAGTGGGCCGCGGCGGCCTCGCTCCCGGTGGTCGTGCGGGCCGTGGCCTTGGCGTCCTGGATCAACTGCGGTAGCAGCACGCCGATTTCCGCCATCCGGCCGTCGCGGCGGATGCTTTCCGTCGCACGCAGCGAGGCCCGCAGCGCCGCGATACCCGGCGGATCCTCCGGGTCGGACTCGTCACCCAGCAGGTCGGCGACGGGCGAGACCGCCTGGCGCAATGCCAGGACGGAGGGCTGGTCGCCCTCGCTGCGGACCTCGAACGTGGCGGGCTGACCGACGAGTGCGGACGGCTCCACGTCCAGGGCTCTGGCCAAGGCGTTGAGTGTGGCCGGCCGGGCCGTCCGCCGTACGCCTTGTTCGAGCTTGCGAACGGTGTCGGTGCACAGGCCCGCCCGCTCGGCGAGGCCTTCCTGCGTCAGTTTGCGCCGTCTGCGCAGCCGGGCGATGCGCTCGCCGATGCCTGGCTCCTCGTGGAACACATCCATGGCCACCCCCGCGAGAAGGACGTAGCGGCCACGCTACTCCGGTGTGTGGAGCGCCCAGGCCCGCGACCCCGCGTACACCCCCGCGCCCCGCCCGGTGGACAGCACCACCACCGAGGTCATGGCCGCCAGGGCGTACCCGGACGTCGCCGTCGCCAGCATGCCGGTGTGCGTATCGAAGGACCGGTTGAAGGAGCCGGTCACGGCCAGCAGGACCACCGTGCGGACCGTGAGGTACAGCTGCACGGAGGCGAACACCAGGAGGGCGCCCCGGACATCGCGGCGGCCGCGCAGCGCGAGTGCGCCGAGGGTCAGCAGGGCGGCCACCGTTCCCACGGCGGCGAATTCGGGGGTGGTCTCCAGGTGGAGGGTGCCGGGCACCGAACCGTCGACCACGGCGTGCAGGAAGCTGTCCGCGCGCACCATGGGGGACGTCATCGTGCGCACCGTCCAGGCGAGCTGCGCGGCGCCCAGGGCGAGGAACAGCACCCCGCAGATGCGCGACGGGCGGCGCCACCAGGCGTCCAGCTCGTCCGGGCCGCCGGGCCCGTCCGCGCCGCGGCGCTCCTTGGCCGGGAGCAGGACGACGAGGACGACCAGCGCGGTGAGCAGTCCCAGCCCGCGGGTGGCGAGCATCCAGCCGCCCAGCGGGTCGTTGCTGTACTGGTCGCGGTAGGCGGCATCGAAGAGGCCGACGCCTTCGCGGGCCGAGAGGGCGAGCAGCACGAATCCGCACAGCAGCGCCGCGGTGCGCGCCACCCGCCGCTGGGCCAGCGTCAGCCGCGCGATGACCAGGAAGGCCAGGGCGAAGGCCCATTCGTACGGTCCGAGCAGTTGGGCGCCGGGTCCGGCGGCGGGATTGAACAGGCCCTCGAAGAAGTCCATGACGGTGCCGTCGCCCTGGGCGATGCCGTGCACGGTCCAGCCGATCAGCGCGGCCGCGTGGAGCAGCAGGCACAGGCCGGCTGCCAGATATGCGCCGCTGTGCTCCGGAGCGGCCCGGCCGGGATCGGGCCCCGGGCGGACGTCCACCGTTCCGCCGTCCTGCATCACCATGGCCGACCCCCGTTCCGCCCGCGCCGGTTGCCGCACCGGCCGTTCCCGTACAGCAGCCTCACTGTGTCAAGGACGGCGCGAGGGGCGGTGGAGGTTCCGCTCCACGTCCGCGGTGTGTCGTGGGGAGGGGCTCGGGCGGGGGGTGCCGCTCCCTCCGGTTCGGTGACTGTGGGGCAAGATGGGGCCATGGGCATCTTCGGGGGCGAGGGCCGGTTGATCGGCGGAAGGTACCGCCTGGACCTACGGCTGGGCCGGGGCGGAATGGGCACGGTCTGGCGGGCCACCGATGACCTCCTGGACCGCCAAGTGGCAGTGAAAGAGCTGCACTTGGACGAGGAGGCGAGCGGGCCCGAGACGCGGGTGCAGCGTGAGCGCGCGATGCGCGAGGCGCGCACCGTCGCGCAGATCAAACACCCGAACGTGATCGTCGTGCATGACGTCGTCGAGCAGGACGGCCGGCCGTGGATCGTGATGGAGCTGGTCGAAGGGCCGTCGCTGGCCGACCGGCTGTTCACCGGCGGGCCCGTGGCACCGCGCGAGGCGGCCCGGATCGGCATCGCGCTGCTGGGCGCGCTGCGGGCGGCGCACGCGCGGGGGGTGCTGCACCGCGACATCAAGCCCGCCAACGTCCTGATGGAGACGGGCACCAACCGGGTCGTGCTCACCGACTTCGGGATCGCCCAGGTCCCCGGCGTCACGACGCTGACCGAGGCGGGCGGATTCGTCGGCTCGCCCGAATACACCGCGCCGGAGCGGATGGCGGGCCGCGGCACGGGACCCGAGGCCGATCTGTGGTCGCTCGGGGTGCTGCTGTGTGCCGCGCTCAGCGGCGCTTCGCCCTTCAGCCGCGACTCGTTGGGCGGTGTGCTGCACGCCGTCATCCATGACGAGATCGAACTCCCGGAAGCCGCCCGGCCGTTGGGCGCCGTCGTCGGCGGTCTGCTGGAGCGGGACCCGCTGCGCCGGCTGGACGTCACCGAGACCGAGCGGCTGCTGCGCGGCTATCTGCACTCCGGCCGGGCGCCGGAGCGGCCGGCAGGCGACGCAGCCACCCACCACCCGGCCGAAGCCCACCCGTCGGCCGCCGCCCTCGACCCCGACCCGATGTCCGCGGAGGCCCGTACGCCCGGCGCGCCCGCCGCTGCCGGGCACGGCGCGGGACGCCCGGCAGGCCGTACGGGACCTCGTGCCCACGGAGTGCCGATCCCGCACGCGCTCGACGACCGCGCGCTGGCCGCCGCGGCCCGGCCGCACACCGGCCGCACGCGGATCGCCCTGCTGGTGGCGCTGGCGGTGGTCGTGCTGGGCGGTGCGGGGGCCGGCGTCACGGCGCTCGTCATGAACCAGGGCGGCGAGGACGGCGCGAGGGACGCCACCGGCCGCTCCCAGCAGAAGCAGAAGCCGGGCACGCAGGTGACGCCGAGTCCTTCGGTCGGCAGCCCGCGCCCCGGCGTCACGATCGCCTCGCCGCCCGAGCGGGGCGGCACCGCCACGGCCCCGGCCGGATACGGCATCGTCCGCGACCCGCTGGGCTTCGCGCTCGCGACACCGGACGGATTCACCCGCTCCTACGAGAAGCCGCGGGTCTACTACTACTCCGAGGGCAAACGCTTCCGGCTCGGCATCCAGCTCCAGAAGCAGGTGCCGGCCGGTCCGCTCGGCACGATGCGTACGGCGCACGCCGAGGGCCCGGCCCACTACCCGGGCTACCGCCGGGGGCGGGTCGTCGAGACCACGCACAACGGCCTGCGGGCCGCGCTCTGGGAGTTCGTCTGGGACGGCAGCGCGCAGGACGGCGGCCCCCGCTACACCTACGACCTCAGCTGGAACGAGGGCGGCAAGATGATGGACGTGTGGATGTCGGCGCCGCTCGGGTCGCGCGCGGAGGCCAAGCGGCACTTCGACACGGCAGCCGACACCTTCCGGCTGACCCCTGGCAGCTGATCCGGTCGCCGCCACGCCCGCCCGCTGTCGGATCCGCGCTGCCCAGCACCGTCGTGGCCAGCGATTACTGGCGCGATTGTGCGCAGCGCGTGAAAACTCATTACTCCCGGGTACACAAAGCGCCCGGGGAGGAATACGCTCGCCGACATGACGGACTCGCAGGACACCGGAACAGCCGCCTCCACCGCTGACGAGGCCCCCGCGGCCACGGCGACCGCCGACGCCCCCGCCCCGCCCGCCGGGGGCAACCCCGTAGCCCTCGCCGCCGCCGGCACCCGCACCGCGGCCGACGTGGTCACCCCCGAGGTGGCCGCCCGGCTCACCCGCGGCGTGATCGGCAGCGGCCGTACCGCCAACCACACCCCCTTCACCGGGGAGAAGCTGGCGGACCTGCCGGAGTCCACCCCCGAGGACGTCGCCACCGCCTTCGAGCGGGCCCGCGCCGCCCAGGCCGCCTGGGCCAAGGTCCCGGTCAAGCAGCGCGCCGCCGTCCTGCTGCGCTTCCACGACCTGGTGCTGCGCCGCCAGGCCGAGGTGCTCGACCTGATCCAGCTGGAGACCGGAAAGGCGCGGCTGCACGCCCACGAGGAGGTGCAGGCGGTCGCCGTCGCCGCGCGCCACTACGGCCGCAAGGCCCCGTCCTACCTCGGCCCCAAGGGCCACACCGGTGTCATACCGACCCTGACCAAGGTCACCGAACTCCGCCAGCCGCGCGGAGTCGTCGGCCAGATCGCCCCCTGGAACTACCCCTTCGAGCTCTCCGTCGGCGACGCCCTGCCGGCCTTCGCCGCGGGCAACGCCGTCGTGATGAAGCCCGACACGGAGACCGCGCTGACCGCCCTGTGGGCGCGCGAGCAGCTCATCGAGGCCGGACTTCCCGAGGACGTCTGGCAGGTCGTGATCGGCGAGGGCCCGGTCGTCGGCCCCGCCGTCGTCGAGCACGCCGACTACGTCTCCTTCACCGGCTCGACCCGCACGGGCCGCGAGGTCGCCCAGGGCGCCGCCGCCCGCCTGGTCGGCGTCTCGCTCGAACTCGGCGGCAAGAACGCCATGTTGGTGCTCCAGGACGCCGACATCGAAAAGGCCGCGTCCGGCGCCGTCCGCGGCTGCTTCTCCTCCGCCGGCCAGCTGTGCATCTCCATCGAGCGGCTGTACGTCCACGAGTCCGTCGCCGACGACTTCCTCCAGCGGTTCGCCGCCCGCACCAAGGCGATGCGGCTGGGCAACGCCCTCGCCTACGGCGCCGACATGGGCTCCCTGGTCGGCGAGCGCCAGCTGGAGACCGTCACCCGCCATGTCGAGGAGGCCGTCGCCAAGGGCGCCGAGCTGGTCGCCGGCGGCCGGCCGCGCCCGGACATCGGCCCGCTCTTCTACGAGCCCACGATCCTCGACGGCGTCCAGGCCCCGATGGCGGTCTGCGGCGAGGAGACCTTCGGCCCGGTCGTCTCGATCTACCGCTTCAGCGACGAGGACGAGGCCGTGGCGCTCGCCAACGCCACGCCGTACGGCCTGAATGCCAGCGTCTGGACCAAGGACGGCCGGCGCGGCCGCGCCGTCGCCGCCCGGCTGCGCACCGGCACCGTCAACGTCAACGAGTCCTACGCCGCCGGCTACGGCAGCGCGCAGGCCCCGATGGGCGGCATGGGCGATTCGGGCCTCGGCCGCCGGCACGGCTCCGAGGGCATCCTGAAGTACACCGAGGCACAGACCGTCGCCCAGCAGCGGGTGATGCCGCTGGCGCCGTCCTTCGGCATGACGGACGAGAAGTACGCACAGATCATGACCCTTGGCCTGCGTGCGATGAAGGCCTTCCGACTTCGCTGAACGCCTTCCGGCTTCGCCGACCGAATCACCAGGGAGAGCCAGTGTCTCAGGAGAACTCTGTCCAGAATCAGGACCCGGAGCACGCGCGGGCGCCCGAGCAGGAGGACGGCTACGACTACGACGTCCTCGTCGTCGGGTCCGGCTTCGGCGGCGCCGTCTCCGCCCTGCGGCTGACCGAGAAGGGCTATCGCGTCGGCATCCTCGAAGCCGGCCGGCGCTTCACCCGCGCCACCCTGCCCAAGAACTCCTGGGACATCCGCAACTACCTGTGGGCCCCGGCCCTCGGCTGCTACGGCATCCAGCGTGTGCACCTGCTCGGCAACGTCATGGTGCTCGCGGGCGCCGGGGTCGGCGGCGGCTCGCTCAACTACGCCAACACGCTCTACGTGCCGCCGCAGCAGTTCTTCGACGACCAGCAGTGGGGCCACATCACCGACTGGCACGCGGAGTTGACGCCCTACTACGACCAGGCCAAGCGCATGCTGGGCGTCCGGCTCAACCCGACCATGACGCCCGCGGATGTCCATCTCAAGGATGCCGCACAGCAGATGGGCGTCGGCGACTCCTTCCACATGGCGCCGGTCGGCGTCTTCTTCGGCGACGGCGACGACGCCGGCGGCAAGGCGAAGGCCGCCCCCGGCGCCGAGGTCCCCGACCCCTACTTCGGCGGCAAGGGCCCCGCACGCAGGGCCTGCACGGAGTGCGGCGAGTGCATGACCGGCTGCCGGCACGGCGCCAAGAACACCCTCAACGAGAACTACCTCCACCTCGCCGAGCAGGGCGGCGCCGTCATCCACCCGATGACCTCCGTCGTCACCGTCACCGAGGACTCGCAGGGCGGCTTCGCCGTCGCCACCCTCCCCACCGACAACAAGCGCAAGGGCCGGGGCCGTACCTTCACCGCCCGCCGGGTCGTCATCGCGGCCGGCACCTACGGCACCCAGACCCTGCTGCACAAGATGAAGGACAGCGGTCTGCTGCCCGGCATCTCGGCGAAGCTCGGCGAGCTGACCCGGACCAACTCCGAAGCGCTGGTGGGCTCGCAGACCAACAACCGCCGCTACCGCAAGAAGTACGGCAGCACCCCCGACTTCACCCGCGGCGTCGCGATCACCTCGTCCATCCACCCCAACGCCAACACCCATATCGAGCCGGTCCGTTACGGCAAGGGCTCCAACGCGATGGGCGCGATGTCCATCCTCCAGGTGCCGCTCGCCGCCCGCCGTGTGCCGCGCGCGCTGTCCTGGGTCGGGCGCGGCGTACGGCACCCGGTCCTGATGATGTACTCGCTCTCCAACCGCCGCTGGTCGGAGCGCACCATCATCGGCCTGGTCATGCAGTCCCTGGACAACTCCCTGACCACGTACCGCAAGACGGACGGCATCGGGAAGGGACTGCTCACCGCCCGGCAGGGCCACGGTGCGCCCAACCCCGACCAGATCCCGGAGGCCAACGAGGCCGCCACGCTCATCGCCGACGAGATCAACGGCTTCGCCGGCAGCAACGTCGGCGAGCTGATGGGCACCCCGCTGACCGCACACTTCCTGGGCGGCTGCCCGATCGGGGAGGACGCCGACCACGGCGTCATCGACCCCTACCACCGCCTCTACGGCCACCCGGGCATCTCGGTCGTCGACGGTGCCGCGGTCTCCGCCAACCTCGGCGTGAACCCGTCCCTGACGATCACGGCACAGGCCGAGCGCGCGATGTCGCTGTGGCCGAACAAGGGTGAGAAGGACCCGCGCCCGGCCCAGGGCGAGGCGTACCGGCGGCTGAACCCGGTCGCGCCGGTCAGCCCCGCCGTCCCCGACGACGCTTTCGGCGCACTGAATCTGCCGCTGCTGGCCGTCCCGGCGGTCCCGCCCAGGAAGTCCCCGGCGACGCCCGAGCCGGAGCAGACCACGGAGCCGGCCCGCGCCCAGGAGTCCTGACAGGGTGGACGCATTGAGGGGCCGCACCGGACAGACCGGTGCGGCCCCTCAACGCGGCTGCCCGCGACCGCTGTTACGCGGCGCCGGCACCGTCCGTCCTGCGGCGGCGCACGACGAAGACCGCGCCCGCGCCCACGGCCATCGCGATCCCGCCGACCAGGCCGATCGCCGGCAGCGCGGAGGAGGCGCCGGTCTCGGCGAGGTTGCCGGTCACCGGCAGCTCGGCCAGATCGTCCCGCGGCTTGCTGGAGTTGACCGGCTTCGTGCTGCCCTGCGGGCCGGTCTTGTTGCCGGGCTTGCCGGGCTTGGCCGGCGGGACCTGGCCCGGCTCGCTGTCGGCGGGCAGGATCGTGAAGTCGTACCACTGCTCCTCGGACCAGCCGCAGGAGCCGTCCTTGTTGAGGTAATCCCCGGCGACCAGCGCGAAGCCGTCACCGGCCTTCGCGCCCTTGTCGGCACGGATGCGCAGCGTGAGCTCGGCGGTCCGGTGCGGGTCGAGCTGGAACCAGCCGAAGTACCGGCCGCTGGTCCACTCGTCGAACGCGGTCCACCTGCCGGTGTCCGGGTCCTGGTACTCCAGGTCCAGCTGGGTCCCGGGGTGGTCCATGTCGGCGGTCGGCACCGCGTAGATGACCGGGAAGACCTCGTCCAGCGCCCGGTCGGTGGTGTTGGCCAGCCGCACGCTGAAGCGCGACCAGGCTCCGCCCGCGACGAGCTGGGAGGGCAGACCGGCGACGTCGACCTTGATACCGGCCGCGTCCACCTCGCACTGCGGGTCGTCCGACGGGTCCGGGGACGGCGCCTGTGTGGTCGGGGGCGCGGGGGTACCACCGGGGGAGGCGGGGCCGGCCGGATCGGCCGGGTCCGTCGCCGTACCGCTTCCGCCATCGGTCCCGGCGCCCTTGTCCGGCTCGGTTCCCGTACCGGAACCGGGAGTTGCGGCCGGGGTGGCGGAGCCGCCGGAGGTGTCGCCGCCGGTCTCGCCGGTGTCGCCGGTCTGCTCCGGGGAGGGCGTGGCCGGTGCCGGTTCGGCGCTGGTCTCCGTCCCGGGGCCGGTCGTCGCGTACGCGGCGGGGGCCGCCATCAGGGCGGCGGGGGCGATGACGGCCGTCGCTGCGGCAGCCGTCAGGGCACGGCGAAGCTTCATCGAGAAGACCTCTCGGGTCCAAAATGCCGCAGGGCGGCACACGTTGGGTCGGGCCGTCGCGGTGGGGCGCGGTAGGGCCGTGCGATTGCAGGTACATGACCGGCCATGGCCGGAAATGGTTGTCCGCTTCGACCGGACGCGCTCCCGTGATACGCGTCACAGTGGCCACAGCCGTCACACAGGCACCCGACAGGGGACGCACAGGCCACTCATAGCGAAGGGCCCCGGGATTCCGTCCGCGAGGGGGGTGCGGACGGCCACGGGGCCCTTGGCTTTCGGTGCCGGCGTCAGGGCAGCGTCGGCACCGAGGGGCGGCGCTGGGGGGGGATAGCGCCGCTGGTTCAGGGGTTGTGCTCGATGGTGCGGGCCGCGCGGTGGTTGGACCAATGGCAATGCCGAGGTCCACACCAGGCGCGGTGAGTGACTCGTCAAGCATCGTGCTGGATACGCCTCATCCGGCGCAACCGTTTCGACCGGATGCGGTCGGTCCCGGGCGTCCCCAGGACCGACCACCCCATCGGATGTGACCGGGCTGCTGTCCCCTGCTGACCGGTCACGGCACCGGAACGAGGTCCCACGACGCGGACCGCTGCAAGCGGCCGGCGTCTCATCGCTCCGGGGTTCCGCCCATGGGGCGGCGTCTACGCGTAGTCCTGCAGGCCGCGCCTGGCTGGCGTGGCACCGGGAACAACGAACCCTCTCGGTGGCCGGTCACGCGCCGTACGGGTGAGACGGCAACCGAACTCAGATGCGGCCGCTGAAGGGGGGCGCGTGCCGCTGCCGCGCGCCGTGCCCGTGCGTCAGGACAACGCACGTTTCCGGCCAGCTGCAGACCGCGTCGGGCCCGGCCCCTCGTCGTCCCCCGGCGGGTCAGATCCGGCCGCGGGAGAGCTCCAGCAGGGTCATCGCCAGCGCCGTGCCGGGCTTGCCCAGCTGGTCGCGGTAGTGCGCCAGGATCTCCATCTCGCGCGAGAGGTTCACCCGGCGCCCGCCCGAGCCGATGCGCTCGCGCTGGATGACGGCCGAGACGGCCATCCGTTCCTGGACGAGGCCGATGATCCGGCCGTCGAGATCGTCGATCCGGGTGCGTGCGTCGGTGATCGCCCCGGCCGCCCGCGGGGTGCGCGCTCCGGTGTCGGGGCCGCCGGATCCCGCGGTGGAGGGGGTCGTGCCGGCGACGGCGGTGGCGGTGGCTGTGGCGCTGGTCTCGGTGCTCATGTCCGAATCTCCTGGGGTGGTGGCCCCGGAGCCGATGATCAGGTCCGGACAGACGCAGACGCCCCGGACCATTTCGGCCCGGGGCGCCTGGGAAGTTGCTTGTCAGTGAATCAAGCAGCGTGACCATGGCAGCCGGCTGGGCCGGTGCCATAGGTAAAGACGAAGGTCATCTGCTTGGACATGGCGCTCAGTATGAGCCCGTTAGAATCGAAAGTCCAACCCCTGCTCCACACCGCCGGAAGGCCGCCGAAGTGCCATCAGGACCCCCTGCCGCCGCCCCGGACGTCGTCCTCGTAGTCGACTTCGGCGCTCAGTACGCCCAGCTCATCGCCCGCCGCGTCCGCGAGGCCCGGGTATACAGCGAGATCGTGCCGTCCACCATGCCGGTGGCCGAGATGCTCGCCAAGAACCCGAAGGCGATCATCCTCTCCGGCGGCCCCTCGTCGGTTTACGCCGAAGGCGCCCCGAGCCTCGACCGCTCGCTGTTCGAAGCCGGTGTCCCCGTCTTCGGCATGTGTTACGGCTTCCAGCTCATGGCCACCACCCTGGGCGGCACCGTCGACGACAACGGCGCCCGCGAGTACGGCCGCACCCCGCTGACCGTCTCCCGTCCCGGCTCCACTCTCTTCGAGGGCACCCCCGCCGAGCAGCCGGTGTGGATGTCCCACGGCGACGCCTGCTCCGCCGCCCCCGAGGGCTTCACCGTCACCGCGTCCACCGACGTCGTCCCGGTCGCCGCCTTCGAGAACGACGAGAAGAAGCTCTACGGCGTCCAGTACCACCCCGAGGTCATGCACTCCACGCACGGCCAGCAGGTCCTGGAGCACTTCCTCTACCGCGGCGCGGGCATCGAGCCGAACTGGACCACCACCAGCGTGGTCGAGGAGCAGGTCGCCGCGATCCGCGAGCAGGTCGGCAGCAAGCGGGCCATCTGCGGGCTCTCCGGCGGCGTGGACTCCTCGGTGGCTGCCGCGATCGTGCAGAAGGCCATCGGCGAGCAGCTGACCTGCGTCTACGTCGACCACGGCCTGCAGCGCAAGGGCGAGTCCGAGCAGGTCGAGAAGGACTTCGTGGCCGCCACCGGCGTCCAGCTGAAGGTCGTCGACGCCGAGGAGCGCTTCCTGGCCGCCCTCGCCGGGGTGTCCGACCCCGAGCAGAAGCGGAAGATCATCGGGCGCGAGTTCATCCGCGTCTTCGAGCAGGCCCAGGCGGAGCTGGTCGCCGAGGCCGGTGCCCACGGCGAGTCCGTTTCGTTCCTCGTCCAGGGCACGCTCTACCCGGACATCGTCGAGTCCGGCGGCGGCACGGGCACCGCCAACATCAAGTCCCACCACAACGTCGGCGGACTGCCCGACGACATCGAGTTCGAGCTCATCGAGCCGCTGCGGCAGCTCTTCAAGGATGAGGTCCGGATGGTCGGCACCGAGCTGGGCCTGCCGGACGCCATCGTCCAGCGCCAGCCGTTCCCCGGCCCCGGCCTGGGCATCCGGATCGTCGGCGAGGTCACCAAGGACCGCCTCGACCTGCTGCGCGAGGCCGACGCCATCGCCCGCGAGGAGCTGACCTCGGCCGGTCTCGACCACGAGATCTGGCAGTGCCCGGTGGTGCTGCTCGCCGACGTCCGCTCGGTCGGCGTCCAGGGTGACGGCCGCACCTACGGCCACCCGATCGTGCTGCGCCCGGTGTCCTCCGAGGACGCGATGACCGCGGACTGGACGCGGATGCCGTACGACGTGCTGGCCCGTATCTCCACCCGGATCACCAACGAGGTCGCCGAAGTCAACCGCGTCGTCCTCGACGTCACCAGCAAGCCGCCGGGGACGATCGAGTGGGAGTGACCCCTGCCAGGATCTGACCCCCGCCAGGGTCTGACCCCTGCCAGGGTCGTCCGTGGAACGCCGGCGCCGCCGCTCAGCAGCAGTTCTGAGCGGCGGCGCCGGCGTTTGAGGATTGACGTGCGCGGCGGCGAATCCCATGATGACTTCCGTATAGTGATTGGATAAATCCATTATGCGGAAGCAGTAGTCAGCAGAGGGAGCGCGCAATGAGCACCATCGGATTCCTCGGCCTCGGCATCATGGGCAGCCCCATGGCCGTGAATCTCGCGAAGGCCGGGCACACCGTGCGCGGCTGGAACCGCAGCCCCGGCCGGGCGGACGCCCTGGTCGCCGCCGGTGGCACGGAGGCCGCGTCGATCGCGGAGGCGGTCCGCGACGCGGACGTCGTCATCACGATGGTCCCGGCGTCGCCGCAGGTGGAAGCCGTCGCGTACGGCCCCGACGGCATCCTGGAGAACGCCCGGCCCGACACCCTGCTGATCGACATGTCCTCGATCACCCCGCAGACCTCCATCGACCTGGCCGAGGCCGCGGGGCGCAAGGACCTCCGGGTGCTGGACGCTCCCGTCTCCGGAGGCGAGGCAGGCGCCGTGGAGGGCGTGCTGTCGATCATGGTCGGTGGCGACCGGGCCGACTTCGACGCGGCGCAGCCCGTCTTCGACGCGGTCGGCACGACGGTCGTGCTCTGCGGTCCGCACGGTGCCGGCCAGACGGTCAAGGCCGCCAACCAGCTGATCGTCGCGGTGAATCTGCAGGCCGTCGCCGAGGCCGTGGTCTTCCTGGAGAAGTCCGGCGTCGACCTGGCCGCCGCCCTGGACGTCCTCAACGGCGGGCTGGCCGGCTCCACGGTCCTGACCCGTAAGAAGGCCAACATCCTGGCGCGGGACTTCACCCCCGGCTTCAAACTGGAGCTGCACCACAAGGACATGGGCATCGTCACCGACGCCGCCCGCACCGTCGGTGCCGGTCTCCCGGTCGGCGCCACCACGGCCCAGCTCATCGCCTCCGCGGTGGCCCGCGGCGACGGCGCCCTGGACCACTCGGCGCTGCTGCGCGGGGTGGAGCTGCTGAGCGGGTACGGCCGCGACTGACGCCCTCAGGGCCCTACCGCCGCCGCGGGCCTTCGGCCCGTACGTCCGCCGCCGGTGAACCGCCTCCCGCGGAACTCGCCCCTTCGTCCTCGTCGGGGGCCTGGCCTCCTGAAGTACCGGAGGGTAGCTTCCGCACCGAGTGCTGTGTGCCGAACGTGCCAGGAGGAGAGCCGCGATGCCCGAACCGACGCCGATACCCACCGAGCAGCTGCAGTTCGCGATGCCGCCGACACACGAGACGATCGAGGGCGAGCGGCGGTACCGCAAGGAACGCCTGGTCGCGGCACTGCGCCTGTTCGGGCGCTTCGGCTTCGAGGAGGGCGTGGCGGGACACATCACCGCGCGCGACCCGGAGTTCACGACCTGCTTCTGGGTCAACCCCTTCGGGATGTCCTTCAAGCACATCACCGTCAGCGACCTGATCCTGGTCAACCACGAGGGGAAGGTCGTCGAGGGCCGCTACCACGTCAACCAGGCGGCCTTCGCGATCCATTCGCAGGTCCACCAGGCGCGCCCGGACGTCATCGCCGCGGCCCACAGCCACTCCGTCCACGGCAGGGCGCTGTCCTCCCTGGGGGAGCTGCTGGACCCGATCACCCAGGACGTCTGCGCCTTCTACGAATCCCATGCGCTGTACGACGCCTACACGGGTGTCGTCGTGGACGAGGAGGAGGGCCGCCGGATCGCGGCGGCCCTCGGCCCGCACAAGGCGGTGATCCTGCGCAATCACGGTCTGCTGACCGTCGGCGATTCGGTGGACGCGGCGGCCTGGTGGTTCATCACGATGGAGCGGTCCTGCCAGGTGCAGCTGGCCGCGAAGGCCGCCGGAAAGCCGGTGCTCATCGACCACCACAACGCCGTCCACACGCGCGAGCAGCTCGGCAACGACCTGGTCGCATGGATCAACTACCAGCCGCTGTACCAGCAGATGGCGCGCAGCGAACCGGACCTGTTCGACTAGGACGCCGTCGAATGCCCCGGCCGGGCGGTTATGTGCCCCGGCCGGGCCGTCGGGTGGACGGCCCGGCCGAGGGCGGGTTCAGAGTGCGTGCGGGAACAGTGCGGTGAAGGGATCGACGCCGGCGGCGATACCGCGGCTGAACGGTGCGTCGAAGTCCCAGACCAGGAAGAGCAGGAAGGCGATCAGCGCACTGAACAGGCCGGCCATCAGCAGTTCCCGCCCCGACCGCCGGATCTGCAGGGTGAAGATCAAACCGATGGTGATGGCGGCACCGATGATCAACCCGAACCAGACGACCGACGGCAGCGTCGAACCGGCCGCGTCAGCACGGGCGTTGCGCGCCCCGTCCGCCACCGCCAGCTGGTCGACGATGGGTTGGTAGGACTGCTCCTCGAAGCTGTCGCGGGGGTGGTGGTCGGTGACGTCGGCACGGACCTTGGTGAGCAGATCGGCGCCGTGCGCGGTGAGTTCGCCCTGCTCGGCCATGACCGGCCACTCCTTCTTCACCACGTACGTCACATAGCGATCGACGTCCGTGCGGATCTGGTCGCGCACCGGAGGCGAGTAGGCCCGCGCCCGCGCGCTGACCTCATGCAGGGCCTGCGCCTCGGTGCGCACGGTGTCCTCCGCGGCGCTCCGGGCCTCCCAGACCCCGGCGATCGCCAGACCCAGGACGATCGCGTAGACGACCCCCACCATCATGGTCATGTATTCGATGACATCGGGAGTTTCGGACGGGTCGTCGTCCTCGCCGATACGGCGCTGCTTGAGCACCGTGATGGCCAGGACGACGCCGCAGGCAGCGGCCATGGCGAGGGCCAGTACCAGCCATTGCGACATGGGATCTCCTACGAGGAACGGCGTCCGGCGGAACCGGACGAGGAGCTCGAACGGGGGCGGAGGGCGGCTCCGGCCAGTACGGCCGGGGCGGTGATCAGCAGGGTCCTGGTCACCATGGAGCGCCCGTCGTGCGGTTTGTGTGTCACCGGCGCATAGCTGCGCGGGAGCTGGGGCGTCGGGGAGACCTGGAGGGGCGCGGGGGCACGTTTCGCCGGGCGCGGTGGTGGGGCGGGCGGCGTGTGGCGGACGGGCGGCGGGGGCGGGGGGGACGGCGCCCGGGGCTCGGGGGCGGGGCGCGGTGTGACCGCGGGCGGGTGTGGGCGGGGGGCCGGTTTGTGCGGGGGAGGCGGGGGCGGCTTCGCGCACGGGAAGTGCCAGCCGTGCGGCATGGGGAATCCGGTCGGCACGTCGACGGGTGGACTCGTCCCGGCGTACGCACAGTTGTCGCCGTTCGCTGTCGACGAGGACGCCGAGGACGCCGAGGACGCCGAGGACGACGATGATGACGAGGTCGATGACGACGACGATGTGGTCGACGGGGTCGATGTGTTCGACGAGGACGCTGGTGTGGCCGATGTCGCCGGAGCTCGTCGTTCCGCGCCGTGCGCGGTGCCGCTCCGCGCGGCGTGCCCGGTGTCAGGTCCCGCGCCCTGCCTCTCGTGAGCTGTCGCCGAGGATGCCGGGGCCAGTACTGCGCTGATCCCGGTCAGCAGAAGGAATGCGGTGGTGGCGAGGCCGGCACCCACCCTGGGAAGTCCGTGTAGTTGGCACACGGCCAAAGTCTGCGCAGTGCGGCGCCGGTTCAGCCGCGGCGATCCATGGGTTCCCTCAAATGGTGGGAAAAGCGGATAGTGCGCACACGGTGGCCGCCGCGTGTGCGTACCGGGGGAGGGGACGGGTTGGGGTGGAGGTGGGGTGGGGGCTGCCGTGTGTGTGCCGGTGGGTGTCCGCCGGGCGTCCGGCGGGTCCGCCGTCCGGCGCGTGGCCGGCGCGTGACCGGTGCCTGGTCGGCGGATCCGGCTTCCCGGCGGGCGCTCGTCAACGCGCCGCCCGGCTTCGCCACCCTCCACCAGCTGGACGTTTAGGGGTAAGACCCGCAGGGTGAGGCACAATTCCCCGGCACAGCAGAGAAGTTGGCGACGAGTGGCGGCAGGGCGGTAGCGGACGTGTCGGTTGATGCGGCGGGCAGAGTGACCGGATCGGGCGAACCGGGGGCCGGTGCGGACGGTGGTACGGGTGGCACCTGCCTGTGCGGGCGGTGTCCGCACGGCGCCCGCGCGGGGCACCAGAAGGCGGTCGCCGCGTTCATCGCGCTGCGCGAGGAGTTCGCCGCCGGGCGGGGTGTGCCGGCCGGGCTCGCCCATTCCGCCGGGGCCGCCCGCCAATGGGTGTCCGACGAACTCGCCCTGTCAGCAAAGGGATTGGCTGCTCGCGGTGCCGCCGAAGGGGTCGCCTGGCTGGCGGTCGTACGGCGGCGCACCGTGCTGGTGGTGTGGGGTGCGGTGGTGGCCCTGCTGATCGGGCAGGCGCTGACCGCCATCGGGGGCGGCTGGACTCCGGGCCGTACGGCGGGACTGGTCGCGGCCGTCGTGCCGGCGCTCGGTCTGACGGTGGCGGCCTGGCGCCAGCATGCGCACGGCGGGGCGCTGGCGCCGCTGGTCGGTGTGGACGGACGGCTGTCCACCTCGCGTACGGTCGCGGCCGGTTGGGTCATGCTGGCGTTCTATGCCGTTCTGATGGCGGCCGTGCGGCCGGCGATCGGCGGCGCGGGGGGAGGGGCGCGGGAGCGCCTCCTGGGCGGTGGGGAACTCGCGCACTCGGCAGGGCTGTTGACGGTTCTCGCGGTCGGCATGGCGGTGGCCGTGGCGGCGCACGGGCTGGTCGCCGGCCGGGTCCGGGCGGGACGGGCGCAGAAGGTC
Organism: Streptomyces sp. NPDC101393; assembly: GCF_044767385.1. Classification (NCBI taxonomy): domain Bacteria; kingdom Bacillati; phylum Actinomycetota; class Actinomycetes; order Kitasatosporales; family Streptomycetaceae; genus Streptomyces; species Streptomyces sp. NPDC101393. The sequence goes on along the minus strand of NZ_JBIWNU010000001.1, from coordinate 1,056,456 downwards.
TCCGCCGAACGCCCGCGGGCCGTCGACCTGTTGGCGGATGACCACGGACGGGGCAGCTGGACGGATGCGCAGTATCTGCTGCTGAACGCGGTGGTGATCGCGTTCGCGCTGGTCCGGCTGGCGGGACATCCCGGTGAACTCCCTCATGTGCCATGGGGGTTGGCCTTCCTGGTCGCACTCTCGGGGGCGGCGTACCTGGCGGGGAAGGCGCTGGAGGGGGGCAGGCCGGTCATCCTGTCGGTGGTCAGGGCCCGGGAGCTGGGCGATCTCGCCGCCCCGATCCGTACCGGCGACGACATCGAGATCCGCGGCACCGGCTTCGTCCCGCCGGGCGCCGGAACCCCGGACCGGCTCGCCCGTACCGTCGTACGGATCGGCGGGGTGCATGTCCCGGTCCCCCTGGTCCCGGTGTCCGGGGGCTTCGGCAACCCGACGGACGGCGTCCTGACCGTGCCGGTACCGGTCGATGTCGAACCGGGCCGGGTCGAGGTCTGCGTCGTCACGGCGGCGGGCGTGGAAACGGACGGCTACCCGATCGACGTCCAGGACTGAGCGGGAACCAGGAACCTGGGCCCAGGAACCAGGAACCAGGGCTTCCCGCTGGCTGCCGGGGTGTCCGGGAACGGGGGCTTCCCGGCTGGGGGCTTCCAGGACCGGGGCCAGGCATGGGGCTTCCAGGACCGGGGCCGAGCCTGGAGCTTCCAGAGCCGAGGGCGTCAGGGGCAGAGGGGGCCGGGCGGGCCGGGCGCGGCCGAGAAGCACGCGGGCTTGCTGAGTGTCCCGAGGTGTCCTGAGGAGTTCCGAGGCGCTCCGAGCGGTGCTGGGACGTGCCGGGACGTGCTGGGGCGCGGCCGGTCTGCGTGCCGGGCTTCCTGACATGCACCGGTCTGGTGAACGTCGTGTGCACGTTCGTACGTACCTCCCCAAGAGGCGTGGGCGCGGGCACAATCGTCTGCGCCCGGTCGCGATGGAGAGGCGGACGTCATGGTTCACGCGGATCGCACGATCAGTGCCGACTTGGGAGGAACGGGCGGCGCCGCCGGCAACGGACTGCGCGGCCGGATGGCGCGCGGTGCGCTGCTGCCGCTGCGTCTCTTCCTCGGTGCCACCTTCCTTTACGCGGGGCTGGACAAGCTGCTGGATGCCCATTTCCTCGCCGCCTCAGGCACCGGCTCGCTCGGTGAGTTGCTGACTCAGGTGCATGACACGGCGGCGCTGCCGCAGCTGGTGGATCTGGCGCAGAGGAGCCCGGTGGGCTTCGGCTATGCCATCGCCGTCGGGGAGTTGGCGGTCGGTCTCGGTACCCTCGTCGGGCTGCTGGGACGCCTCGCGGCGTTCGGCGGGGTGCTGATCTCGCTGACGCTGTGGCTCACCATGAGCTGGTCGACCACGCCGTACTACTACGGCAACGACCTCGCCTATCTCATGGCCTGGCTGCCGCTGGCGCTGGCCGGAGCGCCGCGCTTCTCCCTCGACGCCGCAATGGCGGGCCGCCGCAAACGCCATGGGGCCCAGCTCTTCGGATGAGGACGGCTGCGAGCGCCTGACTGCGGGCGTCTTCGCTACTGCGAGCGTCTGCCGGCCCGTGTCTGGCGCGGCGCACGCCTGGCGGTCTGCGCCTGATGGCCCGCGTCTGGTGGGCCGTGCCTGTTGGCCCGCGTCTGACGGCTCGCGTCTGGCGGCTCGCGTCTGGTGGGCCCGTGCTTGGCGGTCAGCGTTTGGTGGGCCCGCGCCTGGCAGCCGCGCCTGACGGCCCGCACCTCACCTGGTACCTGCCGTCCACATCCGCACCTCATCGGGTACCTCACGCCGTCGGCCACCCGTCAACCAGCCACTCACTGTGCCTCTCCCCCTGCCCTTCCCCTTCACATCACCGGCCCCTCCCCATCACCCGCCCCTCCCCATCACCCGCCCCGCCCCATCACCCGCCCCGCCCCCGTCATGAGCGGTGGGCGAGTTTGTGGCGGCGCGTCGTGGCCCAGATGGCGGCGGTGACGCCGGAGAGGATCAGGCCGGCCGGGATGACGAAGAAGAGCCAGGGGCCGGGGGCATTCCAGACGCCGAGGGCGTCGAGGCCGTAGCCGGTGCCGACGGTGATGGCGGCGATTCCTGAGATCAGCCGGGCCGGTTCGAAGGGGTGGCGCTTCACGAGTGACCTCCCGGGCGGGTCGGGGCGGCTGGCGGAGTGGGGGCGGCCGGGGCGGATGGCGCGACGGGCGGGGACGGGCGGCTGGGTGGGCCGGAGGCAGGCGTGGCGTGGCGGATGTCGAGCCGGCCGGCGCCGACCTTGAGGGTCAGGTCCAGTGTGCCGTGTGGCTTCTCGCCCTTCCTGAGGCCTTCGGCGGGCAGCGAGACCGTCCGCTCACCGCCCGCGGAGATGTCGACATCATTGGGTGCGTCGCCCGGCAGTTGGAGATCGCCGAGACCGAGGGAGATCCGGAGCCGCGCGGTCACCCCCTGAGGCAGCGTCACCTGGAGACGCCCGGCACCCACCTCGGCACTGGTGCGGACCGTGCGGCCGTCCTTGAGGGGCAGTCCGCTGAGGTCCAACAGGCCCTCCCCGGAGCCGAGTTCATAGCGCTGCTGGACGGCACCGACGCTGCTGGGGGACCAGGTGCGGTGCTGGACGTTGGTGGTGATGCTGTCGGGCAGCGCCGTCGCGCCGGCGAGGAGCAGGGCGGTCAGTACGACCATGAAGACCGTGCCGCCGCCCGTCCGGCCGAGCCAGGAACTGAGGACCAGGCCCAGGCCGAGGACGACGAGCGCACAGGCGAGGCCCGCCTGGAGCGAGAGCGCGAGGCCGTCGTGCCGGGAGACGGCGAGGGCGGTGCCCGCGCCGCCGAACAGCGCCAGCAGGAACGTCCAACCGCCGATGGGGCGGCCGGCCCGGGTCCTGCGCGGAGTGCGGGTGCTGCGGGGCGGCGCGGTCGGGCGGGAACCGGCACCGGCTCGGTCGCCGGGCCGGTGACCGGGCCATCCGGGGCCGGCGGCCTGGCCGTGGGTGGGCTCGTAGGTGAGGTCGAGCGGGAGGTCGGGGCCCCACAGATAGGCGGGGCCGGACACCGTGTCCGTGGAGCGCGGATCGCGCCACCAGGAAGGGCTGTTCGGTGCCGGGGGAGCCTTGGTCTCCGGCGGGGCGTCGGCGACCGCCTGTGCCGTGGCGGCGTCCATCGACTCCGGCCCCTCGGCCTCGGCGTGCCGGCGCCGGCGCGACCAGTAGGCGGAGCCCGCGACCGCGAGCGTCAGCATGATGGCGAAGGGCATCGTGCCGCCCCTGCCGAGGCTCGTCAGGAACAGGCCGCAGCCGACCAGCGCGAACAGCAACGCCGTCAGGGCGGAGCCCTCCACCCGGCCGGAGAGCAGCCTGCGGCCTTCGTTCTCCTTCTCGCCCTCCAGGGGGATGATCAGCCAGGCGAAGCCGTAGACGATGAGGCCCAGGCCGCCGATGGACAGGACGGCCAGCACGATCCGGAAGATCACCGGGTCGAGGTCCCACTGCCTGCCCAGCCCGCCGCACACCCCGGCGACCACCTTGTGCCGCCGGCTGCGGCGCAGCGGGACGGTCGGCGGGGTGGGGCCGTTGGCGTCGGAGGAGGCCGACTCCTCGGCGCGGGCTGCTTCGTTCATGGACCCATGGTGACAAGCGAGACGGAATCGCGGCATCCGTGGAAACCCTGGCAGATCCCTGAGATCTGCCCTGAGACCCACGAGACCGCCGCGGGCCGACCCGATATCCCCCGCGGGTTCGCATATCGCCCGGCGGGCGCGCCGCACCACGGAACGCGAGGCGGCAAGGGCGGTGGCCGGAGGTCGTTCCGCCGGTGTTGGCGACTATCGTTGCGCCCTGTATACGTACGGGTTTCCGGAGGGGCGTGCGGTGACGGAGGCGGCGTCGGTGGACGAAGGGCGACTGGTCGTCGGGCGGTATCGCCTGGTCGAGCGGATAGGGCAGGGCGGTATGGGCACCGTCTGGCGTGCCCGGGACGAGGTCCTCGGGCGCCAGGTGGCGGTCAAGCGGCTCCATGTCTCGCCCCAGCTCGACGCGGACGAACTCGCGATGCGTCATGAACGCACCACCCGGGAGGCGCAGGCCGCGGCGCGGATCAACCACCCGAATGTGGTGGGGGTCCACGACGTCGTGGACGACGCCGGGCTCCCTTGCATCGTCATGGAGTACGTGCCGTCCTCGACGCTCGGCGACGCCATCAAGGAGGCCGCCCGCGAGAACCGTTCGGTGCCGCCCCGGGAGGCCGCCCGCATCGGCCGCGGCATGATCGCCGCGCTGCGTGCCGCCCATGCGGCCGGTGTGCTGCACCGTGACGTCAAGCCGGGCAACGTGCTGCTCGGGCACGACGGCCGGGTCGTGCTCACCGACTTCGGCATCGCGGTCGCCACCGGGACGTCCACCCTCACCAAGACCGGCGAGCTGGTCGGATCCATCGACTACTTGGCGCCCGAACGGGTCAAGGGCGGCACCCCCGGGCCCGCTTCGGACCTGTGGGCGCTCGGCGCGACGCTCTATCAGGCGGTGGAGGGACGGCCGCCGTTCCGTAAGAGCACCGCGGTCGAGACGGCCTACGCGATCGCCATGGACCCGTTGCGGCCCCCGAGCAATGCCGGTGTGCTCGCCCCGCTGATCGAGGCGCTGCTGGCCAAGGAGCCGGAGGGCCGGCCGACCGCCGAGGTCGTGGAACAGGCGCTGCGGGCGGCGGAGAGCGAAGCGGACACGGCGCAGATGGGCTGGCCGACGCTGGCACTGGGGACCGTCGTTGCCGGGACGGGCCCGGACGGCCTGGCCGAGGCACCGACCGGCCCGGTGGCACACACGGCCGGGCGGGCCGGCACCGAGGACACCGGCTCGGGCACCGGCTCCGGGAGGATCAGGGGGACCGGCCCGACGGCCGGCATCGCCTCCGGCACGGGCGCAGGCACAACGGCAGGCACGAGCACAGCTCCAGGCACGGGCCCGGGCACGGTCAGCGGCTCCGGTGCGGTGACGGGCCGGGTGAACCTCGCCGACGGCGCCGGCCCCCGGGGCGGGACCTCGGCCGATGACCGTACGGACGTGCTGCCGTCCGGTGCGCCGCCCCGTAAGCGCCACGGCCGGACCATGGTCTGGAGCATCGTCGGAGTGCTCGTCGTGGGCGGCGGTGGCGGCGCCGCCTGGTACGCGATGCACCGCGACAGCTCCGCCCTGGCGAGCGACCCGGGCGGCACCCCCGTCCAGCCCAGCGTCCCGGACAACGACATCGGACCGCCGCCGCCGCTCCCCGAAGGCTTCCACCTCGTCAAGGAGAGGGGGCTCGGCGTCTCCTTTCCGGTGCCCGACGGCTGGAAGCGCGTGGTCAAGGACGGCGGTCGGCAGATCCTCTACACCAACAACGCCGAACTCGCCCAGCTGACGGTCAACGCCCTGGACTTCTCCTCGGCCGACCAGGTCCAGCACTTCAAGGAGGTGGAGGCGGACGTGAAGAAGTCGTACCCGATCTATCACCGGCTGCGGCTCCAGGACACGATCTACCAGGGCGACCCCGCCGCCATCTGGGAGTTCACCTTCCAGGGCAAGGCCCGGGAGTTTCGCGGGATCGACCTCGGGTTCGGCCGCGAGGGCGCCAAGGAGTACGCCATCTACGTCTCGGCGCCGAGCGCCGGATGGGCGAAGTACGAGAGGTACTTCTCCCACATCAAGGACGGCTTCCGCCGGGCGGACCCCGAGAGCTGAGGCAGCACGCCCGGTGCAAAGGTCAGGGACGGGCTCAGGGTCGACCCTGATGCCCCGGACCCCTACCGCGTGTGACGATCGGGGACATGACCACCGCGCCGCCCCGCGCCGAGGCGTTTCACTCCCCGGCGCCGGACCCTGACGAACCGCCCGTGCGCAAGCTCTACCGCAGCGCGGACGGGCGGATGCTCGGCGGTGTCGCGCGCGGTCTGGCGGGGCATCTCGGACTGCCGGTCTCCTGGGTGCGGATCGTGTTCGTGGCCCTCTTCCTGGCCGAGGGGATGGGCGCGCTCCTGTATGCGGCGTTCTGGTTCTTCGTGCCGCTGGGCGTCGGCGGGGTGGAGTCCCGGCCCCCGGCGCAGACCGACGGCAAGCGCGGGCTGCTCGGCCGCCGACCCGACAAGGGCCAGGTCTTCGCGCTGATCGCGCTGCTCGTCGGCATCACTGTCGTCGCCTCCAGATTCCAGCTCGGCCGGGCCAACAGCTACCTCTGGCCGGTGCTGTTGATCGGCGCCGGTGTCGCCCTGGTGTGGCGTCAGGCCGACAACTCCCGCCGTGCGCAATGGCTGGAGCTCGGCCGTCGCAAGGGCCTGCTGCCGGTGTTGCGCGGTGCTGCCGGAGTGGTGCTGGTCGGTGCCGGCGTGACCGGCATCGTCGTGCTCCAGGGCTCGGTGCGGCATCTCGGCTCGGTCCTGCAGGCCACCCTCGCCGTGGTGGTCGGCATCGCGCTGCTGGCCGGCCCCTATCTCGTACGGATCACCCAGGACCTCTCCGAGGAACGGCTGATGCGCATCCGTGCGCAGGAGCGCGCCGAGGTCGCCGCCCATGTCCACGACTCCGTGCTGCACACCCTGACCTTGATCCAGCGCAGCGCCGACGACCCCCGGGAAGTGGCCCGCCTCGCCCGTGCCCAGGAGCGTGAGCTGCGCGCCTGGCTCTACAAACCCGAGGGCCGCGGCAAGGACGAGGACGAGGAACCGACGGCCCTGGCGGACGCGGTCCGGCGGGCAGCGGCCGAGGTGGAGGACCACCACGGCGTGCCGATCGAGGTGGTGATCGTGGGCGACTGCCCGCTGGACGAGGCGCTGGACGCCCAGATGCAGGCGGCCCGCGAGGCGATGGTCAATGCCGCCAAATACGGCGGTGAGGGCGGGGCGGTGCAGGTGTTCGCCGAGGTGGAGGGCCGTTCCGTCTTCGTCTCGGTGCGCGACCGGGGCCCCGGCTTCGACCTGGACGCGGTCCCCGGGGACCGGATGGGCGTACGGGAGTCCATCATCGGCCGGATGGAACGCAACGGCGGCACGGCCCGGCTGCGCACCGCCCCCGAGGGCGGCACCGTGGTCGAGCTGGAAATGGAGCGCGCCGAATGAGCGGGGCGGGCGGTGGCGCGGTCCGCCGGCGGCACGGCGGCGCGGGGCGCGCGATGATGACAGGGCAGACACCGAGGGACGGACGGACGAGATGAGCAGCGACGGCGCGCAGGACTTCGACGCAGCGGACGACAGCACCCAGCAGGGCGGAGCACGGCACGACGGCGCACAGCCGGGCGGAGCGGTCGGCGGGGCGGCCGGGGCCGGTGGCGGTGCGGCCGAGGGGCGGACCGTCAGGGTCGTGCTGGTCGACGACCACCGGATGTTCCGTACGGGCGTCCAGGCCGAGATCGGCGAGACCGGGCGCACCGGCGTCGAGGTGGTCGGCGAGGCCGCCGACGTCGATCAGGCGGTCACGGTCATCGCCGCCACCCGGCCCGAGGTCGTCCTGCTGGACGTCCATCTCCCCGGCGGCGGCGGGGTGGAGGTGCTGCGCCGCAGCGCCGCCATGATGGCCGACGCCGACCGCCCGGTCCGCTTCCTCGCGCTCTCCGTCTCCGACGCCGCCGAGGACGTCATCGGCGTGATCCGCGGCGGGGCCCGTGGCTATGTCACCAAGACCATCACCGGCACCGACCTGGTCAACGCCATTTTCCGGGTCGCCGACGGCGACGCGGTCTTCTCGCCGCGGCTGGCCGGCTTCGTCCTCGACGCCTTCGCGTCCACGGACGCCCCGCCGGTCGACGAGGACATGGACCGGCTCACCCAGCGCGAGCGCGAGGTGCTGCGGCTGATCGCGCGCGGCTATGCGTACAAGGAGATCGCCAAGCAGCTGTTCATCTCCGTGAAGACCGTCGAATCGCATGTCTCGGCGGTGCTGCGCAAGCTCCAGCTCTCCAACCGCCATGAGCTGACACGGTGGGCCACGGCCCGGCGACTGGTCTGACCCTTAGGGGATCCCCGGGGCCCATGAGGGGGTCCTTGAGGAGCTCCTTGAGGGGGCGCTCCCGTAGGGACCGTCCCGAGAACCGCACGGACCGCCCGAGGGCGGTCGTCAGCGGGATGAGCCGGGACGGACGCGTGCGGGCAAGGCGGGGCGGACGTCCCTGGCCGCGGCAGGGCGGACGTCCGTGGGGCGGGTGACGGGCGGACCAGGTGGTGAAGGCGGAGGGCCCGCGTAAACCGGTATCAAAGAGGGCCCAAAGAGGGGCAACCACGACGACGCGGATCGTCATCTAACGGCGCGGAAAGGCTCGCTGCCGACGGCGGTGCCGAAACCACACCCCACGTCGTCCGCGTACTGTCCTGGAAGCGAGACCCCCGATGAGCCTGACGGGCACGCCCTTCTTCCTCACCTCGATCGCGCTGCTGGCCGTCGCCTTACTGCTGCCGCTCGCGCTCTGGACCCGGATATCCGGGCCGCGCCTGCTGCGCGGCCTGGCCCGGCTGATGATGCTGCTGTTCGCCCAGGTGACGGCCATCATGGTGGTGTTCGTGCTGGTCAACAACGCAAACAGCCTCTACGACACCTGGGACGACCTGCTCGGCACCGGAAGCCATGTCGAGGCCGCCCAGGATCTGGGCCCCGACGGCATGGGCGGCCGGCAGATCAGCAACGAGCCCAAGCAGCTCCAGGCCTTCCGGCCGGCGGACGACCCGGTGGTGGGCACCGGAGTGCAGCAGACCGACCTCAGGGGGAAGATCTCGGGCGTCAGCGGCGAGGTCTATGTGTGGCTGCCACCGCAGTACAACGATCCCGCGTACCGGAACAAGAAGTTCCCCGTCGTCGAGCTGCTGCCCGGATATCCGGGTTCGTCGAAGTCCTGGCTGGGTGCGCTGGGCGTGGGGGAGCAGCTCAGGCCGCGGATGCAGCGCGGTGAGATCGCACCGTTCATCCTGGTGGCGCCGCGGACCAACGTCCTCAGTGGCGCCGACACCGGGTGCGTCAACCTCCCGGGCAAGGTCAACGCCGACAGCTGGCTGACGGTCGACGTACGCCGGATGGTCATCGACAACTTCCGGGCCGGTGACGCGCCGGACGCGTGGGCCCTCGCGGGCTACTCGGCGGGCGCCCACTGCGCAGCGAAGCTCGCCCTGGCGCATCCGGACCGCTACCGGGCAGCGGTTGCCATGTCCGGCTACAACGACCCGGCGATCGAGCGCGACTCCCTCGCCGGCAAGGACCCCGAGCAGCGTGTCCGTTCCAACCCGATGAACATTCTGCGGTCCGCCAATGCCGCCGGGAAGCCGCCGCGTACGGCGCTGTATGTGTCGGGTGCGGAGGGTGACGGATACCAGGCGGGCATCGGGCTGCGGCAGTTGGCGCAGAATCCGACGACGGTCACCGTACGGAAGATCGCGGCCGGCGCCGGCGGCCACACCACGGCGGTGTGGAAGCAGCAGGTGCCGGAGGTCTTCCGCTGGTTGGGCCACCAGCTCAGGTCATGAGCGCGCCGGGATGACCGCTGCCGTGACCGGCGCGCGCAGCCGCCAGCCCAGGGCGCGGTAGAGTTCACGGCCGTCCGGACTGGCTACCAACACACCCTCCACGGCGCCGAGTTCGACCGCATGTGCCGCGAGTGCGGCCATCACGACCCGGCCCAGTCCGCGGCGCCGGTGCGCGGCGTCGGTCCCGATCATGTCGAAGACGGCGGAGGGGCGGTACGCGCCGCGGTGCCCCGTCGGGGAGACGAGCGCGACCCGGCCGCTCGCGGCGGGCACGGGGGTCGCCCCGGAGTCGGCCGACCCCGTCTCCTCGCAGGCCAGGACGCGGGCGTCGAGGGTGCCGTCGTCCTGGTGGGAGACGTCCAGCCGGTAGCCGGGCGGTGGTGCGAGGGGGCGCGTCGGCGGCACCGCCAAAGGGGACGTCATCAGGTACTGCGGGTCGCTGATCTCCCAGGCCGGGGTCAGCGCGGGCGCGACCGCTTCGCGTGGTGCGCAGACCTTGAGCCCGAGGCCGGGGGTGGTGATGCCGTCGACCAGCCGTCGCAGGACGGCCGGGTCGGCGGTCGGCAGGACGTAGCGCGCGAGGTGGTGCGGCCGCCCGACCTCGATCCGGAACCCGCCGGGGACCTGCCGGGGCGCGTCCGTGCCGCGGGCGCGGGCCCAGCCGTCCACCCAGGCGTGGACGACGGCGGGGAGCGCGCCGGACCGGGAACCGGTGCCGGATCCCGAACCCGTGCCGGCCCCGGCCGCGAAGTCGAAGCCGGAGCCGAAGCCCAAGCCGGAGACGGCCCCGGAGCGGGCCCCGGAGTCGGAACGCGCCCCGTCGGCGCAGGAGTTGGTCACCCGGCCGAGCCTAAAGGCGCCCGCCCGGCCGTGCCGCGCTTTAGGCCGCGCTCCGGTGGTCACGCCGGCCTGCTGGCTCCCGCGAACGGCATCTCGTCGATCGGCGCGATCCGTACGGGCGCTCCCGGGTGCGGGGCGTGGATCATCTTGCCGCCGCCGATGTAGAGGCCCACGTGGCTGATGCCGGAGTAGAAGAACACCAGGTCACCGGGGGCGAGTTCGGACCTGGCGACGCGCTGTCCCGAGTTGATCTGGGTGTAGGTGGTGCGGGGCAGCGAGATGCCGCCGGACTTCCAGGCGGCCTGGGTCAGCCCCGAGCAGTCGAACCCGGAGGGTCCCGTGGCACCCCAGATGTAGGGCTTGCCGATCGCGCCGCGGGCGAACGAGACAGCGCGGGCGGCGCGGGAGCCGGGGGCCGCTGCCGGCGCCCCTGTAAGGGAGCTGACGAGGTCGCCCTGGGGGCCGTCGCGGCCCGTTCCGCGGTCGGCGTGGCCGTCCTGGCCGGCGGCCCGCGCCATCCGCGCTCGCTGCTCGTCGGTCAGGTGGTCCAGCAGCCGCTCGGCGGAGTCCAGCTTCCGCACCACGGTGACCCGGTGCTTCTTGAGCGCGGACTCGGTGCGCACCAGCCGCTCCGTGGTCGCCTCGGCGCGTTCGCGGATCTGGCGGACGCTGCCGAGCCGGCGCGCGTACCCGGCCACGGCGGTCGCCTGATGGCTGCCCACCCGCTCCAGCACGGTGGCGCCGTCCAGATAGCGCTGCGGGTCGGCGGAGAGCAGCAGCCGTACGGTCGGGTCGACGCCGCCCGAGCGGTACTCGGTCGCGGCCATGGTGCCCAGCTCGGCCCGTGCGGCGTTCAGTTTCCGGGTGCGGCGGGCGGCCTCGTCCTGCAGCGCGCTCAGCTCCGCACGCGCGGTATCGGCCTGCTCCTTCGCGCCGTTGTACTTCTGCGTCGCCACCTCTGCCTCCTGGTACAGCGCTGCGACTTGGTGCTTGACCTGGTCGGGTGCGGGGCGGGGAGCGGCCTGGCCGGTGCCGTCGAAAGCGCCGGCCGTGGCGGCCCCGGCGAGGGCCAGGGTGGCGGCCGTACGGGCCGTGCGTGCGGTCCGGGCGCCGACGCCGGGCAGCGCGAACGGGGCGAGCGGATGCTGCGTGGTCCTGCGGTGCGACGCCACTGGGGCCGTCACTTCCTTCCCTGCGGGCCGTGCATGGCCCGGCTGGTCCGTGGTCCCGAGGGGCCCGGCGGCGGCCCCTGGCAAGGGGGCGGGCCACCGCCGGGCCCGGCACGGCGTCCGATCCGTCACCGGACGGATGCCGGCAACGGCGGGGAGTCGGCCGCCTGGAGGAGGACGCTAAACCTGGGTGTCACCAAGGAGCCTTCACTTGCCCGGCACTGGTCGCTTTCGGCCGCTTCCGTTACGTGAATGCTCGCCCGGTCACCGCCGGCGAGGCCCGGGACCGGCATGTCCTGACCGATGCGGCGATTGCGGGCGCCCTGCCTGAAGGCCCGTGCTATGCGGCGGATACGATCCAGCACTATGGACGTAGTAACCAATATCTTCGTCGGTCTGCACATCATCGGCATCGCCTCCCTGCTGGGCGGCTTCCTGACCCAGATGAAGGCCATGAGCGCCGGCGGCGCCCGCTTCGTGCCGGCCATGCTGCACGGCGCGCTGACGATGCTGGTCACCGGCATCGTTCTCGTCGGCCTCAACCAGGCCGACGACCATCCGGTCAACAACCTCAAGATCGGCATCAAGCTGGCCGTCCTGGTGGTCATCCTGGCGCTGGTCTACGTCAAGCGGGACGAGGAGAAGGTCGACAAGGCGCTCTTCGGCGCCGTCGGCCTGCTCACGGTCGCCAACATCTTCATCGCGGTCCTCTGGACCTGAGGACCCCAAAAACGGCACACCGCGCGGTCGGCGCACTCCGGACTCCGGAGGCGATGACCGCGCGGTGGCCTGTGGGGGGTGGCCGTGGGGGGTGGCCGTGTGGGGGGTGGACTCAGGGGGAGGCCGCGGGAGCGCGGCCCCCGTGGAGCGGGCGGGCCCTCAGGCCGGGCGGACGCTCCCGTATATCGGCATGTAGTAGATCGACTCCTCGCGGACGCTGGCGCCCGGTTTCGGAGCGTGGATCATCTTGCCGCCGCCTATGTACATCCCGACGTGACTGATGTCGTCGTAGAAGAAGACCAGGTCACCCGGCTGCAGATTCTTGGTGGCCACCCGCTCGCCGGTCTTCACCTGATCCCAGGTCGTCCGCGGCAGATCGACCCCGGCCGCCTTCCACGCCGCCTGCGTCAGACCCGAGCAGTCGAAGGAGTTGGGGCCGGTCGCGCCCCAGACGTACGGCTTGCCCATCTGGGCACGGGCGAAGGCGAGCGCCTTCGCGGCCTTGGAGGAGGTCTGGCCGTCGCCGGTCGAACCGCCGCCGGACCCGCCGGCCGAGCCGTCCGAGGAACCGTCGCCCGGTCCGCCGCCCTGCCGCTTCTGGTCCGCCTCGCGCTGCTTGCGCTCCTTCTCGGCCTGCTCCTGGGCCTTGCGCTTGGCCTCCGCCTCCTTCTCGCGCTCCAACTGCGCGAGGCGCGCCTTCTCCTGGGCGGTCAGCCGGGACAGCAGCTGCCGGGCCTCGGCGAGCTTGCCCTGGACCGACGCCTTGGACTCCTTCAGCGACACTTGCGAATCCTGCAGCCGCTCCAGGCTGCGGGTCGCCTCGGCGCGCTGGTGCGCCGCCGCCGACTGCTGCTCCTGATAGTCGCTGACGGCTTGCTTCTGCCGGCCGGTCAGCCGCTCCATCAGGTGGCTGCGGTCGAAGAACTGCTGCGGGTCCTTGGCGAGCATCAGCTGCGCGGTCGGGTTCATGCCGCCGGTGCGGTACTGCGCGGCGGCGTAGGTCCCCAGCTGGCGCCGGGACTCGTTCATCTTGTCGGCACGCTTCGCCGCGGCGTCGAGAAGGCCGTTGACTTTGTCGCGCTGCTCGTCGGCGTTCTCCTTGGTGGCGTTGTACTTCTCCGTTGCCACCTCGGCCTGGTGGTACAGGTCGTCGACCTTCTTCTTGACCTCTTCGATGCCGGGCTTGGGCGCCCTGGGGGCCGCATCGGCGGACTGCGAGAGCAGCGTGACCGAGGCGAGGGCAGCAGTGGTGAGCCCGGCGGCCGTACGACGGCTTCCGGGCGAGGTGAGTACGCGGGTGCGCGGCTTGCGATGCGACGCCAAGGCCGGCGACTCCTTCCGTGGACCGCCTACCGGGTTAGCTGTCGGGTTCGGGCGGGTGTCGCTGACGGAAGGCTTGCCCTACGGTCCGTACCGCCGCTGGCGACGGCTGTACGGATCGATTCACCCCGGTGGTGCTGGTGGGTCCCCGGCTCCGGCTGCCTTCGTGGCAGGAACGGACTCGGCGTGGCGGCCCGTGCTGACGCTTTCGTCCGCGGGGATGCGGGCTGCCTGAGCGTGCACGGTAGCCAACTCGTGTGGCTCCTGTGAAGGCTGATGTTCGATTTGCCCGAAACCTTTTCGTGACCTGAACGCGATGCGGGGGCACTTGCGCCAGATGTCGGATTCGGTTACGTGACGGAGAGCGGTGCGGCCGGTTCCGGACGGTGAACCCCCCTTGTCCGCTCCGGCAGACGGCGCCTCTCCACGTCCGCGACCGGTATCGGCGACTCCGGCGCGGGCTGTCAGTGGGGCGCTCTAGACTCGGTGGGCGATGAGCAGCCTCTTTGACGACAGCTTCCTGGCGGACCTCGGCCCCAAGGGTGAGGAGCCCCCGCCCCCTCCCGAGGACGAGCACGGCCCGCCCGCGGAGGAGGTGCCGGCCGACCTCTTCGGCGGCGCTTTCGACGCGCCCGCGCCCAGGGAGCCGTACTACCGCGACGGCGCCCCCCGCCCGGCCGTCGATCCCGCGGCGCTCCTCGACGGGCTCAACGACGAACAGAAGGCCGCCGTGGTGCACACCGGCGGCCCGCTGCTCATCGTCGCCGGCGCCGGTTCCGGAAAGACCCGGGTGCTGACCCACCGCATCGCGCATCTGCTCGGCTCGCGCCATGTCCACCCCGGCCAGATCCTCGCGATCACCTTCACGAACAAGGCCGCGGGCGAGATGAAGGAGCGCGTCGAGGAGCTGGTCGGACCGCGCGCCAACGCCATGTGGGTCTCGACCTTCCACAGCGCCTGTGTCCGCATCCTGCGCCGCGAGTCGAAGAAGCTCGGCTTCACCTCGTCGTTCTCGATCTACGACGCCGCCGACTCCAAGCGGCTGATGGCGCTCGTCTGCCGGGACCTGGACCTCGATCCCAAGCGCTTCCCGCCCAAGTCCTTCAGCGCGAAGATCTCCAACCTCAAGAACGAGCTCATCGACGAGGAGGACTTCGCCGGCACCGCGGCCGACGGCTTCGAGAAGACCCTGGCCCAGGCGTACGCGATGTACCAGTCGCGGCTGCGCGAGGCCAATGCCCTGGACTTCGACGACATCATCATGACGACGGTCCATCTCCTCCAGGCCTTCCCGGATGTCGCCGAGCACTACCGCCGCCGCTTCCGGCACGTCCTCGTCGACGAATACCAGGACACCAACCACGCGCAGTACACCCTCGTACGCGAGCTGGTCGGCCCCCATGAGTCCGCCGCCGAGCTGTGCGTCGTCGGCGACGCCGACCAGTCGATCTACGCCTTCCGCGGCGCCACGATCCGCAACATCCTCCAGTTCGAGGAGGACTACCCGGACGCGACGACGATCCTCCTGGAGCAGAACTACCGCTCCTCGCAGACGATCCTCTCCGCCGCCAACGCCGTCATCGAGCGCAACGAGAACCGCCGCCCCAAGAACCTCTGGACGGACGCCGGCGCCGGCCCCAAGATCACCGGCTATGTCGCCGACACCGAGCACGACGAGGCCCAGTTCGTCGCCGACGAGATCGACCGGCTGACCGACGCCGGCGACGCCAGGGCCGGCGACGTCGCCGTCTTCTACCGCACCAACGCCCAGTCCCGCGTCTTCGAAGAGATCCTGATCCGGGTCGGGCTGCCCTACAAGGTCGTCGGCGGCGTGCGCTTCTACGAGCGCAAGGAGGTCCGCGACGTCCTCGCCTACCTGCGGGTCCTCTCCAACCCGGAGGACACCGTCCCGCTGCGCCGGATTCTGAACGTCCCCAAGCGCGGCATCGGCGACCGCGCCGAGGCGATGATCGACGCCCTGTCCCTGCGCGAGAAGATCACCTTCCCGCAGGCGCTGCGCCGGGTCGACGAGGCGTACGGCATGGCCGCGCGCTCCGCCAACGCCGTCAAGCGGTTCAACGTCCTGATGGAGGAGCTCCGCACCATCGTCGAATCCGGCGCGGGCCCCGCGACCGTCCTGGAGGCGGTCCTGGAGCGCACCGGCTATCTCGCCGAGCTGCAGGCCTCCACCGACCCGCAGGACGAGACCCGCATCGAGAACCTCCAGGAACTCGCCGCCGTGGCCCTGGAGTTCGAGCAGGACCGCGGCGAGGAGAGTCCCGGCACCCTCTCCGACTTCCTCGAACAGGTCGCCCTCGTCGCCGACTCCGACCAGATCCCGGACGAGGAGGAGGACGGCAGCGGCGTCGTCACCCTGATGACGCTGCACACCGCCAAGGGCCTCGAATTCCCCGTCGTCTTCCTGACGGGCCTGGAGGACGGCGTCTTCCCGCACATGCGCTCGCTGGGACAGACCAAGGAGCTGGAGGAGGAGCGCCGCCTCGCGTACGTCGGCATCACCCGCGCCCGCGAACGCCTCTACCTCACCCGCTCGACGATGCGCAGCGCCTGGGGCCAGCCCTCGTACAACCCGCCCTCCCGCTTCCTGGAAGAGATTCCGGCCGACTACGTCGAGTGGAAGCGCACGGGCCCCGCGACGCCGTCCGCCTCGATGGGCGGCCTCTCGGGCGGCGGGGGCGGCGGCTTCGGTTCGGGCATCACGGCCGGCATGTCGTCGGGGCGGGCGAAGGGCCCCAGCGGGTTCGCGACCCGGCGGGGCAAGGAGCATCCGGTGGTCGCGCTGGCCATCGGGGACCGCGTCACCCACGACAGCTTCGGACTCGGCACGGTCGTCGGGGTCAAGGGATCGGGCGACAACGCCGAGGCGACGATCGACTTCGGCGGCGAGAAGCCGAAGCGGCTGCTGCTGCGGTACGCGCCGGTGCAGAAGCTCTAGGAAGCGCGGCCCGGCCGGGGCGGATCCGCCCCGGCCCTGACGCCGCCACGGGGGCGGTTGCCGGTGCCTGTGGCGTCCTGGGTCAGTTCGGGTCGAGACCGTGACTGGTCAGCCACGGCAGCGGGTTGATCGGCTCGTTGCCGCCGGGGCGCACCTCGAAGTGCATGTGCGGGCCGGTGGAGTTTCCGGAGTTGCCCGAATAGGCGATCTGGTCACCGGCCTTGACCGATCCCGACCGGATCTTGGTGCTGCTCAGGTGGCAGTACCACGTCTCGGTGCCGTCGGGCGCTGTCACGATCGCCATGTTGCCGTAGGCGGAGTCCAACTGCGTGCGGACGGTCCCGTCGGTGGCGGCCATGACGGGCGTGCCGTAGCTCACCGGGAAGTCGATTCCGGTGTGCACGGACATCCAGTTGACGCCGGCCTGGCCGAAGAGCGCACTGAGTCCGTGCTGCTTGACCGGCAGCACGAACTTGGGGCGGGCGGCCTCCTTGCGGGCCGCCTCCTCCGCCTTGCGCTTCTTCTCCAGCGCCTGCCGCTCCTTGAGGTCGATCCGCTCCTGGGTGCGGTTGGCCCGGTCGGCGAAGTCGTCGGCGCCCCGGCTGAGTCCGGTGAGCTGGGTGTCGAGCTTGCTGTTGGCCACGGACGGTTTGACGTCATCGGGCGACGACGCCGCCTGCGTGCTCTTCTCGTCCTTGTCCTCGGCGCCCAACCCGGAGACCGAGGCGGCGGCGACGGCGCACACGCCCATGGCGGCGACCGAGGGAACGGCGACGGTCAGCAGCGCCGACCGCTTGACCGTGCGGCGGCGCCCGCGCCCGCGGACGGCCTTCCCGGCGGCCGGGCCCTCGATGCGCGCCTCGCCCATGGCCGCGACCGGCATGGCCTGCGTCATCGCGTCGGCGACGGACGCGGCGTCGTCGGAGGGGGCGGGCTCGTGTGAGGGGGAGGCGGCGGTGGCGTCGTCCTCGGAATCCGCGCCGTCACGGGTGATGCCGGGCTCGTACGCGGCCTGCACACCCTGGCCCCAAGTGGTGGTTTCCCACTGGCTGCTGTCGTCGGCGGGCGGCCCGGCCTGCGCGGGGATGTTGGCCATCAGCCCCTGGTCGGTGGTGGCCCAGACCGCCGTGGCCTCGAAGCTGCCGGTCTCCTCCACCGCGGTCGACCCGTACTCGGCGGTGTCGTACGCCGGGGTGCCGTACGCGGTGGGGTAACTCCCGGTGTCGTACGCCCCGGTGGGGAAGCTGCCGGTGTCGTACGCGCCGCCCGGGTAGCCGCCGTCGTGGCCGACGGTCGCGTAGGCCCCGGTGTCGTACCCGGGCTGCCCGTAGGCGGCGGACCCATGGGCGGCGGTCGTGTCGTACCCGGTGGTGTCGTAGGCGGGCGCCTCGTACGCGGTGTGTGCGTACGGGTCGTAGCCCGGGTCGGTCTGCTGCGCGCCGGTGGCGGCGTAGGCGCCGGTGTCGTACGCGCCGGTGCCGGAGAGGTCGTAGCTACCGGTGTCGTACTGGCCGGGGGCGAAGGCGCCGCCGGTGATGGTGCCGGTGTCATACCCGCCCGAGGCGTAGCCGCCGGCCGGGTAGGCGCCGGTGTCGTATCCGCCGCTGCCGGTGTCGTACGTCCCCGTGGCGTAGGTGCCCGTGCCGTACGCCTGGGTGTCCTGAGCGGCGTAGCTGCCGGTGTCGTACATGCCGGTTTCGTACGAGCCCGGGAGCGAGCCGAAGAGCGGGTCGCCATCGCCGAATTCGGCGCAGCCGGACGGGGAATGCTGCTGCCCGTAGGGGTCGTAGACCGGATAGTGGGCATACGAGGCGTCGGAAGCGGGTCCTGTCGGAGGCTGGGCCTCCGATGGGTGACGGTCGTTCACCAACTTCTCTTTCGCCTCGGCAGCAGGAGAATTAGCGGCGACTGTACCCGGCGGTATGCGACGGCGACAATCTTCCACAGGTTTCCGGCTCGCCAAGACCGGGCATTTGGCCGCCTTTCGGCAGCGGGCATGCGAGTTCTTGGCGCCCCGTTCGAGGTTTGTTCGATGTCCGGCCAAGATCACTTTGCCGTCACGGGGCGATTGTCGCGTGGCGGGCGAGGAGATCAGGCCACCGAAATGGCACTCTCGGCCCCTTTCGCCGCCCCGGCCGAGGCGAGCGCCTCGCGGATGCCCGACGCGACGGTGCCGTTGACCGGTAGCGCGAGATGTCCGACACCGGCGACATGCACGTTGCGCGCGATCAGATCCGGGTGGGTGAGGCGCGCCGTCGTGGCCGGAACCATCACCTGGTCCTCCTCGCTCCAGAACGCCACGAACTGCGTCCGGCACCGCGGGGCCGGAAGGGACAACTCGGCGATCACATCGGAATCCGGACGCATCTGGCGAACGATCGGGTGCGCAGACATCAGAGGCGCGACGCGGGTGCCGGAGTGGGGCGTGCCGAGCGTGATCACGGTGCGGACGCGGGCGTCGCCGCCGAGACGCTGTACGTAATAGCGCGCGATGAGCCCGCCGAGGCTGTGGCCCACGATGTCCACCCGGCGGTGGCCCGTGCGGGCGCACACCTCTTCCACATGCCGGCTCAACAGCTCGGCGGCCTTGCGGAGGTCGCAGGTCAGCGGGGAGTAGTTGAGCGCTGTGACATGGCGCCAGCCGTGCCGGAGCAGCGAGCGGCGCAGCAGGACGAAGACGGAGCGGTTGTCGACGAAGCCGTGAAGGAGGAGGACCGGCGGATGGGAGCGGCCCTCCGTCGGGAGGAGCAGCGGCGCGTCCGGGGCGGGGGGTGCGGCTGCGGTCGGGGTCGGCGCGGGGGCCGCGCGGGTGCCCTGCTCGGGCTCCTGGGTCATTCCGGTCGGATAGAGGAGCAGATGGCCGGCGAGGGTCACCAGCTCGATCACGGTGCTGCGGAGCAGCAGAAAGGGCATGGCCTTCATGGCCGACCTCCCGGATGGCACGCGGAAGGCGGCTCCGGCCCCCGTATGCCCTAGTGGGAAGTCATCTGCAGCGACGGCGTGCTGGTCGCTCGCCCTGATGCGCGCCGTGCGGCGCGGTGGTCCGGCTGCGGCTTCCCGTGCGCCCTGCCCGCGAGGCCTCACCGCCCGGCTCCGGCGGTCCGACACGCGGGACGCGGCGCTTCGCGAATGTGTCCCATGTGTGATTTCCCCCTCCCTGCATGTCACGAAACGGCTGGGTACGCGATGCTGGCGATAACGTTCGTTCACTCGTGGCCGCCGATCGTGGCCGCGCGATCGATTGTCGGCTCGGCGGCACCGCCCGGGTGAGTGCCGTGCATGGCTTGGAGGCAGTGATGGGTGTGGCTCGGCATGACGCAGCGCAAGCGGGAAGCCAGGGCACGGTGGGCAGGTCGGGGCCGATCCGCGTCGTAGTGGCCAAGCCGGGCCTGGACGGGCATGACCGGGGGGCCAAGGTCATCGCCCGCGCCCTGCGTGACGCCGGTATGGAGGTCATCTACACCGGCCTGCACCAGACCCCGGAGCAGATCGTCGACACCGCGATCCAGGAGGACGCCGACGCGATCGGGCTGTCCATCCTCTCGGGCGCCCACAACACCCTCTTCGCGAAGGTGATCGCCCTTCTGGAGGAGCGCGACGCGGCGGACATCAAGGTCTTCGGCGGCGGCATCATCCCCGAGGCGGACATCGCGCCGCTCAAGGAACAGGGCGTCGCGGAGATCTTCACGCCCGGCGCGACGACCACCTCCATCGTGGAATGGGTCAACGCACACGTGCGGCAGTCGGCCGTCTGATCCGGCCGCGCCGGCTGCCGGGCAGGGGAGCTTCCCTGCCCGCGGTCGTACCGCGGTGAGTGGTGCCGCTGCCCTGGCCCTCCCGTCGTCGTCCGCTGCTCCGCCCGCGGTCATGGGGTTTCCCGTGCGGGCGGGGTGAGTTCGGCGTGCATGGTCGCGCGCAGCCGCAGGGTGCCGACGAGGCGCTGGAACGCCTCGGACCAGTAGCCGCCGGCGCCCGGCGAGGCGCCCTCCGGCTCGTCCGTGATCGCGGTGAGCATGTCGAGACGGTCCGCCGCCGCCGGGTCCAGGCAGCGTTCGGCCAGGCCCATCACGCCGCTGAAGCTCCAGGGGTAGCTGCCCGCGTCCCTGGCGATGTCCAGCGCGTCGACGACGGCCCTGCCCAGAGGCTCGGCCCAGGGGACCGCGCAGATCCCCAGCATCCGGAAGGCGTCCGAGAGACCGTGGGCGGCGATGAACTCCGCCACCCACGCGGCCCGTTCCTCCTCGGGCAGGGCCGCCAGCAGCTTCGCCGGATCGCGTGACGAGCCGCCGGGCGACACCTCTGAGGGCTGCGCGGGCGCGGTCGGCGTGCCGAGCAGGGCACGCGCCCAGTCGGCGTTCCGCTGGCGGACGGCGGCGCGGCACCAGGCGTCGTGCAGCTCCGTACGCCATTCGTCGGCGACCGGCAGCGCGATGATCGCCGCGGGCCCGCGGCCCCCGAACCGCTCCGGCCAGGTCTCCAGCGGCGCCGCTTCCACCAACTGGGCCAGCCACCAGGACCGTTCCCCTCTGCCGGACGGCGGCCGCGGCGCCACACCGTCCCGCTGCATCGCGGCGTCGCACTCATGCGGCGCCTCGACGACGATCAACGGGCCGGTGGCGGCGGCTTGGCCCTTCCCGCTCGTGTCCGCCGGGACGGTGCGGTCCAGGCTCACGCACGTACGGGCGCGCTGCGCCATGCGACCGGCCAGCGCGGAATCGGGGAGTGCGGAGAGCAGCTCGGCGGCGGTCGCCCGGACCGTGCGGCTGCGGTCGGACAGGGCCTGTTCCAGGAATGGTTCGTCCGCCGACGACAGGCCCTCGCGCAGCGAGTCGACGAACATCAGACGGTCCTCGGCGCGCTCGGTGGGCCAGGTGGTGGCGAGGAGTTCGAGGCCGGCCCGGCGGTCGCGGCGGCGGACCGCTGTCAGCAGGGCGACCCGCTCCGCGAACAGGCCCTCCTCCCAGAGGCGCCGGACGCTCTCGGGGGTGGCGGCCGCGGGCGACGCCGTCGGGGAGCCGATACCGCGCAGGGCGAACTTCCACTCGTCGTTCAGCCGCGCCAGCCACAGGGCGCGCGGCCCGGCAAAGGCCAGCGCGGCCGGTCGCAGGTCCGTACGGGCACGGGCGGCGTCGAGCAGGGCGGGCAGCAGTGCCTCGGGGGCGCGATAGCCGCGCTCGCCGGCGGCGGTGAGCCACTGGGGCAGCAGCTCGGTGAGGTCGGGGGCGGTGCCACGGCGGCTCCCCGCGGCGCCGCCGCGATCGGCGAGCAGCAGGGACAGCCGGCGGCGCGCGGCGGGCGGCAGCGGAGGGCGCGGGTCCGCGGGGGCCGGTGCGGGACGCTCGCCTGCCGGTGCGGGACGCAGGGCGGCGCGGCGGCGCACCGTGCTCACGGCGGCCGCGTCCAGCAGTGCGGCCGCGCCGGCCTGGCCGGGGCGTACCGCGACCGGCGGACGACGCCGGTCCGTCCCGAGCAGCGCGGCGCTCACCAGGTCGGCCCAGGCGGCGCCGGGCGCGGCGGTGCGGGCGGTGCGGGCGTTGAGGACATCGTCGGGCGCGGGCGCGGGCCGGGTGGTGGCGGACCCGGGGGCGGTCGTGGACGGGGACCCGGTGGCGGGTTCGGTGGGGGCGGGGATCGGCATGGCGTCTCTTCTCCAGGCGTCGGAGGGTGCGCGGGTCGAGCCGGGCGTGCGGTGGCCGGGGCCCGGGTGGGGGAGGCGGGTCACAGGGACACCGGGGCCGGGTCCCAGACCGTCAGGGGCAGGAATCCGCGGTGGCCGCATTCCCCGAAGACCGTGACCGGGGCGCCGCCCGAGATGGCGGCCAGCTGCCACAGGCCCGGCCGCCCCAGGGCGCGCGGGTCGAGGGGGAGCGCCGACTCGCCGTCGGCGTCGGCGAGTTGCCATCGGGCTCCGTCGGCCGCGGGTATCGGGGTGACGTCGGCGAGCACCACCGGCCAGAAATCCAGCCAGGGGTCGTCACGCAGCGCGTCGCCGTACGCCGCCAGCGCCGCGTCGATTCCGCAGCCCGGGGGCACCGGGCCGGGCGCCGCCGGGGCATGCCGCGCGCCCAGGGCGGCGCGCAGCGGGCGGGCGCCCGGGTAATAGGCGAGGTCGGCGTCCAGCACCAGACCGGGCGGCAGGGCCGAATCCAGCGGGCGGCCGGCGGCCCCGAAGGAGAGGTGCAGCGCCATCCGGCCGCTCCGCTCGCCCTTGAGGTAGATCCTGCGGGTGGTCAACCTGCCGTCTTCGCTGTCGTGTTGAGCCAGGCTGAGCCAGCGGTCCCGGAACGTGGCCGCCTCGGGGCCGGTCAGCAGGTCGGCGGCGTCCGTGGTCAGTCCGACGCGCGAGCGGACCGTCGCCGCGAGCGGGGCCGGCAGCTGCTCGACCCCGAGGAAGCCCTGGTCGAGGAGGTGCAGCAGCGCGCACTCCTCCAGCAGCCGGGCGGGCCAGTCCGCGCCGGAGGACACCACGGCCCCCAACTCCCTTACCCTGCCGGCGAGTCCCGGAGCCTGCGCGTCGACCATGCGGGCCGCCGTCTCCTCCCAGGAGCCACCCCCGCTCCCGGCCCCGCCCGGGCGGGAGGTGCCCTGGGCTGCCCGGCCGGCCGTCGCGAGGCCGGAACGCAGCAGATCCTCCAGGCGCTGCTCCAGATCCGCGGCGCCGGCGGCGATCCGCTGCGCGCGTCGGTCCGCCCGCCGCCTGGCGGCCTCCGGGTCGGCCGGTGCGCGCGCTGCGGGGCTGCCGCCCGGCGCCGTGTCCGCGCGCTGCCCGGCGCGCTCCCGGCGCCCGGCCAGCCACTCGCCCGCCCACTCCGGCGGCACCCCCGCCTCGACCGATCCGTCCCCGCCCGCCCAGAGCAGCAGCAGCCCCAGCGCGTGCTTGCACGGGAACTTCCGGCTCGGGCAACTGCACCGGAACGCGGGCCCTTTGACGTCCACGACGGCTTGATAGGGCTTCTTGCCGCTGCCCTTGCACTGCCCCCACACCGCGCCGTCGTCCGTGCCCGTCCCGGACCACGGGCCGGGCGCCGCGAGCTTGCCGCCCGCCTTCCGTGATGAATCGTCAGGTGCCAGTGCGAGCACCTGATCCGTCGTCCAGCGTTCCCCCTGCGGATTCATGTCATCGACGCTACGACCGACCACTGACAATCGCCGTCGCGCAGGACGAACAAGCAGGTCAGAGGCGGATTTCGGGTGATTGTCAGTGGCGTGGTGCAGCCTTGGATCTGCAAGCGGCCGGCGGGATCGAGGGGTGCCGGCCGCAGACCTTGCGACGAGGGGGAACCATGTCGGGGAACAGCATCGAATCGACGGCGGAAGCGCTGCGCGAGGCGGACGCGGGCCAGGCGCTGCGGCCGCACGCGGAGGACACCTTCGCGGACGAACTCACGGCGCTCGCCGCGGCCGACGACCGGCCGCGGCCGGAGCGCTGGCGGCTCTCGCCGTGGGCGGTCGCCACCTATCTGCTCGGCGGCACACTCGCCGACGGCACGGTCATCACACCCAAATACGTCGGCCCGCGGCGGATCGTCGAGGTCGCCGTGACGACCCTCGCGACGGACCGCGCGCTGCTGCTGCTCGGTGTGCCCGGGACCGCGAAGACCTGGGTGTCGGAGCACCTCGCGGCCGCGGTCAGCGGCGACTCCACCCTGTTGGTGCAGGGCACCGCAGGCACCCCGGAGGAGGCGATCCGGTACGGCTGGAATTACGCCCAGCTGCTCGCGAACGGCCCCAGCCGTGCCGCCTTGGTGCCCAGCCCCGTGATGCGCGCGATGGCGCAGGGTATGACGGCGCGGGTCGAGGAGCTGACCCGCATCCCCGCCGATGTGCAGGACACCCTCATCACCGTTCTGTCGGAAAAGACCCTGCCCATACCGGAGTTGGGGCAGGAAGTGCAGGCCGTCCGCGGCTTCAACCTGATCGCCACGGCCAACGACCGCGACCGCGGGGTCAACGAGCTCTCCAGCGCGCTGCGCCGCCGCTTCAACACCGTCGTCCTGCCGCTGCCCGCCACACCCGAGGAAGAGGTGGACATCGTCTCGCGCCGGGTCGAGCAGATCGGCCGCTCGCTGGACCTGCCCACCGGCCCGGAAGGCATGGACGAGATCCGCCGGGTCGTCACGGTCTTCCGCGAACTCCGCGACGGCATCACCGCCGACGGCCGTACGAAGCTCAAGTCGCCGTCCGGCACCCTGTCGACGGCCGAGGCCATCTCGGTCGTCACCAGCGGCCTGGCGCTGGCCACCCACTTCGGGGACGGCATGCTGCGCTCCGGGGACGTGGCCGCCGGCATCCTGGGCGCGGTCGTCCGCGACCCCGCCGCCGACCGCGTCGTCTGGCAGGAGTACCTGGAGGCGGTCGTGCGCGAGCGCGACGGCTGGAAGGACTTCTACCGCGCCTGCCGCGAGGTGAGCGCATGACCGGGGGAGGCTTGCCCGGAGGAGGCGCGGGCGGCGCCGACGGGCCGGTGCTCCTCGGGGTGCGGCACCACGGCCCCGGTTCGGCGCGGGCGGTGCGGGCCGCGCTGGACCAGTCCCGGCCCGGCGCCGTCCTGATCGAGGGCCCACCGGAGGCGGACGCGCTGGTGCCGCTGGCCGCGCAGGAGACCATGCGGCCGCCCGTCGCCCTGCTCGCCCATGTGCTGGACGATCCGGGCCGCGCGGCGTTCTGGCCGTTCGCCGAGTTCTCCCCGGAGTGGGTGGCACTGCGCTGGGCGCAGGAACACCGCGTCCCGGTCCGCTTCATCGATCTGCCGGCGGCGCACTCGCTGGCGATGACGGAGGAAGCGGAGGAAGCGGAGGAAGAAGCGGCGGGAGAAGACGGCGGCGACGGGGACGCAAGGGGCGGCGGGGACGCCAAACGCGACGGGGACGCCGCGGGCGGCGAATGTGTCGTAGGCGGAGAGAGGGGAGCGGGCGTCGGCAAGGAGGACGCGGACATCCGGGTCGATCCCATCGGGGTGCTTGCCGCGACCGCCGGATACGACGACGCCGAGCGCTGGTGGGAGGACGTCGTCGAACACCGCGGCGCGGACGGCCGGGCGGAGGCGGACGCGCTGGCGCCCTTCGCGGCGCTCGCCGAGGCCATGGGCGCGCTGCGCGAGGCGTACGGCGACGGCGGACACCGCCGCGATCCGGTGCGCGAAGCCCATATGCGCCTGCGTATGCGGGCCGCACAACGCGAGTTCGGGGACCATGTCGCGGTGGTGTGCGGGGCCTGGCACGTTCCGGCACTGGCCCGCCGCGGCGCCGTGACCGCCGACCGGCAGCTCCTCAAGGGCCTGCCCAAGGTGAAGGCCGCGGTCACCTGGGTCCCGTGGACCCACCGGAGGCTCGCCCGCCGCAGCGGATACGGCGCCGGCATCGCCTCGCCCGGCTGGTACGGCCACCTCTTCAGCGCCCCCGACCGCCCTGTCGAGCGCTGGATGACCAAGGTCGCCGGAGTGCTCCGCGCGGAGGACTACGCCGTCTCCTCCGCGCACGTCATCGAGGCGGTGCGGCTCGCCGAGGGGCTGGCCGCGGTCCGCGGCCGGCCGCACGCCGGGCTCGTCGAGGCGGACGACGCGATCCGCGCCGTCATGGGGGACGGTTCCGCTGCGCCCTCGTCGCTGATCCACGACCGGCTGGTCGTCGGGGACGTGCTGGGCGAGGTCCCGGAGGACGCCCCCGCCGTGCCGCTGCAGCGCGATCTGGCCCGTATCCAGCGGACGCTGCGGCTCAAACCGGAGGCGCTGGAGCGGGAGGCGGAGCTCGATCTGCGCAAGGAGACGGACGCCGGACGCAGCAGACTGCTCCACCGGCTGCGCCTGCTGGGCATCCCCTGGGGCGAGCCGACCAGGTCGCGCGGCAGCACCGGCACCTTCCGTGAGACCTGGCGGCTGCGCTGGGAACCCGAGCTGTCGGTGCGGGTCGCCGAGGCCGGTATCTGGGGCACGACCGTGCTCTCGGCGGCCACCGCCAAGGCCGTGTCCGACGCGGCGGGTGCGGCGTCCCTCGCCGAGGTCACGTCGCTCGCCGAGCGGTGCCTGCTCGCCGAACTCCCCGACGCCCTGCCGGTGGTGATGCGGGTGCTGTCGGACCGCGCCGCGCTGGACGCGGACGTGGGGCATCTGGCC
This sequence comes from Streptomyces sp. NPDC101393, assembly GCF_044767385.1. Taxonomy (NCBI): domain Bacteria; kingdom Bacillati; phylum Actinomycetota; class Actinomycetes; order Kitasatosporales; family Streptomycetaceae; genus Streptomyces; species Streptomyces sp. NPDC101393. The sequence continues at coordinate 1,029,860 of NZ_JBIWNU010000001.1, read as the reverse complement.
CAGGCGCTGCCCGCCCTCGTCCGCTCGGTGCGCTACGGCGATGTGCGCGGCACGGACGGCGCGGCGCTCCGCGAGGTGGCGTTCGGCCTGGCCGAGCGGGTCTTCGTCGGGCTGCCGCCGGCCTGCGTCGGACTGGACGCGGACGGCGCCGCCGAGATGCGCGGCCATCTCGACGCCACCCATGGCGCGGTCGGGCTCCTCGGCCAGCCGGTGACGGCCCGGCCGGTGGCCGGCCGGGTGGCGACCGGCCGGCCGGTGACCGGCGTGCCGGAGGCGGCGCCGGCGGCGGGGCTGCGGTCCCGGTGGGCCGGCGTGCTGCGGTCGGTGGCCGGGCGGGACACCGTGCCGGGGCTGATACGGGGGCGGGCATCCCGACTGCTGCTGGACGACGGCGAGTTGGGCGAGGAGGGAGCCGAGCATCTGATGGGGCTCGCGCTCTCGCCCGGCACCCCACCGGCCGACGCCGCCGGATGGATCGAGGGGTTCGCCGGCGGCGGGGACGGCGGGGGAATGCTGCTGGTCCACGACGCACGCCTGCTGGCGCTGGTCGACGGCTGGCTGACCCGCGTACCGGCCGCGGCGTTCACGGATGTGCTGCCGCTGCTGCGCCGGACCTTCGCCGAGTACGAGGCCGGGGTGCGCCGCACCCTCGGTGAACTGGCGCGGCGCGGGCCCGCCGCCTCGACGGCATCCCGCCACCCGGCGGACGACGGCACGGACGAGGCGGCACCCGGCTTCGGCCCCGGCCTGGACCGCGACCGCGCCGCGGCCGTACTTCCCACGCTGAGCCTGCTGTTGGGCTGTAGCCGCCGGGAGGGAGACCGCGAAGCGGGCACGGGAACGGGCGCGGGCACAGACGCAGGCACGGACGCGTGGGCAGGCGCCGCTATCGACAGTGCCGCCGACGCCGACGCCGACGCCGAGACCGACACCGATGCCCATGCCGATCTCGACGCTGATACCGGCGCCCGATCGGGCCGCGCCCAGGACAGCAGCAGCCACAGCGACACCACCACAAGCAACGGCAATAGCAACAGCAACAGCAACAGCAACAGCAACGCCAAGAGCAACGCCAACAGCAACGCCAAGAGCAAGGGCAACGGCAACGGCAGCGGCAACGGCAGCGGCACCCGACATCACAGCGAAGGCAGCACCAACACCAGCGCAAACAGCACCAACACCGACAGCACCAACACCAACAGCACTGACAGCACTAACACCAGCGCAAACAGCACCAACACCGACAGCACCAACACCAACAGCCTTGCGGGGGCGGGTAGATGAGTGGCAGCAGTGGGGCGGATCGCACGAAGGTGAGGGAGTACGGGGGTGTCACCGGTGCCGAGGCGCAGGCGGAGCGGCTGCGGCGCTGGCGGCTGGTGCTCGGCGGAGGCGAGGCGGAGGGCACGGGCTGTGCCTTGCGGGGCCAGGACGCCGCGATGGACGGGGCGCTCTCCGCGCTGTACGGCCAGGACAAGGGAGGCCCGGTTGCCGGGGGGAGGGCGGACGGTGGACAGCGTGCGGCGGGGCTGGGCGCGTCGGCGCCCGGGGTGGCGCGCTGGCTCGGCGACATCCGTACGTACTTCCCGACCTCCGTGGTGCAGGTGATGCAGCGCGACGCGATCGACCGGCTGGGTCTGTCCGCGCTGCTGCTCGAACCGGAGATGCTGGAGGCCGTCGAGGCGGACGTCCATCTGGTGGGCACCCTGCTCTCGCTCAACAAGGTCATGCCGGAGACGACCAAGGAGACCGCGCGGGCGGTCGTGCGCAAGGTCGTCGAGCAGCTGGAGAAGAAGCTGGCGTCCCGCACCCGCGCCACCCTCACCGGAGCCCTGGACCGTTCCGCACGGATCAGCAGGCCGCGCCATCGCGACATCGACTGGGACCGCACGATCCGGGCGAACCTCAAGAACTACCTCCCCGAGTACCGCACGGTGGTGCCGGAGCGGCTGATCGGCTACGGGCGGGCCGCGCAGTCCGTGAAGAAGGAGGTGGTGCTCTGCATCGACCAGTCCGGTTCGATGGCGGCCTCGGTCGTCCATGCCTCGGTGTTCGGCGCGGTGCTGGCGTCCATGCGCGCCATCGACACCCGGCTGGTCGTCTTCGACACCGCGGTGGTCGATCTGACGGACCAGCTCGACGATCCGGTCGATGTCCTCTTCGGTACCCAGCTCGGCGGCGGTACGGACATCAACCGCGCGCTCGCGTACTGCCAGTCGCGCATCAGCCGCCCCGCGGAGACCGTCGTCGTGCTCATCAGCGACCTCTACGAAGGCGGCATCCGGGACGAGATGCTCAAGCGGGTCGCGGCGATGAAGGCGTCCGGGGTGCAGTTCGTGACGCTGCTGGCGCTGTCCGACGAGGGAGCACCCGCCTACGACCGCGACCACGCCGCGGCCCTCGCGGCCCTGGGGGCACCGGCGTTCGCGTGTACGCCGGATCTCTTTCCGGAGGTGATGGCGGCCGCGATCGAGAAACGGCCGCTGCCCATACCGGACATGGGGGAGCAACGGTGACAGCAGGGCCGGGGGGACTTGCCAGGCACCTGGCGGGTCGTGCAAGGATCAGCGCATCGCTCGATCGCCTGCGACGCGAGTGACACCGAGGCCGTGTGCCCGCGTGTCCCCGTCCGTATGGGAAGGCCCCTCCTTGTCCGCTGTGCCCGTGACGCCTGCCGCTGTGCGCTTGCCGCGCACAGTGGCCGCGCGGCGTGCGCTGCTGGCGGGTCTCTTCCTGGTGGGCTTTGTCGCTCTCGGCTTCGCCTTCGGCTCCGGCGCCCACGCCGACGACCGCGACTCGGCACAGGCCCGGTCCGGGGCAGCCGCCCCGGGCCGGACCACCGCCGATGCGCCGTCCTCGGCCCGCTCCCACCTCACCGCACCCGCTCGGGCCGAGGCAGCGCCTCCGGCCGGGGCGCCCACCCCGGTCCGGGCCGCCACCCGGGACGGGGCGGTGGACGACGAAGCCGCAGCCGGTAGGGCCGTGGCCGAGGGCGCGGACCAGGGCGCGGAACGGGTCGACCGGCAGCGTGCGGATGTCGACCGGCAGGGTGCGGACGCCCGTGCGGAGATGGCCGAGCGCAAGGACGCCGCCTCCGCCACGGTCACCGAAGCCGTGCGGCCCGCCGCCGAGCGGACCGCGCCCGTCACCGACCCGATCGCCGACCCGGTGACCGGCGTCGTGCGGGAGGTTCGTGGCGCGGCCGGTGCCGCGCTGCCCGGAGGGCTCCCGGCCGGTGAGAACGCCGGCCGGCCCGGCAACGGCGGTGCGCCCGAGCACGGTTGCGGCCCGCAGGGCACCCGGCCGGACGGTTCGGGTACGGGGCGTACGGCGGATGGCCGGGCGACCGGACCTGCCGTGGAGCTGGTGTCCCCGGACGCCGCTGACCTGGGAAATTCCGCTGAGGTGCGGGCCGGTTCCGCGGTGCCCGAGCAGCGGGACCAGCGCCATGACGGCGGCCTTCCGGGGCAGTTCCCGCAGGGCCCCGCAGCCCCCACCTCGCACACCGCCGGTGACGGCCACGCCCCCCGTGGCGGGGACCAGCACTCCACCGCTCCGGCGGACCCCACGCGCTTCCGGCTGCTGCCCGGTGGCGTGCGTACGGCCGATGGCGCTCCGACGCGTCGGCGCGCCGAAGACATCCTCGAATTCCCGGGCTAGGGCAGACCGCTCCGCGTCTGTATCTGGACCTGCCGCGCGGGGGCGGGACAGGTCTGCCCGTCAAACCCCCTGAATTCGAAGGACTTTCACTCTCATGCGCACGAACATTCGCCGTTCCATCGCCGTTGCCGCCGCCGCTTCGGGCCTGTGGGCCCTGGGCACCGTTGCCGCCAACGCGGCCGAGCTGCCCGGCCTCCCGGCGCTGCCGGCCGCCGGTGCGGTGACCGACACCGCGCAGCAGCTGCCCGCTGGCGACGTGGCCAAGACCGCCACCGGGACCGCGACCAAGACCGTCGGTAAGACGGTCGGCCAGAAGGTCACCAAGACGGCAACGAAGACGGTGACGAAGACGGCCTCGAAGGCCACGACGACCGTGGGCGACGCGGCCGGCAAGGCGACCGGCGCCCTCGGCGGCGGCCTGCCCACCGACAAGCTGCCCACCGGCAAGATCCCCAGTGGTGTGCCCTCCACCGACCAGCTCCCCACGGGCACGCTGCCGACCGACAAGGTCAAGGACGGCGTGCTGCCCGCCGTCCCGTCGCTCCCGGCCGTTCCCTCGCTCCCCGCCGTCCCGGGTGCGCCGTCCGCCGGACTGCCCGGCGGTCTGCCGAAGAACGTCGCCCTGCCGCAGCACCTCGCCCTGCCCACAGCGCCTGCGCTGCCCAAGGCCCCCGCGCTGCCCAAGGCCCCCGGTTCGGCCGACAACCTGTTCGCCGCGCTCGCCGGGGCGGGCGTCCGCCCCGAGCAGCTGACGCAGCTCGCGCAGGGCGGTCTGGGCACCGTCCGCCCGGCCGTCGACAAGGCGGCCGCCGACGTGCTGCCGCCCGTCGCCCGCCGTGTCGTCGTCAAGGTCGTCCCGGTCGCCCAGGGCGCCGTCGGTGGTGCCGGCCGGCTCGCCGGTGACGCGGCCGGCCGGACGGCCCCGTTCGCGGTCTCCGTCGGTGGCCGTGCGCAGGTCTTCGTGCAGGGCGTGACCACCGAGGCCACCCCGTTCGTGCACGGTGTGCGCAGCGATGCCACCCCGTTCGCGCAGGGCCTGGTCACGGTCGTGGCGGCCGACGCGCAGGACACCGCCACCGAGGCCGTCGCCGGCGCGCAGGGACTGGCCCCGGTCGCGTCCGTGCCCGCGGTGCCCGCCGGCGTCACCGAGCTCGCCGACCTCACCAACCCGGCCAACGTCCCGGCCCTGCCCGCCCTCCCGGCGGCTCCGGTGGCGCTCCCCGCTCAGGGAGTCTGAGCCGGCGGCCGCGGCGGCGGCCGGCGTCACCACCCATGAACAGCCGGGCGGACCTCTGTGGGGGAGGGCCGCCCGGCCTTGGTGTTTTCGGCCCACCGACGGCCTGTCCGTGCTCAGTCCCGGGTGTCGGGCACTCTCAGCCGGTCCCAACTGACTCGCCCCGGCACGCCGTCCGCGTCCTTGCCCGAGAAGCCGAGCTTGCGCTGCCAGGCCGCGTACGACTTGCGGTCCGCCTCGGTCCAGTCCGGGCCGGGGCCTTCCTTGTAGTGGCCACAGCCCTCGGCGACCAGACGTTTGCCCATCGCCGTGATGACCGCGCTGCGTGCGCCCGAGCGGAAGTGTCCGCCACCGGGGAACGGCTCGTACGGCGGATGATCCGGCTTGGGTGGCACCGGCCGGTCGCCCCCGGAGCCGGTCCCCGTATCCGTACCCGTGCCGGCGTCGGAACCGCTTCCCGGATCGGCGCTGCCTTCCGCCGCCTTCGCCAGCCGCTTCTTGATCCGGGCCCGCATGGAGTCCATCGTGAAGCCGCGCGGGTCGACCTTTCCCGGCTGCCATTCCTTGTGGCCGATGACGGAGCGTTCGCTCCAGCCGTGCGCCCGGCAGATCGCCGCCGAGACCTTTTCGATGGCGGCCTTCTGCTCCTCCGGCCACGGGTCCTTGCCGTCCCCGAGGTTGATGCATTCGAAGCCGTAGAAATGGCGGTTGCCGTCGGTGTCGGAGTTGTTGTCGGGCGGCAGCTCCGTCTCGTTGATCACGGCCTGGAGCACGTCGCGGTCGCCGAGCCCGGCGTGGTTGGCGCGGCCGTTGCCGACGAGATGGATCTCGCCCTTCTTGTCGATCACGCCGTGGCAGAGCGGGCCGGGCAGGGAGGCGTGGCCGTCGTAGCAGAGGTCCACCGAGCTGTCGGTGCCCTTGGTGACGGTGTGGTGGATCATCACGCCGTGCAGCGGGCCCCAGGGGCCCTTCGCGTTCCTGTTGTGGGTACGCCAGTTGCGGACTTCGTGGACGACGAGACCCTCGTCGCGCAGTGCCTTGAGCAGCTTGCCGGCGGTCAGTGGTGTGGCCATCAGCCCGCACCTCCTTCGTCGACCGCGGCTTCGGCCGCGGCGGTCGTCTGGGACCTGCTTGCCGTGGGCGCCGACGTCGCCTCGCTCGTCGTCGGCGTGCCGTCCGTCTCCTCCTCACGGGCCTCGGCCTCGGCGGCCAGCGCGGCCTCGTCGGCCGCCGGGATTCCGGCGGACAGCGGGCGGAACGCCAGTCGCAGATCGGGGGCCGTCTGCTCACCCTGTACCCACGCCAGCGGCGCATAGTGCACCGCGATGCCGGCCGGTGCCTGCAAGAGCGGTCGCCGGGCCGGGTCGGTGGGCCATTCGACGTCCCCGGTGGCCGTACGGGCCGGGATGATCCAGAAGTCGCCGGTGCGGTAGGTGCCGCCGGCCGCGAAGTACACCTCGACGCCGTCCTCCAGCGGCAGCCAGTCGCCCTCCTCGACGCGCAGCGCGCCGTTCCGGAGCCGGCCGTCCTTGGCGCCGCGCCGCACCTGCCGGCTGCTCTCCTGGTGGTCCCAGCGGCGCAGGAACGGGTGGCGTTCGGGCCGCCGGCCGGTGCCCGGCGCCGGCTCGTCCGAGAGCCGCACCCGGCGCCCCGGGAGGTCGAGCTCCTCGACCCGCAGCAGCGGCTCGGCCTCGCCGCGGCTCGTGGCGGCGCTGTCCAGGAACTCGACCCGGTCGCCGACGTGCAGATCCAGCTTGTCGTCGCTGCCCAGGGCGGCCAACTCGACCCAGGTGCCGTCGAGTGCGTCGACCGGGAAGGTGACGGAGCCGTTCTCCCGGGACCATGTGAAGGTGGCATCCTTCGCGGTGCCGCCGTCGTGCACCTCGACGCGGTAGAGCTGGTTCTCCGGACCCCGGTAGCGGGCCTCGGGGGTGACCAGGCACGGCTCGTCATCGGCGTGGTCGGGGCGCCGGCTGCGCGCCGCCAGACGGGACGCGGGGGCGGCGGCCTTCTGCGCCCAGCGGGTGAACGCCGTCCGGATGTCGGCGACCGGCGGATTGTCGCCCTCCAGCTCCAACGCGGAGCCGGGCAGCGGCAGCACCTGCCACACCACCTTGGCGCGGGCGGCCGTGTCCGGCATCGCGGAGCCCAGCGCGACCTCGCGCAGCGCCGGGTCCTCGGCCGCGGTGACCGTACGCTCCCAGACCTTCAGGTAGGCCAGGTACGGGAATTGGGTGGGCAGCCGGTCGCCGGGGCGCTCCGGGTCGCGGTAGCCGTCGGGCTGGTCCCAGTACGTCCAAGTGGTGGGCGGCGCGGCGGGTTCACCGGTGTCGTCGGCCTCCGCGGCGGCCTTGCCGCCCGCGCCGTCCGCGGGCACCGGCACGCCGGCCTCGGGGCGGGTCGCGTCACACAGGATGCCGTCCACGTAGTAGCGGCCGCCATGGATGATCAGGTCGTCCAGCTCGCGGCTGCCGCCCTGCATCTCGATCCTGAAGCCGGTGGCGCCGTGCGGCCCGCCGTGCGCGCCGATCAGGTCGGCGGCGAGGGTCCGGGCCTGGAACAGCTGGATCGCGGTCTGCTCATTGGCGTCCGCGTCCAACTGGACCCGGCCCTGCTGGGCGATGACCGCGGAGTAGTGCCGCTCCGGCCGGTGGGTGATGCGGGAGAGATCGGCGTGCATGGAAGGGGTCCCCCTCGTACGGGATGCTCAGAAGGTCGGGAGTCGGATGGTCGCGGGCGGTGGGCGGATCGGGTCCTGCGGGCGGGGAGTTCACCCCGCGAACGGGTCGTCGCGTCACGTCACGAACACGATTCCGGCGTCGGTGCCGGCCGGGGTGTACTCGGCGAGCCGGGCCCGCAGGCTGTCCTCGCGCTGCGGCCGGTAGAGGTCGTGCCAGGCGCCCATCTCGGCGCCGTCCTCCGCGCCGCGCCGGATCTCCTCGGCGCAGCCGGCCGCCAACTCTGCGTATTCCGGGGTCCCGTAGCGCTCGCTGCGCAGCAGTGGCCGCACCCGGTCGGCGTCCGCGGGGCCCGCCAGGTCGGGCTGGCAGCGGTAGCGGCGCGGGGTGCGCGAACCCGGCGGGACGGAGGAGAACCGGAGGCAGCCGATGCCCCGCCGGGCGACGTGCATCCGCCCGGTGAAGATGCTGTTCTCGGCGATCTGCACGGCGTGCGTGTGCACCTCCCCGATGACGGTGCTGCGATGCGCGTGCAGCACGGCGTGCGCATGCCGGCAGTCCGGCGCGGACAGCGCCTCGCGGTCGTGGCCGGTGGCGTCCAGGATGCTGTCGCGCAGGTGGATCGGCGGCGGATCGCAGCTCACCTCGTCGCCGATCACCTCGATGGTGCCGAGGACGCAGCGGTCGATCTCGACGCAGGCGGTGGTCCGGTCCAGCACCAGGCTCGGCTCCTCGGGGGAGGCAGGGTGGCATTCCGGCTCCAGCGACCAGCCGGGTACGAGGGTGCAGTGCCGCAGCACCACCGCGCCCATGGGGCCGCTGACGTGCAGGCCGCGGCCGGTGACCAGCAGCCCGTCCAGCACCATCCGCGGCCGCTCGTCCGGAGCGCGGTCCCCGTCCGGTGAATCGGCCGTCCTGGCACGGATGTTGAGCGCGTCGGGCCGGTTGCTGTACCAGTCGAGCAGCCGGATGACGGGCCGGGTGCCCTCGGCGGCGCGCAGCTCCAGCCGGTCGCCCGGGTCCAGGTCGAAGTCCAGCTGCTCCTGGTAGGCGCCGCTGTGGGTGATCTCGATGAGGCCGTCGGGGCCGCAGCGCCCGGCCCGGCGGTCGTGCTGCCACGCCCCGTACGCGTCCATGATCCGCTGGTAGGCCTGGCCGGGCCCGACGCGGTAGACGGCCGTGTCCGGCGGCGGCGTGTGACGCTCGCGCTCGGCACGGTCCTCGCGCAGGTACTCGCCGCCGCCGAGGTCGTCGGCGAACGCGTAGTGGTAGTCCACCCACACGCCCTGCCGCGGGGCGGACCGCGAGCCGAAGGCCAGCCGGCCCAGCTCCGGGTCGACCGCGACCTGGCCGCGCTTGGGCCGGTAGCGCCAGTCGCTGAGGTCGGCGACGACGACGTCGGACAGCGGGATCGGGGTGTCGTGGCCGTCTCGCCGGATGGTGAAGCTCTTGCCGGGGCCGTAGTAGTCCGCGAGCCGGTCGTGCAGCTGGCGGCGGCGGATCGCGGCCGGCACGTTGTCGAGGGCCGCGAGGTGCGACGCGGACGGCTCCGGCTCCGGCCGGGTCACCAGCGGGGTGTCATTGCCCAGGATCGAGAAGGTGTAGAGGTTGCGGGCCCGGTCGACGCAGTACGCGGGGGCGTGCGTGACCGCGTACGGCTTCAGGCGCCAGACGAAGAGGCCCACCCCGGCGGGGGTGTAACCACCTTGTGTGCGGGTGGAGTTGACGCTGCGCACATCGACCGACCGGGCGACGGTCCCGAACGGGCCGCCCGCCAGGTCCAGGGCCGCCCCGTCCCGTACGTCCACCAGGCGGCCGCGTCCGCGGCGCCGCTCGTTGCCGGCCTCGGTGCCGGACCCGTACAGCTTGACCGGCTGCTGGTGTGCCACCAGCCGGGAGAACTCCACGGCCCGCGCCGGCCAGCCGGCGACGCCCTCCGACAGTTCCTCCAGCAGCGCGAGGGTGCCCTTGCGCCGGCGGTTGCCGACGGTGGCCGCCACATCGCGGCGCGGCGCCAGCGCCTCGGCGAGCCGGCGCCGTGAGGAGTCCGGCAGCCCGCCGTCCCGCAGCCCGGTCGCCTGCACCCGTTCGTAGCCGGGCAGCGGCCGGTAGCCCACCAGGTCGCCGAGATAGGGCAGCACCCACTCGGCGGCGCTTTCCACGAACCAGTCGTCGTACTGCTGGGCGACGCCGTCGCGCACCAGGTCCACCTGCTCGGCGATCACCGCGAGCAGTGCCCGCAGGGGCTCCCCGGCTTCCGCGTCGCGCAGCCGGTGCCACTGCGGAAGCAGCTCCGCGAGCCCGTCCGGCTCCCTGATCGTGCTCATGCCGAAACCTCGCTTCGCTCGGCCCCGCGTGCGCGAGGCGTGCACCTCCCGGTGGTCCGCTCCTGTCGTGCGCTCATCGGGCTACCTCCGTGAGGATCAGCGTGTCCGCGACCTGCGGTGAGAACAGGGCCAGTTGGGCCGGCCGGATGCCACGGAAGACGCAGACCGCGCGGCCCTTCGCCAGTGGACGGGTGTCGGTGATGTCGGGGTTCAGGCGCAGGAGTTCGGCCAGTGCGATGCCGTACCGCGCGGCGACGGCGGACAGGGTCTCTCCGCCGCCCTCCGTCACCACATGGACCTGCTCGTCGTAGGTGGCGAGTCGGGCCGGCACCGAGGCGGGGGGCGGTTCGGTGAACCGGTCCGCGAGTCCGGCCAGTTCGTCGGGCGTGACGGAGGCCGGGACGCCGGTGAGGACGTCGACGTCCACATGGTCGACGCCGGGCACCGCCTGCGCGGTGGCGAGCACCTCGGAGAGCCGGGCCGGCTGGCCCAACTCACGTCCCGCATAGCCGAGTTCCGCGAGCAGGGCCCGCCGGACCCGCGGTTCGACCAGCGGCCAGGTGTGGTCCGCCGCCACCTTGATCCTTGCCATGAGGAGCAGCAGCACCGGCTCGCGCAGGTCCACCCGGACCGGCAGCCGGGCGTCGCCGTACTCGGCGAGGGAGGAGCGCAGCGCCCGCAGCACCTCGGCGTCCTCGCCGAGCGGACTGTCGTCCACCCCGGCGACGGTCAGATGCAGGACCTTGCGCCGCCCGTCGTGGAGTTCGCGGGCCGAGGCCCGGCCGATGCCCGCCCGGGAGCGCGCGAAGTCCTCGTAGTCGCGCAGCGACACCAGCCGGTCCAGCGCGGAGACCGCGAGCGGGACGGTGCGCCGCGTCATACCGGGGCCGTCGGCGTCCGCGCCGCCGGTGGCCGGCTGCGGGTTGGTGACGCCGGTGACGCCCAGCGGCCGGGTGATGGCCTGGGTGATGCGGTGCGCCGGGACGTTGGCGGCCTGCCCGGTGCCGAAGCGGTAGCGGGCCCGGACGTTCTCGTGCCCGGTGGGCAGCCGGGCGCCGTGCGTCCCGTCGCCGAAGGTCACCGTCGTACGGCCACCCCCGCTCGCGGCTCCGCTCGACCGGGAGGTGCCGCCGTCCGCGGCGCCGAGCACGTACACCCGCTCGCGCGGGCCGCGCCCGGCCAGGCTGTCGACCGGGTGCCACAGCAGCCCGTCGACCCGGATCTCCAGTTCGGGCGTGGCACCCAGAGGGTTGTCCGCGGGCAGCCAGGTCAGCGGGGACTGCCACAGCGCGAACGTCTGGTGCGCGCGGTTCGCGTCGCCGCTGCCCAGCGGCTCGTCCCGGAACTCGCCGTGGGTGGCGGCCACGACGTTGCCCTGGATGCGGACGGTGTCGCGGCGGTAGCGGTAGGCGAGGTCGGCGGTGAGGGTGAGCGTCGTATGGACGTGATCGCCCGGCAGGCCGGGATCGAGGCGCTGGTCGACGGCGGCGATCACCGCCAGCTCGGTGCCCCGGACCCCGGCCGAGCCCGGGATGTCGGTGCGCTCGCCGGACACGATGAGGTGCCGGCCGGGGAGCAATCCGTCGTAAAGCAGGCTCAGTTCGAGTGCATTGCCGTGCACGTCCTCGCCCAGCGGCTCGTCGGCCATCCGCAGCGGCTGCCCGCCCGCGTGCACGGTGGTGTCGCGGATCGCCGAGAGCGTCACGTCGTGCGCGTCCAGCCAGGGGTCGGCGAGGGTCAGTTCGGTGCCCCGGCCGGTGATGCCGTAGTTGGTGTAAGCGGCGGTGCGCACGGCCGTGACCCGGGTCGTGACGAACGCCAGCTTCTTGTCGCCGGGGATGCCGTCCGGGCCGTCCGCTCCCTTGCGGGGGCGCTGGATCGCGACCCAGCTGCCGACCGTGATGCCGTCCTGCACCGACTCCAGCGGCAGGACGTAGCGGTTGGCGGGCGGCGGCACCGTCGCGATGCCGATCTCCACCGCCGCCGGTTCGCTGCCCGGGGCGCGGCGCACCGTCACCTCGTACTCGCCGTGCCGGATCTGGTGCGCCTCGCCCGGGGCGAGGCGCCACTCCTTCGTCTCGCCGTTGTGGATCGCGACCTGGATCTTTCCGTTGTCGTCCGGCCGGGACACGAACAGGGTGCGCTCAGGCAGGCCCGAGAGCAGCCGGGCGGTGATCCCGGCCTCCTGCGAATCGGCCGGGCGGCGGCCCAGCCAGCTCAGGTCGTGGTCCTGGGCCACCCGGGTGGACAACTCCACCCGCCCCGGGCCGAAGTCGAAGGCGGTGTCGGACGGCAGGTTCTCGGTGCGCTGCACCGAACTGCCGGTCTCGGTGTGCTGGAACTCCGCCTTCACCGGCATCCGGCCGGCCGTGTCGAACAGGATCCGCACGCCGGTCAGGACGCCCCCGGTCAGCGGCCAGTCGGACTGCCGGATGACGCGGCCCTTGTCGTCCTGCACGGGCTTGAGCGGAGCGGTCGACCCGAAGGGGGCGGACGTCACCCGCATCGCCAGCAGTGCGCGCAGCGCGGCGGGCACCTCGGGTGCGGCCCGCCGCCACGCCGCGTACATCCCGTCTGCCAGCCGCGGATCCAGCGCGGACAGCAGCCGCGCGGTCAGGTCGGAGCCGGGCGTGAACAGCCGGCCCCCCTCGCGCGAGAGGGCCCGCGCGCCGGACGGCGGACGGACCACGCTGGTGCGCAGCGCGGGCAGTACGGCACCGAGCGCCCGCAGCGCCGCGGAGGTCTCCGGTGCCGTCCCCGCCGCCTTCGGCCCGGCCGGTACGCTCCGCGCCGGCTCCAAGTCCGCCGCGCGCTCGCGGAGTTCACCGACCACGGCCGTCAGCTGCTCGAACCAGGCCGATACCTCCTCGTACGCCGTGGCCAGCACCTGGGCCTCGGCCAGCCGCTCGTGCGGGGCGGCGAGCCGCTCGGCGAAGGCCGCGGGCGTCTTGATGCCGTCCAGGTCCTTGCGGAGCGGTGCCAGCACCTGTGCGTCGAAGGTGGCGATCTGCTTGCTGACCGGCCGCGGGTTCGGGGTCTGCGGGGTGGGCGGTCCGGGCTCGTCCGGGTCGTCGGGGTCCCCGCCGTCCACCGGCTCGGTGATCCACTGCCGCAGCTCGTCCACCAGCTCCTTCAGGGTGGGCGGCGCGGACTGCGGCAGCCCGATGGCGGTGAGGTCCTCCTCCCGGTCGGTGCGGACCTTCGCGACGGGCAGCAGCAACTGCTTGTTCCCGAAGTCGAAGAGCAGCTGGTCACCGGTCTGCAGTGAGGTGGAGGTACCGGAGACGTACAGCTCCGCGCGCTGGGCCAGATCCTCCGCCGTGATCAGGGCCGGGCGGCGCCTGCGCACCTTCAGCTCGTTCCACGCCCAGCGGGCGGTGAGGTTCTCGCTCGTCTCGAAGGTCTGCGACTCCTCGCCGGTGGCGGCGGGCACGCTGTGGCTCCGCGCGCCCCGCGGGATGACCACCGGCAGGTCCTCGGCGCGCGGGTCCTTGTCGAGGGTGTACGCGAGATGGGTGTCGGCGGCGACGCCCGGCCGCGGCCGGTGGCCCACCAGCCGGCCGAGCAGGGCCAGCGACCGGTGCTCGTTGGCGGTCCGCAGATAGCCCTCGTCCGCGATCCGCTCGGAGTGGAACGTCAGGACGTCCCCCAGGACCGCCCAGGCGTCGAGCAGGCCGATCGCCGGATCGTCGGGGGTGCGTACGGTCAGGCCGCGCAGCGCCGGGTAGGCGGGCGAGGCGAGCCGGTCGAGCATCCCGGCCAGGAACGAGCCGTAGTCGCCGACGCGGTGGTCCAGGGCCGTGCGGCCCGGCGGGTTGTGGAGGGCGTCGGGGGCGCGGCGCTCATCGCTCGCGCCGCCCCCGCAGCCGCATCCGCATGTCGCACTCATCGGGCACCCCCGAGCTCGATGGCCAGCCGGCCGTTCTCGGGCCGGTCCGGGTCGTTGTCGCACACGGCGATCTCCAGCGGGCCGAGCCGCAGCACACCGTCCTCCAGCGCTCTGTCGTCGATCTGGTCGATGTCGTTGCCGTGCGCCTGGTGGAAGAGCCGTTGCAGCCGGGTCACCTGAACGCTCAGCACGCCCGGCACCGCCGCGGCCACCGCGACCAGCCGGGACAGCCGTACCGGCTCGCCGAACGTCAGCGCGTCCGGGTGGAAGAAGCCGAGCCGGCCGCCGGACAGCCGCCGGCTGCTCAGCACCCGCGTCAACTCCGCCAGGATCTGGCCGTGTTGGTGGCCGGGCGCGGCGCAGACCTCGATCTCGATGTCCAGTGGCACCGTGCGGGCCGGCCCGACCACCAGGTCGTGTCCGATCCGCCGGTAGCTCTCCAGCGCGTACGCGACGGAGTCCAGCAGCTGAGGAGCCGGCTCGCCGGACCCGTCCGCGTCGACGGCGACATGTGCCTCCTGGACGCTGCCGGTCCAGCGGATCTCCGCGGCGGCCCGCTGCACCCCGGGCAGCGCCGAGGCCAGCTCCGCGTAGTCCGCGGCGGTCACCGCGCGCAGCCGGGTCCGTTTGAGGTCCAGCGGAGCGAGCTGGCGGACCTGCTCGATCGGCTCGGGCCCGGCGCCGCCGGTCGCGGGCAGCGGGTTGCGTACGCCCGCCACCGGCATCGGGACGCCGGCGTCCGACTCCCGTGGAGCACGGCTGAGCACCAGATGGTTGATCGCCTCGGCGCCGACGTTGCCCGCCGTGCCGCCGCCCAGCCGGTAGTGCAGGGTCGGACGGCTGCCGGGCACCGGACGGGCGCCGTAGCGGCCGTCACCGAACCGCAGCGCGATCCGGCCGTCGTCCTCCAGCTCGCCCACGAGGTGCCGGTCACGGGGGCCGCTGCCGAGCAGGTCACGGCGCGGGACCCAGGTGACGTCCCCGTCGTGGAGACGTACGGCCGGGAGCGCGGCCCGTGGATCGGGCAGCAGGGCGGACGCCGGGCCGTGCAGCACCGGCTCGTCCGGATGCAGCCCCACCGCGTACGCGGGGCCCCAGGTGTGCGCGATCTCCCAGGCGATCCGGCCGTCCAGCACCGCACCCGCGCGGGCCCGTGCGCTCAGCACCTCCAGGCGGCGCAGCTTCGCGCTCAGCAGCCGGTCGCCGCGGTGCAGCAGCTCACGCAACGCCCGCACGGGGTGGTGGCGCAGCTCCAGCCGCTCCAGGACCTTGAGGCCGAAGACCACCGTCAGTTCGGCGATCTCCTCGTCCGACAGCCCGTCGCGGTCGCGGGCGCTGCGCCACAGCTCCACCAGCCGCGCCCGCACCCGTTCCCGGATGCCGGCCAGCCGGGTCGCCTGCCCGGCCGCGACGTGCGCGGGCTGCGGGAAGGGAACGGTCTGGGCGACGGGGGAGCGGTGCAGGACGGGGCGGAAGCGCGGCGCGATGCCCGGATACACGGACTGCGCGAGCAGCGTCCGCAACGCCTCGGCCTGCGCGTACACCGTCCCCGGCACGACCTTCTCGCGCCGCTGCCCGGCAAGCTCCAGGCCGAGCCCGGCCCGTACGGTCTCCGCCTCGCCGACGACCGTGAACAGCTCACGGATGTCATCGGCGGTCAGCGACTGATGGCAACCGGCCTTCTCCAGCAGGGCGTTGATGGTGCGTGCGGTGGCGTTGCCGTCGTCCTTGACGTCGCCGCAGCCGAAGGCGGGCGGTTCGCAGGAGCCGGTCACGGCCGGTAGGGACGGCACCGTCACCGTCTCCGGCACGCCCGCCGGGCACTCCCCGAAGGTCAGCGACCGCCCGTGGTCGACGAGCGCCACATTGCCGCGCGCGACGCTCACGTCGTCCACCGGCCGGCAGTCGCTGCCGCCCCGCGTCGACAGGCACAGCGGGAACGTCAGCGCGTCCTCCGGCGCCCAGGTCACCTCCAGCACCGGCTGGTTGTCGAGCTGGTCGACGCCGGGGGTGACGGAGGTCAGCCGGACGGCCTGGCGGTGGCTCGGGTCCTGGTCGCCGGGCGTACCCGTGCGCGGACCCTTCACCTCCTCGAACACCAGCAGGTCACCGGGGGAGAGGCGCAACGAGCGGGCCTCGCAGGCCTCGTCGGCCCACTCGTCCCGCAGCGTCGCCGAGGTCGCGCCCCTCGGCAGCGCGCACACCTCGTCGCCCCAGGTCCACAGGCGGATGGCGTTGTGCTCCGGGCGCAGTCCCAGCGGCGCGTCCGACACCGGCTCGAAGACCTCGACCGACCCGCGCTCGTCCAGCACGGCCAGATCCCGGTCATCGATGACGGTCCCGACCTCGGGCCGGTCCTGCGGTCCGTACGTGCGGACGTCGACGGCGGCGAACCGGAACTCGCCCGGCAGCAACGTCAGTTCCTCGGCCGTCTGGACGGCGACGAACGCCCGCGCGCTGCACCCGTCATGCATCGGGTAGTCGATGAGCCGTACGTGACGGCGTACCGAGACCCGCCGCCGTGCGGTGTCGAGGTACGCCTCCGTCGCCACGGCGTCCTGCTGATAGCTGATCTGGTCGGCCGTGTACGCCAGCAACTCGACCAGCGTCATGCCCAGGTCGGCGGGACTGCGCTCGACCCAGTCCGGCGTCGTCAGCCGCAGCCGGTCCAAGGCCAGCTGCCGCAGCGTGTCGTAATCGCGCGCGGTGTAGTCGATGACCGGGGCGGGCCGGAAGGTGTCCGGGCAGTCGGCGCCCGCCTCGTCGACGCAGTCGAAGGGGCTGGGGCAATCGGCCCGGAAACGGAACTCCGCGCCGAAATACCGCTGGTCGAAGCCCTCGTACGGCTCGGTGCCCGGCCTGCCGTACGGGTCGGTGGTGACGAGCGAGAGCCGGTAGCGGGAGGTGTCGCCGGTCCGGTCCAGGACCACATGCAGCCGGTCGTCCAGCTCGGGGTCCTCCTCCCGCTCGACGCCGACCTCCAGCGCCTCGATGCCGGTGACGCGGCGCCCCCCGTCGATCCGTACGTTCTCCGGGCACAGCCCGTGCGGCGCCTTCCCCAGGAACGTGACGGTCAGCGTCACCCCGTCGTCGGCGACCTCGACCGCGTCGATGCCGTTCAGCCGCGCGGCCCTGACGCGCCCCCGCCTGCTGTCCGTACGGCACATCAACTCGCCCACGGTGCCGCCGTGTTGCTCACTCATATCCCGCCCCGCCCCTCGAACACGTCATCGCGCCGGCTCGCGGTGGAGCGCACCACATAGCGCAGATACACCCGTACGACGTTCTCCTCGCTCACCACGTCCAGCGCCTCGACCTCGATGAGATCCCCCAGCCAACGCTGCAACGACGCCTGAACGGACAGCTCCACGGCCGACGCCAGCTCCGGACTGTTCGGCGTGAAGACGAGATCCAGCAGTCCGCAGCCGAAGTCCGGCCGCATCACCCGCTCACCGGGACCGGTGAACAGCAACTGCTCGATCAGATCCCGCACATGCTCCTCGTGCGACGCATGCGCGGTCCGCCCCCGCCGGTCGACCCGGAACGGGAACGCCACGTCGGTACGTATCTGCTTCGCAGCCCTCATCGGCTGGACACCCCCTGATGGACGGGCGCCACGACCGGCGGGCCCTGCGGCACCAGCCCGGCGCTGAAACACATCGCCGCCGAGGTGTCCAGCAGGACCGGCACCCCGTCGATCCGCACCTCGTCACCGCCGCCGGCCGGCGTCCAGCGCACGCTGGTGCACGGCTGCGGCCGGCCACCGACGGAGTGCGGGCAGCCGCTGACCGTGAAGAGGTCGGCGGCGGTGGCCACGGGCACACCGTCGACGCGTACACCCCGGCCGGCGGCCGCGGTGGACACCGCGCGGCCGCCGTGCGGGCAGCTGATCACGGCACCGCCGTGGACGAGATTCCCGGTCACCACGTTTCTCGCTCCCCCGTCTCCGCAATCGCTTCCTGGCTCATGTCTTCTCGGTTCATGGCCTCTCGGTTCAGCGTTTCCTCGGCACCGTCAACCGGCCCTCGTTGATGTCGACCTGGTCGCCGACGAGTGAAATGGACGCCCCGGCACCGTTGTTGATCTGCACCCCCGCCGCGTTGATCCGCACATACGCGCCGCCCGGTGCCTGGAGCAGAATCCCTTCCTCCGGCACATCGGACAGCACGATCTTGTGATGCCCCTGCGTCTCGATGACCACCGGCTCGGCCCCGACCCGCGCCCCGGCCTGCGCATCCACCGGCAACTCGGCCTCGGACCCGTACCAACAGCCCGCCCACACCGGGAAACTCGGGTCCCCCTGCTCGAACTCGATCCACACACCCGCGCCCTCGCTCGGGATCACGTACTGCCCCGCCTGCGCACCCGTGAACGGGAAGCAGGGCATGGCCCAGGTGGACGCCTCGTCACCGAGCACGTCCGGCACATAGGCGGTGATCCGGCCGATCCGCATCGGATCGTCGTTGCTCGCCACCCGGCCCCGGAACTTGCCGAGAAAGCGATGGTTCGATGCTGGCGCCATACGAGCTGCTCCTGGTCGTGTCGTGCGGGGTACGGAGAAGGTGCGGGCAGATGGTCAGGGCTATGGGCGCAGGCGATCGCTGCGGGCGATCAACCCCTCCCGCGACAGCGTGAAGTTCTGCTGGTAGGACCCCGGCCGGAGAGTGTGCGTCACGCTCTTCACGTAGTAATCGCCGTCGTACGTGACCCCCGCACCCCGCACCCCGACCAGCTCCCGCGGCCGCAGCAGATATCCGTGCCGGTTCACGTCCAACTGCCCCGACCCGCTGATCGCATCCGCACTGGTCGCGGCGCGCCCCAACGCCTCCGCCTTCGCCAGCGCCTCGTCCTTCTTCGCGGTGCCCGAGAGCGTCCTCCGCTTCAGCGCCGGCGACGCGCGCCGGCCCAGCGGCGGCCTGAGCGGGCTGATATCGGGCTGCGCGAGGAGCGGCGCCTGCCGCGTCACGGGATCCTGCACCCGAGCCTGCGGCTCCTCCCGCGCCGTCCCGTCATAGGCAAACGTCAGCTGATCGACGGTCGAATGCACATCCATATTCACGTTCAAGGCATGCTGCCGCTGCCCGAGCCGCTGCTCCGGCCCCCAGAACGCGGTGGAACGCCCGGGAACGGGCCCGGGGTCGAGGTAGAACGTGTAACCGTTCGCCCCCGCCAGATCATTCACATACTGCAGATCCGTCCCCGTCTGGTAGTCCACCCGCAACTGCTCCCGCGGCGGCTGCGGCACCTGCTCCCGAATGATCCGGGCCTCGATCCCGTAATCCGCGTACTTCGCCAGGATGCGCTCGACCCGCTGCGAGGGGGCGAGGTTCGGATACCGGTCGGTCCGCTCCTCAAGGTCCATGAGAAGGCTGAGATCCTCACCCGTGACCGTCAGCGTGGTCTGACCGGGCTGATTACTGGCCCCCACCTCCTGCCGCACGATCAATCCGTCCAGCAGCACCACGGGCGTCCCCTTGACCGCCACGGTGAGAATCACCCGCGTCTTGGGATCGAAAAACCCCTCCGGGAGCAGCCGCTGAATGATCGCCCCCTTCTTGGTCAGGTCAAAGGCGAGCTGAAAGCCGCTCCTCTCACCCGCCGTACTGGTGATCTGCGCCGACAGCAGCGCCTCCGTCACCTCCTGCGGCACCAGCCGCGCCAACTTGGGCCCCATGTACAGCGACACATGAATGGGCCCACCCCCCACGGGCAGATCATCAGCCATTCCGCACCCCCGGCCCGCCCAAGCCACCGGGGAACCCACCGGGCAGCGGCACGGCTATCTCCTCGCCGGGCTCATCGGTCAATTCGCGCGGGTCGAGCACCGGGTTCGCGTCCGCGATCCGCCACCACTGCCCCGAATCCCCGAAATACCGCTGCCCGAGCTGATCGGCCCGCTCCCCGTCCCTGACGACATGCGGCACGGTCTCGTCGGCATCGTGCTCGACCGGCGGCAACAACCTCCGCTTGGCGTACTTCACTTCACTGCCGTCAGCCGCCCGATGGACCCCGATCTCCACGTCGTGATACCGACTGCTCCGCGGATACGGATGAGCCCCCGGCACATCGTCCAACGCACTCTCATACGGCTCGATCACGCCTCAGATCCCTCCCCCGAGCCCAAGCTGCGCCAGGCTCCCGCCCCGCGCCCGCCGGGCCAACTGCTCCTTCTGCGCGAGATGCGCGAGATACAACTCGGCACCACGATGCCCGGCCGGCAGATCGCTGACCGTCAGCACCTTCATCCCGATGCTGAGCGACGCCCGAATCGGGTTGAGGTTGACGTCGAAAGCCGACTCATTGACGGACAGCTCGGTCAGCCGGACCGGCATGACCCGCTTGCTGCCCCAGGTGAACAGCGTCAACGGCATCTCGATCGGGCTGATCTCAATAGTCCCCTTCTTACTGAGCCTGGACGCGGCGCGCAGCTGCGCGGTGGTCGGCTGCACCAGCATTTCGAGGACGGCGAGTTGAGGATGAATCCCATCGGGCGCGGCCACGTCCAGCTGATCGGTCGCGTCGATCTCGGCCGTGAACTTCCAACTCTCCTGCGCGGGGCCCTTGAGACGTAGCGCCTCGTTCCGATCCCCACCACTCCCGCCTCCGCCACCGCCGCCTTCCCCTCCGGCGGCCTGAGGCGCAACCGAGCGTTCGAGCGTGTCCGGGTTGAACTGCAGCACGATGATGCGCTGGGGGGTGCCGCGCTCGGGATCGACGATGACCATGCCGGAGCGGATGGGCTTGGGGATGTCGGCGTAGGTGGTCACAGTCGGGCCTCCAGGCGGGGATGGCGCAGGGTGATGTCCTCGACACTGAGGTGGCGCCACCCCAAGCGCCGTATGTCATAGGCGAGTTGCTTAGTGATGCAGTGCCGTCCTTCATCATGCGCTGGCCCGAATGGGTCGTTGGCGAAGGAATCTGGGCTTGTCGGCTTCACGAGAGTCGCGCGGACAGTCGCTCCCGTAGGGGCGTGTAGTCGCATTCCGGGAAGACGTGCGGCAGGACGTCGAGCATTCTCACGATTCGGTCAGCCGTCCGCTCGAACTCCCATTCGTTGAGGGGTGCCTGGGTGTAGAGGTGCTGCCAGCCGAATGCACCCTTTGTGAGACGTAGGTGTTCTACATACGTGTTGTAGTCGAGATCCATTTGCCACAATCCTCGCTCGTGATCGGAAAACCAGATCTCGAGGTTCTTCACTCCAGACTGCAATCGGATCGCAACGAATGACCCAGTGCCTGTGAACGGGGCATCGTCGATGACGCGAAGTTCCACACCGATGCGCTGCTCCTCGTCCGAGTAGAGGGATGGATCGAAGCTTGGAGGATTCTCGCGCACGGCCTGCTGCAAAGGCGTGAGAAAGAATTCACCCGTTACCAATTGATAAGGATCTATGGTCTTCCACTGGCTTCCGATCTCTGAGAATCGAACGGACCGCTCGTAGAGAGAAGCGTCGAGGTGAGGGCCGCTCGGGCCCTCTGTAGCGCCGGGAACGGAATCTCGAGTAACCGGTCCCTGGGTTTCATGAACCACCTGAATCCCAGGATGATGTCGAAGTTCCTCCTGGATCCGGACCCATCCTTGCTCCCAGGGTGTCACGTTCTGCATTTCGCGTCCTCCTCGCAAATTTCTAGAATGTCAGCCACTTATGTCTGGCGGCTCTCCTGAGTCTCCTGATGGTCTCGGGCTTATTCTTGTAGCTCCCTCCGGTGGAAGTCTCGTCCTGATCTCCGGATTGAAGGTGTTCGTCTTTTCTGAGCGCCCTGGCCAGGGCGCTCACATTGTCGAACGTTTTCCCTTCTCTCAGTCTGATGATCCTCTCGGCGAAATACATGCTGATTCCTGTTGCCCGGCGGAGCGCATGCACGTCATCCCGGTTCACGTTGGCGACATGGGGTGCGTAGTCATGTTCTTCAGGCGGCGGCCGGAAATTACGCGGCCAGGTTATGGTGGCTGGATCCCGCTTCCAGTGGCTGCCGGTATAGCTGTATCCGCCCCACATGACTTTAATGGAGCTCGGGAATCCGGGGAATTTGTCATCGCTGTAGTAGGCGACATTTACGTCGTACCAGATCATGTTATTAAGCTTCCCCTTCCACTTGGAATTCCGCACCGCCTTGCCAAGTGCCCGGGCCGCGGGATGTTCCACGGCAATGGCGGCTTCCTTGTTCTGAGCCCCACGTGCAGGAACCAGATTGGAGGTTGTTGCGTCACCTCCGAGTGGCGCAGGAAGCAGGTGCATGCGTACCCACTTGCCGCCGGTGCTGTATGGCTTCCCATCTGGGCCTCGCTCGTCAGCCACCATCTCCCAGCCCACGGGTAGGGCGTCCAGCGCGTCCTCCGCTTCCGTTCCCTTCTTAAGGGGCTCGTGAATGTGGTGGGCTTTGAAACTCTGTGCCTTCTGCCGACCGTTCGTGAATGGTGGGAGCTTCGTCGGTGGAAGAGCGGGTTCGGCCCCCTGGGGGTTCCGGTAATCGTTGCGGTCGTCGCTGTGGGTGTGTCCGTTCGTGACGCCCTGGCTGGGGTTTAGGTGTGCGGTGATATCGAATTTCTGGTTGTTCGACTTGCTGAGCGCTGTGAGGCGGTAGTGGGCCCGTAGTCCGTCGCGCATGGCCTGATGGTCTGACTGCGATATGCCGCGCTCTAGCTTTGCGTTGATGATGGGCCGAATCCGAGCCACGATCTTGCGCAGCCTGTCGCTCTTCGACTCCTTTGAGTCCTCGTCCCTCTTTGTTCTGTCTTTGTCCGGCTTGGGCTTGGGCCTGCCGGGTTTGCCCGGGCCATGCTTGTCGTGGCGCGGCCCGGGCTTGCCGGGCCCCGTCTTGTTGTCCTTGGGCCGGGGCCTACGTGGGCCATCCCCGTCCGGCTTCGGCTTGGTCTTGCTGTTGCCGTCCCTGTCGCCGTTCGGGTTCTTGCTGTCCGCGTCCTTGCCGTCCTTGTCCTTCGGCTTGTTCGGGTCCTTCGGCTTCGTGGGGTCCTGGTCCTTGGGCTTGTCCGGCGCCTTGCTGTCCGTGTCCTTCGGCTTCGCGTCCGGGTCGGGTTTCGGCTTCGGTTGGGGCTCCGCCTTCGGCTTGGGCTTTGGGGCAGGCGTCGGGCGGGTGTCCTGCTTGACGGGGGTGTCCTTGTCGAGCCTTGGCCGGCCCGGCTGGTCCGTGGCCTTGGGCTTGTCGGGGCCGGCCTGGTTCTTGGACCTGCTCGGAGCGTCCTTGTCGGTCTTGGGTTTGCCGGGGGTGTGGTCCTTCGGCTTGCTCGGGCCCGCGTCCGTGTCCCTGTCCGGGGTCTTCGTCGTGGGCTTGTTCGGGTCGGCCTTGGGGCCCGGCTTCGCGTTGGGCCTGGTGTCCGGGCCGGTGCCCTTGCCCGGCTTCGGGAGGGTGGAGGTCGGGCGGGGGGCTTCCTTGTCGGGCGCCGGCTGTTCCTTCTTGCCGCCCGTGCGGGGCCGTTGGTCGTCCCCTGCGCCGTTCTGTCTGCCGCCGCCCCCGCCGGCCCCGCCCCCCTTGTCCCCCTTGCCGAGCTTCGCCGCCACCGACTTCAGGCGGCGGCCCACCTTCGCGAGGTACTTGCCGATGCCGTTGAGGAGGGCCTCGTAGGCCAGTTCCAGGAGGGCGACGATGCCGGCCGCGACCGCCTTGGCGAAGAGGACGCCCGCGCCGCCCTGGCGTACCGCCTTGAGCCAGTCGAGGACGGCGCCCATCGCGCGGAGGATCTCGCCGAGGGCGCCGATCGCCGTGCGGATCGCGTCGATCACGGCCATCACCCAGCCCGCGCCGGGGATCAGCTTCGCGATGACCTTGGTGATGACGATCTCGCCGATGATGAAGGGGAGCTGGGGGACGATCGCGTCCCAGGTCTCCTTCACGATCTTTTCGAGGGTGAAGCCGCCCTTGATGAGCTTGTCGATGATCGCCTTCGGGATGCCGATGATCTCTTCGATCTTCGACTGGAACCATGCCTTGACCGCGTTCTTGACCTCGCGGAACAGGTGGTTCTTCGCGCCGTCGACCGCCGAGTTCTTCGCGCCGCTCAGCCAGCCGCCCGGATCGTCCATGAAGTCGACCGCGATCATCATGAACTCGCCCAGGGCGCCGAGGAGTTTGGACGCGTACTCCAGTACCGTTTTGATCGCGTCCACGACCGCCTTGATGACGTCCATGAGCATCTTCTTCAGGACGTTCAGAATGTCGCTGAGGAGCTTGGCGATGCGGTTGAGGAGGTCGGTGATGATTTTCTTGAGGAGCGTCGCCAGCTTCGTGACCAGGGCTATCGCCGCCGCTATCAGGTCCGTGACGAACTTCCTGATCCGGCGCGCGAGTTCGATGATCATCTTGACCATGTTCTTCGCGAACTCGATCAGGTCGTTGATCAGGTTCCTGATCGTGTCGACGACGAACTTGCGGGCCTCGTTGATCCAGCGCTCGACGTTCTCCTTGAAGTTCTTGATGAAGTTGACGACCGCGTCACGCGCGTCCCGGATGACCCGGACGATCGCGTTCTTGATTTCCCGGACCTTCTCCTTGAGCCAGTCGAAGGCCTTGGTGAGCCAGTTGCCCGAGTCGTTGGCCGCGGTGTCGGTCTTCTGCTTGGCGTCCGTCTCCGCCTTGTCGCCCTTGTCCTTGATCTTCTTGTCGCTGTCCTTCTTTTCCTTCTCCGTGTCGTCGTCGGTCTTCTTTTCCCGGTCCTTGACGTCCTTACGTACCTTGTCGCGCTTTTCCGACTTCTTCGTGCCGAGCTTCGTGAGCTCCTCGTCCTGACTCTTGCGCCAGTCGCCGCGCTGCGACGTGACCTCCGAATGGGCCTTCGCGCGCTCGCCCGTCTGCTCCGCGGTGTTCTTGGCCACCTCGCCGGCGACCTGCTGCCTGTGCTTCGCCTGCGACTCGCGGAAGCCCTTGTCCTTGGTCTGGCGACCGTCGGACATCTCCTTGTGGCCCTTGCTGAAACTCTGCTGGAACTGCGGCTTCCGATCGTGCTCCGCCACGGTCGAAGCCGCCTCGGCGGGCACCGCCCCCGTCGACGCCTTGCCCGTGCGCACGCCGCCCTTGCCGCCCTCGCGGCCGGGCACCTTGCCCTTCAGCTCTTCTTTGGGGGCGTTGGGGTAGACCTGGTTCTCGCCCATCGTGCGCCCGGCGTCGTCACGGCCCGTCGTGACGGTCTCCTGGCCCTTGGCGTCGACCGACTGGCCCTGCTCACCGGCCTTCTCGTCGGCGGCGCTCTCCATGTTCACGCCCGGCGCGTTGCCCGCCTGGGCCTGCTTCAGGGCCTCGTCCTTCGTCGGGAGCCCCGCGAACTTGGCGGCCAGCTCCTCCTTGTCCACCTTGAAGCCGAGCTTCTCCGCGACCCAGCCGACACCGAAGCCGAGGGCCATCTTGAAGGTGTCCCAGCCGCCCGGCTCCTCGGCCTTCTCCGCCTCGATCTGGCCCTCGGGCTTCTTCTCGCCCTTGACCTCGGCCTTCTCGTCCTTGGGCGCGTCGGATTTCTTCGCCTGATCCTGGGAGTACTGCGCCGCGGCGTCCGCCCTGGGCTTTCCCTCCAGGGTCTGGGGCGCGCCCGCCGGGCGCTGCATGTTCGGCGGTGCGGCGGCGAGCTGCTTGTGCTCGTCGCCGACCGTGCGGTCCACCGAACCGCCCACGCCGCCCATGGCCTCAAGTGCCTTGTGGGGCTTGAGCTTTGCGGCCGAGGACAGGCCCGCCTCGGGGGAGATCTGTGAGAGGTTCGGTGCGGGGCCCGAGTCCTTCTTCTTCCCCTTGGCCGACGCGCCGCCCTTGCTGCTGCCTCCGCCGCCCCCGCCGCCGCGAGGCGCCTTGGGCGCGGGGGCGGCGTCAGGCGCGGTGAACTTGGCGCCGGGTTCCTCCTTCGCTCCCGGCTCTTCCTTGGGCGTCTTCGACGGCTGCGGGTTCTCCTTCGGCGCGGGCGCGGACCCCTTCACCGGTTCTCTGGGCGTGGACTCCTTCACCCCGGGAGAGTCCGGCCCCTGGGTGTTCGCGCCCCCCGAGGGAGAGCTCTGCCCGGCCGTCTCCGTCTCCGTCTCCGTCGACGGCGGGCCGCTCTGCGCCCCCGAGGACGCCTGGCTGCTCGCACCCCCCGGCGTATCCGCGTTCGAGCCGCCCGAGACATGCGTGTCCCGCGCGGGTGACGGCGACGTGCTGTCCTGGCCCTTGTCGCCGACGGTCTCCGCCGTATTGCCGTCGCCGTGGCCCGCGGTGGCCGGTTCCGCCTTCTTCTGGCCGTCGTTCCGCTGCTCGTCCTTCTTCGGTTCTTCGCCCTTGCCGGCCGTCTCCGGTGCCGCGGACTTGCCGCCCGCGGCCTGCTGGGACTGCTTCTCCTGGGCGCCCCCGGCCGTGTCGCCCGCGCCCCTGGCGCCCTTCTCCTCCTTGGCGGCGGGCTCCTTCGCCTCGCCGCCGCCCTCCGTCGTGCCCGGTGACTCCTGCACCGCCTTCTGCGCCGCGACGGGGCCCGCCTTCGGGTCGTCCCCGCTCTTCGGGTCCTTCGACGCGGCACCCGCGCCCGGCCGGGAGCCGGCGATCCCTTCCGCGTCCGGGTCGCCGGAGAAGGCGTCGCCGGGCCCGCCCTCGGTCTCCACCGACGGCGCGGACTCCAGGGGCGCCTCGGCCTCGGCTTCCTCCGGCTCGGCCTCGGCTGCTTCGTCCTCGGCGTCCTCCGCGTCCCGCTCGGCCTGCACCTGGTCGGCCCTGGTCGGCGGGGGAGCGGGGAAGGACGGCGCCGCCCGGTCGGCGGGCGCGGACGGATCGAGTGTCTCCGCCGTCGGTACCCCGGACACGTCGAGGTCCTGCTGGGGGAGGAAGTCCTCCGGCTGGAGCTTGGTGTCCCAGGCGCTCTGCTCGGCGCCGCCGACCTCCACCTCCGACGTGCTGCCGGAGCCGAACGGATCGTCGTCGGCGGCCTCTTCGGGGCCGTCGAGGTCCTGGTTGCGTACGCCGTCGAGCCTGCTGGTCCGGCCGGGCAGTTCGGTGTCCCTGCCCGCCGCTCGGGGGGAGCCCTGGGGCGTGTCCCTGCCGCCCTTGTCCTCCTGCTTCACCTGCTGGCCCGCGACGTGCTGCTCGGCGGCTTCCGGGCGGTTCTTCGCCGCGGACTCCTCCTTGCTCGCGGCCGCCGCGCCCTGCTGGGCGGTCTCCTCCTTGCCCGCCGCGCCCTTCTTGTCGTCCCCGCTCTTCCGGTCCGCGCCGTCCTTCTTGCCCTCGCTGTCCTTCTTGCTCTCCTGAGCACCTCCGGACTTCTGCTGACCGTCTTCCCTGCCGCCCGCGGCCGCCGTGCCCGACGAGTCCTTCTCCGCGGAGGCCCGGCCTCCGGCGGAACCCGGCTGCTGCTTCCCGGCGGACGACGCACCGCCCTTGCCTTCCCCTGCCGCGGGCTCCTGCGTGCCGCGCGGCGCGCCGCCGCCCTGCGGAGTGCTTCCGCTCTGCGGCGTGCCGCCGTTCTGTGGCGTACTGCCGGGCGTGGCCGGAGCCTCTGCCCGGTCCTTCTCGGGGCCGGGCGCCACGGCGGGCTTCTCCTGCCGGGCCCGCTCCTCCTGCGCCGTGCGCCGCTCACTGTCCCGCTCGGTGCGCAGCTCGTCGGCCGCGTCGGGCTCCACCGCCGGCGCGTCCTGCGCCGCCCACTCGGTGGTGTCGGCCCCGAGGTCGCCCTGCGCCTCGATCTCCTCGACCAGGTCGAGCACCCGGTCGTGCTCCGAGCCGAGCAGCCGGTGCTCCAGGCGTACGAGCACGTGGTCCCGCAACTCGTCCGGCAGCCGCGCCAGTTGGGTACGGGTGCGCTTCGACAGGTCCTCGGGGTCGCCGCGCAGCGAGCGCATGACGGAGTTCGTCAGGCGGTCGAGGAGGGTCGCCGGATCGATCTGCTCGGCCCGGTTGCGGTCCGCGTCCACCGTCGCGTACCGCAGCCACCCCGGCGTCGCCCGGCCCTTCTCGACCTCGTCCGCCGCCGGTTCCTCCGTGCGTACCGAATCCCGCAGCGCTCCCAGCACGGACTCCTGGGCCGCCGACTCCGCTTCCCGTTCGATGGATTCCTGGGGGAGGGATACGGACCCCAGGTCGCGCCCGGCCCGCAGCGCGCCCAGCCCGTGCGGGTTCTGGACCGTGTGCAGGAGTTCGTGGGCGAGCAGCCGCTGACCGTCCGCCGTCCCCGGGCGGTATGTGCCCTCGCGGAAGAAGATGTCCTGGCCGACGGCGAAGGCGTCGGCGCCCATCATGTCCGCGAGCCGCCCGGAGTCGCGGTCGGTGTGCAGGCGGACCTGGCTGAAGTCGTGGCCGAGCTGCTCTTCGAGGTCGCGGCGGACGCTCAGGTCGAGGGGCTGGCCTGCGCCGCTGACGATGTCCTTGGGCTCGGGGGTACGGGACGTGGCGTTCCGTTCCCTGCGCTTGCGGCGCTTTTCGGCGGCGGTGGACCGGCTGTTGTCCTGGGTGGAGGAGTGGGACGTGCTCATCGGGGCTCACCCCGTCCCATGAGGCCGGCGTGGACCGAGCGGGCCAGGGCCTCGCCCAGGCGCGTGGGTGAGGTCGTACGCGGCAGGGGCGGCAGGCCCGCGAGCCCGTCGAGGGACACCGGGGAGCCGTCGGCCGCCAGGGGGACACCGCGTTCGTGGACGAGGCGGGCGAGTTCGCGTTCGAAGGAGGCCGATACGCGGGCCGGGTCGATGCCCGCGTCGAAGCCGTCCAGGACCAGTTCGCCGATGTCGATGCGGAAGGTGCGCGGGGGCTCGGCGGCTGCTGCCGGGCGGGGCGTGACGCCGCCGTCCGGCGCGTCGGGGCGGGGATGCCCGCGGTGCTCGTTCAGACCCATCCGTGGACCTCCGACGGCGTCAAGGAGCGTTCCAGCTTCAGGTATTCGGTGCGTGCGGCCGCCAGCATGTGGCGCATCTGGAGGCGGTCGCCCTCCTCGGCGGCGAGGAAGGCGCCGGAGAGGGCGATGTTGCGGATCGAGCCGCCGGCGACGGTGAGTTGGGCGAGGAGGGCCGGGTCGATGCCCTTCGTGGGGGCCTGGCTCGGCAGTACGCGGCTCCAGATTTCCGCGCGCTCCTTCTCGCCGGGGAAGGGGAAGTCGACGACGAAGCGGATGCGGCGCATGAAGGCGGTGTCGAGTGCCTTCTTCATGTTGGTGGTGAGGATGGCCAGGCCCCGGTACGCCTCCATGCGCATCAGGAGGTAGCTGACCTCCAGGTTGGCGTAACGGTCGTGGCTGTCCTTGACCTCGCTGCGCTTGCCGAAGAGGGCATCCGCCTCGTCGAAGAGCAGCAGGGCACCGCCGCGTTCCGCCGCGTCGAAGACACGGCTCAGGTTCTTCTCGGTCTCCCCGATGTATTTGCTGACGACCTGGGAGAGATCGATGATGAAGAGGTCGAGGCCCAGCTCCTTGGCCATGACCTCGGCGGCCAGTGTCTTGCCGGTGCCCGAGCCGCCCGCGAAGAGGGCGGTGACGCCCAGGCCGCTGCGCAGCGCCTTGGCGAAACCCCAGTCCTGGTAGACGGTGCTGCGCTGCCGTACGTGCGCCACGACCTCCTGGAGGATCTTCAACTGCCGCTCCGCCAGGACGAGATCCCGCCAGCCGGCCCGCGGCTCGATGCGCCGCCCCAGCTCGTCCAGGCCCATCCGCGCCTCGTTGAGTCCGGCCTGCCAGGCCAGGTCCCCGGCGCCCTCGGCACCCGCTCCGGGCAGATCGCGGCGGACCGTCGCGGCGGCCGCTCGTATGACATGGGGCGGGAGTTGGAACTGCGCCACCAGCGACTGCACATGACGTGCCGTCACCTCGGGTACGCCCGCGAAGGCGTCGGACCACAGGCCCAGCTGCTCCTCGGTGTCCAGCTTCGGTACGGTCACCCGCTCGCCGCGCGGCGCTCCGGTCGGCCGCGGATCCGGGCCGGAGACGACGAGGGGTACGGCCGCGCCCGCGATGAAGGCATCGGCAGCGGCGTGCTGGTCCCGGTCCATCTCGCCGACCTCGATCAGCAGCGCCGCGGGCAGCAGGATCGCCTCGCGCTGCCAGAGACGGGCGAGGCGGTCCCGTTCGCCGGCGTCGGTCGGTACGTCGTCGGCGGCCATGGAGTACAGCCCCAGGCCCGAACGGCGGGCCGCGGTGGCCGCGATGTCCGCGCGCGTGCGCAGATCGCCGCCGACCAGCTCCACGCGCGGCGGCGCGTCCGGCCCCGCGCCCGCCCAGCCCGCCGCGACCCGGCCCGCGGCCCGCTCGTGCGAGGGCGGCAGGCCCCCGGGCGCGGTGGTGCGGCGCAGCAGCCCGTGCAGCTTGGCGTCCAGATAGGGGGAGCCGACGAGGAAGTGCAGGATCCGCTCGTCGAGGCGGATCCTGCTGGTGGTCAGCCGGGTCTCGTCGTCCAGTTCGATCAGACGCCAGCGGCGCAGCGGCGCGACGGGCGTCAGCGCGCTCCAGTGCGGTGCGCCCAGGGCCGCCAGCGCGAGCGAGAAGGTGGGGTGGGTGCGGCTCGGGTCGCCGCTCGCCGCGGCGCAGCGGGAGCCGGTGGTCGGATCCAGCTCGGCCGCGGCGGCGAGCAGCACGATCTCCCGCTCGAAGGGGCTCAGCCCGAAGCAGTCGGTCAGCGCGTCGAGGGTGGGGAGCGGGGCGTCGTAGGGCTCGGGAGCCGGTGTGGAGGGCGCGGGCTCGCGGTCTTCCGGCGGGCTGCCCGGCACGTTCGTTCGGGCCCGCCCGGCGTGGGCGTCCAGCCGCACCAGAACGGAACGCAGCGCGGCCGCCAGCGCGGCGCCGTCCGCCGCACTGCTGCCGGCCTCGCCGCTGCCCGCCCCGCCGCCCGCCGCAGCCGGCCCGTTGCCGCCGCCCATGTCCTTGTCCGCCCCCGCGCCGCCCATCGCGCCTCAGCTCTCCTTGCCGTCGTCCGTGCGGGCCGCGCCGTCGGCGGGGTCCGCCCCGTCCGTACGGCCGGCGTCCGCACCGCCCGGCTCGTCCGCGCGGTGCGGGCCGCTCGTACGGGGGCGGACGCCGCCCTCCCGCTTGGACCCGCCGGCGGCCTTGGACGTACGCGAACGGGCGGGCGCAGCCCCCGATGCGCTGCCGCCACGGCCGCCTGCCGCGTCGCCGTCCGCCTTCTTCGCGGCACGTGCACCGCCCCTACGGGGAGCGGCCGACGCCGCCTTCGCCACCGTGGACCGCATGTTGGTGGTCGCACCGTCGTGGGTGACGGGCTTCGCGCCGGCCGGCTCCGGGCCGGGTGGGGCGGCGTCCGGGGAGGCCGCCCCGGCGCGCTTCGTGGCGCTCCCCCGGCTGCCCCCGCTTCCTCCGCGCGCATCGCTCGCCGCCGCCTTCGCCGCGCCCTTGCGCGCCGTCGGCACCGTGCCCCCGGCTCCCGCCTGCGCGCCTTCGCCGGCCGCCCGTCCGGGGGCCGGTCGCTCCGGCGCCCCCGCCGCCCCGAAGGGCAGCACCGTGACCTCCGGCCGCTGCACCGGCTTCGCCGGGAGGGGCGTCTGGTGGCCGTCGAGCAGCACCAGCGACGCCTGGTAGACGACGGACAGGGAGTACGGGGTGTTGTGGAGCATGCCCCAGAGCTTCGAGGTCTCGTCGACGTCCATCTGGGTGGGCGTGAAGCGCACCCGCTGGAGCGACTCGGCGAGGTCGCTGCCCTCCAGATACGGCCGCTGCGCCGCCTCCTCGATCAACTCCGCGGGCAGCACCGGTATTTCGTGCAGGGTGCGGACCACGCTGCCGATCAGCCGCTGGCCGACCAGCTCGGTCTCCTCGCCGTACGCACTGATCACGAAGTGCAGGTCCAGCGCCGCCGCGGGCCGCTTGAGCAGGGTGCCGTCGGAAGCGCGGGTGGCCAGATCGCTGTTGCGCATCGAGGGGTTGTGGGTGACCTGGTAGAGGAAGACCGTGATCGTCGGGTCCGTCGGAGGGTCGGCCGGCGGCTTACGGGTCTCCACCGAGACGGCCATGTCGATCTCGGGGTGCAGATTGTGCTCGATCAGCAGCGCAAGGGCCTGGGTGACCGTCGCGACGGCGAGTGCGTTGCTCATGACGTCAGTTCCTCTTCTCGTCGCGGGAGAGGTAGTCCGTAAGGCTCAGCGCCGGGCCGCGCCGCACCGCCCGGCCGGGATCGGCGGGCTCCTTGCGGGCCGGGCCGCCCGCGGCGGTGACCTCCAGCCGCCCGATGTGTACGTGCACCACCTGCTCGGCCGGGCGGCCGCCCCGCCGCCCCGCCGCGGTCTTCCGGGCCGCCGCGCCGCGCGCCGCCGCGTCGTCGCGCGGGCGCAGGAGGGCGGCCGGGGCCGGGGCGGCGGTGGCCCGGGGAGTGGTGAGGAGTGCGGGCGGGCGTCCGGACGGGGTGTCGTCGTCCGGCGGGGCGCCGGCCGGGCGGCGGGGCCGCACCGTCCCCGCGGTGGCCGGGCGGGCGCGGTCGGCCGGAGGGCCTGCGGGGCGGAGCAAGGGCGCGGCCGGGCGCGGGCCGCCGTCCCGGCTGCCGTCCGGGGCGTCCGGCGCGGTCGGCCCGTCGCGGACCACGGTCTCCCGCTCGGTGGTCCGCACCTCCCGCTCCACCCGGGTGAACTCGGCGCCCGGGAGGTGCGGGTGTGCCGTCGGCGGTGTGAGCAGGCCGGGTGCCGTGCCCGGCTCGTCACGGTCGCCGGCGCGCAGTGACTCGATGCGTTCGAACGGGCCGGGGAGCCGTGGGCGTACCCGTGCGGGCCGGCCGGTGCCGGGGGCGTCCGCGGGAAGGCCCGGCAGCGGACCGGCGGCGGGCGCGGGCGCATGCCGGGCCAGCAGCCGGTCGAAGTAGTCGGGCAGCTCAGGCATCTGCGCACAACTCCAGGTAGTGGCGGCGGCGTTGCGGGCTGAGCGCGAGGACCTCCGGCTCGCTCCAGCCGTATGCGGTGGCGAGCAGATGGACATCGAGGAGGACGTCCCGGGCCCAGGCGTCCAGCTCGGTCCACAGGTAGTCGGCGATGTCCAGCTCGGCCGGGGTGGCCTCGCCGCATTCGGGGCAGGCGATGTTCAGGGTGATCTCGGCGGCCGGGTCGGCGCGTTCGGCCTCCTCCGCCAGGCGCCGGCGCACCTTCTCCGGCAGCGCACCCGGCAGTTGAGCGGCAGGCACCGGCTTCCCGTCCCGGGCGGCCGCGACCGTGCAGCGGGTCAGCAGCAGCTGCTGCGGGCCGGGAGGGTCCAGGGCGGTGGCCGGGTCGGCGAGTGCGCGGGCGACGGCGGCGAGGTCGGCGACGGTCGGCAGCCGGAAATCGACCACCCAGCCGCCCTCGACCACCCGCAGCACTCCCTCCTCGAAGGCCGGATCGTCCGGCGGCCGGGCGAACCGGCCCGCGTCGAGGTCGAATTCCATCGCCTCGGCGCAGGACGCGCATTCCACCCGTACCTGCATCCGCTCGCCGAACAGCGCCCGGCGCAGCGCGAAGAGGTCGGCCGCGCGCCGGCCGACCGGCACCGACAGCAGGGCTTCGGTGCCGGCCTCCGGGCGGGCCGCACGGTGCAGCAGCAGGGCGCGGCCGGGTGCGTCCCGGTCCAGCCCCGCCTCCCAGGTTGCCAGCAGTTCAGCCGGGCCCGTCAGCACCATCCCTCACCCCGTGCCGTCGTCCGCACGCCGCGCGTCGTGTGCGCGGCGCGTCACCTGCGCCCTCGGGCGCCCCCTGTCGCACCGGCCGCAGCCGGCCGTCCCTCCGCCGTACGCACCGCCCTCAGGCGGGATGCGTGAACGACGGCTCCTGCGGTTCGGGCACCTCGTAGTCCCGCTCCCAGCCCTCACACTCCAGCTTCAGGCTCTGGATGGCGACGGCGTTGGCGTTGGCGTCCATCTCGCCCAGGACCTGGTATTCGCTCGGCCAGGACCGGTAGATCTTGTGCGAGACGGCGACCTGCCCGGCTTCGTTGAGGACCTGGATCACGATGTCCTTGCGGAAGTCGGCCAGCGAGACCTCGGAGCCGAGTCCGGCGCCGACCTGCCAGACCTTGTTGGCCCAGCGGTCGAACTCCGGGTCGTGGGTGACCCCGCGCTCCAGGGTGATCCCCTCGAACTCCGAGCGTCCCGGGGATTTGCGCGGTGAGCTGGGGTCGCCGCCGTGCCGGTGCTTGACGACCTCGGTGGTGCGCTTCAACGGGCTGATCTTGCTGATGCCCGCGACCGTACGACCGTCCCACAGGACCAGGAACTTGAAGTTCTTGTACGGGTCGAAGCGATGGGCGTTGATCTGAAACTCAGCCATCGGATTCCTTCACGTCCTTTTCCCTCACGTCCCCGGACGTCAGATGTCGAACTGACCGGCCATCTGCTGGATCTTGACGATCACGAACTCCGCGGGCCTGACCGGCGCGATACCGACCACGACATTGACGATGCCGCGCTCGATGTCCTCGTCGGTCGTGGTGTCCTTGTCGCACTTGACGAAGTACGCCTGGCGCGGAGTGCCGCCCTTGAAGGCGCCCTTCTCGAAGAGCGCGTGCAGATAGGCGGAGGCGTTGAGCCGGATCTGCTGCCACAGCTGCTCGGTGTTGGGCTCGAAGACGACCCACTGGAGGCCGCGCAGCAGGCTCTCCTCGACGTGCAGCGCGAGACGCCGCACCGGGACGTACTTCCACTCGCTGTCCAGCGCGTCCGCGCCCTCCAGGGTGCGGGCGCCCCAGACCAGCGGGCCGACCATCGGGAAGGTGCGCAGGCAGTTCACGCCGAGCGGGTTGAGCAGCCCGTTCTCGCGGTCGGTGAGCTTGACGGTGAGCGAGTGCACACCCGCCAGCCGCGCCTCGGTGCCGGCCGGTGCCTTCCAGACGCCGCGCTCGCTGTCCGTACGGGCGATGACACCCGCGACGGCGCCGGAGGGCGGGAAGGACCGCAGCCGCCCGGTGAGCGGGTCGGTGAGCTGGAGGTGCGGGAAATACAGGCCCGAGTGATTGCCGCGCACCGGTTCGAAGGCGGCGATACCGGCCCGTGCGGCGTCCACGCTGCCCCAGGCACCGGGCGCGTCGACGAGCAGGAAGATCCGCCGCTCCTTGCACAGCCGCTCGGCGGCCGAGAGCACCGTGACCATGTCCGCGGTGTTCTCGTACGACGCCAGCTCCGGCAGCGAGAGCAGATTGACGTCGTGGACGTCGCGCAGCGCCTGGAGCCCGCTCTTGCGGGACTCGCTGCCGATGAGGTCGCGCGGTCCCGGCGGGTCGCCGTCCTCGCCGCCGCAGAGCGCGAAGACCGGCGGGTTGACGGACGCTTCCAGGCCCAGGTCGTTGGCGCATTCGCCGACGAAGCGGACCACGTCGTCGGGGTCGGTGGACCCGGCGACGACCTGGAGGCGGCGCCCGAAGGCGGTGACCTCGGCACCCGCGAAGGCGTGCTTGCCGGGGGCGTCGGGCAGGGCGCGCAGCTTGTGCTCCAGCAGCAGCGCCAACTCCGTGACATTGCACGGTGCTTCGCCGTCGCAGTCCGGGTCGTGGAGTGTGAACTCACGCTCCACCTCACCGATCTTGACCGTCAACTCAACGTTGAGGTCGGGGAGTTCGTGGTGGAACGCCTTGGAGACCGTGCCGGACGGGTCCGGCCGTCCCTCGCCGACGACCTCGACGCGGATCAGCGACGAGCCGGAGTTGATCACCGTCTCGGCGTACCGGCCGTGACCGGAGTCCATCGACAGGCCGGAGTAGGCCTCGCGGGCGGTGCCGTGCGCGTCCAGGACCTGGAGGTTGAAGGTCTCGTCAGGGCGGCGGGTGTCGTAATCGACGGCGACCCGGAGGCCGGAGCCCCAGATGCCCGGCTCCTTGGCGTGCACCTCCAGCACCGGGCACTGGCTGTGCCCCTCGGTCGACTCCAGGGTGACGCAGGCTTCCTTGCCGCTGCCGGCCTTGGCGACCCGGACGATCACGGCGATGGTGCCGCCGTTGCCGAAGAACTGGTGGACGGCGTAACCGACCGGGCTCTGCGAGGTCAGTCCGCCGAAGCGGCGCTCGAAGTCGGCGAAGCTGGTGATCCGGACCGGCTGATGGAGCGGGCCGCGCCGGGTGTGGCCCACGAAAGCGGTCACGGACGTGGTGACGGTGGTGATGCTGCGGATGCTGCTGGGAAGCTCTTCGACATAGACGCCGGGATAGGTCGTATGTGTCGGCATTCCCCCTCCAATCCCTTCAGGCACCGAGTGTGAGGACACCAAGAAATCGAGAAAGGGGGAGGGACGGCGGGTGCGGAGGAGCCCACGGCCGCCCTGTGCCCGCGGTCGCGCATCCCCCCGCCACCCATCAAGTTCCCCCGTCTGCACCCGAAGCGGAGCGGCCTGCCGGCCGACCTGCACGGGACCAAGCCTGAAGCTTGTGACTCCTGATGCGTAAGCATGCGTAAGTGCTCAACGCAGTGTCCGTTGGCGGCAGTTGAGGGGTCAAGAGGCCTTTCCGGACACCCCTGGCGGATGGGTCGGTCGCGGTGCGGACGTGGTGTGCAAAGAGGTTGTGCCGGACGCCGCACATCCTTCTCCCACTGTTTTCCCTTTCCCCGGAAGCGGAACCGGACGACCTGGGGCGCACAGGGAGATAACGGGGTGATCCGCCGAGCGGGAGGGGGTGGGAGCGCGCCGGTTACGCGCCCCCGCCCCCGTCGCCCCGGCCCGCCCGCCGACGAAAACCGGCCGCCGACCGGTCACGGCCCACCGGCCCGCACCGGCACCCGTCCACCGGGGCGCCGATCGGTCGCCAGGGCGGCCGGGCTGCGAAATCCGTGTCGCCGACCCGTTCCCGCCAGGGGATCTGTGACCGTAATCACCGCCGGAGTGTGATCTGCGATTTAGGGACCCAGGTCCAGCGGCGATAACCTGCGAGACGGACATGCCGCGTATTCGGACACCGTGTACGCCTCCCCTGTGACAGCGCCGTCACGTTGCCCTTCGCGGCACGCCCATCGCAGAGAACGAACCGCGATCACTACGGCGATTCTGAGAAGACAAGGGACGGACGCGCGTGGACCTGTTCGAGTACCAGGCGAGGGACCTCTTCGCCAAGCACGGTGTACCGGTGCTGGCCGGTGAAGTCATCGAGACGCCTGAGGCGGCGCGCGAGGTGGCCGAGCGACTGGGCGGCAAGGCTGTCGTCAAGGCGCAGGTCAAGGTCGGTGGCCGCGGCAAGGCCGGCGGCGTGAAGCTGGCCTCCGACCCGGCCGACGCGGTCGCGAAGGCCGACCAGATTCTGGGCATGGACATCAAGGGCCACACGGTCCAGAAGGTCATGCTCGCCGAAACCGCGGACATCGCGGAGGAGTACTACGTCTCCTTCCTGCTGGACCGCACCAACCGCACCTTCCTCGCCATGGCGTCCGTTGAGGGCGGCGTGGAGATCGAGGTCGTGGCGGAGGAGAACCCCGACGCGCTGGCCAAGATCCCGGTCGACGCCAACGAGGGCTGCACCCCGGAGAAGGCCGCCGAGATCGTCGCCGCGGCGAAGTTCCCGGCCGAGATCGCCGGCCAGGTGGCCGACGTCCTCCAGCAGCTGTGGACCGTCTTCATCAAGGAAGACGCCCTCCTCGTCGAGGTCAACCCGCTGATCAAGTCCGGCGACGGCAAGATCATCGCGCTGGACGGCAAGGTGTCTCTCGACGAGAACGCCGACTTCCGCCAGCCCGAGCACGAGGCGCTTGAGGACAAGGCCGCAGCCAACCCGCTCGAGGCTGCCGCCAAGGCCAAGGGCCTCAACTACGTCAAGCTTGAGGGCGAGGTCGGCATCATCGGTAACGGTGCCGGTCTGGTCATGTCGACGCTGGACGTCGTCGCGTACGCCGGTGAGAACCACGGCAACGTGAAGCCCGCCAACTTCCTCGACATCGGTGGCGGCGCCTCCGCCGAGGTCATGGCGAACGGCCTGGAGATCATCCTCGGCGACCCGGACGTCAAGTCCGTGTTCGTCAACGTCTTCGGTGGCATCACCGCCTGTGACGAGGTCGCCAACGGCATCGTCCAGGCCCTGGAGCTGCTCAAGTCCAAGGGCGAGGACGTCAACAAGCCGCTGGTCGTGCGCCTCGACGGCAACAACGCGGAGCTGGGTCGCAAGATCCTTTCCGACGCCAACCACCCGCTGGTGCAGCGCGTGGACACCATGGATGGCGCGGCCGACAAGGCCGCCGAGCTCGCGGCTGCGAAGTAAGGACGAGGGACTCCAACACCATGGCTATCTTCCTCACCAAGGACAGCAAGGTCATCGTCCAGGGCATGACCGGCGCCACCGGCATGAAGCACACCAAGCTCATGCTGGGTGACGGCACCAACGTCGTCGGTGGCGTGAACCCGCGCAAGGCCGGCGAGAAGGTCGACTTCGACGGCACCGAGGTGCCCGTCTTCGGCTCCGTCGCCGAGGCGATGGAGAAGACCGGCGCCGATGTCTCCGTGATCTTCGTTCCGCCGAAGTTCGCCAAGAGCGCCGTCGTCGAGGCCATCGACGCCGAGATCGGCCTCGCGGTCGTCATCACCGAGGGCATCGCGGTGCACGACTCCGCCGCCTTCTGGGCGTACGCGGGTGCCAAGGGCAACAAGACCCGGATCATCGGCCCGAACTGCCCCGGCCTGATCACCCCCGGCCAGTCCAACGCCGGCATCATCCCGGGCGACATCACCAAGCCCGGCCGCATCGGCCTCGTGTCCAAGTCCGGCACGCTGACCTACCAGATGATGTACGAGCTGCGTGACATCGGCTTCTCCTCGGCCGTCGGCATCGGTGGCGACCCGGTCATCGGCACCACCCACATCGACGCGCTGAAGGCCTTCGAGGCCGACGCCGACACCGACCTGATCGTGATGATCGGCGAGATCGGCGGCGACGCCGAGGAGCGTGCGGCCGACTTCATCAAGGCCAACGTCACCAAGCCGGTCGTCGGCTACGTCGCGGGCTTCACCGCGCCCGAGGGCAAGACCATGGGCCACGCCGGCGCCATCGTCTCCGGCTCCTCCGGCACCGCCCAGGCGAAGAAGGAGGCCCTGGAGGCCGCCGGCGTCAAGGTCGGCAAGACCCCGTCGGAGACCGCCCGGCTGGCCCGCGAGCTCCTCGTCGGCTGACCGAAGCCTCCCGGCAGCACCGGATCCGTCCGGCGCACCAGGCCGCGGGCCCGTACCCCATTCCGGGTACGGGCCCGCGGCCGTTGTGCCTGCCGGGGGCGTCCCGCTCGCGGCCCGGCCGTCAGCGGAACTCCGGGACGAGCCGCGCCCCCGGCGGCAGGTCCTGCACGGCCGCGTTCCCGGGGTCGTCGGAAGGCGCGGCGGAGGGCGGGGCGGCCTCGGCGTCCGGGGCCGTGCCGGCCGTGTCGTCCGCGCCGCCGTGACCCGTCCGGGCACCGGGGGAGGCGGCCTCATCGGGCGCGGCCGTCGACGACGAGGCGGGCTGCTCCTTCACCGGAGGGGTGTAGCCGTCCGGTGTGGTGAACAGCACGATGACGGTCGCCAGCGCGATCAGCCCGGTCAGCCCGAGCGCCGCCCGGGTGGTCCGCGTGGTGAACCGCTCACTGCCGCTGCGCACCGCCCGCGCCCCCGGCGGCGCCACCGGCTGCGCCGCGGCCAGCTCCGTGAGCCGGGCATGCAGGATCTCGCCCTGCCGCAGCGGCGGCAGCTCGCCGAGCCCCAGTTCCGGCAGCCGCTCGGCGACCTTCTCCCGCGCATGCGTCAGCCGCCCGGCCGCGGCCGGCGTACTCGCCTCGATTTCGGCCGCGGTCTCGTACAGCCCGAGCCCGACCCCGTCGTGCAGCAGCAACGTGCGGCGGTACGGGGCCGGCAGTCCCAGCATCGTGTCCAGCAGTGCGCGGTCCTCGGGGGCGGTGGGCGGTGCCGGCGCCTTGGGCGACGTCTTCTCGGCGGACCGGTGGCCGGGGCGCAGCCGGTGCCACGGCGACAGCGCGTACTCGTACGCGGCCGCCCGCACCCACCCCGCCGGATCCGGATCGACCGCCACCTCCGGCCACCTCTGCCACGCCAGCTGGAACGCCCGCTCCACGGCCTGCTGCGAGAGCCGGGGCCGGCCGGTGAGCAGGACCACCTGCCGGATCAGGGCGGCGGCATGCCGCGTGTAGAGCGCGTCGAAGGCGGCGGCGGCCTCCCCGGGGGCGCGCTCGGAGGCGTCGCCTGGCGAAGCGTCAGGCGAGGGGTCGGAAGCGGGAGTTGAGCCGCCTTCAGAACCCGTGACCGGGTGGGTTGCTGCGGTGCCGTCACCTGTGAGGCCGGGGGCGGGGGTGGTGTCAGGTGCGGTAGGGGTGCTCCCGCTCCCGTCCTCGCTCCCGCTCCCGCTTCCGTTCGCTTCGGGGGTCGCGTTCCGCTCCGGTTGCTGCTTCCGCCGCGCCCGACGTGGTCGTTGGGGCCGCTGTTTGCGCTGAGTCATGACTGCCTCTCCACACCGAAGCCCGACGGGCCGACGAACCTCGCAGTACTGAGCAGTGTGGAAACGCGCATAAGCACATACTGCGCGACACGTCGGGCATTTACCCAGTACCTGGATGAATCGTGTGTTGTTGGCAGCATGGCGATGTGAGCCAGCTGACTGATCGTGGCCCCGTCCTGTCGTCGCACGGCCGCACCGCCGCGCACCGCTCCTCCGCGATCGGCGGCGCCTTCCTCGGGGGCGTGACGGCCGCAGGCCTGGGCCTCGGGGCGTTCGCCGTCGCCGTACTGCTGCTCTGGGTCGCCTCGCCGTACCCGGGCGGCGACCCGTCCAGGTCCCTGCACCTCGCCGCCGACCTGTGGCTGCTCGCGCACGGCGGCGATCTCGTCCGCGGCGCCACCCACTCCGGCACCCCGGCCCCGGTGGCCCTGACGCCGCTGCTGCTCGCCGTCCTCCCCGTCTGGCTGCTGCACCGGGCGGCCCGCCACACCCTGGCGACGACGGCCGGAGACCGGGCCGGCGCCGGCGCGGGCAGGGGCACCGAAGACGACTCCGATCCCACCTACGGCGCCGTTGCGCCGCGCACCCTGCTCGGGGCCCTGCTGACCGGCTACCTCCTGGTCGCTGCGGGCGTCGTGCTGTACGCCTCGACCGGGCCGCTCAGCGCCGCACCCCTCAGCGCACTGCTGTGCGTACCGGGCGCCGCGGTGACCACCCTGGCCGCCACGGCCTGCCGCATCCTCGGACCCATGAGCCCCGGCCTGCTGCCCCCGTCGGCCCTGCGGGTCCTCAACGGCCTTCCGGACGGCCTCCGCTTCGTCCTCGGGGGCGCCAGGCGCGCCACCGCACTACGCGCCGCCACCGCCGCCACCACCGCCCTGCTCGCCTCCGGCGTGCTGCTCACCTTCCTCGGGCTCGCCCTGCACGCCGGTGACGTACGCCAGGACCTGTTCCGGCTCGCGCCCGATCTGGCGGGCCGCTGCACGGTGGTGCTGCTCTGCCTGACCCTGCTCCCCAACGCGGCGGTCTGGGGTGCCGCATACGGCCTCGGGTCCGGCTTCACGGTCGGCGTCGGCGGCACGATCGGCCCCCTGGGCACGTCAGCACACCCGGCGCTGCCGCATTTCCCGCTCCTCGCAGGCCTGCCGGACGCGGGCCACGGCCGCCCGCTGACCTGGGCGGTCGCCGCGGCGCCGATCGTCGCCGGGCTGCTGCTGGCCCGTTACGCGGCACGTCCCGCGGCCGCACTCGGCGCACCGGGCGGCCCGTGGTCCTGGCGGACCGGTGCGGCCGTCGCCGCCCTGGGCGCCGGAGCCTGCGGGGCGGTGATGGCGGCGCTGGCCGGTGTCTCCGGCGGGGCGATGGGCAGCGGCACGCTCGCCGCCTTCGGCCCGACCTGGTGGCTCACCGGCCTCGCGGCGGCGGGCTGGAGCGCCCTGATCGGCGTCCCGGGCGCGCTCATCCTGCGGGCCTGCCGGCTCCGCTCGGCCCGTCGCGCGAGGGCGGCCGCCGACGCCGCCGTGGCGGAACAACACCCGGCTCCGAAGTCGGCCACGAAGCCGGTTCCGGTGCCCAAGGCGACGCCGGGGCTCAAGCCGAAGTCGGTGCAGAAGCCGACGCCGACGCCGAAGGGGAAGCAGAAGCGGGGCCCGGAGCAGAAGCCGATGCCGGGCCCGGAGCAGAAGCTGAAGCAGAAGTCGGGCCCGGAGCCGACACCGAAGGCGAAGGGAAAGCAGAAGCCGACGCCGAAGGGGGAGCTCAAGCCGAAGGAGAAGCCCAAGCCGAGGGGGGAGCAGCGGCCGAGCCCGACGCCGAAGCCGAAGGGGAACGGGAAGGGCAACCCGACCCCGAAGCCGACCCCGAAGCCGAAGTCGAAGGCGGGGATGGGACCGGCGCCGGAGGCGAAGCCGGTCGTGCCTGCCGAGGTCGCGGCACCGGACGGAGACGTCGCGCGGCCGACGCCGCCGGACCACGGTGCTGTCCGCAGTCCCCGCGCCCGGTGGCCGCGCCGCACCCCTTCCGGCCGGCCCACGTCCACCGTCTCGGACGGGGCAGCGACAGCGGAAGCGGAAGAGGGAGCGACGCCGTCGGCCGAACCGGTACCCGCTCCCGGACGGGCGACCGCTCCACCCCGGCGAGGAGATCCGGAAACCGCAAGAGAAACCGCGACAGCGGCAGAAGCAGCAGAAGCAACGGCAACAGCAGAAGCAACAGAAGCAGCAACGGCAGCTGAGGCCCGTCCGGAAGCGGACGGCCCGTACCGCCTCGGCGGGGCGGTGCGCCGTTTCGACCCCTGGGCCGAAGCGGAGTCCGACTCCCGGGTGGCCCGCTGGGCGGAGCTGCGCGCGTACTCCGGCGGCCCGGTGGGGGACGAGGCCCAGGGCGAGGACGGGGACGAAGCGGTGGACGAGGGCCGGGCGGCCGACGCCCCGAGCGCCGAGCAGGACCGTTAGGGCAGCCCCGCTACTCCTTCGTCAGCGGTCCGTCCCGCGTGGGTCACTCATCCGTGCTGAGCAGTCCGCGCAGTTGTTCCGGGAGGAGGGTCTTGCAGCTGTTGGCGGCCGACTGGGTCAGCGCGTCGTCCACGCACGTGAAGTAGTCGCGGTAGACGAGCTGCACGGTGAAGGTCGCGGCCACCATCATCAGCGCCAGTGAGGCCGTGACCAGGCCGGCGATGGCAGCTGTGGTCTGCGGGCGGGTGGAGCCCGGTCCGGACGGGGCGCCGTGCTGTCCCGGTGTGGTGGCGGTGGGGGCCGGGCGGCCCTCCATCGCCGCGGTCGTCGCCGCGGCCTTGGCCTTGGCGGACCCCGGTTTGGCGGATCCGGGCTTGGCCCGCAGGGAGCTGATGCCCCAGTAGAGCGCGAGCACCCCCAGCAGCAGGGCGATCTCCGGCTGGCTGAAGAGCACGAAGAAGAAGGCCCACATGCCCGCGAGCAGGGCGTAGCGCGCGCGACGCTGGGCGGGGTCGGTGGGGTCCCAGCGCAGGCCGCCGGGGTTGCCGCCCTGATTGCCGGGTCCGCCCTGGCCGCCGCCCTGCTGGCCGTTGCGGGCGCTCGGCCGGGTGCCGAATCCGCCGCTCTGGCGGCCGGGCTGCCGGCTGCTCCACTGGCTGCCCCAGGTCGGCGGCGCGTCCTGCGGAGGCTGTTCGTCGTCGCCGTGGTGATCCTGGCCGTGCGCGTGCTGACGCGGTCGCCACTCCTGGTCGGGGGCGTCGGGGGGCGGCGGTGCGAAGGGGTTGTCCCGGTCCGGTTCGGGCGTACCCGCCTTGCCCGACGCCTCCGGCGCGTCCGAGGAGCCGCCGGTGGAGTCCGTGGAGTCCGTGGAGTCCGTGGAGTCCGTGGGGTCCGTGGAGCCCGTCGGCCCGGAGGAAGAGGAGTCAGGGGAGCCGGAGGAGCCGGAGGAGCCGGAGGAACCAGGGGAGTC
The DNA here is from genome assembly GCF_044767385.1 of Streptomyces sp. NPDC101393. Classification (NCBI taxonomy): domain Bacteria; kingdom Bacillati; phylum Actinomycetota; class Actinomycetes; order Kitasatosporales; family Streptomycetaceae; genus Streptomyces; species Streptomyces sp. NPDC101393. Next base: position 986,360 of record NZ_JBIWNU010000001.1, on the reverse strand, counting down.
CGCAGAGGAGGACGACGACTGGCGCTCACGCGGCAGCAGGACCATCCCGGGGGCGGTGACGGGCTGGGGGTACCACCCAGCGGTAGCCGGGGGAGGGAGGAGGAGGGCCGCGCGGCGGCGTCGGTCCGGCATCTGGAGTGTGTCTTCCCCTTGTCTTGGCCGTCCGTCCGGCGGGTGGGCCAGGCGGTCGATCACCACGAACTGCATGCGTTCTCACGCCCGACGCTACCTCCCGCGCTCGCCCCCGTCCCGTGGGGGCCGCGCGGTGTGCCGGTATCGTTGCTGACGGTCGGCGCCTTCGTAGGGTTCCCCGTATTCACGCAACCCATGGCTTTGTATGACCGTACAAACCTCCACAAGAACTTCCGGGCACCCGCAAGCGCCCGTAAAGGTGCCCGTAATCCACTGCCGGGCACCCGCAGATCCCCCGCCAGACAGCAGCACCCGCGAGAAAGACCCCCCATCGTGGCTTCCTCTCCACCGCCCCCCGCGGCCCCGCCGTCCGATTCGCCCGCCCGCATCGTCGTGCTCGTCTCCGGTTCCGGGACGAATCTGCAGGCGCTGCTCGACGCCATCGCCGAGGCGGGGCCGGCGGCCTACGGGGCCGAGATCGTGGCCGTGGGCGCCGACCGGAGCGGCATCGTCGGTCTGGAGCGGGCCGAGCGGGCCGGTCTGCCGACCTTCGTCTGCCGGGTCAAGGACCACGAGGACCGTGCGGCGTGGGATCTGGCGCTCGCCGAGGCGACCGCGGCCCATGAGCCCGATCTGGTCGTCTCGGCCGGCTTCATGAAGATCGTGGGGAAGGAGTTCCTCGCGCGCTTCGGCGGCCGGTTCATCAATACCCACCCGGCGCTGCTGCCCAGTTTTCCCGGTGCCCACGGCGTGCGCGACGCGCTCGCGTACGGCGCGAAGGTCACCGGATGCACCGTCCACTTCGTCGACGACGGCGTCGACACCGGCCCGATCATCGCCCAGGGCGTGGTCGAGATCCGGGATGAGGACGAGGAATCCGCGCTGCATGAGCGCATCAAGGAAGTCGAGCGATCGCTGCTCGTCGAGGTCGTGGGGCGTATGGCCCGTCACGGCTACCGCATTGAGGGACGAAAGGTACGTATCTCGTGACCGCCACCGAAGGTACGAAGCGGCCCATCCGCCGCGCGCTGGTCAGCGTCTATGACAAGTCCGGGCTGGAGGAGCTGGCGCAGGGCCTGCACGCGGCGGGCGTCCAGCTCGTCTCGACCGGCTCGACGGCCGCGAAGATCGCCGCTGCCGGGGTGCCGGTCACCAAGGTCGAGGAACTCACCGGCTTCCCGGAGTGTCTCGACGGCAGGGTCAAGACCCTGCACCCCAAGGTCCACGCCGGCATCCTGGCCGACCTGCGGCTGCCCGACCACCAGAAGCAGCTGGCCGACCTCGGCGTCGAGCCGTTCGACCTGGTGATCGTGAACCTCTACCCGTTCCGGGAGACCGTCGCCTCCGGCGCCACCCCCGACGAGTGCGTGGAGCAGATCGACATCGGCGGCCCCTCGATGGTCCGTGCCGCCGCCAAGAACCACCCGTCGGTGTCCGTCGTCGTCAACCCCGGCCGCTACGACGCCGTCCTGGCGGCCGTCGCCGCCGGTGGCTTCGACCTCGCCGCCCGTAAGCGGCTGGCCGCCGAGGCGTTCCAGCACACCGCGGCCTACGACGTGGCCGTCGCCTCCTGGTTCGCGGACGGCTACGCCGCGGCCGACGACTCCGGCTTCCCCGAGTTCCTCGGCTCCACGTACGCGCGCAAGAACGTGCTCCGCTACGGCGAGAACCCGCACCAGGGCGCCGCGCTCTACGTCAACGGCAACGGCGGCCTCGCGGACGCCGAGCAGCTGCACGGCAAGGAGATGTCCTACAACAACTACACGGACACCGACGCCGCCCGCCGCGCCGCCTTCGACCACACCGAGCCCTGCGTCGCGATCATCAAGCACGCCAACCCCTGCGGCATCGCGGTCGCCGCGGATGTCGCCGAGGCGCACCGCAACGCCCACGCCTGCGACCCGCTGTCCGCCTTCGGCGGGGTGATCGCCGTCAACCGTCCGGTCTCCGTCGCGATGGCCGAGCAGGTCGCGGAGATCTTCACCGAGGTCATCGTCGCGCCCGACTACGAGGACGGCGCGGTCGAGGTCCTCTCCCGCAAGAAGAACATCCGCGTGCTGCGCGCCCCGGGCGCCCCGTCCGACCCGGTCGAGGTCAAGGCCATCGACGGCGGCGCGCTGCTCCAGGTGACCGACCGTCTCCAGGCCGACGGCGACGACCCGTCGACCTGGACGCTGGCCACCGGCGAGGCGCTGTCCGCCGACGAGCTGGCCGAGCTGTCCTTCGCCTGGCGCGCGAGCCGCGCCGTGAAGTCCAACGCCATCCTGCTCGCCAAGGGCGGCGCCACGGTCGGCGTCGGCATGGGCCAGGTCAACCGCGTCGACTCGGCGAAGCTGGCCGTCCAGCGCGCCGGTGAGGAGCGGGCGCGCGGTGCGTACGCCGCGTCCGACGCCTTCTTCCCCTTCCCCGACGGCTTCGAGGTCCTCGCCGAGGCCGGCGTCAAGGCCGTTGCCCAGCCGGGTGGTTCGGTCCGTGACGAGCTCGTCGTCGAGGCCGCGAAGAAGGCCGGCGTGACGATGTACTTCACGGGAACGCGGCACTTCTTCCACTGAGCGCGCCCCCACCACGGGCCCGGCGGAACGCTCCGCCGGGCCCGTGGTGCGTCTCCGGCCGGTGGCGGAAATGACGAATGCCCTCACCACAGCTGTGTGGTGAGGGCACTGTGCCCGGTGCGATGTCCGCCGTCGTCGGCGACGGCGTCAGTAACGCGGCCGGTTGAACCAGGCGTTGCCGTCGTCCTTCGACACGAAGACGATGACCAGGATGCCCAGCACGGTGTGCACCAGGCCGAACGGGAACGTCATGAGGCTGGCCATGGTGTTGACGACACCGAAGATGATCGCGCCGATGCGCACCCCGGAACCGCCGTTGGCGAACTGCAGGGCCAGGGTGATCGCCGCGGCCGAGAAGATCACGATCAGCACGATGACGGCGATGAGCACGCCCTTGCCGACGTTCATCGCGGCGATGGAGTCGCTGGTGGTGTAATCACCCGCGCTCTTCGAGGCCTTGCTGATGCTGCCCAGCCCCATCACGGCGAGCACCAGCCCGATCATGTTCAGACCGGCGAGCACGAACAGCATGACGCGGCCGGCCTTCACCCCGCCCGGCATCGCCTGCGGGTACTGCTGGTGCATCCCACCGCCGGGCATCCCGCCGCCAGGCATTCCGCCGCCCGGGTAGGGCGGGCCGTACGGCGAGGGCTGCTGCTGCGGGTAGCCGTAGTGGGGCTGCTGGCCCGGTGGCGGGCCGTACGGATTCTGGTTCGGGTAGCTCACGAGCGGTTTCCTTCGGGCGACTTGGGCGGGAATCAGCGAAGAGGGAACGTCCAGCGCCTCGAAGGCCCCGATCGCGCCGATGCGAGGGGGCCTTCGAGGAAGTCATGCGCTGCGGCGGTCCGAAGACGGCTCACTGGGAGCGGACGACCACCGTGCCGACGACCTTGTCCGCGAAGGTCTGCGACTTCTCGTCCCACAGCGGCCACAGGAAGCCGACGTAGCACGCGAGACCGTCGAGCGCGTGGCACAGGCGGCGCAGGAAGGCCATGCCGAAGCCGATCGGCTGGCCGGTGTCCTCGCGCACCAGGCGGATGTTCATCGCCTTCTTGCCCGGGGTCTGGCCCGTCTTGCCTTCCTTGGACAGGAGGAAGATGCCGGCGCCGATTCCGTACGCGACGCTCAGCAGGATCATCAGGATGCCGACGATGCCGATGCCGGTGTTCGCGGAGTTGGCGGCGTCACTGACGCACTGGTAGTCGCCGGGCGGGCAGGCGTTCATGTTGTCCGTCGCGGAGGACGAGGCGCCCGCGGCCACGACGAACGTGATGATGTTCAGGATCGTCGGGACCAGACCCACGATCAGGTAGTCGACGAGGGTGGCGCCGACGCGGGCACCCCAGCTCGCGTACCCCGTCGGCGCGCCCATGCCCGGCATCCCCGGCTGGCCGCCCGGGTAGCCCTGCTGCTGCGGGTAGCCGTACGGCTGCGCCGGCTGCTGCTGTTGCGGGTAGCCGTAGGGCTGGCCCGGCTGCTGCTGGGGGGCGCCGTAGGGCTGCTGCTGCGGGGGCTGCTGCGGGTAGCCGTAGCCCGGCTGGCCGCCCTGCGGGGGCACCGGGGGCTGGCCGTACGGGGCCTGCGGAGCCTGCTGCGGCTGCTGGCCGTACGGGTTGTTCGGGTCGCCGAAACTCATCTGCTGATTTCCTCCGTTGGGTCAGTGGGGGACGACGCGGCGTGACTCGGAGGAAAAACAGGTTTCACTGGCCCGCCCCCGACGATGCCTGCGGCACTGAGCGGCAATCCTTCTAGTTGCGCATTAATGTTGTCCAGTCAAGAGGGGGAGGCGTTGTGCAAGTGCAATGATCGATTGCCCTGCAGGCCCGCCTCCTTGCCCGCCTCCCCGACCTGATTGGAACGGGACCGCCCCCATCCGGGAGGATGGCGTCATGACTGCGCAGATTCTGGACGGCAAGGCCACCGCCGCCGCGATCAAGTCCGAGCTCACCTCCCGCGTCGAGGCCCTGAAGGCCAAGGGCGTGCAGCCGGGCCTCGGCACCGTCCTGGTCGGTGACGACCCCGGCAGCCGCTGGTACGTCAACGGCAAGCACCGCGACTGCGCCCAGGTCGGCATCGCCTCCCTGCAGCGTGAACTGCCGGAGACCGCCACCCAGGAGGAGATCGAGGCAGTCGTACGGGAGCTCAACGAAGACCCCTCCTGCACCGGGTACATCGTCCAGCTCCCGCTGCCCAAGGGCATCGACACCAACCGCGTCCTGGAGCTGATGGACCCCGCCAAGGACGCCGACGGTCTGCACCCGATGAGCCTGGGCAAGCTGGTGCTGGGCGTGGAGGGCCCGCTGCCCTGCACGCCGTACGGCATCGTCACCCTGCTGCGGCGGCACGGCGTGGAGATCAAGGGCGCCGACGTGGTCGTCGTCGGCCGGGGCATCACGATCGGCCGCCCGATGCCGCTGGTGCTCACCCGCAAGTCGGAGAACGCCACCGTGACCCAGTGCCACACCGGCACCCGCGATCTGTCCGCGCACCTCAAGCAGGCCGACATCATCGTCGCCGCGGCCGGTGTGCCGCACATCATCAAGCCCGAGGACGTGAAGCCGGGCGCGGCCGTCCTGGACGTCGGCGTCAGCCGGGACGAGAACGGCAAGATCGTCGGCGATGTGCACCCCGGCGTCGCCGAGGTCGCCGGCTGGGTCGCCCCCAACCCGGGCGGCGTCGGCCCGATGACCCGCGCGCAGCTGCTGGTCAACGTCGTCGAGGCCGCCGAGCGCGCGGCCGGCTGAGCCCGATCGACGACCTGGACACGGAAACCGGACACCGGAAGGGACTGCCAGCCATGGGTGCCGAAGCGCATTCGGACGGAGCGTCCGAGCCGCAGCGCTCGCGTCGCTTCCCGCAGCTGACACGGGACACGGCACGGCCGGAAGGCGGTGGGCGCGCCGCCTCCGGCGAGCATGCCGCCCCTGCCCGGCAGTGGCCGCTGCTCTCCGTCATGGGCGGGGTGGCGGTGGGGCTGCTGCTGGTGGCCCTGGACGTGTTCCGTATCGGGGGGATCGTCATCGGGCTGGCCCTGCTGGGGGGCGCCGCGCTGCGCTGGGCGCTGCCGTCGGTGGGCATGCTGGCGGTCCGCTCGCGTTTCACCGACCTGCTCACGTACGGGGTGCTCGGCTTCGTGATCGTGATCCTGTCGCTGATGGTGCAGCCCAAGCCCTGGCTGCACGTGCCGTTCCTGGACGACATCGTCCACTTCACGGTGCGGTCCGGCCCGTAAGGCCTCCGGGAGCTCGGGGCGTCCCGCCCGCCGGGTCTGCCGCCCGTACGGCCGGCGTCTCCCGTCACGCGGCGAGGACCTCGGTGTTCTGGCAGGCGGCCAGGCGCCACCTGCCGCCCTCCTTCGCCATGACATAGAGCGGGGTGCCCGGGTTCCCGATCGGCAGGCCCTCGCGCGTCAGGTACTGGGCGTGCACCTTGACGGCCGCGACGTCGGGCCGGATGAACAGCACCTGCACCACCTCGTACGTGGCTGTCGTGTCCCGCATGGCGCCGGGCAGCACCTCGTGGGTGAAGGCGGCGATCTCGTCGCGGCCGGTGAGCCGCCTGCCGTGCCCCGTCGTCCAGATCGCGTCGGCCCGGAAGAGGCCGACGAACTCGTCGGGGAGCTCGTTCTGCTGGGAGTGCTCAAGGGTGGCGATCACCTCACGGATCGCCTCGATCTCGGCTGCCTGCGTCGTTTCGTCGTGCGCTGAGGTCTTCATGGGACCAGCATGAAATCTCAACCAAACTTGAGGTCAAGCGCACGCTGTGTGGCGCTCTCGCCCGTGACGTACGCCTCACGGGACCCCGGCAAGCCCTTATCCCATGCCCTTCGTGCACGTCCAGACGCCGTTCCGCATGTGAACGGAAGTACGCGGAGCTGTATGAGGGTCGTGAAGGTGCCGCCAAAAGTGCCACACTGCTCGGGTCACGGGGCGTGCGCGGGTGTGTGACCAATGCCCGAAATGCTCCCGTGCGCCCCTGAGATGGGAACGGACGTCTCTCGCGACGCATCCCAGTGGGTAGCCAAGAGGGCGGCCCCGGGGGGCCGTTGTCCCGATACCCGGGACGGCGGGAGCGAGGGCGGTCCGGTGGCGCGGACACGGGCAGGCCGGCGCACGGCGCAGGTGCGCATATGTGGGGATGAGGGGGAGGCAATGCCTCGCTGGAAGGCACTACCGGAAGAACTCGATCCGGAGGTGCGGGAGTTCGCCGGACAACTGCGTCGACTCGTCGAGCGCAGCGGCCTGAGCGTGGCCGCGGTCGCGGACCGTACGGGATTCAGCAAGACGTCCTGGGAGCGCTATCTCAACGCCAGGCTGCTGGCGCCGCAGCGCGCCGTCATCGCCCTGGCCGAGGTGACCGGCGCCAACTCCGGGCATCTCACCACCCTGTGGGAGCTGGCCGAACGCGCCTGGAGCCGCTCGGAGATGCGGCACGACCACACCATGGAAGCCATACGGGTGGCCCAGGCGCGGGCCGCGCTCGGGGAGTGGGACACGGCGCCGTCGGACGCGGCGCGCGCGGCGGCGGTACGGAAGCAGACGGCGAAAGCTGCCGTGACCACGCCCCGGTCGACGGCCACGACGGCCAAGACGGCCAAGACGGCCAAGACGGCCAAGACGGCCAAGACGCCCAAGACCCCCAAGATGTCGAAGGCTCCCCAGGCTCCCCAGGCTCCCCAGGCTCCCCAGGTGCCGCAGCAGAGGAGCGGGGAGTTGCCGTCCGAGGTCGACTTCTCCGAGATGCTCCTCCCGGCTGCTCCCGCGTCCCCGCCCACCGTGGTGATCCCCGACGTCGCCGACCACATACCGAGCCCCGCCTCCCCGCTCGCGGCCGCGCCCCCTGCCGAGGGCTCATACGGCGAGGACCGGCCCGCGCGCGGGCGGCGCGCCGTGATGTTCGCCGTCGGGGCGGTGGGCGCGCTGCTGGTCGCGCTCGCCGCCGTGCTGCTGATCCATCCGGCCGACGGCGGCAGCGCGAAGGCGGCGTCCAAGCCGTCGGCGCCGCCGAGCAAGAGGCCGGTGCTGCCGGCCGGTGTGGGGTGCTCCGGCGCCGACTGCGCCGGCAAGGACCCGGAGAAGATGGGGTGCAGCGGGCAGTACGCCGTCAGCCCGTCCCGGGGCACGGCGGGCACCGTCCTCATCGAGGTCCGCTACAGCAAGGTCTGCCACGCGGCCTGGGCGCGGATCACCGGCGCGACCCAGGGTGATCAGGCCACCGTCAGCGCGGGCGACCGCAGCGCCACGGCTCGCGCGGGCCGGGACGGCGACGCGTACACCCCGATGGTCGCGGTGCCCGGCGATCCGGCGAAGGTCGCGGCCTGCGGCACCACGGTCGCCGGAACGAAGGCCTGCGCCCGCCCCGTCCCGGTTGCCCCGTAGGCGAGCCGGCCGCCCTCCTTCGGCCATGCGTGGCCGGAAGCGCCCCTCGCAAAGGTGGCGAGAAATGAGGGGGCATGTCCGTACGGATCCCGGGCATGCGATGAATATCCCCCCACGGGTGTGGCACAACTCGGCGGCCGCCTGCACTCCCCCCTCCACAGCGGGCGGCCGCCCACCACTCGCGGGGGCCTGCGCGACCGGCCTGTGCCGGGGGTTCGAGGGGGCCCGGACGCGCCCGGTGAGGTGTTCCACACCGGCCCGACGCCTGCGCCGTGCGGGGGTCCGATAGCCTGACGCGGGTCTCTCGATACCAAGAGACATCGATGAGACCTCGATAAATGGGCAGGGACACCCACCGCCACCCATGGTGGTCCGGGGGCTTGCCCCCAGGAACCCGCAGAAAATATCGCGCAGGAGATCGCCATGACCCGCACTCCCGTCAATGTCACCGTCACCGGCGCCGCCGGCCAGATCGGTTACGCACTTCTCTTCCGCATCGCCTCCGGTCACCTGCTCGGCGCGGACGTGCCGGTCAAGCTGCGCCTCCTGGAGATCCCGCAGGGTCTGAAGGCCGCCGAGGGCACCGCAATGGAGCTCGACGACTGCGCCTTCCCGCTGCTCCAGGGCATCGACATCTCGGACGATCCGAACGCGGCCTTCGACGGCGCGAACGTCGCCCTGCTCGTCGGCGCCCGCCCCCGTACGAAGGGCATGGAGCGCGGCGACCTGCTGGAGGCCAACGGCGGCATCTTCAAGCCGCAGGGCGCCGCGATCAACGCGCACGCCGCGGACGACATCAAGGTGCTGGTCGTGGGCAACCCCGCGAACACCAACGCGCTGATCGCGCAGGCCGCCGCCCCGGACGTACCGGCCGAGCGCTTCACCGCGATGACCCGCCTGGACCACAACCGTGCGCTCTCGCAGCTCTCGAAGAAGACCGGCGTGCCGGTCAGCGAGATCCGTCGCCTGACCATCTGGGGCAACCACTCCGCGACCCAGTACCCGGACATCTTCCACGCCGAGGTCGCGGGCAAGAACGCCGCCGAGGCCGTCAACGACGAGAAGTGGCTGTCGGACAGCTTCATCCCGACCGTCGCCAAGCGCGGCGCCGCCATCATCGAGGCGCGCGGCGCCTCCTCGGCCGCCTCCGCCGCCAACGCCGCCATCGACCACGTGCACACCTGGGTCAACGGCACCGCGGACGGCGACTGGACCTCGATGGGCATCCCTTCGGACGGCTCGTACGGCGTCCCGGAGGGCCTCATCTCCTCCTTCCCCGTCACCACCAAGGGCGGCAAGTACGAGATCGTCCAGGGCCTGGAGATCAACGACTTCTCGCGCGAGCGCATCGACGCGTCGGTGCAGGAGCTCGCGGAGGAGCGCGAGGCCGTCCGCGGTCTCGGCCTCCTCTGAGCCACCCCGGCGCCCCGCGCCGCCGCTGAACCGCACAGAGCCCGCACGGTCCGACCGGACCGTGCGGGCTCCGTGCTGTCCGGGTCGCTCCCGGAGGAGCCGCGGCGCGGGCCGGGGGTCCTCCGCGCCCCGGGGAGCGCCGGACCGGCCGATGCCCTGATGGGATCCGTCGCCGGCGCCCGGGGGATAACTGGCCATCTTCGGCCGGATCTCACCGCAACTTCAGGCCTCACCTCATGTCCTGAACGCCCCCGATCACCGCATGAAATGAGCCGAAGGTTCGACACCGGGAGGACGGTCCAGCAGCGCATGCGCGCCGGCTCCCACCGGGTGATCCGAGCGGCCGGGCCACCACTGTCATATGTCAACTCATGGCCCCCGCATGCAACTTGACCAGGCCCGCGCCGATGGCCGACGACGTGCGGGCGCCCCTGCCGCCGTGCGGTCGCGGAGCGGCGCCGCCATGGTGGCGGCCTCACCGGATCCGCGGTACCGGGCGCGGTGTAGGGGGTGATCCGCGGAGCTGTCAACCCCCGCCTGTTGCGGGTGAGTTGGGAGGGGCGGAAGAGCCTGGATCCGGCGATGTTCGCGGAGGTACGGTCCATGCCGGGTAGCCACAGGGGGATGTCGCCCCGTAAGGGATCAAGGCTGCCCTGTCGCTGAAATCGCACGAAAGTGGGTTGCTGTGGTGACCGTTTCGCGGCCGACCATTCCGATTCTGTTCGAAGCGTGTGCTGACGCCTCTCCCGATGCGGTGGCCCTCTTATCCGGGAACCGCACCTACACGTATGCCGAGCTGAACTCCCGCGCCAACCGGCTGGCCCGCTCGCTGGTTTCGCGCGGAATCGGCCCCGAAGACTTCGTGGCTGTCGCGCTACCGAGGACCGAGCACATGGTCGTGGCGCTCCTCGCGGTGCTCAAAGCGGGGGCCGCGTACTTCGCGATCGACCCCCAACAGCCCGCTGAACGCGTCGCGTTGATGGCCGAGGATGTGCGGCCGAAACTGATCCTCACCACGACCGAATCGACCCCGGTCGGGCTGGCAGAGGCCAATATTCCGGCCATCACGCTCGACGACCTGTCGCTGTTCGGGGAGAACAGCGAGTGGGCCGACGGGGACCTGACGGATGACGACCGCGTCGCGCCGCTCCGGTCCACCCACCCGATCTACGTCATCTACACCTCCGGTTCGACCGGCCGGCCCAAGGGTGTCGTGGTCACGCACGGCAATCTGATCAATGTGCTGACCGACCTGGGCGAGCGGTTCGGCCTGACGTCCGACGACCGGATGCTGGCCGCCTCGGTACTGGGTTTCGACATGTCCGGCGTGGAGCTCTTCCTTCCGCTCGTGCGCGGGGCCGGCATCGTGCTCGCGCCCTCCGGCGCCAACCGCGAACCGGCGACCGTCGCCGCACTGCTGAGCCAGGGCGTCACCCTCGTGCAGGGCACGCCGACCTGGTGGGGAATGCTGGTCGAGCAGATCCCGGACAGCCTGCGTGGACTGCGCATGCTGGTCGGCGGCGAGGCACTGCCCCCGGGTGTCGCCACGGCGATGCTCTCCCTCGGCCGTGAGGTGGTGAATCTGTACGGGCCGACCGAGACCACCGTCTGGTCGACCATCGCGCCGCTGCACGAGATCACCGGCCCGCCGCCCATCGGGCGGCCGCTGGCCAACACCGAGGTCCATGTGCTCGGCCCCGAGCAGGAGCTGGTGCCCCCGGGCGAGGTCGGCGAGTTGTACATCGCCGGAGACGGGGTCGCGCGTGGCTATCTGAACCAGCCGGCGCTGACGGCGGAGCGCTTCGTCCGCAACCCGTTCGGCCAGGGCGAGTCACGCATGTACCGCACCGGTGACCTGGTGCGCCTGGCCGACGACGGCAACCTCGAATTCGTCGGCCGGGCCGACCGGCAGGTCAAGATCCGCGGCCACCGGGTCGAACTCGGTGAGATCGAAACCGCCGCGGTCACGCATCCGCTGGTCAGCCAGGCGGCGGTCGAGGTGCGCGAGGACACCCCCGGTGACCAGCGGCTGGTGGCCTACGTGGTGCCGGCCGCCCAGGTGGAGTCCGAAGAGGCCGCGCGGGAGAAGGTCGACGAGTGGCAGAAGGTGTACGACTCCGTCTACACCGGCACCGACGCGGCGCAGCCGCCGCTCGGCGAGGACTTCGGGGTCTGGAAGAGCAGCTATGACGGGCATCTGCTCCCGATGGAGCAGCTCAGGGAGATCCAGGACGACACCGCGGCGCGACTGCGGTCGCTGCAGGCGCGCCGCGTACTCGACATCGGGGTGGGCGCCGGCCTGACCCTGGCCCGCTTGGCGCCGTCCTGTGAGGCCTACTGGGGCACGGACCTCTCCGCTCCGGTCATCGACAACATCAGGGCCCAGGTCGATCTGGATCCCGCGCTGGCCGGGAAGGTCGAGCTGCGGTGCCAGCCGGCCGACGACCTTGACGGCCTGCCCAGGGACTTCTTCGACCTCGTCGTCATCAACTCGGTGATCCAGCACTTCCCGACGGTCGACTACCTCGTGCGTGTCCTGACGAACGCGATGGACCTGATCCGCCCCGGCGGTTGCGTCGTCGTCGGGGACGTACGGCATCTCGGTCTGCTGCGCAGCCTGAAGACCGCGATCCACCTCCACCGTGCCGACGGCCGCATGGATGCGGCGGAGGTACGGCGCGATGTGGAGCACGCGCTGGCCCTGGAAAAAGACCTGATGATGCACCCGGAGTTCTACACCGCTCTCGCCGACCGGATGGACTCCGTCGAGGCCGTGGACATGCGTCTCAAGCCGGGCCGGTATCACAACGAGTTCACGCGGTACCGCTACGACGTCGTGCTGCGCAAGAAGTCCGGCACCGCCGAGCCCGCGGACCGGTCGTTGGGTGAGCTGCCCGTACTGCGGTGGGGGCAGGACGTCGCCGCACTGGACGAGCTGGCGGTCCGCCTGGACGCCCCGGCGGCAGCGCCGTTCCGCGTCTCGGGGATTCCGAACGGACGCATCGCCCACGAGATCGCCGCCTCCCGCCGTCTCACCGAGGGCGCGGCCATCGGCGCGGTGCTGTCCGAGCTGCGTGCCGAGGGGCGCGGTGTCGATCCCGAGGAACTCCGGGCCCTGGCCGAGCGGTTGGGGTATCAGGCCATCCTCACCTGGTCCGGGCCGCTGGACGGCAGCTTCGACTGCGTCCTGGTCCCCGCCGACGGGCCCGCCTTCCCGGTGCTGTCCGGTCTCTACCGGCCCGGCGCCGCGGAGAAGGCACCGCTGACCTCCTACGCCAACGAGCCGATGACGGCCGTCGCGGCGGATCTGCCCACCGCCTCCTTGCGGGCACACCTGGCCAAAACGTTGCCGGAATACATGATTCCTGCGGCCTTCGTGCGGCTGGACGCGCTGCCGTTCAACGCGAATGGGAAGCTCGACCGCGCGGCGCTGCCGGCACCGCGGCTGACGCCCGCCTCCGCGGGCCGCGCGCCGGGCAACTCGATGGAGGAGACGCTGTGTGAGCTCTTCAGCGAGGTGCTCGGGGTGCCACAGGTCGGCGTCGACGACAGCTTCTTCGAGTTCGGCAACAGCATCCTGGCGGTCCGCCTGGCCAGCCAGATCAAGCAGCGGATCGGCGTCGACCTGCCGGTCCACGAGATATTCGCCCGGCCGACCGCGGCCGCGCTCGCGGATCTGCTCATCCGCCCGGAATCCGGCGACGCCTACGCCGCCGACGTCGACCTCGTCGAGGAAGCCTTCCTCGACCCGGCCCTCTCGACGGTGGGCAGCGCGCCGATGGACGAGGACCTGGTCCGTGCTCCGCGCCGGGTCCTGCTGACCGGTGCGACCGGCTTCGTCGGGTCGTTCGTGCTCAGGGAACTCCTCGACACGACGGACGCCCAGGTCTACTGCCTGGTGCGCGCCAGCGAGGACACCGAGGCGGCGGCGCGCGTGCTGGACAGCCTGCGCGGCTACGGTCTCGCGGACGGTGTGGACGCCGACCGGATCACCGCGATCGCCGCCGACCTGGAGAAGCCGCTGTGCGGGCTGTCGGAACCGCAGTTCGACACGCTGGCCGAGCAGATCGACCTGATCTTCCACAACGGTGCGCGGGTCAATCTGGTCGATGCCTACAGCCGGCTCAGGGCGGCCAACGTCGGCGGCACCCGGGAGGTGCTGCGGCTGGCCGCGAGCAAGCGGGTCACGCCGGTGCACTACGTCTCCGCGACGAGCGCGCTGATCGGCACCGCGAACAACCCGGAGCCGCTGGTGGAGGACCGGCGGGTCGATCCCGATCTGATGCCCGCCGAGGGATATGCGCGCACCAAATGGGTGGCTGAGGAAATGCTCCGCATCGCGCGGGTGCGCGGCATCCCCTCCGCGGTGTACCGGCCCGCGCAGATCGGCGGCCACACGGCCACCGGTGCCGTCGGCGGCAATGACGGCCTGTGGCACTACATCCGGGCGTGCGTCGAGATCGGGGCGGTGCCGGTGGCCGGTGCCGGATGGACCGAGGTGAACCTCGTACCGGTCGACTACGTCGCCACGGCGTATGTGCGCCTCGCGCTGCGTCCGGAGTCCCTCGGCAGCGAGTTCAACCTGACCAATCCCCGGACCGTCAGGATCGACGCGATCATCGACCGGATCCGCGCCGCCGGCCACCGCGTCGATGCCGTGCCGTACGACGACTGGATGCGCCGGCTCCAGCGTCACGCGGACCTCCTGGCAGAGGACCGCAACAGCTCGGTCCGGGCGACCCTCGTCCTGGTCAGCGCGGCGGTGGATTCCCTTCAGCTCGACGATTACGGCTACGACCGGACGAACACCTCGCAGGGTCTCGCCGGATCGGGCGTCGACTGCCCCGAAATCGATCACCCCCTTCTCGACCGGTACATCCAGTACCTGGTGGATTCCGGATTCCTGCCCGCACCGAACGGGCGCCAGGACTGAACCCGTCCTGAGGGACGACGACTTGAAGGAGGAGTGATGGAGCACCGTCATGTCGGTGACAGCGGACTGATGGTCAGCGAGATCGCCTACGGCAACTGGCTCACTCACGGCCAGCAGATCGACGAGGAATCCGCATTCGCCTGTGTGGGCGCGGCACTTGACGCGGGGATCACCACCTTCGACACCGCGGACATGTACGCGGACACCCGCGCGGAAGAGGTGCTGGGGCGGGCCCTGGCACCGCAGCGGCGGGCGGGGCTGGAGATCAGCACCAAGGTCTACTGGCCGACCGGGCCCGGACCCAACGACCGCGGCCTGTCCCGCAAGCACATGCTGGATTCGATCGACGGATCACTGCGCCGGCTGCGCACCGATTACGTGGACATCTACTGGGCCCACCAATACGACGTCGAGACGCCTCTCGAAGAGACGATGGAGGCGTTCCACGACATCGTCCGGGCAGGTAAGGCCCGCTATATCGGGGTGTCCGAATGGCCCGCCGAGGATATTCGCGCGGCGCACCGGCTCGCCCGGGAACTGCGTATTCCGCTGATCGCCAATCAGCCCCAGTACTCCATGTTGTGGCGGGTGATCGAGTCCGAGGTGATTCCCGCCTGCGCGGAGCTGGGCATCGGGCAGATCGTCTGGTCGCCGATCGCCCAGGGTGTGCTGACCGGCAAATATCTGCCGGGCAAGCAGCCGCCCTCCGGATCGCGCGGCGCCGACGCGGAGGGCCGCCAGTGGCTGGACCCCTTCATGCGCGACGAGGTGCTCAGCCGGGTGCAGCGACTCCGGCCGCTGGCGGATGGGCTCGGGCTGACGCTGGCGCAGCTCGCGGTGGCGTGGACCTTGCAGAACCCCCATGTCGCCTCGGCGATCGTCGGCGCGTCCCATCCGAAGCAACTGATCGAGAACGTCGCGGTGGCAGGGCTCACCCTGGATCAGGAGGTGCGCGCGCAGATCGACGCCATCCTGGATCCGGTCGTCGAACGAGATCCGGCGCGGACCGCCCGACAGGAACCGCGCCCGTGAGAACCGTCGGAGAGCGCGTCGGAGTACACGCGCCCGTCGGCGCCCGTCGGCCCCGCCCGTCGGAACACCACGCACAGAGCACGGCACACACCGAGATCTTCGCTTTCCTGAATACCGGAGGGGACGCCTGATGACGACGACCACACCAGCGGATTGGCCGCACGCGCCGCTGCCTCCCGACGAAATCACCCGCGTGACAGGGCCGTTCGGCAAATCCAGCATGCTGCCGGCGGCGGCCTACACTGCGCCCGAGGTGTTCGCCTGGGAACAGCGCCATCTCTTCGCCGGCACCTGGAGCTGCCTCGGCCGGGTGGAGGAGGTCTTCCCCGAGGGGGCGACCCAGTACGCCCGGCAGGTGGGCACCGTGCCGGTTCTGCTGACCAGGGACGGCGACCGGATCGCCGCGTTCGCCAACACCTGCCGGCACCGCGGGCACGAACTGCTGGCCGACGGCTGCTCGTCGAGCAAGCGCGTGGTGCATTGCCCGTATCACTCCTGGACGTTCAAAATGGACGGTTCGCTGCGCACGGCGCCCCGGTTCCCGGAGCTGCCGGAGGACCACGGGCTGATCGAGCTCCCGGCCGAGGTCTGGCACGGCTGGGTCTTCGTCAACGCCAGTGACGACGCCGCGCCCTTCCCCGCATACCTGGGAGCGCTCGCCGGGCACGTCGCACCGTATGCGCCCGAGCGGCTGAAGCTGGCCGCCACGCGCAGCTACGAGGTGGCGGCGAACTGGAAGGTGATCGTCGAGAACTACCAGGAGTGCTACCACTGCCCGCACATCCACCCCGAGTTGAGCGCGGTGGCGCCGCCCAACAGCGCCGCCTACATCGCCGACGAGCCCGGAGCCTGGGTCGGCGGCACGATGGACCTGGCCGAGGGCGCGCAGACCATGTCGATGGACGGGCGGGCCGGTGGCGCGATCCTGCCCGGCGTCGACCTGGACAAGGTGTTCTACGCCGCGCTGGTCCCCAACCTCTTCATCTCGCTGCACCCCGACTACGTGCTGATCCACCATCTGGTGGCGGAATCCCCGGGCCGCAGCCGCGTCGAGTGCTCCTGGTACGCCCAGGACGGGGTCCTCGACGCGAGCCCCGTGGACTTCTGGCACCGCATCAACCTGCAGGACTGGGATGCCTGCGAGTCCGTACAGCGCGGGCTCACCTCACCGCACTACCGGCCCGGACCGTTCGCACCGATCGAGGACTCCGTGCACCGGTGGGTGTCCCTCATCGGACGCGCGTACAGCGGTATGCCGCCGTGGGACCGACCGTCGGCTGGTTCGTGACGGCTGCACCGTTACCCGCTGTGCCCTCCGGTCGCGCGGGAGGGCCGGTCCGCCCGGCCCTCCTGCGCGCACCACCGGAGTTGCGGGCCCGCGTGCGGCGGCGCGTCACGCCGTCGTCGTGCCGGCCCTGTTCCCGGTGCCCGGGCCGGCTGACCTGGATCGACCCCGTGATCGATGGGCTTCGTCCGCATCGTGCCGCAGCGGGCCGGCTGAAGAAGGTAGTTGGCCCGCCGTAGTGGCGATGGTGAAGCAACGGACGAATTCTCTGACCGAACGACAGATTGGGGTCGACCATGGTCTGGGTACTGCTGCTCAGCGCCATCACCGCCGAAGTCATCGCCACTTCCTTCCTGAAGCTGAGCGAAGGTATGACCAAACTGCTGCCGAGCGTGATCATGGCGATCAGTTACCTCGCCGCGTTCTCGCTGCTGGCTCAGGCGCTCAAAAAGATGGAGCTGGGCATCGCCTATGCGATCTGGTCGGGCCTCGGCACGGCCGCGATCGCGGTCATAGGCATGGTGTTCATGGAGGAATCCGCGACCACCCCCAAACTCCTGGGACTTGCCCTGATCATCGGCGGCGTGGTCATGCTCAACCTGAGCAGCGACCACTGAGCAAAGGGTTCGGCCGAGGGCCGTTCGGGGCGCCGCTCCGGACGGCCCTCGGCCGCGTCCGCGGGCATGCCGCCCGTCCGTGACCCGCCGTTCACCGGCGGTATGACGACGACTTCGTGTCACCGCATGGTCATGGGCGCTGACACGGAGTGTCGTTCTGCCCTATGCTGCGGCTCCGCACAGCGGCCGCTTACCGGCTCCTCGTCCGTGCAACCGGCCCGCAGTGGTGGCTTGTTGGTGTCTTGGGGGAGACCGGTGACGCAGACACGTGTGCCCGAGCAGTCCGGCGAACCCGACGAGCCCCCGCCATCAGGGCCGCCCGGCCCGGAGGCGGACCCGGCTCCCGCGCCGTTCCCGGTGACCCCGCCCGGCGCCAGTGAGGCCACCCGGCTGCTGTGCGCCGGCACCTACATGGACGACGGGTTCCGCGACGCGGTCATCGACGAGCTGTACGTCCACGAGGAACGGTTCGTCGCGCCGTCCCTGGGGATCGACGCCGCCCGCGTCCTGGCCCATGCGCTGCGCGCCCGACGCCTCCAGATCTGCTGGGCGTCGCTGATCGTGCTGCTGTGGATCGTGGCCGTCCCCTTATCCTCCGGCCTCGCGTCGTTCTACCTCTTCCCCGTGGTGCTGATGGCCCTCGCCCGCGCCATCCGCCGGGCGCCGGTTCCGCGGTGGATCGCGCGGTTCCTCTCCTTCCTGCTGTGCTGGTACGGGCGGCTGACGCTGGCCTTCTTCCTCCTGACGCTGGTCAACAGGGTGTGCGGCGGCGACGAGGTGGCGAACATTTGGGTCATCCCGTCGGGACTGCCGGACTTCATGACCGGCGACACCTCCGACTACGACCCCTACGGCTCCTCCGGCGGCAGCGGGTGGCCCGGCGGCCCGCAGGTCGGCAGCCTGGACCCGTCGTCCCTGGGCGCAGGCCACGAGACCTCCCTCCTCCCGCAGTCCTGGATCACCCTCGCGCTGCCGCTGCTGACGGCCGTGGTGGTGGGGCTGCAGCGCGGTCAGTTCGCCCGGGTGCTGGCCGGCGAACTGTCCAGGGCGCGCTTCCCCGACGTCATCTCCGACCCCGCGGAGCGGTCCCAAGCCGGCCGCTTCGTCCGGTTGCGGGACCGGGTACGCATCGAGCAGCACGGGCCGTTGGTGATGTACCGCGCCGCCGACCCGTTCCGTGGTGCCGGCAGTCCGTACAAGACCTGGTCGCTGTCGGTGGAGCTGCGGCCGCGGCCGGGCCGCGACGTCGAGCCGTTGGACAACAGCGCCATCCTGCAACGCATCGTCCCGCTGGTGGCGGCGCTTCGGGTGCCGTCCGCGCACGGCTCGTTGCAGTCGGCGGAGGCGGTGCGCGACCGGCTGCGCGGGCTGGAGATCGACGAGTGCGTCTTCCTGCCGGCCGAGGGGCTGCCCACGCGCGAGGCCGCGCCGTACGCGGCGCAGGAGGCCGAGGCACACCGGGCCCGCGCGGTGGAGGAGGGCGGGGAGACCCGCCGGCACTTCCTGCGTATCCGGGTCGGCGGCTGGGGCGAGGGCATCGTGACCACGGTCTTCGTGCGGGTGCACACTCAGGGCGGGATGCTGATGCTGGAGGTCGCGCCGCATGTGCTGTTCCCGCTGCGGCAGGACTTCCAGGACGCTGACCGGCTCGCGCACCTCGACCGCCACCAGAACCTGTTCGGCAAGGCCGTGTGGGCGCTGTCCCGCACACCCCGTTCCGCGGGACGCGCCGTGGTCACACTGCTGCGCGGCCTGCTGCTGGGGTGGGGGATGGGCACCGGGGGATACGGGGCGTCGCTGCCCGACGGTCCCGGAGTCTCGGTGCGCGAGCTGGGTGCGTCCGACGACTCCTCCCTTTTCCAGGACATGGACATCACCCGGTATCTGACGACGATTCAGCAGCGGGTGGCGGCCGGGGTGACGACCGCACTGCGCGCATCCGGTTACCAGACCGATGAGTTCGAGCAGCGGATCGTCAATGTCGCCAGCGGCGGCGTCTACGTCGAGTCCGCCCAGGGGGCGGTCGGCATCGGGGACCACCACACCATCACCAACAACAACAACCAGGGCGGCAGCGCGCCGGACGAAGGGAACAACCGTGGCAACAGCTGACCAGCCGGGCGGCGGCACCTACCTGCGCAATGTGCGGGGCGCGATCGCCATCGGCAACCAGAACACCGTGACGAACTACGAAGCCGCCGCAGTTCCCGCGCCGGAGCCGGCCCAGGCGGAGCTGCTGCGTGCCGTCCGCGCGCTGCGCGGCGACCTTGCCGTCGTGCTGGAGAACCCCGAGACCCTGGCGCTGCGCACCGAACTGGCCGACACCGAGACGGAGATCGCCGACACCGGGGCGGCCGGCCCCGGCCGGCTGGCTCGGCTGCGGACCGCACTGACCGACGCCGGCGCCGTCGTGGGCCTGCTGGCTTCCGGGGCGGCCGTCGGGCAGGCGGTCGCCGCGCTCGTAGGAGGGTGACGATGACGGGTGGTGGCGGCGGCCGCTGGAACGACGAGACGCAGGGCTGGGACGACGGCACACCACCGCCCGTTCAATATACGGGCCCGATGCCGCCGCGCCCCGACTTCGCGCCGCCACCGCCGCAGGGTGACCCGCCGCCTCAGGACGATCCGCCTCAGCCGCCCACCCGTACGGGGCGCAGCCACTCGACCGCGCTCATCGCGGGCGCCGCGGTGGCCGTGATCGCGGTCGGCGTCGGCGGCGGATGGCTGCTGTGGGGCCGCGACGGCGACCCCCCGGCCCACGCCCGCCCCCAGGCGTCCGCCCCCGCGACCGTGGGCGGCACCTCGGGCACAAGTGATGCGCCCTCCTCCGGCTCGCCGACCCCCGAGGGCTCACCGTCCGGTACCGAGGTCCCGGACGGCTATCGCCTCGTCCACGACGACTCGGGTTTCACCACCGTGGTTCCCCGGGGCTGGAAGCGCAGCAAGACCGAGGACGGGGTCTTCTACACCGCGTCGGACGACCGCGGGTTGCTGCAGGTCTTCGCCATCACCGGAGAGGAATCCGAGCGCGAGGCCTTGGTGAAGGCCTCACGCACCAGGTCCGGCGAACCGGGATACGAGGAGATCAGCCTCGGGCCGATCGGCGAACCCGCCCCCGGCCCGGACGCCCACCAGCTCGTCTACGCGTACGACAGCGACCGCAGGGGCGCACGCGTCAAGGTCGTCGACTGCGCCTTCACCACCGCCGACGGCCGGATGTTCGCCGTGCTCGTCCTGGGCACCGCCGCCGACTGGCCGCAACAGGAGAAGACCCAGCGCATCGCCCTGGAAGCCTTCGCCGCTGACACCACCTGACGCACCGGGGGTGCTACCCGGGCAGCTCCGTGCGCTCCCACCACTCGTAAACGGGCAGCCGTCCCTCGGCGGTGTCCCACTCCCGCCGGGTGGCCCTGAAGTGCTCATAGCCACCGCGATACGGGATCTTCAGCTCGGCTCCGGGAGGATCGAGGGGAACAATGCGCTCCGTGAGCCCCTCGGGTCCGCCTTGGAGCAGTGCTTTCGGTGCCTTGCCAGCCATGCGCGCAGTGTCTCGCGAACCGTCCCGGCCCACGAGGGCGGCTCGCCGACGGTGACCCGGCCGGCCCTGCGAAGCCGCCGCGGAGGCCGCGCGGCCCAGGCCCTCCCGACCCCGCGATTCTGCGATTTCGCAGCGAGCGCCGGACCACGACCAGCACACTGAGTGCATGACTCATCACGGTGAGGATGTGCCGACGTACCGGACCATCAGGGTGACCGAACAGGACGACCCGGTGGCGGCCTTCTCCGACGAGGAGGCATGGCGGGCGAGAGAGGCGTATCCCGAGATCCTCGGTGCGGGCGGCCCCGTCTTCGGGCAGGCGCGGGAGCGCGAGGAGGGCGGCTGGGAGGTCATCGGCGTCGGGGCGGGCACCCCGCAGGACGCGAGGGACGGCCTGGCGACGACGTTCCGGCGGCTGGCGAGCGCGGCGGGCGACGCCGGCGACGAGGCGGGCCGCGCCGCATGCACGGCGGCCGCGGAGCGGCTCGACTGGGAGCGGGTGGACGAGCTGACGGTGCTGGGGGACCGGTATCGCGTCGTGCGCGGCGAACAGTTCCTGCGCACCGGACCCGAGGGCCCGGAGCCGCCGCGCCCCTCGGACCCGGACCCGGCGGCGCCCGGCGAGGCCCACCGGGTGCCGAGCCGTACGAAGGGTTTCGTGATCGACCCGGCCGTCGGGACCGGGATGTCCGAGGGGATGCTCAAGCTCGACCTGCTGGAGTTCGTCCGGGCGCCCGGCACGGTCCCGGCGGACGTGCGGGGCGATGCGCGGCGGGCGGCCCGCACCCACCCGGGCGGGGTGCTGCTGCCCGTGGAGTTCATGATCGCGGAGTGGCATCAGGGCCGTTGGCGGCCGCACACCGCCGCCCGCGGGACGCCGCAGGGCGCGCGGGACGCGCTGACGATGTGGCTGCGGGTGAGGGCACCCGTCACGCTCAAGCTCGACGAAGCGCAGCGCGACGCGTACGAACGGGCCGCGAATCTGCTGGACGAGCGGCCGGCGAACGACCTGGAGATCGAGGGCGGGGCGGGCCGCTTCAAGGTGGTGCGCGTCGAACGGCTGGTCCGGGTCGGCCCGGACGGCCCCGAGGGGCCGCGGCCCTCCGACTTCGACCCCGATCCGCCCGTCGAGGTGCACGCCCGCCGGCTCCGGGAGCAGGGCCTGCTGCGGGACGAGGAGGGTGGTCAGGGCGACGGCGAGGACGGTGCGGGCCTGCGTTCCGCGGAGATGCGGGACTTCACGCAGCTGATCGCGAAGGAGCAGGCGCGGCGCGGACGGGGGCGCGGCGGCCGGCCGTGACCCTTGCCGGGCCGCAGGGGACGGCCGCCCCGCGGCACCGGGCCACCGTCACGCCGTGTGCAGCCGCAGATGGGTCACGTCGGGGGAGGCGATCACCCGGGTCGCCTTCAGCTCGCGCAGCCCGGCCGGCAGCGTGTCGAAGAGCCGCACGCCCCCGCCGAGCAGCACCGGCACGAGGTGGATCTGCAAGGCGTCAAGCAGTCCGGCGCCGAGCAGTTGGTCGATCACCTGGGCGCCGCCCGGGACGGACACGTCCTTGCCGCCCGCCACCTCCTTCGCCCGCCGCAGTGCCTCCTCGACCCCCTCGGTGACGAAGTGGAAGGTGGTGCCGCCCTGCTTGACGAGATCCTCGGCCGGCCGGTGCGTCACCACGAACACCGGTGCGTGGAAGGGCGGTTCGTCGCCCCACGGCCCCTCGCCGCTGTCGAACATCCGGCGGCCCATCACCACGCTGCCGGTCCGCTCGACCGACTCGTGCACCACTTCCGCGTCGCGGTTCTGCTCGCCACCCGTCAGCCCGTGCGGCGCCCGCCAGCTGGCCAGGCCGTACACCCACTCGTGGAGCCGTTCGCCGTGGTCGCCCAGAGGGTTGTCGACCCCGTCGTCCGGCCCGGCGATGTAGCCGTCCAGGGACATCGAGATTTCCGCGAAAACCTGCGCCATGACCCACTCCTCGTCGGTGACGGCCGGTGGCGGCCGTGGACGCCGTTCGACGTCTTCCCATCATCGGGCCGACGGCCGCACCGGGCGACGCGAGCCGCTCCGGCGCGTACGGATCAGTCCCGGGGGAATTCCTCGGTCGCGAGGGTGATGCCGACGACGGTGTCCGTCAGGTCGATCGGCTCGCCGTAGGCGAGGGTGAGGTCGCTCTTGTAGTCGCCGTCCTGCGGGTGCGTGAAGACCCGGCAGCGGCCGAGGTAGGGGTCGGCGATGACGTAGACGGGGATCTCGGCGAGGGCGTAGGCGGCCTTCTTGGGGCCGTAGTCGTTCACGCCGGTGCCCTTGGAGACGACCTCGGCGATGAACTCGATGTCCTGGTGGCGCGGGCGGCCCTTTGTGGCGTCGTCGGAGAACTTGGCGACGTCCGGGGCGAATCCGTTGTCATCTCCGGGGAAATCGATCCGGATGTCCGATGTCACCCAGACATCCATGCCGCATTGGTCCTCCAGCGACCGGACGATCCGGCGGATGGTCTGCCAATGCACGTTGCGCTGCGGCGACATGAAAACGGTCCCCTCGACGATCTCGACCTTGTAGCCCTCGGGGACGGGCATCCGCTCCAGCCGCTCGAACAGTTCGTCCAAGCTCGGCTCGTTCCGCTCGGCCATCTCGTCGGTCTCGATCCTGTCGGTCCCATCGAGGCTGATGGTCATCGTGCCGCTCCTCCCCGCTGCACGCGTGGTGGTGCGGGCAGCCGCAGGGTTCAACGATACGTATGTACGACGGGTTACATGGGGAGCGGCGGCCCGCAGGCCCGTCAGCCCGTCACCGCGGCTTCGTCCGACGGGGAGCCCGGGGAGGCCTTCTTGACGCGGTTTTCCAGGACCGAGATGTCGAGGGTGTCGCCGGGGGCGGGGGTCTTGTCGGGGACCGGGGCGCCGTAATTGCTCAGCAGGATGGTGCCGGTCTGCTGGTCGGCCGCCGCGGTGAGCTTGAGGGGGTAGTGCTTGCCGTCGATGGCCACGTAGAGGGTCTGGGTGATGGGGCCGGACTTCTTGACGATGGGCAGTACCCGGCTGCCCTCGTGGACGGTCGGCTTGCCCTTGGTGAGGGCGGGCGCGGAGGCGGACGGGGAGGGGCTGCCGGACGGCCGCTCGGACGGGCCGGCGATCTGCTTCTGGAAGGCGCTCAGGTCGCAGGCGCCGGAGAGCTGCTTGAGGAAGGTGTCGTCGGTGGTGCCGTGCAGGTAGCGGCCCTCGTACTGCTTGGCGGCGTCGCTGCCCTCACTGCCGGGGAGCTGGCCCTTCCAGAAGGCGGCGTCCGGTTTCATCCAGACCTGCGGGCCGCGCTTGATGAGCTCGACGCGGCCCGCGGGTCCCTTGCTGATGGAGCCGGCGCAGTTGCTGTCGCGGTCGAGGCTGAGATCGAGCTTGGTGGGGTCGCCGCTGGTCTGGGTACGCAGCCGCAGTGAGGTCGCGCCGAGCAGCTCGTGGAGGGCGTCGTCGGAGATCTGCTGGGCGGATTTCTTCGCCAGGTCGCCCTCGCCGCCGTCGGGGTCGTCCGCGGCCGCGGCGCCCGTGCAGGAAGCCATGGCGAGCAGGGCTGCACCGCAGGTCAGGGCGGTGATCGCGGTTGTTGCGCGGTGCTTGCTGGTCATCTCGGCACCTCCGGCCCGCGGAAGGACATACAGCTCTTCACGGTACGTTCCGGGGCTTTCGACCGCACATTGAGTGAGTCGGCTCACTTTCCATGAACGTTTGGGCATAGGTGAGGGGCTATGGGGGAGGGTTCCCGGTTGCTGGTTGAACCAGTGGCAACAAATCGGTAAGCGGAAGGCAGAACAGACGTGGCGGCAATCGAGACCATTCACGTAGACGGGGAGTGGCTCCCCGCCTCATCCGGCGCCACGCGGGAGGTCCTGGACCCCGCCGACGCGACGACGCTCCAACTGGTGTCCGAGGGCGGCGCCGAGGACGCCGACGCGGCAGTCGCCGCCGCGAGCCGCGCCTTCGACGGCGGTGCCGGCGCCTGGCCCCGGACGGCCGTCGCCGAGCGCTCCGCGCTGCTGCGCCGGGTCGCCGACCTGCTGCAGCGCGACCGCGAGACCATCGCGCTGATCGAGAGCCAGGACACCGGCAAGACGCTGGAAGAGGGCCGGGTCGACGTCGACGATGTCACCAACGCCTTCCGGTACTTCGCCGACGCGGTGATGAACGAGAGCGGCGGCCGGGTCGTGGACGCCGGATCGCCCGAGGTGCACAGCATCGTCGTGCACGAGCCGGTCGGCGTCTGCGCGCTGATCACGCCGTGGAACTACCCGCTGCTGCAGGCCAGCTGGAAGGTCGCCCCGGCGATCGCGGCCGGCAACACCTTTGTGATCAAGCCCAGCGAGGTCACCCCGCTGTCGACCGTGCACCTGATCAAGCTGCTGGTGGAGGCCGGGCTGCCGGCCGGTGTCGCCAACATCGTCACCGGCGCGGGCGTGCCGGTGGGCCAGCGGCTGGCCGAGCACCCCGACGTGGACCTGTTCTCCTTCACCGGCGGCCTGGTCAGCGGGACGAAGGCCGGTGCGGCCGCGGTGTCCGGCGCGAAGAAGATCGCGCTGGAGCTGGGCGGCAAGAACCCCAACGTCGTCTTCGCCGACGCCTGCGCCACCGAAGAGGGCTTCGACACCGCCGTCGACCAGGCCCTGAACGCCGCGTTCATCCACAGCGGCCAGGTCTGCTCGGCCGGTGCCCGGCTGATCATCGAGGAGTCGGTGCGCGACCGCTTCGTCGCCGAGCTGGCCCGCCGCGCCGAGAAGATCAAGCTCGGCCGGGGCACCGAGGACGGCGTCGAGTGCGGTCCGCTGGTCTCGCAGCAGCAGCTGGAGAAGGTCGAGGCGTACGTCGCCTCGGCGCTCTCCGAGGGTGCCCAGCTGCGCTGCGGCGGCACCCGCCCCAAGCCGTCCGACGTACGGCCCGCCACCGGCTACTTCTACGCGCCGACCGTGCTGGACGGCTGCCACCGCGACATGAAGGTGGTCCGCGAGGAGACCTTCGGTCCGATCCTGACCGTGGAGACCTTCACCACCGAGGACGAGGCCGCAGCGCTCGCCAACGACACCGAATACGGCCTGGCCGGTGCCGTCTGGTCCGCCGACACGGCCCGTGCCCGGCGGGTCGCCGCCCGTCTGCGGCACGGCACCATCTGGATCAACGACTACCACCCCTACCTCCCGCAGGCGGAGTGGGGCGGCTTCGGCAAGTCGGGTATTGGTCGGGAATTGGGGCCCACGGGTCTGGACGAGTACCGCGAGAGCAAGCACATTTACGAGAACCTCCGGCCGGAGCCGGTTCGCTGGTTCGCCGGCTGACCCTTCCGGTCGGCTGCGGGCGGGTCGGTCCGGCCCGCCCGCAGCTCTGTGGGGATCCCCCCGTCCCCGCAGGTCAGCAGCACATCCCCGGATGTCCTGCCGTTCAGCAGTACCCGCCCGCACCCGTGGCACGCAGTACCGCAGCCGCTCACGCACTGTGCAAAAGGAGCACCACCCCATGCCCCCCTCTTCCCCTGCGCCCGACCCCTCCCGCACCGTCCAGGCCGACTACGTCGTCGTCGGCGGCGGTACCGCGGGCTCCGTGATCGCCTCCCGGCTCACCGAGGACCCGAACGTCAGCGTCGTCGTCATCGAGGGCGGCCCCAGCGACATCGACCGCGACGACGTGCTGACGCTGCGCCGGTGGCTCGGCCTCCTCGGCGGCGAGCTGGACTACGAGTACACGACCACGGAGCAGCCGCGCGGCAACTCGCACATCCTGCACAGCCGCGCCAAGGTCCTGGGCGGGTGCTCCTCGCACAACACCCTGATCGCCTTCAAGCCGCTGCCCTCGGACTGGGACGAGTGGGAGGAGTCGGGTGCCACCGGCTGGAACTCCACGACCATGGACCCGTACTTCGGCAAGCTGCGCAACAACGTCGTGCGGGTGGCGGAGAAGGACCAGAACCAGATCGCCACGGACTGGATCGAGGCCACCACGACCGCCCTCGGCGTGCCCGAGATCATCGGCTTCAACGACAAGCCCTTCGAGGAGGGCGTCGGCTTCCTCGACCTGGCGTACCACCCGGAGAACAACAAGCGCTCCTCCGCCTCCGTCGCCTACCTCCACCCCCACATGGAGGCCGGCGACCGCCCCAACCTGACGCTGATGCTGGAGACCTGGGCGTACCGGCTGGAGCTGGACGGCACCCGGGCCAAGGGCGTCCACGTCCGCACGAAGGACGGCGAGGAGGTCTACGTCGAGGCCGGCCGCGAGGTGCTGGTCTGCGCCGGCGCGGTGGACACGCCGCGGCTGCTGATGCACTCCGGCATCGGACCGAAGAAGGACCTTGAGGCGCTGGGCCTGCCTTGCGTGGTCGACCTTCCGGGCATCGGTGAGAACCTTCAGGACCACCCCGAGTCGGTCATCGTCTGGGAGACCGACGGGCCGATCCCGACCAACTCCGCGATGGACTCCGACGCGGTGCTGTTCGTCAAGCGGGACCCAGAACACAAGGGCCCCGACCTGATGTTCCACTTCTACCAGATCCCGTACACCGACCACCCCGAGCGGCTGGGCTACGAACGCCCCGAGCACGGCGTGTCGATGACCCCGAACATCCCCAAGTCCCGTGCCCGCGGCCGCCTTTACCTCACCTCGGCCGACCCCGAGGTCAAGCCCGCGCTGGACTTCAAGTACTTCGAGGACGAGGGCGACTACGACGGCCGGACGCTGGTCGACGGCATCAAGCTGGCCCGCAAGATCGCCCAGGCCGAGCCCTTCGCCAAGTGGCTCACGCGCGAGGTCTTCCCCGGCCCCGAGGTCACCGAGGACGAGGAGATCAGCGAGCTGGTGCGCAAGTGCGCGCACACCGTCTACCACCCGGCGGGCACCTGCAAGATGGGCGCCCCCGATGACGAACTCGCCGTCGTCGACCCGGAGTTGAAGATCCGGGGCATGCAGGGCATCCGCATCGCCGACGCCTCCGTCTTCCCGACCCTGCCCGCCGTGAACCCGATGCTCGGGGTCCTGATGGTGGGGGAGAAGTGCGCCGAAATGCTCGTCAAGCCCACGACTGCGGGAGGTGATGCGTAATGGCTACCGCCACTACCGACTCATCCGGTATATCCGAGCCCCGTCCCACCGCATCCACCGAGGGCGAGCGGGACGTCGTCTTCTCCGTACG
The DNA here is from genome assembly GCF_044767385.1 of Streptomyces sp. NPDC101393. Taxonomy (NCBI): domain Bacteria; kingdom Bacillati; phylum Actinomycetota; class Actinomycetes; order Kitasatosporales; family Streptomycetaceae; genus Streptomyces; species Streptomyces sp. NPDC101393. The sequence goes on along the minus strand of NZ_JBIWNU010000001.1, from coordinate 958,318 downwards.
CGGCCTGTGGAAGGTCTTCGGCCCGAAGGCCGATCGCATCCCCGACGACGCATCCCTCGAAGGCCTCTCCGGTGCCGAGGTGCGCGAGCGCACCGGCTGCACCCCGGCCGTGCGCGACGTCTCCTTCGACGTCCACAAGGGTGAATCCTTCGTCGTCATGGGCCTTTCCGGCTCCGGCAAGTCCACCCTCGTACGCTGCCTGACCCGGCTCATCGAGCCGACCGGCGGCACCCTGGAGATGGACGGCGAGGACGTCCGGGCCATGGACAAGGCCGCGCTGCGCGAGCTGCGCCGCAACCGCGCCTCCATGGTCTTCCAGCACTTCGGCCTGCTGCCGCACCGCACCGTCCTCGACAACGTCGCCTACGGCCTGGAGATCCAGGGCATGGGCAAGGCCGAACGCCGCGCCAAGGCCCAGGAGATGGTCGACAAGGTCGGCCTCGGCGGTCTCGAACTGCGCCGCCCCGGACAGCTGTCCGGCGGCCAGCAGCAGCGCGTCGGGCTCGCCCGTGCGCTCGCCGTGGACCCCGAAGTCCTGCTCTTCGACGAGCCGTTCAGCGCCCTCGACCCGCTGATCCGGCGCGATATGCAGGAGGAGGTCGTCCGCCTGCACCGCGAGGAGGGCCGGACGATGGTCTTCATCACCCACGACCTCTCCGAGGCACTGCTGCTGGGTGACCGCATCGCGCTGATGCGCGACGGCAAGGTCGTCCAGCTCGGCACCCCCGAGGAGATCGTCGGCTCCCCGGCCGACGAGTACGTCCGCGACTTCGTCCGCGACGTGCCGCGCGAGCAGGTGCTGACCGTGCGCCGGGCCATGCGCCCGGTCGAGGACGGCGAGGCCGACGAGGGTCCCGCGCTGAGCCCCGACACCCTGATCTCCGACGCCATCGAGGCGGTCGCCCGCTCCGGCGGTGCGGTCCGCATCGTCGACGACGGCCGCTGCCTGGGCATCGTCGACCACCAGTGCCTGCTGAACGTGGTCGCCCGGCTCGACAGCGAGCAGCACGGTGGGGTGGCTGCCTGATGTACGCCGCCACCACCCACCGCGGCGCTCTGCGTGCCGTCGCCTCCCGCGCTCCCGCCGCCACGCCCCGGGCCCGCCTGCGCGCCGCGCTGCTGCTCCGCTGGCGTGAGGCCCAGCGGTCCGCCGCGATGAATATGCCGGCCGGCACCGTGAAGCGGGGGCGCGCATGAGCACCGCCGCACCCACCACCTCGGCGCCAGGGGCGGTCGGCGCCACCGACCGGTCCGGCCCGCTGCAGGTGCTGCTGCGCCGCCGCGGCCTCGGCAAGCTCCTGCTGCTCGCCGTCGCCGCGGCCGTACTGGTGCCGATCGCCCACGCCACGTGGGCCTCCGGCGCCTGGCCGCGCGCCCTCACCGTCGACCTGACCGAGCCGCTCGGCGACGTCTACACATGGATCGTCGACCACCGCGACAGCCACCCGCTGTTCATCTACTTCTTCGGGCACATCTCCAACGGCATCGTGGAGTCCGTGCGCGCCGTCTATCTGGTGCTCCTCGCGGGCGGCTGGGCCGGTGTCGTCGCCGGGGCCGCCCTGGTCGCCTGGCGGGTCGCGGGTGTCCGGCTCGCGGTGCTCACGGCCGCCTCGTTCGGCCTGTGCGGGCTGCTCGGCATGTGGGTGCCGACGATGCAGACCCTTGCCCTGATGGTCGTCGCCGTGCTCGCCTCCGTCGTCCTTGGCATGCTGCTCGGGCTCGCCGCCGGGCTGAGCGACCGGACCTTCCGCATGCTGCGGCCGGTCCTCGACACCATGCAGGTCCTTCCCGCCTTCTCGTATCTGCTGCCCGTCGCCATGGTCTTCGGCATCGGTGTCCCCGCCGCGCTCATCGCGACCGTCATCTACGCGGCTCCGCCGATGGCCCGGCTCACCGCGCTCGGCCTGCGCGGCGCCGACGGCGGCGTGATGGAGGCCGTGACCTCGCTCGGCACCACTGCCCGCCAGCGCCTGTTCTCGGCCCGCCTGCCGCTGGCCCGCGAGGAACTCCTGCTCGGCCTCAACCAGACGATCATGATGGCCCTCTCGATGGCCGTCATCGCGTCGGTGATCGGCGGCGGCGGTCTCGGTGACCGCGTCTACCAGGCGCTCGGCTCCGTCGACGTCGGCGCGGCCCTCGCCGGCGGCCTCCCGATCGTGCTGCTCGCCGTGGTCCTCGACCGCGTCACCGGCGCGGCGGGGGAGCGCCTGGGTGCGCAGGCCGAGGACACCTCGGTGCTGCGCGGCGGGCGCGGCTGGTCCGTGGCCGCCGTCTCGACCGTCGTCGTCGCGCTCGCCTTCCGCTTCGCCGGCCGCCTCGAATGGCCGGACGGCTGGACGGTGAACATCGCCGAGCCGGTCAACACCGCCAAGGACTGGATGGTCGACCACGTCTACACCGGCGTGCCCGTCGTCGGCGGCACCGCCGACTGGTCCGCGCACTTCACCACCGGGGTCCTCAACCCGGTCCGCGACGGACTGCAGTGGATGCCCTGGTGGTCCGTGCTGCTCGTCGTCGCCACTCTTGCCTGGCTGATCGGCACCTGGAAGACCGCGCTCACCGCCGTCCTCGCGATGGGCGGGATCGGGGTGCTCGGCGTGTGGGACAAGTCCCTCGACACGCTGTCCCAGGTGATCGCCGCGGTCGCCGTCACCCTGATCGTCGGTTTCGCGATCGGCATCGCGGCGGCCCGCAGCTCGCGCGTGGAGCGGCTGCTGCGCCCGGTCCTCGACGTCCTGCAGACGATGCCGCAGTTCGTCTACCTGATCCCGGTCGTGGGCCTCTTCGCCATCGGCCGCGCCCCCGCGGCCGCCGCGGCCATCGCGTATGCGGTGCCCGCCGTCATCCGCATCACCACGCAGGGCCTGCGGGAGGTCAACCCGACGGCGATGGAGGCCTCGAAGTCCCTCGGCGCCACGAGTTGGCAGCAACTGCGCCAGGTCCAGCTCCCGCTGGCCCGTCCGACGCTCCTTCTCGCCGTCAACCAGGCGGTCGTCCTCGTCCTCGCCGTCGTCGTCATCGGCGGCATGGTCGGCGGTGGCTCGCTCGGTTACGACGTGCTGTACGGCATCGCCCAGAACGACCTCGGGGTGGGCCTGGTGGGCGGCATCGCCGTCGTCTGCCTCGGCCTGATGCTGGACAGGGTGACGCAGCCCACCGAACGCCGCGCGGAGAAGGGAGCCTGACATGCGAATGCGTACACGAGTGGTGAGCGCGCTCACCGCGGGCGGCGCCCTCCTCACCCTTTCCGGGTGCGGCGCCGCCGACATGACCAAGCAGGCATCCCCGTACGCGAACGTGGGGGGCGCCAAGACCGTGACGCTCTCCGTCCAGTCCTGGGTGGGTGCCCAGGCGGACGTCGCCGTCCCCGAGTACCTGCTCACGCACGAGCTGGGCTACCGGGTCGACAAGGTCCAGATCGACGAGGTCCCGGCCTGGGACGCGCTCAGCCAGGGCCGCGTGGACGCGATCATGGAGGACTGGGGCCACCCGGACCAGGAGAAGCTCTACATCAAGGACAAGAAGACGATCACGCCCGGCGGCGACCTCGGCGTCACGGGCCACATCGGCTGGTTCGTCCCCACGTACTTCGCGAAGAAGCACCCGGACGTCACCGACTGGAAGAACCTCAACAAGTACGCCGACCAGTTCCGCACCGCGGAGAGCGGCGGCCAGGGCCAGTTGATGGACGGCTCCCCGTCGTTCCTCACCAACGACAAGGCCCTCGTGAAGAACCTCGGCCTGGACTACCAGGTCGTCTTCGCGGGCTCCGAGGCGGCGCAGATCACCCAGATCAAGCAGTTCGCCAAGCAGCGGAAGCCGTTTTTGACGTACTGGTACAAGCCGCAGTGGCTCTTCGAGAAGGTGCCGATGACGGAGGTGAAGCTGCCCAAGTACAAGACGGGCTGCGACGCCGACCCGAAGAAGATCAAGTGCGAATACCCGCACACGCCGCTGCAGAAGTACCTCAACGCCGACTTCGCCAAGCACGGCGGCAAGGCGGCCCGGTTCCTGAAGAACTTCAAGTGGACCGAGGCCGACCAGAGCGAGGTCGCCCTCGACATCGCCGACAAGAAGATGTCCCCGCAGGACGCGGCGAAGAAGTGGGTCGAACGCCACAAGGCGAAGTGGCAGTCGTGGATCCCCAAGTAGGCGTCTCAGCCTGACGCGTGACGTCTGACGTGGAGAGGGGGTGCTCGCACGGTGTGCGGGCACCCCCTCTCGTTCGCTCCAACCAGCCGGGCGGGCAGGCTACTTGAGCTTGTGGCACGCCTTCTTGGCGACGTTTTTCCACTGCACGCAGACCAGCGTGCCCTTGCGGAACTTCGGCCCTACGGTGGCCCCCGCCTTGCCCCAGTCGACCTCGGCGGCATTGGCGCCGTGAATCGCGCGGGCCTTGCGCCAGCCCTGGCCGACGTGGGTCTTGCCGCCCGGCTGCTTGTACAGCCAGCGGGCCTTGCCCGCCTTGTACGGCGACCTGGCCGTCTGGACGTAGTTCAGGCCGCGCTTGGCGGAGCCCTTCTTGTTCCAGTAGAAGAAGGAGGCCGAGTAGGCGCAGGTCCGGCCGCTCTGCTTGACGCAGCGGACCTCTTGGTGCTTGCTGACCTTCGCGGCCGCGGCCTGGGCCCCGGTCTGGGCGTGGGCCGGCGCCGCGGTCGTGACGGCGAGTGCGGCGGTGGCGCCGATGAGGAGTGCCTTCCCCGTTTGCTTCAACACGTGCTGATTACCTCCAGCGGGCAGTGCCTGTCCGTTTCCCTCAACTCCCGCAGAGGGTAGGTCAGCTGATCGCTCGTCGGCATCGTACGAAGGGGCAATGCGAAGGAGCGGCGGAAGCGTCCCCTGTACTGCACCTTTGGACAATGGCGGCGCCTGATCGGTCGCCCCTACGGTGAGCGCTGTTCGTTCCCGACCTGTTAACGGAACAACGAGTCAGGCAACAGGAGATGCTCCATGCGACTTACCCACCGTGCGGGCCTATCGGTCTGTGCGTTCGCAGCCGGTGCTGCGGTCCTCACCCCCATGGCAGTGAGCTCACCGGCTGAGGCGGCGGAGCGCGCCCCTTCCGCGAAGAGCGCCCCCGCCGCCGGTGACGGTGTGCAGATCAAGGGTGACGGCTTCCACTCCAAGAAGGGGTCGACGCGCTGCGCCCGGAAGGGCCAGACCGCGCACATCTTGGTCACGGCCGCCGGGGAGGCCCGGGTCAGCTGGAAGGTTCCGGGCGGCAAACTGCACAGCCGGCACTACAGCTTCACTCTCGACGGCGTGGAGACCCACCCCATTCCCACCTGGCACAAGGGGGTGAAGTGGAAGGTGACCAGTACGTACGGGCGGACCAAGGACAACCTCACCAAGGTCTACGCGTACTGCAGCACGGACGGCCGTGCCAAGAAGACGTGGAAGACGAAGGTCACCGCGAAGAGGTCCGGCACCAAGAGCTGTGGCGCCGGCCAGCAGGTCATGATCAACGACTTTGCGATGGGGCACGTCCGGCACAAGTTCAAGTACCTGAAGAAGGGCTCGAAGCTGCACGTCCACGACCTCTCCCGGCAGGGCTACCTGCTCGGCCGTCACTACACACCGACCGGGCTGCGCAAGGTGAAGTGGGTCGCCAACGCCCACGAGGGGCCGTACCAGAACGGCGGCAAGATCAAGAAGATCAAGGTCACCTGCGTGAAGTACTGAGGCTCCGCGGAGTCTCTCCGATCTCCTTGATCCCATGACGCGGCGGTGCCGGGCGGCCCTGGAGGGGCGCCCGGCACCGCCGCGCTGTCCGTCGCGGCACGAGCGACGGGGTGCTCCGCCCGGCCGGAGCCCGGTGACATTGCCCTGACGGACACCTCCCCAAGAGACGATGGTGGTGCCGCAGACCGTGTCCGATGATGTTTTCGACCCCCTGACAGCGCCGCATTCCGCAGGCGCTGTCAGGGCTACGGAGAACAGAAAACGGGGACGAAATGATCATCAAGCGCAGTACTTTCGCGTCGGTCGCGGCAGCCGGCGTTCTTCTCGCGGGGTCGGGTGCGGCCGTCGCCGCCGACGGCGCCGCCACGGCGAAAGCCGGCCCGAGCAAGCAGGCCAAGTACCAGCGGCTCCACCAGCTGACCCGCTCCACCACGACGAGCGTCAAGGACTGGCGTCAGACGCGCGAACTCGCCCACTCCGGGGTCGACCGGTGGGCATTCATCTGGAGCACCGACGGGTGCACGAAGCTCGCGGACAAGCCTGGCGGCTTCAACTTCAAATTGTCATGTGCACGGCATGACTTCGGATACCGCAACTACAAGAAAATGATGGGAAAGACGGCCTTCCGGCATTCGAAGCACGAGAGGCGCATAGACAAGGCCTTCCTGTTCGACATGAACAAGCAGTGCGCCGTGCAGCCGCACAAGACGGACGCGGAGCGCCAGAAGTGCCGGAAGACCGCCAAGAAGTACTACGACCGGGTCAGCGGCTGACGCTGTCCTGCCCCTGGAATCACGGCAGCTGATCCGTGATCTCCCGCGGCGCCGCCGTCGCGCGGCGCCGCGGGCGGGTCCCGAACGGTCCCCCTCGGACCTCCCTCGGGTCCCCCTCGATACCCCTCCGGTATCCCTTTGGGCATACGGCCAGCGCCCCGGCTCGTTCTCAGGGTGCACGGCGGGCGCCGATCCCGTGCCGATAATCGAGGGCATGCCCTCACTGCCACCGCCCGATCCGCACGGCGATCCCCGGAAATCCCCCACCGGGGGACTGCGTTGGTTCACCGTCGCCGCGGAAGGGGCCGTGGCGGTCCTCTACCTCGCGGCCGCCGCCTCGGGCAGCATCGGATTCTTCGACTCCCTGCCCTCCGTGCTCAAAGCCACCCTGGTCTTCGCCGCCGTCGCCCTGCTGCTGCTCCGGCGGAAACTGCCCCTCATGGCGCTGCTCGGCCTCGCCGCCATCGCCGGCGCGCTGCCGACCGCGGGCCTGCTGACCGCCGCCGTCGCCTACACCGCGGCCCGCCGCGTGGAAGCCCCCCGGCAGCGCGTCGGCCTGCTGCTCACCGCGGCCGGCCTGCCCCTCCTCATCAGCATCCTCGGCACCCTCCTCACCGACTACGGCGGCTGGGTGGCCGGTTTCGCGCTCGGCGCCGTCGTCGCCGGTGCCGGTGTGGCCATCCCCGGGCTGGTCGGCACCTCGGCCGGCCAGCAGGAACGCCTCCTTAGGGCGCTGCGCGACCGCGCCGCGAGCGCCGAGGAGGCCCGCCGGCTCGCCGACGACGCCTCCCGCGTCGAGGAGCGCTCACGGATCGCCGCCGAGATGCACGACCTCGTCGGCCACCGCCTGAGCCTGATCTCGCTGCACACCGGCGGACTGGAAATGGCCCTCGCCACCAAGGCCCCCGAACTCAAGGACGACGCCGCACAGATCCGCCTCGCCACCCGCGGCGCGATGCAGGAACTACGCGAAGTCCTGGGCGTCCTGGGCCCGTTGGGCCGCGACACCGGAACCGAGGCGCTCACCGACGCGACCGGCACCCGCCCCGACATCGAGGCGCTCGCCGAGGAATCCCGGGCCGCCGGCATCCCCGTCACCTTCACCTGGCGCGGCCCCGACCTCGACACCCTGGAGCCCCGCGTACGCCGCGCCGTGCACCGCGTCGTCCGCGAATCCCTTACCAACGTCCACCGCTACGCCACCGGCGCGGCCGTCGAACTGACCGTCACCCACACCGCCCCCCACGCCTCCGACCGCACGGGCGACGGCATCACCGAGCACACCGGCGAACCCACCGGCGACCACGCCGCCGACCGCATCACCGTCCGCGTCCGCAACGGCGCCCCGCCCACCTCACCCGAGGCCACCACCGGCCTCGGCACCGGCCGCGGCCTCACCGGCCTGCGCGAACGCCTCCGCCTGCTCGGCGGCGAACTGCACACCGGCCCCACCCTCGTACGTGGCTTCCTCGTCGAGGCGACCCTCCCCAGCCGCCCGCACACCCCCACCCCTCCCGACGGCGCCGGCGCCGGTCCGCCGCGCACCACCGGCCCGGCCACAGCCGCGCCCCGCGCCTCCCGTGCGCTGCGCCAACTGCCGGGCGCGGCGGCCGCCTTGCTGGGCCTCGCCGGGGTCGGTGCCATGCTGTTCTTCGGCCTGGCGATGGTGGAGAGCTCCCGCACCGTCGCGGAGAGCACCCCGGACCGCACCGTCCGTACGGGCATGACCAAGGAGAGGGTCCGCATGGCGGCCGGCTCCGAAAGCGACCTGGCCAGGGCCGCCGCCACGGGCCGCGAACCGTCCCGCCCACCCGGCACCGACTGCTACTTCCCGTTCGAGACCGAAACCGTGCCCGAGACCGGGACCGAAACCGTGCCAGAGACCGGGACCGAAACCGTGCCAGAGACCGGGACCGAAACCGTGCCCGAGACCGGGACCGAAACCGTGCCCGAGACCGGGACCGAAACCGGACGCGGACCCGGTACCGACACCATGGCCAGCGGCCACCGCATACGGCTCACCCGCTACTGCTTCCGCGACGGCGTCCTGGTCGACATCGCCAGGTTCACGGTGCCGCTGGCTCCGGAGACGGAGGGCCCGGTGCCGCCGTCGACCCCGCCGCCACACACCCCGTAGCCCCCGCCGCCAAAGGCCCTGTAGCCTCCGCCGGCCCCGCCCGTTCCCGCACCGCACCCGTACGGAGGAGACCGACCCCGATGACCGCCGAGCGGCAACCCCTCGAAGTCACCACCTCGCTGCCTCCCACCCCGCGCATCCGTGTCCTCCTCGCCGACGACGAGGAGATGATCCGGCACGGCGTCCGGCTGATCCTCCGGCACGCCGAGGACATCGACGTCGTCGCCGAGGCCGCCAACGGCGCCGAAGCCGTCGACGCGGCCGCCGCACAACCCGTCGACGTCGCCCTCATCGACATCCGCATGCCCGTCCTCGACGGCCTCGCCGCCATCGAGCAGCTGGTGCGGCTGAGGCCGAAGCCGCAGGTCGTCATGCTCACCACCTTCGGCGACGAGGAGAACGTCACCCGCGCCCTGCAGGCCGGTGCCAGTGGCTTCCTGCTCAAGGACGAAGGCCCGCAGGAACTCATCAACGCCGTACGCGCCGCGGCCGCCGGTGACGCCGTCCTCTCGCCCGGCGTCACCGGCCATGTCGTCAAGCGCATGCTGCAGGGCGGCGGCGCCCGCATCGGCTCGTCCTTCACCGCCCACGCCCCCGACCAGCGGCTGTCCGGCCTCACCGACCGCGAACGCGAGGTCCTGGCCATGCTCGGCGCGGGCCTGCCCAACCTGGAGATCGGCCGCCGCCTGGACATCGGCCTCGGCACGGTCAAGACCCACGTGGGCCGCATCCTGGAGAAGACGGGCACGGACAGCCGCGTCCAGGCGGCCCTGCTGGCCCACCGGGCGGGGCTGATGGGGTAACAGGGCCCTCGCCGGCGGGAGGGACGGCTCACGCACCCGGCCCGGCCCCCTCCCCTTCCTCCTCCCGGACCTGGTGGTCGAGCCGGTGCGGGGTGGCGGCATAGTAGAGCGCGGCCTCGACAGCGGCCATGACAAGAACGCACCGCATCACACCGGCCACATCACACCGGCCACATCACACCAGCGACACCGGACCGGCCACACCGGACCGGCCACACCACAACAGCGACATCGCAGCACGCACCAGGGGGACTCCGCTCCATGCCATCCATGCCATCCATGCCGTCGATCCGGCGTACCACCGTCGCGGCCGCGGCACTGGCCTCGCTGCTCGCGGTCACCGCCACCGCCTGCGGCCCCAGCGACGACAACGCCAAGGCCTCGTCCGGCAGTTCGGCCGCGGCCGACCGGAAAGCCTCGAAGGACGACGGCCTCAAGCTTCCCCAGGGCATGCCGACCAGCATCGACGACCTGAAGAAGTGGAAGGACGGCGGCTGGCAGAACTGGGACAAGTGGGCGCGCAAGGCCTCCGACTTCGCCAACCCGATCATCAAGGACCACTGGAAGACGGACCGGATGGCGAAGGCCAAGGCCGCCCCGGACCTGAAGGTGAAGGCCACCGGCGCGGGCAGCGCCGCCGCGACCGACCCGGACCCGCGCCCGGTCAGGGCCCAGGAAGTCGCGCGCCCGTACCACCGCAACATGGCCCCCATCGGCAAGATCTTCTTCGAGAGCCCCAAGGGGCCGATGGTCTGCTCGGGCACGATCGTCGAGGACCCCGCACACCCGGGCAAGTCCAATCTGGTGTGGACCGCCGGGCACTGCGTGCACTCCGGCAAGCGGGGCGGCTGGATGCGCAACATCGCCTTCGTCCCGTCGTACAACGACAACGGCGCAGCGATGAACCAGGTCAACAACCTGCCCTCGCAGCAGCAGACCCCGTACGGCCGCTTCTGGGCGGACTGGGTCACCACGTCCGGTGAGTGGATGAACATGGGCAGCCAGGAGACCGGCAACGGCGGCTCCGCGTACGACTTCGCCGTGCTGCACGTGAAGCCGGAGCGCGGCGGCGGCAAGTCCCTGGAGGAGACCGTCGGCGCGGCCGTCCCGGTCTGGTTCGGCGCCCCCTCCGCCGAGGGACTCAGCTCCCTCAAGGCCATCGGCTACCCGGCAGCGCCCCCGTACGACGGCGCCCGCATGATGAGCTGCCTCGACCGCCCCAACCGCCTCACCATGGAACAGGGCACCCCGACCATGGACCGCATCGGCTGCACCATGACCGGCGGCACCTCGGGCGGCGGCTGGTTCGCCAACCGCGGCGGCGAACTCACCCTCGTCTCCAACTCCTCCATCAGCGGCGGCAACCAGACCTGGCTCGCCGGCCCCCACCTGGGCCCCGAGGCGAAGCGGGTCTTCGACGGCATCAGCCAGAAGTTCGCGGGGGAGTAGAGAGCCACTGGCTCACCTGAGCCCGAGGGATTCCGGTTCACCTGAGCCCGCTGTGATCGGTACGGAGGAGGGGCGGCCCATGGGGGCCGCCCCTCCTCCGCTTTGCTTTCCTTCCCCGTGCCCCGCCGGGACCCGTCACGCCCCCCGGTCCCCGGTGCCTCAGGTGAGGGGCTTCCGGGATTCGGCACGGACCTTCTCTGCCGTGTTGGCGAATTCCTGGAGGTCGATGGAATTCGGGTCCTGGTCCGGGTGTGCGCCGTCAACCTCGGTGACGATGAGGGTCGTACTGGAATCCGCCCAGGCGCAGAAGGGGGCGGTGATCTTCTGGCCGGCCTCGCTCTTCACGACTACGCCGCACGTCAGCTCGTCGGGGCCGCCGACCGGCAGGAACTTCTTTTCCGGGACGGCCAGTTCGGCAGAGGGTGAACCGGTCATCCCGTCAATCATGTGGTCGACGCTCTCGTCGGGATCGTCGATCGTCCCGTATCCGCCGAGCATCGTCAGCGACTTGAGGCCTTCGGTGTACTGGCCGCCCGCCGAATGGATGTCGTGGGCGTTCGCTCCGTCATGCGGGATCTGGGATTCGGCCATCTGCGATATGTCTTTGGCGAGTGTGTAATTGCCGTCGACGAGCGACCGTGGAACGGTGATCCGGTACTTCGGGCCGGCGCTGACCTTCGGGCTTCCGCCCGCGCTGAACGCTGCTGCCGCTACCGTCCCGATCACCAGAACGGCGACGATCGCGCCGATGATTCCCCATATCTTGCCGGTGTTCTTCTTCGGGGGCGGCGGCATTCCCGGGCCGCCCCAGCCGTAGGTGCCGGGCTGTTGTTGCGCCCCGTAAGGCACTTGTTGTCCATAGGCGGGCAGGCCTGGCGGAGGCTGGGTGCCCGGAAACTGCTGGGGATATTGCGGAAACCCGCCTGGCGGACCGTGCTGGGGTGCGCCCGGTGCGATGCCCTGGCCGGGAGCGCCTCCGAATCCGTGGTGCGGTTGCTCAGGCGTGGTCATTTCCTGCTCCTTGCTGGGCCGGCACCCTGCTGCGGGCGAGGGGATTCGAGGCGCCCTGCTGATATCGGTGGAGGTGCTGCTGCCGGGCGATTCTCCCTCACGAGTTGCCACCTTCAGGCAGGGGGCGCACCGTTCGCTGCGGAACTCGGCCCGTATCGCCGATATCCGGACCACCGGCCCCGGCCTTGATTCCGGGTGCGGTGGAGTGCGGTACGGCGCTGGTGCGGTGTCGCGCATGGCGGCGCGATGTCCTTGCCTGCACACGGAATTGCCCCAGCGACCGCGTGAGCGGTCCTGGGGCGTGGCCGGACTTCGAAGGGGCGAGGGGCGAGGGTCGGCGACAGGGCGAGGCACTTAAGGCCGGCGCGCACTCTTGCGCCTACTCCCCACCCCCCTCCCGCAGTTGCTCGGCGAGGTTCGTCACCGCTGCCATGGCCTGGTGGTGCAGGCCGGGGCCGAAGGTGATGCGGGTGGCGCCCAGGGTGCCCAGTTCGCGGGGGGAGGGGCCGTTCCCTGTGGCCAGGGCGTTGACGGGGAGGCCGATGCCGGCGGCGAGTTCGGCCAGGAGGGTGGGCGGGGCGAGGATCGGGTAGACGCAGTCGGCGCCGGCTTCCGCGTACAGCCGGCCGCGTCGTACGGCCTCCTCGGTGCCTTCGATGCCGCGTAGGTACGTGTCGATGCGGGCGTTGATCACCAGGGTGTCGCCCGCGGCGGCGCGTACCTCTGCCAGCCAGTCGGCCTGTTCCTGCGGGTCGCGGAGGGCGCCGGAGGCGTCGCTGTCCTCCAGGTTGCAGCCGACGGCGCCGGTGTCCGCGAGCCGGGCCACCAACTCCTTCGCGGTCAGGCCGTATCCGGCCTCCACGTCCGCCGATACGGGGATGCCGGGCACCGCGCGGACGATGCGGGCGATGGCGGCGAACATCTCGTCCGGGGGCGTCTCGCCGTCCTCGTGGCCCAGGGATGCCGCGATGGCCGCGCTGGGTGTGGCGAGGGCCGGGAAGCCCGCGTCGGCGAAGGCCTTGGCGGAGGCGGCGTCCCAGGGGCCGGGGAGGACCAGCGGCCGTTCCGGGCTCCGGTCGTGGTGCAGGGCACGGAGTGCGGCCGCAGCGGTCGGTGCCGGAGTGGGCGGCGGTGTCGGGGTCGGAGGGGTCACGGAAGCTCTCCCGGGGGCATGCGGAGGGTGGCGTTGATGCGGTTCCAGTTGTTGATGGCGACGATCACGGAGAGGAGGTGGGCGAGCTCGGTCTCCGTGAAGTGTGCCGCGGCGTGCGCGTAGACCTCGTCGGGTACGAAGCCGTCGGTGAGGACGGTGACGGCCTCGGTCAGGGCCAGGGCCGCCCGCTCACGCTGGGTGAAGTGGTCCGTCGCCTCCTCCCAGGCGTTCAGCAGCGCGATCCGTTCCGGGCTCTCGCCCGCCTCGCGGAGGTTCCTGGCGTGCATGTCGATGCAGAACGCGCAGTGGTTGAGCTGCGAGGCGCGCAGGACGACGAGTTCGGCCAGATTCGGATCGCCCAGGCCCTCCTTCGCCGCCATGGTGAGCTTCAGCTGTGCCTGGAAGACCTCGCGGGACATCGTCCCGGGCTTCATTCGCGGGGCCATCGTGCTCACACCCGCCCCGGGGCCATACGGGTGGTCACGCCGAAGCGGTTCCAGGCGTTGATGGTGGTGATCAGGGCGATCAGCTGGGACAGCTCGGGGTCCTCGAAGTGGGCGGCGGCGCGGTCGTAGACGGCGTCGGGCACGAAGCCGTCGGTGAGGACGGTGACGGCTTCGGTGAGGGCGAGAGCGGCCTGTTCCTTCTCGGCGTAGTGGCCGGCCGCCTCCTCCCAGGCGCTGAGGAGGTAGATCCGCTCCTCGGTCTCGCCGTTCTTACGGGCGTCCTTGATGTGCATGTCGAGGCAGAACGCGCAGCGGTTGAGCTGCGACGCGCGGACCTTGACCAGCTCGGCCAGCGTCGGGTCGATGTTCTTCCGGGCCGCGACGTCCAGCGTGACCATGGCCTTGTAGACCTCGGGGGCGAGCTTCGCCCAGTACATCCGGGGGCCGTGGGCGTGCGGGTGGCCCCCTCCAGGAGCCGCCTGCGCCGCCTGCGTCTCCTGCGTTGCTTGTGTTGCCTGCGTGGTCTGTGGTGCTTGTGCCGTCATGGGTATGACGCTACGGCGCCAGTGGCACAGCTGTATGGTCCACTTCCATGGACAATTCGTGGGCCACTTTCGGGCGGGACCTGCACCTGGACCTCACGGCTCCCGGCGGCCTGCGCGCCGCGCTCATGAGCGCGCTGCGCGACGCCGTACGCACCGGCCGACTGGCCCCCGGTACGCGGCTGCCCTCCTCCCGCTCGCTCGCCGCCGACCTCGGCATCGCCCGGAACACCGTCGCCGACGCGTACGCGGAACTCGTCGCCGAGGGCTGGCTCAGTGCCCGCCAGGGGTCCGGCACCCGCGTCGCCGAGCGGACCCTGCCGCGCGAGGCCCCGGCAGCCCCGCGCACCCGCAGCCGCGGCCCGGCCCGCGACCCGGCAGGCCCGCGCCACGACCTCACCCCCGGCACCTCCGACGTCGCGTCCTTCCCGCGCACCGCCTGGCTGGCCGCCGCCCGCCGCGCGCTGACCGCCGCCCCCAACGAGGCCTTCGGCTTCACCCTCCCGGCCGGCCGCCCCGAACTCCGCACGGTCCTCGCCGACTATCTGGCCCGCGCCCGCGGCGTACGCGCCGACCCGGACCGCATCGTCATCTGTGCCGGCTTCATGCAGGGGCTCGCGCTGGTCAGCCGGGTGCTGCGCGCGGAGGGCGAGGGGCGGGTCGCCGTGGAGTCGTACGGTCTCGATTTCCACCGCGACGTCATCACCCGCGCCGGGCTGCGCACGGTCCCCCTGCCGGTGGACGAACTCGGCGCGGATACCGGGGCGTTGGCCGGCCTCGACGGCGTGCGCGCGGCGCTGCTCACCCCGGCCCATCAGTTCCCGACCGGCGTCCCGCTGCACCCCGACCGCCGTGCCGCGGCCGTCAACTGGGCGCGTGCCAGCGGCGGTTACATCCTGGAGGACGACTACGACGGCGAGTTGCGCTACGACCGCCAGCCGGTCGGCGCGCTCCAGGGGCTGGACCCGGACCACGTCGTCTACCTGGGCACCGCGAGCAAGAGCCTCGCCCCCGGGCTGCGGCTCGCGTGGATGGTGCTGCCGGACCGGCTCGTCGACCCGGTGCTGGCGCTCAAAGCCACCGGCGAATGGCAGTCCGGGGTCCTGGACCAGCTCACCCTCGCCGAATTCATGTCCTCGGGCGCCTACGACCGGCACTTGCGCGGCATGCGGCTGCGCTACCGCCGCCGCCGCGACCAGCTGGTGGCCGCGCTCGCCGAACGCGCCCCGCACATCCATGTCTCAGGCATCGCCGCCGGTCTGCACGTCATCGTCGAACTCCCGCCGGGCACCGAGCAGTCCATGGTCCAGGCCGCCCGCTGGCACGGCCTGGCGGTGCACGGCCTGAAGTCCTTCACCGATCCGACCGCCGACACGGTCCCCCGCGACGCCCTCGTCGTCGGGTACGGCACCCCGCCCGACCACTCCTTCGCGGGCGTCCTGGACGCGCTGCTGGCGGCGCTGCCCGGGAACGGATAGCCCACGGGGGGAGTGCGCCGCACCCGCCGGCGCCTACGGCTCCCGTCCGCCCCTACAGCTCCCGTACGAACGACACCCGGTCCAGCCCCGGACCGTCGTAGTCCCGGTGGACCGGGAGGCCGTCGAGGGTGTGATCGCCCGGCTCCATACGGAAGCCCATGCGGGTGTGGTACGCGACGGAGTTGAGGTTGGTGGGGCTGGTGATGCAGCGGACGTGGGTACGGCCGGCCGCGCGTGCCGCGGCGAAGAAGTGGCCGTAGAGCGCGCTGCCCAGGCCGGTGCGCCGCTCCTCGGGATGCACGCCGACGAAGTGGATGTAGGCCGTGCCGGGCTCGGACTGGGAGAGGAAGCCGACGAGGAAGGCCCGCAGAGTCCGGTCCGCCCGCTCGACGAGAAAGCTCGTGCCGGTGAAGTGCTGGAGGAACAACCGCGGTACCAGAAGGCGGCGTTGAAGCGCGCCCGCCTCACCCCCGAGGCCGCCCCACCAGTCGCCGAGCGCCACCTGGAGACCCGGGTGGTCGGACGCCACGGGGTGACGCACGATGCTGCCGCCGGGCAGTTCCGCGATCGGGTCCGGTCGCGCGCAGCGGTCGGGGTGCGGGCCGTGCGTCGAGTGGTGCTCCGTCATGGACTGTCCCTTCGGTGACCGACGCCCGCCCGGTGGCGGCAGTCGGCCTTCCTGGCCGTAGCGACCGGGCGGTGGGCCGAGGCGTCGCTGCTCTCTCGCTCGCACCGATCAGATCACGGACCTTGTCCGGACGGCGGCTACACCCTGCGCTGACCGTGCCGCGGCAGCGCAAGGACCACCGCAAACGCACCAACGGGCGGGTGGATGGGATGCCTTGACCTCAGCGGTTCGGCAAGCGCCGGGCCCGGGGGCGGCCCCCCGCCGCGGGTGTGCAGACCGTCCCAAGGAGCACGAACCGACTCCAGGGCCTCTCTTCGGGCGGAGTCGGAATCGTCCGCCGACCCGTTGCGGGGCGCGTGCGGCCGCCCCCTAGGCTGGCGTCGTTCAGACAGGCGTGCGGCGTCGATACGCGCACGGGCACGGTACTTCGGGTACGGGGGAAGGCGAACGATGGCGGAGAAGGCGCGACGGCGGCTGCGGTCGAGCACGGTGATTCTGGGCGGGATGGGGGCGCTGGCCGCCGCTCTGACGTCCTGCGGCTCCGAGCCCGACAAGCGGTGCGTGGACCGCAACAGCTACGACACGCTCAAGGGGTATCGCATCGTCGACTCCAAGAACTGCTCGTCCGGCGCCACCACCGGCAGCGGCGGTTACGGCAAGGGCGGCGGCCGCGGCGGCTCGAAGGGGAAGCAGTCCGTCGACGGCAAGTGGTACTACGGCCCGGAGAACGCCGGCGGGCGGTATGCGGACAGCGGGACGTTCAGCAAGAGCCAGGCCGTCGACCGCGGCGGCTTCGGCTGCTCGGGCACCGGCGGCGGCTGAGGCCGGCCGCGATGCAGCGCCACACTCTCACCCCCCGCCCCGGCTGGCAGCAGACCGTGGAAGCGCAGGGGCTGATCTACCCGCTCACCCGCTATCCGGACGACTCGCTGCGGCCCTACTGGGACGAGAGCGCCTACTACTCCTTCACGCTGCCCGAGGTCGAGGCGCTGGAGGACGTCGTCGAGGAACTGCACGGGATGTGCCTGGCCGCGGCCGCGCACATCGTCGAGCAGAACCGCTTCGCCGACCTCGGTATCGACGATCCGCGGCTGGCGCGGCTGGTCGCCGAGTCCTGGCGCCGGCGGGACGAACTGCCGTCCCTGTACGGGCGGTTCGACCTGCATTACGACGGCAGTGGTCCGGCGAAGATGCTGGAGTACAACGCCGATACGCCGACGTCGCTGGTCGAGGCGGCGAGCCCGCAGTGGTTCTGGATGGAGGACCGGTTCCCCGGCGCCGACCAGTGGAATTCGCTCCACGAGCGGCTGGTCGCCGCCTGGAAGCGGCAGGCCCCGTTGCTGCCGCCGGGCGCCCCGCTGCACTTCGCGCACTCGGCGGGTGACGAGCTGGGCGAGGACCTGATGACCGTCGCCTATCTGGAGGAGACGGCGCAGCAGGCGGGGCTGGAGACGGTCGCCCTGTCCGTGGAGGACATCGGCTGGGACCGTCTCTCGGGCCGCTTCGTCGACCAGCGGCTCCGCTTCATCCGGGCCTGTTTCAAGCTCTACCCGTGGGAGTGGCTGGCCACCGACGACTTCGGCCCGCACGTCCTGGACACCCTCGACAACGGCGGCGGTACGGGCTCCACGCTCTGGGTGGAGCCGGCCTGGAAGATGCTGCTCTCCAACAAGGCGCTGCTGGCGGTCCTCTGGGAGCTCTACCCCGGCCATCCGAATCTGCTGCCCGCCTACCTCGACGGGCCGCGTGAGCTGGCCCGGACCCGCGGCTATGTCGCCAAGCCGCTGCTGGGACGGGAGGGCGCCGGTGTCACGCTGCACGAACCGGGTGCCGAACCCGTCCTCCGGAGTGCCGAAGACCCGTGCTGCTACCAGGAGTTGGCGCCGCTGCCGGACTTCGACGGCAACCGTGTGGTGCTCGGCGCGTGGGTCGTGGAGGACGAGGCGGCGGGGCTCGGCATCCGCGAGTCGGCGGGCCCGGTCACGGACGAGTACGCCCGCTTCCTGCCACATGTGATTCTCTGAGCGGGCGACTCTTCGGGCGGTGGGTGACTCCTTGAGGGAGTGACTCCGTGCCCGAGCGGGGGCGGGGGCGGCGAAAGGCCGCGCCGGGGCCGTGATCCGTACGCTCGCGGCCGGCCGGCGCCATGGCGCACCCCGCCGCCCACCGCAGGTATCGGGCTCCCGCGGGCCTCCCTGCCCCGCACCCTCAGACCCCCAGCACGCCCCACAGCTGGTCCAGGCCCCAGTCCAGATCCGCCTTGCTGATCACCAGGGGCGGCGCGAGGCGGATCGTCGCACCGTGGGTGTCCTTGGCCAGGACGCCGCGCGCCATCAGCTGTTCGGAGATCGCCCGGCCGGTGCCGTGCGAGGGCTCGATGTCGACGCCCGCCCACAGCCCGCGCCCGCGCACCTCCCGCACCGCGCCGCCGCCCACCAGCGATCCCAGTTCGCGGTGCAGATGGGCGCCCAACTCCGTTGCCCGTTGCTGGAATTCGCCGGTCCGCAGCATCGCGATGACCTCCAGGGCGACGGCGCAGGCGAGCGGGTTCCCGCCGAACGTCGAACCGTGCTCGCCCGGCGCGAACACGCCCAGCACCTCGCGGGAGGACACCACGGCCGACACCGGCACCACCCCGCCGCCCAGGGCCTTGCCGAGGACGTACATGTCGGGGACCACGCCCTCGTGCTCGCAGGCGAAGGTCTTACCGGTGCGGCCCAGCCCGGACTGGATCTCGTCGGCGATGAACAGCACGTTCCGGCTGCGGGTCAGCTCCCGTACGCCCGGCAGATAGCCCGGCGGCGGTACGAGCACCCCCGCCTCGCCCTGGACGGGTTCGAGGAGCACCGCGACCGTGTGGTCGTCGACCGCCGCCTCCAGGGCGGGCAGGTCACCGTAGGGGACGATCTCGAAGCCGGGGGTGTACGGGCCGAAGTCCGCGCGGGCCTCGGGGTCGGTGGAGAAGGAGACGAGGGTGGTCGTGCGTCCGTGGAAGTTGTTGTCGGCGACGATGATCTTCGCCCGGCCGTCCGGGACGCCCTTGATCCGGTAGCCCCACTTGCGGGCCGTCTTCACCGCCGTCTCGACCGCCTCGGCGCCGGTGTTCATCGGCAGCACCATGTCCATCGCACACAGCTCGGCGAGCTGCGTACAGAAGTCCGCGAAGCGGTCGTGGTGAAAGGCCCGCGAGGTCAGCGTGACGCGCTCCAGCTGGGCTTTCGCGGCGTCCAGCAGCCGGCGGTTCGCGTGCCCGAAGTTCAGCGCGGAGTACCCGGCGAGCATGTCCAGATAGCGCCGGCCCTCCACATCCGTCATCCAGGCGCCCTCGGCGGTGGCCACGACGACCGGGAGCGGGTGGTAGTTGTGCGCGCTGTGCGCTTCCGCGGCGGCGATGGCGCGTTCCGTGGAGGTCACCGGTGACTCCGTTCGGTAGGCCGCGGGCCGTCGGCCGGCCGCGCGGCATTACGGGCGCGCCCGCGCGCGTGCCCCCTGCCATTGTCACGCGGACGGTTCCCGGACCGTGCTGCACGGCGCGCCCCGGACCTGAGACAATCGGTGCCATGGCTCTCCATCGTCCGCGTGTGCTCTCCGGTATCCAGCCCACTGCCGGCTCCTTCCACCTCGGCAATTACCTCGGTGCGGTCCGCCAGTGGGTGGCACTGCAGGAGTCCCACGACGCCTTCTACATGGTCGTCGACCTGCATGCGATCACCGTCCAGCAGGACCCGGCCGAGCTGCGGCGCAACACCCGCGTCGCCGCCGCCCAGCTGCTGGCCGCCGGCCTCGACCCGGAGCGCTGCACCCTGTTCGTGCAGAGCCATGTGCCCGAGCACGCCCAGCTCGGCTGGGTCATGAACTGCGTGACGGGCTTCGGTGAGGCCTCCCGGATGACCCAGTTCAAGGACAAGTCGACGAAGCACGGACAGGACCGTACGACCGTCGGCCTCTTCACCTACCCCGTGCTGATGGTCGCCGACATCCTGCTCTACCAGGCGGACCAGGTCCCGGTCGGCGAGGACCAGCGCCAGCATCTGGAGCTGACCCGCAATCTCGCGGAGCGGTTCAACGGCCGCTACGGCGACACCTTCACCGTCCCGAACCCGTACATCGTCAAGGAGACGGCGAAGATCCTCGATCTTCAGGACCCGTCGATCAAGATGAGCAAGTCGGCATCCTCGCCCAAGGGCATCATCGACCTCCTCGACGAGCCCAAGGTCACCGCGAAGAAGATCAAGAGCGCCGTGACGGACACCGACACGGTGATCCGCTTCGACGCCGAGGAGAAGCCGGGCGTCAGCAATCTGCTGACGATCCTCTCGACCCTCACCGACACGGACATCCCGGCGCTGGAGCGGTCCTACGAGGGCAAGATGTACGGAGCTCTCAAGACCGATCTCGCCGAGGTGATGGTCGACTTCGTCACACCGTTCCGGGACCGTACGCAGGAATACCTGGACGACCCCGAGACGCTGGACTCGATCCTGGCCAAGGGTGCCGAGAAGGCCCGCGCGGTCGCCGCTGAGACCCTCGCCACCACGTATGACCGGCTCGGATTGGTGCCGGCGAAGCACTGAGCGGACGGTCGGCGCGGGCGGTTTCGGCCGCCCCCGCGACGGGCCGGGGGCCCAGGGTCCCGGCCCGCGGGGCCCATGGGCCCACCTGTAACAGGACTGAGGACGCTCCCCGCGAAGGGTGCGCACCCGGCACACTAAGAGGGGCGCGCGGGCGCGTCGCCGGAACACCAGGAGGGAGAACGCCGTGGGGACCGTAACGCTGGGCGTTTCGATCGCGGTCCCGGAGCCTTACGGCAGCTTCCTCCAGCGGAAGCGCGAAAGCTTCGGGGACCCTGCCGCACACGGCATCCCCACGCATATCACCCTCCTCCCGCCGACCGAGGTCGCCGCCGAGGCGCTGCCCGCCATCGAGCGGCACCTCGCCGACGTCGCGGCCGCCTTCCGCCCCTTCCCGCTCCGCCTGGACGGCACCGACACCTTCCGGCCGCTGTCGCCGGTCGTTTTCGTGAAGGTCGTCGAGGGTGAGGCGGGCTGCTCCGCGCTGCAGGCCCGGATCCGGTCGGCGTCCGGGCCGTGCGCCCGCGAGCTGCACTTCCCCTACCACCCGCATGTCACGGTGGCGCACGGCATCGCCGAGGAGGCGATGGACCGCGCCCACGCCGAGCTCACGGACTTCTCCGCGACCTGGACGATCGGCGGGTTCGCGCTCTACGAACAGGGCGCGGACGCCGTGTGGCGGCTGGAGCGCGAGTACCCCTTCAGCTCGCAGCAGACCGGCGTCCCGCGCCAGGCCGACCTCTCCCGCCCGCCGGCCCCTTCCTGCTGACGGAGGCCCCGGCCTGACGGCCGCCCGTACGCACAGACGGGCCGTCGGCGGCGGAAGACCCCGCACGGCACATGCGCAGCGCCCCGCCGGTACCCCACCGCCCCGGCAACCCCCACCGGCCCGGCGCGGCCACGCTCGCCCCCTCCAGGTGTGACTTCCCCCCTCTTCGTCACTCTCTCGCCGAAATGAGTGGATATTGGCGTGTCTGGGCTCACGGTAGGGAAAGGTGTCCCCGGGGCAGTGAGAGTCGAAGGGACGCAGACGACCCGCGCCGCTCGGACGCGGCCGTCGTGGCGCTCGGCACGCCGCGTCCGGCGCTGCCCGTGCCGGCCGCCGGCGTCGCGATGACCATGGCGGATGTGTGACGCGTTGCGGGGTACGCGGACGCGGGATGGGTGAGTCCGCGCCGACGGGCCGAACGTACGACCCCACAGGGGCATGAGGGGACACGCCATGGAGTGGTTGAGCAAGCTGCCGGTGATCGGGCCGGTCGTCACCTGGCTGATGACCACCCACCTCTGGCGCGCCTACGAGCGCATGCTCCGGGTGCACTGGACCCGGCTCGCCGCCGCCATCACCTTCACCAGCTTCATCGCGCTCTTCCCGCTGCTCACCGTCGCCGCGGCCATCGGCGCCGCGCTCCTCAGCGACAGCCAGCTGCACAAGCTGGAGGGCAAGCTCGCCCAGCAGATCCCCGGCATCTCCGGCCAGCTCGATCTCGCCGGCCTGGTCGACAACGCCGCCACCGTCGGCCTGATCGCCGGTGTGCTGCTGCTGTTCACCGGCATCGGGTGGGTCGAGGCGCTGCGCGACTGCCTGCGCGCGGTCTGGGAGAAGGGCGACGACGGAGTCAACTTCTTCCTCGGCAAACTCCGCGACGGCGGACTGCTCCTCGGCCTCGGCGGCGTCGCCCTGCTCTCGGTCGCCTGCTCCACCTTCGCTGCCGCGGCGGTGGGCAAGGTCGCCGACGCGATCGGCCTGACCGAAGGCGGCATCGGCAGCATCCTGCTGTCCGTCGCCGGCTTCTGTGTCGCCGTCCTCGCCGCCTTCCTGCTGCTGGCCTACGTCCTGACCAAGCTGCCGGGCGCGCAGCCGCCGCGGCGCGCCGTGGTCGTCGCGAGCCTCATCGGCGCGGTCGGCTTCGAACTGCTGAAACTGCTGCTCAGCGGCTATCTCAGGGACGTCGCGTCGAAGAGCATGTACGGCGCCTTCGGCACCCCGATCGCGCTGATCCTGTGGATCAACTTCACCGCGAAGCTGCTGGTCTTCTGCGCGTCATGGACGGCCACCCAGGACCCGGACAGCGAGGAGACGGCGGACGAGACGGAACCGGAGCCGGAGGCCGGGCCGGGCCCCGCTGAGGGAGCCTCAGGCCGGGCCCGGGGCGGCGAGTCCGGTTCCTCGGCCGCTCCCCGCCCCGGCGGGTGAGCCGCCCCGAGGCCGGGCCCACCCGCTCACCCGCTCATACGGCTCACCTTCGGGGGCGGCGACCGCGTACCAGCTCGGGAAGCGGCCAGCGGCGGTGCACGCCCAGCGCCACGGCACCCAGCACGAGGAGTGCGCCGACGGTGATCCCCAGCGCCGTCCAGGCGCCGCCCGAGCTCTTGGCGGAGTCCATGCCCGCCTGGGCGGTGGCGTGCCCGTCCTTCGCGTTGCCGTGCCCGCCTGCGCCGCCGGCCGCCCCCGCGTCGCCCTCCTCGCTCAGCGGCCCGACGAGCCGTCCGACCGGCTCCACCTTCTCCGACGCGGCGAAGCCCCAGTCGAAGAGCTTGGCGGCCTCCTTGTAGGCCTGGTTGTGCTCCTGCTTCTCCGGGTGCATGACCGTGACGAGGAGCTTGCGGTCACCGCGCTGGGCGACGCCGGTGAACGTCGATCCGGCGTTGGTCGTCGAACCGTTCTTCACGCCCGCGATACCCGGATACGGCTTGATGTCGTAGTCGCCGCTGAGCAGCCGGTTGGTGTTCTGGATACCGAACTTCGCCCGCTTGCCGTCCTTGCCCTTGTCGCCCGGGAACTGCGCGCTGGCCGTCGAGCAGTACTCGCGGAAGTCGGCGTTCTGCAGCCCCGCGCGGGCGAACAGGCTCAGGTCGTACGCACTGGAGACCTGGCCCGGCGCGTCGTAGCCGTCCGGGGTGACGACGTGGGTGTCGGTGGCGTTCAGCTCCTTGGCGCGCTGCTGCATCTCCTTGACGGTGGCCGCCGTGCCGCCGTTCATCGCGGACAGCGTGTGCACCGCGTCGTTGCCGGACCGCAGGAACACCCCGAGCCACAGGTCATGGACCGAATAGCTGAGGTTCTCCTTTATGCCGACGAGGCTGCTGCCCTCGCCCATCCCCGCCAGGTCGGCGGGCTTGACGGTGTGCGTCTTGCTCTTCGGGAACTTCGGGAGCACCGTGTCGGCGAACAGCATCTTCAGGGTGCTGGCCGGCGGCAGCCGCCAGTGCGCGTTCTTCGAGGCCAGCACCTTGCCGGACTCGGCATCGGAGACGATCCACGAACGGGCCGTGAGGGTATCCGGACCCGGCAGCTTCGGCGCACCGCCGCGCAGCCCCACCTGGACGCCGGGCGTGCCCAGCACGTCCCCGCCGACCTGCGACATCTTGGCCGGCGGCACGGGAGCCTTGGGCGGATTGCCGTCCTTGGGATCGGCGGCCGCCGTACCGGCCAGCAGCAGCGGCGACACCAGCAGCGCGGACGAGGCCAGCGCGGCGACGGTACGGAGAGAGGCGGTGGCGGCACCGGAACGCGGCGTGCCGGGAGGGACGTGGTGGTCCTCCCTGCGCGCGGTCGTGGGTGCGGGGGAAGCCGTGGGTGCGGTGTAGGTCGTCGGCACGTCGGTGAACGTACCCGTCCTGGCCCGGGTCGCCGACATCACCCCACGGAAGAGTGCCCCTGCCGACCGCCGGATGGAGCCGCTGCCCATACTGGAACTCATGCTGCGTTCTTCGGGTACCACCCCCCGCACCCCCACCACCCTCTCGCGCCCCGTGGCCTGGTTCCTGCTCGCCTTCGGGGTCTGGAGCTGGTTCATCTGGATCACTTTCGTCAAGAACCTCTGGAAGGACGGGAGCGGTCTCGCCTTCGACGACGCGGGTGACCCGACCGCCTACTTCTGGGTCCATCTGCTGCTCGCGGTGACGTCCTTTCTCTTGGGGACGGCAATCGGCGTGATCGGGTTCCGCGGAGTACGCGCCTTGCGCCGCACGGCACAGACCGCGGCCACGGACACCGAACGGGACATGGACGCGCACCCCGCATCCCCGCCCTCCTCCACCCCCACCTCCTGAAGCACGGGCACGGGGAGCCGCCGTGTTCTTCCCGCTGATCCTGGTCCCGGTCCTCGGCCTGTTCGCCGGAGTGCACCGCTATCTGTGGTGCCGGCTCGTACGCGACACCACGAGCCCCGGCAGCCGCCCCCGCCGTACGGGCACGGCCGCCGCCTTCGTACTGCCGCTGACCGCCCTGGCCGCCCTGGTCTCCGGCCGCGTCGGCGCCCCCTTCGCCCTCCAGCAGGCACTGGCCTGGCCCGGATACCTCTGGCTGGCCCTGGTGCTCTACCTCACCCTCGCGCTGCTGGCCGGGGAAGTCGTCCGCCTGGTCTGGCTGCGCGCCCCCGGATGGCGGCCGGACGAGCGCCGACAGCGCCGACAGCGCCGACAGCGCCGGGAGGGCCGGGAGCGGGCGAAGCGGGCGGCGGCGGACGAGGCCACCACGGCCGCTCCTCCCACCGCCACGGCCTCCCCCTCCGCCGCCCCGCCCGCACCCGTCGCCGACGCGAGCCCTGACCCGGGGGCGCGGCCCGACCCGGCCCCGACGCTCCTCCCGCCCCGCACGCCCGCCCTGCCGCCGGCCGGTGCGCCACCCCGGCGTCTGTTCGTGGCCCGCGCGGTCGCCGCCGCCGCGTCGCTCGCCGCCGCGGGCACGGTCGGCTACGGCACCGCGACCACGCTCGCCGGACCCCGCGTGAAGCGCGTCACGGTCCCGCTGGCCAAACTGCCGCGCGCCGCCCACGGCTTCCGGATCGCCGTCGTCAGCGACATCCACCTCGGCCCGATCCTCGGCGCCTCGCACACCCGCCGCGTGGTCGAGACGATCAACCGCACCCAGCCCGATCTGGTCGCGATCGTCGGCGACCTGGTGGACGGCAACGTGGCCGACCTCCGCCCGGCCACGGAACCCCTGCGCCACCTCCGTGCCCGGCACGGCGCGTACTTCGTCACCGGCAACCACGAGTACTACTCCGGCGCGGCCCAATGGGTGGACCACGTACGGGAGTTGGGAATCCACCCGCTGGAGAACGCGCGCACCGAACTCCCCGGCTTCGACCTCGCGGGCATCAACGACCTCGCCGGCGCGAGCGAACACGCGGGCCCGGACTACGCCCGCGCGCTGGGCGGCCGCGACACCGCCCGCGCCGTCGTCCTGATGGCGCATCAGCCGGTCACCATCCACGACACCGTCCGCCACGGCGTGGACCTCCAGCTCTCCGGCCACACCCACGGCGGCCAGATGTGGCCCGCCACCTACATCGCCGAGGCCGCCAACCCCACCGTCGCGGGCCTGGAGCGCTACGGCGGCACCCAGCTCTACGTCACCCGGGGCGCGGGCGCCTGGGGACCGCCGGTACGGGTCGGCGCGCCACCGGACATCACGGTCGTCGAACTCGCCTCACTGCGTGCGTAGTTTGCCGCCCGGAAAGGGCGACGAGCATGGGGCGGAGGGGGTAGGCGAGCCGCCGCGCGGGTACTAGGTAACGGGCTGCCTACAAAGCATGGTCGCATTGCGCCGCGAATCGGACAGATCATGACTTACGATCTTGCTATTGCGACCGCCAATTCCCTACTCTTGATGAGCTTTACGTTGCCCTTACCGTGGCCGCCGCACGGGGCGGCGTGAACGGGGTCGGTGAGGCGCGCGGGGAACGGGGAGAGTCGTTATGGGTGAGCAGTTCAAGGTCGACCTCGACGAGCTGGACAGCGTGGTGCGGCAGCTCAAGCGCCTCCAGGGCGACATGGACAAACCGAGCCAGAGCGTCAAATACAGCACGACCATTCCGAAGTCCGCCTTCGGGGTCAACTTCATCGAGTCCGGCGAACTCGCCAGCGCCCACGACGACATGCAGGAGTACATGTCGCAGGTCGTCCATGCGCTGCAGGAACTCATCCGCAAGTTCGGCGACAAGGCCGAGGCCAGCCGCGGTGCGTACGAGGACCAGGAGCACACCACCAAGGTCTCGATGAATGGCTGACCGGTCGGCTGCGACGGCGCAGATGCGAGCGATGCGAGGAGTAACGATGAAGGGGGGCCGGCGTGGTTGACGCCAGGCAGGAGCGCGAGAGCGCCCAAGCGATGGAGAAGCAGCGGAAGGCGCGTGAGCGGGAGGAGCGGCTCAGCTCCTTCAAGGGGCAGCACCTCACCCCGACCTCTCCTTCCGACTTCCATCACCACGGCATCAACGAACTCCGGGCGATGATCGAGAACGCCAACCCTGAGGCGATCGAGACGTCCGGTACTCACTGGCGGTCCTCTGCCGACCTGCTTGCCGGTGAGGACGGGCGCGGTGGCATCCGGAAGGCCTTCACGGATGCCGTCGACCATGCGTCGGCCCATTGGGAGGGCTCGGCGGCTGAGGGCTTCCGTAAGGAAGCCGGTCGGGTTCTCGAAAAGCTTGACCGGACGTATCAGCACTCCCGGAACGTCGAATCCACCTTGATCGGCACTCGGGAGGCGGGGCCGGACAGTGGTGTCGCGCACAGTCTTCGCGAGGCCAAGAAGGCCATGTCGAAGATCCATGACCCGGGCAAGCTGGACAGTGCGCTGGACGACAAGGGCGATGACGCGCAGTTCCACAAGGACATGGCGGACCCCAAAATGGACGCCAGGATGGCCCTTGAGCTCAACCGGGACAGCCTGTCCCTGAGCAAGGAGCGTCAGGTCGAAGCCGTCATCGTGATGGACGAGCTGGCGAACAACTACGGGCGCAACGGCGGGATTCTGCGTGAAGGGACGGGGCCTGGGGTGACCGGCGACTGGCCGGTACCGCCCTCCCGCTCCCAGAGGCCGCGGCCGGTCAACATGCCCGATACGGGCGGTTCCCGGCCGGATCCGTCGTCGGTGCAGACGCATACGCCGAACGGAGCTGGGGGGCACGCCGTTCCGGCGGGCTTCGACGGTCCCAAGATCAGTTCGCCCGACCTGCCGGTCAACACCGGACTCGACAGCGTTCAGGGCGGCACTCTGGCCCCCACACCGGGCCCCACCGCCATCGGCGGCGGGCCTTCCGGCGCCGCACACCACGGTGTGTCCGGTGGCTCCGGCGGCTTCCCGAACGGGGCGATCCCGCCGGGAGTCATCGGTATGCCGGGCGGGGCCAAGGGCGCCGGTGGTATGCGCGGCGGCATGGCCGGTGCCGGGCGCCCCGGCGCCGGTGGCGCGATGGGCGGCGGCAGTGGCAAGGCGGGCGCCGCGGGCGCGGCCGGACGCACCGGTGCGCAGGCGCGTACGCGTGGTGGCCAGGTCGGCAAGCCGGGTGGCCCCGCGGGCGGCGCCAAGCAGGGCGGCGCGGGCCTGCACCGCAGCCGTGGCGGCAAGAACGCCGGTATGGCCGGCGCCCACGGCACGAAGGGCAAGGGCGAGGAGAAGGAGCGCAACAGCGGCAAGCGCCCCGACTACCTCGTCGAGGACGAAGAGACGTGGGCGTCGAAGCGCAATGTGGCACCCCGTGTGATCGAGTAGACCGGCCAAAGCGCCGCACGGTGTCGATCGAGGAGAAGCCCCGCACTATCGTGTGCGGGGCTTCTCCGCAGGCGGACCACGCCGCCCCGACAGCACAGCAAGAAGGAGCGAAGCATGAGGGTCACCCGAACACTGCGCGCGACGGCGGGTGCTGCGCTGACCGGGGCGCTGCTGCTTGCTGCGAGCGGTACCGCCTCCGCCGATCAAGTGCGGGTCGGTCAGTGGCCGCTGGAGGCGTTCGGGGCGAAGGACCTGTGGAAGCAGGCCACCGGTAAGGGCATCACGGTGGCTGTGCTCGACAGCGGTTTCCGCGAGACCCACCAAGACCTGAAGGGGAAGTTCGGCGCTGGACCGGACTGGGGGCCGGCGGTTCAGGCCGAGAACGCCAAAAACGCCAAGAGCAAGAAGGAAGACGTCCGCGACCACGGAACCGCGATGGCCGGGATCATCGCGGGCCACGGACACGGTCCGGGCGGCTCCCAAGGGGTCAAGGGACTGGCCCCCGACGCCAAGATCCTTCCTGTCCCGGAGTACAAGAACAGCGGCCAGGCCACCCGGTGGGCTGTGGACCACGGTGCTGACGTCATCAACATGTCCTATAGCGAAGACAAGATGGCAGACACCTGCGAGTCCATCCACTACGCCGTGGAAAAGGGCGTTGTGGTCGTGGCGGGCGCGGGCAACGACGGCTGGTCCAAGAAGAGCTACCCGGTTGGCTGCCCTGGAGCGATCGGTGTCGGTTCGGTCGACCAGACTGGCGAGGCATCCAGCTACAACAACTACAACTCCGACATGGACCTTTTGGCACCCGGTGAGCGGGTGCCCGTCGCGATGGCCAAGAGCGACTCGGACTACCGCACCGCCGACGGCAGTTCCGCCGCCAGCGCCTACGTCTCCGCCGCCGCCGCCCTCCTCAAGGAGAAGTTCCCCGATCTCACCCCCGGGCAGATCGCCAACCGTCTGGTGAAGACGGCCGGGCTGTCGCAGGCGGAGAAGGGCAAGAACCTCAAGCTGCCGGACGAGCACTACGGCTGGGGCTACATCCAGCCCGGTCCCGCGCTGCGGAAGGACATCCCGGCCGGCCCGGCGGCAGGGCCGCTGGCGATGCCGAAGGGCAAGGCGCCGCAGCAGGCGGTCGTGCCCGGTGCGGACAAGGGGCAGGACCCGGACCCGCCGATGGGTGCCAAGGACAAGCTGATGCTCTACGGCGGGATCGGCGTCGGTGTCCTGCTCGTCGTCGGTGTGGTGATCACCGTCATGGCGATCGTCCGCCGTCGCCGGGAGATGGCCGCCAGCCGCTCCTGGGGCTGAGCCGCTGCGCGAGAAACACCGCGAGCTGTCGTCCGTGTCCGCACGGGCGGCAGCTCGCTGTGTTTCTCCCGAGCAAGCTCGCTGTGTTTCTCCCGTGCAAGCTCGCGGTGGGGTCCCGGTCTCCCGTGCAAGGACGTATATCAGGTCCCTGCACCCCCCCACCTACCGTTCGGTAGTCAAGGGCTCACGAGAAGTCATGCCGGAACGTGACCGGATGTGCCCCCAACCTTGCCCAAGCTTGCTCGCCGAACCCCGTGCGGGGCCCGCCCCCCTGTGGTTGGGTGAAGCGCATCACTGCCGCCTCCGGGCGGTCTGGCCTGGGCGGGGAAGGGGTGGGAAATGCGTCGGGGGAAGTGGCTTCGGGTGACCGTGGTCGCGGTGGTTCTGGCGGCGGTGGGGGTCGGCGGCGTCGAGCTGGTGGCGTCGGCGCAGAAAGAGGTGCGGCCCATTCGGGTCGGCACGACGGACACCGTCACCTCGCTCGATCCTGCCGGGGCCTACGACGCGGGCTCCTGGGCGCTGTTCAGCAACGTCTACCAGTCGCTGCTGACCTACTCCCGGGGTACCACCGCACCGGTGCCGGACGCGGCCCAGCACTGCGGGTTCGTCGGCCATGCCCTGACGACGTACCGCTGTGAGCTGCGCGAGGACGCGCGCTTCGCGGACGGCCGGGAGATGACGGCGCGGGACGTGAAGTACTCGTTCGACCGGATCCGGCGGATCGCCTCGCCGCAGGGGCCCGCCCCGCTGCTGGCCACGCTCAAGGACGTCACGGCCGAAGGGCGCCGGGTGACGTTCCGGCTGTCCGCGCCCGACGCGACCTTCCCGTTCAAGATCGCCACCGGTGCGGGCTCGATCGTCGACAGCAAGCGCTACCCCGCCGACCGGCTGATCGACGGTGCGCAGACCTTCGGTTCGGGCCCGTACGCCCTCCAGTCGTACGAGAAGGGCCGGCGGGCCGAGCTGCGCCCCAACGTGAACTACGAGGGCGCCATCGAGGAGGCCGGGCAGCCCGTCAGCGTGCGCTACTACCCGGACCCCGCTGACTTGAGCAGGGCCTGGCACAAGAGCCAGGTCGAGGTCGTCGGGCGGCAGCTGACGCCGGACGACGTGGCGCCGACCTCCCCGCCGGGCCCGGACGTCCGGGTCACCGAGAACGCCGACGCCGACACCCGCTCCATGGTCTTCAACCTCCGCCCGGGGTCCCCGATGGCCAAGCGGGAGGTCCGGCAGGCCATCGCCGCGGTGATGGACCGGCCCACGCTCTCCCGGAGGGTCTACCAGCGCACCGTCGAACCGCTCTACTCCCTCATCCCGCAGGGCATCGACGGCCACAGCACGGCGTTCTTCGAGCGTTACCCGAAGCCCGACCCGGACGCCGCCCGCGCCCTCCTGGAGAAGGCCGGGGTGAGCATTCCGGTCCGCTTCGACCTGGCGTACTCCCAGGGCTCCGCGGTCGACTACGAAGCCACCGAACTCCGCCGCCAGCTGGAGGCGAGCGGACTGTTCAAGGTGCACACGCAGCGATACGAGTGGACGGAATTCCAGAAGGGCTACGCGAAGGGCGCGTACGACGCCTACTGCGTCGGCTGGCTCGCCGACTTCCCCGACCCGGAGACCTTCACCCAGTCCCTGGTCGGCTCGGGCGGCACGCTGCACTCCGGCTACCGCAGCGCGTACGTGGACCAGCTGCTGCGCAACACCGAGCGCGAGCCCGAACGGGGCAGGACCCGCGACGACTTCCGCGCCCTGCAGAAGCGCATCGCGCAGGACGTGCCGCTGGTGCCGCTGTGGCAGCGCAAGGGCTATGTGCTGTCGAAGGTGGAGGTCTCGGGCACCGAGTACCTCGCGGACGGTACCGGCCTGTGGCGTCTCTGGAAGCTGACCCGCAGCTGACCCGCAGCCCGGCCCCCAGCCGGCCCGCGGCCGGGCGGGAGGCTAGGGCGTGTCCGGGCGGGGGCCGCCGCCCGCCGTGCCGGTGTGATCCGGGTGCCGCCCGGCGTCGCCCGGTAGCAGGAACTCGCCCAGTACGTCCGTGACTTCGCGCACCAGCGGGCGCAGCACCCGGAAGCGGGACGCGGCGACCGCGCGGGCCACCAGGGGGGTGGTGCGCTCCACCAGGCGGCGGCTGCGGGCGCAGTTCTCCGACCGGTCGTGCACCCAGTAGAGGACCAGTCCCATCTGCTGCAACCACAGCAACTGGGGCAACTGGTCGGAGAGTTCGGGCGCCGGTGTGACGTCGGCGCCGGCCAGCACCTGGCGGTGCAGGGAGATGGCCACCGACCGCGGGCCCCGGGACTCGTCGGAGAACGGGCTGAGCGGGCTGGCCGGGTCGGCGGCGTTCTTGAAGAACTGGGCGGCGAATTCGTGGTACGGCTCGGCGATGTCCAGCCAGGCCAGCAGCACCCCGCGCAGCCGTGCGGTCAGCCCTCTCTCGTGGGCCAGCACCTCCTGGACGGCCGCCGCGTGCTCCTCGGCGATCTGATCGTAGAAGCCCTGGACCAGGTGTTCCTTGGACGCGAAGTAGTAGTACGCGTTGCCGACGGAGACGCCGGCCTGCTGCGCGATGGCCCGCATGGTGGTCTTGTCGTAGCCGCGCTCACGGAACAGCCGCAGCGCGGTCTCCAGGATCAGCCGCCGCGTCTGCTCGCTCTTGCCACCGGGACCGGCGCCCGCGGCCTTCCCGGAGCCCGTTGCCTTCGCGGCACCCGTCGTCTTCCCGGAGCCCGGCGTCTTCCCGGCACCCGTCGTTGCGTCGTCCACGGCCCCGACCCTAATCGGGCGGGCCGTCCGCCCGTGCACCCCGCCCGCCCCATCGGGCTCCACATGTGTCACATCATTCACTCTCATCCGTGCTTTTCCCTTGCGGGAAGTGACGAGGCGTCGGATCCTCGTGTGCACGCCGCTCGGGGGAGCGCGGAGAGCATGAGCATCGGGGGGATGACGTGCTGAAGGTGTATTTCACCCGGCAGGACCTGGCCCGTACACGGGTCGCCGAGGGGGCCGACCCGCTGTGGGAGACCGTGCTGAGCCTGCAGAGGCTGCGCGAATCGCCCACCGAGCCGGCGCTCGCCGCCTGGCGCCGGCACGTCGTCCGGCACGGTCCCGGGCCGCTGCGCACCCTCATCCCGCTGGTGCCCCGGCACGGCTACTTCCCGGACTTCCTCACCCCGTACGCCGCCGTCCACGGCGTCGAACCCGGCCTGGAAGCCGTGATGAGCACGCCGAAGGAGCGGCTGCGCAAGGAACTGACGATGCTGGCCGCGCAGCAGCCGCTGCCCGCATGGGTGGCCGACATCGCGGACGGCGAGCCGGCCGCGATGCGCCATCTCGCGCGCAGCCTGCGCACCTATCACCATCAGGCGATCGCGCCGGGCTGGCCGCGGGTCGCCGCCTCGGTCGGCGGGGACCGGGCGCTGCGGCTGCACGCGCTGGGCCAGTCCGGCGCCGAGGCGATGCTGCGGACCTTCGGGCCCGCCATGCGGTGGCGGCCGCCGGTGCTGGAGGTCGGCTACCCCGTCGCACGCGAACTGCGCCTGGAGGGGCGGGGACTGCTCTTCGTGCCCTCGTACTTCTGCACCGACCCGATCGCCCTCGCGGACGACACGCTGCCGCCGGTGCTGGTCTATCCGGCGAGCGCGCCGGCGAAGGCCGCAGGGCCCCGCTTCCGTACGTACGGGAGCGAGGCCCTGCGGGGGGTCCAGATCCGGATCGGTGCCCGGGTCAGGAATGGCGCGTGATCAGAAGCGACGCGTGATCAGCGCGCGCTTGACCTCCTGGATCGCCTTGGTGACCTCGATACCGCGCGGGCAGGCGTCCGTGCAGTTGAAGGTCGTACGGCAGCGCCAGACGCCGTCCTTGTCGTTCAGGATCTCCAGCCGCTGCTCGCCGCCCTCGTCACGCGAGTCGAAGATGAAGCGGTGCGCGTTGACGATCGCGGCCGGGCCGAAGTACTGGCCGTCGTTCCAGAACACCGGGCAGGACGACGTGCACGCGGCGCACAGGATGCACTTGGTGGTGTCGTCGAACCGCTCGCGGTCCTCGGCGGACTGCCGGCGCTCACGGGTCGGCTCGTTGCCGGTCGTGATCAGGAACGGCATCACATCGCGGTAGGCCTGGAAGAACGGGTCCATGTCCACGACGAGGTCCTTGAGGACCGTCAGGCCCTTGATGGCCTCGACCGTGATCGGCTTCTGCGGGTTGATGTCCTTGATCAGCGTCTTGCACGCCAGACGGTTCTTGCCGTTGATGCGCATGGCGTCGGAGCCGCAGATGCCGTGGGCGCAGGAACGCCGGAAGGTCAGCGTGCCGTCCTGGTCCCACTTGAGCTTGTGGAGAGCGTCCAGGACGCGCTCCTTCGGGTCGATCTCCAGCTGGAAGTCCTGCCAGCTGGCGTCCTCCGAGATCTCCGGGTTGAACCGGCGGATCCGGAAAGTGACGGTGATCGTGTGCGAGGCACCGTCCTCGGCGGCGTCCAGCGCCGCCGAGTGCTTGTCGAGAGTGGGGGTGCTCATCAGTACTTACGCTCCATCGGCTGGTAGCGGGTCTGCACGACCGGCTTGTAGTCGAGGCGGATCGACTCCGAGCCGTCTGCGCCCACCTCGCGGTACGCCATGGTGTGCCGCATGAAGTTGACGTCGTCGCGGTTGGGGAAGTCCTCGCGGTAGTGACCGCCGCGGGACTCCTTGCGGGCGAGCGCGGACACGGCCATGACCTCGGCCAGGTCGAGCAGGTTGCCCAGCTCGATGGCCTCCAGCAGGTCGGTGTTGAACCGCTTGCCCTTGTCCTGGACGGACACGTTCAGGTAGCGCTCGCGCAGCTCGCCGATCTTCTCGACCGCGGTCTTGATCGTCTGCTCGGTGCGGAACACCATCACGTTGGCGTCCATGCACTCCTGGAGCTCCGTACGGATCTCGGTGACCCGCTCGGTGCCGTCGGAGTCGCGCAGCCGCTCGACCTGGTCGATGACCTGGCGCGCCGGGTCCTCGGGCAGCTCGACGAACTCGGCGTCCGCGGAGTACTCGGCGGCGGCGATGCCGGCCCGCCGCCCGAAGACGTTGATGTCCAGCAGCGAGTTGGTGCCCAGGCGGTTGGCGCCGTGCACGGAGACACAGGCGACCTCGCCGGCGGCGTACAGGCCCGGGACGACGGTGGTGTTGTCGCGGAGGACCTCACCCTCGACGTTGGTCGGGATGCCGCCCATGGCGTAGTGCGCGGTCGGCTGGATCGGGATCGGGTCCGTGTAGGGCTCGATACCGAGGTAGGTGCGCGCGAACTCGGTGATGTCGGGCAGCTTGGCGTCCAGCTGCTCCGGCGGCAGGTGCGTCAGGTCCAGGTAGACGTGGTCGCCGTCCGGGCCGCAGCCGCGGCCTTCCCGGATCTCCGTGTAGATGGAGCGGGAGACGACGTCACGCGAGGCCAGGTCCTTCATGACGGGCGCGTACTTCTCCATGAAGCGCTCGCCGTCCTTGTTGCGAAGGATGCCGCCCTCGCCGCGCGCGCCCTCGGTGAGGAGGATGCCCATGCGCCAGATGCCCGTCGGGTGGAACTGGAAGAACTCCATGTCCTCCAGCGGCAGCCCGCGGCGGTAGGCCGCGGCCTGGCCGTCACCGGTCAGGGTGTGCGCGTTCGACGTCACCTTGAAGAACTTGCCGGTGCCGCCGGACGCGAAGATGATCGCCTTCGCCTGGAAGACGTGGATCTCGCCGGTCGCCAGCTCGTACGCGACGACGCCCGCGGACTTCTTGACCCCGTCGACGTCCTGCAGCAGCAGGTCCAGGACGTAGAACTCGTTGAAGAACTCCACGCCCTCCTTGACGCAGTTCTGGTACAGCGTCTGGAGGATCATGTGGCCGGTGCGGTCCGAGGCGTAGCAGGACCGGCGGACCGGCGCCTCACCGTGGTTACGGGAGTGGCCGCCGAAGCGGCGCTGGTCGATCGTGCCGTCCGGCGTGCGGTTGAACGGCAGGCCCATCTTCTCCAGGTCGAGGACCGAGTCGATGGCCTCCTTCGCGAGGATCTCCGCGGCGTCCTGGTCGACCAGGTAGTCGCCGCCCTTGATCGTGTCGAAGGTGTGCCACTCCCAGTTGTCCTCCTCGACGTTCGCGAGGGCGGCGGCCATGCCGCCCTGCGCCGCGCCGGTGTGGGACCGGGTGGGGTACAGCTTCGTCAGGACCGCGGTGCGGCTGCGCTTCGTCGACTCGATGGCCGCGCGCATGCCCGCGCCGCCGGCGCCGACGATGACGGTGTCGTACTTGTGGATCTGCATTGGTCGTTTACCTCAGCCCCGGGGCCTAGCGGATGTTCGGGTCGAAGGTGAAGATCACCAGCGTGCCCAGAAGGACGGTGAACACCGTGGCGGTGTAGAGCAGCATCTTCAGCCAGAAGCGGGTGTTGTCCCGCTGCGCGTAGTCGTTGATGACCGTGCGCAGGCCGTTGGCGCCGTGCAGCATCGCCAGCCACAGCATCAGCAGGTCCCAGCCCTGCCAGAACGGCGAGGCCCAGCGGCCGGCCACGAAGGCGAAGCCGATCTTGGAGACACCGCCGTCCAGCACCAGCTGGATCAGCAGGTGACCGAGGACCAGGACGACCAGGACGATGCCGGACAGGCGCATGAAGAGCCAGGTCTGCATCTCGAAGTTGCCCCGGGAAGCGCGCCCGGTCTTGTTGGTGCGCTTGCGTGGCGGCTCGATGACGGGGGCCGGGTGGTCCACGTCATAGAGCGGGACGTCGTCCGTCACAGTGGTACCTGCGGGGGAGTGGGTTTCAGCGGACATCTCGCGTCATCAGCTCCCGAACAGCGTGCGCAGGGTGTGCTGCAACACGGGGTAGAAGGCACCGGCCATCAGCACGACCCAGACACCGACAACGGTCCACAGCAGCTGCTTCTGGTACTTCGGGCCCTTGGACCAGAAGTCCACGGCGATGACCCGCAGGCCATTGAGCGCGTGGAAGAGGATGGCGGCCACCAGGCCGTACTCCATCACGTTGACGAGGGGCGTCTTGTAAGTCGCGACGACGTCGTCGTAGGCCTCGGGCGAGACCCTGACAAGCGCGGTGTCGAGGACGTGTACGAACAGGAAGAAGAAAATGAGGACGCCAGTGACTCGATGAGCCACCCAGGACCACATGCCTTCCCGGCCGCGGTACAGCGTTCCAGCCGGCACGGAAAAACCCTCCGGGAGCGGGGATTGGGGCCTGCCGGCTTCTCTGTCGGTCACGGCCCGGCCGGGTACGGTCCACCGGCCCTGGCCATCGTAGCGACGCGGTGTCGGTTCCTCCCGCCCGGGTCCTTAGGTGTGATCAAACAGCCACCAACGGGCTATCACACAAGTACGAAACGGGCTTTACGGGCAAGAAGCCGCAAGTCGCGCCAGCCGGCCGCGGGTCAGCCGGCGCAGTTCGTCCGCGGTGACGGCCCGCTCCTCGTCCGGTTCGTTGCCCAGCCGGGTGCGGATCCCGGACAGCACCTGATCCAGCAGCTCGTCGTCGCGGTAGCCGTCCAGGCAGATCACGAAGGCGTGCCGGAAGCGCCGCTCGTACTCGGCGTGCGCGGCCCGCAGTGCGGTGTGCGCGGCGAGCGTGCCGGGGCCCCGGGCGCCGACGAGGGGGCGCGCCGAGAAGGATTCCCCGGCGAGCGCCTCGTCGATCTCCGCCGGGGTCAGGTCGTAACAGGCCTCGTCGGACGCGGCGAGCAGCGACTCCGGATCCGGGTACGGGCGGTGCGCCGCGACCCGCTCGGCCCAGCGGAGGCTGCCGCAGCAGGCCAGCAGCGCGGCGACGGCGTCGTCGGACGGGAGGGTGTTGAAGCCGTCGAGTCCGGCGCCGCCGGAGTATCCCTGCGGCAGCGCGCCCCGGCTCTGCGAAGGTATGCCGCACCGCGGGGAGTGCGGGGGATGCAGCGTCGTCGGCCTGGCGGCCGGGTTGTCGCCGGACAGCGTGGGCTCCTCGGACGGATGCGGATCGGACGGATGCGGATCGGACGGATGCCGGCCTGAAGGTGTCGGGCCTGGTGCATACGGACCGGATGGATCTTTTCGGCGGGTGCGGGGCGGGCGGCTGATGGAAGGTGGACGGGAGAACGACGGAATTCCGGAGTGATACCGGAGGGATGCGGAGCCGGAGGTGGGTGTGGCGGTGGTGACCGCGACGCGACGCCCCGGCGGTGATCCGGCGGTCCGGAAGCCCTGGGAAGGGAGTGACTGATGGAGACGCCACGCTAACGACGCTTGTCGGCCGTTGTCCGACGGATGCGCGAATTTCACCCGGATGAGAGACCTTTCGCGTGCTTGATGGACGACACGTCCCAAGCACCCGGCAATGCTTCGCCCCGAAAAGTGAGGATTGCACAATGTCGAACCCGACGCCGCCGTCGCGCTCCACGCGGCCGTCGACCCGAGCCGCCCTCGCGGTTCCCGCGCTCGCCGCCGCGCTGGCACTCAGCGGCTGCTCGGGCGCCGCGGACTCCATGCCGCCCGGGGACACCTCCTCGGCCGGGTCCTCGTCCGCCGCACCCACCCCCACCTGGGCCGCCGTGAAGGGGCCGCCGCGCACCATCCCCGCCGTCAGCACGTTCCAGGCGGCCGATGGACGCGGCTGGCGCCCGTCCAAGGGCGCCCGGGTGGTGGTCCCGGCCGGCGAGAAGAGCAATGTCGCCGACGAGGCCCGGCGGCTGGCCAAGGACCTGGGCGGCCTGCCGGTGGTCTGGGGCGACCAGGACGTACGCCCGGGGGACGTCGAGGTGAAGCTCACCGGGAAGAGCGGCGCCGACCGGCCGGACAACGCGGCGGTCAGCAACACGGCCGACGAGGCGTACACGCTGACCGCCGACGACACCCGGCTCACTCTCACGGCCCCCACCGACGCCGGCATCTTCAACGGCACCCGCACTGTGAAACAGGCACTGAGCACCGGCGGCGGACTGCCCGAGGGCACCATCAAGGACCGGCCGGACCGGCCGCAGCGCGGAATGAGCCTGGACAACGCCCGCAAGCCGTTCAGCGCCGACTGGATCGAGAGCCGGATCCGGGAGATCGCCGACCTCAAGCTCAATCAGTTCCAGCTGCACTTCACCGACGACCAGGGCTGGCGCATCGAGAGCGACACACACCCCGAGATCGTGTCCAAGGACCACCTCACCAAGGCCCAGGTCCGCAGCATCGTGCAGCTCGCGCGGAGCCTGCACATCAGCGTCGTTCCGGAGATCGACTCGCCCGGCCACCTGGGCGCCGTGCTCGACCACTATCCCGGCCTGGAGCTGCGCAATGCCCAGGGCGAGACCGTCAATGGCGCGATCGACATCTCCAAGCCGCAGGCCGGCAAGCTCGTCGACGAGCTGCTGCGCGAATACGCCGGGCTGTTCACCAATCCCAAGGGCAGCGACGCCTACTGGCACCTGGGCGGTGACGAATACCAGGCGCTGATGTCCCGTTCCCCCGAGACGTCCTATCCGCAGCTCGCGCAGGCCGCGCGGGAGAAGTACGGATCGGGCGGCACCATCGAGGACCTGGCCACCGGCTGGCTCAACGACCGGCAGAAGGTCGTCCGGAAAGCGGGCAAGAACAAGATCGAGGCCTGGAACGACGGGTTCTTCTTCGACGGCGCCGTCCAGCCCGACAAGGACCGGACCGTCGACTACTGGACCGGCAAGGAGATGGGCAAGCGCGACCCGGCGGAATTCCTCCGCAAGGGCCGCACCGTCATGAACTTCAACGACGAGTACCTCTACTACGTGCTCGGCGAGCCGAACGACTTCACCTATCCGACCGGGGAGCGGATCTACCGCAGCTGGACCCCGGCCGTGATCCGCGGGACCTCGCCGGTGTCGGTGCCCGCGTCGCAGACCGGGCCCGACCGGGTGCCCGGGGCGCGGTTCGCGATCTGGTGCGACCTGGCGAATGCGCAGACGCAGGAGCAGGTGGCGCAGGGGATCCGGATGCCGCTGCGGGCCTTGGCCGAGAAGACCTGGAATCCGGGGAAGCCGGCGATGTCCTGGCCGGACTTCAAGGCGCTGGGCGCGAAGGTGTGAGCGTCACGGCGTGAGTGCCGGCGGAAGGACGCGGAAGGACAAGGACGGCCGGGGCCGCCACCCCCCACAGGAGAGGCCCCGGCCGTCGCTCATGAAGGGCCTGTTACAGCCCCCTATCCGATACAGCGCCGGACGGCCCGAAAGCGTCACACGGGGTGCGGGGCGGGGTACCGCCGGTTGCTCTGGACGCGGGCCGGGCGGGGCCCGTAACGTGCCCATCCGCGCCGGTTGGCGCATCGTTCGCCTGTTTCCCGCGGCTTGAAGCAGCCGTGATCCCCGGGAGTTCCAGATGGATCCGTGCGGCCCGTCCGTCGCTGTGTGCGGTGGCCCGGATTCGGGGCGTGCGACCTCACGCGTTACGGTCTGCAGGAACAGCCCGGTTACCGGGGGTTCCCGGCGTGCCGTGATCCACGGCGGCGGGCGGTAACCGGCAGACATCCGGCGCCGTGCGGCGCGTACGCGATCAGCGGTCAGCGGACCGGATCGGCAGCAAAGCAGCAAGGACCGGGCGGCGGACTTTCCGCGTGCGACAGGATGGACCCGTGCGAGGGGACGACATTCAGCCGGACGACAGTCGGCTGACGGTTGCCGTACAAGCGGCACAGGACGGCGACGAAGCGGCGTTCCGTACGGTCTACCGGGCGGTGCACCCCCGACTTCTCGGGTATGTGCGGACCTTGGTGGGCGACGCGGACGCCGAAGATGTCGCGTCCGAAGCCTGGCTGCAGATCACCCGCGACCTCGCCCGCTTCAGCGGCGACGCGGACCGTTTCCGCGGCTGGGCCGCCCGCATCGCCCGCAACCGCGCCCTGGACCACATACGGATGCGCGGACGGCGCCCCGCGATCGGCGGCGACGAGAGCGAACTGGCCGACACCCCGGGCGCCTCCGACACCGCGGGCGAGGCACTGGAGGCGCTGGGCACCGGCAGCACCCTCCGGCTGATATCCAGGCTGCCGCAGGACCAGGCGGAGGCCGTGGTGCTG
Organism: Streptomyces sp. NPDC101393; assembly: GCF_044767385.1. Taxonomy (NCBI): domain Bacteria; kingdom Bacillati; phylum Actinomycetota; class Actinomycetes; order Kitasatosporales; family Streptomycetaceae; genus Streptomyces; species Streptomyces sp. NPDC101393. Next base: position 917,817 of record NZ_JBIWNU010000001.1, on the reverse strand, counting down.
CGGGTGGTCGTCGGACTCGACGCCAAGAGCACCGCACAGGTCCTGGGCAAGCGGCCGGGGGCGGTGCGGACCGCCGCCCACCGGGGCCTGCGGCGGCTCGCCGAGCTGATCGCCGAGGAGCCCGCCGGCGGAATCGGGCACGACCCGGACGCCACCGGGGACGAGGGCGACGGCGGTATCGGCTGCTGCACACCGGGCCCCGAGGACGACGGCAGGGGCGGCGCGGGCCACACCGCCGACCCCCCTCCTGACCGGCCCGCGCCGGGGCCGCGCAAGGGTGGTGGAACCGTGGGCGGCGTGCCGGCACAGGGCCGAAGACGCCGCGACGGCGTGGCGGAATCGTACGTACCGGGTGTGACGGAAACGGCCGCGCGAACGCAGAAGGACATGTGATGGCCGACGACCGGTACGACTGGCTCGACAAGGACGCCGCGGAGCGATTGCTGCGTGGCGACCCGGTCAGTGCCAGGGACGGCGACGGCGCACACGAGCTCCGCCAGCTGCTGGACGCCGCCGCGGCGGTCGGCGCTGCGGGCCGTCCCGCACCCACCGAACTCCCCGGAGAGGGGGCCGCGCTCGCCGCGTTCCGGAAGGCCGGGCCGGGCGCCGGTGACGGGGCGCGGACCCGTACGTCCGGGGCCGTGGTCCCGACGGTGCACACCACCCGCCCCGGCGGCATCGCCGAACGCACCCGTCTCGGGCGCCCCTTCCGGCACGGCTTCGCCGTCGCCCTCGCGGTCTGCGCGATCGGCGGTGTCGCCGTCGCGGCGGGCACCGGCGTGCTGCCGACCCCGTTCCAGGGCGTCGGGGCGGACCCCGAACCGGCCGCCACGATCTCCGCCGCCGAGACCCCGGGCACCCTCCAAACCCAGGAGCCGGACACCCAGACCGGGACCGAGAGCGGCATCCCCAGCTCCCCGGGCGCCACCCCGGGCCAGGACCCGACGGGCCGGCACGGCACCCCGGCACCGGGCGGCCACGGCACGCCCGGTCATGACGGCGCCCCCGGCGCCCCGAGCGGCGCCCCCGGCCATGAGGGCACCCCCGGCGGCGCGGGCGACCCGGACTCCGGAAGGAACCACGGCGACCGCAAGAAGTTCGTGCTGGCGCTGTGCCGCGACTACGAGTCCGGCAAGCGGGGCGAGATGGACCGCACGACCCGCCGACGGCTGGAGCGCGCGGCCGGCGGCCCGGCCAAGGTGCACGCCTTCTGCCGCAAGTTCCTGGCGGGTCAGCAGAACGGCGGCGACTCGGGAGGCACCGGCGGGAGCGGCGGCAGCGGCGGCGGCACCCGGCCCGGCGACGGCCAGGGCAGCAGCGCCCCGGGCGGCGACGAGGACGACGACTCCCACCCCTCCGCCACACCGAGCCCGTCCCCCGACCCCGGCGCGTCCACCCCGGCACCCACGCCCACCGGCACGCCCTCCACGGCCCCTTCCGGCCCGGTGTGACGTTTTCCGACCCGGTGGCGCAGTAGAAAGTGAAGCCGACTGGTCATCGGCTGCGCAGAAGCCGGGGTTCCCCCCGTATCCACGGCTTCGCGCACTCGGCGCGGGCGGGGCACGTTCCCCCGGCCCTGCCCGCGCCCTTCTCTTCCGCCGGCGGCGTTCCGCCCGCCCGCATCAGTGGTGCACCACCACCTTCGTCCCCTTCTGCACCGCGGCGAAGAGGGCGGCGATCTTCTTCTCGTCCCGGACGTTCACACAGCCGTGTGAGGCGCCGGAGTAGCCGCGGGCCGCGAAGTCCGACGAATAGTGCACCGCCTGGCCGCCGCTGAAGAACATCGCGTACGGCATCGGTGAGTGGTAGAGCGTCGAGACGTGGTGCCGGCTCTTGAAGGTGATGGCGAAGGTGCCCTCGCGGGTGGGGGTGTACTGCGAGCCGAAACGCACGTCCATCGCCGAGACGACCCTGCCGTTGACCATCCAGGCGAGGGTGTCGCTCTTCTTGCTGATGCAGATCACCCGGCCCGTCATGCAGCGCGGATCGGGTGTGCCGATCGGCTTGGTGGTCGGCGGGAAGAGCTGGTCGTGGGACGGCTGGCGGGTGCGGGCGCGCAGGGCGCTCCACGCCGCGGGCTGCACCGCGCCGGTGCGCGGCAGCCCCTGCCGCTTCTGGAAGGCGCGGACCGCGGCGGCGGTCACGGAGGCGTAGTAGCCCGTGGGGGAGCGGCCGAAGAGGCCGAGCTGGGCGAGGCGGGCCTGGAGTTCGCGGACCTGCGGGCCGCGCGCGCCGGTGGCCATGACCGGACGTGGGGCGGGCCGGGGGGCGGGCCGCTGGGTGACCCGGTGCCGGGCCGGGGCCGGCGGTGCGGCGGACGGCGGGCGGGCGTGGGACGGCGCGGTGGCGGCATGCCGGCCGGACTTCCCGTCGGCCGTGCCGGCCGATCCGGACACCGTCACCGGACGGCAGCCCGCAGCTGCGGCGATCACCACCGCCACCAGCAGTGCCGTACCCGCCGCAGGTCTTCTGCCGCTCCGCCGCATGCTCCACCCCCGGTTGCCGCCGGTGCCACCTCGACCGGCCACCGTTGATGCTTCCCAGCGCTGCGGGACGGCGAACCTGCGGGCATGCTGTGAGCCGGGGCGTGTCGCGTGCCGCGCGCCCCCCGGCGAAGCGACCGGCAGGGGCACCTGCCGGTTCGGGCATCGGCACGGTCGACCGGGAGGCGTACACCCATGACGGGCGAGGCGGACGGGCGAGACGGGACGGCTGAGCCGCACGACACGGTGCGGCGGAACGAGAGCGGGCTGCCCGTCGCGCCGGTGTACGGGCCGGCGGCGCTCGCCGGCTGGGACGCCGACGGCAAGCTCGGCGCGCCGGGCAGCTACCCCTTCACGCGCGGCGTGTACCCGTCGATGTACACCACGCGCCCGTGGACGATGCGGCAGTACGCGGGCTTCGGTACGGCAGCGGAGTCCAATGCCCGCTACCGGCAGCTGATCGAGCACGGCACGACCGGGCTGTCCGTCGCCTTCGACCTGCCGACGCAGATGGGCCACGACTCGGACACCCCGATCGCGGCCGGTGAGGTCGGCAAGGTCGGGGTGGCCATCGACTCCGTCGACGACATGCGGGTGCTGTTCGACGGGATCGAGCTGGACCGGGTCTCGACGTCCATGACCATCAACGCTCCGGCCGCGCTGCTGCTGCTCCTCTACCAACTGGTGGGCGAGGAAGCGGGGGTGCCGGCGGACCGGCTGACCGGGACCGTACAGAACGACGTGCTCAAGGAGTACATCGCCCGCGGCACCTACATCTTCCCGCCGAAGCCGTCGCTGCGGCTGGCCGCGGACACCTTCCGCTACTGCCGGGCCGAGATCCCCCGGTGGAACACCATCTCGATCTCCGGCTACCACATGGCCGAGGCCGGTGCCTCGCCCGTGCAGGAGATCGCCTTCACGCTCGCCAACGGCATCGCATACGTCCGTGCCGCCGTCGCCGCCGGGATGGACGTCGACGACTTCGCGCCACGGCTGTCCTTCTTTTTCGTCTCCCGTACGACGCTCCTCGAAGAGGTGGCCAAGTTCCGCGCGGCGCGCAGGATGTGGGCCCGGGTGATGCGCGAGGAGTTCGGCGCGCGAGACCCCAAGTCGCTGATGCTGCGCTTCCATACGCAGACCGCGGGCGTCCAGCTCACCGCCCAGCAGCCGGAGGTGAATCTGGTGCGGGTCGCCGTGCAGGGCCTGGCCGCCGTCCTGGGCGGCACCCAGTCGCTGCACACCAACTCCTTCGACGAGGCCCTCGCGCTCCCGACGGACAAGTCGGCCCGGCTGGCGCTGCGGACGCAGCAGGTACTCGCGTACGAGAGCGATGTGACCGCCACCGTCGACCCGTTCGCCGGGTCCTATGCCGTCGAGTCGATGACCGACGAGACGGAGGCGGCGGCCCGCGAACTGATGGGCCGGGTGGCGGACTTGGGCGGGGCGGTGGCCGCGATCGAGCAGGGCTTCCAGAAGGCCGAGATCGAGCGCAACGCCTACCGCATCGCCCGGGAGACGGACGCCGGCGAACGCGTCGTGGTCGGCGTCAACCGCTTCCGGCTGGACGAGGAGGAGCCCTACGAAACGCTCCGCGTCGACCCGGCCCTGGAGGCCCAGCAGAGCGCCCGCCTGGCGGCCCTGCGGGCCGGACGCGACCGGCCCGCCGTCGAGAGGGCCCTGACCGGATTGCGGCGCGCGGCCCAGGGAACCGACAACGTCCTGTACCCGATGCGCGAGGCGCTGCGGGCGAAGGCGACGGTGGGCGAGGTGTGCGACGCGCTGCGCGAGGTGTGGGGGACGTACGTCCCGACGGACGCTTTCTGAGGGGGCGGCGGGTGGGTGCGGCGGGCGCCGGTGCGTGCCGGTCGCGGCCTGGGTCAGACTGGTCCCATGTCGTCACCCCGCCGCGCCTGCCCCATCTGCACCCGAGAGATCGCCGTTGTCGGCGGTCGTTTCGCCCGCCATGACCCGCCGGGGCGGCGGACGGTGCTGGAGTTGATCTCCTGTCCGGGGTCGCGTCGGATCGCGCCGATGATGGCGCCGGCCGAGAAGCTCTTCGACCCGGAGGAGCCGCCGATCCCGGGACAGCAGCCGCTGTTCTGAGGTGGGGCCCGCCCGGACGACGGGCCCCGGCGGTCAGGGCTGCCGCTGCCGCGGTGCCGCAGCGGACGCGGAGCTCGTGAGGATGACGAGCTGCTGGGTCGCACGGGTCATCGCGACATAGCGGTCGACGGCTCCTTCGATGCCGGTGCCGAATGCCTCCGGGTCGATGAGGACGACCAGGTCGAACTCCAGGCCCTTGGCCAGCTCCGGGGTCAGCGACCGGACGCGGGAGGTCGAACGGAACGCGGGATCGCCGATGACGCAGGCGATGCCGTCGGGATGGGCGGCGCGCCAGGTGTCGAGGACCGGGTCCAGCTCCGCGACGGATCCGTGGACGACGGGGATGCCGCTGCTGCGGATGGAGGTCGGCACATTGGCGTCCGGGAGCGCGGCGCCGATGACCAGCTCCGCCTCCGCCATGACCTCTTCCGGCGTGCGGTAGTTGATGCTCAGGGAGGCCACGGTGACCCGGTCGAGCCCGACCCGCTCCAGCCGCTCCTGCCACGACTCGGTGAACCCGTGCCTGGCCTGCGCACGGTCCCCGACGATGCTGAAGCTCCGGGACGGGCAGCGGAGCAGCAGCATCTGCCACTCGGCGTCGGTCAGTTCCTGGGCCTCGTCCACGACGATGTGCGCGAACGGGCCGGCGAGCAGGTCCGGTTCGGCGCCGGGCAGCGCGCTCTCGTCGATCAGGGTGTCCTGCAGGTCCTGCCCGTGCAGCATCCCCATCGCGCCTTCGCTCTCGTCGATCTCGACGTTCTGCAGCAGGCTGTCGATGGAGTCGGCCCTGCGCGCACGTTCCGCGGCGACGGACGCCTCGTGCCGGCGCCCCCGCGCGGACGCCTCCGGGTCGCCGAGCCGCTGCCGCGCCGCGTCCAGGAGCGGCAGATCGGACACCGTCCAGGCCTGGGCGTCCGCCCGCTGGAGCTTGCGCACGTCGTCGGGGCCGAGCTGCGGGGCGCACTTGCGCAGGTAGGCCGGTACCGACCACAGATCTCCGACGAGGTCGGTCGCTTCGAGCATCGGCCACGCGCGGTGGAGGGTGCTGATCAGCTCCCTGTTCTGCAGCAGCGACCGCCGGAGCAGCTCGGGGGAGGCGTCGCTGTCGTCCTTGTCCATCAGGAGGGTGACCAGCTCCTCCTGGATCTGGTCGCGCGCCTCGTTGTGCGGAGTGCCTGGTTCGACCGCTTCGAACGCCGCGGCCCAGTCGTCGGCGCTCAGCCAGATGTCGGACCAGTGGGTCTCGACCGTCATTCCCTTGGCGGGCGGCTCCTCGTAGATGCCGACGGCCGGTTCGATCGCCTTCACCAGGTCCGCTGACGACTTCAGGAGCGCCACCTCCGGGTCGGCCTCGACCGCTGCTCCGGCTCCCTCGGCCACCAGGTCGCGCAGGGTGCAGGTCTGCACGCCCTCCTCGCCGAGGCTGGGCAGGACATCGGCGACGTAGTTCAGGTAGGGCCGGCTCGGGCCGATGAACAGCACCCCTCCCCGGCGGTGGCCGAGGCGCGGGTCGGAGTAGAGGAGGTGGGCGGCGCGGTGCAGGGCGACGACGGTCTTGCCGGTGCCCGGACCGCCGTCGACGACGAGAGCGCCGCGGGACCCCGCGCGGATGATGGCGTCCTGGTCGGACTGGATGGTGGAGAGCACGTCCCGCATGCGGCTCGATCGGTTGCTGCCCAGGCTCGCGATGAAGGCGGACTGGTCGTCGAGGGCGGCGTGCCCGTCGAGCCCGTCGGCGGTGAACACCTCGTCCCAGTAGTCGCTGATCCGGCCGCGGGTCCAGCGGTACCTGCGGCGGCTCGCCAGACCCATCGGGTGGGCGTGGGTCGCCGCGAAGAACGGCTCGGCCGCGGGGGAGCGCCAGTCGAGCAGCAGCCGGCGCCCGGTGGTGTCGGTGAGGCCGAGCCGTCCGATGTACACGGGCTCGGGGTGGTCCGCAGGGACGATGTGGCCGAGGCAGAGGTCCAGGCCGAAGCGGCGCAGGGCGCGCAGGCGCCCGGTCAGCCGGTGGACCTCCGTGTCCCGGTCCATCGCCTCCCGGCCGATGCCGCCGGGCGCCCTGCGCGTGGCATCGAGGCGGTCGGACAGTTCGGCGATGGTCTGCGCGAGGCTCTCCGCGAGGGCCGCGAAATGCCCCTCGTCGCCGTCGATCAGGGCCGGGTCGGCCTTGGGGGCGAGGCGGTCGGGAAGGTCGAACGCGCTGGTGGTCAGGGGGTTCATATGCCTCAGCTCCGGTTCTGAATCGCCGCCGCGGCGGTCGGCGCGCACAGCCGCGTCCCGGTGCCGGTCGCCCGCACCCGCGGTGCGCGTCCCCTCGTCGGCTCGACGCCACCGCACCACCTGGGAACCGACAAAAACGAACGCACTTCGCGAATCTCCCATTTCTGCAGGTTCTGGCTTCGAGCCGCGATTCTGCACCAGGGCGGGGGCCTTGCCGCAAGCCCCCCAGTGCGCTATAAGTTGAAAGTGGCAAGGAGCGGTGATCGCTCTTTGCCTTTCTCTTTTTCTCCCTCGTCCGCTCCGGACGGACCGGTTCTCCGCGCATCGGCGGCACCCCGTGTACGGCGGCCGTCGGGCCAGGCCGGCCGAGGAGGGTCTCCCGGGCGGCGTAAATTTCCCGAACGGCGCGGCCCCCGGGGGCCGTTGACGAAACGCCCCGACGAAACGCCCCGACGAAAACGCCCCGACGAAAACGTCCCGCCGGAGGCGCCCGACGGAAGCGGTACCGGGCCGTGTGTGGCGGGCGAATGTGCTGCCGGGATCCCCGACTACGGTGCGAGGACGTCGAGTTCGGCCATGGCGCCGATGGTGATCTCGCGGGTCAGGGCCTCGGCGCGGGCCGCGTCGCCGGTGCGTACCGCCTCGGCCACCTGGACGTGCAGGGTGACGGCCGCCGGGTCGGGGTCGGTGAACATCACATGGTGCTGGGTGCGGCCGGTCAGGACGGCGGCGACGACGTCGCCGAGCCGGGCGAACATCTCGTTGCCGGAGGCGCGCAGCACCACCCGGTGGAAGGCCGTGTCGTGCACGAGGTAGGCGTCGAGCTGCTGGCCGCGTGAGGTGGACACCATGCCCATGGCGTGTTCGGTGAGTTCGGCGCACTGCTCGGGGGTGGCGTGCGTGGCGGCGAGTCCGGCGGCGACCGGTTCGACGGCGGAGCGCAGCACGGTCAGGGAGCGCAGCTGCCGGGGGCGGTCCCGGCCGGCCAGCCGCCAGCTGATGACCCGCGGGTCGTAGACGTTCCACTCCTCGGTGGGGCGGACCGTCACCCCGACCCGGCGTCGTGAGGCGACCAGTCGCATCGACTCCAGTACCCGGATCGCCTCGCGGATGACCGTGCGGGAGACGTCGAAGCGCTGCTCCAGTTCGTCGGTGCGCAGGATCGTGCCCGGAGGGTAGTCGCCCGCGGTGATCGCCGGCCCCAGGGACTCCAGCACGCGTGCGTGCAGTCCCTTCCCCTCGTTCTCCATGGTGCCCAGCCTACGTTCCCGACCCGTGACGCAATAAGTATGACGTTTGCATCACAGACTCTTGAATACGTCGTACCTAATAGGTTTCAGTGGGGGGCGCAGCAGGTCAATGAAGACAGCGAGGTAATCGGGATGAGCACCCCCCACGTCATCGTCGTCATGGGTGTGGCAGGCACCGGCAAGACGACGATCGGCCCGCTCGTGGCCGCCGAACTGGGCGTCCCGTACGCCGAGGGCGACGACTTCCACCCGCCGGCCAACATCGACAAGATGTCGGCGGGCACCCCGCTGGACGACAGCGACCGCGGACCGTGGCTGGATGCCATCGGCGCCTGGGCCCACGACCGGGCCGGACACGGCGGCGTCGTCAGCAGCTCCGCGCTCAAGCGTGCCTACCGCGACCGGCTGCGCGCCGCCGCCCCCGGTGTGGTCTTTCTGCACCTCACGGGCGACCGCGCGCTGATCGAGGAGCGGATGGCCGAGCGCAAGGGCCACTTCATGCCGACCGCACTCCTGGACTCCCAGTTCGCCACCCTCGAACCGCTCGGTGCGGACGAGGCGGGCGTGGGCGTCGACGTGTCCGGCACCCCGCAGGAGATCGCGCTCCGGGCCGTCGCCGCGCTGCGCGAGCTCGCGCCGGTCGGCTAGCCGCCGCACCACCGCACCACCGCGCCCGGGTTCCGCGGGCGCCGCAGTACCCCCGCCGTCCCCTCTCCCCTCCCTCCGTCAAGCAAGGGAATCGCCGTGACTCATCTCAGCGTCGAGATGCTCGCAGCGGATGCGACCGCGCCGATCACCTCGGCCGGACATGCGCAGTTGGGCATCGCCGTCGTGGCCGGCATAGCCGCCATCGTCCTGCTCATCACCAAGTTCAAGGTGCACGCCTTCCTGTCGCTGATCATCGGTTCGCTGGTGCTCGGCGCGGTCGCGGGAGCGCCGCTCGACAAGGCCATCGCGAGCTTCTCCACCGGGCTCGGTGAGACCGTCGCCGGCACCGGCGTACTGATCGCGCTGGGCGCCATCCTCGGCAGGCTGCTCGCCGACTCCGGCGGCGCCGACGAGATCGTCGACACGATCCTGGCCAAGGCGAGCAAGCGGTCGATGCCGTGGGCGATGGTGCTGATCGCCGGGGTCGTCGGGCTGCCGATCTTCTTCGAGGTCGGCATCGTGCTGCTGATCCCGGTCGTGCTGCTGGTCGCCAAGCGCGGCAACTTCTCGCTGATGCGGATCGGCATCCCGGCGCTGGCCGGCCTGTCCGTCATGCACGGGCTGATCCCGCCGCACCCCGGCCCGCTCGTCGCCATCGACGCGGTCGGCGCGAACCTGGGCATCACCCTCGCCCTCGGTGTGGTCGTGGCGATCCCGACGGCGATCATCGCCGGCCCCGTCTTCTCCCGCTACGCGGCCCGTTGGGTGGACATCCGCCCGCCGGAGAACATGGTGCCCGAGCGCGCTTCCGACGATCTCGAAAAGCGCCCCGGCTTCGGCATCACCGTCGCCACCGTGCTGCTGCCGGTCGTGATGATGCTGGCCAAGGCCCTGGTCGATGTGGTCGTCGACGATCCGAAGGACACCGTCCAGCGGGTCTTCGACGTGGTCGGCTCGCCGCTGATCGCGCTGCTGACCGCCGTCATCGTCGCGATGTTCACCCTGGGCCGGGCGGCCGGCTTCAGCAAGGGCAGGATCGCCACCACCGTCGAGAAGTCGTTCGGTCCGATCGCCGGGGTCCTGCTGATCGTCGGCGCCGGCGGCGGCTTCAAGCAGACGTTGGTGGACGCGGGCGTCGGCCAGATGATCCTGGAGATCTCCAAGGACTGGAACATTTCCACCCTGCTGCTGGCCTGGCTGATCGCGGTCGTCATCCGGCTCGCGACCGGCTCCGCGACGGTGGCCACCATCTCCGCCGCCGGTCTGGTCGCCCCACTCGCCGCGGACATGAGCACCACGCATGTGGCGCTGCTGGTCCTGGCCATCGGCTGCGGCTCGCTGTTCTTCAGCCATGTCAACGACGCGGGCTTCTGGCTGGTGAAGGAGTACTTCGGGATGAGCGTCGGCCAGACCTTCAAGACCTGGTCGATCATGGAGACGCTGATCTCGGTCGTCGGCATCATCTGCGTGCTGCTGCTGTCGCTGGTCCTGTAGGCCCCCACCAGGGACCGGAACTCCCGGACCCGAGAACCCCTGGGCGGATCACCGCCCCGGGCGCCCACCCCCCTCCGGCGCCCGTTCCCGCACGAGGCCGTACCGGCGACATCCGCCGGTACGGCCTCGTGGCTCATGGGGGTGTCCGGCCGCTCACCGGCCCGCCGGCTGCGGGGCGCCCGCGCCGACGTACGGGGCGAGCGCGGCCGCCGCGTGCGCGGTGGCGTCCTCGGCGGGCGCCGCCAGCGCGATATAGCCGTCGGGACGGACGAGGAACAGGCCGGGGCCGTTGCCGTACGCGTCGCGGAGGTGGCCGTCGGGGTCGAGGAGGTCGGGGGCGGGGCCGCCCGCGTGGACGATGCGCAGCAGCGCCGGGCCGGCCGGCAGCGCTGCCGGGTCGAGGGTGACCTCGCCGAGGGCGAGCAGGGTGAAGTGCGGGCCCTGGAAGACGTCGAAGAGGCGGGTGGCGGTCCCGTCGGCGGTGGTGCAGGGCGCGTCGGGGGCGCGGTCGCCGGCCCGCAGGGCGCCCTCGGGGATGTCCGTGCGCAGCTCGTGGGTGAGGGGGCTGTCCCGGTAGCCGATGTCGAGCTGGTGCAGGTCCCTGCCGCGGCGCATCGAGCGGGTGACGTGCAGCCGGGTGCTGGTCTCCAGGATGCCGGCGGCGATCGGGCGGCGTTCGGTTTCGTAGCTGTCGAGGAGGGTGTCGGGTGCGTCGTGCCGCAGCACCTGGCCGAGCTTCCAGCCGAGGTTGTAGGCGTCCTGCACGCTGGTGTTGAGGCCCTGGCCGCCGGCCGGGGAGTGGATGTGGGCCGCGTCGCCGGCCAGGAAGATCCGGCCGAAGCGGAAGCGGTCCGCCATTCCGGCCTTCGGGCGGAAGAGGGAGGTCCAGTGGACCTCGCCGACCTGGTCCCGGCCGAGGTGGGTACGGGCCGCGATCCGGTCCCGCACGGCGTCGGCGGAGGCCTCCGGCTGGTCGTCGGCGGCCATGGTCATCAGTTGGAAGTGGTCGGTGCCGGCGAGCGGGAGGAGGGCGGTGAAGGCGCCGGACGGCTGCGTCCAGCGGTGCCAGTGGTCCCGGTCGAGGCCGTCGACGGACACATCGGCGAGCAGGGCGAGGCCGGTGGGCAGGGACGGGCCGCTCATGCCGACGCCCAGGGCCCGGCGGACGGTGCTGCGGCCGCCGTCGGAGGCGACGAGATAGCCGGCGCGGACGGTCCTGACGCTGCCGTCGGCGAGCGTGAGGCGGGCGGTCACCTCGTCCGCGTCCTGCTCGAACGAGGTGAGTTCGGTGCCCAGCAGTACGCCGCCGCCGAGTTCCTCCAGCCGCGCGCGGAGCAGTTCCTGGTTGCGCCACTGCGGGATCATCAGGCCGTTGGAGTAAGGGACGGCGGGCGTCGGGTCGACGTGTTCGAGCATCGCGAACACCGAAGTGATCCGGCCGTCTTCCCACAGGGCCGTGTCCGGGTAGCGGCCGCCGGACGCGAAGACGGCGTCGAGCACCCCGAGGTCGTGGAAGACCTCCTGGGTGCGCGGCTGCAGGCCGGTGCCGCGGGCGCCGGGGGAGAGGCGGTCCTGCCGCTCGATGACCAGGGCGCGGATGCCGCGCCGGGCGAGGTCGATGCCGAGGGCGAGGCCGGTCGGGCCGGCGCCGACGATCAGCACCTCAAGGGGAGCGCCGTCCAGGGCATCAGGGATGGCTGCGCCGAGGACGTCCTTAACGTTGTTAAGTTCCATGTTCAGGAGGATGGCCTTAACGGTGTTAAATTGTCAACATGGCATCGCGACTCGACCGGAACCTGGTGGTGGAAACCGCCCTGCGGCTGCTGAACGAGGTGGGCCTCGACGGGCTCACCCTGCGCCGCATCGCCAAGGAGCTGAACGTCCAGGCACCCGCCCTGTACTGGCACTTCAAGAACAAGCAGGCGCTGCTCGACGAGATGGCGACCGAGATGTTCCGGCGGATGACCGACCCGCTGACGGGGCCGCGCACGGTTCCGAGCGACCTCGGCGACACCTGGCAGGAAATGCTGGGCCTCACCTGCTCGGCGCTGCGCCGCGGACTGCTCGGCTACCGCGACGGCGGCAAGGTCTTCAGCGGTACGCGGATGACCGACGAAAGCTACGCCGGGCCGCTCGACCTCATGATGCGCCGGCTCACCACATCGGGCTTCGGCGTCGGCGAGGCGGCACACGCCTGGTGGACCGCGTACAACTTCACCATCGGGCTGGTCATCGAGGAGCAGTCGATCTACCCGGAGCCGGGGAAGCCGGAGACCCGCGATCCGGCCTACGACGTCGAGGACCGCGAGCAGCGGCTGGGCGTGAGCTATCCGCTGGCCGCCCTGGCGGGCCGGGAGATGTTCGGCGACCTCGACCGCAGCTTCGAGGCCGGAATGCGGATCGTCATCGCGGGGATCGAGGCCACCAAGGGCCGGGAGGAGGCCACCATGGGCCGGGAGGGGGCCGCCATGGGCCGGGAGGAGGCCATCAAGGGCCGGGCGGAGGGCAGTTGAGGGCCGGTGGTTGACGGGGCAGGGGTGGCGGGCCGGGACCGCCACCCCGCCGTCAGAGGGCGGTCCGCTGCTTGGGCACGACCGGCCGCTTCGGGTCGATCGACCGTTTCAGGACGGGGGTGAGCGGGCGCTCCACCCAGCGGTGCATCACCCACGCGAGCAGCAGCATCAGCCCCACGGTCAGTGGCAGCGTCGCGTACGACGGCAGGCCGGCGCCCTGGTGCAGGGCCCGGACGACGACCCAGCCCAGATGCTCGTGCACCAGATAGAACGGATAGGTCAGCGCCCCGGCGACGGTCAGCCAGCGCCAGTTCGCCCGGCGCAGCTTGCCCAGGGCGACCGCCGCGACCAGCCCGAAGCCGATCGTGACGACGGCGATGATGCCCGCCGCCGAACGGTAGGAGAAGGCCGTGGCCGACGGTGCGTGCCAGAGCCCGCGGACCGCGTAATGCTGCCCGATCAGCCAGCTGACCAGCACTATCGCCCAGGCGATCGGGTCCCGGGCGCCATAGCGGTGCAGCAGGTACAGCCCGACGCCGCCGATGAAGAACGGCGCGTACTCCGGCATCAGGACCACGTCGAGGAACGGCTGGTGGGCGGCCTGCGCCAGCGCGGCCGCCAGCGTCCAGCCGGCGCAGAAGAGCACGACCCGGCCGCGGGTGGCGCCCGGCAGGACGACGCAGAGCGCGAAGAGCGCGTAGAACCGCATCTCGGCCCAGAGCGTCCAGCACACGCCCAGCACCCGGTCCACGCCCAGCGGCTGCTGCAGCATGGTCAGGTTGGTCAGCACATCGCTGGGTGCGAGCGCCTCGTAGGCGACCCATGGCAGTGCGAAGACGGCGGTGACCAGGAGGACCGCTACCCAGTAGGCCGGGTAGAGGCGGGAGATGCGGGAGGCGAGGAAGGCGCGCAGGGTGCGCCCCCAGCCGCTGAGGCAGATCACGAAGCCGCTGATCACGAAGAAGATCTGCACACCGAGGCAGCCGTAAGCGAACAGGCCCGAGGCGGTCGGGAATTGCTGAGCCGGTGAGCCGCCCCAGGCCTGCGATATCTCGCCGCTGCGTCCCCCGTAGTGGTACGCGGCGACCATCAGGGCGGCCAGCAGCCGCAGCCCGTCGAGGGCGCGCAGCCGCGAGGGGCCGCGCGCCCGGCCCGCCGTGCCGGCGGCCGCCGCGGCGCCGGGAGCCGGATCGGGGACGGCGGGCGCGGGGGCCGTCAGCTGGGCACTCATCCGAACGCGGCCCGCTTCCTCAGACGCCGCTGGACGGCCCGCGCACGGCGCGCGACCCTGCGGACGGTGGCATTGCGCGGAAGGAACGAGAGCTGGGCCGGGACCGCGCCCGGCAGCGCCAGCGACGTGAGCCGGCGCCGCTTGAAGTAGCGCCAGGTCCGCTGGTCGAGGTGGGCGGACAGATAGCGCTCGGCCTCCGGCCGCAGCTGCGGGTAGATCTGGTGCTGCATCGCATAGCCGACGGTGGCGACCAGACCGGCGATGGCTGCGGGGGCGGCCGCGGTCCGCGGGCGCTCGCCGCGGTCCGCGAGGTCCGGCACCAGCGCGTCGACGAGGGTGACCGGTACCCGGTTGCTGTTCTGGTACGGGGTGAGCCGCTCCAGCAGGAGCCCGGTGCCGGTGCGCGCGGTCGGCAGGTCGTAGAAGGTGGCCGCGGTGAGCAGCGCGGTGGAGAAGCAGCCCACGACCAGCGCGGGCCGCATCCGCTGGTAGAGGACCTCGGCCAGCACCGGGCTGTCGAGCACCAGCAGCTCGACGTCCAGCTTCTCGGCCTCCCGCTCCAGCATCCGGGACCAGCGGGAGGGCGCGGACGGATGCGGTTTGAAGACGACCTGGCGGTGGCCGCGCTCGGCGGCGCCGCGCACCATCCGTACGTGCAGCTGCTCCTCCTCTTGCGCGGTGAGGATGTCCAGCGCGGAGAGGTACTGGCCGAGCAGCAGCGCGCCGCCTTCCGGGAGGTCCAACTCGCCGCCCGCATCGGAGAGTTCGGCAAGCACCTTGGTGAAGGCGTCGGTCGGTACGGTCTGCGGGGTGACGTCGAATTCGGTCAGCAGCAGGGGCGTCAGGCCCGGCACCAGGTCCAGGTGCAGCAGGCGGCCGATGCGGGTGCCGACCAGCGGGTCGAGCTTGTTGCGGGTGGGGCCGTAGCTCATCAGGCCGTCGGCGTAGACGTCGATGGGCGCGTCGGGGAACAGCTGGGCCAGCGCGAGCGCCGGGTTGACCTGGATGGACTCCACGATCAGCTCGACATGGTCGTCGCCGAGACCCCACAGGAGCCGCAGGTAGCGCTCCCACAGGGGGACGTCGTTGGCCCGGGGGGACCAGCCGCCGGGGTGGAAGGGGCTGATCGTGTCGTTCCACGACAGGACCCGGGTGAAGCGGCCGCGCAGCCGCTCGAAGCCGGGCATCGAATCCAGCGTCGCGCCGGTCTCCGGGATCGCGGTGTTGTTGCTGATCAGCAGCATGCGGCGGTCGGCCGGCGCGAAGCAGTCGGCGTCCAGTGCGGCGGCTAGGGTCGCCGCGCCGTAGGGCGTGGACGCCATGAAGATCTGGGTGCGGGGTCGGTCGGTCATCAGGCCGCGGCCTCCGTCGTGGGGGTGCCGCCCTGGCCGAGCGGCGTCGAGGCCTTGGGGGAGGGGCGGCGGCGCAGTCGCCGCAGCCGGGACGCGCGCTGCGCATCCATCGAATCCAGGGCTTCTTTCAGTGCGTTCTGCGGCATGCGTTTCATGGCCGCGGCGCTCATCGAACGCAGGGTGCGGGCGACCTGCGGTTCGAACCGCTCGATCGATCCGAGGTGGTGGGAAATGATCGCGCAATAGGTGCGCACGGCTTTCGGCAGCAGCAGGTCCGCGTCGCGGTCCCGCGCCGTCTCCTCGATCACCTGGTCGAAGGCGCGAATGAAGTCCAATTGCCGCACGTCCCCGATCTGGGTCAGGGACGACGCCACTCCGCGCCGGTAGAAAACGCCGAGCAGGCCGACCACCGCCATGGACTCCGCCTCGCGGTGCAGCCGCCAGATCCACGGCCGGTCCTCCGCGGTCCGCAGGCCGTGCGTGAAGTGCAGCAGCCCGTTGTCCAGCAGCCGGCGGTGGTAGATGCCGGCCCAGGCGTAGGCGTAGTCGACGGAGGTGGAGCGGTCGGCGGGCAGGATCAGCGCGCGCGGGTCCAGCACGACACCGCGGCGGCCGTGCGGGACACGGTGCACGGTGCGGTTGCGGGCGGTGCACTGCACATGATCGGTGCGGACGAAGTCACATCCCAACCCCTCGATGGCACCGAGGAGTTCGGTGAAGTAGCCGGGCGCGAGCCAGTCGTCGCCGTCGAGGAAGGTGACGTATTCGCCGCGGGCCTCGTCCAGGCCCGTGTTCCGGGCGGTGGCGAGGCCGCCGTTCTGTTCGTGGTGCAGCAGTCTGGCGCCCGGCAGCTCGCGTTCGGCGCGCTCGAGGATCTGCGGCGTTTCGTCACGCGAACAGTCGTTGACGAGGAGGAATTCAAAGTCCTCGCGGGCATTTGCCGCCAGGCTCTTGAGGGTGTCGGGCGCGTATGTCTGCACGTTGTAGAACGGCACGATGACGGAGAGCTTAACCACCCGAGTGACATTAGGTGCGGCGCCGGCATTCGTCTTTACCGGGCGAGGGCTTCCGGGTGAACGAAGAATGTCGGGATGGTTAACCAGGCCGTTCCACGGGCCGGTTCGCCATTCGTCGACCCGCTGTTAACCCTTTGTTGCGACCCAGTTGGCCCGCGAAACGGAATGCCTTCCTAGCGTCATCGTCGTGCCATCACGTACCTCTTCAACGCCGCGAGTTGCCGTACTCGCCGACTCGGACACCCGTTGGAAATGGGGCGCTTTGACAGCGTACCGAATTCAACCGGGCGCCCGGCTCGACGGGTTCCTGCTGCGTGGCCGCGCCACTCCCACCGTCCGCCAGCTCGAAGAGGTCGGCGCCCGTGCGGCGACGCTGCGCGAAATCAGGGGCGTGGACTTCGTCCGGACCATCGACCGCACGCAGTACGACATCGTCGTGCTGTCCTGCGTCGGCGGCGCGGTGCAGGCCATGCTGCACGGCCTCGCCCGCTCCTGGGCCGGAGCGGGCAGCCGCCCCGTCGTCGTCACCGGCTACGTGGGCGTGGTCTACGAGAAGCTCGCGGACGGGCTGCTGCTGCGGCACGGCGCGGACGTCGTCCTCGCCAACTCCCGGCACGACGCGGACCGTTTCCGCGACGTCTACCGCGGGGTCGGCGCCGATGGCGCCGCCGTCGTCGAATGCGCCCTGCCCTTCCTCGGGGGCGCGCCGCACGCCGGCGAAGGCACGGTCGGCACCGTGGTGTTCGCCGCCCAGCCGTCCGTACCGGAGAGCCGCGCCGACCGGACGTACCTGCTGCGCAGGGCCGCGGAACACGCCCGCAAGCACCCCGACCGCGAGGTGCTGATCAAACTCCGCAGCAAACCCGGTGAGCACACCACGCACATCGAGGAACTGCCCTACCAGAAGCTCGGCACCAAGCTGCCGGGCGGACTGCCCGCCAACTGCCGCCTGGTGTACGGGAACATGGGCGAGGTCCTGGACCGCACCGACCTCATGGTGACGGTCAGCTCGACCGCCGCCCTGGAGTCCCTGCACCGCGGCATCCCCACCGCCGTCCTCACCGACCTCGGCATCCGTGAGGCCCTCGGCAACCACCACTTCCTCGGCTCCGGCTGCCTGGCCTCCTGGGACGAACTCGACGCCGGACACCGGCCGGCGCCGGACCCCGACTGGCTCGCCCGCCAGGGAGTCGCCGCTGGGGGTCCCCCCTCTGGGGGAGGTTCGTACGAGAGCGCCTTCGACGCCGCCCGCGCCAAGGTCACCGCCCTGCGCACCGCCGACCGGCTGCCGCCCCTCGCCCCCTACTACACCCCGCGCACCGCCCCCGGCTACCTCCCCCAGATCCTCGCCCGGCACGGCCTCGACCCGCACGGCGAACCCCTCGCCGGCCACACCGAGCCCGACGCGCGGACCGGCGGACTGCGCCAGGTCGCCCGCGACACCGTCCGCGAGGCCGCCCGGGGCGCCTACCGCCACGGCGTCCAGCGTGTCGCCCCCGCCATCCGCCGCTGGGGGCAGCTGTGAGCACCCCGACCAGCCCCCGGAGCCCGTACGGCCCCCGGAAGGAGCCCGCAATGCCGCACAGCCCACAGGACCGGCAGCGTCCGCAGAACCGGCCGACCGTCGTGGCCGTCATCCCCGCCCGCGGCGGATCCAAGGGGGTGCCCGCGAAGAACCTCGCCGCCGTCGGGGGAGTGCCCCTGGTCGCCCGCGCGGTCCGTGAATGCCGCGCGTCCCGCCTGGTCACCGACGTGATCGTGTCCACCGACGACGCCGGGATCGCGGCCGCGGCGCGCGGCGCCGGAGCCCTCGTCGTACGCCGCCCCGGTGACATCGCGGGCGACACCGCCACCAGCGAGGCCGCCGTCCTGCACGCCATGGACACCTACGAGGCCGAGCAGGGCAACCCCGTCGACGCGGTGCTCCTCGTCCAGTGCACCAGCCCCTTCCTGGTCCGCGAGGACATCGACGGCGTGGCCGCCGCGGTCGTCGAGGACGGCGCGGACAGCGCGCTGACCGTCGCGCCGTTCCACGGCTTCGTCTGGCGGGCCGACGAATACACCGCGGACGACGCGGGCGCGCCCCTCGCGCGGGGCGCGGCCGGCGCGGCGATCCCCGCGCAGACCACCGCCACCGTCACCACCGCAGGCGGCTACGGCGTCAACCACGACAAGTCCTTCCGCCCGCGCCGCCAGGACCGCCCGCAGGACCTGCTGGAGACCGGCGCCGCCTACGCCATGGACGCGGCCGGCTTCCGCAGCAGCGGCCACCGCTTCTTCGGCCGCACCGAACTCGTCCGCACGGACGCCGCCCGGGTGCTGGAGGTCGACGATCCGCACGACCTCGCCCGCGCCCGCGCGCTCGCGCCGCTGCTGGACGCTCCCCGCCCCGGCGCCCTCCCCACCAGCGAGGACGTCGACGCGGTGGTACTCGACTTCGACGGCACCCAGACCGATGACCGGGTGCTGATCGACGCCGACGGACGGGAGATCGTCGCCGTGCACCGCGGCGACGGCCTCGGCATCGCCGCGCTGCGCACGGCGCGGCTCGAACTGCTGATCCTGTCCTCGGAGAAGAACCCGGTCGTCGCCGCACGGGCCCGCAAGCTGCAGGTTCCCGTACTGCACGGCATCGACCGCAAGGACCTCGCACTCAAGCAGTGGTGCGAGGAGACGGGCATCGCGCCGGAGCGCGTGCTCTACGTCGGCAACGACGTCAACGACCTGCCGTGCTTCGACCTCGTCGGCTGGCCGGTGGCCGTCGCCGGGGCGCACGACGTCGTGCGCGGCGCCGCCCGCGCGGTCACCGCGACGCCGGGCGGCAGCGGAGCGATCCGCGAGATCGCCTCCTGGCTCCTGGGCCCGTCCCTCTGACCGGCAGGCCCCCTTACCCCTGCACCCCCTCACCCCGATTCCCCTTCACACCCCTTACCCACACAGAAGGAACCTCCCCATGAGCAACACCTCCCGCCTCCGCACCCTCGGCGACCGCGAGGCCGGCCCCGGCCGCCCCGTTTACGTCACCGGCGAGATCGGCATCAACCACAACGGCGACCTGGAGAACGCGTTCGCCCTGATCGACGCCGCCGCCGACGCCGGCTGCGACGCCGTGAAGTTCCAGAAGCGGACCCCGGAGATCTGCACCCCGCGCGACCAGTGGGACATCGAGCGCGACACCCCGTGGGGCCGGATGACCTACATCGACTACCGCCACCGCGTGGAGTTCGACGAGGACGGCTACCGCGCCATCGACGAGTACTGCAAGAAGCGCGGCATCGCGTGGTTCGCCTCCCCGTGGGACGTCGAGTCCGTCGACTTCCTGGAGAAGTTCGACGTGCCCTGCTACAAGGTCGCCTCCGCCTCGCTGACCGACGACGACCTGCTGCGCGCCATGCGCGCCACCGGCCGCACCGTCATCCTCTCGACGGGCATGTCCACCCCCAAGCAGATCCGGCACGCCGTCGAGGTCCTGGGCAGCGACAACATCCTTCTCTGCCACGCCACGTCGACGTACCCGGCCAAGGCCGAAGAGCTCAACCTCCGCATGATCAACACCCTGCAGGACGAGTACCCGAACGTCCCGATCGGCTACAGCGGCCACGAGACCGGCCTGCAGACCACCCTCGCCGCGGTCGCCCTCGGCGCCGCCTTCGTCGAGCGGCACATCACCCTCGACCGCGCCATGTGGGGCTCCGACCAGGCCGCCTCCGTCGAGCCGCAGGGCCTGACCCGCCTGGTCCGCGACATCCGCACCATCGAGGAGTCCCTCGGCGACGGCGTCAAGAAGGTCTACGAGAGCGAGCTCGGCCCGATGAAGAAGCTGCGCCGCGTCTTGGGCGTCGTCGCCGACAACGAGTCCCGTGAGACCGCCGCCGACCGCGAGCCGGCGGCAGTCTGACGGACCACGGGAGGACCGTCGTGAGCTCACGCGAAGGGACCCGTGCCGAGCCGTCCGCGCCCGGCACGCAGGTTCCGCCCCAGGAGGCGGCGGGTACTCCCGCCCGCCGTCTCCTGGGGGTGCCCCGGCAGCGCAACCGGCCCGCACCCTCCGACGGGCGGGCGGGCACCGCGGGGCCGGACACCGCCACCCTTGCCTTCGTCGAGAGCCCGGTGCAGCTGCTGAACGTCCTGGAATGGGCGCACACCGCACAGGCCGGCGCACTCACCGTCGTCGTGCTCTCGCCGCACGACCCGATGACCCGCGGCCAGCTGCGCCGGATGGCGGAACTCGCCCGCGACGAGGGCCACGCCGTGCGCTGGGAAGAGGCCCGCGGCGGTCCGACGGCCCCCCTGCGCACCGTCGGAGGGCTCACCCCGCTGCTCCGCAAGGCGGGCCGGATCGTCATCGGCGACCCGTTCTCCCGCTACGTCCAGCTGCTGCTCACCCTCACCCGGGCCCGCGACCTGGTCGTGGTCGACGACGGCACCGCCACCATGGAGTTCATCTCCCAACTGGCGCGCGGTGAACGGCTGGTGCGCTGGCACCGGCACGGCAGCGGGCGCGGCCCCCGCGACCTGGTCTTCGCGCCCTTCTCGGCCGTCGCGCGCCGCCGGCTCACCCCGGTCGCCGAGGGCGGCGCCCGCACCGTCGGCCTCTTCAGCTCGATGCCCGTCGAACCGCCGCCCGGCGTGCGCGTCACCGCCAACGAGTTCGCCTGGACCCGCGCACGCTTCGGGCCGCCCCGGCTGACCCGCGCCGCCGACATCGTCGGCACCTCGCTCGTCGAGACCGGCGTCGTGGACACCGAGCGCTATCTGGAGGCGGTCCGCGCCCTGGCCCGTACGCACGGCGCCACCCGCTACTTCGCGCACCGCCGGGAGAGCACCGACAAGCTGCACCGGCTGCACAACGAAACCGGGCTGGAGGTCGTCCGCCCCGACCTGCCGCTCGAACTGATCGCCCGGCGCGGCCCCATCGGACGGCTGATCCTCAGCTTCCCCTCGACCGTCGTGCACACCCTGCCGCTCGCGCTGCTCGGCACCGAGGTCAAGGTCGCGGTCTGTGACATAGACCCGGCGTGGCTGACCGATCATGCCTCGCCGCGTGCCCAGGGGTTCCTGGACGGTGTCACCGGCACCGCCCGCGACGTGCAGCGACTCCCCTCCACCTCCCGTATGGCCACCGGATGAAGCCAGAGGTCATACCCTCCCCTTCATCCATCCATGCGCCACCCAGTCGAGATTTTCTTCCCCTAACGGGCTGAACTTTTGTTGATCGAAGGACAGTTGCCCGGCGGAGGCCCGTAACCTCCGATAGGTGAACCACTTGATGTCCCCCGAAGCAGACGGCGCCGAGATCCCCGCTCCCACCCCCGCCGGGGTCCCCCTCCCCGGCGTGCTCTCCGAGGCACTACGCAGTGAACTCAGCGCCTTCCGCCGCGACTTGCACATGCACCCCGAGCTCGGCAACCAGGAGTTCCGGACCACCGCCGCGCTGAAGGACCGGCTGGAGCGGGCCGGCCTGCGGCCGCGCGTCCTGGCCGTCGGCACCGGCCTGGTGTGCGACATCGGCACGGAACCCGGCGCGTGCATCGCTACGCCACCCGCCGCGGACATCGGCACGGAACCCGGCGAGGACAGAGCCGCCGCCCCCGCCCGCCCCCTGCTGGCGCTGCGCGCGGACATCGACGCCCTGCCCATCCCCGACACCAAGACCGTCGCCTACCGCTCCACGGTCCCCGACCGCGCGCACGCCTGCGGCCACGACGTGCACACCACCGTCGTCCTCGGCGCCGGCCTGGTGCTCGCCGAGCTGGCCCGCGCCGGCCGGCTGCCGCGCCCGGTGCGGCTGATCTTCCAGCCCGCCGAGGAGGTGCTGCCCGGCGGCGCACCCGATGCGATCGAGTCCGGCGTGCTGGAAGGCGTCGGCCGGATCCTGGCCGTGCACTGCGACCCGCACGTGGACGCGGGCCGGATCGGGCTGCGTACCGGCGCGATCACCTCGGCCTGCGACCGGCTGGAGGTCGAGCTGGACGGGCCCGGCGGCCACACCGCCCGCCCGCACCTGAGCACCGACATGGTCACCGCCGCCGCCCGCGTCGCCCTGGACGTCCCGGCGCTGCTGGCCCGCCGGGTCGACGCGCGGGCCGGCTTCGCCGTCACCTGGGGCCGGCTGCAGTCCGGGCACGCCTGCAACGTCATCCCGCAGCACGCCGAGCTCTCCGGCACCGTCCGCTGCCTGGATCTGCAGGCCTGGCGCCGGGCCCCCGACCTGGTGCACGCGGCGATCGACGAGGTCGCCACCCTGCACGGCGCCAAGTCCCAGATCACCTACGTCCGCGGTGTCCCCCCGGTCGTCAACGACGCCGGCGCCGTCCAGCTCCTGCACGACGCGATGGCCGCCCGCCGCGGCGCCCACGCCATCGAGGGCACCGAACAGTCCCTCGGCGGCGAGGACTTCTCCTGGTACCTGGAACACGTCCCGGGCGCCCTGGCCCGCCTGGGCGTCGGCCGGCCCGGCGCCGCCGGCCGCCATGACCTCCACCGCGGCGACTTCGACGTGGACGAGCACGCCATCCAGGTCGGCGTCGAACTCTTCACGGCCGCGGCGCTGCTGGACGCGGCTCACTGACGACCGGCGCGCTCGGCGCCGTCCGCACGACCGCAGCCCTCCACGGGCAGGCCCGCGCCCCGGGCCTGCCCGGCGACGCCCGCGCGCGCTGCCGGCTTCCCCCAGCCGCCCGCCCGGAGCCGCCCGCCATGACCTGCCCGGGACGTCCCCGGCGACGCCCCCGCGCGGGCCGTGTCCGTTTCCTCCCGCGCCGCCGGGGGCGTCGGCCGGCTCCTCTTGCCATGGGCCTTCGCGCAGGGGACCGGCCGCCCCCGGCCCCGCCCCGGCCATGTTTCGTCCGGTCCCTACGCCTCGAATCGATAACGTCCACGCCGTGGAGGGTTTTGCGCCAGGTCTACGCGCGTTAATCTCCCGTGAAGCCAGCGCCCCTGGGGCGCTTCGAGCGAAGGGAAGGCCCCGTGCGTCGGGTCATCAGGATTGCCGCCGCGGCCACCGCCACCGCGGTCCTCGCGCTCACCGCGACCGCCTGCGGGCAGAGTTTCGCCGAGGCCAACCGTGCCAAGCACGCCGGCGTCGGGCTCGCCTTCGACATCGGCGGGCGCGACGACCACTCCTTCAATGAGGCGGCCGCCCGCGGGACGGAGAAGGCCGAGAAGAAGCTGGGCGTCAACGTCAAGATGCTCACCGCCAAGAACGGCGAGACCGAGGCGGACCGCGAGCAGCGGCTGACCTCCTTCGCCGAGGCCGGTTACAACCCGGTCATCGGCGTCGGCTTCGCCTACAGCCAGTCCGTGCAGAACGTCGCGAAGGACTTCCCCGACACGACGTTCGGGGTCGTCGACGCGGTGCCGGAGGGCAAGAACGTCGATGCGATGGTCTTCGCCGAACACGAGGGCTCGTATCTGGCGGGCGTCGCCGCGGCGCTGAAGAGCAAGAGCCACAAGGTGGGCTTCATCGGTGGCGTGAACAACGCGCTCATCCAGAAGTTCCAGGCCGGATTCGAGCAGGGCGTACGCGACACCGACCCGCAGGCCAAGGTCACCTCGCAGTACCTCTACCCGAACAACGACAAGGGGTTCAACGACCCGGGCGCCGCCAAGGCCAAGGCCGCGGGCATGCTCGACAGCGGTATCGACGTGATCTACACGGCCGCCGGGCAGTCGGGTGCCGGATCCATCGAGGAGATCAGCAAGCACAAGGGTGCCTGGGCGATCGGCGTGGACTCCGACCAGTACCGCCAGGCAGGCCTTTCGCAGTACAAGAACTCCATCCTCACCTCCGTGGTGAAGAACGTCGATGTGGCGGTCTACGACCTGATCAAGAGCGTCGAGGACGGCAAGCCACTGACGGGCGTCCACAGCTACGACGTGAAGATGAACGGCGTCACCCTCGCCACGTCGGGCGGCTTCATCAAGGACATCCAGCCGCAGATCGACGCGGCCCGGACGAAGATCGTCGAGGGCAAGGTGAAGGTCAAGGAGACGCCGTAGCTGGGGGCAAGAGCCGCCGACCTTCTCGTTTTCTTCCGCTCCTTCACCCCTGAGGGGAGTGCGCCATCAACGCAGCACCCACGAGCGGCGGCCCGGCCGAACCGGCCGCCCCCGCCGTAGAACTCCGCGGAATCACCAAACGGTTCCCCGGCGTCGTGGCCAACCACGACATCCACCTCACCGTGCGCCGCGGCACCGTCCACGCCCTGTGCGGCGAGAACGGGGCCGGCAAGTCCACCCTGATGAAGATCCTCTACGGCATGCAGAAGCCGGACGAGGGCACCATCACGCTGGACGGCGAGCAGGTCCCGCTGGCCACCCCGGCCGACGCGATCGCCCGCGGCATCGGCATGGTGCACCAGCACTTCATGCTGGCCGACAACCTCACCGTCCTGGAGAACACCGTGCTCGGCGCGGAGAAGCTGCACGGCATCTCCGGCGGCGCGCGCGCCAAGATAAAAGAGATCTCGGACGCCTACGGGCTCAACGTCCGGCCCGATGTCCTGGTCGAGGACCTCGGCGTCGCCGACCGGCAGCGCGTGGAGATCCTCAAGGTCCTCTACCGCGGTGCCCGCACCCTGATCCTCGACGAGCCGACGGCCGTCCTCGTCCCGCAGGAGGTCGACGCGCTCTTCGACAACCTGCGTGAGCTGAAGTCCGAGGGCCTGACGGTCATCTTTATCTCCCACAAGCTGGGCGAGGTGCTCTCGGTCGCCGATGACATCACCGTCATCCGGCGCGGCACGACCGTGGCCTCCGTCAAACCGGCCGACACCACCTCGAAGCAGCTGGCCGAGCTGATGGTCGGCAGCGAACTGCCGTCCCCCGAGACCCGCGAGTCGACCGTCACGGACGTGCCGATGCTGGAGGTCGGTGAGCTGCACCTGTCGGCCACCGACTCCGACGGCGTGGTCCGCACCGTCCTCGACGGCATCTCGCTGACCATCCACAAGGGCGAGGTGCTGGGCGTCGCCGGCGTCGAGGGCAACGGCCAGGCCGAGCTCGTCGAGGCCGTCATGGGCATCCGCGAGCCGGACCGCGGCACCGTCACCCTGGACGGCGCGGATCTGACGCGCGCCACGACCCGCAAGCGCCGCGAGGGCGGCATCGGCTACATCCCCGAGGACCGGCACCGGCACGGCCTGCTGCTGGAGGCGCCGCTGTGGGAGAACCGCATCCTGGGGCACGTCACCGAACGCCCCAACAGCAAGGGCAAACTGCTGGACCTGGCCGGGGCGCGTAAGGACACCCGCCGGATCGTCGACGAGTACGACGTCCGCACCCCCGGCGTCGAGGTCACCGCGGCCTCGCTCTCCGGCGGCAACCAGCAGAAGCTGATCGTCGGCCGCGAGATGAGCCACCAGCCCAAGCTGCTGATCGCCGCGCATCCCACCCGCGGCGTCGATGTCGGCGCGCAGGCGCAGATCTGGGAACAGATCCGCGAAGCGCGCCGCGAGGGCCTGGCGGTGCTGCTGATCTCCGCCGACCTGGACGAGCTGATCGGCCTGTCCGACACCCTGCGGGTGATGTACCGCGGCCGGCTGGTCGCCGACGCGGACCCCGCCGTGATCACCCCGGAGGAGTTGGGCTCCGCCATGACCGGTGCCGCAAGCGGCCACCTCACCGCGGAAGAGACCGGTGCGGACGAGAACCGTGCGGACGAGAACCGTGCGGACGGGGACGGAGGTGAGACGGCATGAGCACCGCCACCACGCCGCGCCCCGACGCGGAAGCGATCGCCCGGAGCGCCACCCGGGACAAGGTGATCCTCGCGATCGCCGCGCCCGTCCTGGCCATCGTCGCCGCGATAGTGATCAGCTCGCTGGTGTTCCTCGCCTCGGGCGAGAACCCGTTCCGGGCCTACGGGATCATGGCCGATTACGGTCACTACAGCGACAGCCAGGTCTGGATCATCAACAAGGCGGTGCCGTACTACCTTTCGGCACTGGCGGTCGCCATCGGCTTCCGGATGAACCTCTTCAACATCGGTGTCGACGGCCAGTACCGCCTCGCGGCCTTCGCCGCGGCCGCGGTCGGCGGCGCCATCGCCCTGCCCGGCGCGCTCCAGATCATCCTGCTCATCGTCATCGCGATGCTGGTGGGCGCCATCTGGTCAGGTATCGCGGGCCTGTTGAAGACCACCCGCGGCGTCAGCGAAGTGATCACCACGATCATGCTGAACTCCATCGCCGCCTCGATCATCGGCTACTTCCTGCAGGACGGCCGCCTCGCCATCAAGGACGGCAACCTCCTGCACACCAAGTTCCTCCCGGAATCCAGCCACTTCTTCTCCTTCCCGACCCACCCCAAGCCGGTCTACGGCTTCGTGGTGATCGCGATCGTGGCGGGCGCGCTGTACTGGTTCCTGCTCAGCCGCACCCGCTTCGGCTTCGACCTGCGCGCCGTCGGCGCCTCCGAGTCGGCGGCCGAGGCCAGCGGTGTCAGCGTCAAGCGCATGATCGTCATCAGCATGCTGCTGTCCGGGGCGGCGGCCGGCCTGGTCGGTATGCCGACCCTGCTCGGCGAATCGTTCCAGTACGGCACGGACTTCCCGGCGGGCATCGGCTTCACGGGTATCGCCATCGCGCTGCTCGGCCGCAACCACCCGGTCGGCATGGCGTTCGGCGCCCTGCTGTGGGCGTTCCTCGACCGCACCGGCTCCCGGCTGGAGTTCGAGGGCTACGCACAGGAGATCGTCGGCGTCATCCAGGGCGTCATCGTGCTGTGCGTGGTCATCGCCTACGAGGTCGTGCGCCGCTACGGACTGAGTCTCCAGCAGCGCAAGGTCGGCGAGGAACTGGCCGCACTGTCCCGCGGGTCCGGCAACAGCGGCACCGACAACAACGACAAGCCGGAGGTGTCGGCGTGAGTGTGGACCTCAAGCCCGCGGCGAAGCCCGCGGTCCCCGGGAAGGGCGGCCGTCGCAAGCTGACCTACCCCTGGGTCCTGCTGATCATCGCCGTCGGACTGGTCGCGGTCTCCGCACTGCGGGCCCTCACCGGCACCGGCGACCTCACCTCCACCGGCCAGTTCGGCGCCGCGCTCAGCGCCGCCGTGCCGATCGGCCTGGCCGGTCTGGGCGGTCTGTGGTCGGAGCGGGCCGGCGTGGTCAACATCGGCCTCGAAGGCATGATGATGCTCGGCTCGTTCGCGGCCGGCTGGATCGGCTGGCAGCACGGGCCGTGGGCCGCCGCGCTGGCCGGCGTCATCGGTGGTGCCCTCGGCGGTCTGATCCACGCCGTCGCCACCGTCACCTTCGGCGTCGACCACATCGTCTCCGGTGTGGCGATCAACATCCTGGCGCTCGGCGCGACCCAGTATCTGGCCACGCTGTGGTTCGGTGCCGAGGGCAGCGCCGCGGCGGCCGCCGGCGGTAACGACAAGCAGTCCCCGCCGATGCCCGACATGCCGACGTTCACCATCCCCGGGCTGTCGGACTGGCTGAACTCGATCGAGGGCCATCACTGGTTTCTGGTCTCCGACACCGCCGGCATTCTCGGCGCGGTGGTCACCGGTGTCTCCTGGCTCACCGTCCTGACCGTCGTGCTGTTCATCGGCAGCTTCTACCTGCTGTGGCGCTCGCCCTTCGGTCTGCGGCTGCGCTCCTGCGGCGAGGCCCCGGTCTCCGCCGAGACCCTGGGCGTCAACGTCTACCGCTACAAGTACGCGGCGGTGCTGGTCTCGGGAGCGCTCGCCGGACTCGGCGGTGCCTTCCTCTCCATCGGCGTGCACTTCTACCAGGACGGGCAGACCGGTGGCCGCGGCTATATCGGCCTGGCCACGATGATCTTCGGCAACTGGCGGCCGGGCGGCGTCGCGATGGGCGCCGGACTGTTCGGCTTCATGGACGCCATGCAGCTGCGCAGCGGCGGCCCGACCGTGCACGCCCTGCTGCTGGGCCTCGCGGCGCTGCTCGCGGTGCTGGCCCTGCTGCGGCTGCGCTCCGCCAAGCGCACCCAGGCCGTCGTCGCGGCGACCGTCGCGGCGCTGCTGGTGATCTGGTACTTCCTGGTCGACACCGTGCCGCTGGAGCTCGTCGAGGCCAGCCCGTACATCGCCACCCTGCTCGTGCTGGCGCTGTTCTCCCAGCGGCTGCGGCCGCCCAAGGCGAACGGCAAGCCCTACCGGCGAGGACAGGGCGCATGACAGAACCGGTGCCGGTCGACTGGACCGCACTGCGCGCGCAGGCCCGGGACGCGATGTCCCGGGCCTACGCCCCGTATTCCGGTTATCCGGTGGGCGCCGCCGCCCTCGTCGACGACGGCCGCACTGTCACCGGATGCAATGTCGAGAACGCTTCGTACGGTCTCGGGCTGTGCGCCGAATGCGGCCTGATCTCCGCCCTGTTCGCGGGCGGTGGCGGCCGGCTGACGGCATTCACCTGCGTCGACGGGGAGGGGCAGCTGCTGGTCCCGTGCGGACGGTGCCGGCAGCTGCTGTGGGAGCACGGCGGCCCGCAACTCCAGGTGGACACGGCGGCCGGTATCCGCCCGTTGACGGAGCTGCTGCCGGACGCCTTCGGGCCCGGACATCTCTCCGGCCGCCCCTCCGGCCCGCTCCCCGGATAACGCGGGCCGTGGTTCCCGGCCGCCTTCCCTCGCCTCTCTCCTGTCTATGCGTGTAGAACGGTGGCAACCGTTCGAAAGGAAGAAGCTCCATGGACGTCATCTCCGTCATTCGCACCAAGCGCGACCGCGGCGAGCTGAGCGCCGCGCAGATCGACTGGGTGATCGACGCGTACACCCGCGGCGAGGTCGCCCACGAGCAGATGTCGTCGCTGGCGATGGCCATCTTCCTCAACGGCATGAACCGTACGGAGATCGCCCGCTGGACCGCCGCGATGATCAACTCGGGGGAGCGGATGGACTTCTCCTCGCTGCCCCGCCCCACCGCGGACAAGCACTCCACCGGCGGCGTCGGCGACAAGATCACCCTGCCGCTCGCCCCGCTGGTCGCCGCCTGCGGCGCGGCCGTCCCGCAGCTCTCCGGCCGCGGCCTCGGCCACACCGGCGGCACCCTGGACAAGCTCGAAGCGATCCCCGGCTGGCGCGCCCACCTCTCCAACGCCGAGATGCTCGACGTCCTGCGCGAGGCCGGCTCCGTCATCTGCGCCGCCGGCGACGGTCTGGCCCCCGCGGACAAGAAGCTCTACGCACTCCGCGACGTCACCGGAACCGTCGAGTCGATCCCGCTGATCGCCTCCTCGATCATGTCCAAGAAGATCGCCGAGGGCACCGGCTCCCTCGTCCTCGACGTCAAGGTCGGCTCCGGCGCGTTCATGAAGAACATCGACGACGCCCGTGAACTCGCCTCCACCATGGTCGAGTTGGGCGCCGACCACGGAGTGCGCACCGCCGCCCTGCTCACCGACATGGCCACCCCGCTCGGCCTGACCGCAGGCAACGCCCTCGAAGTCCGCGAATCCGTCGAGGTGCTGGCGGGCGGCGGCCCGCAGGACGTCGTCGAGCTGACCCTGGCGCTCGCCCGCGAGATGCTGGACGCGGCAGGCCTCGCCGACGCCGACCCCGCCAAGGCGCTTGCCGACGGATCCGCCATGGACCACTGGCGCCGCATGATCACGGCCCAGGGCGGCGACCCCGACGCGAAGCTCCCGGTCGCCCGCGAACAGCACGTCGTCAACGCCTCCTCCTCGGGCATCCTCACCACCCTCGACGCGTACGCCGTCGGCCTCGCCGCCTGGCGCCTGGGCGCCGGCCGCGCCCGCAAGGAGGACCCGGTCCAGGCCGGCGCCGGTGTGGAGATCCATGCCCGGCCCGGCGACCTCGTCACGGCCGGCCAGCCGCTGCTGACCCTGCACACCGACACCCCCGAGAAGTTCGGCTACGCCTTGGAGGCCCTGGACGGCGGCGTCCTCATCGGCCCTGACGACGCCGCCTTCTCGACCACGCCGGTGGTGCTGGAGCGCATCGGCTGACCTGGGGTTTCCGATCCATCTTCCCGCGCCCTTCGGCCTCGCCATCGCCACCGGCATGTTCCCCTCCGGCGGCTGACGGCCCGCCCACGACGTGACGAAGGGCCCGCCCCACCAGGACAGGTGGTGAGGCGGGCCCTTCGCGTTCGGGGGGCCGTACCGCGGTGTTACGCGGCCTTCTCCAGGTGGAGCAGGCGGCGTTCGACCACGGCCTTGCGGGTGGCGTACAGGGTGATCGCGGCGGCGCCGACCATGGCGACCAGGCCGAGGAGGACGGTGCCCTCCCAGCCGCCGGCGTGGAAGGCGAGGGCGCCGAGGGCACCGCCCAGGCTGCTGCCGACGTAGTACGCGCACTGGTAGAGGGCCGACGCCTGGGCGCGGGCCGTCTTGGCGGTGCGGCTGACCGAGGACGAGGCGACCGCGTGGCCGGCGAAGAAGCCTGCCGTGATCAGGACCAGGCCGGCCAGCACCGCGGCGACCGAGTCGGAGAGGGACAGCAGCAGACCCGCGGAGGTCGCCCCGACGGCGAGGTAGAGCGCGCCGCGGCGGCCCATCCGGGCGACCAGCTTGCCCGCGGCGGCCGAGGAGACCGTGCCGACCAGGTAGACGATGAAGATCGAACCGACGATGCCCTGCGGGAGGTTGAACGGTGCGGAGACCAGGCGGTAGCCGATGACGGTGTAGACCGCGCCGAAGACCGTCATGAACAGCGCGCCGATCGCGTACAGCCGGCGCAGCAGCGGATCGGCGAGGTGGCCGCCCAGGGTGCGGGCCAGTGCCCGCGGTCCGACCGAACGGGCCACGAAATGGCGGGCCTTGGGGACCAGCAGCCGGAAGGCCACCGCGCACACCACGGCCAGCACGCCGACCGCGCCGAGCGCCGCGCGCCAGCCCCAGGCCTGGGCGACCCAGCCGGTCACGATCCGCCCCGACATGCCGCCGATACTGTTGCCCGCCACGAACAGACCGATGGCCCCCACCAGCGCCTTGGCGCGCACCTCTTCGGCCAGGAAGGCCATCGCCGAGGCCGGCAGCCCGGCCAGCGCCACGCCCTGGACGGCGCGCAGCGCGATCAGCCAGCCGAGGGTCGGGGCGAACGGCACCAGCATCGCGAGGAGCGCCGCCACGGACAGCGAGGCGGTCATCATCGTGCGCCGGCCGAACCGCTCGGACACCGCGCTGAGCGGGATCACACCGGCCGCCAGGCCGAGGGTGGCCGCCGAGACGGTCCAACTGGCCTGGTCCGCGCGCACCCCGAGGTCGGCGGAGATCGCGGGCAGCAGCGCCTGCGTCGAATAGAGGAGCGCGAAGGTGGCGACTCCGGCGGCGAAGAGGGCGAAGCTCGTCCGGCGGTAGCCGGGGCCGCCCGGGTGCAGCTTGCCGGACTCGGGGTCGACGGCAGCGGCGGTGGAGGTGTCTGTGGACGACGAGGGAGAGGCGGCCGCACGGGTGGTGACGGACGCCCCGGTATCAGCGGAGGGCATGGTTCGAACATAGAGGGGGAACTTTCATGCGTCCAATGCATGGAAACGCCATAATCGATGCTGTGGCACATGATCCCAGTTCACGAGCGGCTCTGTCGCAGAGTCGCAACAGAAATGACACCTCGAAGCCGTCGAACACGTCGAGCACGCCGACGGCGCCGAGTACGCCGCCCCGTGGTGCGGCAGCGGCGGATGCGGGGGAGCCGGCGGAGCTCGGCGCCGACTCCTGGGCCGGCATCCTCGCGCCGCGCCTCGCCCAGTTCGCCGCCGTCGCCCGGCACGAACACGTCACCCGCGCCGCCCACGAACTCGGCATGCCGCAGCCGACGCTCAGCCGCGCCATCGTCCGCCTGGAGGACGACCTCGGCATCGCCCTCTTCGCCCGGCACGGCCGCACCCTCTCCCTCACCCCGGCAGGACGCGCCTTCCTCGCCTCGACGGAGCGGGCGCTGACCGACATGGAACGCGCCACCGAATCCGTACGGGCCGACGCCGACCCCACCGCCGGCAAGGTCGCCTTCGGCTTTCTGC
Organism: Streptomyces sp. NPDC101393; assembly: GCF_044767385.1. Classification (NCBI taxonomy): domain Bacteria; kingdom Bacillati; phylum Actinomycetota; class Actinomycetes; order Kitasatosporales; family Streptomycetaceae; genus Streptomyces; species Streptomyces sp. NPDC101393. The sequence goes on along the minus strand of NZ_JBIWNU010000001.1, from coordinate 885,559 downwards.
ACACCCTCGGTCCGGAGACCGTCCCCGGCCTGATCCGCACCTTCCGCGCCGACCACCCCCGCATCCGCTTCCAACTCGTGCAGAACTACGGCGAGGCGATGATCGAACGGCTGCGCGTCGGCGACCTCGACCTCTGCCTGACCTCACCGGTCCCGGACTACCCCGATCTGGTCGCCCGCCGGCTCGACGAGCAGAAGCTCCGCCTCGTCGTCCCGGACGACCACCCGCTGGCCCGCCGCAAACGGGTACGCCTCGCGGAGGCGGCCACCGAGCTGTTCGTCACCCTCGAACCGGGCTACGGGCTGCGCCGGATCACCGACGCGCTGTGCGCCGAGGCCGGGTTCACCCCGCGGATCGCGTTCGAGGGCGAGGAGGCGGAGACGCTGCGCGGGCTGGTGGCCGCGGGCCTGGGCGTGGCCCTGCTGCCGCCGCCGGCCGTACCGCGGCCCGGGGTCGCCGAACTGACCGTGACGGCGCCGCGCGCGGTCCGCGAGATCGGCGTGGCCTGGCTGGACGGCCATCCCGACACACCCCCGGTGACCGCGTTCAAGAAGTTCCTGCTGAGCCGGCGGGGGCTGCTGCTGCCGAGGTGACGGGCCGGGAGCCGGCGCCCCGGGGCCGGCCGTACGGCGGTCAGCGCCGCAGCGACGCACCGAAGCCCGACGCCAGCGGCATCCGCAGGCCCAGCGGCGGCGGCGCGGCCAGGGCGTCCTTCACCGGTCGGGAGTAGTCGCGGGCGAAGAGCGAGCCGAGCATGAAGTCGGCGGCCAGCGCCAGGACTTCGGACCGGTGCTGGTGCAGCGCATGACCGTCGGAGTGCACCTCGAAGCGGCAGGTGTCGCGGTTGACCTTCTTGGCGCGCTGGGCGAAGCGGTAGGAGAGATCGGGGTCGGTGCGCTCGTCGTTCGTGCCGTGGACGAGCAGCACCTGCCGCCCGATGAGCTGCTTCACCGGATCGGGATCCCCGGCGGCGTCCGGGAGGGCCGAGGACTCGGGGAACCAAGGGGCGATCGCCAGCACGGAGTTGACGGCGGGATGCCCGGCCGCATGCAGGGCGGCCCGTGCGCCCATGCCCGTACCGACGAGGCAGACCGGCACATCGCCGTAGCGCCGCACCACTTCCTCCAGCGCCCAGTCCGCGTCCCGTGCCGGATGCGCGGCGGCGCCGTTCCAGCCACGGCAGCGGTAGTGCAGGACATGGGCGGTCAGCCCCTCGGACCGCCCCGCCTTGGCCAGCCGGGCCGCGAGCGGGCGGACCGCCAGCGCCGGCAGCGGCGACGGGCGTCGTACGCCGACCGGCTCGCCCTCCGGCAATAAGAGGGCGACACCGCTCACCGCGCTCTCCGCCCCGGCCGATCCCAGCGGTTTTCCCAGCCGGGCCTCGCGCACCGGCAACGCTTGCTGAGCCATGACGAGAACGATGGCAGAAATCGGGGTGCGGGCCACCCCGTGAACGGGTCACTGTTACGTATCGGTCGGTGAGATCTACGCGCGTAGGGGCTAGAGTGCCGAGATGACGAGCGAGACCACCAACCTCCCGACCAGTGAACAGATCCGCCGAGCCCCCAAGGTGCTGCTCCACGACCATCTGGACGGCGGCCTGCGCCCCGCCACGGTCGTCGACCTGGCCCGCGAGACCGGCTACGACGGACTCCCCGAAACCGACCCGGAAAAGCTCGGGATCTGGTTCCGTGAAGCCGCCGACTCCGGCTCACTGGAACGCTATCTGGAGACCTTCGCGCACACCTGTGCCGTCATGCAGACCCGCGACGCGCTGGCCCGGGTCGCCGCCGAATGCGCCGAGGATCTGGCGGCGGACGGCGTGGTCTACGCCGAGGTGCGGTACGCGCCCGAGCAGCACCTGGAGAAGGGCCTGACCCTCGAAGAGGTCGTCGAGGCCGTCAACGAGGGCTTCCGGGAGGGCGAGCGGCGCGCCCGCGCCAACGGCCACCGCATCCGGGTGGGCGCCCTGCTGACCGCCATGCGGCACGCGGCCCGCGCCCTGGAGATCGCCGAACTCGCCAACCGCTACCGCGACTTCGGCGTCGTCGGCTTCGACATCGCGGGCGCCGAGGCCGGCTACCCGCCCACCCGCCACCTCGACGCCTTCGAGTACCTCAAGCGGGAGAACAACCACTTCACCATCCACGCCGGCGAGGCCTTCGGGCTGCCGTCCATCTGGCAGGCGCTCCAGTGGTGCGGCGCCGACCGCCTCGGCCACGGCGTACGGATCATCGACGACATCGAGGTCGCCGACGACGGCTCGGTCACGCTGGGCCGGCTCGCCTCCTACGTGCGCGACAAGCGCATCCCGCTGGAGATGTGCCCGACCTCCAACCTCCAGACCGGCGCCGCCTCCTCCTACGCCGAGCACCCCATCGGGCTGCTGCGCCGCCTGCAGTTCCGCCTCACGGTCAACACCGACAACCGGCTGATGAGCGGCACCGATATGTCCCGCGAATTCGAGCACCTGGTCAAGACATTCCGATACACGCTCGATGACATGCAGTGGTTTACAGTCAATGCGATGAAATCAGCGTTCATTCCTTTCGATGAACGTCTGGCCATGATCAATGACGTGATCAAGCCCGGATATGCGGAGCTGCGCGCCGAATGGCTCTTCCGTCACGCGGGCACCACACCCGCCTCCAGCAGGCCTTCTGACTCTGTGTAAGCGGATTCTGGGGAGCTAGCGGAACGGCCGGTGGATTGTCCACCGGCCGTTTTTCTTCGGTTCTGGCTGTTTGCGGTGGCGGTGGCCGCATCACTACGTTGCTGAGTCGGTCAAGCCCCCATCACGAGGACGTATTGCGATGAAGCAGGGAACCATCAAGACTCTCGGTGCCGCCGCGCTCGGCGCCGCCTTCGCCGTCTCCGCCGCGGGCGTCGCCTCGGCGGCCCCGTCGATCAACGCCGGCGACGCGCTGCACAACCTGCCGGTCAAGGACGTCACCAAGACCGTCTCCGGGGCCGCCAACTCCGCCAAGCCGGCCACCGGCCCGGTGAAGACCAAGAACAACACCAAGGGCAACAGCCTGCTGGGCGGCCTGCCCACCAGCGCCGTCACCACGGGCCTCCCGCTCGCGAAGTGAGCCCCCGGGGCCGCCCGTCTCCCTCAGGGGACGGGCACCCCGTCGGCCGCGCCCCGGCCCGTACGCCGCATCGCGTACGGGCCGGGGCGCAGCTGTGTCCGCGGCCTGTCCGCGGCCCGTGGCCCGGTCACGTGCGGTCAGGTCTGCTGCCGTTCGGTGACCCGCGTCGGCAGGGGGCTACCAGGCGGCGGCGCCGGTCGTGGTGGTCTTCTCCGAGGGGAGGATTATCCACAGCGCGAGATAGACGAGGAATTGCGGGCCGGGAAGCAGGCACGAGAGCACGAAGATCACGCGCATCGTCGTCGGGGTCGTGCCGAAGCGAGCGGCCAGACCCGCGCACACTCCGGCGATCATTCGGTTGTTGCGGGGGCGGACCAGTGCGGCGGCCATGATGGCGACTCCTTTGCGACTCCGTGGGGCTATTGCCCCGATGTCTCAAAGGTAGGTCCGCGAGCCGGAGAGAGCATCGGCCTGAGGGGCCATACCGACCCTGGGGATCCTCGGGGTTGCCTCCCTGAGATCCCCGTACCTGCGGCGTAGCCGGCACCGGGCCCCGGGGACGACGGCGAGGTGGGCCAGGGCCACCCCCACCGTGTTGAGCAGCACCGTGTCGACGTCCGGGACCTGACCGGGCACCCCGGTCTGCAGGAGTTCGATGGCCAGCGCGATCATCGCGCCGGCGAAGACGGTGCGGGTCAGTGACACCAGGTTCGAGCCGTCCAGCCGCCCGGCCGACATCGGGAGCAGCACCCCCAGCGGAGCCAGCAGCAGCACCCCGCCGCCCAGATGCAGCACCGCCTCCCACGTCCCGCCCGCCAGCTCGGCGCTGATCGACGCCAGCGGTTCGAGATTCGGGGCGGGGACCCATGGCACCGTACGGGGGCGCAGCATCAGCCAGCCGACGATCAGCAAATGCGCCACGAGGAGAAGAAGCCCGGTGGCGCGCACACGGAGGACGGCGGTGCCGCCGAGGCCAGGACGCTGCACACAGGCCAGGACGCGCGGAACGGCGGCTGCGGTTCCGCCCTGTTGCGCCCGTCTTGGCCCTGTCCCGTCGGGGCTGCCGCCCGGGGATCTCCGCGGGGTTGCCTCCCGGGGCTCCCCGCGGTCGGGCCTCAGCCCTTCTGTGCCATCGGGTCGCCCCAGCCCGCGTTCTGCGCGATGTCCGGGTTGGTCAGCACATCGCTTGAGCAGTCGTAGCGCTGCGGCACGTCATCGCCCGGACCGCCCAGCACCGCCGCGTGGGTACGCCCCAGCGCCGTGCTCGTGCCGTACGTGCACACCAGCTGCGCCAGGGCGAAGGACGGCAGATCGTCCGGCCGCATGCTCAGCCGCAACGCGTCCGCGGGGTCGCCCGCACGCGGCCCGTCGAGCGTCAGGTCCTCGGGCACCGCGCTGCTGAACCCGGCCCGGTCCTCGCCGCCCGAACGCGGCTTCTGCAGCTCGGCCAGGAGGGCGCGGGCGACCCGCAGCCGGGTGGCGGCGGCCGTCGAGCCCTTGGGTGCGGACACGGTCCGCTCCACCTGCGCGAGCGTCGAGCCGCACACCAGGTAGACGGCGACCCGGATCCGGCCGGCGGCGTCCGGCGCGGCGCCGTCCGCGGGGACCCGGCAGCTCACCCGCGCGGGCGCGCTGCCGGCGTCCACCGGGACCGTCGTGCCCTGGATGCCGCAGCCGGCGGCGGCGAGCGCGAGGGCCGCCACGGCTGCCGTGCGCCGCCACCCCCGGGCGGGCCTGTGCGTCGGCCGCGTCATCGGTCGCCCTCCGTGCCGTCATCGGCCGCGCGGGAGGCACGGCCGCGCCCCTGGGTGACGCCCCCGCCGTCCCGCCGGCCACCGTTGTCGTTCTCGTCCTCGTGCGCGTCGGCCAGCCGCGAGGCGTCCATCGGCAGCCGCAGGGTGAAGACCGCGCCGCCCTCGGGGTGGTTGTCCGCGGTGATCTCGCCGCCGTGAATGTGCGCGTTCTCCAGCGCGATGGACAGACCGAGGCCGCTGCCCTGGGACTGCGGCCGGGACTGGCTCGCCTTGTAGAAACGGTCGAAGACATGCGGCAGCACCTTCTCCGGGATGCCGGGACCGTGGTCCCGTACCCGGATCAGCAGCTCGCCGTCCCCGGCCCGGCTCATGCCGTCCGCCTCCTCCGCCGCGTCCGGCCGTACCGGACCGCCGTCGTCGACGGACACGCCACGGCCGGCGCGCGGCGCCTGCGCGCCCCCGGCAGCGGTCTGCCCGCCGCCGGCCGGGACGACCGAACTGCCCGTCCGGTGGCCCTCGTCGGCGCCCGGCGGCCGGGTGCGTACGGACACCCGTACCGGCGACCCGCCGTGTTTGAGGGCGTTGCCGATCAGGTTCGCCAGGATGACGTCGAGCCGCCGCGGGTCCAGACGGGCCACGATGCCGCGGTCCGCGTCCAGCTCGACCGCGTCCAGCCAGGCCCGCGCGTCGATACAGGCGGTCACCTGGTCGGCGACATCGACGTCGTCGAGCACCAGCCGGGCCGTGCCCGCGTCGAAGCGGGTGACCTCCATCAGGTTCTCGACGAGTTCGTTGAGCCGCCGCGTCGAGCTGACCACCAGCTGGACCGCCGGCGCGATCATCGGGTCGAAGGAATCGGCCTCGTCCTCCAGGACCTCCGAGACCGTGGTGATCGTGGTCAGCGGCGTCCGCAGCTCGTGCGACATGTCCGCGACGAACCGCCGCGAGGACAGTTCGCGCTCGCTCAGTTCGTTGACGCGCACTTCCAGCAGCTCAGCGGTGCGGTTGAACGTGCGCGAGAGGTCGGCGAGTTCATCCGTACCGGTGACCCGCAGCCGGGTTTCGAACCGGCCGTCGCCGAGCTGCCGCGCCGCGTGGCCCAGCCGCTGCACGGGCCGCAGCACGGTCGTCGCCGCGGCCTGCGCCAGCAGCGCCGAGCCGACCAGCGCGAGCGCCGTCGCGATGCCCAGCGACCAGGCCAGCGAATTGAGGTCCTGCCGCTCCGTGGCCAGCGACTTCATCATGTACCCGGTCGGGCCGCCGCCGATCACCTTCGCCCCGGCGACGAGGTAGGGGATGTCCCCGACTTCCTGGCGCTGCCAGTACAGGTGGTACGGAGAGTGGTTCGAATCGTCGATCTGACGCACTTCGTTGACGGCGTCGCGCAGCGACTTCGGCACGGTCTTGAGGGTGAGCAGGTCCTTTTCCGTGGTGGCCGCGCAGTCCTTGCCCTCGCGGTCCACCCCGATCAGCAGCACCGCGTAATTCTGCGGCCCGCCCGCCATCTGCCGTGCGGCGTCCTGGAGTTCCGCGCACCGCGGTCGCAGCGGCAGCGAGCGCGTACTGTCCTCCAGCGACTTGCGGAAGTCCTTGAGCACCGAATTCTGGGTGCGGTCCAGGACGGTGTTGCGGTTGAGCCAGTACGCGATGCCGGAGGCGGAGACCGCCGCGGTCAGCGCGACCAGCGCGAAGACGACGACCAGCCGCAGCCGCAGGCTGGTCCAGCGCAGCAGCCCGGAGGCGCGGCGCAGCAGCCTTATCAGGCGTCTGGACCGGGCGCCGGCGGAGCCGCTCGTGTCCTTGGCGTCGGGGTCACCCTTCGCACCGCCCTTCGGGCTGTCCGTGGAGGGTTTCGTCACTGCGGGGAGTCCAGCCGGTAGCCGACACCACGGACCGTACGGATCAGGGTCGGCGAGGAGGGCACGTCCTCCACCTTCGCCCGCAGCCGCTGCACACAGGCGTCCACCAGGCGCGAGTCGCCGAGGTAGTCGTGCTCCCACACCAGCCGCAGCAACTGCTGCCGGGACAGTGCCTGTCCGGGCCTACGGCTCAGCTCCAGCAGCAACCGCAACTCGGTGGGTGTGAGTTGGAGGTCCTCGCCGTTCTTGGTGACGGTCATCGCCGACCGGTCGATCACCAGCGAGCCGAAGGTCGCCGAGTCGTTGGATTCGCGCTCCCCACGGCGCAGCACGGCCCGGATACGGGCATCCAGCACCCGCCCCTGGACCGGTTTGACGACATAGTCGTCGGCGCCGGACTCCAGGCCCACCACGACGTCGATGTCGTCGTTGCGCGCGGTCAGCAGAATGATGGGCAGTTGGTCCGTACGCCTGATCCGCCGGCACACCTCGAAACCGTCGATGCCCGGCAGCATCACATCCAGCACGATCAGGTCCGGGCGCTGCTCGCGCAGCAGCTTCAGGCCGTCCTCGCCCGTCGCCGCGGTCACCACACGGTGACCTTGGCGCGACAGCGAGAGTTCGAGGGCCGTGCGGATGGCGTCGTCGTCCTCGATCAGCAACAGGAAAGGCACGTCGGCCATTCTGGCCCATGGGACGCCGGGAGATCGACCGGAGGCGCGCTTGCACACAAGGCCCGCACGCGTCGCGGCCCCGCGCCGTACCCTGTCCGGCCCTGTGACACGGCTGTGACAGTCGGCGGACAACGCGATGAAACTGGGTTGGCAGAGTCTTGGTCACCGGGAGAGATCAACAACCGGGACACACCGAACGAGCTGGCTCTACCGACGGGGGGCGCGAGATGAACACACTGCACGGATCCACCACGAGCGCAGTAATCACGCGGCTTCATGACGTCCGGGCCGGCGAGAAGTCCGGCGTGAGCGGACGGGGGTGCGCTCGCAGTGCCGGGCGTCAGCGTCCGCCGTACATGGTGGCTGTTGACGCGACCATGGGGGGGAACAGCGCGGCCCACGGGGGAAACACGGGTCACGTTGGCGTCAACGGGGGGAACCACGGGGGAAAGCAGTACGGGGAGGAGACGGGGGAACGGCGCTCCGCGTCGGAGACGGCGGAGGCCGAAGCGGCCTTCACCGCCTACGTCCAAGAGCGCCGCGCCTCCCTGTACGCGACCGCCTACCACCTGACCGGTGACCGCTACGAGGCCGAGGACCTGCTGCAGAGCGCGCTGTTCTCGACCTACCGGGCCTGGAACCGGATCAGCGACAAGGCGGCGCTCGGCGGCTATCTGCGCCGCACCATGACCAACCTGCACATCAGCGCCTGGCGCCGGCGCAAGCTCAACGAATACCCGACCGAGGAACTGCCCGAGACCGCCGGCGACGTCGACGCGATGCGCGGCACCGAGCTGCGCGCCGTCCTGTGGCAGGCACTGGCCCGGCTGCCCGAAACGCAGCGCACGATGCTGGTGCTGCGCTACTACGAGGGCCGCACCGACCCGGAGATCGCGGACATCCTCAACATCAGTGTCGGCACGGTGAAGTCGAGCATCTGGCGCTCCCTGCGCCGGCTGCGCGAGGACGAGGTCCTCAGCTTCGGACGTGACGAGGAAGAGTCCTTCGGCGAGCTGGTGGCCTGAAGGCAGGGGGAAAGCCCGAGGGGACGGGATACGGGGGACGCGGCGCAACGGAGCGATCCGGAAAGGCCGTGCGTATCGGGGGATACGGGGGAGCACGGGGGAACGCGAAGCGGGTTCGGACGGCCGGGGGGCCGCTCCGAACCCGCTTCTCCCTTTGGGTCAGGAGCGCGCGCGTACGGCGGCACCGGCCGCCGCGTCCGCCGCACGCACCGCCGCTATCCGCGCCAGCGCCTCCGGCTTCGCGCAGGCGTACGCGCCGAGGGCGGTGTGCCGGGCGACGGTCGTGCGCTCGTTGCGCAGCAGCCGCAGCCCGCGGCGCACCAGATACGGGGCCGACTTGCGGCCCTCGCGCAGATCCCGGGCCAGCCGCCGGCGGAACGTCGTGGTGGGACGGCCGCGCAGACACAGCGCGTCGGCCAGCAGCCCCGCCGCACGGCAGCCCGCTATGACATCGGCGGCGAAGATGCCCTCGGCGAGGAACAGCGGGGCGCCGCCGAGGTCGAGCCCGGCCTCGCCGACGCGGGCGCTCACGGAGAGGTCGTACACGGGGACCGTGGTACGCCCCGTACGGCACAGCGCCGCGATCGCCTCGACGGCGGCGTCGGCGTCCCAGGAGAGCGGGGAGTCCCAGTCGGCACCGCCCCCGTCGGGCAGCTGCGGCAACGTCGGGTCCGTGCCCTCCTTGTAGAAGTCGTCGAGGTTGAGCACGGGCAGGCCGGTCAGGGCGGCCAGGGACGTCTTGCCGGAGCCCGAGGGGCCGGTCAGCAGGACGACGCGGGCGGCGGGCGGCCGGGTGGGGGACTGGGAGCTCACGGGAACCCATTGTCGGGCATTGGGCCCTTGGGGTTACCCCTGGCGTGCGAACTGGATCGGGCGGGCGCCCCTCAACTACTCTGCGCAGTCAAACGATTACCGATCAGGCAGGTGGCACATGGCTTCACACGCACGTCCCAAGCCCAGCCGATTCCCGCGCAGCCTGCTGCGTGCCGGTTTGGCGGTGTCCGCTGCCGGTGCGGCGCTCGCGGCGGGCGGTACGGCGAGCGCGCATGCGGCCCCACCGGCGCCCGGCTCCGAGGCCGGTGCCCCGGCCTCGGCCCTGGCCGGCGCCCTGCTGGAGTCCGCGGGCGGCGGCGTCGCCCCGCTCAAGAACCTCCAGCTGGACCCCCTGGCCAACACCCCGGTCGACCCGCTGACCAACGCCGTCGGCACCCAGATCGCCGACTTCAAGCCCGTCAGCACCGCCGCGGCGACCGAGCCCCTGACGAGCGGCGGCGCGCTCAAGGACCTCCCCGTGGTGGGCCCGGCCACCGGAGTCCTGCCGGGCTGACGGCGGACTCCGACGTCGCGCCCGGCCTCCCCCGACGAGGCGGTCCCCGACGGCTGGTTCGCGGCAGCGGCCGCGACGCGGACATGAGTGCGGGGCCCCACCGGAGAAAGGTGGGGCCCCGCACTCATGCCGTTATGTCGTTTCACCGCCCGCGACCCGGCAGGGGCTCGGCGGACACGTCCTAGACGCCCATCGGGTGCCAGACCGTCTTCGTCTCCAGGAAGGCGAGGAGGCGGCCGGTGCCGGGGTCGGCCGTCCAGTCCGCAGGGGCGGGGCGCAGGACCCGCTTGAGGTTGTCGGCGGCGGCGGTCTCCAGGTCCTTCGCCAACTCGGCGTCCGCGCCCGCGAGGTCGATGGCGTTGACGTCCTGATGGGCCGCGAGCGGGGTCGCGATCTCCTGCGTACGGCCGGAGAGGACGTTCACGACGCCGCCGGGGAGGTCGGAGGTGGCGAGCACCTCGCCCAGCGAGAGCGCCGGGAGCGGGGAGTCCTCCGATGCCGTCACGACGACGGTGTTGCCCGTGACGATGGCGGGGGCGATGACCGAGACCAGACCGAGGAACGACGAGTCCTGGGGGGCCAAGACCGCGACCACGCCGGTCGGTTCGGGGGAGGAGAGGTTGAAGTACGGGCCGGCGACCGGGTTGGCGGAGCCGGCGATCTGGGCGACCTTGTCGGACCAGCCCGCGTACCAGACCCAGCGGTCGATCGCGGCGTCGACCTGGGCCGCGGCCTTGGACTTCGACAGCCCCTCGGCCTCGGCGACCTCCGCCGCGAACTGCTCGCGGCGGCCCTCCAGCATCTCGGCGACGCGGTAGAGGACCTGGCCGCGGTTGTACGCGGTGGCGCCCGACCAGCCGCCGAACGCCTTACGGGCGGCGACGACCGCGTCCCGGGCGTCCTTGCGGGAGGACAGGGGTGCGTTCGCCAGCCATGTGCCCTTGGAGTCGGTCACCTCGTACACCCGCCCGCTCTCGGACCGGGGGAACTTGCCCCCGACGTACAGCTTGTAGGTCTTGAAGACGGAGAGTCGGTCAGACATTGAGGTACGCCTCCAGACCGTGCCGGCCGCCCTCGCGGCCGTAGCCCGACTCCTTGTAGCCGCCGAACGGCGAGGCCGGGTCGAACTTGTTGAACGTGTTGGACCAGATGATCCCGGCGCGCAGCTTGCTCGCCATCCAGAGCATCCGGGAGCCCTTCTCCGTCCAGATGCCGGCGGAGAGGCCGTAGGGGGTGTTGTTGGCCTTGGCGACCGCCTCTTCCGGGGTGCGGAAGGTCAGCACGGACAGGACCGGGCCGAAGATCTCCTCGCGGGCGATGCGGTGCGCCTGGGTGACGCCGGTGAAGAGCGTCGGGGCGAACCAGTAGCCGGAGGCGGGGAGTTCGCAGGACGGAGCCCAGCGCTCGGCGCCCTCGGCCTCGCCGGCGTCGACGAGCGAGGTGATGCGGGCCAGCTGCTCGGCGGAGTTGATGGCGCCGATGTCGGTGTTCTTGTCGAGCGGGTCGCCGACGCGGAGGGTCTGCATACGCCGCTTGAGGGAGTCCAGCAGCTCGTCGGCGACCGACTCCTGGACCAGGAGGCGGGAGCCGGCGCAGCAGACGTGGCCCTGGTTGAAGAAGATGCCGTTGACGATGCCCTCGACGGCCTGGTCGATGGGGGCGTCGTCGAAGACGATGTTCGCCGCCTTGCCGCCCAGTTCGAGGGTGACCTTCTTGTCGGTCCCGGCGACCGTACGGGCGATGGCCTTGCCGACCTCGGTGGAGCCGGTGAAGGCGACCTTGTCGATGCCCGGGTGGGCGACCAGCCCGGCGCCCGTGGAGCCGTCTCCCGTAAGGATGTTGACGACGCCCTTGGGCAGGCCCGCCTGGCGGCAGATGTCCGCGAAGAAGAGGGCGGACAGCGGGGTCGTCTCGGCGGGCTTGAGGACGACGGTGTTGCCCGTGGCGAGCGCCGGGGCGATCTTCCACGCCAGCATGAGGAGCGGGAAGTTCCAGGGGATGACCTGGCCGGCGACGCCGAGCGGGCGCGGGTTCGCGCCGTATCCCGCGTGGTCGAGCTTGTCGGCCCAGCCCGCGTAGTAGAAGAAGTGCGCGGCGACCAGCGGCAGGTCCGCATCGCGCGACTCGCGGATCGGCTTGCCGTTGTCGAGCGACTCCAGGACGGCCAGCTCGCGCGAGCGCTCCTGGATGATGCGGGCGATCCGGAAGAGGTACTTGGCGCGCTCGGCGCCGGGCAGTGCGGACCACTTCTCGAAGGCCTTGCGGGCGGCCTTCACGGCGCGGTCGACGTCATCGGCGCTCGCCTGCGCGACCTCGGAGAGGACTTCCTCGGAGGACGGGGAGACGGTCTTGAAGACCTTGCCGTCGGAGCTGGGCGTGAACTCGCCGTCGATGAACAGGCCGTAGGACGGCGCGATGTCGACGACCGAGCGGGACTCGGGTGCGGGTGCGTAATCGAAGGTCATGGGTGCCTCAGTCCACCGTGACGTAGTCGGGGCCGGAGTAGCGGCCGGTGCTGAGCTTCTGGCGCTGCATCAGCAGATCGTTCAGGAGGCTGGAGGCGCCGAAGCGGAACCAGTCGGCGGTCAGCCAGCGCTCGCCCAGCGTTTCGTTGACCATGACCAGGTACTTGACCGCGTCCTTGGTCGTGCGGATGCCGCCGGCGGGCTTCACGCCGACCTGGACACCGGTCGCGGCGTGGAAGTCGCGGACCGCTTCGAGCATCAGGAGGGTGACGGGCGGGGTGGCGTTCACGGCGACCTTGCCGGTCGACGTCTTGATGAAGTCGGCACCGGCGAGCATCGCGAGCCAGGAGACCCGGCGGACGTTGTCGTACGTCTGGAGCTCGCCGGTCTCGAAGATCACCTTGAGGTGCGCGGCGGTGCCCTCGGGGCGGGCGCAGGCTTCCTTGACGGCCTTGATCTCGTCGAAGATCTCCAGGTAGCGGCCGGAGAGGAAGGCGCCCCGGTCGATCACCATGTCGATCTCGTCGGCGCCGGCCGCGACCGCGTCACGGACATCGGCGAGCTTGACGGGCAGCGCGGCGCGCCCCGCCGGGAAGGCGGTGGCGACGGACGCGACATGGATGCCGGAGTCGCCGAGCGCCTCCTTGGCCGTCGCGACCATGTCGGGGTAGACGCAGATCGCGGCCACCTGGGGAGTGCCGGGGTCGGTGGGGTCCGGGTGGATGCCCTTGGCGCACAGGGCCCGGACCTTGCCGTGGGTGTCCGCGCCTTCGAGGGTCGTCAGGTCGATCATCGAGATGGCGAGATCGATGGCATACGCCTTCGCCGTCGTCTTGATCGAGCGGGTGCCGAGGGTGGCGGCGCGGGCCTGCAGGCCGACCGCGTCGACGCCGGGCAGGCCGTGGAGGAAGCGGCGCAGCGCACCGTCGTTGGCGGTCACGTCCGCCATCGACGCCAGACGCCCCGCGGCTTCCTTGCCGTATGCGGGAACAGTGATGGGCATGGTCACGAGGGGAGCATATCTACGCGCGTAGCGCTCTGTCATCCCCCTCAGGCGTCCGAATTCGGTGCGCGAGCGGTGCGCGGGAAGGCGTCCGGCGGGGTCCGGTCCGGTCTCGCCCCGGGTACGGACGACCCTTGCCGCCGGGCGCTGACCGCCCCTCGCCCTCCGGTCCGGCCGCCCGAATGATGCCGTAACGCAATGTCCGGCATCCGGACGGTCAGGCAGAATCGGCAGCATGACGAGCCCGGAACGGTCCACCCCGCCGCAGCAGCAGTACGCCGAGCGCAGCTACCGCTCGCCCGCGGCCCTCGTCGGCGGTGCGCTGATGCTGCTGCTGACGCTCTGGCTCGGCGGCGACGCGGTGCTTCGGGGCGTCGCGCACACCAAGCTCATGGCGCTGTTCGCGCTGCTCGTCATCGTGCCGCTGGTCGTTGCCTACACCGTGCGCCCGCTGGTGCGGGCCGGTGCGGAGCGGCTGCTGGTACGCAATCCGTTCCGGACGATCACGCTGCCCTGGAGCGCCGTCGAGGACCTGCGGGCGGCGTTCTCCGCCGAGGTGTTCACCAGCGACGCCAAGTACCAGCTCTGGGCCGTGCCGGTCTCGCTGCGGCAGCGCAAGAAGGCCAACCGCAGGGCCGACCGCGGCGCTCGGGCCGCCGCCAGGACCGGCTACGACACCGCCCAGGACGCCGGAGCGCCGGAGCGTGCGGTGGCCGACCAGACCATCGAGGACCTGCGCGGCATCAAGGAGCGCGCCGCCGAGACGGGCGCCGGCAAGGGCGAGCCGGCGGTGCGCTGGGCGTACGAGATCATCGCTCCGGTCGTGGCGGGCGTGATCGGGCTGGCGGTGCTGTTCGCCCTCTAGGGGCCGTCGTGTGGACCCGCTCCCTGATCCGGCGTGATCCGAACGACGGACCCCAGGCGCGCCGACCGGAAGGTCGGTGACGACACCGGCCCGGTGGACGCGGTCTTCGGGCGCGGGCTCCGTGGCGCCCCGTACACGCCACGGATGACCTGTACGGGGCGGGGCGGCCCGGTGGCACCCGCCGCCCCGCCCCCGTCCCCGTCCGCCCGGCGTCAGATTCCGGCCGCCGCCGACAGGTCCTTCTTGATCGCGGCCAGTGCGGCCTCGGCCTTGGCGCGGGCCTCGGGCAGCGCCTGCGCCGACGCCACCGGGACGACGACCTCCAGGTAGCACTTGAGCTTGGGCTCGGTACCGCTGGGACGGACCACGACCCGGGCGGCCTCCACGCCCACCGCCGGCGAACCGGAGAGGTGGTAGCGCAGCCCGTCGGTCGGCGGCAGCTTCTCGCTGCCCAGGCCGAGGTCCTCGGCGCCGCTCACGTCGAGACCGGCGAGCGTCGTCGGCGGCTGCGCGCGCAGTGCGCGCATGGCGTCGGCGATCACGGACAGGTCCTCGACCCGGACCGAGAGCTGGTCGGTGGCGTGCAGCCCGTACTCCAGCGCGAGGTCGTCCAGCAGATCGGTCAGGGTACGGCCGGACTGCTTGAGTTCGGCGGCCAGTTCGGTGATCAGCAGGGCGGCGGTGATGCCGTCCTTGTCGCGGACGCCCTCCGGGTCGACGCAGTAGCCGAGCGCCTCCTCGAAGGCGTACCGGAGGCCGTCCACGCGGGCCAGCCACTTGAAGCCGGTCAGGGTCTCCTCGTAGGGGAGTGCGGCGGCCGCGGCGATCCGGGACATCAGGGAGGACGACACGATCGTGGTGGCGAAGGTGGCGGGGCCGCCCCGGGCGGGCCGGTGCTTGCTGACCAGGTGCGCGGCGAGCAGTGCGCCGACCTCGTCGCCGCGCAGCATCCGCCAGGCGTCCGGGGCGCCCGGGTCCGGGACGGCGACGGCGCAGCGGTCCGCGTCGGGGTCGTTCGCGATCACGATGTCGACGCTGCCGGGGCCCTGCGCGCGGGCGGTGGCGAACGCGAGGTCCATCGCGCCGGGCTCTTCCGGGTTGGGGAAGGCGACGGTCGGGAAGTCCGGGTCCGGCTCGGCCTGTTCGGCGACGACCACCGGGGCCGGGAAGCCGGCCCGCGCGAAGGCGGCGACGAGGGTGTCCCGGCCGACGCCGTGCAGGGGCGTGTAGACGACGCGGGTGTCCCGGGGGGAGCCGGGGGTCAGTACCGCGTCCGTACGCGCCAGGTAGGCCGTCAGGACGGCGTCGTCGAGGGTCTCCCAGCCGGCGTCGGGCCGCGGCACGTCGTCCAGGGAGCGGACCGCCGCGATCTCGGCGGCGATCTCGCCGTCCGCGGGCGGCACGATCTGCGAACCGTCGCCGAGGTAGACCTTGTAGCCGTTGTCGCGCGGCGGGTTGTGGCTGGCGGTGACCTCGACCCCGGCGACCGCGCCCAGGTGCCTTATGGCGAAGGCCAGTACGGGGGTGGGCAGCGGATGCGGGAGCACGGCGGCCCGCAGTCCGGCGCCGACCATGACGGCGGCGGTGTCCCGGGCGAAGTCGGCGCTCTTGTGCCGCGCGTCGTACCCGATGACGACCAGTCCCGCCCCGTCGCCCTTCGCCTTCAGATACGCGGCGAGACCGGCGGCCGCACGGATGACGACGGCGCGGTTCATCCGCATCGGGCCCGCGCCCAGCTCGCCGCGCAGTCCGGCGGTGCCGAACTGCAGGGTGCCGGCGAAGCGGGCGGCCAGCTCCGGGAGGTCGCCTGCGTCGATGAGCCCGGACAGCTCGTCCCGGGTCTCCGGGTCGGGGTCCTCGGCCAGCCATGCCTTGGCCCGGTTGGTCAGCTCCGGGTGGGTCAGCTCCGCGGGATCGGTAGCCACGTGATGCTCCTGAGTGTGGATGCGGGTGGGGGGCGCGCTGAGGGGTGCTGAACGGGCCGCACGGTAAGGCCCGCCCCGGCTCGTCACGCTTACCCGGTGCGCGCGCACTTCGAGCCGCAGAACCGGCCCATGCCACTCCATGGCCCGAGGGTGCGGGGCCCGATGGCTCGGCGGGGCGGGGCGTGCGGTGCGGTTTCGGCGGCCGGTTCGGTCCCGTCCGGTGCGGCGCTCGACGGGACGGCGGACGACGGGTACGGGCGGGGACGGAGGTGCGGGCGGCGGCGCGGCCGGCCCGGCGGGTGTCGCGCACCCACCCGCCGGCCGTGTCCGCCCCTTGGCCCATGGGCTCAGAGCTTGCCGAGCACCTGGGCGAGCAGGCTGCCCATCCGGGTCGCGGAGTCGCGGCCGGCCTGCAGCACCTCTTCGTGGTTGAGCGGCTCGCCCGTCATGCCGGCGGCGAGGTTCGTCACCAGCGACAGGCCCAGCACCTCGGCGCCGGCCTCGCGCGCGGCGATGGCCTCCAGGACCGTCGACATGCCGACGAGGTCGGCACCCAGCGTGCGGATCATCTTGATCTCGGCCGGGGTCTCGTAGTGCGGGCCGGGGAACTGGACGTAGACGCCCTCTTCCAGGCTCGCGTCCACCTCCTTGCACAGCGCGCGCAGCCGCGGCGAATACAGGTCCGTCAGGTCGACGAAGTTCGCGCCGACGATCGGGGAGGTGGCGGTGAGGTTGAGGTGGTCGCTGATCAGGACCGGCTGACCGGGGCGCATGCCCTCGCGCAGACCGCCGCACCCGTTGGTGAGGACGACGGTCTTGCAGCCGGCGGCGACGGCGGTACGGACGCCGTGCGCGACGGCGGCGACGCCGCGGCCCTCGTAGTAGTGCGTACGGCCCAGGAAGACCAGCGCCCGCTTCTCGCCGATCCGGTACGAGCGGACCTTGCCGCCGTGACCTTCGACGGCCGGCGGCGGGAAGCCGGGCAGTTCGGTGACCGGGAATTCGTGCTCGGGAGCGCCCAGGGCCTCGGCGGCCGGTGCCCAGCCGGAGCCCATGACCAGGGCTACGTCGTGGGTCTCGGCGCCGGTGAGGTCGCGCAGGCGGGCAGCGGCGGCGTCGGCGGCGCCCTGCGGGTCGCGCGCGATGTCCGAAGTAACAGATGCGTTCACGCGGACGAGGGTAGCGGCTAAAAGCCTACGCGCGTAGATGTCGCTGCCCACGGTGCTGAGATCGTTGTCTTGTGTCTTCCGACGAACGCAGGCGCGCGGTCCGCCGGCCGGCCGGGCCGGCGGCGCGTCAGCAGGGCCGCTTCCGCAGCTCCATCACATAGTCGTGCGGCGCACCCGCGGACTCCGCGGCGTCGGCGATCTCGCCCAGGTAGCGGGCCGAGGGCAGGCCGCCCTCGTAGCCGTTGAGGACGTAGATCCAGGCGGCCTCGTCGCCGTCCAGGGTGTGCACCCGCACCCGCATCCGGCGGTAGATGTCCAGGCCTACGCCCTCCCAGCGGTCCATGGAGTCCTCGTCCATGGGCGCGATGTCGTAGAGCGCGACGAAGAGCTGGGACCGGGGGGCCTCGACGATCGTCGCCAGCGCACCCTCCCAGCCCATCTGCTCACCGCCGAAGGTCAGCCGCCAGCCGTTGAGCCAGCCGGTGCCGCGCAGCGGCGAGTGCGGTGCGCGGCGGGACATCAGCCGCGCGTCGAGGTTGCCGGCGTACGCGGCGTAGAGCGACATGGTTCCGAGGGTACGGGAGGTTATCGGGTGGACTCCGGTACGGGAGATTCGCACACCGGCCCCGGGGGATTCCGGAACCGGCCCGGACGCCGGCCGGGCCGGACCGGGAGGACTCCGGAGCGGCCCGGGAGCGGCCCGGGAGCGGCCCCGAGGTGGCCCCTGACGGGTCCCCGGGCGACCCCCGTAGGGGTCCCTGGAGGGCTCTGCCGCCCCCCGGGGAGAACGGATCAACGGCGTGCGGGACAATGGAGTACGTGACTCGGATCGTGATCATCGGTGGCGGACCCGGCGGATACGAGGCGGCCCTGGTGGGCGCCTCTCTCGGCGCGGAGGTGACCGTCGTCGATTGCGACGGTCTGGGCGGGGCGTCGGTACTCACCGACTGCGTCCCGTCGAAGACTCTTATCGCGACGGCCGAGGTGATGACGACCTTCGACTCCTCGTACGAGGAGCTGGGCATCATCGTCGAGGACGACACGCCGCACATCGACCGCCCCGCGCGGGTCGTCGGCGTCGACCTCGGCAAGGTGAACCGACGCGTCAAACGCCTCGCGCTCGCCCAGTCCCACGACATCACCGCCTCCGTGACCCGGGCCGGCGCCCGGGTGCTGCGCGGCCGCGGCCGCCTGGAGCCGGGGCAGTCGCCGGACGGCTCGCGCCGGGTGACGGTGACGGCCGCCGACGGAACCGAGGAGACCCTGGTCGCGGACGCGGTGCTGGTCGCCACCGGCGCGCACCCCCGCGAGATCCCGGACGCGCTGCCGGACGGCGAGCGGATCCTGAACTGGACGCAGGTCTACGACCTCAACGAGCTCCCCGAGGAGCTCATCGTGGTCGGTTCCGGTGTCACCGGCGCGGAGTTCGCCGGCGCCTACCAGGCGCTCGGCTCGCGCGTCACCCTCGTCTCCTCCCGCGACCGGGTGCTGCCCGGCGAGGACCCGGACGCCGCCGCCGTCCTGGAGGACGTCTTCCGGCGCCGCGGGATGAACGTCATGGCCCGCTCGCGCGCCGCCGCCGTCAAGCGCGTCGGCGACCGCGTCGAGGTGACCCTGGCGGACGGCCGGGTGATCACCGGTTCGCACTGCCTGGTGGCCGTCGGCTCCATCCCGAACAGCGAGGGCATCGGCCTGGAAGAGGCCGGCGTCAAGCTCAAGGACTCCGGCCACATCTGGACCGACAAGGTCTCCCGCACCACCGCCCCCGGGGTGTACGCCGCGGGCGACTGCACCGGTGTCTTCGCGCTCGCGTCGGTGGCCGCGATGCAGGGCCGGATCGCGATGTACCACTTCCTGGGTGACGCGGTCGCGCCGCTGAACCTCAGGACCGTCTCCGCGAACGTCTTCACCGACCCGGAGATCGCCACCGTCGGCTATTCGCAGGCCGACGTCGACAGCGGCAAGATCGACGCCCGCGTCGTGAAGCTCCCGCTGCTGCGTAACCCGCGCGCGAAGATGCAGGGCATCCGGGACGGCTTCGTGAAGCTCTTCTGCCGCCCCGGCACCGGCATCGTCGTCGGTGGCGTCGTCGTCTCCCCGCGGGCCAGCGAGCTGATCCACCCCATCGCCCTCGCGGTCGACAACAACCTGACCGTCGAGCAGATCGCCAGCGCCTTCACGGTCTACCCCTCACTCTCCGGATCGATCGCCGAGGTCGCCCGCCAGCTGCACACCCGCAAGGCGGGCAACGAATAGGGCCTGTCCGGCGGGCGGGATGCCGGGGGTTGTGGCGAGAGGGAATGTTTGTGCCCCTGCTGAGCAATTGGGATGAAATGCGCACCCCGTCCCGGGGGCGCCTCCGGGGCGCGTCCGGGGCGTGACCGAGGCTTCGCCGGACGGCCGCGGACGTCTCGCCGACGCTGCTGACCAGGCGTCAAGCGTGCGGCGTCGGCCGCGAGTTCGACATATGCGCGGCGCATACCACGGCACGGTCCGCCGCGTGTACAACTTCCGTTAATTGGTGCAACCTGCTGAAAACAGACGGTCGTTGGCGTTACTGTCAGTTTCGTGTTCGCTGCAGAACGTCGCCAATTGATCCTCGAAATGGTGCGCGCGAACGGAGCGGTCTCGCTCCGGGAGCTCGCCCGTGTCGTCCAGACCTCAGAAGTAACCGTACGGCGGGATGTGCGGGCGCTGGAGGCGGAGGGACTGCTCGACCGCCGGCACGGCGGTGCGGTCTTGCCGGGTGGTTTCACCCGGGAGTCCGGTTTTCCACAGAAATCCCATCTAGCGACCGCGGAGAAGACGGCCATCGCCGATCTCGCCGCGGGCTTCGTCGAGGAGGGCGAGGCCATCGTCGTCGGAGCCGGGACCACCACCCAGGAGCTGGCCCGCCGGCTCGCCCGGGTGCCCGGCCTGACCGTTGTCACCAATTCCCTCCTTGTCGCCCAGGCGTTGGCCCATGCCAACCGCGTCGAGGTCGTGATGACCGGCGGCACCCTGCGCGGCTCCAATTACGCGCTGGTCGGCAGCGGTGCCGAGCAGTCCCTCCAGGGGCTGCGGGTCTCCCGTGCCTTCCTGTCGGGCAGTGGTCTGACCGCCGAGCGCGGTCTGTCCACCTCCAACATGCTCTCCGCCAGCGTCGACCGTGCGCTGGTGCAGGCGGCGGGGGAGGTGGTGGTGCTCGCCGACCACACCAAGCTCGGTTCCGACACGATGTTCCAGACCGTGCCGACGGACGTGATCACACGCCTGGTCACGGACGAGCCGCCGGGCCACGACGACCGGGCCGCAACGGAGTTGCAGGCGCTCGCCGACCAAGGGGTACAGATCGCCGTCGCCGGCCCGGCCGCCACCGGACACGGCCACGGCCAGCAGGGCGCGGAAGGCCCGGCGGGCGACCGCCGGGGCGCCCGGCGGGACGTCCCGCTGCCCGGCCAGCGGCGCAACCACCCGCCCGGCGGCGGAGGTCCGGCGCCACAGCTGCGCTCGGCCGCGTCGCTGTCGGACGCACCGGGCGGCCGGGTCGCCGACCTGGCGCCACGGCGCCGCTGAGCGGTCGGGCGGCGAGGGGCGGGGCGGCCGGGCGGGCCGGTGCCCCGCCCGCCCGGTCAGGGCGCCGGCGGGCCGGCCCCGATCCGGGGCTCCGGCGCCCCGGTGGCGCCTGAGGGCTGTCGTGTGGATCACGCCGGGCCCGCGGGGTCCGGCACGCGCATCTGCCGCGTTGTCGTCCCTCAGCAACGCTCCGCGTCGCCTCCATCCTCCGCCGTGCGGCTGCACGCACCGGACCCCGCTCCCTGATCCGGCGTGATCCGAACGGCAGACCGGCAGACCGGCAGCCCTAGTGCTCGGCCTTGAGGCCGCTCAGGGTGAGGGTCAGCAGCCGGTCGGCGAGCTGCGGGTCGTCCGGTGACTCCTCGGCGGCCAGCGCGATGCCGTTGGTCAGCTGCATCAGATCGCCGATGCTCACATCGGGGCGTACGGCGCCTGCCTTCTGGGCGCGGGACAGCAGCGCGGCGCCCGCCTCGTGCATCGGGACGCTGCACCGCGCCATCCCCGAGTTCTCGTCGGCCGACGCCGCCATCAGGGCGCGCGACAGGCCGCGGTAGGTGCTGGCGTGCCGGATGATCGCACGCAGCCAGTCGACCAGCGCGCTGCACGGCTGCGGCGCGTCCGCCAGTTCCAGGGCGTGTGCCAGCAGTGCGTCGACCTCGCCCTGGAAGACCGCGCCCATCAGGGCCGTGCGGTTGGGGAAGTGCCGGTAGAGAGTGCCGATGCCGACTCCGGCGCGGCGCGCGATGTCCTCCAGCGAGGTGTCCGTGCCGTGGTCCGTGAAGGCCGTACGGGCCTCGATGAGCAGCCGGTCGTAGTTGCGGCGCGCATCGGCCCGCATCGGGCGGACGGCGGGTGCGGATGTCTGCGCGGCCTGTGCGGGCGTGCGTGCGAGCGCCACGGAACTCCGTTCGGCGCGCTGCTGCCCTGCCGTCTCGGTCGCCATTGCCGTCCTCCCTCGACCGGGCCGGTCCCGGCCCGGTGCGTCCAGGATGCCATTGCCCAACCGGAGCTGTCCTCCGCGTAAGTCTCTGGTGCCCCGGCGCGGGCGGACCCGTCGCCGTCTGCCCGCCCGGTCCGGTGGACGGCGGGCGACGGGCGGATGACGGCCCGGCCTACTGCGGCGGGCGGGCGGCCGAACACCGCCGAGCGGCGCAACGCAGGCCTCCCCTTCCCCATCAAACCTGGCGCAATGCGGTCTTCCGGTGGCGTCCCGCGACGTCCGCCGGCGGCCGCTGGAGAACGCCGCGGCGGCCGGTCGAGGGGACACCCGGGCCGCACCCGGCGTGCGGAAGCCGGAGAACTCTCATGGGACTGACCAGCGGGTCACTGTTGTGCGTCACGGCTGCCGTCGCCGTGGCCTGCGTGGGGCTCACCCTGTGGCTGTGGCCACGGTTCGCCGGCCGCGGGCCGCGGGCGCTGCTGGGCCGCCTCGGCACGATCGTCGCGACCCAGCTGACGATCGTCGCCGCGCTCGGCCTCGCGGTGAACGCCAACTTCCAGTTCTACACGTCCTGGCACGAGCTCCTCGGCCTGTACGACGACGCTCCGGGCGCCGTCGGCAAATGGGGTGACGGCGGGACGGCCGGCCCCGTGGGGGACCCGTCGAAGGGCCTCGTGCAGCCCTCGGGCCCCGAGGGCCTGGACAGGGTGCACGGGCTGCCGAAGGGGCCGCCGGAGCTGGCGGGCAGGGTCGAGGCGGTACGGATCGTCGGGAAGCGGACGCGGGTCGTGGACACCGCGTATGTCTCGCTGCCGCCGCAGTACTTCCAGCCGCAGTACGCCCGCCAGCGCTTCCCCGTCGTCGTCGCGCTCAGCGGCTACCCGGGCGGGACGTTCCTGCTGGCGCAGCATCTGCGGATCCCGCAGACCGCCGCCGGCCTGATCCGGTCCGGCCGGATGCAGCCGACCGTCATCGTGATGCTGCGGCCCACCATCGCGCCGCCGCGCGACACCCAGTGCGTCGACGTGCCGGGCGGTCCGCAGGCCGAGACCTTCTTCACCCGCGATGTGCCGGACGCCCTGAAGGCCCACTACCGCGTCGGCCACGACCCGGGCGGCTGGGGCGTGCTGGGCTACTCCTCGGGCGGCAGCTGCGCGCTCCAGCTCGCCCTGCGGCACCCCCGCACGTACACCGCGGCGGCCGCACTCTCACCGGAGTTCCGGGTCGCCAACGACCCGACCACCGGCAACCTCTTCGGTGACGGCAAGGACCGGATACGCCGACGCCAGGAGCACGACCTGATGTGGCGCCTGCGCCACCTGCCCGTCCCCCGGGTGAACGTCCTCGTGGGCACCAGCCGTTCAGGGGAGAAGAACTACCCGGCGGCCGCCTCCTTCCTGGACGCGATCCGTCCCCCGATGAAGGCCGAGGCGATCGTCCTCGACCACGGCAGCCACAACTTCGCCACCTGGCGCCGCGAACTTCCCGCCGCGCTCCGGTGGATGAGCCGGTCCCTGACGTTCCCGGAGGATGTGGTGGGCACTTCGTGAGGGGTGGCCGGTGGGCCGGGTTCATTGCCCGGCGGGCGTGGGGTCGGGTGGGGGGAGCCGGTAGGTGTCGAGGGCGGCGGCCCGCTCGTGGTACGGGCGGCGGTGCAGGGTGGACACCAGCCGCCACATGCGCCGCTCGTCCGCCAGCCGGTGCGGCAGCACCAGCCCCAGCGCGGCGGCGAGCGGCCCGCGACCGGCGTTGACCAGGGCGCGTACCGCTGCCGCCCACTCGTCGGTGGCGTTCACCGCGCAGCGGTACCAGAGCGGCAGCAGGGCGGTGAGCGCCGCCGCGGTCCCGAGCAGCGCGGCCGCTTCGGCGCCGTCGGAGGCGAGGGCGGCCAGGGCGAGGACCGCCAGTGCGGCGTGCCCGTAGAACAGCGCGACGAAGAAGTCCGCGTTCGTACGGGCGAGTTCGGCCTGGCGGCGGATCTGTTCCGGTGCGGTGCCGGTCAGCTCGTTCCACAGCACCTGGGTGTCCAGCCGGAAGCGGTCGTGTCCGTACTCCTCCAGGCGGCGGACGGCATTGCCGAGCAGGGTCGGGGCGATCTGGTCGTCGTCGATGGGATAGCGGCTCAACCGCTCGCCGAGCAGCGCGCGCTGGGCGGCGGTGCGTCGCAGGTCCCGGTGGGCCGTACGCGCCAGGCGCGGGTCGGCGCGGAGCCGGGCGAGCTCCTCGGCGTCGGCGGCCGGCAGCTCCGGGCCGGCCGTGCGGGTGCGGCGTTCGAGCCGCAGGAGGGCGATGCGGTCGGCGAGGCGCCGTTTGGCGGCGCGCTGGCGGACGCAGCCGCGGGCGTACGCCGTGGAGGGCCACAGGGTGTAGCCCTCCAGGACGCGGTAGAGCGGGGTCGCCAGGGCGTTGAGCACCAGCCCGAGGAGGAGCGCGGCACTCAGCAGCAGGAGGGCGGCGCCGGTCCCGGTGGCGGGCCAGAGGCGTTCCGCGGGGGCGCTGTGGCGCAGGCTCGGTGCGACGAGGACGGAGAAGACGGCGAGGTTCAGGGCGGTGGGCAGGATCCAGCCGACGATCAGCGTCCACGCGCCGCCGAGGACGCTCTTGGCGATGTCACCCACGGGAGCCGCACACCCCTCCTGCGGCTCCGCGCCTCACCACTCGTCTTCCTTGTCGTCACCGAAGGGCGGCCCCGGCGGGGTGTTGCCGTGCACGGGGCGAACGCGGTAGGAGACCCCCTGATCTCCGTCCTGGATCACGAAGACACTGCCGGCGGAGCGGTGGTCGGCGGCGGTCGGCGCCCCGTCGGAGGCGGCCAGGCGGTCCACCAACTCCCGCAAGGACGTGGTGAGTTCGGGGGAATCCTGCAGCAGGTGGAGCAACCTCCGCCGCCACCGCGCGAGCAGGCCTTCGACGGCGTCCGGACCGCCGTCCTCCTGCGCGGCGGCGTGGTCGTCGCTGAGGGTCTCGAGTTCGCGGTTCAGCGCGTCCCCGCCGCTGCCGTGGGCGATCACACGGGCGAACTCCTCCCGTACCCAGGACCATTGGTCCGTGTCCGACGCGGCGATCAGCTGCCGCGCCGCGGCGGTCGCCAGCGCCACCAGTTCCGCTTCCATGCGCCCATTGAAACGGGCGGACCCCCGGCACTCAAGTGCCCAGGGCCCGCCCGTGACGGGGTGACGACGACCGCGTCAGTCCTTGATCTCGCAGATGACGGCGCCGGAGGTGAGGGCGGCGCCGACCTCGGCGGTCAGGCCCTTGATGGTGCCGGCGCGGTGGGCGTTGAGCGGCTGTTCCATCTTCATGGCCTCAAGGACGACGACGAGTTCGCCCTCGGCGACCTGCTGGCCTTCCTCGACGGCGACCTTGACGATGGTGCCCTGCATGGGGGAGGCCAGCGCGTCACCGGAGGCGGCGCTGCCGGACTTCTTGCCGGCCTTGCGCTTGGGCTTGGCGCCACCGGCGACCGCGGCGCGGGCCAGCGGCATGCCGAGCGAGGAGGGCAGCGACACTTCGAGGCGCTTGCCGCCGACCTCGACGACGACGGTCTCGCGGGTGTCCGCCTCGGCCTCGTCGCCGCCGGGGGTGGCGAAGGGCGGGATGTCGTTGACGAACTCGGTCTCGATCCACCGGGTGTGGACCGTGAACGGCGCGTCGCTGCCGGTGAGTTCGGG
This sequence comes from Streptomyces sp. NPDC101393, assembly GCF_044767385.1. Taxonomy (NCBI): domain Bacteria; kingdom Bacillati; phylum Actinomycetota; class Actinomycetes; order Kitasatosporales; family Streptomycetaceae; genus Streptomyces; species Streptomyces sp. NPDC101393. The sequence goes on along the minus strand of NZ_JBIWNU010000001.1, from coordinate 860,235 downwards.
GCCGAACGCCGGGTCCTTGACGACCGTGCGGTGGAAGGGGATGGCGGTGGCCATGCCCTCGACGGTGAACTCGTCCAGGGCGCGGGCGGCGCGCTGCAGAGCCTGCTGGCGGGTGGCGCCGGTGACGATCAGCTTGGCGAGCAGGGAGTCCCAGGCCGGGCCGATGACCGAGCCGGACTCCACGCCCGCGTCGAGGCGGACGCCGGGGCCGGTGGGCGCGTCGAAGCGGGTGACGGTGCCGGGGGCCGGCAGGAAGCCGCGGCCCGGGTCCTCGCCGTTGATGCGGAACTCGAAGGAGTGGCCGCGCACGGCGGGGTCGTCGTAGCCCAGGGCCTCGCCGTCGGCGATGCGGAACATCTCGCGGACCAGGTCGAGGCCGGTGACCTCTTCGGTGACCGGGTGCTCGACCTGGAGGCGGGTGTTGACCTCGAGGAAGGAGATGGTGCCGTCCTGGCCGACGAGGAATTCGCAGGTGCCGGCGCCGACGTAGCCGGCTTCCTTGAGGATGGCCTTGGAGGCGCGGTACAGCTCGGCGTTCTGCTCGTCCGACAGGAAGGGTGCCGGGGCCTCCTCCACCAGCTTCTGGTGGCGGCGCTGGAGGGAGCAGTCACGGGTGGAGACGACGACGACGTTGCCGTGGGTGTCGGCCAGGCACTGGGTCTCGACGTGCCGGGGGCGGTCGAGGTAGCGCTCGACGAAGCACTCGCCGCGGCCGAAGGCGGCGACGGCCTCGCGGACGGCGGAGTCGTAGAGCTCGGGGACCTCTTCGAGGGTGCGGGCGACCTTCAGGCCGCGTCCGCCGCCGCCGAAGGCCGCCTTGATGGCGATCGGCAGGCCGTGCTCCTTGGCGAAGGCGACGACCTCGTCGGAGCCGGAGACCGGGTCGGCGGTGCCCGCGACCAGCGGCGCGCCGGCGCGCTGCGCGATGTGCCGGGCGGCGACCTTGTCACCCAGGTCGCGGATGGCCTGCGGGGGCGGGCCGATCCAGGTGAGGCCCGCGTCCAGCACGGCCTGGGCGAACTCGGCATTCTCCGACAGGAAGCCGTAGCCGGGGTGGAGGGCGTCCGCGCCGGAGTCGGCGGCGGCGGCGAGAACCTTGGCGATGTCCAGGTAGCTGGTGGCTGGGGTGTCACCGCCCAGGGCGTATGCCTCGTCTGCCGCGCGGACGTGCAGGGCATCCCGGTCCGGGTCCGCGTAGACCGCTACGCTCCCGATCCCTGCATCCCGGCAAGCACGGGCAACACGAACAGCGATTTCGCCACGGTTCGCGATGAGCACCTTGCGCACGATGGATCCTTCCTTGGCGCTTCGCCGCAACAATTTGAACGACGCGAGTTTAGGGACTGGCAACACCGCGTGCCGACCCGTTCCCGGGCGTGACCTTTCCCACACAGAGTGTGCAGGGGGTGCCAGTGAGAGGCCAAAGGCCCCTGTCACCCCAGGGTAGGCCCGGATTCCTGAACTCCGGCTCAAGCCCGGGTGTGGCCTAGGTCTCTGCCTGGTGGCGTCCTGCGGATCGTCAATTCTTTGTGGAGTCCCTACGAATGGACGAAGGAAACTTTGCGTGCGGCTGCGAGGGGCGACCGGCCCCCGACCCCGCGCGCGACGCCGCCGTCCCGTCCGGCCTCTTCCCCTACTCGTGCACATCCCGCGCACATCCCGCGCAGACCCTTGCCCCGGCTATTACCGATTAGTAGCGTGCGCGATGTCTTCTGTACTGGCGGTAACCGGCGTTCCCTGGGGGCGCGCGGAGGCCGCGCGGAGTTCGGCAACGACGGAAGTGGGTGGGTGGGGTGACAACGGCGCGCAGACCGGTGGCCTTGGCGGCGGCGGTGATGCTGATCCTGGAAGGGTTCGGGATCGTGCTGCTCAACTGGATCCTCAGCATCGTCGTGGACCGGCAGCAGATGTCCCTCGCCGGGCTCCAGCCCCGCGCGATGTCCGCCGGAGCGTGGATCGCCGGCGGCCTCTTCGGCGTCTACCTGCTCTTCTGCGCCGGTGTCCTGCTGCGCTGCGCGCTGCGCGACCGCGCCCCCGGCGGCTTCACCCGCATCGTGCTCATCAGCTGCGCGGTCATCCACGGGGTGCTCGGCGCATTCGCCGTCGGCCTGGTCGGCTGGGTCGCGTTCCTCGCCATGATGGTGGTGCTGGCACTGCTCGTGCTGACGCTGGTGGCGTACGGCGAGGCCCACCGGGCCACGGCGGGGAACGGTGGCCCGGAGGGGAACGGCGCGGGCGGCAACGGCGCGGCTCCGGCGCCCACCTCGGCCTGACCGGCGCGGGCGACTCGCACCGGCCGCCCGGTAACCCGCCCGCGTTCGCGTGAATTCGCCCGCGTCCGCGTGGCGCCGGCTTGTCGGCCAGGTGCCCAGCATCTGGCGCGCTGCCCTTGGCCGTCGGCGTCCCGTCGTCTGCGGTCGGCTGTCCGTCGTCGGCGGTTGACCGATGGTTTGACGCCATCGGCGCGTGACGGGGGCGAATGCGGGCGGCAATACACGGAGCGCCATGGGCCCCAGGGCCACGCCGGCACTTCCTCGGCCCAGGTGCTGACCGCCCTCGCGCAGGTGCTGCGGCTGGACGCGCCCGTGCGGGCGCCCCTGGCGTACGCCGAGTTGAGTGGGGTTCTGGCCGACTTCGGGGCGGGCGCCGCGAGCGTGCCACGGCGGAAGCCGCGGCCACCGGACGGGTGGTCCCGGGCGCCACGAGGAACGCCGCCCCTCGGAGGACGGAGCCGGCCTCGGCCGCGCCGGACCCGGCAGCGGGAGCGCCTCTGCGGAGGCCTGCACGGACCGCGGTGCCGCGATGTGTCCTGCGCATGGCGTCGCCGTCCCGCGCGTCATCCACCGCCCGGCCGGTACGGGGCACCGGTCCGTAGGGGGACCGCCCGGCGGCGCCGAGGCGTCGCGCGGGGCCGTGGCCGGAGCATTGGCGCGGAGCCACTGTTGCACATGGGATGCAGTTGCTTGATTGGCTCAATAGTGCCCGTGGGCACCCTTGCGTCCCGGTTCCGTCGTCTATGAGCATGGCGTCCCGTCCGGATTCCGAAACCGGACGTCCGTCGACCCAGGGGCAAACTCCACGAAGGGTTCGATCACGTAATGGAGCATCACTTAAGCGATATCGAGCACGACCCGGGCGGTGTGGCGGGGACCATCGCCGTGGCGGGTGCCGAGTTCGGCTGGGGCAGTACCGGCAAGTTGAGCGCCGTCATCGCCGCGCTCCGGGCGCGTTCCCCGCGGCCCCTGAGATTCGTGGGGCTGGCCTCGCGGCTGAGCCGTACGCTGCTGGCCGAGCACGGCATCGACCGCTGGTACGACGTCGCCGTGGACGACCGGAAGGCCGTCGCCGAGGTGGTGCGGCAGGAGCGGATCGTTGCGGGGCTGGTGGTGCTGGAAGGCCCGGCGGCCATGGCCCTCGAAGGCGCCGAAGTCCCCACCGTGTTCGTCGACAGCCTGCCGTTCCTGTGGACGGAGGGGGACCGCGCCGCCCTCCCGATGGACGTCTCCGTCTACTGCGCGCAGCGCTGCGTCGACCTCCCCGCGGAGTGCCGGGGCGTGCTCGCCTCGATCGGCAATCTGCGGTGGGTGGAGGCGGTGGTCTCGGCGGCCCCCTCGGCGTCCGCACCGGCCCCGTCCGAGCAGGCGCCGATGCGGCGGGCGCTGGTGAATCTGGGCGGGCTGCGGTCGCCGACGCTGGGGGACTGGACCTGTTACCCGCGGGTGGTGGTGCCCGCCGTGCTGAGTGCCCTCGCGGCCTTCGGCGTACGCGACGCGCATGTGGCGGGCAACCTCCCGGAGGCGTTCCGCGCCGAGCTGGAGGCCGTGGCGGGCCCGGTCGGCGGGGCCGGGGCGGCGGGCGGTGCGGACGCGGCGGGCGCCGCGCGAGGTGAACTGCGCGTCACCTACGGGCCGTTGGGGCACCGCGAGTTCCTGGACCGGCTGGCCCGCGCCGATGTGCTGCTGACCTCACCCGGCCTCACCACGCTGCTGGAGGCCGGCGCGCTGGCCAGGCCCGTCGTCTGCCTGCCGCCGCAGAACCTCAGCCAGATCTTCAACGGCCGCTTCCACAGCAGCGCCGTCGGGGCGGATGTCCGGGTGCGCTGGCCCGCGGAGGTCTTCTCCGAGGAGCGTGTGCTGGACGACCGTACGACGGCCGAGGAAGCGGCCCTGCGGGTGATCTACGGCGGCATCGCGGACGCCGTGCGGGACGCCGGGCGCGTGCGGCCCGCCGTCCGCGACGGGGTGCTGGCCGCGCTGCGGCGGGCCCGGGACGGCGCCGACTGGCGGGGGCTCGCGGACACCGTCGGCGCCGCGGGTGCGGCGCAGGTCGCCGACCATGTGCTCGCCCTCGTCCTACGGACACCGACCGCTGCCCGCAGCTGAACGGCCGGCCGCGGAGCGCGGCCGTCCCCGGCCCGGCAACAGGAGGGTTTTCCTCATGACGGCACGTCATCAGAAGCGCAATCCTGCCCACGAACGCCAGCGGTATCTGTTCATCCGCATTCTGGAAGCCTGTAATGCGGATTGCTTCATGTGTGAATACGCGCTGTCCCGCGACGGCTTCCGATTCTCGGCGGAGGATTTCGCGCAGCTGCTGCCGCGGGCCGCCGAGGCCGGCGTCGGATACGTACGCTTCACCGGCGGCGAACCGCTGATGCACAAGGACGTGGTGGAGCTGGTGCGCCTCGGCAGCGCCGCCGGTATGAAGATGTCGCTGATCACCAACGGCATGATGCTGCCCCGGCAGGTCGAACGACTGGCCGCCGCCGGACTCGCCCAGGTCATCGTCAGTCTCGACGGCGGATCGGCACGGACGCACGATGTCTACCGGCGCTCGCCCGGCATGTTCGACAACGGGCTGAGCGGCCTGCGGGCGGCCGCCGGGCTGGGGGTGCTGCCGCGCGTCAACAGCGTGGTGGGGCCGCACAATTACCGTGAGATGCCGCAGTTGCAAAAGGTGCTCACCGAAGCGGGCGTGCACCAATGGGAACTGTCCGCGCTGAAGCTCGAACGCACCATTCGCTATCCCGATCCCGACCATGTGCGGGCCGTGTGCGATCCGCTGTACGACGCCGATCCCGAGAAGCTGCTGATTCCGCTGGGAAAGCGTTTCTACGGTGATACGCCGGAGGAGCAGCAGCGGTATTTCGGCGAATCCGTCACCCCGCGGGCCGCCGGTCCGCAGTGCCATGTGGTGGACGACGTGATCTATCTCGACGGCAAGTACGGCCGGGCGTACGCCTGTAGCTGCCTGCCGCACCGCGAGGGCGAGGAGCTGGGCGGCGCGCCGCTGCGTGAGGGCGGCGTCATCCGGCTCGACACCCCGACCTTCCGCGCGCACGTCGACTTCTTCCGCGAGGAGGGCCCGCGCAGCTGCAACGGCTGCTCCACCACGGCCGCCGGCTACAGCGACGACGTCGCCCGGCTGGGCTCCGCAGAGCCGTGGCAGTACTGACATGACGGGAGCGAGCGACATGCCCGCATCAGGCCGGCCACTCCCGCCGGCGCGCGGCCCCGCACCGGCCCGGCAGCGCGTCCTGCTGGTGGACGATCCACGGCGGCTCGACTCGCTGACCGCGTGCCGCCGGATCGCCGCCCATCTGCCGGAAATGGACCTCCTGCGCGCCGCGGACCGGACCGCCACCGCGGACGCACCGCCGCCTGACGCCGCGCTGGTCTGCGATCTCCCGGACGCCGCACGGGAGTTGACCGAACAGGGCGTCCCGGTCGTGTATCTGCACTCCGGGCATCAGGCGGAGCTGCCGGCCACGGCCGCGGCGGTCCGCCTGCTGCACGTACCTGCCTGGCTGCCGGGACCGAAGCCGGCAGGCGGGGCCGGGGTGCGGTCCACGGGGCTGCTCGCGCCCGCCCGGCTGGCCCGGAGCCGGTCCCGCGCGGGGTGTCTGCTGCTGGTGTCGGCGTACGGCGTGCGCGCGGCGGACCTCACCGGGATCGCGGCCCGTACGCTGCGGCCGCTGGCCGAGGAGGCGGCGGGCCGGACCGGGCGGTGCGACGTGGTGTGCGACGTCGGCACCGAGCACGTACGGGAGGCGCTCGCCCCGCTCGCGCAGGTGCGGGTGCGGCCCGCCGCGGAGGTGGATGTCGACGCGCTGCACACCGAGGCCGCGGTGTTCCTCGCCTCACCGACCCTCACCGCGCTCTCGCTGGCGCAGCCCCGCCGCGCCCCGCTGGCCTTCCTGCCGCCCCTGGGCCCCGCGCAGGCGGATCTGGCCCGCCGTACGGCGCAGATCGCGCCGGTCGGCACGGTCGGGGACGCGTGGGAGCCGGGCCGGGGGCCGCTGTACGCGCCCGATGCGCCGTCCCCGTGGAGCGGGATCGACGCCGGTGCGGACGATCTGCGCGGTGCGCAGCGCGTCGCCCGCAGCATCCGCCAACTCGCCCTGGCGCCCACGGCGTTCTGAGCCGCGCCGCCCCACCGGAAGCAGTACCCGCCACCCGTCCGCCGCCCGAGTTCCCATGACCGCTGAGTTCGTACGGACCGGAGAGCAGATGTCCCCCATGAGCACAGAGACCGGCCAGATTCCGCCCGACCGCACCGCGGGTGCCGCCCGCACACCCCGCGGCGACATCTCCGATGAGCAGTGGAACGACTGGCGTTGGCACATGCGCAAGCGCATCACCAACGTGGACAAGGCCCGGCAGTGGATACACCTGACCGCCGACGAGGAGAAGGCGATAGCCGAATCGGCGGGGAAATACCGCTGGTCCCTCACGCCGTATTACGCCTCGCTGATGGACCCGGACGACCCGCGCTGCCCCGTCCGGCAGCAGGCGGTCCCCGCGCTGGGCGAACTCATGGAGTTCAGCGGCGCGGAGGTCGATCCGGTGGGCGACATGTTCTACCGCAAGACCAACCGGGTGGTGCACAAATACCCGGACCGGGTGATCATGCTGATCACCGAGGCGTGCCCGGTCTACTGCCGGCACTGCACCCGGAAATTCCACACCACCGATGTCGACGGTACGTACTTCGAGAAGAACGAGGGTGAGGATTTCGCGGAGGATCTGCGGTATATCGCCGACCACCCCGAAATCCGCGATGTGCTGCTGACCGGCGGCGACCCGCTGTCCTACCGGGACGGCAAGCTGGAAGAGATCATCTCCGGGCTGCGTGCCATCCCCAGCGTCGAGATCATCCGGATCGGCAGCCGCTTCCCCGTGCTGCTGCCGCAGCGCATCACCGACGACCTGTGCGACATGCTCGCCCGCTACCACCCGGTGTGGCTCAACACCCACTTCAACCACCCGAAGGAAATCACCCCGGAGGCCGAGCAGGCCGTCGACCGGCTGCTGCGGCACGGCATTCCGGTGGGGAACCAGACCGTCCTGCTGCGCGGCATCAACGACGAACTGCCCGTCATGCGCCGCCTCATGACCGAGCTGCTGCGCATCCGGGTGCGTCCGTACTACCTCTACCACTGCGACAACGTCACCGGCGTCTCGCACTTCATGACCTCCATCGAAAAGGGCTGGGAAATCATGGAGGGGCTGCAGGGGCACATCACCGGATTCGGCGTTCCGCAGTACGTCCTGACCACCCGGCTCGGAAAGATCCCGATAGCCGAGCCGTATTTCCGGCAGACGCCGGACGGACTGGTGCTCCGCAATTACCGCGGCCAGGAAATGCTGGTCGATGACGCCGCATATCCCCTGGCCGAGGCCACCCTGCGGGCGGCACGCCGCGAAACGGCCGAAAACCGTACCGACGGCACGGAGGGCGGCGGACGATGAGCCTCGACAAACGACTGGGACAGCGGTTCCTGCCGTACGGCGCCAACTACCTCGACTGGTCCGACATGAGCGAACTGCAGTACGCCATCGAGCAAGGCGTCCTGTTCCGCTACCAGACCGAGAACGAGAGCATGGCCAGCCGCCTGGAGCGCCGGGTCGGCGAGGAACTGGGCGCCGCGCATGTCCTCGCGGTGCACAACTGCACCGAGGCGCTGCGGCTCGCGCTGGTCTCGACCCGGCCGCGGGCGGGGGACACCGTCCACATCCCGGCCGTCACCTTCGTCGCGGTGGCCGGCGCCGTCCTGGCCACCGGCCTGATCCCGGTGCCCGTCGACGTCGACGACCACTTCGCGCTGGACACCTCGCTGCTCCCGCCGGATGCCCAGCGGGTCATCGTCGCGCACATGGAGGGCGCCGTCTCCCCGCTGCCCGACGGCGTGCCGTACGTCATCGAGGACGCGGCGCAGGCCCTCGGCGCGTCCTTCCCCGACGGCCGCCGCACCGGCACCCGCGGCTACGCCGGGGCGTTCAGCTTCCACCACAACAAGGTCCTCACCTCCGGCGAGGGCGGCCTGCTGGTGACCGATGACCCGGCGGCGTGGGAGACGATGCGCTGCTATCACGACCACGGCTCCGCCCGGCAGCCCGGCCGCTACCCGACCTGGAATGACGACGCCTACTACGGCGAGAACTTCGTCACCAGCGAAGAGGTCGCCGCCATCCAGCTCCAGCAGTTCCGCCACCTCGACCAGGTCCTCGGCGGCCTGGAGCGGCACTACGGCCTGGCGTTGCAGGAACTGCCCGACCGGCCCGACATCGGACTCCTGCCGCGGTCGGCCGGCGACGCCAAGATCAGCCTGCGGTTCCGGATGGAGAGCCGGGAGCTGCGCGACCGCGCGGTGGCCCGCCTCACCGCCCAGGGCATCGCCAACTGGACCCTCAACAAATACCTGCTCCCCGAACACCCGGTGCTCAAGGGGCGCCGCTCGCTCTACGCCGACGGCTTCCCCTGGAACCTCGCCGAGAGCCACCCGCGCGCCCTCTCCCGCGACGGCTTCGCCCGCACCCGCGACCTCCTGGACCGCACGCTCTGCGTCCCGCTGTCACCCGAACTCGCCGAAGCGGAACAGGTGGTGGCGGCCAAGGGCCTCCGGCAGGCCCTGGAGTCGCTGTGAGTGCGGCACCGGGCACCGCCCTGCTGATGGCGGACGACAGGGCCTGCTCCTTCAGCCGTTACGCGGCCCGCGAGCGCGCCGAGGGGCTGGTGCTGCTGCGCTTCGAGGAGGCCCGCGCCGACCTCTCGCCCGACTACCTCCGCGAGACCGCCCACCTGCCCGCCTTCTGGGTGCGGCAGGACGTACCGCTGGAGGTGGAGGCCCGCCGCTACCGCACCTGGGTGGCCGGGCAGCCGGTCCGGCCGACGCGCTTTTGCAACACCTCCGAGCCCCGGCAGGAACTCGCCCAGCGGTTCGCCGCACTGGCGGGGCTGCCGCACCTGACCGGGCAGCAGGTGCGGTGGGTGCGGGACAAGGCCGCCATGAAGGACAGGTTCCGGGATCTGGGACTGCGCACCGCCGCGTACGCGCGGGTGCGGGACGCCGCCGGGGTGGCGCGCTTCGCGGCCGTGCACGGATGGCCGGTGGTGCTCAAGCCCGTCGACTCCTTCGCCTGCGTGGACACCTTCCTGCTGCACGGCCCCGCCGACCTGCGGGAGGCGGAGCCCTCCTTCGGCGCTGCCCGCCGCTGGATGGTGGAGGAGTATCTGGGCGGCACCGAATGGGAGGCCTGCGCGCTGATCCTCGACGGTGCGGTGCTGGACGTCTGGCCCAGTGCGATGCCGTGCCGGCCGCTGGACATCGTGGGCGGCGCGATGAACGCCAACATCAGCATCGGCACCGGGCCCGGCCCGACGACGGACACGGCCGCGCTGATACGGCGCATCGTGACGGGGATGGGCATCGATCACGGCTATCTGCACATGGAGTTCTTCGAGATCGACGGCCGGGCGTACGCGGGCGAGGTCGGCATCCGGCCGGCCGGCTGCGAGATCACCGCCAACCACGGCCACGCCTACCGCTTCGACGTCTTCGGCGCCGCCCTCGACGTCTACACCGGCCGCCGGCCCGCGCTGGAGTACGGCGAACGGCGGTGCGTGGGCGATCTGCTGCTGCCGCTGCCCCGTAGCGGCACGGTCGGCGCGCTCACCTCGCGCGCCGAGCTGCTGCGGATGCCGGGAGTCATCGAGGCGGTCCTGCGGGTGGCGCTGGGGGAGCGGGTCACCGCGCGCCGCGCCTCGCACAACTCGTCCGGATATGTGCATATCGAGGGCGCCACCTCAGCCGAGGTCGAGGCACGGATGCGGGGGGTGCTGGAGCGGTTTCGCATAGAGGTCGCCCCGGCGGATGGCCGGCAGCAACGGGAGCCGGCCGACGCGCCATGAACGACGCCCGGTGAACGACGCCCGGTGAACCATGCGCCATGAACGACGAGCAACGCACGACGAGCAACGCACGACGAGCAACGAACGGAGAGCTGAGCAGCGATGATCGGGATGTCCCGGCGGTTCTTGCGATTACTCACCCGCCGGCAGGTGGCCGGGCCCGCGTGGTGGAGCGTCGTCTCCCGGCTGCCCGTGTATCTCATGTCCCTCGCGATGGTCCTGGTCGTACGCGAGCAGGGCGGCAGCTATCCGCAGGCCGGAATGGTGTCCGCCTTCTACACCGTGGGCATGGCCCTGGGCAGCCCGCTCGTCGCCCGCCGTATCGACCGCACCGGCCGCCGCGGCGTGCTGCTCACCACGGGCCTGGTCTACCCCCTCGCCCTCGCCGCCCTCGTATGGGGCACCGCTCCCGGCACCCCCGGCCAGCTCGCGCTCGCCGTCATCGCGGGCGTCTCGCTGCCGCCCGCCAACGCCTGCATGCGCTCCCTGTGGGCGCGCCTCCCGCTCCGGGACGAGGAGCGGGAGACCGCCTACCTCTGGGAGGCCCTGCTGACCGAACTGCTTGTCATCGGGGCGCCGTTGATGCTCGCCGCCCTCATGGTCACCGGATCCGCGGGGCGGGCGCTCACCGCCGTCGCCGTGCTCGGCGGCATCGGCGCGCTCGGGCTGGCGCTCACCCCGCTCCCCCGGGAAGTGGCCGACAAGGACCGGGCGGCACGCGCGGAGCGCGGCGCCCGGCGCGGCGGGGCCGGCCCGCTGCGGGACCCCGGAATGCGGGCGCTGACGGCCGTCATGGCCGCCTCGGCCGTGCCGATCGGCCTGATGACGCTGGCCATTCCGGCCTTCGTCGACCGGCACGGCACTCCGGGGCGCACCGGTGTCGTCTACGCCTGCTGGGGCATCGGCAGCGCGCTGGGCGCCCTGTGGCTGGGGCGCGCCCAGTCGGAGCGGCCGGTGCACCGGCGCTTCCCCTGGCTGCTGCTGGCGTACGCGGCCGGAACCGCACTGCCGCTGCTCGCCGGCTCCGAACTCACCCTGGCGCTGGCGCTGGCGATCGGCGGCGCGCCCATCGCGCTGGTGTCGGCCGGCGAGATGTCCCTGGTCAGCACGTTGGCGGACAGCCGGCTGCTGACCGAGGCGTTCACCTGGGCGTCGCTGGCCACCGTCGTGGGGGAGGCGGCGGGCCAGCAGGTGGGCGGGCTGCTCATCGATCCGCTGGGGCCGCACGGCGTCTTCGCGGTCGCGGTGGGCGTCTCGCTGGCCACCGCGCTCGGCGCGTTCGCCTGCCGCGGCCTGTTCGCGAAGGGGGCGCTGCCCGATCCCACCGCACTCAGCCCGCAGCAGCCCTAGGCCCCGAGGCCCGAGGCCGCGCCCCGCGCACTCCCGCCGTACCCGGCGGCAAACCCCCGCTCTCCGTACACAGAACACCGAGGACAGAGGTCACCCTGATGCACTCCGCCGACACCGAAGCGCGCACCCCCGCCCGCCGGTCCCCCGCCCACCCGGCCGTCTTCCGGCCGGTCGCCACCGAGCAACTGCCGTCGGCGGTCGGGGAGTTCCTGACCGCCCCCGCCGAGCTGCCGGTCCCGGTGCTGGTGGACGGGCGGGACGACCTGGCGCGGAGCATCGAGCTGGCGGGGCGTCTCTACGACCGCACGGCGTCCCCCGCGCCCCTCGACCACGGCGTGCTCCTCGGCTCCGATGAGCTGCCCGACGGGCTCGCCGAACTGGCCGGACCGCTGGCCAGGACGTGGCTGACGCCCGCCGACCTCGCCCGCTTCGGCCAGGACATCCACGGCACCCTGCTGGTCATCGGCACCTACCGCACGCTCTGTCTGGACCCGGTGCGCGAGCTGCTGCAGCGCACCTACCGGGCCGACGGGGTCGGGCTCTCCTTCCTCAGCGGGCGCGATCCGCACTCCCTGCTGTGGAACGTCGCCAAGCAGTACGCGGACACCGACGACACCCTGACCCGGCTCGGGCTGTTCACCGACACCGACCGGCCCGCCGCCGCCCACGACGTACGCGTCTACGACGACCGGGACTTCGAGCGCATCGACATCCAGGCCGAGATCCTCGACAACCGCTGGCGCAAGGTCGTCTTCCAGGGCCACGGCAAGGACGACAGCATCAACCTCGGCGAGTTCACCATCTGCGGCCTCAACCCCGTCGCGCCCCGCACCGCCGACCTGCTCGGCCCGCGCTGCGCCTACGGCCTGCCCTGCTACAAACCGGAGGACAAGCTCGTACCGCTCAACCGGGTGGCCGCCGCCGAGGTGGTGCTCAGCGCCTGCAACAGCGGGCCGCTCGCCGACCTCGCGCTGTACGACCCGCGCTACCAGATCCTGCTCAACGCCCTGGACGGCCCGGCCCGTACGGTCGTCTCCGCGGTGTCCGTGCACGACTCGGACCGCCCCGAGAACGCCGCCTGGATGCGTGCCGCGCCCACCGGCTCGGACTCCGTGGACACCCTCAACGCGAGCCTCGCCGGATCCCACCCCTACCCCGCCTTCATGCGCTTCGGCCTGCCGGGACCCGCCGACCCCGACCGGCCCGCCCCCCGGCTGTCCGACCACCGGCCCGACGAGCTGCTGCTGACCGTCGGCACCCGGCTCACCGCGCTGCTCACCGGGGAACTGCTGCCGCACAACCAGCCGTTGCGGCCGCGCCTGGCCAAGCTCGCGCGCAAGGTGGACCTGTGGGTGGCGCGGCCCACGCATCTGGCCGACCAGTCGGACAGCGAGATCCGGGCCTCCCTCAAGGCGGACCTCCAGTCCCTCGACCACGTCATCGCCCAGCAGGTCGCCGAGAACCCGGAGACCGAGCTGATGAACTACCCCGCGCACTTCGGCGACCGCAGCCGTCTCGACGAGGACGTCGCCGAGGTGGTGTGCCACTGCGGCCGTCCCGCCCAGCAATTCACCCGGCGCGGTCTGCTGCCGCACGTCCTGGACACCGTCTGCGTGGTCTGCCTGCGCTGCGGCGATGTGACGTTCCGGGTGCCGCGGGCGCCGGAGCTGCTGGCGTACGCGGCGGACGAGGTGCCGGCCGGCGGCGCCTTGGAGGTGCGGGCCGAGCTGCGGGCCGCCCGGCCGGGGCCGGTGCGGCTGGGGCTCTTCGTGCCGAGCTATCTGCGCGAGGACACCGTCGTGGAACCGGCGATCACCAAGGTCAAGGGATCCGGCACGGAGGCCAGGGACGTGACCTTCCAGGTGCGCTTCGCCGCGGACACCGCCCCGCAGGCCTACTACTTCACCGTCTTCGCCGTGCAGGACCTGGCGGTCTCCACCGCCCGGCGGCACTTCGGAGTCGTCCCCCGACGGGGCTGACAGCCGTCCGCCCCGATCCGTCACCCAAGGAGGACAGGTATGGAGCACGCCCCGACCGGCGGCCCGCCGCAGGCCGCCCCGCCGCAGCCCGCCCCGCCCGAGGTCGCACTGATCGAGACGAACGGCGAGGTGACCCTGAGCATCGGCGGCGAACAGGCCATGCAGGCCTGGGAGCGCGATCTGATGTGGGCCAGTGCCGACATGCTGTGCCGGCACGGCCAGGACTTCTACGAAGTCGGCCTGGGCCTCGGCCTGTCGGCGCTGCGGATCGCCGAGCACCCCGCCACCCGCCGGCACACCGTGCTCGAACTCTTCGACGAGGTGGAGGAGTTGTTCCGCTCCCAGCACCCCGAACTGCCACCCACCCTGGGCATCGAGCGCGGTGACTTCTTCCGGCGGATCCACGAACTGCCCTCGGAGAGCATCGACGGCATGTTCTTCGACCCGGCGCTGGACATGGACGTCTGGAAGGACGCCGAGCTGTGGTCGCGGTCGATGGCCGAGGTGGTCCGGGTGCTGCGGCCGGGCGGCGTCTTCATCCCGTTCTTCAGCACCAAACCGGAGCTGAGGTGGCAGTACGTCGACCACTTCCGCACCATCACCGTCGAGCGGCACACCTACCAGGCCTACGACACCACCGAATACACCTACGGAACCAGCGGCAACGCGTACATCCAGTGCTTCCACAAGGACTGAAGCGCCAGTGCCCCGTACCCCTCGTATCCCGTCACCCGGAGGTCAATCGGTGAGCGTGTCCCCGAGCCGTGAAACGGACGCCGCACTCGAAGGTGTGCACAGCGTCTTCCTCGCCGGCCCCTTCATGGGGCTGGTCGATCCGGAAACCGGCCGGATGCCGGACGCCGGCTGCCTGCCCTTCGCCGTGCTGATCGAGCACTTCGAGAAACAGGGACTGGAGGTCTACAACGCGCACCGCAGGGAGGCGTGGGGCGCCGAGGTCATTCCGCCCGACCGGTGCACCGCACTCGACCAGAAGGAGATCGAGAAGGCCGACGTCTTCGTCGCCATCCCGGGAATCCCGCCCTCGCCCGGCACCCATATCGAGATGGGCTGGGCCAGCGCCTTCGGCAAGCCGATCGTGCTGCTGATGGAGGAGGGCAGGGACGAGGACTACGGCTACCTCGTACGGGGCCTGCGGTCGGTGGCCACCGTCGAATACGTCCGCTGCACCGATATCCCCGCGGCCGTACCGGAGATCGACGCGGCCATCCGCCGGGCCGTCGACCGGCTGCGGACGGCCGTCTGACGCGGCGGCGTCCGGGCGGGAGGAGACCCTGCCCGGACGCCGCCGCTCAGGTCCACAGATCGGTGATCGCGACATCCAGCCCGGCGAGCAGCTTGCGCAGCAGCGGCAGCGACAGGCCGATGACATTGCCCGGGTCGCCGTCGATACCGTCGATGAAGGGGGCGGAGCGGCCGTCGAGGGTGAAGGCGCCCGCGACGAACAGCGGCTCGCCGCTCTCGACATACGCGGCGATCTCGGCGTCGGTGGGCTCGCCGAAGCGGACGGTGGTGCCGGCGGTGGCGGAGACCTGACGGCCGGTCGCGGTGTCGATGACGCAGTGGCCGGTCTGCAGCACGCCGGAGCGGCCGCGCATCGACTTCCAGCGGGCGGTGGCGTCCTCGGCGTCGGCGGGCTTGCCCAGCGCACGCCCGTCCAGCTCCAGGACGGAGTCACAGCCGACCACCAGGGCGCCGGCGGCCTCCGGGCGGCCGGCGACGGCGGCGGCCTTGGCCTCGGCCAGCACCCGCGCCAGCTCGCCCGGCGTGCCGGCGGTGATCGCGTCCTCATCGACACCGCTGACGACGACCTCCGGCGCCAGCCCGGCCTGCCGCAGCAGGGCCAGGCGGGCGGGGGACTGGGAGGCGAGGACGAGGCGGCGGGGGCGGGGCTCTTCGGTCATGCCCGCCATCGTACGGAGGTCCGGAGCCCCCGGCGGCCCCGGACTACTTGCCGAGCACGGCCTCCATCACTGACTTGGCGATCGGACCGCCGAGCTTGCCGCCGGCGATCTCGGAGCGGGGGATGTCCATGTCCTTGGGGTCGACGAACACGGCGACCGCGACCGGGGAGCTGCCGTCGCTCTTCTTGGCGTACGAGACGAACCAGGCGTAGGGACGCTCGTCGTTGACGTCGGCGCCGTGCTGGGCGGTGCCGGTCTTGCCGCCGACCGTGACGCCGTCGATCTTCGCCTTCGATGCGGTGCCCTCGTCGACGGTGTACTCCATCATCTCCTGCACTTTCTTCGCGGTGGAGGCGGAGACGGCCTGCGGGTCCTTCGGGTGCAGCGGCGTCGGCTCGAACTTCTCGATCGTCGACAGGTCGGGGCCGCGCAGCTCGTCGACCATGTACGGCTTCATCACCTTGCCGTCGTTGGCGAGCCCGGCGGTGACCATCGCCATCTGCAGCGGCGTGCTGGTCAGGCTGCCCTGGCCCATGCCGGTCAGCGCGGTCTGCGGCTGGTCGAGCTTCTCGGGGTAGGTGCTGGCGGCCGAGCGGACCGGGGTGAACTGCTGCTTGTTAAAGCCGAACTTCTCCGCCGTCTCGCGCATCTTGTCGGTGCCGAGCTTGTGGGCGGCGTCCAGGAAGACGTTGTTGCAGGACCACTGCATACCGGTCTTGAGCGAGGCCTTGTCGCAAGGGGCGGAGCTGATGTCGTTGCCGACCTGGGTGCGGGTCTGCGGGAGTGTGTAGGGCGCGGGGGCACCGGAGGGGGCGTCGATGTCGCTGACCGTGCCGTGTTCCAGGGCCGCGGCGGCCGTGAGGATCTTGAACGTCGAGCCGGGGGCGTAGACCTCGCGGGTCGCGCGGTTGCTCATCGGCTTGGACTTGTCGCCGTCCAGCTGCACGAACTTCTTGCCCTCGGCCTCGGTGATGCCGGCGAACGACGACGGGTCGTACGAGGGGGTGCTGGCCATCGCCAGGATCTTGCCGCTGCCCGGGTCGAGGGCGACCACGGCGCCCTTCGCGTCCAGATCGGTCAGCCCCTTGTAGGCGGCCTTCTGGGCCTTCTCGTCGATGGTGGTCAGCACATCGCCGCCGCGCGGCTTCTCGCCGGTCAGGACGGCCTGTGCCCGGTTGAAGAACAGCCGGTCGTCCTTGCCGCTGAGGACGTCCTGGTAGACGCCCTCCAGGAAGGTCGGGCCCTGCGCCTGCGAGGCGTAGCCGGTGATCGGGGCGTACATCGGGCCGTTCTTGAAGGTGCGCTTGTACTTGAAGTCGCCGTCGGTCGCCACGGAACCGGTGATCGGCTTGCCGCCCACGATGATGTTGCCGCGCGGGTAGGAGAACGCCTCGATCTTGACCCGGCGGTTGTTCTTGTCCTTGGCGAGGGCGTCGGCCTGGATGAACTGGACCCAGGTCGCCCGGACCAGTAGGGCGAGCACCAGCACCCCGCAGAAGACGGCTATGTGCCTCAGCGGCCTGTTCATCTGACTCCCACTCCCGACGCGGGCCAGGTGGTGGCCCCTGCCCATCGGGCGGGTGCCCGAATTGCGCTGTCAGGAGGGAAAGATGCGGTGGGGGCCAGTGTGGTTGCAGATGACGCCTGTGAGTGTTACCTCCCCGCCAGCAGGAACATCAGCACCACCGCGGCCACGGCCAGCACGATGCCCATCCGGCGGAGCTTCGCCTGCGCTTCGCGCAGCTCCTCGGGCGGTTCATCGGACGGATCGGACCACAGCATGACGTCGATCCTGCGCCCCGGCATGGCGGCGGCGCCTGAGTACGGATACTCAGGCGCCGCGGCACCGGGGACTAGTCAGTGCTGTATGCACCGATGCGCCCGGAGAAGCAACAGGGGGAAAGCTGCTGCGATCCGCCTCACACGCGGGACGCGCCGAGGGCCGCGACCGGTTCCGGATCAAGCATCCGGTCCGGTCCGGCCCCCGGGCCGCCGGCTCAGTGCGGCCAGTAGCTCGTGCGCCAGGCGCGCGGCCCCGGATGTGGCATGCGGGCCCGCGCCGGGACGGTCGACGCCGGATCCGACCATTCGTTGCCGCGCGCCGGACCTCCCGGTTCGACCGCGGCGGCGGCCACGGCACGGGCCTGGACCACCGCGACGGCGGCGGCCAGCTCCTCGGCGGTGGGGTTGCCCCGTACGACCTTGATCATCAAAACCAAGCCTCCTCGGCTGGACGCTGACGGAGCGGACGTGGCGGCGCCGGATGTGCCGGCCGGCGCCGCTGACCGGTCAGAGCGGGATGTTGCCGTGCTTCTTCGGCGGCAGCGACTCACGCTTGTTGCGCAGCGTGCGCAGGCCGCGCACGATGTGCCGGCGCGTCTCCGACGGCATGATCACCGCGTCGACGTATCCGCGCTCGGCCGCGACGTACGGGTTCAGCAGCGTGTCCTCGTACTCCTGGATCAGCTCCTGGCGCCGTTCGTCCTGCGCCTCCGCGTCGTCGATCGCGGCGAGCGTGCGGCGGTGCAGGATGTTGACCGCGCCCTGCGCGCCCATGACGGCGATCTGGGCGGTGGGCCAGGCGAGGTTGAGGTCGGCGCCCAGGTGCTTGGAGCCCATGACGTCATACGCGCCACCGAAGGCCTTGCGGGTGATGACCGTGATCAGCGGCACCGTCGCCTCGGCGTACGCGAAGATCAGCTTGGCGCCGCGCCGGATGATCCCGTCGTACTCCTGGTCGGTGCCCGGCAGGAAGCCCGGCACGTCGACGAAGGTGATGACCGGGATGTTGTACGCGTCGCAGGTCCGCACGAAGCGGGCGCCCTTCTCCGACGCGTCGATGTTGAGGCAGCCGGCGTACTGCATCGGCTGGTTGGCGACGATGCCGACCGAGTGGCCCTCGACGCGGCCGAAGCCGGTGATGATGTTCGGGGCGAACAGCGCCTGGGTCTCCAGGAATTCATTGTCGTCCAGGACATGCTCGATCGCGGTGTGCATGTCGTAGGGCTGGTTCGCCGAATCCGGGATCAGCGTGTCCAGCTCGCGGTCGACGTCCGACGTCTCCAGGTCGGCCTCCTCCGGGAAGGCCGGCGGCTCGGAGAGGTTGTTGGACGGCAGGTACGACAGCAGGCCCTTGACGTAGTCGATGGCGTCCTTCTCGTCACCCGCCATGTGGTGCGCCACGCCCGAGGTGGTGTTGTGCGTCCGGGCGCCGCCCAGCTCCTCGAAGCCGACGTCCTCACCGGTGACCGTCTTGATGACGTCCGGGCCGGTGATGAACATGTGCGAGGTCTGGTCGACCATCACCGTGAAGTCCGTGATGGCGGGGGAGTAGACCGCGCCGCCCGCGCACGGGCCGACGATCAGCGAGATCTGCGGCACGACACCCGACGCATGCACATTGCGCCGGAAGATCTCCGCGAACAGGCCGAGGGCGGCCACGCCCTCCTGGATCCGGGCGCCGCCGCCGTCGTTGATCCCGACGACCGGGCAGCCGTTCTTCAGCGCGAAGTCCATCACCTTGACGATCTTCTCGCCGTAGACCTCGCCCAGCGACCCGCCGAAGATCGTGAAGTCCTGGGAGTAGACGCAGACCGGACGGCCGTCGACGGTGCCGTAACCCGTGACGACACCGTCGCCGTACGGGCGGTTCTTCTCGATGCCGAAGTTCGTGGAACGGTGCCGCGCGAACTCGTCGAGCTCGACGAACGAGCCCTCGTCCAGCAGCAAGTCGATGCGCTCACGCGCCGTCAGCTTGCCCTTCGCATGCTGCTTTTCCACCGCACGGGCGGAACCGGCGTGCGTGGCCTCTTCGACCCGCCGCTGCAGGTCGGCCAGTTTGCCCGCGGTGGTGTGGATGTTTGCTTCCGGCTCGGACATCGGGATGCGGCTCCTGCTCGTCCTGGTCTGGTGCTCGTACTGAGGGTGGTACGGGGTTGGCTACCGCCTCGTAGCGTATCGGCGGGATCGCGCTGCGGCACTGCGTCGTTGACCACACCTACGCTGGCCCCATGACGCCTCAACCACCGGAAAACCGGGACAAAGACGGCCGCGCCGAGGGCCCGGAGCCCGGTCCCTGGACCGATCTGGAGCGCCCCCCGCTCAACACCACGGCGCTCCGCCGGGCCCTGCTGCGCCCCGACACGCTGTGGACCTCGCTCGACGTCGTCCGCGCCACCGGGTCCACCAACACCGACCTCGCCGCGCGTGCCGCCGAGGGCGCGGCCGAGGGTGCCGTACTCGTCGCCGAGGAACAGTCGGCCGGGCGCGGCCGGCTGGACCGCCGCTGGTCGGCGCCGCCCCGCTCCGGGCTGTTCTTCTCCGTCCACCTCACCCCGCGCGTCCCGATGCCGCACTGGGGCTGGCTGCCGCTGCTCGCCGGCGTGGCGACCGCGACGGCACTCTCCCGCGACGCGGGCGTCGACACGGCCCTCAAGTGGCCCAACGACCTCCTGGTCACCGTGGACGGCACCGAACGCAAGGCCGGCGGCATCCTCGCCGAACGCGCCGCCGACGGCGTCGTCATCGGCATCGGCCTGAACGTCTCGCTGCGCGCGGACGAGCTGCCGGTCCCCGGCGCCGGCTCGCTCGCCCTCGCCGGCGCCCGCTCCACCGACCGCGACACGCTGCTGCGCTCCGTCCTGCGCTCCCTGGACCACTGGTACGGGCAATGGCAGGCCGCCGACGGCGACCCCGCCGCCAGCCGCCTCCAGGAGGCCTACGCGGCGGGCTGCGCCACCCTCGGCCGCTCCGTACGCGCCGAACTTCCCGGCGACACCGAGATCCTCGGCGAGGCGGTCGCCATCGACGGCGACGGCCGCCTGGTCCTGGCGACCGCCGACGGCG
Source organism: Streptomyces sp. NPDC101393 (assembly GCF_044767385.1). Lineage (NCBI taxonomy): Bacteria > Bacillati > Actinomycetota > Actinomycetes > Kitasatosporales > Streptomycetaceae > Streptomyces > Streptomyces sp. NPDC101393. The sequence continues at coordinate 839,948 of NZ_JBIWNU010000001.1, read as the reverse complement.
TCCAGCAGCCGGTGGCGGCCGGCGACATCGTCCATCTGCGCCCGGCGGGCGAGGACACGGACGGCCGGCGCACCTGACGCCGGAGCCCCCGCCGGAGGGGCCGCGACGCCCCTCCGGCCGCCGGGGGCCCGCGCCCCGCCGCACCCGCTCCGTACGGCGGAACCCGCCGCGCCGACACACCGCTCCCTCACCCGGGGTGACAGTGGCGACATGTGAGAGTGAGCCAGAGCACACCTGCCGTATCGTTGAGGCGGTCCGCCGGGGAGCGGGCCACGGGCGAGCAGTGATCGGAAGGGCAGTGCGCAGGGATCGGACAGGGAGCGGCCGGTGACCGCCGACGACTCGGGCGCCACCTCGCGGGATACGGACACCGGGGACGAAGCCGCCGGCGACGTCCCCACCGGCGACCCCGAAGGGGCCGTGGAGGTGGGCGATGACGACAGCATCGCCATCCGTCTCGAACAACTCATCCTCGGCGCCGACCGCCGCTACACGCCGTTTCAGGCGGCCCGCAGCGCCGGCGTCTCCATGGACCTCGCGGCCCGCTTCTGGCGCGCCATGGGCTTCGCCGACATCGGCCAGGTCAAGGCGCTCACCGAGGCCGACGTGCTCGCCCTGCGGCGACTGGCCGGCCTGGTCGAGGCCGGGCTGCTGAGCGAGGCGATGGCCGTACAGGTCGCCCGTTCCACCGGCCAGACCACGGCGCGGCTCGCCGACTGGCAGATCGACTCCTTCCTGGAGGGGCTGACCGAACCCCAGGACTCCGGCCTGACACGCACCGAAATCACCTATCCGCTCGTCGAGCTGCTGCTGCCCGAGCTGGAGGAATTCCTGGTCTACGTCTGGCGGCGGCAGCTCGCCGCCGCCACCGGCCGGGTCGTGCGCGCCGCCGACGACGCGGAGATGGTCGACCGCCGGCTCGCCGTCGGCTTCGCGGACCTGGTGGGCTTCACCCGCCTGACCCGCCGCCTGGAGGAGGAGGAGCTGGGCGAGCTGGTGGAGGCGTTCGAGACCACCTGCTCCGACCTGGTGGCCGCGCACGGCGGGCGGCTCATCAAGACCCTCGGCGACGAGGTCCTGTTCGCCGCCGACGACGCGGGTATCGCGGCCGAGATCGGGCTGCGGCTGATCGAGACCATGACCAACGACGAGACGATGCCCGAGCTGCGGGTCGGCATCGCCTTCGGGACGGTCACGACCCGGATGGGCGACGTCTTCGGCACCACCGTGAATCTCGCCAGCCGGCTCACGTCGATAGCGCCGAAGGACACCGTGCTGGTGGACGGTGCGTTCGCGGTGGAGCTGGGGCGCACGGGGGATGCGCCGGTCTCCGAGGCGGACGCCGCCGCGGCCGAGAAGGCCGCCGAGGAGGGCACCGGCGCCGCCCCGCCGTCGTACCGCTTCGCGCTGCAGCCGATGTGGCAGCGGCCGGTGCGTGGCCTCGGCGTCATCGAGCCCTGGCTGCTGCGCCGCCGCGGCTGACGGCACCCGCCCCTGCCGCCGCCCGCTGTTCCCGCTGCGTACGGCCCCCTCCTGTCGCGCGGCCCGCGCACCTGAAATGATCCCGACCAGATCATTCAGGTCAACGGTCGTTAACCGGGAGGGCTGCTGTATGCAACGGTTCGGTGAGTGGGTCGGCGTGGACCGCCACGGCTTCGTGGCGGAACTCGTCATGGACCGTCCGAAGGCCATGAACGCGGTGTCCACGGCGATGGCCGACAGCCTGGCCGCGGCCTGCGCCGAGCTGGCGGCCGACACCTCCGTACGGGCGGTGGTCCTCAGCTCCACCCATGAGCGGGCGTTCTGCGTGGGCGCCGACCTCAAGGAGCGGAACTCCTTCACGGACGCGGACCTGATGCGCCAGCGTCCGCGCACCCGCGCCGCCTACACGGGCGTCCTGGAGCTGCCCGTGCCCACCATCGCCGCGGTGCACGGCTTCGCGCTCGGCGGCGGCTTCGAGCTGGCGCTCGCCTGCGACCTGATCGTCGCCGACGGCAGTGCCGTGGTCGGGCTGCCCGAGGTGTCGGTGGGCGTCATTCCCGGCGGCGGGGGCACCCAGCTGCTGCCGCGCCGGGTGGGCGCCGCCCGGGCCGCCGAGCTGGTGTTCACCGCGCGCCGGGTACCGGCGGCCGAGGCGGCCGGGCTGGGCCTGGTCGACCGGCTGGTGGCCGACGGGCAGGACCGCGCGCAGGCGCTGGAGCTGGCGGCCACCATCGCCCGCAACTCGCCGGTCGGACTGCGGGCCGCCAAGCGCGCCATGCGGCTCGGGCACGGACTGGACCTGCGGGCCGGGCTGGACCTGGAGGACGGCGCCTGGCGCAGTGTGGCCTTCTCCGGGGACCGGGCGGAGGGCGTCGCGGCGTTCAACGAGAAGCGGGACCCGGACTGGCCGGGGGAGTGAGCGGGGCCGGCACCCGGCGCCCCGGCCCCGGGTGCCGGCCCGCCTCACCCAGGGGCGCGATTACGCAGGGTGAGGGAACTGTTCGTTCGAGGAGGTCGCCCGGGTGTGGGAGCCGTACCGCAAGGGGCGAATCGGGTTAAACATTCCTACGCTGTAGTGCAGGGTGTGCTCCCACGGTGACGGAATGTGAGGTCCGGTGACGGGCGAGGGCGAGGGTGATGCGCGGCTGCGGGCCGTGGTGGAGCTGGCGCAGGCGATGGCGGCCGCGCACACTCCCCGGGAATCCGCGCATGCCGCTGCGCAGGGGGTGCGACAGGCCCTGGGCGGCTCCTTCGCCGCGATCTCCAAGTGGGAGCGCGAGCTGGGCAAGCTGCGCGTCCTGGTCAACGTCGGCGAACTCGCCGAGGACGAAGTGGAGTTCCCGGACGACGAGACGTATCCGGTGCACGAGTTCCCGGAGATCGTCGGCTTCCTGCACGAGCAGTGGGCCGGCGGCGGCGAACCCAGTGCCTGGCTGGAGACCATCGACGGAGTGCCCGGCGACGGCCTCCACAACCCTCAGCGGGTGGCCGCGCTGCGCCGCCGGGGCCGCGGCTGCTGCGTGGTCGCGCCGATCGTGCTGCACGGCCGGGCCTGGGGCGAGCTGTATGTCGCGCGGCGTACCGGCGAGCCGGTCTTCGACCGGGCGGACACCGACTTCGCGAGCGTGCTCGCCGCCGTGACGGCCGCCGGGATCGCCCAGACCGAACGGCTCGCCGAGGCCCGCCGGCTCGCCTTCACCGACGCCCTGACCGGCCTCGCCAACCGCCGCGCCGTGGACATAAGGCTGGACGAGGCGCTGGAGCGGCACCGCAGGGACGGCGCGGTGGTGAGCCTGGTGGTGTGTGACCTCAACGGTCTGAAGCGGGTGAACGACTCCCGCGGCCATGCCGTAGGCGACCGGCTGCTGGAACGATTCGGCTCGGTCCTGTCCCTGTGCGGCGCGATGCTCCCCGGGACCCTCGCCGCCCGCCTCGGCGGCGACGAATTCTGTCTGCTCGCGGTCGGCCCGCCATCCGACGAAGTGGTCAAGGTGTCCGTCGAACTCTGCGCCCGCGCGGGCGAGTTGGAGCTCGGCGAGGGCGTCGCCGTCGGTGTCGCCTCGACGGGGGACCCGATCGGCCCGGTACGTACCGCCCGCCGCCTCTTCCGGCTCGCGGACGCCGCCCAGTACCGCGCCAAGGCGGCCCGCTCGGCCGAACCGGTGGTCGCCGGACGGCACGGCGGCGCGGACGACCCGGTCGTACGCCTCGCCGACACCCCGGAACCGCGGCCGGGCACGGAACGCCGGCGGTTCCGGAGGTGAGGCCGGGAGCGCGGGGGCGGGCCAGGGATGGGGCGCCGGAGGCGCCGGTCAGGCAGGCAGCCTGTCCGGCTCGTCGCTGCCGCCGCTGCGGCGGACGGAGTAGCTGACCAGGCCGGCGCCGAAGGCGAGGCAGGCGGCGCCGCCGATCACGTACGGCGTGGTGTGGGGGCTGCCCGTGTCGGCGAGGAAGTGCTGCGGGGTGAGGCCGGCGTCGGAGATGTCCGTGCCGGTCGCACCGGTCATACCGGTCGCGTCCGCCACCGTCGCTTCGCCGTTGCTCGCGTCGCCCGCCGTGCCGGCCTGTGCCGGGGCGCCGACCCGCTTCCCGACCTCGGCGGCCCCGTCGTCCTCCACGGTCGCGTTCGCCGACGGTACGAACCACAGGGCGAGCAACACCGATCCCGCGGCAGCGGCGGTCAGCAATGGTCGTCGTGCGGTCACCGGAGCGATCCCCCTTGTGGGTTCGGTGATTTGGCCGTTGACCGCAGATGTTAGTGACCGCCGCGGGTCGCGGGGAAGTCGGGACCGTACATGCTTACGCTCCGTGGCATGAGCAATGGCGAGACATCACGTTTTGTGCGGCTTCACGTCGAACTGGTCATGGAGATCACCGACGCGGACCTGCTGACCGGCGCCGCCCTCGACCGCATCGGCGGCGATCCGGCCCTCCCGGACGAGGAGCGCCGGCAGTCCCTGGAGACGGTCAAGGGGGATCCGGCGGAGGCGCTGGCGCACCTCATCGACCCGTTCGATCTGGTCACGGCCGTCCCGGGCAGCGAGCTGGCGCAGGCTTCCTGGAGCAGTGAGGAAATGACCGACTACGACCCGGACGCCGAGTGGGACGCGGCCGAGTGGGACCTCGCGGACGACACCGCCGGCGGGAGCTGACCCGCACACACGGTCCCGGCGCAGCCTCCCCCCTTCCCTCGGTCCCCGTACGGCTTCCCGCCGTGCGGGGACCCGCTATGCGCGGAGGGACACCCCACGGGCACCGCGCGTGCACCGAGTGTGCACGACTCGGGCAATACGTGGCCTTCCCCACATATTGCGCAGGCATGGAACAGGCGAAAAGGAACAGACGTTCATCAGACGTCGGCCGGAATGCCTGCATCCAGATTTGCCTGCGTTCAGTCGTCCTCTCGGGGATTCGGGAAATCGGTAGCAATGGAGATGCGTGTGATGACGGACAGCAAGCGCCGCAAAGGCTTCATAGCCGGTGCCGCGCTGCTCGGGGGCGTAGTCACGCTCTCGGCGTGTGGCGGAGGCGGCGATGGCGGGGGCGGCGGCAGCGCCTCCGCCGGACACGAGAAGGTCAAGCAGGTCGACGCGGCGGCGGCGAAGGACGCCTCGGAAGCCAAAATCAAGATCACGCCCAAGAACGGCACGTCCGACGCCGGTATCAACGACGACGCCAAGGTGACGGTCAGTAGCGGCAAGCTCACCGACGTCGCGATGACCTCCGTCGCGTCCAAGGAGACCGTCAAGGGCACGCTGGCCGCCGACGGCTCCTCGTGGAAGCCCGACAAGGCGCTGGACCGCTCGGCGAAGTACAAGGTCACCGCGCACGCCGTCGACTCCGAGGGGCGCAAGGCGGTCGAGAACTCCTCCTTCACCACGGTCTCCCCGTCGCACAGCTTCATAGGCAACTTCACGCCCGAGGACGGTTCCACCGTCGGCGTCGGGATGCCGGTGTCGATCAACTTCGACAAGCCCGTGAAGGACAAGAAGGCCGTCGAGTCCGCGATCAAGGTCGCGTCCAGCAGTAACCAGAAGGTCGTCGGCCACTGGTTCGACGACAAGCGGCTGGACTTCCGCCCCCAGGAGTACTGGAAGGCGAACTCCAAGGTCACCATGAAGCTCCAGCTGGACGACGTCGAGGCCGCGCCCGGCGTCAAGGGCGTGCAGAACAAGACCGTCAGCTTCAACGTCGGCCACTCGCAGGTCAGCACCGTCGACGCCAAGACCCACGAGATGACCGTGGTCCGCGACGGCCGGACGCTCAAGACCATCCCGATCTCGGCGGGCAGCAAGGAGCACCCGACCTACAACGGCAAGATGGTCATCTCCGAGCGGTTCAAGCAGACCCGGATGGACGGCTCCACCGTCGGCTTCACGAACAACGACGGCAAGGGCGAGTACGACATCCCGGACGTGCCGCACGCCATGCGGCTGTCGAACTCCGGCACCTTCATCCACGGCAACTACTGGGGCCACGGCATCTTCGGCAACAGCAACACCAGCCACGGCTGCATCGGCCTGCAGGACGCCAAGGGCGCCGGTGACTCCTCCACGGACGGCGCGTGGTTCTTCGACCACTCGCAGACCGGCGACGTCGTCGAGATGGTCAACTCCCCGGACAAGACCGTGCAGCCCGAGAACGGCCTCAACGGCTGGAACATGGACTGGTCGCAGTGGGTCGCCGGCAGCGCGCTGAAGTGACGCAGCCCGGCTGAGACCACCCGTGCACGGAGCCGCATGAGCGACGCCCGGCCGCGCCGAAAATACGGCGCGCCGGGCGTCGCCGCTGCGTACGGTGCGCCGCATGGGAATCGATACCGACGCCTGGTACGCGGTGCTCGCCGCCGCCCACGCACACGACCGGCCTGGCATCCCGGCACCCGAACGCGCCGCGGAGGCGGGCCGGTTGCGGGTCCCCTCGCTGCAGGGCCGCGCGGCCAAGGTGACGGTGCCGGACCCCGCCGCGCCGGCGGACGGCACGGCCCGCTACGCCGGAGTCGCCCTGATCCGCCTCCCCGACACCCCCGGCAACACCGACACCGCGTTCCTGCACCTCTTCACCGTCCACCCCGCCCACCGAGGCCGCGGCGTCGGCCAGGAGCTCTGGGGCGAGGTGCGCGCGGTCCTCGCCGCCGAGGGCCGTACGTCGGTCGCCACGCTCACCCAACAGGGCGGCACGGGCGAGAAGTTCGCCCTCCACCACGGCGCCGAGCGCGCGCTGTCGCTGATGACCTACGTGCAGGACGTGGCGGCGGGGGCGCCGAGCGGCGCGGGCCCGGAGCCGGTGGCCGCCACGCCGCCGGCCGGCTACGACTTCGCCCTCTGGGACGGCATCGTCCCCGACGCACATGCCGCCGCGCACGCCCGCGCCCACGACGCCATGCAGGACGCGCCGACCGGGGACCTCGACGAACAGCACGTCCCCTGGGACATCGAACGGGTGCGGGCCGCGGCCCGCGTCGTCGTCGACCGGGGCGGGGTGATGCTGACCGTCGCCGCCGTCACCGCGGCGGACGGCGCGATCGCCGCCTACACCGAACTCGTGCTGCCCACCCCCGCGTCCGTACGCGCCCTGCAGTACGACACCGTCGTCCTCCCCGCGCACCGCGGCCGCGGCCTGGGACGCGCGGTCAAGCTCCGCATGCGGGACGAGCTGCGCGCGCGGTGGCCCGGCGTACGGGACATCATGACCACCGTCGCGGACGAGAACGCGCCGATGCGCGCGGTCAACGCCTCACTCGGCTACCGGCCCGAGAGCCCGCTGGGCATCTACCAGCTACGGCTGTGAGGGGGCACGCGACGGCGGGGGAGGGGAGGGACGGGCGCGTGCCGGTGACCGACCCGCTGAACGGCCCGGGTCACTGTCCCCTGCCCACCACGGGACGGCCGAGGACGTACGGGGCCTGCTCCGGGCCGTGCAGCAGCCATGGCCACCGATGCCACCGACCGGTGAAGGCCGCCCGCCATGTGTCCGTAGAGTGAACGGGTGACTGAGCGCGCAGGAGGCGGCCGGGGCGAACGAGGCGGCCGTGACGAGCGGGGCCGACGCGGCGGCCGCGACGGACAGCCGTCGTCGGCCGTGGACGAGCTGGTCGCCAGCGTGCTCGGCAGTGTCCGCTACGCCCCCGACGGCGAGCAGGCCGAGGAAGCCATGGAGGCTGGCGCCTCGCTGCTCGCCGCCTCACCCGACGGCTGGGAATCCGTCAGCGCCGCCGTGGTCGCCGCGGCCGTCGCGGCGGTGGGGCAGTGCTGGGCGGGCGGCTGGCACCCCGCCGACCTGGAGCGGATCGTCCGGCGCGAGGCGTCCGACGCGACGCTCGTCGCCCTGGTCGTCGACGCCGTCGCGGCCGAGGCGGCACGGCCCGCGGCGAAGCGCACGGCCCGCGACGCACGCTGGACCGAGCAGCTCGGCCGCCTCGGCGCCGAGGTCTGGTGGACGTCCGACCGCGGCTATCTGGACGCGCTGGCCGAGCGCCGCCGCACCTCCCGCTTCGAGACCGCCTACGACGTCCTCGCGGCGCTGCGCACCCTCGCCAGGCTGCCCCGCATCACCCCGCTGCCGACCCCGCCCCCGGCGCCCGCCCGGAAGGACGGCGGCGCCGCGTCCCGTGCCCTCGGCCGAATCCGCGGGCTGCTCGCCAAGGCCGAGGCGACCACCTTTGCCCAGGAGGCGGAGGCGCTGTCCGCCAAGGCCCAGGAACTGATGGCCCGGCACAGCATCGACGAGGCCCTCCTCGACACCGCGGGCGGCGCGCCGGGCGGCGGGCCCTCGGCGGTCCGCATCGGCATCGAAGGACCGTACGAACAGGCGAAGGCCCTGCTCCTTGACGCCGTCGCGGCCGCCAACCGCTGCCAGGCCGTGTGGGCCGCCGACGTCGGCTTCTCCACCGTCGTCGGATTCGAACCCGACCTGGAAGCAGCCGAGTTGCTCTACACCTCGCTGCTGCTCCAGGCCACCGCGGCGATGAACCGCGCGGGCGACGACCACCACGCCCGCGGCCGCTCCCGCCGCACCCGGGACTTCCGCCAGACGTTCCTCGTCGCGTACGCGGACCGCATCCGCGACCGCCTGTCCGCGGCCACCGCCGCCGCCACGGCAGCCGCCACCGCCGAATCCTCCGCCGCGGCCCCCGACCTCCTCCCGGTCCTCGCGGCCCGCGAACTGGCCGTCGAAGAAACCACCGGCGCCCTCTTCCCGGACACCGCACCCGTCCGCCTCCGCGGCATCCGCGACGCGGACGGCTGGCAGCAGGGCCGAGCCGCAGCCGACCGGGCACGGCTGGGGCGGGGCGAGGGGTAGCGCCGCACCAGGCACGCGAGAAGCGCGCCCAGCGAGGCGCAACCACGGTCCGGAAGGCGCGGAGGCTGTGGAGAGCGTGTCACCAGGGCTGCGCCGGGCCGCGACCGTACGCTCAGTCCCCATAGGCGAAAGCAGCTGGTGGGAGACAGGCCGTGGCAGGGGTTCACAGCGATGACGGCCCTCCTGGGAGGGTCGATCCCCTGCGGATCCTCTTTCGCGGCTCCGACGGCCCCCTCCCCGTCCTCCTGTTGCTGCTGACGACGGTGACCGGGTTGGTGGACTCCGTCAGCTACCTCGTGCTCGGCAAAGTATTCGTCGCCAACATGGCCGGCAATCTCATCTTCGTCGGCTTCGGCCTCTCGGAAGTGGGGACAGCCGTGGCCCCCTCAGCCGTTGCGATCGGCGCCTTCCTCGTCGGCTGCCTCGCCGGCGGAAGGGCCGTGCAATCGCTGGCACACCACCGAGGGTGGCTGCTGTGCGGAAGCGCAACAGTCGTCGTGGTGTTGGTCGCTGTCGCTGTCGCCCTGCTGTGGGGCGTGGAGGACGGGGGCTCGGTGCCGTCGGCCCGCCGCTGGGCCGCGATCGTCGCCCTGGCATCGGGGATGGGCTTCCAAGCGGCCCTCACCCGGCAGGTCAACCTGAAGGACATGAGGACGGTCGTCGCGACGCTCACCTTCACTGCCGTCGCAGCCGACTCAAAACTGGCCGGCGGCCGGGGCCGGGGTGTGACCAGCGGCGTGATCTCGGTGCTGACCGTGGTGTTCGGCGCGTTCTGCGGAGGCCTCCTCCTCCGGGTCGGCGACGTGCGCGCACCGCTGCTCCTTGCCATCGCTCTCCTCGTGATCGCCGCGGCCGGAGTCGCCGCACTGTCAAGAAAAGAAGCCGATTGGCAACGGCCGCACACCTAGGGTCTGTCGCCGCGTGCCGCGCTGTGCTCCAGCGGGGCCGGGACGACGATCTCTGGGCCGTGCCTCAGTCGTCGTGCAGCGGGCGGCCCAGCAGGTCCCGGGCGGGATACTTCCTGCGCACCTCTGCTCCTGGCGGGGGCTGGTGCGTCCGCCAGGCGAAGGCGAAGCGGTTGGCGGCACGATCGAAGGAGATGCCGAGCGGTACTGCGGGGATGCCGAACTCCTTCCGGGACCACTCGATGATCGCTGCGGCCAGTCCTTCCGCCTGGAAGTCGGCTTCAGGGAACAGCACTCGGTGCACCGTGACCAGCGTGTGCCGCCCTGGAGGCCGGGCAGCCTCGATCGCCTCTGCCGCCAGCCCCAATCCGTGCCGGAGCCAGCCCACTTCGTCCGGGGTGAGGCGCAGCCCTGAGCGGTCCGTGGGGGGATGTTCGAGGACGGGCGTGGCGTCAAGCCAGACCCGTTCACTGATCCGCTGGGCACCGTCCGGCGGAGCCGCCACCGAGGCCGACCCTGCCGTGAGGTCGATGGCAATGCCCCAGGCGGCGCCGAAGACTCGGTAAACGGCCGTCCGCATCAGCCGTCCGTCGGCGCCGGAGCCACCCCCACCGCTCAGCTGACCCCCGTCCCGGCCAGAGGCGCCTGCCCTCCGGGCGTCGCTCAGGAGGTTTCCGCGGTGACCTGATGGGCGAAGACCGTGAACTCCGCGTAGCCATGGTCGTTGACGGATCGGTGATCGACGGCCACACGGACTCGGTTGCCAGGTAGGCCCGACTCGACGAGCGTCGCGTCCAGACGGACCGCGAGGGGGAGGTCTGTGTTCGGCTCAGGCTCCTCGTCCTCGTCCCAGAACAGAGGGGTCTTGTCGATGATCGAGTGCCGCACGCCCTCGGCATCGACGAAGACGACCTCGACAACCGAGGGGTATGCGCTGGTGTCCACCCACCGAACTGCCGCAGCGTGCAGCAGGCCGGTGGGTGACGTGGCACGTTCAGTCATCAGCCGGCGCAATGCCCGTGGGGCAGGACGCTCCCCAGTTCGTCTCGAACGGGTCACTCAGCTTGACGCCCGTCCCGCCGATCCCGCAGTACCCCGCCGGGTTCTTGTCGAGGTACTGCTGGTGGTAGCCCTCTGCCGGGTAGAAGGGGCGGGTGGTGTCGGCGGGGAGGATTTCGGTGGTGATGGTGCCGTGGCCGGAGTTCTGCAGGATGGTGCCGTAGGCGTCGCGGGAGGCCTCGGCGGTCTGCTGCTGGGCGGGGGAGTGGGTGTAGACGGCAGAGCGGTACTGGGTGCCGACGTCGTTGCCCTGGCGGAAGCCCTGGGTCGGGTTGTGGGACTCCCAGAAGAGCTTCAGGAGGGCGGTGTACGGGACGACCGCGGGGTCGTAGACGACCCGGACGGCCTCGGTGTGGCCGGTGTGGCCGCTGCAGACCTCTTCGTAGGTGGGGTGGGGGGTGTGGCCTCCCTGGTAGCCGACGAGGGTGGTCCAGACGCCCTCGGTCTGCCAGAACTTCCGCTCGGCGCCCCAGAAGCACCCCAGGCCGAAGTCGGCGATCTCCAGGCCCTCCGGATACGGGCCGAGCAGCGGGTTGCCCAGGACCGTGTGCCGGTCGGGTACGGCGAATTCCCGCTCGGGGCGTCCCTCCAGGGCTTCCTCGGGCGTGGGGAGGTGGCTCTTGAAGCGGGAGAAGAGCATCGGGATCAGGCTCCAGACGGCGAGGGGGCGAGGGGGACGACGAACCGGCGCAGGGCGGAGTGCGCTATCCGGGCAACGCCGGGGAGCGGGATGGCATTCCGGCGCCGGCCGGCCGGATCCAAACGACAGACCCTACTGACCCGGCTTCCGGGGGAATCCCGCCGATGTGCCGCCGAGTTGTTCCCAGCCGGCGATGGCCAGGGCGCGGTAGGCGGCGTACTCGGCGGCGGGGTTGTGGCCGTACGACCACGGGACGGCGCCGACGTGGCCGTCGACCTGCCGGAGCTGTTCCATGGCCTCGGCGTAGCGCTCGGCGCGCACCAGGAACCAGACGAGCAGATGACGGACGTGCGGTGCCATCGGGTGGTCGGCGGGGGCCTCGCGCAGCGCGAAATGGGCGCCTTCGATGGCGCGCTCGATGACCACGCTCTGGTAGAGGCCGCGGACCATGTTGGCCTCGGGGAGGTGTTCGTAGACCGCGAAGAGGGGGAGGGCGGGCAGCAGGCTCTTCGGCGGGGCGCCGGCGGCGGCGCGCTCGCAGAACTCCTCGGCCTGCTCGCGGGAGCCGTGCCACTTCTGTGACCAGTAGGGGAGCGCGGCGAGATGCGCGCCCATGTGCTGCGGGGCGCGCTGGACGACCTTGGACCAGAGCTCTTCGTAGTCGGCGGGGCGGTCGTGCAGGCCCCGGGCGACGGCGAGTTCGGTGATGTAGGGGACGGGGGAGCCGGGAGCGAGGAGCGCCGCCTCGTGGCAGACCGTGCGGGCCTCTTCCAGGATCATGCGGAAGTCCTGCGAGCCGGGGTCGCGCAGTGCCTGGAGGACGAGGAACTGCGCGTGGGTCTGGGCGCCGCCGGGGTCCTTGGGCGCTTCGTTGCGCCACGTACGCAGCCAGATGCCGCCGACGCGGTGCCCGCCGCCGTCCGCCCCGGCCGGTGCCGCTTCGTGGGCCAACTCGAAGGCGGCGGCGCCGGCCAGCGTCTGGACCCGCTGCCAGCGGCGCTCCCAGTCGTCGCCGGTGGACCGGAGAAGGGCGGCGGCCGGGCGCCAGTCGTGGGTGCGCCGCATTTCCGCCAGCGCGTCCTCCAGCTCCTGGTCGGGCCCCGGGAGGCGTACGTCGAGCTCGTCGAGGGGGACGAAGTCGTAGCCGGCCATCGGGTCGGAGGCCACCACCAGACCCTGCCGGGCCTGGCTTCCCGCCCGCCGGCGCCGCATCCAGGGCAGGAAGATGACACCGCCCATCGCGAGGGCGGCGAAGAGAACCAGCAGAGCATCCATGTGGTGTGTCCCGGTCGGAGGCGGTGAGGCGGTGGGGTGAGGGAGGCGGAGGGCGAGCGGTGGTGGAGGTAGGGGAACCGATGTGCGGTGGCCCCCGTATGTATCCACTATCCAGCCAACCAGAAAGTTCCGGAAGGTTCGGTTGCGCGGCCGACTACCCTCGGCAGGCATGAGCGATCAGCGCGACCAGCGCCACCAGCATTTCGAAACCCTCGCCATCCACGCAGGTCAGGAGCCCGACAAGGCGACCGGCGCGGTGGTTCCCCCGATCTACCAGGTCTCTACTTACAAGCAGGACGGCGTGGGCGGGCTGCGCGGCGGCTATGAGTACAGCCGCAGCGCCAACCCCACCCGTACCGCCCTGGAGGAGAATCTCGCGGCCCTGGACGGCGGCCGCCGCGGTCTGGCCTTCGCCTCCGGCCTCGCCGCCGAGGACTGCCTGCTGCGGACCCTGCTGACCCCGGGTGACCACGTGGTCATCCCCAATGACGCCTACGGCGGTACGTTCCGGCTGTTCGCGAAGGTCGTCGAGCGGTGGGGCGTGGAGTGGTCGGTGGCCGACACCTCCGACCCGCAGGCCGTACGCGCCGCGCTGCGGCCCCGTACGAAGGTGATCTGGGTCGAGACGCCCAGCAACCCGCTGCTCGGCATCAGCGACATCACGGCGCTCGCCGGTGTGGCCCGCGACGCCGGTGCCCGGCTCGTCGTCGACAACACCTTCGCCAGCCCCTACCTCCAGCAGCCGCTGGCCCTCGGTGCGGACGTGGTCGTCTACTCCACGACGAAGTACATGGGCGGCCACTCCGACGTCGTCGGCGGCGCCCTCGTCGTCAACGACGACACCCTCGGCGACGAACTCGCCTACCACCAGAACGCGATGGGTGCGATCGCCGGGCCCTTCGACGCCTGGCTGGTGATGCGCGGCATCAAGACGCTCGGCGTCCGCATGGACCGGCACAGCGCCAACGCCGCGCGCGTCGCCGAGCTGCTCAGCTCGCACAAGAAGGTCTCCCGCGTCTACTACCCGGGCCTCGCCGAGCACCCCGGCCACGAGATCGCGGCCAAGCAGATGCGGTCCTTCGGCGGCATGGTGTCGTTCCAGGTCACGGCCGGTGAGCAGGCTGCGGTGGAGGTCTGCAACCGCGCGAAGCTGTTCACCCTGGGCGAGTCGCTGGGCGGCGTCGAGTCGCTGATCGAGCACCCGGGCCGGATGACGCACGCCTCGGTGGTGGGCTCGGCGCTGGAGGTCCCGTCGGATCTGGTGCGCCTGTCGGTCGGCATCGAGAACATCGACGACCTGCTGGCCGACCTGTCGCAGGCGCTGGCCTGACGGGCAGCCGTCCGGGCCGTGGCCGGCGCGGCCACGCGTTCACCACCCCTCCGGCGGAGGGGTGGTGTGCGCCGGCGGAAGCAGCCACGGCTGCGCCACGGCCGCCCAGCTCAGCAGGGCCGCCAGCGCCACGAGCGCGACCACCCAGCCGACGCGGCGTAGCAGGCGGCGGTGTGCCAGGAGGCGGCTGCCGCGGCTGAGGGACCGTGCGGCCAGATCCGGCGGGACGAGGGGATGCGGCCCGGCCAGCATCCGGCGCACCTCGGTCTCCTTGCGGTCGGGGAGGCTCATGGTGCGGCCGGTTCGGGGGGCGTGGGGGCGGACGCGGGAGGCGCGGGGCGGCTGGTGCGCATTTCGGTGATGGCGTGCAGGCACAGTGCGCGCACCCGCTCGGCGGGCAGGCCGAGTTGGGCCGCGGTCTGTTCCTCGGCGACGCCCTCGTAGAGCCGCAGCACCAGGATCAGGCGCTCCTGCGGGGACAGCCGGTCCAGGAGGCCGCCGCGTGGCCGGCGGTGGCGCCAGGCGGTCTGCGCGAAGCGGGCGGCCATTTCCTGCCGGGCGCGTGCGTACGGGTCCTCACCGCGCAGCCGGTCCCAGGCCGCGTACGTCCGGGACAGCGCGCAGGTCAGCAACTCCTCGGCGGCCGGGGCGGGGCGGGTGAGCGGTTCGCCGGTGAGCAGGGCCGCGACATGCAGCAGCCGGCCCGCCGCGCCCGCCACGAACGACTCGAACTCCTGGGCGCGGCGGCTCTTCCGTGCCGTCCGCCGCTCTCGCACCGCGCCTCCCGGCTGACCGGCCCTGACCCCGGCTCATGCACCGGGACCGGGCACCGGCTCCTGGCTTCCTATGGCACGGCAGCGCGGGCGGCCGGTCAAGAGGCGCGGCAGGAGTCGAAGGCAGGAGCGCCGGTCGCCGTGGGCACGAAAGGAGGCCGACGGCGGGCGGTCAGGACGCGGCGCCGCCGGGCGGCAGGGCCGCGGTGATGTCGGCGAGGGAGGTGTTGAAGCGCGTCAGGAGCGTGCAGAACGCGTCGCGCTCCTCCTGGGTCCACTCCTCCGTCACCAGCGCCATCAGCGCACGGCGGGACTCGCGTACCTCTTCCAGGCGGGCGCGGCCGCGCTCGGACAGCTGGAGCACCACCGCCCGGCCGTCCTCGGGGTGCGTGGCGCGGCTGACCAGCCCGGACTCGACGAGCGGGGCGACCTGGCGGGTCACCGTCGAGGAGTCGATGCCCATCCCGCAGGCCAGCGCCTTGACGCCCATCGGCCCTTCCTGGTCCAGGCGGTTGAGCAGCAGGTAGGCGGCGCGGTCCATGGAGTTGCGCGCCTGCCCGACGCCGCCGAGCCGGCTCTGTTCTGCACGGCGGGCGAAGACTGCCACTTGGTGCTGTAGCGCGTCGAGAAGAGCGGGATCGGTGTGGGTCGTCATGTCCGAAGAGGTGGGCATGGCCGGGTGCTCGCTTCATGGGGTGGGTACGGATTGGAGGACAGAGTACGCGGACCCGGCGCGAACCGTACCGGCGCTGCCCGATCCGATAACGCCCTGTAACCCCGTCCGCCGCTCCCACGGGCGCCGAAGAGCCCGGTCGCCCGGCCGGAAAAGCCCCCGCGGGGACGAGCTGCGAGACTGGCGGCATGGCCGATCACACGCCGCGTACACCGCACCGGACCCCCGGAGCCGCGCATTCCACCGACCGTCCGATGACCGGCGAGCCGATTACGGACGGTCCGGTCACCGGCGGCCCGGCCGGCGCGGAACCGGCCGCCGCGCTCACCGTCGAGGACGTGCGCGCGGCGCACAAGATGCTCTCCGGCGTCTCCCGGGCCACCGCGATGGAGGGCAGCCGCTACCTGTCCGGGCTGGTCGGCGCTCCCGTGCACCTCAAGTGCGAGAACCTCCAGCGCACCGGCTCCTTCAAGATCCGGGGCGCCTACGTCCGGATCGCCGGGCTCTCCCCGCAGGAGCGGGCGGCCGGTGTGGTGGCGGCGAGCGCCGGCAACCACGCCCAGGGCGTGGCGCTCGCCGCGTCCCTGCTGGGGGTGCGCTCCACGGTCTTCATGCCGGTCGGCGCGCCGTTGCCGAAGGTCGCGGCGACCCGTGACTACGGCGCCGAGGTGCGGCTGCACGGCCAGGTCGTCGACGAGACGCTGGCGGCCGCCCAGGATTACGCGCGCGAGACCGGCGCGGTCTTCATCCACCCCTTCGACCACCGCGACATCATCGCCGGCCAGGGCACGGTCGGCCTGGAGATCCTCGAACAGTGCCCGGAGGTGCGCACCGTCGTCGTCGGGATCGGCGGCGGAGGGTTCGCCGCGGGCGTGGCGCTGGCGGTCAAATCGCTGCGCCCGGACGTGAAGGTCGTCGGCGTGCAGGCGGCGGGCGCGGCCTGTTACCCGCCGTCACTCGCGGCCGGGCACCCGGTGGCCATCGAGGGGCTGTCGACGATGGCGGACGGCATCAAGGTCGGACGGCCCGGGGATGTGCCGTTCGCGCTCGTCGAGGACCTGGTGGACGAGGTCCGTACGGTCTCCGAGGACGAGCTGTCCAGCGCGCTGCTGCTGTGCCTGGAGCGGGCGAAGCTGGTGGTGGAGCCGGCCGGCGCGAGCCCGGTGGCGGCGCTGCTGTCCGACCCGGGTGCCTTCGAGGGGCCGGTGGTGGCGGTGTTGTCCGGGGGGAACGTCGACCCGCTGCTGATGCAGCGGATCCTGCGGCACGGCATGCGCGCCGCGGGCCGCTACCTCTCGCTGGGGCTGCGGCTGACGGACCGGCCGGGGGCCCTGGCGACGCTGCTGGGGGTGCTGACGAAGGTGGACGCGAACGTCCTCGACGTCGGCCATGTGCGGACGGATCCGCGGCTCGGACTGACCGAGGTCGAGGTGGAGTTGCACCTGGAGACCAAGGGGCCCGAGCACTGCGTCGAAGTGAGCGCGGCGCTGCGGGAGGCCGGGTACTACATCTCGGAGTGAGCCGGTGACGGCGTGAACCGGTGACGCGCGAAGCGGTCGCGTGACCGGTCGCGTGTGCCGGTGGTGGTGTGCGGCGCGGTGGGTACCCCGGGTACCCGCCGCGCCGTACGCATGTGCGGCCGCGAAAACCGCGTCACGTGTATCGCGATGTATCGCGTCTGGAGTAGTATCGCGACGGAGAGTCGCGGAGTGCTGCCGACCTGCGACCCTCCGTGAACAGCAAATGCTCACGGAGCGGGCGTAGTCCGGCAAACGTAATATTCGACCTGGAACTGACCCAAGCCATGGGAGTACCCATATGCCAGGCGCCATTTACGCCGAAGGTCTGGTGAAGACGTTCGGCGACGTCAGGGCACTGGACGGCGTCGATCTCGACGTCCCCGAAGGAACCGTCCTCGGCATGCTCGGCCCCAACGGTGCCGGCAAGACCACCGCCGTACGCGTCCTGACGACCCTCCTCCAGCCAGACAGCGGGAAGGCGGTGGTCGCCGGGATCGACGTCCTCGCGCACCCGGACAAGGTGCGCCGGTCGATCGGTCTCTCCGGCCAATTCGCCGCGGTCGACGAGTACTTGACCGGCCGTGAGAATCTGATGATGGTCGGCCAGCTCTACCAGATGAGGGCCCGGGACGCGAAGATGCGAGCCGTGGAACTGCTGGACCGCTTCCACCTCGGCGACGCCGCCGACCGCATCGCCAAGACCTACTCCGGCGGTATGCGCCGCCGGCTCGACCTCGCCGCCGCACTCGTCGTCAGCCCGCCCGTGATGTTCATGGACGAGCCCACCACCGGCCTGGACCCGCGCAACCGCCAGCAGTTGTGGGACGTCATCCAGGAGCTGGTCGCCGGCGGCACGACCCTGCTGCTCACCACCCAATACCTGGAAGAGGCCGACCGCCTCGCCCACGACATCTGCGTCGTCGACCACGGCAAGGTCATCGCCCGCGGCACCTCCGACCAGCTCAAGGCCCGTACGGGCGGTGAGCGCGTGGAGGTCGTGGTGCACGCCGCCGAGCACATCCCCATCGCCGATGAGGTGCTGCGCGGCTTCGGCAAGGGCGAGGGCACCGTGGAGCCGCACACCCGCAAACTGACCGTCCCGGTGTCCGGCGGCGCCAAACTGCTCGCCGAGGTCATCCGCGAACTCGACACCCGGGGCGTGGAGATCGACGACATCGGACTGCGCCGCCCGACCCTCGACGACGTCTTCCTCTCGCTGACCGGCCACGTCGCCGAGGCCGGGGAGGAGAACGGCGAGGGCACCGAAGCCGGCGGGAACGGCGGCGAGCGCCGCGCGAAGGGCCGCAAGGGCAGAAAGGCCGCCAAGCCGGTCGACGAGGTCGAGGCGGCCGGTTCCGGCACGACGCCCCGGAAAGAAGGCGTGAAGTGACGACGGTGACCGAAGCGGCCCCCCTCCGTACCCCGCAGCCCCGCGGCGGCTTCGGCCGGTCCGTGCGCGACTCCCTCGTCGTCGCCAAACGCAATCTGATCCGGATGGTCCGCATCCCCGAAGTGGTGATCTTCGGGCTGATCCAGCCGATCATGTTCGTGGTGCTGTTCACCTACGTCTTCGGCGGCTCCATCATCATCCCCGGCGCTCCGGTGGGCGACGCCCAGGCCTACCGCGAATTCCTGATGGCCGGCATCTTCGCGCAGACCGTCACCTTCGCCACGGCGGGTGCTGGTGCGGGCATCGCCGACGACATGCACAAGGGACTGATCGACCGCTTCCGGTCACTGCCGATGTCCCGTGGCGCGGTCCTCACCGGCCGCACCCTCGCCGACCTCGTGCAGACCGCCCTGACCCTGGTCGTGCTGGCCGCCGTCGCCCTGCTCATCGGCTGGCGCACCCACGAGAACATGGCCGAGGTGCTGGCCGGCTTCGCCCTGCTGCTCCTGCTCGGCTACGCCTTCTCCTGGATCGGCGCGCTGATCGGCCTCACGGTGCGCACCCCCGAGGCGGCCACCTCGGGCGGCCTGATCTGGCTCTTCCCGCTGACGTTCATCTCCAACGCCTTCGTGCCGGTCAACGGCATGCCCGTGTTCCTGCAGCACGTCGCCGAATGGAACCCGTTCAGCGCGACGGTGCAGGCCGTCCGGCAGCTGTTCGGCAACACCATCGAAGGGATTCCGGCGTCCGTGACCGGCGCCTGGCCGATGGAGCAGCCGGTGCTGGCCTCCGTCCTCTGGTCCGTCCTGATCATCGCCGTCTTCCGGACCCTGGCGGTGCGCAAGTACCGCTCGGCGACGGCCTGACGGACGCCGGCCCGGCGTACGGCCGAGGGACAGGGGGGAGGCCCGGCCCACGCGGGGGTGGTAGTGCCCGCACTCGCCCCGCCCGCACACGCAGAAGCGGCCCGGAGTCTCAAGCCTCCGGGCCGCTTCGTCGTCTGTGTGACGCCTGCGGGCTCAGCCCACGTACGGCTTGGCGTCGAGGATCTTCACCGCCGCCTTCTTGCCGTTGGGGAGCTCGTACTCCGCCTGGGCGCCGACCTTCTTGCCGTTCACACCCTCGCCCAGCGGCGACTGCGGGGAGTAGGTCTCGATGTCCGAGCTCGCGTACTCCCGCGAGGCCAGCAGGAACGCCAGGGTGTCGTCCGGGTCTCCGTCGAACGCGATGGTGACGACCATGCCGGGAGCGACGACTCCGGTGGCGGCGGGGGCCTCGCCGACCTTCGCGGTCTGCAGCAGCTGGGTGAGCTGGCGGACGCGCAGCTCCTGCTTGCCCTGCTCCTCCTTGGCCGCGTGGTACCCGGCGTTCTCCTTCAGGTCACCTTCCTCGCGGGCCGCCGCGATCTTTTCGGTGATCTCGGCGCGTGCGGGACCAGACAGGTGCTCCAGCTCGGCCTTGAGCTGGTCATACGCCTCCTGGGTCAGCCAGGTGACGTTCTCGCTGGTCTGGGTCACAGGTGCTCCTCGTCGGTACTGGGGATAAATCAAACGCCCTACCGGGAAGACATGCGCCTTCACAGGTGGGCGAAACCACGAGCCTAACAATTCCGGCACAAAACGGGGAAGGGGAATTCCACAGTCAACCCACAGGATGCGCATCGTCGCAGGTCAGCGATAGTCCCCGGCGGGCCTGCTGCGCGTCGCCGGCCGCGGGCCGGCACCGCCGTCGCGGTCAGCTGCCGCCGGAGGCCCGGCAGCCGACGAGCACGGCGTTGGTCGCCCGCTTCGTCGTGCGCAGCGTGACCTCGGTGTCCACCTGGCTCGTGCGCTGGTCGATGGTGACGTCCTTGCGGCCGACCTCGGAACCGTCCTCGGCCTGCGAGCGGAGGGTGCACACGCCCTTGTCGTCGGTGCCCTTGACGACCTCGAGATGCACCTTGACGGTGCTGTCGGACACCGCGTCCCAGGCGATCAACCGGCCGCTGAGGTCCTGCCCGGAGATGTACGAGCCGCCGATCCAGGCGATCACGCCGAGCAGCACGACACCGAGCACCGCGCCGGTGATCTTGAGCTTGCGGTCCGCGCGCTGATCCGCGGAGCGGCCGTAGCGTCCGTCCGGGAGCCCTTCACGCACCGCGGCCATGATCATTCCTCCTGGTACGGGGACCCGGAACGGACAACCCCCGGGTGGTCCCCTCCCCGGGAATACGGCGCCCCCTCGTTTCGGTCACTATAGGAGGCATCTTCTCCGGCCTTTCACTGAGGATCGAGTCTTGACTGAGCAGCTGCGATTGATGGCGGTCCACGCCCACCCCGACGACGAGTCGAGCAAGGGTGCGGCCACCATGGCCAAGTACGTGTCCGAGGGGGTGGACGTGCTGGTCGCCACCTGCACAGGCGGTGAGCGAGGCTCCATCCTCAATCCCAAACTCCAAGGAGACCCGTACATCGAGGAGAACATCCACGAGGTACGGAAGAAGGAAATGGACGAGGCCCGGGACATCCTGGGCGTCAAGCAGGAGTGGCTCGGCTTCGTCGACTCCGGGCTGCCCGAGGGCGACCCGCTGCCGCCGCTGCCCGAGGGCTGCTTCGCGCTGCAGGACGTGGAGGCCGCGGCCGAGCCGCTGGTCAAGCTCATCCGGGAGTTCAAGCCGCAGGTCATCACGACCTACGACGAGAACGGCGGCTACCCGCACCCGGACCACATCATGACCCACAAGATCACGATGGTGGCCTTCGAAGCGGCCGGTGACCCGGAGAAGTACCCCGAGGCCGGCGAGCCCTACACGCCCCAGAAGCTCTACTACATCCAGGGCTTCAACCGCCCCCGCACCGTCGCGCTGCACGAGGCGCTGCTGGCCCGCGGCATGAAGTCGCCCTACGGCGACTGGCTGGAGCGCTGGAAGCAGTTCGAGCAGCGCGAGCGCACCCTCACCACCTACGTTCCGTGCGACGACTTCTTCGAGATCCGCGACAAGGCCCTGATCGCGCACGCCACCCAGATCGACCCCGACGGCGGCTGGTTCCGGGTCCCGATGGACCTCCAGCGCGAGGTCTGGCCGACGGAAGAATACGAGCTCGCGAAGTCGCGGGTCGATACTTCCCTCCCCGAGGACGACCTCTTCGCGGGCATCCGCAACAATTGACCCCATGATGAGCGCGACCAGCACCCTCGCCATGACGCACTTCGTCACCCTTGCCGACAGCTTCGACAAGGACAAGGTGACCCCCGGCGTCCTCGGCTTCATCGTCTTCGCGGTCATCGGCGGCGCCGTTTGGCTGCTGATGAAGTCCATGAACAAGCAGATGAAGAAGGTGGACTTCGAGGAGGGGCCCGAGGAGGGCGAGGCGGTCACCACCGCCTCCACCACCCCGAAGGCGGCCACCCCGAAGGCCGCCGAGCCGAAGACCGGCTGACGGCCGGGGACCGGCCATCGGCTGACGGCCACCGGCTCATGGGCCGCCGGCCCCCTGACCCCCAGCGGGCAGCGGGCCGCGCGGCCCGCCCGGCGCTCGTGGACGACATCCCCGGGCGCCACGCCACGGCGGCGCACGCCACCGGGCCGCTGCGTCATTCCGCGGCGGTCGGCGCGACGGCCACCCCCATGACCTCGCGTGCATGGCGGTTCGGCACCATGCCGAGCCGCCAGGCCTGCCACCCCGTTTCCGGCTCCACCCCGCGGTCAAGCAGCAGCGCGAACGTCTCCGCGCAGTCCTCCAGCTTCGCATCGCGCGACGGATGCCTCTCCTGGACGAGCTGCGCCAGCTCCTCCTGCGCCACGGCCGTACCGATCACCGAACCGCCCGGCGAGGCGAACGGCAGCAGGGTGCAGCGCAGGAACCGTGCCCAGTCCTCGCCGCGCCGGTCGCCGTAGCCGGCGAATATGCGCGCCGCCTCGTCGACCAGCTCCAGCGCCTGCGCCGCCCGGCCGTTGCCCGCGTCGATGATCACCAGCTCCAGGCACGACCACGCCTCACCGTGCGGCACCCCGATCCGCTCGAAGTCCTTACGGGCGTCCTGCAACAGCTGCCGGGCGAAACCGCTGTTGCGCAGCGAACCGGTCTGCGCCGCCCGCAGATCACGGGTGACCCGCCCCGAATGATGCCGGGCGCAGGCCAGGCCGTAGCTGTCCTGCATCCTGCTGAACATCGTCCGCGACCGCTCCAACTGGCGCAGTGCGGCATCGTGCTCGCCGCGCTCCTCCAGCGCCTGGCCGAGGTAGTACATCGTCCACGCCTCACCACGGGCGTCCTCGTGCTCGTGGTGCAGCGACAGGGCCTGCCGCAGCTGGTCCGCGGCGGGCGCCGGATCGCCGTCCACCAGCCGGGCCCGCGCCAGCTGGGTCATCGCCCAGGCCTCGCCGCGCTCGTCGTGCGTACGGCCGTAGAGCTCCATCGCGGCCTGCAGGGCCGCCTCGGCCTGCGGCACCTCGCCCATCCGCAGATACACCTGGCCGAGCTGGAAGTGCGCCCACGCCTGGCCGTGCGCGCTCTCGCTCTCCTCATGCAGCCCCAGCGCCTCGTGCAGCAGCGCCAGCGCCTCGGGAATCCGCGCCCGGTCCCGCTCCACGGCCGCCAGGGCGTGCAGCGTCCAGGCCCGGTCGCCGTGCATATCGGCACCGGACTGCATCTCCAGCGCCGCACGCAGCTTGGTCGTGGCCTCGGTCAGATTGCCCTGCTGCTGGAGGGTGATGCCCAGATCGCGCAGCGCGCGGGCGGCGCCCGCCGGATGCTGCGCCTCGATGTAGAGATCGACCACCGATGTCAGGGTCGTCCGCGCCTTGTCCAGCTCGCCGAGCTGCCGGGCCGCGACACCCGTACGCCATTGCACCGACCGGACCAGCAGCCCCTGGCCGACGGCCCGGGTCAGCTCGCTCAGCTCGCCGAGGCGGTAGAGGTCGCCGCGCAGCAGGCAGTAATCGCACAGCGCGCCCAGCAGATGGGAGACCGCGGCCTGGTCCACGTCCTGGTCGGCGTGGCGCAGCGCGGCCGTGATGAAGCTGGTCTCGTCGTCGAGCCATTGCAGGGCGGCGTCCAGCGAGGTGAAGCCGTGCGAACCGAAGCGGTCGGCCCGGGTCGACGTACGGCCGTCGACGAGGCGGATGACCGAGTCGGCCAGCTCCGCATAGCCGCGGATCAGCCGCTCCTGGGCGGCGCTGCGCTCCTCCGGATCCTCCTCGTCGACCAGCCTGGCGTGCGCGAAGGTGTGGATCAGGGCGTGCAGGCGGTAGCGCTCACCGCGCACCAGCTCGATCAGGCCGGCCTTCGCCAGCTCCGTCAACTGCCGCTCCGCCTCCGCGTTGTCCACCCCCAGCAGGGCCGCCGCTGCCGCGGCCCCCAGGCTCGCGCGGCCGACCAGGGCCAGCCGGCGCAGCAGCCGCCGGGCCGTCTCCGGCTGGTCGTCGTAGCGCAGCCACAGGGCGCGGTCCACCGGCGCCACCGGGCCGACGGCTGCCAGATCCGAGGCCAGCGCGGCGGGGGAGCGCGTCGCGAGGGAGGTGCCCGCCACCCGCAGCGCCAGCGGCAGGCCGGCGCACAGCCCGGAGATCTCGTCGATGGCCCGCGCGTCATACGGAGCCGATTCGCCCGCCGCATCCTGTGCCCCGGCCGCCGAGCGGAGCAACTCCTCGGTGCCTGCCGCGTCCAGCGGCCCCACGGGGAGCTGATGCACCCACGCCTGGAGGTCCGCCGGCAGCTCCATCGGCTCGCGGCAGGTGACCAGCACCAGGCTGTCGGAACGGTCCGGCACCAGGCTCCGCACCTGCTCCGGATCCGAGGCGTCATCCAGCAGGACCGTCACCGGAAGGCCCTTCAAATGCTGGTGATAGAGATCGGTCAGCCGCTTGACGTGCTGGTCCTGGGAGGGGCGCTCACGGAACAGCAGCTGCTCGCGCGGCGCGCCCAGGCGGTTGAGCAGATGCAGCAGCGCGTCCCGGGTCGGCAGCGGGGCCTCGCCCGGGGTGCTGCCGCGCAGATCGACGACGCAGGCGCCCCGGAACTGATCGCGCAGCTGATGCGTCGCCCGCACCGCCAGCGCCGTACGGCCCGAGCCCGGCTCGCCGTGCAGCACCACCACCGTCGGCTTGGTCTCGGTGCTCGCACGCGCCGCGTGCACCCACTGTGCGATCTGCGTCAGCTCCGTCCGGCGCCCCGCGAACGGGCTTCCCGAACGCGGCAGTTGCGAGAAGGACTGCTCCAGTACGGAACGCTGCCGGGCCGCCTGGCTGCGGTCCGCGCCACGCAGCTGCGGCACCACCCGGGTGGTCTTCGCGGCCACCGGATCGGAGGGGGTCCCGCTGCCGCGGGTCGCCGCCGTCAGCATCCGCTGCTGATCCAGGAACGGCCGCACTCCCCGCACCTCAAGGGCCGTCAGCCACTGGAGCCGCAGCTGCTCGGGGCCGCCCGGCTGCCCCCGCATCCCGGCCTGCTGGTGCGCCGCCGGCCAGTGGCCCGCCGTCAGCTTCAGGACCGTGGCCGCGGCGCCCGCGACCACCACCGCGGCCCCCACGCCCAGCGCGGGGCCCGCGCCCATGCCGTACACCAGGTCCGTGGCGAAGGCCGCTGCCGCCGCCACCGCCGTCGCGACCGCGGGGGTCCCCCACTCCTTGCGCGACAGCCTCGCGGACAGCGGGCGCTCACCTGCCGCGGCCTCGTCCAGCGCCCGGACATACGCGGAGTACTCCTCGGACGCGGCGCCCGCCAGCTCCTCCAGCGCCTCCCGCGCCCTGCCGAGCAGCGTGGCCTGGTCCAGCCGGCCGCCCGCACGACGCACCTCCTCCTCCACGGCTCGCGCCAACAGGCCTTCCGCTTCAGCCCGATGGCCGTCACGCAACACAGCCAGTGAGCCCGGCATGAGGTTCCCCCTCCAGCAGTTCCGGCAGTTCCGGCGGTTCCAGCAGTCTCCGGTGGTCCCGGCAGCGCTCGGCGGATATCCGCCGGCTCCCGATCCGGCGATGATCGCCGCCGTACGCACAGTGTTCCGCGTCCGCGTGAATTCCGGCAGGCCTGTGGATAACTCCCTCCGCTCCCGACTCCCGGACCCCCGTTGGGAGAGGATGGGCCCATGCCGAACCGCCTGGCCCATGAGACTTCCCCGTATCTGCTCCAGCACGCCGACAACCCGGTCGATTGGTGGCCGTGGTCCACCGAAGCGTTCGAGGAGGCGAGGCGGCGCGGTGTGCCGGTGCTGCTCAGCGTCGGCTACAGCTCATGCCACTGGTGCCATGTCATGGCCCACGAGAGCTTCGAGGACCCGGCGACCGCGGCCCTGCTCAACGACCACTTCGTCTCCGTGAAGGTGGACCGCGAGGAGCGCCCGGACGTCGACGCCGTCTACATGGAGGCCGTCCAGGCCGCCACCGGCCAGGGCGGCTGGCCGATGACCGTCTTCCTCACGCCCGACGCCGAACCTTTCTACTTCGGCACCTACTTCCCGCCCGAGCCGCGCCATGGCATGCCGTCCTTCGCGCAGGTCCTGGAGGGCGTACGCGGCGCCTGGACGGACCGCCGCGACGAGGTCGGCGAGGTCGCCGGACGGATCGTCGCCGACCTGGCGGGACGCTCCCTCACCGACTCGCTGCCCGCCGCCGACCGTCGGCCGCCGCGCCCCGAGGAGCTGCACGCCGCCCTGATGGGCCTGACCCGGGAATTCGACGCGGTGCGCGGCGGATTCGGCGGCGCGCCCAAGTTCCCGCAGTCCATGGCGCTGGAGTTCCTGCTCCGCCACCACGCGCGCACCGGCTCCGAAGCGGCCCTGGACATGGTCAGGGCGACCTGTGCGGCGATGGCCCGCGGCGGGATCTACGACCAGCTCGGCGGCGGTTTCGCGCGCTACGCGGTGGACGCGACGTGGACCGTGCCGCACTTCGAGAAGATGCTCTACGACAACGCCCTGCTGTGCCGGACCTACGCGCACCTCTGGCGCGCCACCGGCTCCGATCTGGCCCGCCGGGTCGCCGTCGAGACCGCCGACTTCATGGTCCGCGAGCTGCGCACCGACCAGGGCGGTTTCGCCTCCGCGCTCGACGCGGACAGCGACGACGGCACGGGCAGCGGCCGGCACGTCGAGGGCGCCTACTACGTCTGGACGCCGGAGCAGCTGCGCGAGGTGCTCGGCGACAAGGACGCGGAGTTCGCCGCGCATCACTTCGGCGTCACCCAGGAGGGCACCTTCGAGGAGGGCGCCTCGGTCCTCCAGCTTCCCGGCACCGGTATCGGCACGGGCACCGGTGAGGGCCCCGACCCCGACACCGATCCCGACACCGACGGGGTGGACGACGCCGAGCGGGTGGCGTCCGTCAAGCAGCGGCTGCTGGCGGCGCGTGAGGAGCGGCCCCGCCCCGGCCGCGACGACAAGATCGTCGCGTCCTGGAACGGCCTGGCCATCGCCGCGCTCGCCGAGACCGGCGCCTACTTCGGCCGCCCGGACCTGATCCAGGCCGCCACCGACGCCGCCGACCTGCTCGTCCGCGTCCACATGGACTGGCAGGGCCGGCTGCACCGCACCTCCCGGGACGGCACCCCGGGCGCCAACTCCGGTGTCCTGGACGACTACGCGAACGCCGCCGAGGGCCTCCTGACTCTGGCCTCGGTCACCGGGGAGGGCGTCTGGGTGGAGTTCGCCGGCTTCTTCCTGGACACCGTGCTGGTGCAGTTCACCGCCGAGGACGGCACGCTCTACGACACCGCGGGCGACGCCGAGGCGCTGATCCGCCGCCCCCAGGACCCGACCGACAACGCCACGCCCTCCGGGTGGACGGCGGCGGCCGGCGCCCTGCTGACATATGCCGCGCTGACCGGCAGCGACCTCCACCGGGGCGCGGCCGAAAGCGCCCTAGGCGTCGTCACGGCGCTCGGCGGCAAGGCACCGCGCTTCATCGGATGGGGACTGGCGGTCGCCGAGGCCGCACTGGACGGGCCCCGCGAGGTGGCGGTCGTCGGCTCGCAGGACGATCCCGCGACCCTTGCCCTGCACCGCGCCGCGCTGCTCGGCACCTCCCCCGGGGCGGCCGTCGCGCTCGGCGCACCGGGCTCCGACGAGGTGCCGCTGCTGGCGGACCGCCCGTTGGTCGACGGCCGCCCGGCCGCGTACGTCTGCCGCCGCTTCACCTGCGAACGGCCGACGACGGACCCGGAGGAGCTGGCGGAGCGGCTGCGGGCGTGAGCCCCCGCGGGGGGAACGCGTCCCTCCGCGGCCGCTGCGGCCGCCCGCCGCAAGTCTTGGGACCAGCGACCGTATTGACCTTGACGTGCGCGTCAAGTTCTAGCCTCGCGGCATGACGAACCGCACTCACCGCGAAGTACGCCTGGCCGCCCGCCCCCGGGGGCCGGTCGCCGATGACCTCTTCGAGATCGTCGAGGTGCCGGTCCCCGAACCGGCGGCCGGTCAGGTGCTCGTACGCACCACCCACATGGGTGTCGCCGCCGTGATGCGCACCCTGATGGACGAGACCAGCGTGGTGCCGATGCCGCCCTACGAGGTCGGCGCGCCGCTGCACGGAGCGGCCGTCGGCGAGGTCGTCGCCGCGCCCGGCACCGACCTCCACCCCGGTGACCTGGTGGAACACCGCCTCGGCTGGCGCGAGTACGCGCTGCTCGACGCCGCCGACGTACACCGCCTCGACCCCGCTCTGCTGCCCGACCCGGCCGCCCACCTCTCGCAGGGACCCACCGCCCTGATGGGCATCGCCCGCGGTGCCGAAGTGCGCCCCGGGGACACGGTGTTCGTCACCGGGGCGGCCGGTGGCGTCGGCTCCCTGGCGGGTCAGATCGCCCGGCAGTACGGCGCGACCCGCGTCATCGGCAGCACCGGCTCGCAGCAGAAGGCCGACCGGCTCATCGCGGAATTCGGCTACGACGCCGCGGTCATCCGCGGCGCGGGCCCCATCGAGGAGCAGCTGCGCAAGGCCGCCCCGGAGGGCATCGACGCGCTCTTCGACAACGTGGGCGGCGAGCAGCTGCAGGCGGCCCTCGCCGTCGCCAACCGGGGCGCCCGCCTGGCGATCGTCGGGGCACTGTCCAGCCAGCTCTCCGACGACGCCCCGGCCACCACCGCGATCGACACGCTCGCGCTGCTCGCCCGCGGCATCACGCTGCGCGGTGTCGCGCTGTTCGACCACCTCGACCTCATCCCGGAGTGGAACCAGCGGTTCGCCGCCGGTCTGCGCGACGGCTCCCTCACCTTCCCGCACGCCCGCCTGCAGGGCATCGAGCAGGCACCGCGCGCACTGCGCGAGCTGACCGAGGGGCGCCATATGGGCGCCGTGATCGTCGAGTTGTGAGCGCCGGGGCCCAGCGGCGGGCGCGGTGGGCGGAGCGCCTCCGTCCCGCCGGTCGCCGGTTGTAGCCTGCGGGAATGGAGACCTTGCCCGGCTGCCGGCCCCTCGTCCCGGAGGCCGCGGCGCTGCGGTCCGGCACCGACGACCCGGCCGCCGCGGCGTCCCGTACCTGCGACCGCATCGACGCCGTCGATCCGCATGTACGGGCCTTCGTGCCCGAGCCGGACCGGCGCGCACGGCTCCTGGGGGCGGCGCGGGAGCTGATGGCGGCCGGTCCGTCGGACCCGGCGCGCCGCCCCGCCCTGTACGGCGTCCCGGTCGGCATCAAGGACATCGTGCATGTCGAGGGGCTGCCCACCCGCGCGGGATCCACGCTGCCGCCCGAGGTGCTGGGCGGCGCACAGGCCACCGTCGTGGACCGGCTGTGCGCCGCCGGAGCGCTGATCGCGGGCAAGACCGTGACGGCGGAGTTCGCCGTCACGGCGCCGGGCCCCACCCGCAATCCGCACAACGTGGCGCACACCCCCGGCGGTTCCAGCAGCGGCTCGGCCGCGGCGGTCGCCGCCGGGATGGTGCCGCTGGCCATCGGGACACAGACCGTCGGCTCGATGATCCGCCCCGCCGCGTACTGCGGTGTGGTCGGATTCAAGCCGGGATACGGCCGGATCCCGGTCGACGGAGTGATCCCCAACGCCATCGGCTTCGACACTCTCGGCTGCTACGCCACGGATGTCGCGGGCGTCGCGCTCGCCGCGTCCGTGCTGTGCGACGGATGGCGTCCCGAGGTCGCGGACGCGGATACGCACGTGGGTGCGCACGTGGATGCGGATACGGAAGTCGGTACGGGCCTGCGTGCGGCGGGACCGGCCCGGCGCCCCGTCCTCGGCGTGCCGGTCGGCCCGTATCTGGAGCGGGCCGACGACGAGGCCCTGCACGCCTTCCGGGAGCAGCGGGAACGACTGGGCGCGGCCGGCTACACGGTGCGCGAGGTGCCGGTGATGGCCGACTTCGAGCAGATCGTCGCGCAGCTCTTCACGATGAACCGCTACGAGGTGGCGCGGGCCCACGCCGACTGGTTCGCGCGCTTCGGCGACCGCTACCGGGACGAGACCGTGGCCGCCATCCGGCAGGGTCACTCGATCGGGGACGCCGACTACGAGGCGGCCCGGGTCCGGCGCGCCGCGTTCCGCGAACGCCTCGCCGCCGACGGGAAGGACGCCGGTATCGACGTGTGGATCGCCCCGTCGGCCACCGGCCCCGCGCCCGCGGACCTCACCCGCACCGGATCGTCGGTGATGTGCCTGCCGTGGAGCAACGCCGGACTGCCCTCGGTCAGCCTTCCCGCAGGACGCTCGGCGGGCGGGCTGCCGCTGGGACTCCAGCTCGTCGGACCCTCCGGCGCGGACGAAGAGCTGCTGCGGGCAGCGTCCGGCATCGAGCGTGCACTGAACGGGAGTTGACCGGCTCCGATCGGGAGCCGGTTCCGGAGCCGGCCGGGAAACCGGGCGGCCGTACCGGGGCGCGGAACGGAAAGGAGCCGAGGGCGGATGCGTATCGGAGACGCGGCGACGGCCGCCGGGATGACGCCCAGGGCGTTGCGCTACTACGAGCAGCAGGGTCTGGTGACCGCCCGCCGGACGCCGTCGGGCCACCGGGTGTACGACGCGGAGGACGTCCGGCGGCTGCGCGCCGTACGCGAACTGCGGGACGCGGGGCTGACCGTCGGCGACGTCCGGGAGTTCGCGCATCTGCTGCGCACCATGCCCGCCAACGGGGTGCCGGACCTGATCCCCACCGGACGGGAAGCGGGCCCCTGTTCGGCCGTGGAAACCGTGGCCCGGCGGCGGCTCGCCGACCTGGACGCCCGTATCGAGCAACTGTCGCTCCTACGGGCGCGGCTCGCGGCACGACTGGGCGAGCCGGCCTGACCTGAAGAACGGGCGGGACGGGAGAACCGGCGGGACCGGGAGATCTGCCGTCCTGGTCGGGCGTGGCGAAGGGTCGGCGAAAGGGGCGCGGCCCGGACGCCTCGCTCTCAGAGGGTGAGGCCGCGGTTCAGGACATCCATCGTCCGGTTGATCAGGGCCTCCAGATCGGCGCCCTGCCCTTCGTCCTCGACCCAGCGCATCATGGCCTCCTGGAGAGCGGCCAGGACCGCCGCGCTGATGACCCGCACTTCCAGGTCGTCGACCGTCCGGCCCGCGCGCTCGGCCAGGACGGCGGAGATCATCGCCGCGTCCCGCGCGGTGTTCTCCGCCGTACGGCCCCGGATGGCAGGCACTTCCCGCACCAGCCGCATGCGCTGGAAGAGTTCCGTACGGTCCTCGGACGTGATTTTGCGCAGCGATTCGACGGTGACCTGCCGCAGCGATTCGACCATCGGCTCACCGGCGGGCCGGGCGCGGATACCGGCCTCCAGCACCGCGTCGTACTCGTCCGTGAGCACGATGTCTTCCTTGGTGGGGAAGTAGCGGAACGCCGTGCTCGGTGAGACGTCGGCGGCCTCGGCGATCCGGTCGACGGGCGTCGCGTCGTACCCCTGCTCCTCGAAGAGCCGGTGAGCGGCACGGCGGATCGCCTGCCGGGTCTGGATCTTCTTCCGCTCCCGCAGCCCGGCCTTCGGCGTCCCGTGCGGCGTGGTGGCGGAGGTGTGTGCAGAGACCATGAACGTCATTGTCGGGTATCGCGCGTGGCCGGAGCGACGCCCGTGGTCCCCGGGAGAGGCCCCGGCGGCCGTGCCTGTCTGCGGGAGGGAGCGGGGGCGGGGAGGCCTCGGCCGCGCGGACACCGGACGGCTTCCGGTCCCCGCCTTGTCGCCTCCACCCGTCCCGCGACGTTCTGACGGCAGCTCTCAAAAGACTCCACGTGCCACTTCCCGCGAAACGCTGACTGTCAGTGGTGCGTGTCACGCTGTGGAGTGCCGGTGATGACGCATGGTGACCGATGGGGGGTGAGGTGGGATGCGACCTGCGAGGCGGCTGAGGGCGGTGCTCGGTGCGGTGCTCGGCGCGGGCGGCTTCCGGGCCGGCCGCGGCGTGCTGATTCCGGCCGTGGCCCGGCTGGTCGCCATGGCGCGAACCCTCGCTGCGTGGCGGGTGGTTGGCGCGCAGCCGGCCCCGGAACGGCGAATGGCCCCGGAACGGCGAATGGCCCCGGAACGGCCAATGGCCGCGGCCTCGGGGCCGCGGCCACCGGGGCGCGCGAGATCGGGTGTGCCGGCCGAGGGCCGGGCCGCCTCAGGTGTGCGAATACGCGACCAGTGAGATGCCGACGTAGTGCACGATGAACGCCGCCAGGGTCAGTGAGTGGAAGACCTCGTGGAAGCCGAACCACCGGGGTGAGGGGTTGGGGCGCTTGATCCCGTAGATCACGCCGCCGGCGCTGTAGAGCAGTCCGCCGACGATGACCAGCACCAGCACGGCGACGCCGCCCGTGCGCAGGAAATCGGGGAGGAAGAAGACGGCGGCCCAGCCCATGGCGATGTAGCAGGGGGTGTAGAGCCAGCGGGGGGCGCCGACCCAGAAGACGCGGAAGGCGATACCGGCCAGCGCGGCGGCCCAGATCGCCCACAGCAGTGCCTCGCCGCGGGAGCCGGGCATCAGCAGCATCGTCAGCGGCGTGTAGGTGCCCGCGATGATCAGGAAGATGTTCGCGTGGTCCAGGCGGCGCAGGATGCCGTCGGCCCGCGGGCTCCAGTTGCCCCGGTGGTAGAGCGCGCTGACCCCGAAGAGCAGGCAGGCGGTGAGGGTGAAGATCCCGCAGGCCACGCGGCCGCGAGGGCTGTCGGCGAGTGAGGTGAGGACAACGCCGGCGACCAGTGCGGCGGGGAACATCCCCGCATGCAGCCACCCACGCAGCTTCGGCTTGAGGGGTGCGGTCGCCGCGGCGACCGCGGAGACCGCTCCCGCTGAGGGAGGCGCGGGGGAGGTGTGGCTCTCAGTGGCGTCGCGCGCGGAAGTCATGACGCAATGCTACCTACGCCACCGTAAGTTACGGATTCGTCCGGAAGTGGTGACGGTCACGAAGGCGCCCTCTGGACAGAACTCTGTCGGGGTCGGATGATCAAATGAGTGCGGTCGGCACCGGATGAGCGGTCACGAAGCATCCGGGTCGCGGCCCCCAAGGGGCAGACATCCAAACAAGCGGATTTTTCCTGACGAACCGGACAGGAATCCGTCCACACCCTCATCTAGGAGCGATCGTGGCGCGCGACAACGCGGCTCCCACCCTTCCGACCCGTCACCAGGACCTCATCTCCTGGGTCGATGAGATCGCAGCGATCACCCAGCCCGACCGGGTCGTCTGGTGTGACGGCTCGGAGGCGGAGTACGAGCGGCTGTGTGAGGAGCTCGTCGACAAGGGCACGTTCAAGAAGCTCGACCCGATCAAGCGACCCAACTCGTACTACGCCGCTTCGGACCCCTCGGACGTCGCGCGCGTCGAAGACCGCACCTTCATCTGCTCGGAGAAGGAAGAGGACGCCGGACCGACCAACCACTGGAAGGCTCCCGCCGAGATGCGGGAGATCTTCGCCGGCGAGAAGGGTGTCTTCCGCGGCTCGATGCGCGGCCGGACGATGTACGTCGTC
Source organism: Streptomyces sp. NPDC101393 (assembly GCF_044767385.1). Classification (NCBI taxonomy): domain Bacteria; kingdom Bacillati; phylum Actinomycetota; class Actinomycetes; order Kitasatosporales; family Streptomycetaceae; genus Streptomyces; species Streptomyces sp. NPDC101393. Next base: position 806,732 of record NZ_JBIWNU010000001.1, on the reverse strand, counting down.
CCGTTCTGTATGGGGCCGCTCGGCTCCGACCTCTCCGCCATCGGCGTGGAGATCACCGACTCGGCATACGTCGCCGTCTCGATGCGCACCATGACCCGCATGGGACAGCCGGTGCTCGACGAGCTCGGCGAGGACGGTTTCTTCGTCAAGGCCGTGCACACCCTCGGCGCCCCGCTGGCCGAGGGTGAGGCCGACGTGCCGTGGCCGTGCAACACCACCAAGTACATCTCGCACTTCCCCGAGGCCCGCGAGATCTGGTCCTTCGGCTCCGGCTACGGCGGCAACGCCCTGCTCGGCAAGAAGTGCTACGCGCTGCGCATCGCCTCCGTCATGGCGCGCGACGAGGGCTGGCTCGCCGAGCACATGCTGATCCTCAAACTGACGCCGCCGCAGGGCGAGTCGAAGTACGTCGCCGCCGCTTTCCCCAGCGCCTGCGGCAAGACCAACCTCGCGATGCTGGAGCCCACGATCTCCGGCTGGACCGTCGAGACCATCGGCGACGACATCGCCTGGATGCGCTTCGGTGCGGACGGCCGCCTCTACGCGATCAACCCCGAGGCGGGCTTCTTCGGCGTCGCGCCGGGCACCGGCGAGCACACCAACGCCAACGCCATGAAGACCATGTGGGGCAACTCCGTCTTCACCAACGTCGCCCTGACGGATGACGGCGATGTGTGGTGGGAGGGCATGACCGAGGAGAAGCCCGCCCACCTGACCGACTGGAAGGGCAACGACTGGACGCCGGAGTCCGGGACCCCGGCGGCGCACCCCAACGCCCGCTTCACCGTCCCGGCCGGCCAGTGCCCGATCATCGCGCCCGAGTGGGAGGACCCCAAGGGCGTGCCGATCTCGGCGATCCTCTTCGGCGGCCGCCGCGCCAGCGCCGTACCGCTCGTCACCGAGTCGCTGACCTGGCAGCACGGCGTCTTCCTCGGCGCCAACGTCGCCAGCGAGAAGACCGCGGCGGCCGAGGGCAAGGTCGGCGAGCTGCGCCGCGACCCGTTCGCCATGCTGCCGTTCTGCGGGTACAACATGGGCGACTACATGGGCCATTGGGTGAAGGTCGGGGCCGACAAGGACCAGTCCAAGCTGCCGAAGATCTACTACGTCAACTGGTTCCGCAAGGACGACAAGGGCCGCTTCGTGTGGCCGGGCTTCGGCGAGAACGGCCGGGTGCTCAAGTGGATCGTCGAGCGGCTGGACGGCAAGGCGGAGGGCGTCGAGACCCCCATCGGCGTGCTGCCGGCCAAGGGCTCGCTCGACACCGACGGCCTGGACCTGTCCGATGCCGACCTGGACTTCCTGCTCACCGTCGACAAGGACGTGTGGCGCGAGGAGGCCGCGCTGATCCCCGAGCACCTCAACACCTTCGGTGACCACACGCCGAAGGAGCTGTGGGACGAGTACCGCGCGCTGGTGCAGCGCCTGGGCTAGAGCGCTCTCGTGTGAGGGCCGGTCGGTTGACCGGATGTGCCTGTCCGGTCAGTGATCACTGATGCGCTGCGGGACCGGATCGAGCCGTGGACAGCGGCCGATCCGGTCCGTGGGCAGCGCCGGGCCGACCGCCGCCGCAGGGATGAGCCCCCGCCGGAGGCTTGAGCCCCCGCGTGCCCACCGCCGGAGACATGAGCGCCCCGCGTGCCGTACCCCGCCCGCGCCACGGCTTGCGTGCCTGCCTCTCTCCGGACTCCCCTCGCGGCACAGTGGGGCCATGAGCGCAGATGACAGGAATCCTCTGACCCGGGCACGCGTAGCGACCAGGCTTCCCGCGCAGGACTTGGACCGGGGGCGGCGTTTCTACTCCGCGCAGCTCGGTCTGGAACCCGTCGACGAACGGCCCGGTGGGTTGCTCTACCGGTGCGGCGGCGTGGACTTCGTGCTGTTCCAGTCGACGGGGGCCTCGCCGGGCACGTTCACCCAGATGGCGTGGGAAGTCGACGACATCGAGGCGGTCGTGGCCGAACTCGGGCGGCGCGGCGTGGTGTTCGAGGAGGTCGACGTGCCCGGGTTCCGCACGCGGGACGGGATCGCCGAGGTCGACGGGAACTACCCCAGCAAGGGTGCCCGGGGTGAACGCGGTGCCTGGTTCCGTGACAGCGAGGGCAATCTGCTGGGCATCGGCGAGCTGGTCGTCTGAGCGGAGCGCCCGGCCTGCGTGCCCCGCGATCAGGCCCAAAAACCGGGTGCGGGGCGGCAACGGGAGTGGTGTCGCCTCTCCCGATCGGACCCTCAACGCAGCCCCGGGGCCCCGCACTTGGTGCGGGGCCCCGGGTTGTTCGGTGTCAGGGCGTCATGGGTGACGCGGCTCCCGTTACGCCGTCATCCCCTCACGCCGTCAGCCACTCGCGTCGTCGTGCCCCCAGCCGTCATGCGCCCGTGCCGTCGTGCGCTCAATGCCGTCGCGTGCTCACGCCGTGGCGAGGTCGCGGGTGGCCGTGGTGTGGGCCTCCATGCGCTCGGACGCCAGCGCCATCGCCGCGGTGTCGTCACGCGAGGTGGCGACCGCGAGGGCGTTGCCCGCGAGGGTGTGGGCGCGCTGCTGGAGGGCGGGCAGCCGGGACGGGTCGCCGCCGGTGGGCTCCGCCCGCAGCGGGAAGTGGCCGCCGTTCAGCCGGGCGACCTGCTCCGCGATCCGGTCGGCCGCGGAGGCCAGCGCGGCGGCATCCCCCGCGCCGGCGCGGGGCGCCAGTGCGTGCAGTTCGTCGGTGACGGTGAGCAGCGCGGTGAGATGGCCGGCGAGCCGGATGTCCAGCTCCTCCTCGCGGGAGCGGTGCGGGACCTCCGGGGCGACGGCCATGCTGTGGACCGACTTGGTGCGGATCGGTTCGTACATGGGGCGGCCTCCTGGAAACGCTGAGTGGCTATGCCGATCACGGCAACGCGGAAAACGGCAACGCCGAAAACGTCTAGGAGACCATCGTAGCTTAGACTCTGTCTAAAGTTGTGACTCGTACAGAAAATGGCTCCGGATCAGTACTGTCCGTAACCATCGAGGAAAGAGCCGATTCGGGTGACGGCGTCCGTCAGGTCGTCCTTGTTGGGAAGTGTGACCAGCCGGAAGTGATCAGGCTCCGGCCAGTTGAAGCCGGTGCCGTGCACGATCATGATCTTCTCGGTGCGGAGCAGGTCCAGCACCATCTGCCGGTCGTCCTTGACCTTGTAGACCTTGGGGTCCAGCCGCGGGAAGGCGTACAGCGCGCCCTTCGGCTTGACGCAGCTGACGCCGGGGATCTGCGTCAGCAGCTCGTACGCCGTATCGCGCTGCTCCAGCAGCCGCCCGCCCGGCAGCACCAGATCGTTGATCGACTGCCGGCCGCCGAGGGCCGTCGCGACGGCGTGCTGGGCCGGCATGTTGGCGCACAGCCGCATGTTCGCGAGGATCGTCAGCCCCTCGATGTACGAGGTGGCGTGCGCCTTCGGGCCGCAGACCGCCAGCCAGCCGCTGCGGTAGCCGGCGACGCGGTACGACTTCGAGAGGCCGTTGAAGGTCAGCGTCAGCAGGTCTGGGGCGAGCGAGGCGAACGGGGTGTGGGTGACGCCGTCGTAGAGGATCTTGTCGTAGATCTCGTCGGCGCAGACCATCAGGTTGTGCCGGCGGGCGATCTCCGCGAGGCCGCGCAGCAGCTCGTCGTCGTATACGGCACCCGTGGGGTTGTTGGGGTTGATGACGACGATGGCCTTGGTGCGGTCGGTGACCTTGCGCTCGATGTCCGCGAGGTCCGGCATCCAGTCCGCCTGCTCGTCGCAGCGGTAGTGCACGGCCGTACCGCCGGAGAGCGAGACCGACGCCGTCCACAGCGGATAGTCGGGGGCGGGGACGAGCACCTCGTCGCCGTCGTCCAGCAGCGCCTGCATCGACATCTGGATCAGCTCGGAGACGCCGTTGCCGAGGTAGATGTCGTCGACGGACAGGTCGATGCCCTGGGTCTGGTAGTGCTGCATCACCGCGCGGCGGGCCGACAGCAGGCCCTTCGCGTCGCCGTAGCCGTGGGCCGTGCCGACCGAGCGGAGGATGTCCTCCAATATCTCGGGCGGGCACTCGAAGCCGAAGGCTGCCGGATTGCCGGTGTTGAGCTTGAGGATGCGGTGACCCGCCGCCTCCAGTCGCATGGCCTCCTCTAGCACCGGGCCACGGATTTCGTAGCAGACATTGGCGAGCTTCGTTGACTGGATCACCTGCATGTCCGCCACTTTACGGCCGGGTATCGGGACCCGCCCGGTGTTTTTCCCCACCTTGGTCAGCCGAAGGTGTGTGGTGCGTCACGGAGGGTGAGGGAGGGTGCGGGCCGCGAGGACCCGCTGCCGGGGGGGCGGAACCGATTTCGCAGGAGCCCGGCGGAGCCGTGCACGGCGGCGGTACGCTCCCGGCGATGGCGACCACTCCTCCCCCAGGGGCCCGGCCCCGCCCCGCCGCGGGCCCCGGCGCCGTTCCCCCGCCCGGCCCCGCCCCGCACGTCCCCTTCTCCCTGCTCAACGACGAGCCGGTGGCCGACCCCGCGGCGGACCTGCTCGGCGCCGGACGCGCCGCCCGCCAGCTCGCCGGACTGCTGGCCGCCTCCCACGACTCCACCCCCTTCACGCTCGCCGTCGACGCCGGCTGGGGCATGGGCAAGAGCAGTCTGATGCGGCTGGTCGACGCGGAGCTGGCGGAGCTCACCCGGCGCGCGGGCACCCCCGACGTGCACACCGTCTGGTACAACGCCTGGACCTCCACCGGCGCCGACGCGCTGGAAGGCCTCATCAAGTCCGTGCTGATGCGTTTCGACCGGCGGGTGCTGCGGCGCGGACTCCAGCGGGTCTCCGAACGCCGCGCCGTGCTGCGGGCCTTACGGGCCCTGACGACCGTGGCCGCCGGACCGCTGGGCGTGTCCGGGCTGGTCGACGAACTCTGGAAGAGCCTGTCCGTCAACTCCCAGGCCCGCAACGAGATGCGCGGCGCTCTCGGCGACCTCGTGCAGGAATGGGCGGACGGCGGCGACTTCCGGCCACGCCGCCTCCTGGTGGTCTTCATCGACGACCTCGACCGCTGCTCGGAGGAGACGGTGCTCGCCGTCTGCGAGGCGGTGAAGGTCTATCTGGACGTGCCGGGGCTGGCGTTCGTCGTGGGCTGCGACCGCTCGGCGCTCGGGCCCAACGGGCTGCTGCGGGACCTGTCGCCCGCGGGCTCGGCGTTCATGGAGAAGATCTTCCAGACCAGCTACCGGATCCCGGCGGCCGACGGGCAGGGCGTCAAGGACTACATCCGCTGGTGCGCGCGGACCGCGGGCGTCGAACCGCTGCTGGACGACGCGATGGTGGAGCTGCTGGTCCAGCGCACGGGACGCAACCCGCGCCGGATCAAGCGCCTGATGAACGGCTTCGTACTGGAGGCGACCCTCAATCCCGTCTGGCGCGACTTCGGGCCCGGCGCGGTGATCAGAACCCTGCTGCTCCAGTACTTCTACCCGGACTTCTACCGCATGATGACCGGCCCGTCCGGGACCGTGGACGGCGATGTGGTGGCCGAATTCCGGACCTACCGCGAGGTGCGGCGCACGCTGCTGGCGGCGCCCGGCGGGGCGGGCGCCGGCGAACTCGCCGCGGCCCGCGCCTTCCTCGCCTCGTACGACTTGGTGGCGCCCGCCGGGACCGGGCCGGAGGGCGCGGAGGTGCTGGCGTCCCTTGAGCGTCAACTCCCCAACGAATTCCCCGACTTGGTCATCAACCCGGGGTTCACCTCGCTCGTCGACGAGCTGGCCGGACGCCCTGACGCCGAACGGCTGCTGCTGCGGCTGCGCGAGGGGCCGCTGCTGTCGGGTCAGACGCCGACCCGTATGTCGCGCGAGTGGGAGCCGCTGTGGCAGGGGCTGCAGAACGTCCCGCCGGACGGTTTCGACACGGGGTTCGGGCCGCCGCTGGCCTGGCCGCCGGGCGGCCTCCAGGTGGGCCCGACCGCGCAGCAGTCCGCACCGTACGGGATGCCGGCGCCCTACACGTCACCCGTGTACGCGCCCCCCGGCTATGCCACCCCGCCGTATACGTCCCCCCAGCAGCAGCCCTTCGGGATGCCGCCCGACGCGTACGGCCGGCAGCTGCCCGAGCCGCTGCCGGACACCGATCCGCAGGACGCCGACTTCGACCTCGTCCCACCGGCGGGCACCGGCTCCCCGGCGGGCATCGGCACTCCGGCGGGCCTCGGCACTCCGTACCCCGACCCGTATCCCGGCACGTCCTACTCCGCGCTGCCGGGCTACGCCTCGGCGGCCCTGGAGGTGCTGTGGGTGGACGACCAGCCGGACCGCAAGGCGGAGGTGCGGACGGTGCTGGCGAGTCTGGGCATGCGGGTGCGGCACGTGGACGGAAGCGAAGCGGCCGCCGCCGAGCTGCGCGCCCGCAGCTTCGGGCTGCTGGTCTCCGACATCAGCCGGGGGCGGCAGCACCACGCCGGCTTCGAGATGGCCGAACGCTTCGCGGCGGACGGGCTGTACGACGGGCCGGTGATCTTCTACACCATCCGGCAGTCCCCCGACCGGGAGGAGCGGGCGGCACGGCTCGGCGCCGCGATCACCAACAAGGAGGACGAGCTGCGCGACCTGCTGCTCGCCGTGGTCCAGCAGACCGCGCCGGCCCCCGTGCCCTGGTCCGCCCCGCAGCCGGTCCGCGCACCCTTCCAGCGGACCCGGCCGCCCGCCGGCCCCGGCGCGGGGCCGGAGCCCGGAACCCTCGACCTGTCCGTCGTCTGGGTCGACGACGAGGCCGACAGCCAGTACTGGCTGGGGGCGGAGCTGCGCCGCGGGGGCGCGGAGGTCTTCATCACCGGGGACGAGCAGGAGGCGATCGACAGGCTTTCCACCCACGGAGCGGACCTGCTGCTCTCCGACGTCAGCCGGTACGGGGACGAGGAGGCGGGCTTTGCGTTCGCCCGCCGGCTGCGGCAGGAACGCCACTACCTCGGGCCGCTGGGCTTCTTCACGTCGCAGGTGACCGCCACCCGCAAGGAACGCGCGAGGGAAGTGGCCGCGCTCGGTGTGACCAGCCGCGAGAGCGTGGTCCTGTCCTGGGTCGAGGCGGTCCAGGGGACACGGCGGGCGGGAGGCCGGGAGGGTGGTGCCGCTCCGGAGGACGGGGCGTCCGCCCCGGAAGACGGCGCCGCGTACGCAGGCGCCCCGGACGGTGACTCCCCGGGCTCCCCGGACCGGGGATCCCCGGACGGCGAGGCCCCGGTCGCCGGCTGACGGCGGGGCTCTCCCCGGCCGTCAGCCGGCGACCGGCGGCCCGCTGTCCCTCAGCCCCGTCCGCCCGGCGTCGTCCGCCGTACCGACCGGCCCGCGAGGACGTCCGTCCGCTTGCCGTCCGCCATCACGAAGCGGCCGTCGATCAGGACGTGCGGGATGCCGGACGGCAGGGTGCGCGGGACGTCGAAGGTCGACTCGGCGGCGACCGTGTCCGGGTCGAAGAGGACCAGGTCGGCGCGGTGGCCCTCGCGGACCAGGCCGCGGTCGGGCAGCCGCAGGCGGGCCGCGGGGCGCGAGGTGAGGTGGGCGACGCACTCCTCCAGGGAGAGCACGCCCAGCTCGCGGACGTACTTGCCGAGGTACTGGGGGAAGGTGCCGTAGGCGCGCGGGTGCGGCTTGTCACCCTGGAGGATGCCGTCGCTGCCGCCGGTGTGCACGCGGTGCCGCATGATCTGCCGCACGTTCTCCTCGTGGCCGACGTGCTGGAGGATGGTCGAGCCGAGCCGGTCGTCGAGCAGGATCCGGCGGGCGGTGACCCAGGGCTCCTCACCGCGTTCGGCGGCGCTCTGCGCGACCGTCCGGCCGACGTAGCCGGACAGCGCCGGGTCGCTGACCCCGGAGATCTCGATCTTGTCCCACTCGATCGGCACGCCGTGGCAGCCGTCGGCGCCCTCCACCTCCATGACGTGCCGGATGCGCTCCGCGGTGACGTCGTCCAGGAGGCGGGCCAGGATCGCTCCCGGGCCGCCCTCGCTCGCCCAACTGGGCAGCATGGCGACCAGCGTCGTGCAGCCGGGGGTGTAGGGGTAGGTGTCCAGAGTGATGTCCGCGCCGTCGTCCAGCGCCCGGTCCAGCAGGGTCAGCAGCTCCGGGGCGCGGCCCTCGTTGACGCCGAAGTTCATGGTGGCGTGCGCCAGGTGCAGGGCGCAGCCGGCCTCACGGGTGAGGGCGACCATCTCCTCGTAGGCCTGCAGGGCGCCCGCCCCGTAGGAGCGGTGGTGCGGGCAGTAGTACCCCTCGTAGCGGGCCACCACCCGGCACAGTTCGCCCAGTTCGGCGTCCGACGCGTACATGCCGGGGGTGTAGGTCAGGCCCGAGGACAGGCCCACGGCGCCCTGCTCCAGGCCCTCGGCGACCAGCTGCTTCATCCGCGCGACCTCGTCGGCGGTGGCGTCCCGGTCGTCCCAGCCCATGGCGAGCATCCGGACGGTGCCCTGCGGGATGAGGTACGCGGCGTTGACCGCGATGCCGTTGCCGTCGAAGCCGTGGTCGAGGCGGTCGAGGTACTCGCCGACGGTGCGCCAGTCGAAGTCGACGTCGGTGCTGCCGGGGCCGCCGCCGTTCCAGCCGGTGATCTGCGCGCGGACCTCGGCGAGTGTGCGGTCGTCGACCGGCGCGTACGACAGGCCGTCCTGGCCGATGACTTCGAGGGTGACGCCCTGTGCGGCCTTCGCCTCGTGCGACGGGTCACGCAGCAGCGCGAGGTCGCTGTGCGCGTGCATGTCGATGAAGCCGGGGGAGAGGGCGAGGCCGTCCCCTTCCACCGTGCGGGGCGCGGACGGGCGCGGGCCGCCGTCCGACTCGCGGTGGATCTCGGCGATCCGGCCGTCGGCCAGGCCGACATCGGCGCGGTAGGACGGACCGCCGGACCCGTCGATGACGCGTACGTCGCGAAGCACGGTGTCCATGGCTGGGGCTGCCTTTCGTGGGAAGCCGGCGGCGCGCGCCGCGGGGGTCGGCGCGCACCGCCGGGGTCTGTGGGGGCGGTGGGGCGGACGGGCCGCCTGCGCCCCGGGGGGAGGGGCGGCGGCCCGGTCCCCGCCCTAGAAGAAGGTGCGGATGAAGTCGGTGACCGTGCCGTCCTGTTCGACGAGCGGGATCAGCTGCCACTTGTCGAAGGACGTGCAGGGGTGCGACAGGCCCATGCCGACCCAGTCGCCGACCTCCAGGTCGCCCGCGTGCTCGGTCGCGACCCAGGCGTGCTGGTCGGACAGGCCGGTGACGGTGACGCCGTCCGCGGCCCGCAGGGTGCCGTCCCGCCCGGACCGTACGACCTGGGCCTGCGGCAGATCCAGGTCGTAGGCCGCGTCCCGCTTCCCGGCGTTGAGGAACGCCTGGCTGCCGGTGGGGCGGGAGACAACCTGCGCCCACAGGCGGAAGGCGGGCTGCAGGGCGCCCTCGTCCGGCACCCGGTTGAAGGGGGTGAGGTGGCGGTAGTGGCCGTCGTCGTGCGAGACGTACGCGCCCGAGCGCAGCAGCTTCAGGGCCGGCGCGGACAGCGCGGGGATCTCGGCGAAGACCTCGGCGACCGTGTCGAACCAGGCGCTGCCGCCGGCGCTGATGACGATCTGGTCGAGGTCGGCGAACCGGCCCGCCGCGTCGAAGTCCACGGCCAGCGCGACCAGTCGGCGCAGCCAGGCGGCCACCCGCTCGGACGTCGCGTCCGGCACCTCACCCTCGTAACCGGCGACGCCGACCAGGCGGAGGGTGTCCACGCCCGCGATGGCATCGGCCAGTTCGAGGCATTCGGTCTCGGTGCGGACGCCGGTGCGGGCGCCGTCGCCGGCGCCCAGCTCGACGACGACGTCGACCGGGCGGGAGGCGCCGGCCTCGCGCAGCGCGGCGTCCATCAGCTCGATACCGCGCAGTGAGTCGACGTAACAGATGAAGCGGAAGTCGGGGTCGGCGTCCAGCTCGGCGGAGAGCCACCGCAGGGCGGCGGCGTCCACGACCTCGTTGGCCAGGAAGATGCGCTGGATGCCGTAGGCGCGATAGGCGCGGGCCTGGTGGGGGACGGCCGCGGTGATGCCCCAGGCGCCGTGCTCCAGCTGGCGGGCGAAGAGCTGCGGTGCCATGGAGGTTTTGCCGTGCGGGGCGAAGGCCAGGCCGTGCCGGGTGGAGTACGTCTCCATCAGGGCGAGGTTGTGCTCGACCGACTCGGCGGAGAGGGCCAGGACGGGGGTGGTGAATCCGTCGCGGAAGAGATTGCGGCGCTCGGCCGACAGCTCGCCGACCGTCAGGCCCTCGGCGTCCGGGGGGAGCGCCTTGAAGCGGTGGTCGACCCGTTCCTCCGCGAGTCCCCTGAGTCCCTTCGCGAGCCGATCGCCGGCCATGGGGCCTCCTCAAAGATCTTGTTGCACCATTTGCAACACCCATTGCGCATATCGCTTACAGCTGTCTAACATCCGAGCCATCACCAGGTCAATGGTGAGAAACCTGGTGGAGACACCGTGGAGAACGGCCGCAGCGCCCACCGAAACGGGCCCCGGCAACCGGCCCGCACCGGCCCGCAGCTCCCACCGAGCACCGCAGTAAAGGAGCACCCCCGATCGTGACCAGGCCCTCCCACCTCAGCGACACCGTCGACCCGGACGTCGACGTCGTCTGCCTCGGCGAGTCCATGGTCACGTTCCTGCCCGGCCGGCCAGGACGACTCGCCGACGTGCCCTCCTTCGACCGCGCCATCGGCGGCGCCGAATCCAACGTCGCCTGCGCCCTCGCCCGCACCGGCCACCCCACCCGCTGGATCTCCCGCGTCGGCACCGACGGCTTCGGCGACCACCTCCTCGCCGCCATCGCCGACTGCGGCGTCGACGTCACCCACGTCCAACGCGACCCGCTGCGCCCCACCGGCATCTACTTCCGCACCGCAGGCGAACGCGCCACCGGCATCGACGGCGAAGAACCCGACCGCGCCGAGGTCCTCTACTACCGCGCCGGATCCGCCGCCTCCGCCATGGCCCCCGGCCTCCTCGACACCGAGGCACTGCGCAGCGCCCGCATCCTCCACCTCACCGGCATCACCGCGGCCCTCTCCGACAGCTGCCTGGACGTCCTCCGCAGCCTCACCCGCCGCACCCCCGGCCGCCCCCTCGTCTCCTTCGACGTCAACTACCGCGTCGGCCTCTGGCGCGACCCCGCACAGGGCCCCGGCGTCCTCCTCGACCTCGCCCGCGGCGCCGACCTCGTCTTCGTCGGCGAGGACGAAGCCGAAGCCGCCTGGGACCTGCACGGACCCGACGCCGTACGCGCCGCCCTCCCCGAACCCACCACCCTCGTCGTCAAACAGGGCTCCCAGGGCGCCACCGCCTACCACCGCCGGGCCGACGGCACCGACACCGTCACCTACGCCCCCGCCCTCAGCGTCGACGTCACCGCCCCCGTCGGCGCCGGCGACGCCTTCGCCGCCGGATACCTCTCCGCCACCCTCCGCGACCTGCCCGCCTTCGCCCGCCTCCGGCACGGACACCTCATGGCCGCCGCCTCCCTCACCGTCCCCGGCGACCTCGGCACCCCGCCCACCCGCGCCCACGCCGACCGTCTCGCCGCCCTCACCCCCGCCGACTGGGGCACACTGCGACTCGGCCCCGGCTGGACGACCGACAGCGACAGCAACGGCAGCGACGGGGTACGAACCGCACGGGTGGAGGTCCGTACAACATGAGCCAGACAGTCGATCGCGCACTGAGCATCCTTCCGCTGCTCGCGGAAGGACCGGCCAACCTCGAACAGGTCTCGGTCCGGCTCGGCGTCCACAAATCCACCGCCCTGCGGCTGTTGCGCACACTCCACGAGCACGGCATCGTCTACCGCCAGCCCGACCAGCGCTACCGCCTCGGCGCCCGGCTCTTCGCCCTCGCCCAGGAAGCCGTCGAAAACCTCGACGTACGCGAAATCGCCCACCCCCACCTCGTCGACCTCAACGAAAAATGCGGACACACCGTCCACCTCGCCGTCTACGAGGAGAACGAGGTCCTCTACATCGACAAGGTCGAGAGCCGCTACCCCGTCCGGATGTACTCCCGGATCGGCAAGCCCGTCGCGATCACCGTCGCCGCGGTCGCCAAGCTGCTCCTCGCCGACCTCGCCGAACCCGAGCGCCGCGCCCTCGCGGAGAAGCTCGACTACCCCCTCTACACGCCCCGTTCGACGCCCAACGCCCCGGCCTTCCTGGCCGAACTGGTCAAGGTCCGCGAACAGGGCTGGGCCACCGACCTCGGTGGCCACGAGGAATCCATCAACTGCATCGGCGCCCCCATCCGCGGAGCGGACGGACGCCTGGTCGCCGCCATGTCGGTCTCCGCACCGAACGTCGTCGTCACCGCAGAGGAACTCCTCAAACTGCTCCCGCTGGTACGCCGCACCGCCGACGCCATCAGCCGGGAGTACTCCGGAACCGCAATCCCCCAGCCACCGGCCGGGCCCGCACAGGAAGTCTGAGCACCACCATGACCGAGAAGACCGCCATTACGCCGGCCACCCACACCACCCCGCCCGCGAAGTTCTCGCACGGCGTCAAGAAGGGCAACATCCTCCAGGTCGCCGGCCAGGTCGGCTTCCTCCCGGCCGTTGAGGGCCAGGCCCCCACCCCCGCCGGGCCCACCCTGCGCGAACAGACCCTGCAGACCTTCGCCAACGTCAAGGCGATCCTCGAAGAGGGCGGCGCGACCTGGGACGACGTCATGATGATGCGCGTCTACCTCACCGACGTCGACCACTTCGCCGAGATGAACGAGATCTACAACGCCTACTTCGAGGCCGAAGGCCTCAAGGCCCCCGCGTCCGCCCGCACCACCGTCTACGTCGGGCTGCCCAAGGGCCTGCTCATCGAGATCGACGCCCTCGCGGTCCTGAGCTGAGGCACCGAACACCTTGCTCAGCCTGCCGTTAGCACCACCGCACACGCACCAATCGCCGCACGGCGCGGCGCCCCGCACCCACGGGGCGCCGTGCCGCGGTCCCCCCTGCCTGGAAATTTTCTGCCTGACAACGGAGTCACCCCATGTTCCTCGCTGCCCCGGCCGCCGCCCCCGCACCGCCGCCACCACCCCACACCGGCGGCCTGCTCGCCCTGATACCGGGCACCGCGGGACTCCTGACCGTCGCCGCCCTCGGCATCCTCCTGCTGCTCTTCCTGATCATCAAGGTCAGGCTGCAGCCGTTCGTGGCCCTCCTCGGCGTCTCCATAGCCGTCGGCCTCGCCGCGGGTCTGTCCGTCACCGAACTCTTCGGCACGGTCCAGAAATCCGACGTCGTCTCCATGATCGAAACCGGCATGGGCGGCATCCTCGGCCACGTCGCCATCATCATCGGCCTGGGCACGATGCTCGGCGCGATGCTGGAGGTCTCCGGCGGGGCGGAAGCCCTCTCCGCCCGGCTCCTGCGCGTGTTCGGTGAGAAGCGCGCCCCCCTCGCCATGGGCCTGACCGGCCTGATCTTCGGCATCCCCGTCTTCTTCGACGTCGGCATCTTCGTCCTCGCACCGATCGTCTACGCCGCCGCCAAGCGCTCCGGCAAGTCGATCCTGCTCTACTGCATGCCGCTGCTCGCCGGTCTCTCCATGACCCACGCCTTCCTGCCGCCGCACCCCGGCCCGGTCGCCGCCGCCGGCCTCTTCAAGGTCGACCTCGGCTGGATCATCCTGATGGGCCTCATCTGCGGCATCCCCGCCGTCATCGCGGCCTGGGGTTACGCGGCCTGGATCGGCAAGCGCCTCTTCGTCCCCGTCCCGCAGGACATGGTCGAGGCCGCCGAGGAGGCCAAGGCCGCCGTCGCCGCGGAACAGGCCGCCTCCGGCGTCACGCCCCACGAGAAGCCGGTCCCGCTGGGCACCGTCCTCGCCATCATCGGCACCCCCCTGGTCCTGATCCTGCTGGCGACCTTCTCCTCCATCGCCCTGGACCCCTCGACCCTCCGCTCGGTCATCGAGTTCTTCGGCAACCCCTTCGTCGCCCTGACGATCGCCCTGCTGCTCTCCTACTACCTGCTGGGCATCCGCCGCGGCTGGTCCCGCAAGTCCCTGGAGGCCGTCTCCACCGCCTCCCTCAAGCCGGTCGGCAACATCCTGCTGGTGGTCGGCGCGGGCGGCATCTTCGGCGCCGTCCTCAAGGGCAGCGGCGTCGCCGACGCCCTCTCCGAGACCTTCCACAACGTCGGCCTCCCGGTCATCGTCCTGGCCTACCTGCTCTCCCTCGTGCTGAGGGTGGCCCAGGGCTCCGCGACCGTCGCCATCGTCACCACGGCCGGCATCGTCCTGCCGCTGGTGGAAGGCCAGGGCATGTCCCAGGCGTCGCTGGCCCTCGTCATCATGGCGATCTCGGCGGGGTCGATCTTCGCCTCGCACGTCAACGACGGCGGCTTCTGGATGGTGTCGAAGTACTTCGGCATCTCGGAACGCGACACCCTGAAGTCCTGGACCGTCCTCGAATCGGTGCTCTCCGTAGCCGGCTTCGCGGTGGCGGCTCTGGTGAGCCTGGTCGTCTAGCCGCGCACGCACGGTGCCGTCGCCCGCCCCGTCCTCCTGCCCCTCCCGGGCAGACGGACGGGGCGGGCATCGTCATGGAGCCGGATCCGGAATACCATGAAGGCCAAATCCGGGCGCGCACCACCGACTTCGGGGCGGACGGCATGTGGTCTGGCACGCACGATGGCTATCTCGAAGCGACCGCCCAGGCGATCGCCGAAGAGCTGCGACGCAACCGCTCCAGGCAGCGCGCCAAGGCCGCGGAGTTCAGCCGGGAGCAAGTGGAGCGGAGCCACCAGCTCGCCCACGAAGCCGAGGCCGCCGAACTCGAACGCCTCGCCGTCCTCGGCCAGATCCCCCAGGCCGAATACAAGGCCCGCATGGCCACCCTGGAAGACCTCGGCAGCTTGCCGACCACGGTGTAGGGCGGGTGGTCGGCTCAGGGCGCCTTCCCGTAAGCCCGCGCCCCCTCGTGCGGCAGTACGGCCCACATCCGCGTCCCCTCGCCGGGCCCCGGTGACGCCCCGAACCCCCACTCGTCCCGGCAGTCCCGCACCACGCAGGCCAACAACAGGAGCGCCGACCGCCGCCGGGCATCACAGGCCGCCGCGAGACGGCGGTGCGTATGCCGCGGATGCGCGTCGTACAGGAACACGCGCAGCGAGTCGTCCCGATAGCGCAGCGCAAGGGTAGACGTCCTCGGAGGCGGTGAACCGGCAGGCGCACGCGGTGAGTTCACCCACCACCTGAAGAGCGGCTGTGGTCACGTCATGAAGGCCGTGTGCTTCGAGGATGACGTGGGTCGCGTGGCGTGCGATGGCGGGGCTGATCAGTGCGGCGGGGATCGTCAGGCCGTAGGTGAGGGTTTCCGGAACGGGCGGCGTACGGGTGTCGAGCGGGTGCGGACACACGGACACGGCTGCGGGCATGGCAACTCCCTGTTGTTCATGGGCGGTTGATGGTGTGGCAGCCGGTGGCCTGTCTCCCTGGCGCGAGCCCGCCTCTCTCAGGGGAGGAGGTTGCGGGCAGGCTCGCGCGATGCGCTTCCGACTGGGTCGAGCGTAAGCGGTGCGTTACTGACTGTAGGGAGTTCCGTGCACAGTGCCCACTGAGCTTGGGGGTAATTACCCCCAAGCTCTTATGGACCGGTATGGCCATGCAGAGGCAGACTGGCCTCGACCACGGCGCGAGAAGGGGCTACATGCCGACCAGGACCACACCAACGGTGCGCCAGAAGCGACTTGGTGCCGAGCTGCGCAAGATGCGTCTCGCCGCCGGGGCCACCACCGAATACGCAGCAGGGCTTTTGGGCATCGACCGCACCCGGGTCTCCAACATGGAGGGCGGCATCCGGCCGGTATCTCCTGAGCGGGTACGCACTCTGGCCTGCAACTACGCCTGCCCTGACGCGCTGTACGCCGATGCCTTGGCCGCCATGGCCGCGGACAGGGAGCGCGGATGGTGGGAGCGCGACCGGGGAACGCTCGCCGCCGGACTGCTGGACATCGCGGAACTCGAATGGCACGCGGCACGCATCAGTACGACGCAGTCGGTTCATGTCCCAGGCCTGTTCCAGACCGAGGACTACGCGCGGGCTGTCTTCGCCGCGGTCCTGCCGCCGCCGACCCGGCTCGAAGTCGAGTTGCGGGTCGCCCACCGTTTGGAGCGACAGCGGGTCTTCGAGCGGCCCGAGCCGCTCGCCTATGTGGCGTACGTCCATGAAGCGGCGCTGCGCATGAGGTTCGGCGGAACGGACGTCATGCGTCACCAGCTCGCTCACCTGTGCCACGCGTCGGAACGGGACAGAGTCGAGATTCGGGTCCTCCCGGTGGAAGTGGGCGCGTTTCCGGGAGCTGGACATGCGCTTCTATACGCCGATGGCGTCGTGCCTCAGCTCGACACGGTGCAGCTGGACTCCGCGCATGGGCCGGAGTTCACACACGCCGAGGCCCAGCTGGCTAAGTACCGCGCCCACTTGGACTGGATGGACAATGCCTCGCTGTCGGCCCCGGCTTCGCGTGACTTCATCCGCAAGGTCGAACGCTCACTCTAGGAAGGTCACGATGCCGGACATCAGCTGGGAAGAGCCCTACTGCGGCGAAGGAAACAACTGCTTCCGCATAGGCACCGACGATCAGGGCAACGCCTACATCACCGTGGCGGGCGCCGAGGACACCTATGTCACCGACACCCGCGAAGCCCTCCGCACCCTCATCCGCGACATCAAGGCCGGCAGGGCCGATCACTTGCTGTAGAGGCGGTGGTGCGGAGGGGAGGGCGCCCGGCGGCGATCGCGTGCCGGGCGGCCTCGAGTCAGCGGGGGTGCGTCAACTGCCGTCGCAGTACTGCGCTTCCTTTCCGATCGCGCGGTACGGGCAGTCCGCCGTCTCCAGGAGTTGGAGCACCGCCTCGCGGTTGCGGGACGTCTCCTTGGGGATGACGGTGTCCTTCGGGTAGAAGCCGCCGGAGCCGGCGGAGGACGGGTACATCTCAAACGTGTACGCGAACACCTTCTGGTCGCCCCACAGCCAGTCGTCGATCGCGCCGTCGGTGACGTAGAGCTCGCTGGACTGCTCGGGGGTGTAGCCGTTGGAGGCGGCCATCTTCTTGCCGATGGTGGCGAAGGTGTCGTGGTCGTCCTGGGTCATGCCGGGGCCGGTTTCGTCGTAGGTGAAGCCGAAGGGCCACAGGACGAGTTCGCTGTAGGTGTGGAAGTCGATGGCGGCCTTGATCTGCTGCTTTCCGCCGATGATGCGGCTGTGGACGAACTTCGAGACGACCTGGACCTCGGGGGCGGAGGCGGCGGAGGGGCCGCGGTAGGTCTCGTCGGCGGGGTCGTCGGAGGAGCCGTCGCAGCAGCCCCACTTGAAGTCCCAGTTGCGGTTGAGGTCGGTGCCGACCTCCTGGGAGTCGGGGGCGGGCTGGCGGTTCTTGCGCCAGCTGCGGAAGGCACCGGAGGCGATGTCGTAGGCGCCGCCGTCCGGGTTGAGGTCGGGGACGATCCAGATCTCGCGGGAGTCGAGCATCTTGGTGATGCGGTCGTCGGATCCGTAGGCGCTGGTGAATTCGTCGAGGAGGTACAGCGCCATCTCGACGGTGAGGTGTTCGCGGGCGTGCTGGTGGGCGGTGAAGAGGACCTCGGGTTCCGCTTCGTCCTTCGTGACGTTCTTGCTGAGTTTGAGGGCGAGGATGTCGCGGCCCTCGTGAGAGGTCCCGATGGTCTGTTTGCTGAGGAGGTCCGGGTACTTCGCGACGAGGGCGTCGATCTGCTGGGTGGCCTCTTCGTAGGTGTGGTACTTCGCGTAGCCGGCCGGGAAGTCCTTGACGCGGGTGCCGGAGGGGGGCGCCGAGGCGCCCGGCGGGTCGGGCAACCGACGCAGTCCGTAGCCGAGTCTGCGGACGGCGGTGGCCTGGGCGCGGTCGGCGGTGATGACGACGGCGTGGGCGTGGGTCTCGTCGATGCTGACGCCGGTGGCGGCGAGGGCGGTGCGGGCGGCGGGGGTGGCCGGGCCCTTGACCTCGTACTGGTGGGGGAGTTCGGCCCGTTGGACGCCGTCACGGGTGGCCGCGGTGCGTTCGGCGGGTGGGGCGTCCTGGGCCTGTGCGGCGATCGGTGCCGCGAGGGCGAGGGAGAGGAGTGCGGCGAGGACGGTGGTGCGTCCGCCGCGTATCCGTGTGGGGGTGTGAGGTCGCATGCGGTCTCCTGTGGGGTGTGAGGCGAAGCGACGGCGCCAGTGTTGGGCGTGGGCATGGGCTGGTCAAGACGTTCGGCGGCCAGATGCGGGGTGGTGAGCCGAAGGTGTCGGGAAGCGGGCGGATTCCGGCAACTTGCCATCGATTCGCGGAAATTGATTGCTCCTGACCGCTGCGGCGCCAACAATGCGCACGACAAAACCGAAGCGACGTCAAGGACCTTCGGTGACGGAAGCGGAGAGGACCCCCACATGAATCGACCTCTCGTCGGCACCCTGGCCACGGCCGTTCTGGGAGCCGCAGCTCTGGTGGGCACCGCCGGTACGGCCGGCGCTGCCACCCACCCGGGAAAGGCGCCACAGACGGACCGGGCCCTCGCGGCGAAAGCGGCCCCGCAGGCCCCGGTAGCGCAGAAGCACAGGACCAAGGCGGTGAACTTCGCGGGCACCGTCGCGCTCAGCAACTGCTCCGGTTCGATAGTCAAGATGCCCGACTCGCAGGCGAACGACCCGGCGCTGGTGATGTCCAACGGGCACTGCCTGGAGAGCGGTATGCCGGGCGCGGGCGAGGTCGTGGTCGACAAGCCGTCCAGCCGCAGCTTCACCGTGCTGGACGCCAAGGCCGGCAACCTGGGCACGATCAAGGCCACGAAGATCGCGTACGCCACCATGACCGACACCGATGTGTCGCTCTACGAGACCGGCTCGACGTACGCCCAGATAGAGCAGAAGTACAAGATCAAGCCGCTGGAGCTGGCGACCGAACACCCCGCCAAGGGTGCCGCGATCACCGTGGTCTCCGGCTACTGGAAGAAGACCTACAGCTGCAACGTCGACGGGTTCGTGCCCACCCTGAAGGAGGGGGACTGGACCTGGAAGGACTCGGTCCGCTACACCGCCGACTGCAAGACCATCGGCGGGACGTCCGGCTCGCCGGTGGTCGACAACGCCAGCGGCAAGGTGGCGGCCATCAACAACACGGGTAACGAGGACGGCGAGGAGTGCACCGTCAACAACCCGTGCGAGGTGGACGAGAACGGCAAGGTCACCGTCCACCAAGGCATCAACTACGCGCAGGAGACGTACGGGATACCGAAGTGCTTCGGCAGCGGCAACAAGCTGGACCTGGACAAGGCCGGCTGCGAACTGCCCAAGCCGTCGGCGGCCCGCCGCTGATTCCCGCACGGTGAACTGACGTGACACAGACCAGGTCCCGTGCACCTGTGCACGGGACCTGGCTGCGGGGGGTGGCGCGTGGGGGGTGGCTTCAAGGGAGCCGGGGGCCGGCCGGTTACGGGAGGCCGTGGACGTGCGCGCCCACCTGGCTCGCGAACTCGTTGCCGCCCGTGGCGTCCCAGTTCGTGGACCAGGTCATCGCGCCGCGCAGGCCCGGGTAGGTCTTGGACGGCTTGAAGTCGCCGCAGCCGCTGCCCTTGGTGAGGCAGTCCAGGGCGGCGTTGACGACGGACGGGGCGACGTAGCCGCTGCCCGCCGCGCGGGAGGAGGCCGGGACGCCGATGCCGACCTGGGACGGGTCGAGGCCGCCTTCGAGCTGGACGCAGGCGAGCGAGGTCAGGAAGTCGACGGTGCCGGCGGAGTAGACCTTGCCGTCGCAGCCGTTCATCGAACCGCTGTTGTAGTACTGCATGTTGACGACGGTCAGGAAGTCCTTGATGGCGAGTGCCGTCTTGAAGTACTCGTTCTGCGGTGACTGCATGTCGATGGTCTGCGGGGCCATGGTGACCACGACGTCGCCGTGCGCGGCGTGCACCGCCTTGAGCGCCTGCGTCATGTAGGTGGAGTTGAGGCCGTTCTCAAGGTCGATGTCGACGCCGTCGAAGCCGTAGTCGTCCATCAGCTTGTTGATCGAGTCGGCGAAGTTCTTGGCGGAGGCGTCGTCGCTGACGGACACCGCGCCCTTCTCGCCGCCCACCGAGATGATCACGGACTTGCCGGCGGCCTGCTTCGCCTTGATGTCCGCCTTGAAGTCGTCGGCCGAGCCGTATCCGACGGCCGGGTCGAGGTTGAAGGTGACGCCGCCCGGCTGCCCGGTGGTGTCGGCGAACGACACGGCGATGATGTCGTAGGCGTCATCGACGTCCTTCAACTTCTGCACGGTGGCGCCGTTGTTGAAGTTCTGCCAGTAGCCGGTGACGGCGTGTCCGGGCACCGCGGCCGTGTGTGTGGCGGGGGCGGCCGGGCGGTCCTCGGACGCGTGGGCGGTGCCTGCGGCGACGACGCCGGCGGTGGTCAGCAGCGCGGCGGCCATTCCGGCCAGCAGCCTCGTCCTGACGAGGGAGGAACGTGCTCCGGAGCGCCCCCGGGATCGTTCTGGGGATCGTTCTCCTGAGCGGGATTCTGAACGTGCGCGAACCACGACTGCCTCCGGGTGGGGGGAAGTTGGGGGGAGTGGTGCCGATCGCGCTCTGGGGCCCCTGCGCTTGGCGTACAACGTGGTCCAGACCATTGATCCTGTCAAGACTCTCGCCACAACCCGTCCGGCCCGCACCCACCCCCCCCGGGTGGTATGCGCCCTTTACCTGGTTGGCGTCCGGCGTTCGTCCGCGGGGTACAGACCAATTCCCCGGGGAGTGATGACCATGACGAGTAGCCCAGAACGTGTTCTCTTGGGGCGTATCTCGTGGATAAAGTGCTGAGCGTATGGCGCCGATGGCGCAGAGCTGTGCCGATCCGCGGTCCCGGGACCCCCGGAGGCCAAAGGGAATGGGGGAGCGACGTGCCGACCGCGATTGCCGTCACCAGCCCGGACCTCGCGTTGCCCGCCACCGACCGGCAGACCCCGGCCGCCGTGGTCCTCCAGGCCCCGCATCTCCAGTCGTTGGACGACGCCCTGACGGAGGCCAGCGCCGTCCTCGAACACCACGGCCATATCGTCGCCCTCTACTCCTCCGCCTGCCCTCCGGACCACATTCGCCGGCTGCACACCCTGCGCGCCGTCCTGGAGAGCGACCGGATCGCGATCCTGCCGATGGATCTGCCGCCGCTGGGCGTCGCCGTACTCGCCCGTCAGCTCCGGCAGTTGTCACTCTGCGACATCAGTCCGGGCCTGCTGGCCTGCGCGGCACGGCTGCTGTCCCACTACATCCACGCCGGCGCGCTGCTCGGCAGCGTCGGCGGGCTGGACCGGGTGGAGGTGGATCTGCGCTCCCATGTGAAGTCCTGGCTGCCCGGCGCGCATTTCGCGGTACTCGCCCACCCCGAGCCGCAGTTGCACCACGTCGACCGGCACCGCCCCGAGGCCGGTCTGCCCGCGCCCGGCTACGGAACCCGTCTCGCGATCGCCCGCGGCCAGCTCGGTGCCGAATGGGTGGAGGGGGTGCTCGCCCCGGCCTGGCAGGTGCAGGGCGTGTACGACGAGCGGCTGCCCGCGGAGTCCGCCCGGTGGTGGGGCACCCAGAAGCTGATCGAATTCGCCGCCGCCATCCCGGATCTGACGGTGCTGCACGGCCTGGTGTCCTCCGTACGACGCGAGGACTGCCGCTGGTGCGGCCTGGAACTCATCGGCGACCGGTGTGCGTTCTGCGCGGCGCCGGTGTCGGTGTCGCCGGCGGCTTCGGTGCCGGGGAACGGCGCGCCCGTCGTCGCGGGTCGGCCGCGGGCCGGCGGGCCCGCGGCCATAGGGGCGCCGAGGGCCGTGCGCGTGCAGGCGGCGACGGCCGTGCCCGCACCCGCCCCCACCGACGCCCCGCCGGCGGCCGGTTTCGGCCCGCCGCCCGGAGGCTTCGGCCCGGCTCCGGACATGAGTGCCGCGCCCGCGGTGGCGCCCGGCGCGCCCCCGGCCCCCGAGGCGGCGCCCTCGCCGCTTCAGGAGCGTGGCCTGTCCCCGGTCGCACCGTCCGGCGTTCCGGCCGATCCGGGTGCTCCGGTGACGCCGGGTGTTCCGGTTGTTCCAGGGGCCCCGGCTGCGCCTCGGGTCCCTCGGGGACGTGGCGAGCGCGGCGAGCCGGGGCGGCTGGATGTGCGGGGGCCTGATGTCTCGGGGAACCCGTACGCCGCGGGGACCGGACCGTATGCCACCGCCGGGCCGTACGCCGCGGGGGCCGAAGGGTCGTACGCCCCAGGAGTTCCCGGTGTTCCAGGAATGCCAGGGGGGCCAGGAGTTGCGGGAGGCCCGGGAGCCTCCTCGGCGGCCCCCGGCTTCCCCTACGGGCCCGAGGCCCCGCGGGTCTCCGGAATCCCGCAGGCCCACGGTGGCTGGGATCTGCCCGGCCATCCGGATCTGCCCCGCTCCCCGGATCTGCCCGGCGACCCGCGGACGGTGGCGCGCGTGCGCTGAGATCCGCATCCCGGGAGCGGGACCGGCCCAACGGCCGGGCGGTGCCGGGCACGGAGGCGCGGGGCAGCCGCCCCCGCCCTCGGCCCACAGCCCGCCCGGCGCCCCGCACTTCCCCGCCCCTGCCCGCGCCCCGCCCCGTCCCCTCCCGTCCCGATCGAGGTCCCGCATCCATGAATTCACGTCAGCGCCGCGGAGTGATCCTGCTGCTTCTGTCGGTCCTCTGTGCCGTCGGCGCGTTCGTCGGCGTGCTGTCCGTGATCAAGAATGTGGAGTCCAAGGTCGGCCCGGAAAAGACGGCGTATCGGCTGAAGGGTGATGTGGCGGCCTATAAAGCGCTGGATCCTGGGCAGTTCGAAAAGGTGAGCATGCCCCAGCGGTGGCTTCCGCCCACCGCCGTGACCGACCTCGACGAGGTCAGCGGCAAGATAGCGGTGACCCCGCTGAAGAAGGGGTCGCTGCTCCAGGACGACATGATCGTCGAGCGGCCGGCGCTGAAGGCGGGACAGCAGGAGATCGCCATCATGATCGACGCGGCGACGGGCGTGGCCGGCAAGATCAATCCCGGTGCGCGGGTGAACATCTACGCCACGTTCGAGGGCAAGCGCCCCGAGGACAAGCCGGTCTCCAAGGTCATCGTCGCCGGAGCCCAGGTCATCGACGTCGGCAAGCTGACGCCGCTGGAGGCCAAGGACCCGGGCGCCGCCACCGGCGCCTCCGGCACCCGCCAGGCGGGCGAGGCCGTGCCGATCACCTTCGCGCTGGGCACCACCGACGCCCAACGCGTCGCGTACGCCGAGTCGTTCGCCTCCCATGTGCGGCTCGCGCTGCTCGCCCCCGGCAGCGAGGCCACCATCCGGCCCGGCGAGCGCACCTACACCCTCGACGGCGACAAGTGACCCGGAGGCACAGGTGACCATCCGCATCCTCCCGGCAGTCGGCGACCCCGA
Organism: Streptomyces sp. NPDC101393; assembly: GCF_044767385.1. Classification (NCBI taxonomy): domain Bacteria; kingdom Bacillati; phylum Actinomycetota; class Actinomycetes; order Kitasatosporales; family Streptomycetaceae; genus Streptomyces; species Streptomyces sp. NPDC101393. The sequence continues at coordinate 783,339 of NZ_JBIWNU010000001.1, read as the reverse complement.
CGCCGCGCGAGCCGTGACCTCACTGCTCAGCCAGCTGCCGGACGCCGAACCTGCGCCCGTCGTCGCCGACTCCACCGCCCTGCTCAACGCGCTGGCCGCCGCCGCGGGGCCTGGGGCAGGCGGGCCCTCCCAGGCCGGTGCGACGCCGGCGTCGTCCGCCACCGGGCAGCCGTCCGCGGTCGAGGGGCTTCCCGAGGTCGTCCTCGTCCACGAGCGGATCGGGCCGGCCCCCGCGCTGGAGCTGATCCGCGAGGTGGCGCTGCGCTTCCCGGCCGTCGGCGTCGTGCTGATCACCACCGACGCGGGCCCGGCGCTCTTCTCCGCGGCGATGGACGCGGGCGCCCGCGGCATCGTCGGACTGCCGTTGTCCTACGACGAGTTGGCGGCCAGGGTGCAGGCCGCCGCCCAGTGGTCGGCCGGTGTGCGGGTGCACCTGGGGGGAAACCCTGACACGCTCCCCGGGCCGAGCGGCACGCTGGTGACGGTGACCGGCGCCAAGGGCGGCGTCGGCACGACCGTCACCGCCGTCCAGCTGGCGCTGGCCGCGAGGGCCGCCGGCCGCAGTGTGGCGCTGGTGGACATGGACCTCCAGTCCGGCGATGTGGCCTCCTACCTGGACGTGCAGTTCCGCCGCTCCCTCGTCGACCTGGCGGGGATCGCGGACATCTCCGTACGGGTTCTCCAGGACGCGGTGCACGACCACCACACGGGCCTCGGGCTGCTGCTGGCGCCGGAAGAGGGGGAGCGCGGTGAGGAGGTCGACGACCGGGCGGCCCGGCAGATCGTCACCGCGCTGCGCTCGCGCTATGAAGTGGTGATCGTGGACTGCGGTTCCCAGATGCAGTCGGCGAACGCCGCGGCCGTGGAACTCGCCGATACGGCCCTGCTGGTGACGACGCCGGACGTGGTGTCGGTGCGGGCCGCGAAGCGCCAGGTGCGGCTGTGGGACCGGCTGCAGATCCGGAAGGCGGAGGACACCACCACCGTCGTCAACCGCCTCACCCGCAACACCGAGATCCAGCCGGCGCTGGTCGCCAAGGCGACCGGCACCCAGGTGGCCAGGACGCCGGTCCCGGCCGCCTTCAAGGAACTCCAGCCCTGTGTCGACTCGGGCCGGATGCAGGATCTCGACGACCGGTCGACGGTCAAGCAGGCGCTGTGGGCGCTGGCGGCCGAACTGGGCCTGGTGGATTCGCCGGCCGCCCGGCAGGGCCGGGGCAGTCACCGGGCGCGTACGTCACTGACCGGGCGCAAGCGGAAGGCCATAGGAGCGGGGTCGGCCACCGGTTCCGGGGCGGTTCCGGGTCAGGTCTCAGGGGCGGCATCCGGGGCGAACGGGTCCGGCTCGGGGTCTGTGCCGGGTCAGGGTTCCCGGTTCGGGGCCCGGCGCGGCTCCTCGGCGGCGGCCCGGAGCGCGGGGCCGTTCGATCCGGCCGGTCCGTACGAGGAGGGCTGAGAGGTGCGGCGGCCGCAGGGCCGTGTCCGCGCAGTCCCGTCCGGTCCGCGACGCCCGGCACGGCACCGCGCGGCGTTGTCGGGGTCTTCCCGGCACGACCGGTACCGGGAGGACCCTCCGCGTTGCGAGGCAGCGCGCCGGGCGCCGCGGACCGCGCCCTCCGGGCGGACGACGGGACGTTGCGGACACGGCCTGGTCGGCGGCGACCGCGGACAGGTCTCCGTCGAATTCCTCGGGCTGCTCCCGCTGATCGCCCTGGTGCTCATCCTGCTCTGGCAGTTCGTGCTGGTCGGCTACACCTACTCGCTCGCCGCCAACTCCGCCGACCAGGGAGCCCGCGCCGCCACCGCGACGCAGGGCGGCGGCGCCGGCAGCTGCCGTACGGCCGCCCTCCAGGACCTGCCCGCCTCCTGGCGCAGCGGCGCCTCCACCGACTGCCACACCGCGTCCGGCCTGTGGAAGGCGACGATCCGGATCAAGGTCCCGGTGCTCTTCCCCGGCGCCGGGGACTTCCCCTGGACGGTCACCGGCACGGCGGGCGCCGCCGAGGAGGACGCCGGATGAGCGGGGGGAGCGGGATGCGGGCGATGCGGGCGCGGACGGGAACGCCGCGCGGAGCGAGGGCGGCGGCAGCCCGGCGGACGGCCGGCCGGCGGCGCGGCCTCGGCGCGGGCCGGGACCGGGGCCAGGTCTCCATCGAGTTCCTCGGCTTTCTGCCGATCCTGATCGCGATCGCGCTGGGCGTGATCCAGTTGGGCCTCGGCGCGTACGCCGTCCAGCAGGCCGGCACGGGAGCGCGGGCCGCGGCCCGTACCGCCTCGATGGACGAGGCCGACCGGCAGACCGATCCGCAGGCCGCGGGGCTGGCGGCGATGAGCGGCTGGATCAGTGACGGCGCCACGGTCTCGGTGGGCGGCGGGGGCACGGCCGTGCGCGCCACCGCCACGGTGCAGATCCCGTCCCTCATCCCCGGAGTCACCTTCGGCTCCGCCAGCCGCAGCGCCACCATGGCCCGACCCGAGACGCCCAAGGCCCTGGGGGCCCTCGTGCGGACCGTACGAGAGACCCTGGGGCCCGTCCCGTCGGCCGTCCGCGCCGCCGGTCATGTCCACGAAGGAGTACCGACGCGATGAGCCTGAAAGCGCGGATCGTCGCACCCGAGCCGGCCGGGGAAGCGCGCGAGGACAGTCATCTCGTCGCCGTCTACCGCGCCAAGCTGCTCGAAGAGATCGACCTCGCCGAGATGTCCTCGCTGGCCGCCGCCGACCGCCGCTCCCGGCTGGAACGCGTCCTGGGCCACATCATCAGCCGTGAGGGCCCGGTGCTGTCCACCGCCGAACGCTCCCAGCTCATCCGTCGGGTGGTGGACGAGGCGCTCGGCCTGGGCGTGCTGGAACCGCTGCTCGAGGACGCCTCGATCACCGAGATCATGGTCAACGGCCCCGACCAGGTGTATGTCGAGCGGTCGGGCCGGGTCGAGCTGCTGCCCGTCCGCTTCGCCTCGCACGAGCAGCTGATGCAGACCATCGAACGCATCGTCTCGACCGTCAACCGCCGCGTCGACGAGTCCAATCCGATGGTCGACGCCCGGCTGCCGTCCGGCGAGCGCGTCAACGTCATCATCCCGCCGCTCGCCCTGAACGGCGCCACGCTCACCATCCGCCGCTTCCCGCGCGCCTACACCCTCGCCGAACTCATCGGCATGGGCACGCTCGACGAACAGATGCTGATGCTGCTGTCCGGGCTGGTCCGCGCCAAGTTCAACGTCGTCGTCTCCGGCGCGACCGGCGCCGGGAAGACCACCCTCCTCAACGCGCTCTCCGGGCTCATCCCCGACGGCGAACGCATCATCACCGTCGAGGACGCCGCCGAACTCCAGCTCCAGCAGACCCATGTCATCCGGCTGGAGTCCCGGCCGCCCAACGTGGAGGGCAAGGGCCGCATCACCATCCGCGACCTCGTCCGCAACTCCCTGCGCATGCGCCCCGACCGGATCATCGTCGGCGAGGTACGCGGCGGCGAGACACTCGACATGCTCCAGGCGATGTCGACGGGCCACGACGGCTCGCTCGCCACCGTCCACGCCAACAGCGCCGAGGACGCGCTGATGCGACTGCAGACCCTCGCATCCATGTCGGACGTCAAGATCCCCTTCGAGGCGCTGCGGGACCAGATCAACAGCGCCGTCGACTGCATCGTGCAGCTCAGCCGGCATGCCGACGGCTCCCGCCGGATCAGCGAGATCGCCATCCTCGACTCCCGCGGCCACGAGGACTACCGGATCGCCACGGTCTGCCGCTTCGACGCCGAACCGATGGGCGCCGACCGCGTCGTGCACGGCCGCTTCCGCTACTTCCCGCTGCCCCGACGGGTCGCCGAACGCCTCTTCATGGCGAGCGAGCCGACCCTGCCGGCCTTCGGGGTCGCAGCCACCGACGACGAACTCGCCACCCGGAAGGCCACCTCATGACCGGCGGGAACAGCCTCACCCTGCTCGCCCTCGGCGCCACCCTGCTGTGCGGCGTGCTGGCGGTGGCCGGCGTACGGATCTACGCGGCCGGGCGGGCCCAGCGCCAGGCCGTCGTCGACCGGCTGGCCGATGAACGCGGACTGCCGCAGTCCGGGAAGCGCCGCCGCTTCCCGTCCGTCGACCGCACGCTGCGCGGCACCCGCTTCGGCCGGCGACTCGAACTTCGGCTGGCCGCGACGGGACTGGACGTCACCCCCGGCGAGTTCACCGTCTACATGCTCGGTACGGTCCTCGCGCTCTGGCTGATCGCGCAGGCCACCCTGGCCGCGTTCTTCGGCCCGATCGCCGCCCTGGTCGCCGTCTGGGCCGCGTTCGCCTTCCTCAACTGGCAGCGGCAGAAACGGATCGAGAAGTTCATCAACCAGCTCCCCGAACTCTCCCGGATCCTCGCCAACGCCACCCAGGCCGGACTCGCGCTGCGTACGGCGCTGGGCATGGCCGCCGAGGAACTGGAGGCCCCGGCGGGCGAGGAGCTGGCCAAGGTCTCCGACAAGCTCGCCGTCGGCCACTCCGTCGACGAGGCCCTCGGCGAGCTGGCCGAACGCCTCCCCTCCCGCGAACTCGTCGTCCTCGTCACCACCCTGGTGCTGTCCAACCGCGCCGGCGGCACCGTCGTCGGCTCGCTGCGCAACCTCACCAAGACCCTGGAGGAGCGCAAGGAGACCCGCCGCGAGGTCCGCACCCAGCTCTCCCAGGTCGTCGTCACTGCCTACGTCGTCCCGCTGCTCGGCATCGGCACCCTCCTTCTGATGAACCGGATCGCGCCGGGCGCCATCGAACGGATGACGTCCTCCTTCCTCGGCCAGTTCGCGGTCATCGCGGCGTTGGTCCTCTACGCCCTCGGCTTCTTCTTCATCCGCCGCTTCGCCAAGATCGACGTATAGGTATCGGGTACACCATGGGAATCGGAATCCTGCTGGCTCTCGCCGCCGCGCTCTCGGTCGTCGGGATCTGCTGCGGTATCGCCCTCTACCGCCGCGAGGCCAGGCTCCCGCCCGACCTGGCACTGTCCCTGGAGGTCGGCGCGACGCGTACGACGGTCGTCGGCTCGGCCGTGGACCGCACCGGCATGCGCTACGCGCCCCTCGTCCTGCGGCTGATGGGCGACAAGCGCGTCGCCCGGGTCCGCCGCCGCATCGACCTCGCCGGCAATCCCGGCGGCCTGACCGTCGACCGCTACGCCGCCCGCCGGGCCGTCTACGGCGCCCTCGGCTTCTTCGGCGCGCTGGTGATGTTCCTGCGTGATCAGCCACTGCTGGGCGTCTTCATGGTCCTCTTCGGCCTCTTCTGGACCGAGGTCGGCATCTGGGCCGCGATCCGCCAGCGCAAGGACACCATCGAACGCACCCTTCCCGACTTCCTGGACGTGCTGGCCGTCGTCGTCAGCGCCGGACTCGGATTCCGTCAGGCCCTGGACCGCGTCGCGGACAAGTACGAGGGCCCCTGGGCCGACGAACTCCGCATCACGCTGCGGCAGATGGACATGGGCGTCAGCCGCCGCGAGGCCTTCGAGGAGTTGCGCAAGCGCAACGACTCCGAGCAGGTCGCGCAGTTCGTCACCGCTCTCCAGCAGGGCGAGGAGCTGGGCTCACCGATCGTCGACACGCTCATCCAGATCGCCAACGACATGCGCCGCACCGACGCCCAGAACGCCCGCCGCCGCGCCGCCCGCGCCGTCCCCAAGGCCACCATGGTGATCACCACCTTCATGGTCCCGGCCACCATGATCCTGCTGATCGCCGGATTCTTCCTGGGCTCGGGCACCAACTTCGGCTCTCTCATGGGCGAATGACGGACCGTCCCCGCCCGCCCCTCCTTGCGGCTGCACATCAGCACACGGACAGGGCACCCCCGTCCACCTGCGGACTCACGGGCCCCGTACGGTACGCGGCACCACACCCGCGCCCGGCCGGATGCGTACGCTGCACGGCCTGCTTCCGGCCAACGCCTTCGCAGGAGCAACGAGTTATGCCACAGTGGTTGCGCCGGCGGTCCGCCTCGCCCTGTGGCGCGGGTGGGCCGGCCGGTCCGCATCGGCGTCGAAGCGTGGGCCGGTCCCGAGGGGGACCGGTGGTCCCGGAGGGGGAACGGGGGTGGTCGGGGTGCGACAGAGTGGCCGAAAGGTGCTGTTGAGCGTCCCGCTCGTGTTCCCGAAAGAGGATTGGGTACGGAGTCCCTATTCCGGGAGCTCCTTTCCGGCGTATTTTTCTCGTGTCAAGAGCGCGCCCGAGCGCGCCGACACCACGGGGACAGACCAGCCGGACCAGAGCGGGACGGCCGCCCACGGAGGGGAACACGATGGCGAAGCGGCTTTTGAGGAACGACCGGGGACAGACCTCGATCGAGTACCTCGGCATCATCGCGGTGGTCGTGGCGATCGTTCTGGTCCTTTCGACCACGGACTTCGGCGGTCAGATCGCCACCGCCATCGCGAACAAGATCTCCGAAGTCGTCGGTATCTAGTCGCCGCGACGCTGGTGACCGCGGTACGCAAGCGCCGTCTGCGGCGCGACGCCGGGCAGGCCTTTCCGCTCTACATCGTGGCGGTCGGGGGCCTGCTCTTTCTCGCGCTCGCCTTCTTCGCCGTCGGACAGGCGGCGGCGACCCGCAACAGCGGGCAGACGGCCGCGGACGCCGCCGCGCTGGCCGCGGGCCAGAAATACCGCGACCAGCTGAGCAAGGGCTTTTTGGAGGCGATCGGTGACGGAAGCGAAGGGACCGGTTGGGAAGACCTGTTGAACGGACGCGGAATTCCCTCCGAAGCCGCATGTGAGAACGCAGACTGGTTCGCGGGACAGAACGACGCGGAGGTCACCACCTGCACCCCGGACTCCTGGCCCACGTCATTCGCCGTGACGATCAAGACCGGTAAGACCGTGGGGAATTCGGTCATCCCGGGGACCGAGAACACACACGCTTCGGCCGAGGCGAAGGCCGTCGTCGCTCCCCGCTGCACGATCGATCCCACCCCGCCGGACGACGGCAAGGCCGACCCCACACCGGCCCCCGGCAAGAAGGACGACAAGGACGGCAAGGAGGGCGGGAAGGACGGCAAGGGCGAGAAGCCGACGCCCATCGGGCTCCTCTGCGACGGACAGTCCTGGACGCTCGATCCCGACCACCTCCAGGATCTTCCTGACGCCTCCGACCTCTTCTCCGTACGCCTCGCGCAGTGATCCACCCCTCGGCCTTCCTCCTACCCCCACCCGATCAGTCGACGATCAAAGGAATCGCATCCATGAGCATTCGGCGCACCACGAAGGCCGCCAGGGGAGCGGTCGCCATGGCGAGTGCGGTCGGCCTGGCTCTCGTTGTGGCCGGCTGCGGTGGTGACGGCGCCGGCGGATCGAAGACCGCGGACAAGGGGCAGGCACCCCGGAGCAGCGCTCCGAAGGAGAGCGGGCCGGGCACCCCGGCGGCCGACTCCGATGAGGTGATCGGGGAGATGAAGGGCGCGGACGGCATCGTCGTCACCCTGCACTCCGTCGTCCGGGACTCGGGAGGCTTCGTCACCGTCAACGGCACGGTGACCAACCGCGGAAGCAAGGTCTTCAACGCCGTCAACTGGCGCTCCAACGAGTCGGAGATGCGTTCCCGTTCCTCCATCTCCGGAGCCACCCTCGTCGACAAGGCGGGGAAGAAGCGGTACTTGGTCCTGCGCGACACCAACGGCGAATGTCTGTGCACCACGGCCCTCAACGCCGTGATGCCCGGCGCCAGCCGTCCTCTCTTCGCCCAGTTCCCCGCGCCGCCGGCGAAGGTGACCGAGGTCGATTTCCAGCTGCCGACCATGCCGCCGGCCAGCGTGCAGATCACGGACTGAGCGGGTCGATGACCGTGACGGAGGCGACCGTGCCCGAGACGACCCTGCCCGATATGCCGTACGCGCCCGAGGCGCCGTACGCGCTCGTCGGGCACCGCGCCGCCCGTGTGACCCGTACGGCGCTGACGGCCGCCGTCGCGCTGCTGCTGACCGCGGCGTTGGCGACCCCCGTGGCACACGCCGATCCGCCCGGGGTGACCGAGAACTCCAGCCCGCCGGTCGCCATCGACGCGGGGGACCCCGATCTCCGGATGGTTCAGGGGGCCAAGCTCGCCCCGTCCAAGGTCCTCAACATCAAGTCCATCGTCGAGACCGACGACGGTTCCGAGCGCCGCCAGGACACCAACGACAATGTGACCTTCGCGCTCCAGGCCGAGGTGCTGTTCGGCAAGGACAGCGCCAAGCTGAGCCCGGACGCGCTGTCCCGGATCGCCGCCATCGCCGCGGAGATCAAGAAGCAGAACGCGCGCAGCCTGCGCGTCTTCGGTTTCACCGACAACCTCGGTTCGGCGGGGCACGGTCTCACGCTGTCCAAGGACCGGGCGAACGCCGTCCAGGAGGAGCTGGCCAAGGATCTCGGCTCGTCGGTCAGCTTCCAGATCCGCGGCTACGGCGAGCAGTACCCGATCGCCGACAACGCCACCGAAGAGGGCCGCAAGAAGAACCGCCGCGTCGAGGTGAGCTTCCCGCGCACCGGTTCCTGACGTCGCCCGTGGCGGCCCGGCGGCGGGCGCGGGGCGCGGGGTCAGCCGTCCGAGGCGAGGAAGGCGCGTACGCCCGCCGAGACGGTGTCGTCGCCGAGCAGGTCGTTGTGCTTGAGGCAGCCGGCCGGGGTGTTGAGCGCGCCGGCGAGCGGCACGCTGTCGTCCGGGTTGATGAACTCGTCGCAGCTGGACCAGAACGTCGCGTACCGGACGTCGCCCGGTGTCTCGTCGCCCTCGGCCAGTCCGTCCTGGACGTACGACCCGGGCGTCATGTCGCGGCAGGCCTGGTCCCAGGCGGCGCAGGCCCAGGCGAGGCCGGTGCCGTGGTTGGGGCCGCCGAGCGACACCCAGTGGTCGACGGCTGCGGCGCCGCCGCCGTTCTTGACATACCAGCGGGTCGGGAGGCTGCCGTAGGAGTGCGCCACGATGTCGACCCGGGGCGCGCCGGTCTTGCGGCGTACCTCGTCGACGTAGGCGGCGAACTGCGCGGAGAGCGTCTCGTTCACCGAGGCGTGGGTGTCGTAGGACCAGGCGAACAGTTCGGACGCGGTGTAGCCGTCGGCCTTGAAGTCGTCGAGGAGACCGCCCCAGACGCCGGGATCGGCGTTGTAGCCGTGCACGAAGATCACGGGGGTGTGCGCCGCGGCCGAGGGGGCGGCGGCGGAGACGTCCGGAGCGGTTGCCCGCGCCGGTACGGCCGTTGACGGCTGGGCCGCCAGGAGCAGGGCAGCGGCGGCGAGGACGCATCCGGCGATCGCTGAGCGCGCCGTACGAACCATCGGTCCCCCTGGGTCGTGGTGCGGGTGAGGTGACGGTAGCGCCTTGGTGTGACCGCCGGTAAGGGGGCGTCTGGTATTGGATCGACCAGTTCAATACGTGGTAGCGTGCCCGCATGGCTCGACCCAGGAAGTTCGACGAGGGGCGGGCGGTCGACGCGGCGATGGACGCGTTCTGGGCCGCCGGCTATGAGGCGACGTCCACCCAGGACCTGTGTGACGCCACCGGCCTCGGTCGCAGCAGCATCTACAACACCTTCAAGAGCAAGCGCCACCTCTTCGACCGCTCGCTCGCCCGCTATATGGAGTGCAAGAACGCCGAGTTGACCGAGCTGCTGGAGAGCGAGCTGCCCGCCCGGGTCAAGATTCGCACCCTGCTGCAACGCGTGATCGACGAGGAGTTCGCGCAGGACGCCGACGGCCGCGGATGTCTGGTCGTCAATACCTGCGTCGAGGTCTCGGCGCGTGACGCGGAGGTCGCGGCCACGCTCGCCCGGGACTACGGCGTCCGGCTGGAAGCGCTGCGCGCCGTGATCGAATCCGGTCAGCGCGACGGCGATATCGCGGCCGGCAAGGATGCCCGCACCCTCGCCCATCTCGTCATCGCCTCCATCAGCGGCCTGCGCGTCTCCGCGCGTTCCGGGGTGGACCGGGTGGCGCTGCAAGGGGTGGCGGAGGCGGCGCTCACCGCCTTCTGATCCCGCACTCCTCGCACTCCCCGCACTCCCCGCTCTCCCTCCGCTCCCCGCACTCTTCGCGCCCTCCGTCGTCGGCGGTCGCGGCGGGGTGCTTCTTTCGGCTTTATTTTGAACAGATCGATACAAAACAAACGGAGACTTCCTCAACTCCCCGAAGTCTCCCCGTACTTCACCACAACCGACCGGAGTGCCTGCTCATGCCACTTGCTGTCCACCTCCTCGGACTGGGCATCTTCGCCCAAGGGACCTCGGAGTTCATGCTCTCCGGGCTGCTGCCCGATATCGCCGCCGACCTCGGCGTCTCCATCCCGGATGCGGGCCTGCTGATCTCCGCCTTCGCCGTCGGCATGATCGTCGGCGCCCCGGTTCTCGCGGTGGCCACGCTCCGGGTGCCCAGGCGTACCGCGCTGATCGCCTTCCAACTCGTCTTTGTCGCCGGGCATGTGGTCGGTGCGCTCGCGCCGGGCTACGGCGTGCTGTTCGCGACCCGTGTGGTGAGCGCGATCGCCTACGCCGGGTTCTGGGCGGTGGCCGCCACGACGGCGGTGAGCCTGGTGCCGCCGGGCGCGAAGGGGAAGGTGCTGTCGGTCGTCGCCATGGGCCTCACCCTCGCCACCGTCGTGGGCGTACCGGCCGGCACGGTCCTCAGCCAGCACGCGGGCTGGCGCGCGGCCTTCTGGAGCGTGGCGGGGCTGACCGTCCTCAGCATGCTCTCGCTGCTGGCCGTACTGCCCGCGGGGCGCCCGAAGGGCTCCCAAGTGCCCTCTGTGCGGCGGGAACTGACGGGTCTGGCCCGCCCCGCCCTGTGGGTCTCCTACCTCGTCACCACGCTGACCTTCGGCGCCGCGGTCGTCACCTTCAGCTATCTCGCTCCGCTGCTGACCGAGGTGAGCGGGCTGCCGGAGGGGTGGGTGCCGGTGGTGCTCTCGCTGTACGGGGTCGGCGGCCTGATCGGGGTGACGCTCGGCGGACGGTTCGCCGACACCGCGCCACTGCGCACCCTGCTCCTCGGGGTCGTGGCGCTCACCGTCGCTTCCGGGGTGCTCGCCCTGACAGCCGGGAGTCTCGGCCTCACCATCGCGCTGGTCTTCGTCCTCGGGTTCACCGGCTATCTCGTCAACCCGGTCGTCCAGTCACGGGTGTTCCGGCTCGCACCGGACGCGCCGACGCTGGTCGCGGCGGTGAACACCTCGGCCTTCAACGTCGGGATCATGCTCACCCCGATGCTGGGCGGACTCGCCATCGACGCGGGCCTCGGGTTCGCCTCGGTGGCCTGGGTCGGCGCCGGCACGGGCGTGGCCGCCCTCGCGGCGACGGGGTGGGCGGCGGCGCTCCGGCGCCCGGCGGAGCGGGAACCGGCCGTGGCGTCCGCCCCGGTGGTGGTGGAGCGGGAGGCGGTGCGGGTGTGACAGCGAACCCCGTGGGGTCCCAGGGCCGGAGGATCCGGAGGGGGCCGCAGGCCGGTCAGCCCGTGAGCCCGTCATGCCGTTGGTCCGTCACCCGTATACCCGTTGATCCGTGAGCCGGGCAGGGGCTACTGGGGGACTGCTCGGGTACTACTCAGGGGCACCCGGGGGCCGGACCGTGACGGTGAGGTGCCGGCCCGGGTGCAGGCCCCAGCGCGCCATCGCTCCCGCCTCCGCCTCCAGTACGTGCCGCGCGCGCAGCCGGGGGAGACCCATCCGCCCCGGGCGCATGGTGCGGACGGCCAGCACCCTGAAGTCCCGGCTCAGATAGGCGATATCGAGCGCGAACCGCATCCGGAATGTGTGCACCCCGCTCGCCGGGGTCAGCAGCAACGCCCCGTCGATACCGTCCCGGCCCAACAGCCCGCGAGTGCGGGCACGGTAGGACCCGGCGATCTCCAGCGGCACCTCGACGTCCGTGCCGTGCAGGGTTCCCGATCCATCCGTCCAGCGCGCCATGGACGTCGTTCTATCAGGCCAGGGCTCAGGGCACCGCTCTGGACGGGCGCGGGCTCCGGAGTCTCCGGAGTCTCCGGCAGGCGTATCAGCCGAGGAAGAGCGGTAGTTTCGCGGCCAGTCCGCCGAGTTCGGTCTGCTCGGCGTCGGTCGGTGCCCGGCGGCCCGTGCCGAGCAGCAGCGCGTCCTTGTCGGTGAACGACGCGGGGAACGCGGCGCCGGCGATCTCTTCCAGCGTCGCCCGGGACCGGGCCAGGCCCTCCGGGGGCGGTTGCGTCGAACCCGGGAGGTGGGCGACCAGGTCGAGGTGGTGCAGCGTCCACTCCAGGACGTAGGCGGAGAGGTAGTCGCCCACGGTGAGGACCTCGTCCTGGGTACTCACCCGGGCCCCTGGGTCGGCGAGTTCGGCGGCGCGCCCGGCGGCCGAGCCGACGTCGTCGAGGTGGAACTTGAGCAGGCGGGGTTCCCCGTACGCGGCGGCAAGCCGGACGATCAGCGCGTCGAGCGGGTCCTCGCCGGTCGGTGGCTGGTCCTGGACCTTCCAGTAGGTCACGGCGTTGACGGTCGGTTCCGCTTGGGCGGGGGTGGCGAGGGTGATCAGGACGTCCTGCGCGTCGATGATCAGGTGGCACGCCAGGTCCCGTACGAGCCAGCCGGTGCAGCCGGACGGCTGCTCGAAGTCCTTGTCCGGAAGTTCGGCAACCGCGGTGCGCAACGCCGTCCATGAGCGCGAGAAGAGATCCACATCGGCAAGATAGTGCGGCGCCGGAACGGCGGACAAGCGGAGCGGCGAAGAACCGTCCCTCCTCGCGTGATCGTCGCATCCCCGCCGCCAACGACCGGCGGTGGCTGGGGCCTTCGAAACATCGCCGCCTTGCGATGAACCGCATCTGACGCCGTCCGCTGATGCACCAGTGAAGACGTGACAGCCCATAGGGTCGCCCCGTGCCAGTGACGCTGATGGTTCTCGCCGCCGCCTACGGGGCCGCCGCCGGGCTGCTCATCCCCCGGCCCGCCCACCGGATGGCCGTCGAGCCCGAGGAGGAGTGGCGCGCGGCCTGCCCCCAGGGCCATGCGATCACCGGGGTCGCGCGCGGATGGCTCGGGCCGGGGCGCTGCCCGGACTGCGGGGCGTACGGGCCCGGGGTGCTGCCGACCGCCACCGTCACCGCGCTGGTCTGCGCCGCCCTGGCGGCCGCCACCGGGGCGCGTCCCGAACTGGCCGTATGGCTGGTGATGGCGCCGGTCGCGGTGCTGCTGACCGCCGTCGACTGGCGGGTGCGCCGCCTCCCCGACGAGCTGACGCTGCCGCTGGCGGCCGTGGCGGCGGGGCTGCTGGGGCTCGTCGGCTGGCTGACGGGGGAGGGCGGAGTGTGGCGGCGGGCGCTGCTGGGCGGGCTGGTGCTCGGCGCGTTCTACCTGCTGCTGTACGTCATCAACCCGGCGGGGATCGGCGAGGGGGACGTCAAGCTGGCGCTCGCCCTGGGCGTCGCCCTCGGGTGGTACGGCTGGCCCGCCGTCGTCACGGGCGGCGTGGCGGGCGTACTGATCGGCGCGCTGTACGGGGGCGGTCTGATCCTCTTCGGGCGAAGCGGGCGGAAGTCGGTGATGCCGCTCGGCCCGTTCATGATCATCGGTGCGTTCGGCGGCCTGCTCCTGGGCGGCGCCGCGGCCGCCTGACGACGGGGGCCGGCGGTGCCGGCTGATCACGAAGGTCTGGCGGCCGTGCTTGACGGCGGAGGTCTGGCGGCGGTGCCTGATGACGGCGGCCCGAGCGCGGTGGCCTGACGGCGGTGACCTGAAGGCGGTCGTCCGACGGCGGGCGCGCGGGCGGTGACCGACCGCCGGGTGGCCAGGGCGACGACCGGCCACGGAGCCATGCGGCCCGGCATGCCGGGCCGCCCCAGCGGTCCACACCGAGCTGCTCCCGCGGTAATCGCGGCCCACGACGAGCCGCCCTCGCGGTCACGCGACTCACACCGAGCTGCCCCGCGTCCACACCGAGCCACCCCCGGGCATCGCGTCGCCGCCCCGGGCAGCACGCCGGGCCCCGGCATCAGGGCGCCCCCCCCGGCATCACGCCGAGCCACCCGACCATCACGTCGAGCCACGTCGAGCCACGTCGAGCCATGACGGGCCGTGCCGGGCCACGCCGTGTTTGCGCGGCGTGCGCGCAGCATGCCTTCCGCGGGGTTATGGTGGAAACCCCCCCTCGGGCCGGTCCGTATCCCCCCCCACGGACCGGCCCGTTTTTTGTTGGGGAGCCCCCGGCCCGCCCCGTCTCGCGACCCGGCCCGCCGCGTCAGCCCGTGCGGGACAGCCCGCGCGGGAGACGCCCCGGAGCATCTCCGGAACGCCTCCCGAGCGCGCGCCCCGAACGCCGACCGCTCGCCGGATTCCGCCGCCCCCTCGGGTTCCGGTCCGGGTCGCCTCAGCCCCGTCGGGCCCAGATGTTCACGCCGTCCGTGGTCTTCGCGAACTCGTCGATCTCGGCCAGCTCCGCGTCCGTGATCGTGGGGGCGCCGAGGGCCGCGATGTTGGCCTCCAGCTGGCTGACGCTGCTGGCGCCGATCAGGGCGGAGGTCATCCGCTCGTCACGGATCACCCAGCCCAGAGCCAGCTGGGCCAGGGACTGACCGCGGCGGGCGGCGATCTCGTTCAGGCCGTGGAGCCGGCGGACGACGTCGTCCGACAGCAGATTCGGGTCCAGGGACTTGCCCTGCGAGGCGCGCGAGCCCTCGGGGATGCCCTTCAGGTACTTGTCCGTGAGCAGGCCCTGCGCCAGCGGCGCGAAGGAGATGCAGCCCATGCCCTCGGCCTCCAGGGTGTCCAGCAGGCCGTCGTCCTCGGTCCAGCGGTTGATCATGGAGTACGAGGGCTGGTGGATCAGCGCGGGAACGCCCATCTCGCGCAGCAGGCGGGCCGCCTCGCGGGTCTGCTCGGCGTTGTAGGACGAGACGCCGGCGTACAGCGCCTTTCCCTGCCGGACGGCGGACGCGAGCGCGCCCATCGTCTCCTCCAGCGGGGTTTCCGGGTCGAATCGGTGCGAGTAGAAGATATCGACGTAATCGACACCCATCCGGTTCAGTGAGGCATCCAGCGACGAGAGGAGATATTTCCGTGATCCCCATTCGCCGTAGGGGCCGGGGTGCATCAGATATCCGGCCTTCGTCGAGAGAATGATCTCGTCGCGGTAGGCGCGGAAGTCCTGGGCGAAGATCTTGCCGAAGTTCAGTTCCGCCGATCCGGGCGGCGGACCGTAGTTGTTCGCCAGGTCGAAGTGGGTGACGCCCAGGTCGAAGGCCCGGCGCAGGATGGCCCGCTGGGAGCTGAGGGTGCGGTCGTCCCCGAAGTTGTGCCACAGTCCGAGGGAGATAGCGGGGAGTTTGAGTCCGCTGCGGCCCGTGCGCCGGTACTCCATGGAGTCATAGCGCGAATCCGCGGCGCGATAGTCAGAGGTGCCAGTCATGGTCATCTCCCTATCACGGAGTTGTGACACACCTGATTGGGCTGTTCACGCGCCCGAGAAGTAAAGTTGCCGACTTGAGGCGACGGGGCGACCGCCATTGGCACGGAGGGGCTGGACCACACATGCTGCGATCTTCCGGGGTGCGCATCCCGTATCCGCCTGCACTGCGCGATCTGGTCTACCGGTTGTACGCGCGCCGGGTGGAGGGCCGCCTGGATCACGACCAGGTGCCCAAGCACATCGGCGTCATCCTGGACGGCAACCGCCGCTGGGCACGGGCCGACGGCCGGACGACCGAGCAGGGCCACCAGGCAGGCGCGGCGAAGATCAGCGAGCTGCTGGGGTGGTGCGGTGAGACCGACGTCGAGGTCGTCACGCTCTGGCTGCTGTCGACGGACAACCTCGACCGGCCCGAGGCCGAGCTGACCCCGCTGCTGGGCATCATCGAGAACACCGTGCGCGATCTGGCGGCCGACGGCCGCTGGCGGGTGCACCACGTCGGCAACCGCGATCTGCTCCCCTCTCATACGCAGCAGGTGCTGAAGGAGGCCGAGCAGAAGACGCTCGACAACAACGGCATCATGGTGAACGTCGCCGTCGGTTACGGCGGTCGGCAGGAGATCGCGGACGCGGTGCGTTCGCTGCTGCTGGAGCACGCCGAGCGGGGCACCTCCTTCGAGGAGCTCGCCGAGATCGTGGACGTCGAGCACATCTCCGAGCACCTCTACACCCGCGGCCAGCCGGACCCGGACCTGGTGATCCGCACGAGCGGCGAGCAGCGCCTCTCCGGTTTCATGCTCTGGCAGAGCGCCCACTCCGAGTACTACTTCTGCGAGGTCTTCTGGCCGGCCTTCCGGAAGGTCGACTTCCTGCGTGCGCTGCGCGACTACGCCGCCCGGCACCGCCGTTACGGCTTCTAGGACAGGCCCGGAAAACCTCCCGATGCGCCCCGACCCGTCCGGTGCCCGCTGCCGCGCGCTGACACTCCGATAGCGGTACGGGCCGGTGCCGGTTCTCCTGAACCCGTTCGGCCCAGTGGGGCCGCGGGGGCCGGTGCGGCCGTCGCCCCCGCGCATCGCACCTCCTGACGCACTTTTCACTTCTGTCCCACTGCGGTGCCCGCCGCCGCCGGGCGATCACACGTAACCCAAGGTTCACCGGCCGTGCGTCATATGCCGTGGCATGGGTGTGGGGGTTCGAGGGAATATCCCTTCCAGGTCGGCGTCCGGAACAAGACATCGGGCGTCGCATCTCAGCGGACGGCATGGGGTCGTCCGCCCGGGAGGCCCTTTGCACATCACGGACGATCGTGCGCACCGCACGGACGACGCGGAGGGCCGGCGTTCGGCCCGTGCATCGTGGCCAGAACCCGGTCCTGTCCCCCGCGACGCCGTCGCACCCCGACCTCTTTCGAGGGGGTTCGTCCACCCGTGGTGAACAGCAACAAGCGCCGTGAGAACGGCCGGCGCACTTATGTCCTCGACACCAGCGTCCTGCTGGCGGATCCAGGCGCCATGTCCCGCTTCGACGAGCACGAAGTCGTGCTGCCGGTCGTCGTGGTCACGGAGTTGGAGGCCAAGAGGCACCATCCAGAGCTGGGCTACTTCGCGCGGCAGGCGCTGCGTCTGCTGGATGAGTACCGGGTGCAATTCGGGAGGTTGGACGCCCCCATCCCCATAGGGGAACTGGGGGGCACGCTCAGGGTCGAGCTCAATCACTCCGATCCGGGGATTCTGCCCGCCGGCTTCCGGCTCGGCGACAACGACTCGCGGATCCTCGCGGTGGCGCGCAATCTGCAGGCCGAGGGGTACGACGTCACCGTCGTCTCCAAGGACCTGCCGCTGCGCATCAAGGCCTCCGCGGTCGGCCTGCTGGCCGAGGAGTACCGCGCGGAGCTGGCCATCACCGACTCCGGCTGGACGGGGATGGCGGAGCTGACGGTCACCGCCGACCAGGTGGACGATCTGTTCGCCGACGAGACGACGCACGTACCGGACGCGGCCGAACTTCCGGTGCATACCGGACTTGTGCTCCAGTCCGAGCGGGGCAAGGCCCTCGGCCGGGTCACGGAGCAGGGCACGGTCCGGCTGGTGCGGGGCGACCGGGAGGTCTTCGGGATCCACGGCCGCAGTGCCGAACAGCGGATCGCGCTGGATCTGCTGCTGGACCCGGATGTCGGAATCATCTCGATGGGCGGCCGGGCCGGCACCGGCAAGTCGGCGCTGGCGCTGTGCGCCGGTCTGGAGGCCGTGCTGGAGCGTCAGCAGCACCGCAAGGTGATGGTCTTCCGGCCGCTGTATGCCGTCGGCGGGCAGGAGCTGGGCTATCTGCCGGGCAGCGAGTCGGAGAAGATGAGCCCCTGGGCTCAGGCCGTCTTCGACACGCTGTCCGCGGTGACCAGCAAGGACGTCATCGAAGAGGTGGTGGGCCGCGGGATGTTGGAGGTACTGCCGCTCACCCACATCAGGGGGCGGTCGCTGCATGACGCGTTCGTCATCGTGGACGAGGCCCAGTCGCTGGAGCGGAACGTCCTGCTGACCGTTCTGTCCCGTATCGGGGCCAACTCCCGGGTTGTGCTGACCCATGACGTCGCCCAGCGCGACAACCTCCGGGTCGGGCGGTACGACGGTGTGGTCGCGGTGGTGGAGAAGCTCAAGGGCCATCCGCTGTTCGCGCACGTCACCCTCAACCGCTCGGAGCGGTCGCCGATCGCCGCACTGGTGACCGAAATGCTGGAGGACGGCAGGATCTGACCGTATGTGAACCACGGCGCCGCCCGGCAAAGCGAAGGAGCTTAGCCGGGCGGCGCGCGTGTGCGCGGGAATATCCGAAAATCGCGTCGCGTAAACAAGGTGTGAGCTTTCACACCCAGTGGGGAATTGATTCCCGGCGGCTCGTTCGGGCAGAGTCTGGGTCCTGTCAGGCCCCGCATACGGCACCACCAGCATCCTCAGAGGTGCGGAACACCCGAACTTCATAGCGACTTGCCGTATGCCGCCCGAGCACCACGCGGACCCCGAGGGGGACGCACCGGGCCAGTGCCTCCCGTGACCAGCCGGTCCCTACCGCTCAACAGGGTCCGGAACAAGGGGAGACCAGCGCCAGGGGCACGATTGCGTCCGCGAGGTCACCTATGCGGGCGATGCTGGAAGGAAAGCGTGTGAGCCGGATCTCGGTCCGGGGATTCGCCGTGGCCTCCGCCACCGCGGTCACCACCGTCGGCGCCGTAGTCGGCGTCGCTGCAGGCAGCGACCAGGGCTCGGTCGGCAACACCGAGGCCACCGCCGCCGATGCGACGATCGCCGAAATTCCCACGGGCCAGCAGGCCCAGGTGCAGACGGCCTCCCTGACGCAGCAGGCGGACGAACAGTCCACCCAGGCCGATGCCGCAGCCCTGAAGTCCGCGCAGGAGTCGGCCCGCAAGGCAGCCGCACAGACCGCACAGGACAAGAAGGACGCGGCGGAGGAGAAGGCAAAGGCG
This sequence comes from Streptomyces sp. NPDC101393, assembly GCF_044767385.1. Classification (NCBI taxonomy): domain Bacteria; kingdom Bacillati; phylum Actinomycetota; class Actinomycetes; order Kitasatosporales; family Streptomycetaceae; genus Streptomyces; species Streptomyces sp. NPDC101393. The sequence goes on along the minus strand of NZ_JBIWNU010000001.1, from coordinate 764,480 downwards.
GAGAAGGAGGCCAAGGAGCGCAAGGAACTGGCGGCTTCCCGCTCGTCCGCGCGCGACGCCGCTGACTTCACGGTCAAGGGCTCCTACAGCATCGCCGACACCCAGGCCATCGCACGCCAGATGATGCCGGGCGATCAGTTCCAGTGCTTCAGCAACATAGTCGACCACGAGTCGGGCTGGAACTATCAGGCAACCAACGCCTCGTCGGGCGCCTACGGGCTCGTGCAGGCGCTGCCGGGCTCGAAGATGTCCTCGGCCGGTTCCGACTGGCAGACGAACCCGGCCACGCAGATCAAGTGGGGCCTGAACTACATGAACGACCGCTACGGCAGCCCCTGTGGCGCCTGGTCGTTCTGGCAGGCGAACAGCTGGTACTAGGCCACACCCGGCCGTACCGGCACAGCAGCGCAAACGGAACCCCCGACCGCGAAAGCGTCGGGGGTTTCGCGCATCCGGCGCGGCGCCCGGGTAACGTCGTGCCGTCAGTTGTGGGGAGCGGGAGGGGAAGAGGAAGCGACATGTCCAGACTGCCTCAGTGGGTCGGTGGCCTCGGCGCCGGTCTGACGCGGCTTTCGCAGCGGCTGGAGGACCAGCGCCGCCGGGCGGAAGCCGCGGCGGTGGCCGGTGACGCGGACGCGCTGAGCCGTCCCGGGCACGCGGACGCCCCGAACGCCGGCGGTTCCGCGGCGGCCGGTCCTCCGCGAGAGCCGGCCGGCCGCGACCGCGCGCCGTACACCGCGCACGGCACGCCGGAGCACGGGGCGGAGGGCGCGACGACGGAGGACGCCGCCGCGGTCAGCGCGCCGAGCACGCCGGACTCCGTCCCCGCCCCGCCCTCCTACGCGCCGGCCGTCTCGGCCCGCCCCGATCCGGTGGCCGCGGTGCCGTGGGGCGTACGGGTGGCCACCGAGGTCGCCTGGCGGCTGCTCATCCTGGCGGGCGCACTGTGGGTGCTGGCGCGCGTCATCACCACGATCGAACTGGTCGTCCTGGCCTTCATCGCGGCGCTGCTGATCACCGCTCTGCTGCAGCCGACCGTGGGGTGGCTGCGCCGGCGCCGGCTGCCGCGCGGGCTGGCCACCGCCCTGACCTTCATCGGTGGCTTCGTCATCATGGGGCTGGTCGGCTGGTTCGTGGTGTGGCAGGTGCAGGACAACATCGACTCGGTCTCCAGCCAGATCCAGAAGGGCATCACCGAGCTCAAGGGCTGGCTGCTGAAGAGCCCGTTCCATGTGACCGAGAGCCAGATCAACCACATCGCGAAGAACCTTCAGGACGCGGTCGGCGCGAACACCGAGGCGATCACCTCGGCTGGGCTGGAGGGCGTCACCGTCGTCCTCGAAGTGTTCACCGGCATCCTGCTCGCGATGTTCACCACGCTCTTCCTGCTCTACGACGGCCGCCGGATCTGGACCTGGCTGCTCAAGCTCGTACCGGGCGCGGCCCGCGAGGGCGTGGCGGGCGCGGGGCCGCGGGCCTGGCGGACGCTGACGGCCTACGTACGCGGCACGGTCATCGTCGCCCTGATCGACGCCATCTTCATCGGCATCGGGCTGTGGTTCCTCGATGTGCCGCTCGCCGTGCCGCTGGCCGTCTTCATCTTCCTGTTCGCCTTCATCCCGCTGGTCGGCGCGGTGGTCTCGGGCGCGATCGCGTGTGTGGTCTCGCTGGTCACCCAGGGCGTCTTCACGGCGCTGATGGTGCTGGCGGTCGTGCTGGCCGTCCAGCAGATCGAGGGCCACATCCTGCAGCCGTTCATCCTGGGGCGCGCCGTGCGCGTCCATCCGCTCGCCGTCATCCTGTCGGTCGCGGCGGGCGGGCTGATCGCGGGCATCGGCGGTGCGGTGGTGGCCGTTCCGCTGGTCGCGGTCACCAACGCCGTTGTCGGCTACCTGCGTTCGTATGCGAAGGAACAGGCGTTGCGGATGACGCCGGTGCCGCACGGGTCCACCGCGATCAGTGCGACGCCTTTGCCGGCTCCCGAGCGGGTGCCGACGGTGACCACCACCTCCGCGGCGACGCCGACGGGCCCGGTCGCGGTCGCCACCGAACAGCCCCAGGAGTAACGCCGGCCACCCGGGCCGGAGCGCACGGCATCGCCTGGACATACACGAAACCCCGCAGACGGAGTGTCTGCGGGGTTTCGTGCGTGGTGCGGGTGCCGTGCACGCGCCTGCCGGATTATTCGGCGAGTGCCGCCTCGGCGTCGAGGGTGGCGCCGACGGCCTGCAGGACGGCCGCGATCTTGACGGCTTCCTGGATCGTCTCGCGGTCCACACCGGCCTTGCGGAGCACCTGCTCGTGCGAGTCCAGGCACTGGCCGCAGCCGTTGATGGCCGAGACGGCCAGCGACCACAGCTCGAAGTCGACCTTCTCCACGCCCGGGTTGCCGATGACGTTCATCCGCAGACCGGCGCGCAGCGTCCCGTACTCCGGGTCGGAGAGGAGGTGACGCGTCCGGTAGAAGACGTTGTTCATCGCCATGACGGCGGCGGCCGACTTGGCGGCCGTGTACGCCTCGGCGGAGAGGTTGGCCTTCGCCTCCGGCTCCAGCTCGCGCAGCACCTTCGGCGAGCGCGAGGCGATCGCGCAGGCCAGGACGGTGCCCCACAGCTGCTGCTGGGGAAGGTCGCTGTTGCCGATGACCGAGCCGAGGTTCAGCTTCAGGTCCTTGGCGTAGTCCGGTACGGCGGACTTCAGTTCGTCGAGAGCCATGTCAGCTCACCCTTCCGTTCGCTTGTTCCGCTGTTCCGCTGGTCACTCGCCCGAGAGGAGCGCGACCGGGTCGAGGGTCTCGTCGCCCTTGGACCAGTTGCAGGGGCACAGCTCGTCGGTCTGCAGGGCGTCCAGAACCCGCAGGACCTCCTTGGGGTTACGGCCGACGGAGCCGGCGGTCACCATGGTGAACTGGATCTCGTTGTTCTGGTCGACGATGAAGACGGCGCGCTGCGCGAAGCCGTCCTCGCCCTCGATGCCGAGGTCGCGCATGAGCTCGTGCTTCGAGTCGGCGAGCATCGGGAAGGGCAGGTCGGTCAGGTCCGGGTGGTCCTTGCGCCAGGCGTGGTGCACGAACTCGGAGTCGCCGGAGAAGCCGAGGACCTGGGCGTCACGGTCGGCGAACTCTTCGTTCAGCTTGCCGAAGGCGGCGATCTCGGTCGGGCACACGAAGGTGAAGTCCTTGGGCCACGCGAAGACGATCTTCCACTTGCCTTCGTAGGTCTTGTGGTTGATCTGCTCGAACTCCTGGCCGGTCTCCAGCGAGACGCAGGCGGTCAGATCGAACTCGGGGAACTTGTCACCAACAGTGAGCACGCGCTCTCCTTGCAACGGGGGGAAGAGCCCACGCGACGTCCCATAAAGGGGATTCGGGGGCTTTCCTTGGGGCTTGGACGGGTTACACAGTGCCACAGGAGGCATTGATCAGTGAAATAGCTAGACTGGTTGATGTTGATCGGAGGTGGTTATCAGTGGCTTCTCCCGCAAGCCCCGGCGGCAGACCCCGCCAGCCCAGCCTGGCCCAGTTGCGCGCGTTCGCCGCGGTGGCCGAGCATCTGCATTTCCGCGAGGCGGCGGCCGAGATCGGCATGAGCCAGCCCGCGCTGTCCGGTGCGGTGTCCGCGCTGGAGGAGACGCTCGGCGTGCAGCTGCTGGAGCGTACGACGCGCAAGGTGCTGCTCTCGGCGGCGGGGGAGCGGGTGGCGGCCCGCGCCCGTACGGTGCTGGAGGCCGTCGGGGATCTGCTGGAGGAAGCGGAGGCGGCGCGCGCGCCGTTCACGGGCGTGCTGCGGCTCGGCGTCATTCCGACCGTCGCGCCGTATCTGCTGCCGACCGTGCTGCGGCTGGTCCACGAGACCTATCCGGAGCTGGATCTCCAGGTGCACGAGGAGCAGACCGCCTCGCTGCTGGACGGGCTGGCGCACGGCCGGCTCGATCTGCTGCTGCTCGCGGTGCCGCTCGGAGTGCCGCAGGTCACCGAACTCCCGCTCTTCGACGAGGACTTCGTGCTGGTCGCGCCCAAGGAGCACTGGCTCGGCGGACGCGGCGACATCCCCCGCCAGGCGCTCAAGGAGCTGGATCTGCTGCTGCTGGACCAGGGGCACTGCCTGCGCGACCAGGCGCTGGACATCTGCCGGGAGGCCGGCCGGGACGAGAACACGCCCGTCACGACGAGCGCGGCCGGGCTGTCGACGCTGGTGCAGCTGGTGGCCGGAGGGCTGGGTGTGACGCTGCTGCCGCGGACCGCGCTGCGGGTGGAGACCGGCCGCAACGACCGCCTGACGACCGGCTACTTCGCCGATCCGGCGCCCGCCCGGCGGATCGCGCTGGCGATGCGCAGCGGGTCGGCGCGGCAGCGGGAGTTCGAGGAGTTCGCGGACGCGCTGCGGGTGGCGCTGCGGGGGCTGCCGGTGCGGATGGTGAAGGACGGTTCCTGACGGATCACTGCGGTGCGCGCTCGGCGGCGCTGCGCTCGACGCAGAACTCGTTGCCTTCGGGGTCGGCCAGGGTCACCCAGCCCCTGCCGTCCGGCACACGGTGATCGCCGACCAGGGTGGCACCCAGGGCGAGGAGGCGCTCCACCTCCTCGTCGCGTGACCGGTCCTGCGGCTGAAGATCCACGTGCACCCGGTTCTTCACGGCCTTGGCATCCGGGACCTGCACGAAGAGCAGCGCCGAGCCCTGCGCGACGACCAGTGCCTCGGGGTCGCCGGGGAAGTCCTCATCGGTGACGGTGCCGTCCAGCACGGCGGCCCAGAACTGCGCCAGGCGGTAGGCGTCGGTGCAGTCGAAGGTGAGGTGTCGCACAAGGGAGGCCATGGGGCGCACTATTGGGCACGGCGGCCGCGGCTGTCCACCGAATTCGCCACCGGGCGCCCGCTATTCGGTGCGCAGGCCGTCCGGCCGCATCAGCCGCCACAGCAGCGGCAGGGACAGTGCGGTGACGCCGAGGATGACGGCCCCGGCGGTGCCGGTGAGGGCGAGGACGGCGGTCCAGTCGATCTGCAGCGGCTTGCCGGCCATGTGGAGCAGCAGCGAGCCGAGGCCGAGGCCGCAGCCCAGCGCGAGGGCCAGGCCCAGGGCCACCGGCAGCGCCGTCTGCCACATCACCGAGCGGCCCAGCACGCGGCGTGGCGTGCCGAGCGCGTCCAGGGCCGACAACAGCCGGGCCCGTTCGCGCAGTTGCTCCAGCACGGTGATCAGCAGGCCGCAGCCGATCAGCAGCAGCACGGCCACCGGCCCGGCGGTCAGGCCGCCGCGGGACAGGCTCAGCATCTCGTCGGCGCTGTCGCCCTCGTCCGAGAGCACGTACGTCCGCGGATCGACCCGGGCGGCGGCGTTGCGGACGTGTTCGACGGCGTCGGGGGCGGCCGGGTCCAGGCGCAGGAGCACGGAGACGTGGGGGCGCCGGAGTTGGCCGGCGTCCAGGGCCCCGGGGGTGGCGAGCACGCCGCTGCCGTCATACGTGTACGGGAGGTTGCCGCGTGCGGTCGCGGGCCGGGCGGTGGCCGGGACCGTCCAGGTGGCGGGTGTGCGCTCGGCGTCCCGGCTGCCGCTGGGGTCGAGGGCCAGCCGCTCGCCGGGGTGCGGCAGCAGGATGCCGGCTTCGGGCTCGCCGGCGGGGGCCCGGGAGAGGAAGACATCACCGTCGGAGCAGCTGCCGATGCGGGCGAGTTGGCGCAGGGCGGCGCAGTCGGCGACGGTCACCGCATACGGCTCGGGGTCGTCGGCGTCGTGGGCGGTGCCGTCGGCCAGGGCCCGCTGATGCCTGGCCGTGTCCGCGTAGCCGCTGATCTGGCCGTGCGATTCCCGGACGCCCGCCGCCCCGCCCAGCAGGCCGAACATCCGGTGGGCGGCGGTGGCGGGCACCGCGCCGTCGGTGGCACCGGCCGTGGTCCACGGGGTGTGCTGGTCGGTGAGCCCGGAGGGCTGGGTCTGGACGCCGGCCAGCAGCAGCTGCACGGCGAGCGCGCCGGCCACCGCCACGGTGATCCCGCTGACCGAGCGGCTGGCCGACGTGCCGTTCAACTGGAGCCGCCGGACGGCCAGATGCCAGGACTGGCTGCTCCGGCTGCCGCGCCCCAGCCGGGCGACCGCGGTGTCCAGCAGCCAGGGCAGCACGGCCGCGATACCGAGCAGCAGCAGCGTGGTGCCGCCGATCAGCTGGGCCGTGGCGGCATCGCCCGAGCGCAGCCCGCCCGTCGCCTGCGGCAGCAGCAGCGCCACCCCGGCGGCGGGCAGCAGCAGCCGCCACCACAGGCGGCGGTGCAGCGGCGGCGCCGTACGGGTCACCCCGAGCGGTTCGACGGTGACCCGCCGCATGGTCAGCAGCGTGACGCCGGTGGAGACGGCCGGGACGGCCAGGGCGATCAGAGTGGCCAGGGCGGTGTCGGGGACGAGGTCGGACGGGAAGAAGCCGAGGCCGAAGAGCGAGACGCCGGAGATCGGCAGGCGGACGGCGAGGAAGAGGGCGGCGCCGGTGAGCAGCCCGAGCAGCGCGCCGGCCAGCGCCTCACCGGCGGCGATCCGGCGGGTGGTGGCACGGTCGGCGCCCACCAGGCGCAGCGCGGCCAGCCGCCGGTCGCGGCGTTCCCCGCCGAACCGCACGGCCGTCGCGGTGAAGACGGCGACCGGGGCGAGCAGCGCGACGCAGCCCACCATGACCGCGAGCGCGGCGAGCGGGCTGAGCCGGAAGGCGTTGCCCGTGTCGCCGAACCCGGTGACCCGGAAGACGCCGTCGCCGGGCTCCCGGAGGGCGTCGCTGCCCTCGTAGTAGAGGAGTTCGCCGGGGTGGGCCAGGCCCGTGTCGCCGATCCGGGCGGTGATCCGCTGATGCGGGAAGCGGTCCTTGAGCAGCGCGCCGTCTGGGGAGGCCAGCAGGTCGGCGAGGGCGGGGGAGACGGCCAGTTCGCCGGGGTCCGGCAGCCGGGAGAGGCCGGGCGGAACGGGGGCGTGCGGTCCTTCGGACCGGATCACCCGCCCGGTCAGGGAGGTGCCGTGGTAGGCGCTGTCCACCGGTGTCATCAGCAGCGAATGGTCCGAGCGGGCGGGGTGGCCCGAGACGGGTGTGGCGGTCCGGGCCTTCCCGCGGTCCAGGGCGGAGTTCATGGCGTGCGGGACGGCGGCGGCGAGCAGCAGCACGCAGACGCCGAGGCCGACGCCGACCGCGGTCAGCGCCGTACGGATCCAGCCCTCGCGGCCGCCGGTGACGGCGAACCGGGCGCCCATGGCGAGGTCGGTCGACCAGCGGCGGGCGGCGCCTCGCCGGGGTGCGGTCATGCCGGTACTCATTCCGTTCGCAGGCCGTCGGGCCGCATCATGCGCCACAGCGGCGGCAGGCTCAGCGCCGTGACGAAGAGGATCACGCCGGCGCCGCTGGCGGTCATGCCGGCCACCACCGGCCAGTCGACCGCCACCACGCCGTCGATCATCGTCAGCAGCAGGGTGCCCAGGGCCAGTCCGCAGCCGAGCGCGAGGCCCAGCCCGAGGACGACCGGGATGGCGGTCTGCCACAGCACGGACCAGCCGAGGGTGCCGCGGCGGGTGCCGAAGGCGTCGAGGGCGGACAGCAGCCGGCGGCGTTCGTTCAGCTGCTCGACGGTGGAGATGATCAGGCCCGCGCCGATCAGCAGCAGGGTGATCACGGCGCCGATGAACAGGCCGTTGCGGACGCTGGTGTACTGCTGGTCGTGGGGGTTGTCGACGCTGGAGAACTCGTTCATCGTCGGGTCGATGTGCGCCGCGGTGTTGCGGATGTGCTCCACCGCGTCCGGTGTGCCGCGGTCGAAGCCGACCTGGAGTTCCCTGGTGGGGTACCCGAGCCGGGTGGTGTCGATCGCCGATGGGGTGGCCAGCAGGTCGTACGAGAAGCGGCCGGGGGAGCTGCCGGGGTGGATCAGGCGGGTGGTGCGGGCCTGCCCGGGGATCTTCCAGGGGCGCGGGTGGGCCGTTTCGTCGTCCACCATGGCGGGGTTGAGGTCGACGGTCGCGCCGGGGGCGGCGGGGGAGCCCTGCTTGCGGTGGTCGGTGAGGAACACCTCGCCGTCACGGCAGGACGTCAGGTGTGCCAGCCGGCGCAGTTCGGGGCAGCTGCCGACGGCGAGGGTCGCGGAGTGGGCGAGGTCCTGGGGCCGGCCGGGCCGTGGCATCCGGCTGATGTTCCCGTCGATGGTTCCGCGGGCCGCGGTCACGCCGGGGGTGGCCCGCAGCATGGTCAGCGCCCGTTCGGTGCGCGGCCAGCTGTCCTCGCCGCCCCACAGGCCGATCTGCGGGAGCTTGCCGGACCTGGCGTAGGCGTCGGCGTAGCCGGCCTGCATACCGGTCATGAGCATATGGATCGCGATGGCCCCGGCCACCGCGACGGTGATCCCGCTGACCGCGCGGGTGGCCGAGCCGCTGCTCAACTGGAGTCTGCGGGTGGCGAGTTGAAAGGGTACCGGGCCGCCGTGCAGCCGGCTCACCACGGCGTCGACCAGCCAGGGCAGCAGCGCGGTGACACCGAACAGCAGCAGCATCGCGCCGGCCGCGAGCCGCAGGGTGTTCAGGCCGGTGTCCGTCCACGGCTCTTCGCGGGCCAGCGGTACGAGCAGCAGGGCGCCCGCCGAGGGCAGCGCGAGCCGCCACCACAGCCGGCGCCGGACGGGCGGGCGGCCGCGGACGATGCCCAGCGGTTCGACGGTGACGCCGCGCTGCGCGAGGAGCGTGACGAGCACGGCGGCGGTAGGGACGAGGACGGCGATCAGGGCGGCGGCGACCGGGTCGGGGGAGACGTCCGCGGGGAAGACGTTGATGTCCCACAGCGTGATGCCCGAGGCGAGCTGCCGGCCGCCCAGGAAGAGCGCGGCGCCCGCGAGCGTGCCGAGCAGCGAGCCGAACAGCGCCTCGCCGGAGGCGATCCGGCGGGTGGTCGAGACGTCCGAGCCGACCAGCCGCAGCGCGGCGAGCCGGCGCTCGCGGCGTTCGTTGCCGAAGCGTACGGAGGTGCCGATGAAGACCATCACCGGCGTCATCAGCGCCACACACGTCATGATCACCAGCAGTACCGCGGGCGCCCGCATCGGCCGCGGCTGCCAGCTCGTGCCGAAGTGGTCGATCCGGTAGGCGTGGGGCGGGCGCAGGGTGGCGCTCTGCGCGACGTAGGTCAACTCCCGTGGGCCCTGAAGCCCTTCGTCGCCGATGACACCGGCCACGTCGTAGTCCAGCCGGTCGCGCAGCAGTGCCCCCTCGGGCGAGGCCAGCAGCTCCTTGAGCGCGGGGGAGACCAGCATCCGTCCGGCGCCGGGGAGTTGGCCGATGCCCGGGGGCACGGGCGGGTGTGTGCCGTCCGGCCGGACGAGCCGGCCGCGGATCGGGGCGCCGTGGAAGGTGGTGTCCGCCGAGCTGTAGAGCACGGTGTCGTCGGCGGGCCGGGGGTCGTGCGCCTGCCCGAGATTCTCCCGGGCCCTCTCCCGGCCGTGCCAGGCGTCCATCAGGGTCGGTACGGACGCGCCGAGCAGCAGCACGGCCACGCCCAGAGCCACACCCGCGGCCGTCAGGGACGTACGGATCCAGCCCTCGCGGCCGCCGCCGGCCGCGAACCGCATGCCCATCGCGAGGTCGCGGGCCCATACGGCCGGGCCGGTGCGCGGGGCGGTGAGCGGGTCCGGGCGCGCGGGGGTGGGGCCGCGTTCGCCGCCGCGCGCGCCGTCGACACCGGCGTGCGAGCGGAGCAGGCTCATATCAAGCCCGCCAGCATGTCCTTCACCTTGCCGTCGCGGACGACGATCTCGCGGTCGGAGTAGGCGGCGACCCGGGCCTCGTGGGTGACCAGGACGACGGCGGCGCGGGTGTCGCGGGCGGCGTTGGTCAGCAGGGTCAGTACGCGTTCGCCGTTGAGGGAGTCGAGGGCGCCGGTGGGCTCGTCGGCGAAGATGACGCGGGGCTCGGTGACCAGTGCGCGGGCGACCGCGATCCGCTGGCCCTGGCCGCCGGATATCTCACCGGGCCGCTGGCCGTGCACCTGCTCCACCTCCAGACGCTCCATCCACACCCGGGCCTGCCGCTCGGCCTCCTTGCGCTTGGTGCCGTTCAGCCGCAGCGGCAGGGCGACGTTCTCCAGGCAGGTCAACTCCGGTACGAGCTGGCCGAATTGGAAGACGAAGCCGAAGTCGGTGCGGCGCAGGGCGCTGCGCCGGGCGTCGCTCAGGGAGGTCAGGTCGTGCTCGGCGTAGCGGACCGTGCCGGTGTCCGGGGTGATGATGCCGGCGAGGCAGTGCAGCAGTGTCGATTTGCCGGAGCCGGAGGGGCCCATGACGGCGACGACCTCGCCGGGGTGGACGGAGAAGTCCGCGCCGTCCAGCGCGGGCGTCGCTCCGTAGGTCTTGTGCAGTCCCTCGGCCGAGAGCAGGGAACCCTCCGGCGTCATGCCCGGACCGTTTCCGCCAGCCGGTCCAGTCGCGCGGCGGTCAGCTCCAGCCAGCGCAGATCGGCTTCGAGGTGGAACAGCGCGTGATCGCAGATCAGCTGGTCGGCGAGGTCGCCCTTGCGCTTGCGCTCGGTCAGGCCGCGCATCAGCCGCAGATGCTCGGTGCGCTGGGTGTCCAGCAGTTCGGCGGCGTCCCGGCCCGTCATCAGGGCGAGCACGACCTTGGTGTAGAGCGTCGACTGGAGGTAGGGCTCGGGCTTCTCGGGGCGGGCGAGCCAGTGCGCGACGTCCGTGACGCCGGCGTCCGTGATGGCGTACCGCTTGCGCTCCGGACCCGCGCCGGACTCCACGCCGTCCACCTCGACCAGGCCGTTCTTCAGCAGCCGGGACATCGTGGAGTAGACCTGCCCGTAGTGCAGGGGCCGGTCGTGGCCGAAGTGTTCGTCGAAGGCCCGCTTGAGGTCGTAGCCATGGCGGGGGCCGGACTCCAGGAGGCCCAGCAGCGTATGACCGATTGACATGGCGACCACCTTACGTGCTGGGTGTAGTCCTGGTGTATACGCGGGATGTATAGCGCACAAGGGCGCCCGGGATCCGGGGCTTCCGGGTCCCGGGCGCACCGCTCACTCCGACCGCAGGCCGTCCGGGCGCATCATCCGCCACAGCGGCGGCAGACTCAGCAGCGTGATCACCAGGACGAGCCCGGCACCCGCCGCCGGCAGCGGCCACACCACCGACCAGTCGACGCTCGCCTTCCCGGCCATGTTCAGCAGCGCCATGCCGAGCCCGAGCCCGCCGGCGACGGCCAGCGCGAGGCCCAGCACCACCGGGACCGCGGTCTGCCACAGCACCGACCAGCCCAGGGTGCCGCGCCGGGTGCCGAACGCCACCAGCACGGACAGCAGCCGCCGCCGCTCGCGCAGCTGCTCCAGCGTGGAGACCAGCATGCTCGCGGCGATCAGCGCCAGCGTCGCGGTGGAGGCGACGAGCAGACCGGTCCGCACGCTCGCGAACTGCTTGTCGCGCGAGTAGTTCTGGAGGGCCGTGACGTTGATCAGCGGATCGATACGGGCCGCGGTGTTGCGGACGTACTCCTGACCGTCCGGGAGACGAGGGTCGACCTTGACCATGGCGCGCGCGGTGGGGTCGTCCAACTGTGCGGTGTCCAGCGCGCCGGGGGTGGCGAAGATGCCGAAATTCGTCTGCCCCGAGGGGTCCTTGCGGGAGTCGACGGTCCGGGCCGACTTCGGCACGGTCCACCAGCGCGCCGCGCCGTCCGGCTTGCCGGTGTCCATGTCCGCGTTGAACAGCACCTTCGCGCCGGGCCGGGCGGTCTCGAAGAGGTAGTCGTCCTCGACCATGCCGCTGCTGTCCTTGACGATGAAGGCATCGCCGTTCTTGCAGGAGCCGGTGTGGGCCAGTTCGCTCAGGGTGGCGCAGTCGCCGACGGTGACCTCGGTCGACGGCGTGAAGTCCTCGCCCTTGTGGGCCGGTTGCGCCCGGGTGGCGCTGGCGTGGATCGCCGCGATGACGCCGTCCACACCCTGCGTGGCGCGGAAGTCCCCGATCATCTTCCGGATCGTGGCGATGTCCCGCGTCGGCAGCGAGATGTCCATCTGCGCGCGCCGCGAGTCCTGCCCGGTGACCTTCATGAAGTCGCTCTGGATGGCGGCGAAGAACAGCTGGAGCGCGATGGCCCCGGCGACCGCGACGGTGATGCCGCTGACCGCGCGGGCGGCCGTACCGCTGCTCAACTGGAGCCTCCGGATGGCCAGTTGCCAGGGCACCGGGCCGCCCCTGAGGCGGCCCACGACCGCCTCCACCAGCCACGGCAGCAGCAGCGTGACGCCGAACAGCACCAGCACCGCGCCGCCGGCGATCGCGTACGGGTCGACCACGGCGTTCGCGGTGTCCACCCGGCCGTTCAGGAGCAGCAGCGCCAGGCCCGCCAGGGGCAGCGGCAGCCGCCACCACAGCCGGCGGCGGCGCCCGGCGGTGTGGCGCACGACGCCCAGCGGCTCGATGGTGACCCCGCGCAGCGCGAAGAGCGTCACGAGGACGGCGGACAGCGGTACGGCGACGGCGACCAGCACCGCCAGGGCCGGGGCCGGGGTGATGTCGGAGGGGAAGGCGTTGATGTCCCAGAGGGTGACCGAGCCCATCAGCTGCCGGGCCGCCAGGAACAGCAGCGCGCCCAGCACCAGCCCGAGCAGCGAGCCGAACAGCGCCTCGCCCGCCGCCATCCGACGGGTCATCCGGACATCGGCGCCCACCAGGCGCAGTGCCGCCAGCCGCCGGTCGCGGCGCTCCCCGCCGAACCGGACGGCGGTGGCGATGAAGAGGGCCACCGGCATCAGCAGCACCACACAGGCCACGATGATCAGCACCACCAGCAGCGGACTCATCGGTTCGGGCTCGCTCGTGGCGCCGAATCCGGCGATGTGGTGCGCGCCGTCGGCGCCGGGCAGGGTGGCGCTGTTCGCGTAATAGCTCAGCTCGCCGGGACCGATCAGGCCGGGCTGCCCGATGGTGCCGACGGCCTTGTACGGCAGCCGCTCGCGCAGCAGCTCGCCCTCCGGGGACGCCAGCAGCTCCTTGAGGGCGGGGGAGACCACCATCTCGCCCGGGTGCGGGAGGGCTGCGACACCGGGCGGGGCGGGTGCCTTCGGGCCGTCGGGGCGCAACAGGTTGCCGTCGACGGTGTCCCCGCGAAAGGACGTCTCGACGTGCGCGTGCAGCAGGGTCCGGTCCGAGGGCGTGACCGGCCGCTCGCCGGCGACGACGGCGCGGGCCTCGCCGCGCTGGGCGCGGCCTTCCATGATGTGCGGGACGGACGCGGCGCCGAACAGCAGCACCACGCCCAGACCCACGCCGAGCGCGGTCAGCAGCGTACGGGTCCAGCCTTCGCGCCCGCCGCCGGCCGCGAAGCGGAGCCCCATGGCGAGATCGCGGAACCAGGAGGACCAGGAGGACCAGGCGGACCAGGAGGACCAGGAGGAGGGGCCGCCGGCGGGGCGCGCCGGGCCGGTCGCGGTGCTGCCGCCCCGCTGTCCGGTCGTGTCCAGGCGGCTCATGCCGAGGCCGCCATTTCCCGGGCCACGCCGTCGCGGACGACGATCTCGCGGTCGGAGTAGGCGGCGACGCGGGCCTCGTGGGTGACCAGGACGACGGCCGCGCTGCTGCCGCGGGCCGCCTCCGTGAGCAGCGTCATCACCCGCTCGCCGTTGAGGGAGTCCAGGGCGCCGGTCGGCTCGTCGGCGAAGATGACGCGCGGCCGGGAGGCCAGCGCGCGGGCCACCGCGACGCGCTGTCCCTGGCCGCCGGAGACCTCCCCGGGCCGCTTGGCCGCGACGCCGTCCACCTCCAGGCGCTCCAGCCACTCCCGGGAACGCGCCTCGGCCTCCTTGCGCCGGACGCCGTTCAGCCGCAGCGGCAGCGCGACGTTCTCCACACAGGTCAGCTCCGGTACCAGCTGGCCGAACTGGAAGACGAAGCCGAAGTCCGCGCGGCGCAGCGCACTGCGACCGGTGTCGCTCAGGGCGGTCAGGTCGTGCGCGCCGTAGCGGACGGTGCCGGTGTCCGGCCGGATGATGCCGGCGAGGCAGTGCAGCAGGGTCGACTTGCCGGAGCCGGAGGGTCCCATGACGGCGACGACCTCGCCGGCGTGGAGGGAGAAGTCCGCACCGTCCAGCGCGGGCGTGGAGCCGTAGGTCTTGTGCAGCGCGGTGGCTTCGAGCAGGGATCCGGCCGGGGTCATGCGCGGGCCTCCGGGAGTGCGGGCAGGGTGCGTCCGATGGGCATGCCGCTCACTCTACACGAGGTGTATACGCGCAATGTATAGCCGTTTCCCGCCCCTCGGATCCGCGGTGCCCGTCAGCCGCTGCCCGGCGGCCCGCCCGGGGGCTGGTCCTTCGGAGGCCGGCCCCGGCGCGGCAGCGCCCCCGCGTCCCGGGGCAGCCGCCCCGCGTCCTTGAGCGCCTTGCGGAGCAGGAACTCGATCTGCGCGTTGGTGCTGCGCAGCTCGTCGTTGGCCCACCGCGCGAGCGCGTCATGGATCAGCGGGTCGAGCCGCAGCAGCACCTGCTTGCGCTGCTGCGGCCGCCCGCGTGGCTTCCGGTCGCCGTCGGCTCCGGGCCCCTCGGGGGTGTCGGCACTCACTGGTAGAGGGAGCCCGTGTTCAGTACGGGCTGGGCGGCCCGGTCGCCGCACAGCACCACCATCAGATTGCCGACCATGGACGCCTTGCGCTCCTCGTCCAGCTCCACGATCCCCTGCTCACTGATCCGGATCAGCGCCTGCTCGACCATGCCGACCGCGCCCTCGACGATCTGCTGGCGGGCCGCCACGACCGCACCGGCCTGCTGTCGCTGGAGCATCGCGGAGGCGATCTCGGGTGCGTAGGCGAGGTGGCTGAAGCGGGACTCGATGATCCGTACGCCGGCCGCCTGGACCCGGGCGGTCAGCTCGATCGCGAGCTTCTCGGTGATCTCCTCGGCGTTGCCGCGCAGCGACAGGCCGTCCTCGTCGTGCGCGTCATAGGGGTACTCGATCGCGATGTGCCGGACGGCCGCCTCGGTCTGGGTGGCGACGAACTCCAGGAAGTCGTCGACCTCGAAGAGCGCCTGGGCGGTGTCCTCGACCTTCCAGACGACGATCGAGGCGAGCTCGATGGGGTTGCCGTAGGCGTCGTTGACCTTGAGGACGGCGGTCTCGTGGTTGCGCACCCGGGTGGAGATCTTCTGGGCGCTGGTGAGCGGGTTGACCCAGCGCAGGCCGTCGGTGCGGATCGTGCCGACGTACCGCCCGAAGAGCTGGATGACCCGCGCCTCGCCCGGCGCGACCATCTTCACGCCGGTCATGCAGAAGAAGGAGCCGATCACCGCCAGGATCCCGACGATGACCAGGGGAACGCCGGCGCCGTTGTTGCCGCCGGAGCCCAGCACCCCGCCGACGATGATCAGCGCGATGCCGACGAAGACGCCCAGCACCGTCAGGAGCAGCGCGAGGCCGCCCGCGATGCTGTGCGCCGCCTTCTCGCGGACCTGCGGCTCCGGCATCTCGGGGGCGTCGACGGTGAGATCGCCGTCGGGTCCGGTGGGACGGTCGGCCGGTGTGTGGTCGGACATGGGGATCCCCGTTTCTCCGTCATGTTTGTGATGCTGCGTACCTAGCAAACTGATATCACTTTAACGGGGGTGCGGGACGGCTGTCCAGGGCGGGGTGGAGGCCGATACCCGGCGCCCCTGGCCGGTTCCCTCCCGCCGGGTGCTGTTTGTCACGCCAGGAAAAGCCTTGATCGATGAGCATTTGTTGACAGATGCGGTGTTAGCTTCGACCGCTGAGTTTTCTGGGGGCGGAACCGACTGGAGTGGCTGGAGCGATGGGCCGAGCGGACGCGAGACGGGCGCGGCAGGGGAGCGCCCGCCGGGCCAAGAAACAGAAGAAGGGCGGCATACGCCGCTTCTTCACCTGGAAGAAGATCCTCGGAACCTTCCTCGGCGCGTGCCTGCTGGGCATCTGCGCCTTCATCGGCCTGTACCTGTACGTCGACGTCCCCACCGAGGGCAACGACCAGGCCAAGCTGCAGAGCAACGTCTTCAAGTACGCCAACGGCAAGACCCTCGCCCGCTCGGGCTCGGTCAACCGCGAGACCGTCAAGATCGAGCAGGTCCCCAAGGAAGTCCAGCACGCCTTCGTCGCCGCCGAGAACAAGACCTTCTACCAGGACTCCGGCGTCGACCTGAAGGGCACCACCCGCGGCATCCTGAACACCCTCATGGGTCACGGGAAGCAGGGCGGCTCGACGATCACCCAGCAGTACGTCAAGAACTACTACCTGAGCCAGGAGCAGACGGTCTCCCGCAAGCTCCAGGAGATCGTCATCTCGCTCAAGGTGGACCAGAAGCTGAGCAAGAACGACATCCTCCTCGGCTACATGAACACCAGCTACTACGGCCGCGGCGCGTACGGCATCCAGGCCGCGGCGCAGGCCTACTACGGCGTCGACGTCGACAAGCTCTCCGTCTCGCAGGGCGCCTACCTCGCCTCGCTGCTCCAGGCCCCCAGTCAGTACGACTGGTCGGCCGCGACCCCCGACGGCCGGACGCGGGTCAAGGCGCGCTGGGCCTACACCCTCGACAACATGGTCGAGATGAAGTGGCTGTCCCCGGCGGACCGCAAGAAGCAGGCCTTCAAGAAGCCGCACGACCCCAAGCCGCTGCCCGGTCTGAGCGGTCAGGCCAGCTACATCATCGACGAGGCCAAGAGGGAACTCTTCGCCCACGGCGTCGACGAGAAGCAGTTCGAGCGCGGCGGCTGGACGATCACCCTCGGCATCGACAAGAAGAAGCAGCAGGCGCTGGAGAAGTCGGTCAAGCGCAAGCTCTCCGACGACCTCGACCCCAAGAAGCGCAAGGTCGACGCGGACGCCCAGCTCGGCGCCACCTCCGTCGACCCGTCGTCCGGCCGTGTCGTCGCGATGTACGGCGGCGAGGGCTACCCCAAGCACTACCGGAACAACGCCACCCGCGCCGACTACCAGCCGGCGTCCACCTTCAAGCCGCTGATCCTCGCGTCGGCCATGGAGAACAACGCCCTCACCCAGAGCGGCCTCCCGATCACGCCGAACACCATCTACGACGGCAGCAACCGCCGCCCGGTCGTCGGCGGGGACCGGCCCTTCGCGCCGCCCAACGAGGACCAGCGCGACTACGGCAAGATCAGCACCCAGCAGGCGATGAACAACTCGGTCAACTCGGTCTTCGCGCAGATGGGCGCCGATGTCGGCCTCGACAAGGTCAAGAAGACCGCGGTCAGTCTGGGCATGGGCACGAACATGGACGTCACGCCCGCGATGACCCTGGGCAGCATGGGCGCCAGCCCGCTCCAGATGGCCGGCGCCTACGCCACGCTCGACAACCACGGCAAGAAGGTCACCCCGGCGGTGGTCGTCAAGGCCGAGCACAACGACGTCGAGCAGCCGCTGCCCGACCCGATCGGTGAGCAGGTCCTGAGCCGGCACACCGCGGACACCCTCACCTCCGTCCTGACGGGCGTGGTCAACGACGGCACCGCCTCGGAGGCCGTGAAGAACACCGCGTACGAAGCGGCGGGCAAGACCGGCACCTCCGACGACAACAAGTCGGCCTGGTTCGTGGGCTACACGCCGAAGCTGGTCACCGCGGTCGGCATGTTCGGTGAGTCCGCCAAGGCCGGCAGCGCCCAGGTCACCCTCAAGGGCACCGGGGGCGGCGGCCGGGTCAACGGCGGCGGCTACCCGGCCAGGGTGTGGGCCGACTACACCGAGGCCGCGCTCGGCGGCAGCACCGGCGCCGAATTCGACCTCGAAACCGACCTCGGGGCCGGGGTGCCCCCGACCTCCACCCCCACGCCGAGCGACACCCCCTCGACGACCCCGTCGCCGTCGCAGACCCCCAGCGGTACGCCGTCGGGGAGCCCCTCGCCGAGCCAGACGCCGTCCGGGTCCGCCAGCGGCGGGCCGCCGACCCCGCCCACCACGTCGCCCAGCGGGCCGGGCCTGCCGAACGGCGGCACGACCGGCGGCGACAACGGCACCGGCGGGAACGGCAATGGCGGCAACGGAAACGCCACCGGCGGCACCGAGGACAACGCCTTCCCCAATCTGAACTGACGCCGCACCGCCCGAACGCACGCAGCTCGGCCCCCGCCTCGCGAGGCGGGGGCCGAGCTGCGTGACGGGATGGCGGCCGTGTGCGGCCGCTCAGCCGCCGTTGACCTTCTTCGCGATCCGGTCGCCGATGCCCTTGTCGATGTTGCGCCAGTACTGGAACGCCCGCTCCAGCACCGCAGGGGTCACATCGTCCAGGAGATGCCCGGCGACATTGCTGACCAGCCGCTCGCGGGCCGCGTCGTCGAGGACCTCGCGAACCATCGTGCCCGGCTGCCCGAAGTCGTCGTCCTCCCGGCGCAGGGTGTACGCCTCGCGCACCATCTCGCCGCTGGTCGCCCAGCCGGCCGGCTCACCGAAGTTCGCGGTGTCCGCCGCCGGGCCGCCGTACGAGTTGGGCGCGTAGGGCCGGGCCGTGCGGGCCGGGTCGAAGCGCATCGGGCCGTCCTTCGCGTACGAGTGGACGGGGACGTGCGGCCGGTTGGGCGGCAGCTGGAGGTAGTTCGGGCCGATGCGGTACCGGTGGGTGTCCGGGTAGGAGAACAGCCGGCCCAGCAGCATCTTGTCCGGTGACGGGCCGATGCCCGGCACCATGTTGGACGGCTCGAACGCCGCCTGCTCGATGTGGATGAAGTGGTCTTCCGGGTTCTTGTTGAGCGTCATCCGCCCGACCTCGATCAGCGGGTAGTCGCCGTGCGGCCACACCTTGGTCAGATCGAACGGGTTGAAGCGGTAGTCCGGGGCGTCCGCGAACGGCATGACCTGCACATACAGCGTCCAGGACGGGGCATTGCCGCTCTCGATGGACTCGTACAGATCGCGGCGGTGGTAGTCCGCGTCCTCGCCGGCCAGCCGGTCGGCGTCCTCCTGGGGCAGGAAGTCGATGCCCTGGTCGGTCTTGAAGTGGTACTTGATCCAGAACTTCTCACCGCCGGCGTTGACCCACATGTAGGTGTGCGAGCCGTAGCCGTTCATGTGGCGGTAGGTCTTGGGGATGCCGCGGTCACCCATCAGCCAGGTCACCTGGTGGGCCGACTCCGGCGACAGCGTCCAGAAGTCCCACTGCATGTCGTGGCTGCGCAGCCCGCTGCCCGGATGCCGCTTCTGCGAACGGATGAAGTCCTGGAACTTGATCGTGTCACGGACGAAGAAGACCGGGGTGTTGTTGCCCACCAGGTCGTAATTGCCGTGCTCCGTATAGAACTTGAGGGCGAAGCCCCGCGGGTCGCGCCAGGTGTCCGGGGACCCCATCTCGCCCGCGACCGTCGAGAAGCGGGCCAGCATGTCGGTGCTCTTGCCCGGCTGGAAGAGGTCCGCCTTGGTGAACTGGCTGACGTCGTTGGTGACGTCGAAGGTGCCGTAGGCGCCACTGCCCTTGGCGTGCACCACCCGCTCGGGGACCCGTTCGCGGTTGAACTGGGCCATCTTCTCGATGGCGTAGTGGTCCTGGAGCAGGATCGGGCCGTCCGGACCCACTGTCAGTGAGTGCTCGTCGCTCTCCACCGGAATGCCGGCGTTGTTCGTCGTGCGCGGGACGTGCTGCGCGGAGCTTGTCATTGGAGGAATGCCTCCCGTTCGGCGACCGGAGTGGGGTGGGGTCAGTAATTCCCCATTTGTCCACCCAATCAGTCAACGCCGCCGACGGCATGTCGGCAAGAGTGGGACCCCGTCCGGTCTCAGACGGGGTCCCATGACGGGGAATGCGGTGGCCGTGCCGCGGCCGGAGTCAGGGGCGCCCGGCCCCCGGCGGCATCGACAGCTCGAACCAGACGACCTTTCCCATGCTCAAACGGGTCGCCCCCCACCGCCGCGCCATCCGGTTGACGAGGTAGAGACCCCGCCCGCCCTCGTCCGACGGCCGGGCCTGACGCAGCCTCGGCAGCTGCGGAACGTCATCACCCACCTCGCAGCGCAGTACGTCCGTTCGCAGCAACCGCAGCGTCACCGGCCGCTCCGCATACCGCACCGCGTTCGTCACCACCTCGCTGACCAGCAGCTCCAGCTGATCGGTCAGCTCCTCCAGGCCCCAGCGCGCCAGCGCCCGGCGGGCCAGCCGGCGCGCCTGCCCGGCCGTCTGCGCCTTCGGGTCCAGATACCAGTACGCGACATCGCTCGGCGCTATCCCGTCGAACCGGGCGGCCAGCAGCGCGATGTCGTCATCGCGGTCACCGGGCCCCAGCATGTCCAGCACCTCGTCGCACAACGGCTCCAGCGGCGGCGGATTGGGGCCCGTCAGCCGGGCCGTCTCCGTCAGCCGCTCCCGCAGCTGCTCGATACCGGTCCACACATCGCGGATCCGCGACTCGACCAGCCCGTCCGTGTAGAGGACGAGGGTGGCGCCCGCCGGGGCGTCCAGCTCCACCGCCTCGAAGTCCACCCCGCCCACGCCGATCGGCGCGCCCGGCGGCACCCGCAGCACCTCCGCACGGCCACCGCGGTGCAGCATCACGGGCGGCGGATGACCGGCGTTGGCGATGATGATCCGGTGCGCGACCGGGTCGTAGACCGCGTACAGGCACGTCGCCATCCGGTCCGAGCCCAGCCGCTGCGCCTGCTCGTCGAGATGGTGCAGCACCTCCTGCGGCGGCAGATCCAGACCCGCCAGGGTCTGCGCCGTCGTCCGCAGCTGGCCCATGATCGCCGCCGAGGTCATGGAATGCCCCATGACATCGCCCACGACCAGCGCCACCCGGCTGCCGGGCAGCGGAATCGCGTCGTACCAGTCACCGCCCACCCGCGCCGTCTCGGCGGCCGGCAGATAGCGGCTGGCGAGCCGCACGCCGGTCGGCTGCGGCAGCGAGTCCGGCAGCATGGTGCGCTGCAGTGCGTCGGCGATGTACGCCTCGCGGCCGTAGAGCACCGCCTTGTCCACGCCCAGCGCGGTGTGCGTCGCCAACTGCGCCGCCACCAGCAGATCGTCCGGCTCGAACGCCGGACGGTCCGGCCGCCGCAGGAACACCGCCGCACCGATCACCCGCCGCCGCCCGCGCAACGGCGCCAGGATCACCCGGTGGCCGCTCGGCAGCCGGGTGTCCGGGCCCAGCAGCTCGGGCAGCGCCGTCCGCGCCGCCTGCGCCTCCCCGAACAGCGGGCGCACGCCCCGCAGCACCTCCGCCAGCGGACCGCCCGGCCGCACCTCGGCCAGTTCGGCCGCGCTGCCGCCCATCGCCGGACCCAGGTCCGGCTGCGCGGGCAGCACCGGCAGCCGGGTGCCATTGGTGTCCGGCTCCTCCGGGATCCGGTCCGTACGGCGCAGCCGCAGCACCACCGGGCCGGTCGGGCGCTCGTCGCCCACCGGCAGCGGGTCCCGCAGATACACCAGGATCGCGTCGGCGAACGTGGGGACCGTCGCCCGGCACAGGCCGAGCACGATCTCGTCGAGGTCTATGCCGCGCGCGATCCGTCGCGTCGCCGCCCCGATGAACCGCAGCCGGTCGCCGCCCGCCTGCCGGGCCGCCGCCACCTCGCCGGTCTCACCGGGGTGCGCCGAACGGGCCGGCGGAGAGCCCTGCGGCGGGCCGGCCGGCGGCGGTACGGAGGGAGCGCTCACCGTCTCCTCGCCCGGCGGCCGCGACCGGCCGCCACCACTCGTCCTGCCGCCCTCGCGCGGTCGCCCGATGCCCTCGCCCGTACGCGGGCCCTGCCCGGGGCGCGGCTCCTCGTCCGGTCCTGGCGTCTCGGGGCTGCCGACCGCGGCACGCGCGACATGCCGCGCGGCACGCTGATCGGGCCCCGGGCCCCCGGCGCCCTGCGGGCCGTTCGACGCGGCACGGACCGTACGGGTGATCGCCGCCGCGCCGTGCTCTCTGCCCCGGCCCTGGGCGCCGTCGGCCGCGGGGCGTTCGGCGTCCGCCGCCGGGTCCTGCCGCGCCGTGCCGTGGCCGACCACCGGCTCGTCGTCGGCCCGGCCGGCCGGCGGCCCCGCGGCGGCGGTGGCGAAACCGGACGTGCCGTCGGCGCCGGCCGGGCCGCTGTCGTTCCCGCGGATGCCGATGTCGTCACCGCCCCGCACGGCGAAGCCGGCGCCCGGCACCGGGGCGAACCCGGCGGCGGGCTGTTGCAGGGCATTGCGCGGGTCGGGGACCGCGCCGAGCGGCGCCGCCCCGGCCTGCCCCCGCAAAGGGGATGCCGAGGACGCGGTGGTCGAGGCCGACCGCCGCGATTCGTGGGAGGTGGGGTGCTCCGTCACGCGTGGGATTCCGTCCGTCCGGGGCTGCGCGCCCGACACGCCGCGCTTCAAGCGCGCCGCACGGGCGGACGCGCCTGACGCGCTGCGTCTCAAGCGCGTCGCAGGTGCAGAAAGAGCTGGATCTCGGGTGGTACGTCCGTGCTCGCCGGGGCATACGCGAACGAGTCCTCCCCGGTGACGTCGAAACCCGCGTCGCGCACGATCCGGCGCAGGTCGTCCCGTAGGTAACCCGATACCCGGATCGAGTTGCCCAGGAACGGAATCGTGAAGTCATCGACATCCGCCTCGACCATCGACAGGGCGAGCAGCCCGCCCGGTCGTAGCAGATCATGCAGCATGCCCAGCGCGTAAGGGATTTCCGCACGTGGCAGCATCAACAGCGAGAAAAAGGCGGCGATACCGTCGAAAGAACCCGGCCCGCCGAGCCGGCCGTTGCGCAGATCGGCGATGTCCAGCCGGTGGAATTCCGCGGCGGGGACGTTCTCCCGGGAGAGTTTGATCATCGCGGGGGAGATGTCGACGCCCACCACACGGTGTCCGGCGTCGGACAGCTGACGGGCGGTCGGCGCACCCGTACCGCACCCGAGGTCCAGCACCCGCGAACCGTCGGGCAGCGCGCCGGCCAGCCAGCCTCCCGACGCGAGCTGACCTTCCTTGTGCGGGAAGGCCTCGTCATACCGGTCACCGATCGCGTCGAACGCCTCGGCCTGGCCGGCCCGGTCGAGTGCTAACCGGTTCAGGCCCTCATATCCGTCGTAGCTTGCAGCGCTCACGACCTTGCCCCTCCTGCGACCGCGGTCAAGTTCGGTTTCCAGTTCTGGAGTTGCGCCTGTGCAGTCTTGCGGAGGACGATCCTACGTTTGAAGCCCGGGGGCGCAGCAAGGGGGCTCGTGGGTGTCATGTGGGCAACCCCCTCCGGCCCCTGAAGAAACGTCTGCTCACCACGGTGTTCCACAGCGTTGCCCCACAGGCTGACGCATAGGCGCAGGTTTCCAGGATTCACCCCCTTCACCCACCCCACTTCACCCCATTTCACGCCGCTTCACTTCGTTTTCGCATTACTTCACTCGCTCACGACCGCACATTGTCACGCGCCCGGTCCCAGTTGTCCGGCAGCTGCGGCACCGTCCAGGCGGGGTCGGGCCGCCAGTCCTCCCAGCCGTCCGCGAACGGCCCGCCCCACGCCGCGATGTGTGCCAGCGCCGCCCGGCCCGCCGACCGCACCTCGGAGGCCTGGGCCGGCGTGATCAGCCCGTCCCGCTGTGCCTGTGCGAACTCGTCCTCGTCCCGCCACTCCCAGTGCCGGTCCGGATAGACGCAGATGTCGAGGAAATGGTCCAGCGAATCGATACCTCCCGCCCAACGGCGGCGCGGCTCCTCCAAATTGACGTACCAGTTCTTGAACTGCCAGCCGCGCTCCCAGAACAGCCACACCGACCACGGGTCGCCCGGCCGCGCCAGCTTCAGCACGCCGGTACCGAACCAGTGGTCGAGGGTGGTGCGCCGCGGCTTGGTGTAGCGGGTGGCCAGCGGCTCGCGGTGCACGGCCGTGCCGTCGGCGAGCACCGGCCGGACACAGGTGGTGCCGGGGGCCATCCACACCGCGAGCAGCTCGTCCGTGTCCTGGACCACGGTCATCGGGCGGCAGATGTGAATCCGCTCGGCCGCGGCGTTGTCGCGATAGCGCCACAGGATGTGATCCCCCGGCGCCCAGCGCACCCGCTCCGCCGTACCGCGCTCGCCGCGCCCCGCCGTGCCCGCCGCCCCGCGGGTGCCGGCCGTCCCGCCTTCCGTTGTGTCCACCATGTCCGCTGTCATGCGCAGATCTTAGGGGTGAGGAGTTACGCGCGCCGTGACCTGCGACGCACCGGGCGTTACGGACACGTCACGCCCGGTGCGTCGGCGTCGCCTACGGGTGCGTCATCCGCAGCACGTCCAGCGCCTCGTCCAACTGCCGCTCGGTCAGCAGTCCCCGCTCGACATAACCGCCCTCGACGACCACCTGACGGATCGTCCTGCGCTCGGCCAGGGCCCGCTTGGCGACCTTCGCGGCCTCTTCGTAGCCGAGGTACTTGTTGAGCGGGGTGACCACGGACGGTGACGACTCGGCGTACTCGCGGGCCCGTTCGACGTTCGCCGTGATGCCGTCGACGGTCCGGTCCGCCAGCAGCCGCGACACGTTGGCGAGCAGCCGCACCGACTCCAGTACATTCCGGGCGATCACCGGCAGCATCACATTCAGCTCGAAGTTGCCGGCCGCGCCCGCCGCCGCCACCGTCGCGTCATTGCCGGTGACCTGCGCCGCGACCATCACGACGGCCTCCGGGATCACCGGGTTGACCTTCCCCGGCATGATCGACGAACCGGGCTGCAGATCGGGCAGCGCGATCTCGGCCAGGCCCGTACGCGGCCCGGAAGCCATCCAGCGCAGGTCATTGGCGATCTTCGTCAGCCCCACGCCGATCGTCCGCAACTGCCCGCTGGTCTCCACGATCCCGTCGCGCGCGCCCTGCGCCTCGAAGTGGTTACGGGCCTCCGTCAGCGGCAGCCCCGTCGCCCGCGCCACCTCGGCGATCACCGCGGCCGAGAAGCCGGGCGGGGTGTTGATGCCGGTGCCCACCGCCGTACCGCCCAGGGGGAGTTCGGCCAGCCGCGGCAGTGAGGCGGTCAGCCGCTCGATGCCGTACCGCACCTGCGCGGCGTACCCGCCGAATTCCTGACCCAGCGTCACCGGCGTCGCGTCCATCAGATGCGTCCGCCCCGACTTCACGACCTCCGCGAACTCCTCGGCCTTCCGCTCCAGCGAAGCGGCCAGATGGCCGAGCGCCGGAATCAGGTCGCGGGTGACCGCGGCCGTCGCCGCGATATGGATCGACGACGGGAAGACGTCGTTCGACGACTGGCTGGCGTTCACGTGGTCGTTGGGGTGGACGCCGCTGCCCAGCCGCTCGCTCGCCAGTGTCGCGATGACCTCGTTGGTGTTCATGTTCGACGACGTCCCGGACCCGGTCTGGAACACGTCGATGGGGAAGTGCTCGTCCCACTGCCCCTCGGCGACCTCACCGGCCGCGTCCGCGATCGCCGCCGCCACGTCCTTGTCCAGCACCCCCAGCTCGGCGTTGACCGTCGCCGCGGCGGCCTTGATCCGCGCCAGCGCCTCGATGTGCGCCCGCTCCAGCCGCTGCCCGGAGATCGGGAAATTCTCCACCGCCCGCTGGGTCTGCGCCCGCCACTTCGCATGCGCGGGCACCCGCACCTCGCCCATCGAGTCGTGCTCGGTCCGGAAGCCGTCGGCGGCGGGGGCGCCGCCGGGTGCGTCGGATGCGCCGGGGGGGCCGGGTGTGCGGGGATTGCTGTTCTCGCTCATACCTCTTTCAGTACCCGGGAGGGGCGATCTGTTCCCGGTATACGCCCGCCCGGCTTCCCGATCCGCTCAGCCGGGCCGCCGGACCGGGGGCCCGGCACGGCAAAGGGGCCTGCCCACGCCCGTATGTGCACGGTCGTGGACAGGCCCCGGTGCCCGACGGTTTCCCACCGGCCCTGGATCACTTCTTGAAGGCGTAATCCATCAGCTTCTTGGCGTCCGCCGTGCGGGTGGCCACCGAGGTGGAGGTGAGGACCGTGCCGATGACGGTCTTGCCGCCCCGGGTCGCGGCGAAGACCAGGCAGTACTTGGCCTCCGGACCCGAGCCGGTCTTGACGCCGATGGCGCCGGAGTAGCTGCCGAGCAGGGTGTTGGTGTTCTCCCACGACATGTTGCGGTAGCCACCGCTCTTCGTCGTGACCTTCTGCTTGGTCGACTTCGTCTTCACGACCGTACGGAAGGTGGAGTACTTCATCGCGCTGCTGGCGAGCTTGGTCAGGTCGCGCGGGGTCGAGTAGTTCGACTTCTTCCCGATGCCGTCGAACGAGTCGAAGTGCGTGTTCTTCAGGCCCAGGGACTTGGCGGTGGAGTTCATCTGGCCGATGAACGACTTCACCCGCGCGGCCCGCGTGGACCCGCTGCCGAACTTGTCGGCCAGCGCGTATGCGGCGTCACAGCCGGACGGGAGCATCAGCCCGTACAGCAGCTGGCGGACGGTGACCTTGTCGCCGACGATCAGCTTGGCCGACGAGGCCCAGTCGTTGTCGACGATGTAGTCGCTGTACGCCTTCTGGACCGTGACCTTGGAATCCAGATTGAGATTCTTCTTCGCGAGTACCACCCGTGCGGTCATGATCTTGGTGGTGGACCCGGTGGAGCGGCGGGTGTCCGCCGCCTTGGTGAAGAGGGTCTTGCCCGTGCCGTTGTTCATCACGAAGCCGCCCTTGGCGACGATCGTGGGGGTCTTGAGCGTGGCGGCCTGCGCCGGAGCGGCGAACGCTCCGGCCGACAGGACGGCGCCCGCGGTGACGACCACCGCGGATGTGCGACGAATGCCCTTAATGCCGATTTTCAAGGTGAATTCTCCAAATGCCCCTGCAGTGCGGTCACATGAGAATGCCGCTTGTTCATAAGACGCCGGAGAGGGGGAAATGGATGCGCCCCGACCGGGTTTTTCACCGTCCCGGGCCCCGGCCTGTGGGAATCGGCCCAGAGAGCTGCCCTCGGCCAGGAGAAATGTCTCGCCGCACGCCCGCCATGAATGAGGACCGGTCGGCGTACGGAAAGACCGAGGCGGGGCCGCGGGGGTTCTTCGCGCCACGGGCGGGGGTGCGCGGGTGGCGGCGGGCCGGGAGCGGCGACGGCCCTCACCCGCGGAGTGCGCAGATGAGGGCCGTCGCGGCCGGTCCGTGAACAGGCGAGGGCTACGAACCCGACCGCACCGGAATGCTGGTGAACGTCGGGGCGGGCGCGGGGTCCTGGAAGAAGTCGTTGCCCTTGTCGTCGACGACGATGAAGGCCGGGAAGTCCTCGACCTCGATCCGCCAGACCGCCTCCATGCCGAGCTCCTCGTACTCCAGGACCTCGACCTTCTTGATGCAGTCCTGGGCGAGACGGGCGGCGGGGCCGCCGATGGAGCCCAGGTAGAAGCCGCCGTGCGTGCCGCACGCGTCGGTGACCTGCTGGGAGCGGTTGCCCTTGGCGAGCATGACCTTGGAACCGCCGGCCGCCTGGAACTGCTCGACGTAGGCGTCCATCCGGCCCGCGGTGGTCGGGCCGAAGGAGCCGGAGGCATAGCCCTCGGGGGTCTTGGCCGGGCCCGCGTAGTAGACCGGGTGGTCCTTGAGGTACTGCGGCATCTCGTCGCCCGCGTCCAGCCGCTCCTTGATCTTCGCGTGCGCGATGTCACGGGCGACGACCAGGGTGCCGGTGAGGGAGAGCCGGGTCTTGACGGGGTGCTTGGTCAGCTCGGCCAGGACGTCGTCCATCGGCCGGTTGAGGTCGATGGCCACCGCGTTCAGGTCCGGGCCCGCGCCCTCGGTCAGCTCGTCCTCGGTGGTCTCCGGGAGGAAGCGCGCCGGGTCGGTCTCCAGCTGCTCCAGGAAGACGCCCTCGGCGGTGATCTTCGCGACCGCCTGGCGGTCGGCGGAGCAGGAGACGGCGATCGCGACGGGGCAGGAAGCGCCGTGGCGGGGGAGGCGGACGACGCGGACGTCGTGGCAGAAGTACTTGCCGCCGAACTGGGCGCCGATGCCGATCTTCTGCGTCAGCTCGAAGACCTTCTCCTCCAGCTCCTTGTCCCGGAAGCCGTGGCCGGCGGGGGAGCCCTCGGCGGGCAGCTCGTCGAGGTAGTGCGCGGAGGCGTACTTCGCGGTCTTCATCGCGTACTCGGCGCTGGTGCCGCCGACGACGATCGCGAGGTGGTACGGCGGGCAGGCGGCCGTGCCGAGCGAGCGGATCTTCTGCTCCAGGAACTTCATCATCGAGCCCTCGTTGAGGACCGCCTTCGTCTCCTGGAAGAGGAAGGACTTGTTGGCGCTGCCGCCGCCCTTGGCCATGAAGAGGAACTTGTAGGCGCCGCCGTCGGTCGCGTACAGCTCGATCTGGGCCGGCAGGTTGTTGCCGGTGTTCTTCTCGTCCCACATCGTCAGCGGGGCCATCTGCGAGTAGCGCAGGTTCAGCTGGGTGTAGGCGTCGTAGATGCCGCGGGAGAGCGCTTCCTCGTCGCCGCCCTCGGTGAGGACCTGCTGGCCGCGCTTGCCCATCACGATCGCCGTGCCGGTGTCCTGGCACATCGGGAGCACGCCGGCCGCCGCGATGTTGGCGTTCTTGAGGAGGTCGAGCGCCACGAAGCGGTCGTTGGCGCTGGCCTCGGGGTCGTCCAGGATCTTGCGGAGCTGGGCGAGGTGCGTCGGGCGCAGGTAGTGCGAAATGTCGTGCATCGCCTCGGCGGCCAGCTTGCGCAGCGCCTCCGGCTCGACCTTCAGGAACGTACGGCCGTCGGCCTCGAAGGTGCTGACGCCCTCCGAGGTGACCAGGCGGTAGGGGGTGGTGTCCTCGCCTACGGGGAGCAGGTCGGTATAGGCGAATGCCGGGCGGCTCGGGCGGGAGACGGGGGGCATTGGGGGTCATTCCTTACTCGGAGGGTGGTGGCTGGCATCTACGGCAGCGCCTGAACAGCGTAGAACCCTGGCGGGCGGGTGCCGCTGTGAGGTAAGGCTCAGTTGGCCGCCCCGCCGATTTCCGGCGATCCCGGGCCGCCATTCCCTGGTCGCGATCTATCGCGTTTCGGTAGGCTGCTGTCGTGGACGCTGCAGACAATCGGGGGACGACCCCCCCCTCCCCGGCCGGACCGCTGGACAAGCGGGACCGGCAGTCGGTGAATCTGACCAAGCCCGTGGCCGAGGCGGACCTCCGCGCGTCCGACGCGGACCGCGACCGGATCGCCGAGATCCTCCGCGAGGCGCTGGCGGAGGGCCGGCTGGACGCCGAGGAGCATGCCGAGCGCATCGATCTCGTCTACCGCGCCAAGACCATGGGCGAGCTGGAGCCCGTCGTCCGGGACCTGCCGGCGGCCGGCGACAGCGGGCCCCGGCCCGCCTCCGGCGCGTACGCCTACGGTCCCGCGGGCCCGGTCCCCGTCCAGAATCTCGTCGCGGTCTTCAGCGCCTCGGTGCGCAAGGGGCGCTGGCAGGCCCCCGCGCGGATCAACGCCGTAGCGATCTTCGGCTCCGTCGAGATCGACCTGACCGAGGCCGTCTTCGCGCAGCAGCAGATCCAGATCAACGTGACGGCCATCTTCGGGAGTGTCGAGATCCGGGTCCCGGAGAACATCACGCTGCGCAGCAGCGGTTCGGGCGTCCTCGGCAGCTTCGAGGTCGAGTCGAACGACGCGGCGGACGGCAACGCCCCAGTGGTCTTCGTCAACGGCTACGCCGTGCTCGGCAGCGTCGAGGCCAAGCCCAAGCGCGGCTCGCTGATCCGCGATCTGCGCGACCGGCTCCGCGAGGACCGGCGCGACCGGCACGCCCAGCTCCGGCACGAGCGGCACGAGCGCCATGAGCGGCACGACCGGATGCGCCACGAGCGGCGGGAGCGGCGCGACCGTTTCCGTAAGGACATCGACGACTGAAGCGGCTGCGGCGGGGCCGCCGGGGCGGCTGCGGCAGGTGCGGCGGCTGAGGTGCGGGGCGCCCGCCCGCGGTCCTGACAGTCGCCGCTTTCTCCGATCATCGCCACGGTGTGCATAAGCGTGGGTACAGCGGGTAGGGCTGGTGCATCGTCTCTCGTACGGCTGCGGGGTGCGAAAAGCCGTGCGCAGCGAGACGGGCAAGGGTGATTCTTTCGCCGAAGCCGTCGTCAGGAGTAGACCGTGCTGCTACCGCATCAGCCCCTACAGGATGCTGCTGTCGTCCCGTCCCAGCGAGTGCCCGCTCGCGATGAGGCGGGGCCCTGGCATTCGGAGGCGGTGTGCCGCCGGGATGAAGCCGGGCTGTTCTTCGCCCCCTCCAAGGAACCGACCGCCGCGCGGCTGGCCAGAGAGGAGGCCGCGAAGCGGGTCTGCGCCCGCTGCCCGGTGATGGTCGAATGCCGGGAACACGCCCTCGTCCAGCCGGAGCCGTACGGCGTCTGGGGCGGGCTCACCGCGGCCGAGCGCCGGGTCGTGCTGGCCCGCCGCCGACGCCGGGAGACCGAGATCCAGCGCGCGGCCCATATGCCGGCGGCGGGCTGACCGCCGACTCCGCGGCTTCGCGTTTTCGCCCCCGCCAAAAGCTCTCCGGCGGGGGCGAAACACGTGGCGACCGGGAAGCCGGGACGGCTGGGCCTGATCCGGCGAGGGGCCCGGGGCGCTTCCGCTAGCTGGGGCGCTCGAAGTCCACCGAGCTGTACGCGCGCAGCTTCGAGAGCCGGTGCTGCGAGTCGATCTGGCGGATCGTGCCGGACTTGGAGCGCATCACGAGCGACTGGGTGTAGGCGTTCTCCGCGCGGTAGCGGACACCGCGCAGCAGGTCGCCGTCGGTGATGCCGGTGGCGACGAAGAAGACGTTGTCGCCGTGGACCAGGTCGTCGATCTCCAGGACCTTGTCCAGGTCGTGGCCGGCGTCGAGGGCGCGCTGCCGCTCCTCGTCGTCCTTCGGCCACAGCTTGGCCTGCAGCGCGCCGCCCAGGCACTTCAGGGCGCAGGCCGCGATGATGCCCTCGGGCGTACCGCCGATGCCGAGCAGCAGGTCGACGCCGGTGCCCTCGCGGGCCGCCATGATCGCGCCGGCCACATCGCCGTCCGCGATGAACTTGATCCGGGCGCCGGCCTCCCGGACCTCCTTGACCAGGCCGTCGTGGCGCGGCCGGTCCAGGATGACGACGGTGACGTCCTCGACGGCGGAGCGCTTGGCCTTGGCGATGCGCTTGATGTTCACCGCCACGGGAGCGGTGATGTCGACGAAGTCGGCGGCCTCGGGGCCGGTGGCGAGCTTGTCCATGTAGAAGACCGCGGACGGGTCGAACATGGAGCCGCGCTCGGCCACGGCCATCACGGACACCGCGTTGGCCATGCCCTTGGCGGTCAGTGTCGTGCCGTCGACCGGGTCGACGGCGACATCGCACTCGGCGCCGGTGCCGTCGCCGACGCGTTCGCCGTTGTACAGCATCGGGGCGTTGTCTTTCTCGCCCTCCCCGATGACCACGACGCCGTTCATCGACACGGTGTGGATCAGGGCGCGCATGGCCTTCACCGCCGCGCCGTCGGCGCCGTTCTTGTCACCCCGTCCGACCCAGCGGCCCGACGCCATGGCACCGGCCTCGGTGACCCGGACCAACTCCAGGGCGAGGTTGCGGTCGGGGGCCTCGGGGCTGACCTCTAGAGGGGACGGGAGCTGATGCTCGGTCATCGAGCGCACCTTTCTGTACGGCGACGGCCGGAATAGTGAGGGTGCTCATGACTTTATCGGTACGCCTCGAAAATGAGCAGGGGGCCCTTCGCATGAGCGGCGGCCGGGCGGGCCGGAATGTGCCCTTCTCCGCTGTCCCGGGGGCCACGTCGGGGCCGGCTCGGGCATGGGGGACGATAGATGCGTGGCAGCTAAGCGAGGCAGGCAAACGGTACGGGACATGGTCCTGTCGCTGGCGGTGATCGGCGTGCTGGTCGGCGCGATCTATTTCTTCATCCCGCACGACGACAGCGCGACCGCCGAGAAGAACGCGGTCCAGACGGTCGACTACCGCGTCGAGGTCACGACCGCCCGACGCGCCGCGCCGTACCCGGTCGCCGCGCCCAAGGGGCTGCCCAAGACCTGGCGCGCCACCTCCGTCTCGTACAAGGCGAGCGACGACGGCAAGGGCGGCGCCTGGCACCTCGGCATGCTGGACCCGGAGCAGGAGTACGCGGCGATCGAGCAGAGCGACGCGCCCGCCAAGAAGTTCATCCGGGACGTCACCCTGGGCGCCGAGAAGGCCGCGGGCAAGCAGGCCGTCGGCAGCGCGAAGTGGGACCGCTACAAGGGCGAGAAGTACAACGCCCTGGTTCGTGCGCAGCCGGGCGTGACCACGGTGGTCACGGGCACCGCGCCGTACGGGCGGCTCGCGGAACTGGCCGCCTCCCTGGAGGCGAAGAAGGGCTGACGCCCCGCCGCACCGCACAGCGAAGAGGCCGCCGCACCCGGGAGGGGTGCGGCGGCCTCTTCGTCGTTTGTGCCGTACGGCGCCGGGCCGGCGTGGGCTCAGACGGTGGCGACGGCCTCGGTGAAGTCCAGGCGGGGCGAGCGCGGGGAGAAGGCGTCGTCGCCGGGCTTGCCGATGTTGATCACGAGGAAGGCCTTCTGCTTGCCGTCGCCGAAGAACTCCTTGTCGACGCCGGTGAAGTCGAAGCCGGTCATCGGGCCGGCGGCCAGGCCGGCGGCGCGGATGCCGACGATGAAGTAGCCGGCCTGCAGGGTGGCGTTCTGGGTGCCGGCGACCTCGCGGGCGGCGGCCTCGGAGAAGAACGCGTCCTTGATGCCCGGGGCGTGCGGGAAGAGCTGCGGCAGCTTCTCGTGGAAGTCGAGGTCCACGGAAAGGACGGCGGTCAGCGGGGCGTTCAGCGTCTTCGGGCCGTTGGCGCCCATGGCGTGGGTGACCAGGCGCTGACGGGCCTCGGCGGAACGGACCAGGGTGATCCGCAGCGGCGACTGGTTGAAGGCGGTCGGCGCGTACTTCACCAGGTCGTAGATGGCCTGGACCTGCTCGTCCGTCACCGGCTCGTCCGTGAACGTGTTGGCGGTCTGGGCCTCGCGGAAGAGGAGGTCCTGGGCGGCGGCGTCAAGGGCGAGAGTCATGGAGGCACCTCGGTGAGTCAGAGCTGGTTGTGCAGGGCTACGGGAACCACTGTAGTCGAGATAGATTAATCTTCAACTAAAACCCGGTGATTGTGAGCCGATTCACATGTGTCGCTTTGTGTGCGCGACGCGACGGTCGGCTGAGGGGCCCGGCTTCAGCAGAATCGGCGGCCGCAGCGGCTACTGCGGCCCAGGTCGCCCCGGTCGCCCCCCCCCGCGCCGCTAAGCGCGCTCCGCTTCCGCCCCCTCGGACTCCGCCAGTGCCGCGTCCAGGCGGGCCCGCGCGCCGTCCAGCCAGCGGCGGCAGACCTTCGCCAGCTGCTCACCGCGCTCCCAGAGGGCGAGCGACTCCTCCAGCGTCGTGCCGCCCGCCTCCAGGCTGCGGACGACCTCGATCAGCTCGTCCCGCGCCTGCTCGTAGCCGAGCGTGGAGTCCACCGTCGCACCGGAATCCGGCACCGGCTCCGCCCCCGCCGCTGACCCGGATCCCGTCTCTGCCACGCCGTCCGTCTCTGCCTTCGCCATGTCTCCCACCCTAAGCGGGGGGTGTGACAGCGTCGGGCCGTGCCCGCTCGGCGCCGTCCACCCGCACCCGGAACTCGCCCTCGGCCACCCGGGCCCGCAACTCCTCGCCCGCGCCGACCTCTTCGGGCGCCCGCACCGCGGCCCCGTCCGGCTTCTGCAGCACCGCGTAGCCGCGCTCCAGCGTCGCCTTGGGGGAGAGCGCGACCACCCGGGCCAGGGTGTGCGACAGCTCCGAATCCGCCCGGTCCAGCAAATGCCCCAGCGTCCGCCGGCCACGCTCCAGCAGGGCCGTGACCTGCTCCTCGCGGTCCTCGACCATGCGCTGCGGGCGCTGCATCGACGGGCGGTGCAGCGCGGCGGTGAGTCCGCGCTCCTCGCGGTCCAGGAAGCCGCCGACCGCGCGCAGCGCGCGCTCCCGGAGCTGCTGGACCCGGGTCAGCTCCTCGCCCACATCCGGCACGACCTTCTTCGCCGCGTCGGTCGGGGTCGAGGCCCGCAGGTCGGCCACCAGATCCAGCAGCGGGGAGTCCGGCTCGTGCCCGATCGCGGAGACCACCGGCGTACGTGCCGAGGCCACCGCTCGCACCAGCCGCTCGTCGGAGAACGGCAGCAGATCCTCGACGCTGCCGCCGCCCCGCGCCACGATGATCACGTCCACCTCGGACAGCGCATCCAGTTCCTTGACGGCCTCGATCACCTTCGGGACGGCATGGACTCCCTGCACCGGCACATTGCGCACCTCGAAGCGGACGGCGGGCCAGCGGTGCCGGGCGTTCTCCAGCACGTCCCGCTCGGCGGCGCTGGCCCGGCCGCAGACCAGCCCGATCAGCTGCGGCAGGAAGGGCAGCGGCCGCTTGCGGTCCAGGGCGAACAGGCCCTCCGCCGCCAGCGACTTCTTCAACTGCTCCAGCCGGGCGAGGAGTTCACCGACCCCGACCGGCTTGATCTCGGCGGCGCGCAGCGAGAGCTGGCCGCGCGGGGCGTACCACTCCGGCTTGGCGTGCACCACCACCCGGGCGCCCTCGCCCACCACATCGGCGATCCTGTCGAAGACCTGGCGGTAGCACGTCACGCTCACCGAGATGTCGTGCGAGGGATCGCGCAGCGTCAGGAACACCACTCCCGCGCCCGGCCGCCGGGAGAGCTGGGTGATCTGCCCCTCGACCCACACCGCGCCGAGGCGGTCGATCCAACCGCCGATGAGCCGGGACACCTCGCCGACCGGGATCGGCGTTTCCGGAGACGTAGAGACAGCCATGCGAGCGAGGGTATCGGCGGCCACTGTCAGCGAGTCGCCACGAACGGCGGGCCGCCGCCGGCCACCGGCCGGTCACGCAGGCCCTCCCCGCCCTTCACGCAGGCCCCCCGCCGGCAGGCATGCTCCGCACGGTCAGTCACCCGCTCCCGGCCGCCGTCCCCGCCTCACGTACGCGGCCGCTCCGCCGACCGCCGCCCACCCCGGTACTGCACCGCCAACACCAGCAGCCCCAGCACCAGCCAGATACCGCCCACCACCTGCGCCGTCGCCGAGGCCTCCACGATCACCGCGACCACCACGGCCAGACCCAGCAGCGGCACCACCACATGCCGCAGCACGCTCGGCGCCGCCGCCCGCTTACGGATCCAGAACCAGCCGATCACCGACGCGTGCAGCAGCCCGAAAGCCGTCAGCGCCCCGACGTTCACGATCGACGACAGATGGTCGAGCCCGTCATCGCGCCGGGCCGCCCACACCGCCGCCACCAGCGTCACCAGGGCCGCGCCCAGCAGCGCGCGGCGCGGCACCCCGCTGCCCGCGTCCACCTTCGACATCGCCCCCGGCAGCCGCCGGTCCCGGGCCATCGCGAACAGCAGCCGGCCCGCCGCCGCCTGCCCCGCCAGCGCCGCGAACGCCGCCCCGACCGCCTTGCTCACCGCCACCAGGTCGTGCAGCCAGTCACCCACCGCCGCGTCGACCGTGGCGTAGAACGCGTCACCCTGCTCACCCGGGTTCGCCGCCAGCTCCGCGGCCGTCATCGGTGCCAGCAGCGCCGCCAGATACGTCTGCACGGCGAACAGCACACCGGCCACCACCAGGCAGCAGATCACCGCACGCGCCACCGTCTCCGAGCCGAGCAGCCCCTTCGCCGCGCCCTTCGCCGGCCCCGGCCTGCCCTTGGCCTCCTCCGCGAAGGACGCGATCGCGTCGAAGCCCAGATACGACAGCACCGCCACCGACACCGCGGACAGCACCGCGCTCACGGAGAAACCGCCGTCACCGGTCAGCGGATCGGCCCAGCCGCGCTGCGCACCATGGGCGATCAGCTCCGCCACGGCCGCCACCACGAACACCCCGAGCACCACGATCTCCAGGGCCAGCACCGCGAAGCCGACGATCGCCGCGGTCCGCACACCCCACAGATTCAGCAGCGTCGTCACGACCACCGCGATCGCCGTCCACACCCACTGGTGCACCGACGGCACCAGCGCATGCATCGCGATCCCGGAGAAGAGATACGCCACCGCCGGAATCAGCAGGTAGTCCAGCAGCGCCATCCACCCGGCGACGAACCCGGCCCCCTCGCCGAGCCCCACCCGGGCGTACGTGTAGACCGATCCGGCCTGCGGGGCGACCCGCACCATCTGGGCGTACGAGTAGGCGGTGAACGCCATCGCGATCGTCGCGACGAGGTAGACGAGGGTGATCGCGCCGTGCGACTTGGCCTGCAGCGTCCCGAAGATCCCGACCGGGGCCATCGGGGCGATGAACAGCAGCCCGTAGACGATCAGGTCCCGGAAGGTCAGCGTCCGCCGCAGCGACCCCGGCACACCGGTGCTCCCGGCCCCGTCAGCGCCGGCCGCGCCGTCACCCGGCCCGCCGCCCTGCGTGTCGCCGACCGTGCCCGGCATCCTGCCTCCTCGCCGCTCCGTACGTCCTGCTCGTCCCACGCCCGGCTACCGCGCCGGCGTGATCATTCGCGATCGCCAGTGATCAGTCTGAGCCACCGGTGGGATCTTTGGGGAGGGAGGTACGGCCGTACGATGGGACGCATGACTGGTACTCCCGGCCCGCAGCCCGCCACGACCCCGAGCGCGGACGCCCCGCGTCGCAGTGACAAGCGCCGGGTCCTGCTCGCCGCCCCCCGTGGTTATTGCGCGGGTGTGGACCGCGCCGTGATCGCCGTCGAGAAGGCCCTGGAGCAGTACGGCGCGCCCGTCTACGTGCGCCACGAAATCGTGCACAACAAGTACGTCGTGAAAACCCTGGAGAGGAAGGGTGCGATCTTCGTCGAGGAGACCGAAGAGGTGCCCGAGGGCAACATCGTCATCTTCTCGGCCCACGGCGTCGCCCCCGCCGTCCACGACGAGGCCAAGCGCGGCAAGCTCGCCACCATCGACGCCACCTGCCCGCTGGTCACCAAGGTCCACAAGGAAGCCGTCCGGTACGCCAGCGAGGACTACGACATCCTCCTGATCGGTCACGAAGGCCACGAAGAGGTCGTCGGCACCAGCGGCGAGGCCCCCGAGCACATCACCATCGTCGACGGCCCCGACGACGTGCAGAACGTCGAGGTCCGCGACCCGGAGAAGGTCGTCTGGCTCTCCCAGACCACCCTCTCGGTCGACGAGACCATGGAGACCGTCGGCGCGCTCAAGGGCCGCTACCCCAACCTCCTCTCGCCGCCCAGCGACGACATCTGCTACGCCACCCAGAACCGCCAGGTCGCGGTCAAGCAGATGGGCGCCGAGGCCGACCTCGTCATCGTCGTCGGCTCCAAGAACTCCTCGAACTCCGTCCGCCTCGTCGAGGTCGCCCTCGGCGCCGGCGCCCGCGACTCCCACCTCGTCGACGCCGCCGAGGAGATCGACGAGGCCTGGCTGGAAGGCGTCAGCACCGTGGGCGTCACCTCCGGCGCGTCCGTCCCGGAGATCCTCGTGCACGGCGTCCTCGACTGGCTCGCCGAGCGCGGCTACGAAGACGTCGAGACCCTCACCGCCGCCGAGGAGTCCATCGCCTTCTCGCTCCCCAAGGAGCTCCGCCGCGACCTGCGCGCCGAGGCGAAGTCGGCCGTCGAGAGCTGATGCGGCCGTGCCATCCCCCGCGCCCGGGGGATGGCAGGCCGACTGCCCCGGTCACAAATGACCCTCCGGGCCGCAAAAGGTCATCCCGGGGGCGATCGGACCGCCACGCGCCTAGCCTTTTCCCATGAAGGTCTTCGGTGTGGACATCGGCGGTTCGGGCATCAAAGGCGCTCCGGTGGATCTGGAGCGCGGCGACCTCGCGGACGACCGCTACAAGGTGCTGACGCCGCATCCGGCCACCCCGGACGCGGTCGCCGACTGCGTCAAGCAGGTCGTGGACCACTTCGACTGGACGGGCCCGGTCGGCGCGACCTACCCCGGCGTGGTCACCGGCGGAACGACCCGTACGGCCGCCAATGTCGACAAGGGCTGGATCGACACGGACGCCGCCACCCTGCTCACCGGCCGGCTCGGCGGCGCGCCGGGCGCCAGTCCGGTGACCGTTCTCAATGACGCGGACGCGGCCGGACTGGCCGAAATGACCTTCGGCGCGGGCCGCGGCCGCACCGGCACGGTCATCGTCCTCACCTTCGGCACCGGCATCGGCAGCGCCGTCTTCACCGGCGGCCGGCTGGTGCCCAACACCGAGCTGGGCCACCTCGAACTGCACGGTCACGACGCCGAGAAGCGCGCCTCCACCAAGGCCAAGGAGGACGAGGACCTGACGTGGCAGCACTGGGCGCACCGTGTGCAGAAATACCTCGCCCATGTGGAGATGCTGTTCTCACCGGAGCTGTTCGTGATCGGCGGCGGGGTGAGCCGCAAGGCGGAGAAGTTCCTGCCGCTGATCGAGGACATCAGGGCCGAGATCGTGCCGGCTCAGCTTCAGAACAACGCGGGGATCGTGGGGGCCGCGATGGCTGCGCACGCCGCTCGGGCTGACGGGCCACCTGCCGCGGACGGTTCTCCGCCGGCTGCCGCCGGTCCTGCCCCGGGCGCCTCTTCTCCGGACGGCCCGCCTGCCGGTTCACCTGTCGACTCACCTGTCGGCTGGCCCGACGCCGCACGATGAGCACCACCCAGCGGACCAGCACGATCAGCACGCAGACCAGCGTGCCGGCGTAGAGCCAGGGCGCGTTCAGCGCGAGGACTGTGAAGACGCCCATCAGCAGCCCGCCGACCCCGTCGCTCCCGCGGTGGATCGGCAGCACCCCCAGCGTGAAGGCGATCGGCAGCGCGACCGGCGCCGTGATCAGGTCGTACGGCCGCACCCACATCGCCGCACCCACGCTCACCAGCACGAAGAACACGCCGTACGCGGTCTGCGCGCCGTCGAAGAGCCACTGGTCGACGAACGCGAACGCCAGCAGCGCCAGCGTGCTGAGCAGCCAGCAGCCGAGGCCGGTGAGCTTGGGCGCCGGCATCCGGCGGATCAGGGCCGCCAGCGGAGCCAGCGGCGGGCGCCGCGGCCGGCCGGCGCGGTAGACCGTCGCGGTCTCCCCGCCCTGCGCTGGATCAGCTCCGGGAACCGGCGATACGGCCTCCGCGGGACGGGGGAGCCGGGCGCCCTGGCCCGCAACCGGACGGCCGCTCCGCGGCGGGCTGTACTGAGGGATGCGCGCTTCGTGTTGCTCCACTCGCCAACGGTAGGCCGCTAAGTGGGATTAATTGGCCGCGGGACACGCGTTTTGGCCGAGCTTGCCGCCACGTTCGGCCCGCCGAGGGCCGCAGGTGGCGTACCCGCGGCGTACGCAGGGGGCCGACCGGAGTAGCGGCCGGCACGCGGGCCGCCGTCGGGGGGGCGGGCCGGACCGGCCGACCATGGGGTGGACGGGCCGCCCCGTAGACTGGTGGATCGGCCCCCACGGGAGCCGCCCGGCCGTCCAGAGAGCCACACGCCATACCGGCACCTCGGGCAGCCACCCGCCGTCCACCTCCTCCTCGCTCCGGGAAGTCGCCACCGTGTCGCTCACGATCGGAATCGTCGGTCTGCCGAATGTCGGCAAGTCGACCATGTTCAACGCCCTGACCAAGAACGACGTGCTGGCGGCCAACTACCCGTTCGCCACCATCGAGCCGAACGTCGGCGTCGTCGGCGTCCCGGACCCGCGTCTGGCCACCCTCGCCGGGATCTTCAACTCCCAGAAGGTCCTCCCGGCGACCGTCGACTTCGTCGACATCGCCGGCATCGTCCGCGGCGCCTCCGAGGGCGAGGGCCTGGGCAACAAGTTCCTCGCGAACATCCGCGAGTCCGACGCGATCTGCCAGGTCATCCGCGCCTTCAAGGACGAGAACGTCGTCCACGTCGACGGCAAGGTCTCGCCCAAGGACGACATCGAGACCATCAACACCGAGCTGATCCTCGCCGACCTGCAGTCCATCGAGAAGGCCGTCCCGCGCCTGACGAAGGAGTCCCGCCTCCAGAAGGAGAAGGTCGCGGTGCTCGCCGCGGTCGAGGCGGCGCAGAAGATCCTCGAAGGCGGCCAGACCCTCTTCGCGGCCGGCATCACCCAGGCCACCGAACAGGGCCGCCTCCTGCACGAGCTGCACCTCCTCACCACCAAGCCCTTCCTCTACGTCTTCAACGTCGACGAGGACGAGCTGACCGACGAGGACTTCAAGAACGAGCAGCGCGCCCTGGTCGCCCCCGCCGAGGCGATCTTCCTGAACGCCAAGATCGAGTCCGAGCTGATCGAGCTCGACGACGAAGAGGCCCTCGAACTCCTCCAGTCCATGGGCCAGGAAGAGCCCGGCCTGGCCACCCTGGGCCGCGTCGGCTTCGACACCCTCGGCCTGCAGACCTACCTCACGGCAGGCCCCAAGGAAACCCGCGCCTGGACCATCAAGAAGGGCGCCACCGCCCCCGAGGCCGCCGGTGTCATCCACACCGACTTCCAGAAGGGCTTCATCAAGGCCGAGGTCATCTCCTTCGACGACCTGGTCGAGACCGGCTCCGTCGCCGAAGCCCGCTCGGCCGGCAAGGCCCGCATGGAGGGCAAGGACTATGTGATGCAGGACGGGGACGTGGTGGAGTTCCGGTTCAACGTCTGAGCGACCCGGCTTACGCAAAAGGCCGTCCGACCTGCGAGGAGCGGGTCGGACGGCCTTTGTGGTGCGCGCGGGCCGTCGTGCCTCGGCCTGCCCTGGCGGGGGCGGTAGTGCCCACCCCTCGGTCCATGGGGCACGCGGTCATCCTGAACCAACCGGATCCACGCAGTCATCGCCCCCGCGGGGCCGCTCCCCCTCCCGACGTGTCCTTCGTCGCCCAATCCGCCACCGAGGGTTCGCCGCGGCGGACCGAGCCGGGGGCGCGGCGGGTGGGGCGGTAGGGGCGGCGTTCGTAGGAGCTGAGCTGCCAGGGCACGCTGATGACCATGACGCCGGGGACGAAGAGCAGGCGGCTCTTGAGCCAGAGGGCGGACTGGTTGTGCAGCAGGTTCTCCCACCAGTGGCCGACGACGTACTCGGGGATGAAGACGCTGATCACGTCGCGGGGGCTGGTGCGGGTGATGGAGCGTACGTACTCCACGACCGGGCGGGTGACTTCGCGGTAGGGGGAGGCCAGCATCTTCAGCGGAACCTCGAAGCCGGCGGCGTCCCACCGTGCTTGCAGATCCTGGGCCTCGTCCCGGTCGACGTCGACGGTCAACGCCTCCAGGATGTCGGGGCGGCTCGCCCGCGCATAGGCCACGGCCCGCAACGTCGGTTTGTGGATCTTGGAGACGAGGACGACGGCGTGGACCCGGGAGGGCAGCACGAGCTCGTCGCGCGGGTCGGCGACGGCGAGTTCGGCCGCGGTGTTGTCGTAGTGCCGTCGGATGCTGCGCATCATCAGCCACAGCAGCACCGCCGCGATCACGGCCAGGTAGGCGCCCTGGGTGAATTTGGTGAGCAGGACGATCACCAGCACCAGACCGGTGACCACGGCGCCCACGGCGTTGATGGCCCGTGCGGTGTGATGGCGCCGGCGGCGGGCCGGTTCGTCCTCGGTGCGCAGGACGCGGTTCCAGTGCCGCACCATGCCGGTCTGGGAGAGCGTGAAGGAGGTGAAGACGCCCAGGATGTACAGGTGGATGAGGCTGGTGACGGAGGCGTGGAACGCCCAGAGCAGGGCGGCGGCGACCACGGCCAGCGCGACGATGCCGTTGGAGAAGGCCAGCCGGTCACCGCGGGTGTGGAGTTGGCGGGGCAGGTAGCGGTGCTGGGCGAGGATGGACGCCAGGAGCGGGAAGCCGTTGAAGGCGGTGTTGGCGGCCAGGACGAGGACCAGCGCGGTCGCGGCCTGGATGTAGAAGAAGCCGACGCTGTGGACACCGCCGAAGATCGCGGCGGCGAGCTGGGCGATGACCGTGCGCTGCGGTGTGGTCTCGCAGTCGCCGGTGAAACCGGTGAGGCGGCAGGTGTCATCGGTGATGTGGACGTCCGAGACCAGGGCGAGGGCCGTGATGCCGGAGAACATCACGATCGCGGTCAGCCCCATGGCGCTCATCGTGGTCGCGGCATTCGTCGACTTGGGCTTGCGGAAGGCCGGCACGCCGTTGGAGATGGCCTCGACACCGGTCAGCGCGGTACAGCCGCTGGAGAACGCGCGCAGTCCCAGCATGAGCAGCGCGAGACCGGCGAGGTGGGCGTCGCCGGGAGCCGGTGTGATGCCGTACGCGGCGGATTCGGCGACCGGGGCGTCGCCGACGATCCACCGGAACACCCCGGTGGCGCACATGATGAGCACCCCGGCGATGAACAGGTAGGTGGGTGCGGCGAACGCGCGCCCCGACTCGCGCATGCCGCGCAGATTCACCGTCGCGAGAAGCGCGACGAAGGCGACGGCCATCACCGTCCGGTACTCATTGAGCGACGGAATGGCGGAGATGATGTTGTCCACGCCTGAGGCCACGGAGACGGCGACCGTCATCACGTAGTCGACCAGGAGGGACGCGGCCACCACCAGCCCCGCCGACGGCCCGAGGTTGGTGGACACCACCTCGTAGGAGCCGCCACCCGACGGATAGGCGTGGACGACCTGGCGGTACGACAGGACCACCACCGCCATCAGCCCCACCACCGCGACCGCCGCCCAGGTGGTCAGATGGAGATAAGCCAGCCCGCCCAGGGTCAGCACCAGCAGAATCTCCTGCGTGGCGTAGGCGACCGAGGACAGCGGGTCGGACGCGAAGATCGGCAGCGCGAGCCGTTTGGGCAGCAGCGTCTCCTGCAGCCCTTCACTCGGCAGTGCCCTGCCGATCAGCATCCGCTTGAGGGCATCCGCAATTTTCGCCACGCGGGGAGCGTATGGGCGCGTCAGCGCGGGGGACGGCTTTGGCGGGGCCGACCTGGGCCTTGGATCCCGAATCACCTGCCCGTTCGACAGGTGCCCGGTCGCGGCCGCCTGGGGAAGGCCCGCGCCGCGGTGCTGGAACGGCGGTCCGCCACCGCGGAGTTGGTGTCCCGGGGGCGTGGTGGCCGCCCGGTGGCGGGGGAAGCGGAGGCGCCGGCTAATGGGGGTAGAGCTGGAAGAGGGTGGCGGGGCGGCCCCGGTGGCGTTCGCCGCCGGCGCGGAGCATCGGCTCGATGAAGGCGCGGGCGTAGGCGTGCGGGTCCTGTTCGGCGCCGCC
This sequence comes from Streptomyces sp. NPDC101393, assembly GCF_044767385.1. Classification (NCBI taxonomy): domain Bacteria; kingdom Bacillati; phylum Actinomycetota; class Actinomycetes; order Kitasatosporales; family Streptomycetaceae; genus Streptomyces; species Streptomyces sp. NPDC101393. The sequence continues at coordinate 721,431 of NZ_JBIWNU010000001.1, read as the reverse complement.
CAGGCCCTTGATGTACGCACCGTGCGCGGCCAGGGAGTCGATGGCCGGATCGATGCCGGGGCCGACCTCGACGGCGTGCGTGGGGTGCGGGGAGCCGGCCACCGCCACCCAGCGCACGCCCTTCCAGGGCGCCAGCTTCCCCTCGCCGGCGGTGAGTTCGGGGAAGATCCAGCGGTTCCCGGCGTCACCCGCCGCGTCCAGGACGGCGCGGCCCACCACCCGGTGGTCGGGCGTGTTCCAGTGGGCGCCGTCCCAGGTGTCGTGGTGGTTGAGCGTGATCAGCAGCTCGGGGCGGTGCCGGCGGACGGCCGCGCACAGGTCGCGGCGCAGCCGCGTACCGGCCTCGATGACGCCGTCGTGGTGGTCCAGGAACTCGACGGTTGTGACGCCCACGAGCGCGGCTCCGGCCCGCTGCTCGGCCTCACGGATGGTGGCGCACTCGGCCGGGGCGAGCCCGTCGATCCCGGCCTCGCCGCGGGTGACCAGCAGGTAGCTGACCTCGCGTCCGGCTGCGGTCCATTCGGCGATGGCGGCCGCCGCGCCGTATTCGAGGTCGTCGGGGTGGGCGACGATGGCGAGGGCGCGCTGCCAGTCGTCGGGCATGGGGGCGAGCGGGGGCTGCGCGGCGGCCCGAGGGCCGGTCTTTTCGGGCATACGGATCCCTTCCTGTGCCGTCCCGTCCCCTCCCGGGCGGGCCCGGACAACGGGCTCGGGGCCGGGCTCCGGTCCGGTGACCCCTTCGATCGTGGCACGGGCGGAGGCGGTGCACCGGGTGGGAGGGGCGGAGGGCGGACGAGGGGGAAACGCGGCGTGGCCTGGGGCACGGGCGGGGGCGTGGGCCGCTATACCTGCCGTATGCCGGTTGAGCTGGACTTCATCACATCGGGTGAATAACTGGCCCAAGCTTGCGGATGGCAACGCGCGGTTGCCACGCTGTTGCTGACTGTCAACCTGTTGGGAGGGGCCCGTGACGTTCGGTGAGCAGCCCGCGTATCTCCGAGTCGCGGGCGATCTGCGCCAGAAGATCGTCGACGGTGTGCTGCCGCCGCACACCCGCCTTCCTTCCCAGGCCCGTATCCGCGAGGAATACGGCGTGTCCGACACCGTCGCCCTGGAGGCCCGCAAGGTGCTGATGGCGGAGGGGCTGGTCGAGGGCCGCTCGGGGTCGGGCACCTATGTGCGGGAGCATCTCGCCCCGCGCCGTATCGCCCGCGCCGGCTATCACGCGGGCGTCGGCTCCACCCCGTTCCGGCAGGAGCAGACGGACGAGCGGGTGAAGGGCACCTGGGAGTCCAACAGCGGTCAGGACGCGGCCAGTTCGGTGATCGCCGCCCGGCTGCGCATTCCGGTCGGCTCCCGGGTGATGCGGACGCGCTATCTCTTCCGGGCGGAGGGTGAGCCGTCGATGCTCTCCACGTCCTGGGAGCCCCTGGAGGTGACGGGGCGGACCCCGGTGATGCTGCCGGAGGAGGGGCCGCTGGCCGGGCGCGGTGTGGTCGAGCGGATGGCGGCCATCGATGTCGTGGTGGACAACGTCATGGAGGAGATCGGGTCGCGTCCCGGTCTGGCCGAGGAGGCCATGGTGCTGGGCGGGGTGCCGGGCCATGCGGTGCTGGTCATCTCGCGTACGTACTTCGCGGGCGGCCGCCCGGTCGAGACGGCCGATGTCGTCACCCTCGCCGACCGCCATCGCGTCACCTATCACCTGCCGGTGAAATAGCCGGAGCGCCCGGTCGGGGTGGGAGGGCTTCACGGGTGCCGGGTATGTCCCGTCGGCAACCCGGCGTACCCACGCGTAACTCTCATTCCTCTGTCCCATTTATGAGGGTTTGATGCCAAAGATCGATGGATCATGGTGTTGGAAACCTCACAGACCCTCAGCTGGGTGGGTCTTTTCGGCTGCTGCGGGAATCCGATCTTCCTATTCGCTCTTACGATGGCGAAGTTTGTGCACGGCACGGGGGAAGACCAGGAGACCAGCACGTGAGCACGACGAAGACCCCGAGCGCGGAGCAGGGCTCGCACTCGAATTACCGTCGGTCCCTCGGGACCATCGCCCTGACCGCCACTGGTCTCGGTTCCATCATCGGTTCCGGATGGCTCTTCGGAGCCGAGCGGGCTGCCGCCATCGCAGGGCCCGCCGCGATCCTCGCCTGGGTGATCGGCGCCGTCGTCGCGCTCACCATCGCGCTCACCTACACCGAGCTGGGCTCGATGTTCCCCAAGGCCGGCGGCATGGTCCGCTACGGCCAGTACTCGCACGGCTCGCTCGCCGGGTACCTCGCGGCCTGGGCGAACTGGATCGCGATCGTCTCCGTCATCCCCGGCGAGGCCACCGCCTCCGTTCAGTACATGAGCTCCTGGGACTTCGGCTGGGCGCAGTCGCTGTACGACGGCAAGGAGCTGACCGGTCTGGGCGTCGGGTTCGCCAGCGTCCTGCTGATCTTCTACTTCTTCCTGAACTGGTTCGCGATCTCGCTGTTCGCGAAGACCAACACCGCGATCACGGTCTTCAAGGTCGTGGTGCCGATCCTGACCGCGAGCGCGCTGATGCTGGCGCACTTCGACACCGGCAACATCACCCACCACGGCGGCTTCACGCCCAACGGCTGGAGCTCGGTCTTCACCGCCGTCGCCGTCTCCGGCATCGTCTGGGCCTACAACGGCTTCCAGTCGCCGCTGAACCTCGCGGGTGAGGCCCGTAACCCGGGCAAGTCGCTGCCGAAGGCCGTCATCTGGTCGATCGTGATCGCGCTGGTCATCTACGTCGCGCTGCAGGTCGCCTTCCTGATGGCGGTCCCCGGCGACAAGCTCGCCGGTGGCGGCGGCTGGGCCTCGCTCGGCTACAACTCCCCGCTCGCCGACCTCGCCGTGGCCTGGGGCCTGAACTGGCTGGCGCTGCTGCTGTACGCGGACGCGTTCGTCTCCCCGTCCGGCACCGGCATGATCTACGCGGCCACCACCTCCCGCATGATCAACGGCGTGGCGGAGAACGGTCACCTGCCCGGCATCTTCGGCAAGGTCGACAAGAAGACCGGTGTGCCGCGTCCGGCGCTGGTGCTCAACCTCGTGATCGCCTTCCTCTTCCTCGCGGTCTTCCGCGGCTGGGGCTCGCTCGCCGAGATCGTCTCGGTCGCCACGGTCATCTCGTACATCACCGGGCCGGTCGCCGTGATGTCGCTGCGCCGCCTCTCGCCGGACCTCAAGCGGCCCGTGAAGCTGCGGATCATGCCGGTCATCGCCCCGATCGCGATGATCTTCGGCTCGCTGGTCCTGTACTGGGGCCGCTGGCCGCTGACCGGCAAGGTCATTCTGATCATGGCCGTCGGGCTGCCGGTCTGGGCCTGGTACGAGATCGGCAAGCCGCTCACCCAGGGCCGCAAGCCGTGGGCCGAGCTGCGCCCGCACCTCAAGGCCGGTGCCTGGATGGTGGCGTATCTGCTGGTCATGGCCGCGGTCTCGTACGCGGGTGGCAAGGACTTCGGCGGCAAGGGGTATCTGCCCGAGGGCTGGGACATCGCCGTCGTCGCGGTGCTCGGTCTGGCCTTCTACTACTGGGGCGTGCGCAGCTCCTGGCGTAACCCGTCGCTGGTCCAGGTCGAGGCCGAGACCCATGCGGTGAACGCGGCGGACGAGGCCCGCGAGGCGGAGGAAGCGAAGGCGACCGTCGGCGCCTGATTCCTGGCGTCCCCGAGCCCGCTCGGCACTTCCTACCGGCCACTCGCGGCCCCGGCTACCCGGGGCGTGCGGGTGGCCGGTTCACTGTCTGGCCGGTTCGGTACCTCTTTGTGCAAACTCGTATGCGGTGAGTGAAGGTCGGGCGTACGCTCGGGCATATGCGGATTGCGATTTCGGCATCAGCGCACGAGGGGCGCGTAACGGCGCGCTGCACGGCGGACGGAGGGGCGCAATGACCGAGGGTGGGGCCCTGCTGCACTGGCTCGTCATTCGCCAGGACGAGGGCGGCAACCGTTACCGCGTCGGTCGCTATGCGACCCGCGCGGAGGCGGAGCGGGTCGCCGAACGCCTCGACACCCGCGGCCACCAGCAGCTTTACGTGGTCGAGAAGGCGGATCGCGCGGCGACCTGAGGGGCCGGGGAAGCGGGGGCGGGGCGAATGCGGGGGCGCGCGGGGGACGAGACCGGGGCGGCACCGCGGGACATAAGCTGCCGCGCATGACGACGCGCGTGGTGGTGGGCGGGGCGGTATGCGACCGGGGGCGGCTGCTGGCCGCGCGCCGCAGTGCGCCGCCGGACCTCGCCGGACGCTGGGAGCTGCCCGGCGGCAAGGTGGAGGACGGCGAGACGCCCGAGCAGGCGCTGGTGCGCGAGCTGCGCGAGGAGCTGGGCGTCGAGACGGCGGTGCGGGAGCGGATCGAGGGGGAGTGGCCGCTGCGGCCCGGTCTGGTGCTGCAGGTCTGGACGGCCCGGCTGGTGTCCGGTGAGCCGCGGCCGCTGCAGGATCACGACGCCTTGCGCTGGCTGCTGCCCGGGGAGGAGCAGCAGGTCGACTGGCTGGACCAGGACCGGCCGGCCGTCGCCGAGGCGATGCGCCGGCTGGCGGCCGAGGCCGGGACCGGGGTGCGAGGCGGCGGCCCGCCGTAGGCGAGCCCGCCCCGACGGCCGTTTTCCTGCTCCGGCGGCGGTGGCCTCCCGCCCTGGTCGCGGCTTTCCCGCGCTCTTCGCCGCGCCAACCCGGTGCATTTGTGCCACAGTGCACGCTTGAAGGCGATACGCACGCCTGGATATCGGGTATGTCCTGGTTAGCACCTTTCGGGGTGGGGGGACCCGGCGGGGTGCCTCTCGGGCTGGGAAGTGGTCGGCGTGAGCGACAGTGCAGCGGCAGGGGCCGCGGAGCCGTCCCCCCACGCCCCCCGGCACGAGTTCGCCTCCGGATCGCGGAACGCCGAATGGAGCTTTCCGGCCGATCCCGGCTCGGTGCGTACTGCCCGCTCCATGGTCCGCGAGGCGCTGTCCGACTGGGGCCTCGACGGCACCGTCGATGTGGCCGTCCTGCTCGTCAGCGAACTCGTCACCAACTCCCTGCGCTATGCCAGTGGCCCGATCGGCGTCCGGATGGTGCTGCTCAGCGGCGGCGGTCTGCTCGTCGAGGTGTCCGATCCGCTGCCCGATCCGCCACTGGAACGCGAGGCGGCCCCGGACGACGAGGGCGGCCGCGGATTGCAGCTGGTCGCGTGCAGTGCGCAGCGGTGGGGTACACGTCGCGGAAAGAGCGGCAAGACAGTGTGGTTCGAGCTGTCGGCAGGTGGTTAGGAGACAGGTGCGGTCCTGATCGTTGCCAATTCATTGACATTCTGTAGACGGACCGCGATCGAGACTGTGCTGTGATCGTGAAGACCGTGTTCCGGATTGCCGCGGTGCTGGATACTCGGCTGGTCCGGTCCGGGCACGATGAGCTGGAGGGGACGGGGCTCGTGAGCAAGATGTCATCTGATGGGGCAGCAGAATCCGCGCAGACCGGCGGTCAGGCCGGTGCGGGCGGCCCGGGTGACCCAACAGGGCGTCGGCATGCGCGCGATCCGCAGGGGCTGCCGGTCTGGCAGAGCAGTCAGCCCGGATCGATCTATGACTACATCCGCGTCGCCTCCTTCTCCCTCGGCCCCGACGGACGGATCGAGCAGTGGAGCGAGCGGGCCACCGAGATGCTCGGCATCCCCGCCCGCTACGCCGTCGGCAAGGACCCCGTCGAGGCATTCGTCCCCGTCGAGCTGCGGGAGACCGGCCATCGCAAGGTGTCCGAAATCCTCGACGGCCGGGAGTGGACCGGTCTGGTGCCCTACCGCCGCGAGGCGGGCGGCGAGGCCGACGGGCTCGCCGAGATCTATGTGATGCCGTCCGAGACGGAGGACGGCCGGCGCGCCGCCGTCTGTCTCGTCGTCGATGTCCGTGCCCTGCGCGGCATCGAGACCGACCTCGCGGCCTCGCAGGCCGTTTTCGGTCAATCGCCCATGGGCTTCACCCTGTTCGGCACGGACGGCAGGCTGCTGCGCGTCAACGAGCGGTTCGCCACGGTCTTCGGCGGCCCCGCGAGCAAGTACCGCGGACGCGGCCCGCACGACTTCCTGCCGCGCCCCGAGGCCGAGCGGATGACCGTCGCGCTGCGCCGTGTGCTGGACACCGGCGAGCCGGTCACCGAGATGCAACTGGTCGGTGCCATCCCCGGCGAGGACGACCGCCGCCGCTGGTCGGTGTCGCTCTACCGCCTGCACGGCGCCAGCGGCCGCCCCATCGGCGTCGCCGCGCTCGCCGCCGACGTCACCGGCCGCCGCCGCGCCGAACGCGAGGCCGCCAACGCCCGCCGCAATCTCGCGCTGCTCAACGAGGCCGGCGCCAGGATAGGTAACTCACTCGACCTGGAGACCACCGCCCGCACCCTCCTTGACGTCGCCGTTCCGCAGTTCTGCGATCTGGCCTCGGTGGACCTCTACCAAGGCCTGCTGGCCGGTGACGAAGCCCCGCCCGGCATGACCGACGGCAGCGCCGAACTGCGCCGGGTCGCCTTCGCCAGCGCCGTCTCGGACGCCCCGCTCGCCACCACCACTTGCTGCGTCCCCGAGGACGGCACCGGCCCGGTGGCCGTCGGCGCCGTGCACCGCTACCCCTTCAACTCCCCGTGCGCGGGCGCCCTGCGGACCGCCCAGGCGCAGATCATCCCCGGCCGGGAGAGCGACGACGGGCCGGAGCTGGGCGCGGTGGTGCACTCCACCCTCGCCGTGCCGATGGTCGCCAGGGACACCGTCGTCGGCCTGGTGCAGTTCTCCCGTACGAAGGGCAGCGAGCCGTTCGGTGAGCGCGATACGGCGCTGGCCGTCGAGCTGGCCGCGCGCGCCGCGGTCTGTATCGACAACGCCCGCCTCTACCGCCGGGAGCACGAACGCGCGCTCATATTGCAGCGCAGCCTGCTCCCGCCCGGCGACCCGGAGGCCGCCGGCCTCGACATCGCCTGCCGCTACCTCCCCGGCACCACCGCCACCGAGGTCGGCGGCGACTGGTTCGACGTCATCGAACTCCCCGGCCACCGCACGGCGTTGGTCGTCGGCGATGTCATGGGGCGCGGGCTGCGCGCCGCCGTGGCGATGGGTGAACTCCGCACCGCGGTAAGGACGTTGGCGCTGCTGGACCTGGAGCCCGCCGAGGTGCTCTCGGCGCTGGACGAGATCGCCCGCGGGCTGGGCGGCGGCGGGGACGGCCGTAAGACGGCGCGCGCCCCGCGCAGCCGCTCCGGTTCGGTGCCCGCCGGGCCCGCCCACTCCGCCGGCACCGCCGACCTCTCCGAGGTCTACCTCGCCACCTGCGTCTACGCCGTCTACGACCCGGTCACCCGGCGCTGTACGTTCGCCAACGCCGGGCATCTTCCGCCGGTGCTCGTCGAGGAGGGCGAGGACGCGCTGCTGCTCGACGTACCGCCGGGGATGCCGCTGGGGGTCGGCGGCGAGCCCTTCGAGGAGATCGAGGTCGATCTGCCGGACGGCGCGCTGCTCGCCCTCTACACCGACGGCCTGGTGGAGTCCCGCGACCACCCGCTGGACGAGGGGCTGCAGGCCTTCCGGGCGGCGCTCTCGGAGGCCGACCGCCGGCTGGAGGACGCCTGCGACCACGTCCTGAACGCCCTGGACACCTCGCACGGCGAGGACGACATCGCGTTGCTGATGGCCCGGGTGCACGGCCTGCCCAAGGATGCGGTGGGGGACTGGAATCTGGCGCCCGAGCCGCGTTCGGTCTCCCGCGCCCGGGAGCTGGCCCGAGACCAGCTCACCGACTGGGGCCTGGAGGCGCTGGTCGACACCACGGAGCTGCTGGTCAGCGAGCTGGTGACGAACGCCCTGCGGCACGGCCACGGCGAGATCCGGGTGCGGCTGCTGCTGGACCGCACCCTGGTCTGCGAGGTCTGGGACGCCGATCTCGCCCAGCCGCGCCGCCGCCGCGCCAGGGACACCGACGAGGGCGGCCGCGGGCTCCAGCTGGTCGGGCTGCTCAGCGCGGGCTGGGGCAGCCGCCGCACCCCGCGCGGTAAGACCGTCTGGTTCGAACTCGCGCTGCCGGACGGCGAGTCGGAGCCGACGGACCCGACGGAAGCGCTGCTGAGTCTCTTCTGAGATGGCGGCCGGCGCCCCGCCCGGGAAGCGGTGCGGCGCCCCCGTCCGGGCGCCGCACCGCCGTGTGCGTGGCGCCGGCTCAGGCGGCGCGGACGTGCGTCGCCGCCCGCTCCGCCGCGCGGACCACCTGCTCGGTGTCGACGCCGACGAGTGCGCCGCCGGACTTGCGCCGGTAGCCGTCGACGAAGACCTCGCTGATGTTCGGCGGCTGCCCGTTGAGCACGATCTGGCTGGTCCAGTCGAAGCGCGGGGCGAAGTTGAGGGTGCCGGGGTCCAGGACGAGGACGTCGGCGCGCTTGCCCGGCGTCAGTGACCCGACCCGGTCCGCCATCCCGAGGCATTCGGCGCCGCCCAGCGTCGCCATGCGCAGCACGGCCGGGATCGTCGGATGGATGCCGGCGTCCTCGTGGCGGGCACGCTGGAGCCCGACGGCCGCCTTCATCACGTTGAACATGTCCGAGGTGTCGTTGGTCCCGCCGTCGTGCCCCAGCCCCGCCCGGACTCCGGCCCGGTGCAGCGCGGGCAGCGGCATGATGCCCGAGGCGAGCCGCATGTTGCTGAGCGGGCAGTGCGCCACCCGTACGTCGTTCTCGCCGGCTGCCGCGATCTCGTCGGCGGTGAGGTGGATGGCGTGGTTCATCAGCAGGCCGGGGCCGAAGGCGCCGACCTCGCGCAGTGCGCGGATCTGCTCGTCCTTGCGGTCGGTGCGGTTCTCCAGCACATGGGAGTTGAGCATCAGGCCCAGTTCGCGGGACATCTCGTGCAGCAGCCGCAGATCCTTGATGCCGGACATGCCCGCGTGCACGGATACCTGGGCGGAGGCCAGCGGCAGCGGGTCCAGGAAGTCCTTCTTGACCTGGGGGATGAGATGGCGGTCGGCGCCGCTCTGGGTCATCGCGTAGACGAACCGCAGCCCGGAGTCGTCCAGCGCGCGGACATAGCGCTCGCTGGTGTCGTAGGGGATGGCGTGCACCCAGTCGACGACGGTGGTGACGCCCGCCTGGAGCGCGTCGAGGGCGGCGAGCCGGACGAAGCTGTACATGTCCCGGGCGTCGATCTTCGGCAGCGTCGTGCGGTTGCAGGCGGCCAGCCAGCCGTTCAGGTCCTGGTCGGAGCAGCCGCCGCGGATGCTCGACTGCCACAGGTGGTTGTGCAGGTCGACGAAGCCCGGCAGGACGAGCTTGCCGCCCGCGTCCACCACCCGTGCGCCGCGCGGCGCGTCGAGGCCCTTGCCGACGGCGGCGATCTCGCCGTCCCGCAGCAGCACATCGGCGCCGCCCTCCAGTGCGCCCAGGGTGCCGTCGCCGACCCGCGGGTCCATGGTGAGCACGAGGTCGGCGCCGCGGAGCAGGGTGGTGCGGCGCTCTCCCGGTGCGTCTCCCGGTGCGTCTCCCGACCCGCTGCCCGGTCTGCCGGGCGGCGCGTGACGGGTGGTGGGCACGCCGGCAGCGGCTGCCAGGGGGACGCTGCCGAGGCCCGCGAGGACCCGGCGCCGGCTGATTTTCGGAAAGTTCATTCCATTCTTATAGCCTGCGCCGGGCAGCCTGCGGCAAGGTGCATTCCAGCCACATGACGCGCCGTCAGATACTGCTGAACAGCGCTTACTTGGGTTGTCAGTGGCGCATCCGGGCTCATTCCCCCCGACGCCGGATCTTGTTCCCCAGCCACACCAGCGGGTCGTACTTCCGGTCCGCCGCCCGCTCCTTCAGCGGGATCAGCGCGTTATCGGTGATCTTGATGTTCTCCGGGCAGACCTCGGTGCAGCACTTGGTGATGTTGCAGTAACCCAGGCCGTGTTCGTCCTGCGCGGTCCGCTTGCGGTCCAGGCCGGATTCCGGGGCGGCGTCCAGCGGGTGCATGTCCAGTTCCGCGATCCGCATCAGGAAGCGCGGACCGGCGAAGGCGGGCTTGTTCTCTTCGTGGTCACGCACCACATGGCAGGTGTCCTGGCACAGGAAGCACTCGATGCACTTACGGAACTCCTGCGAGCGGTTCACGTCCTCCTGCTGCATGCGGTACTCACCGGCACGCAGCTCCGCGGGCGGTACGAACGACGGGATCTCCCGCGCCTTGGTGTAGTTGAAGGAGACATCGGTGACCAGGTCGCGGATGACGGGGAAGGCACGCATCGGCGTGACGGTGATCGTCTCGGCCCGGTCGAAGACCGACATCCGGGTCATGCACATCAGCCGCGGCCGCCCGTTGATCTCCGCACTGCACGAACCGCACTTGCCCGCCTTGCAGTTCCAGCGGACGGCGAGATCCGGCGCCTGGGTCGCCTGCAGCCGGTGAATGATGTCGAGCACCACCTCACCGTCGTTCACCTCGACCGCGAAGTCCTTCAGCCCGCCGCCGTCCGCGTCGCCCCGCCACACCTTGAAGTGCGCCTCGTACGCACCGGCGGGGGCCGCGGCCTGCGGCCCGTCCTCCTGCGTACCCGCCCCCTGCTGCCCTGCCTGCGTTCCGCTCACCGTCCCAGCTCCTCGTCCGTCAGATACTTCGCCAGCTCGTCCTGTTCGAAGAGTTCCAGGAGGTCGGGGCGGATCGGCGGGGTCTCCCGGCGCGTCAGCCGGATCTGGCCCGCCACCGGGTCGGCCTGCGCCGGGTCGGCGAGCGAGCAGACCAGGTTGATGTTGCGCCAGCGGCGGTCCATCGTCGGATGGTCGTCGCGGGTGTGCCCGCCCCTGCTCTCCTCCCGCTCCAGCGCGGCCCGCGCCACACACTCGCTGACCAGCAGCATGTTCCGCAGGTCGATCGACAGGTGCCAGCCCGGGTTGTACTGCCGGTGCCCCTCGACACCGGCCCGCCTCGCCCGCGCCCGCAGGTCGGCCAGCCGCTCCAGCGCCTGCGCCATCTCGCCCTCCTTGCGGATGATGCCGACCAGATCGTTCATCGCCTGCTGGAGTTCCTGGTGCAGGGTGTACGGATTCTCGGCCGGGCCCGGATCCCCGCCCGCCGCCGCCCGCTCGCCCTCGGCGCTGAACGGCCGCAGCGCCTCGGCCTCCGCCGCGTCGATCTGCGCCGGGTCGGGGTCCGGCCGTACGGTCAGCGATGCGGCGTACTCGGCGGCGTGCAGCCCCGCGCGGCGGCCGAAGACCAGCAGGTCGGACAGCGAGTTGCCGCCGAGCCGGTTGGAGCCGTGCATACCGCCGGCCACCTCGCCCGCCGCGAAGAGGCCGGGCACCCCGGTCGCCGCCGCGGTGTCCGGGTCGACGGAGACCCCGCCCATCACGTAGTGGCAGGTCGGGCCGACCTCCATCGGCTCGGTGGTGATGTCCACATCCGCCAGCTCCTTGAACTGGTGGTGCATGGACGGCAGCCGCCGCTTGATGACCTCGGCCGGCATCCGTGTCGAGACGTCCAGGAAGACCCCGCCGTGCGGGGAGCCGCGGCCCGCCTTGACCTCGGAGTTGATGGCGCGGGCGACCTCGTCGCGGGGCAGCAGCTCGGGAGGCCGGCGGTTGTTCTCCGGGTCCTCGTACCAGCGGTCGCCCTCCTCCTCCGACTGCGCGTACTTCTCCTTGAAGACGTCCGGGATGTAGTCGAACATGAAGCGCTTGCCGTCGCTGTTGCGCAGCACCCCGCCGTCGCCGCGTACGGACTCGGTGACGAGGATCCCCTTCACCGACGGCGGCCAGACCATCCCCGTGGGGTGGAACTGCACGAACTCCATGTTGATCAGCGGCGCCCCGGCGAGCAGCGCCAGCGCGTGCCCGTCGCCGGTGTACTCCCACGAATTCGAGGTCACCTTGAAGGACTTGCCGATACCGCCGGTGGCCAGCACCACCGCGGGGGCCTCCAGCACGAAGAAGCGGCCGGATTCCCGCTCGTAACAGAACGCCCCCGAGACCGGTCCGCCCTCGCCGCCCTCCTGCAGGACGCGGGTGACCGTGCACTCCTGGAAGACCTTCAACCGGGCGTCGTACGCGCCGAATTGCCGCTCGTCCTCCTGCTGCAGCGAGACGATCTTCTGCTGGAGGGTACGGATCAGCTCCAGGCCCGTGCGGTCGCCGACGTGCGCCAGGCGCGGGTACTCGTGGCCGCCGAAGTTGCGCTGCGAGATCCGGCCGTCCGCGGTGCGGTCGAAGAGCGCGCCCCAGGTCTCCAGCTCCCACACCCGGTCCGGGGCCTCACGGGCGTGCAGCTCGGCCATCCGCCACTGGTTGAGGAACTTCCCGCCGCGCATGGTGTCCCGGAAATGGACCTGCCAGCTGTCGTGTTCGTTGGCGTTGCCCATGCTGGCGGCGATACCGCCCTCGGCCATCACCGTATGGGCCTTGCCGAACAGGGACTTGCAGATCACGGCCGTCCGCATGCCCGCCTCGCGGGCCTCGATGGCGGCCCGCAGCCCGGCCCCGCCGGCGCCGACCACGACCACGTCCCATGCCTGCCGGTCCACATGCGCCATCAGGGGGCACACACCTTTCCGTAGAAGTGGCTGTCCTGGACAGAGGGCCTTGTGCGGGCTGCCCCGCGAGGGCCGCCTCAGAAGAAGCGCGGATCCTCGAAGGCCCCGGTGGACAGCAGGAACACATAGAAGTCGGCGACCGCCACGCTGATCAGCGAGGACCAGGCGAGCAGCATGTGCCGCTCGTTGAGCTTCCCGACCCAGCCCCACAGCCGGTAGCGCACCGGATGCTTGGAGAAGTGCCGCAGCCGGCCGCCGATGATGTGCCGGCAGGAGTGGCAGGACAGGGTGTACGCCCAGATCAGCGCGATGTTGGCGAGGAAGACCAGCGAGCCCAGGCCCATATGGCCCCAGGCGTAGTGCTCATCGCGGAAGGAGAGCGCGGTGTCGTAGGTGAGGACCCCGGCTACCAGCACCGCGAAGTAGAAGAAGTAGCGGTGGATGTTCTGCAGGATCAGCGGGAAGCGGGTCTCGCCGGTGTACTTCTTGTGCGGCTCGGCGACCGCGCAGGCCGGCGGCGACGCCCAGAAGCCGCGGTAGTAGGCCTTGCGGTAGTAGTAACAGGTCAGCCGGAAGCCCAGCGGGAAGATCAGGATCAGCAGCGCGGGCGACAGGCCCCACCAGCTGCCGAAGAGGTCCCAGTTGGGACCGCCGCGCATGGTGGCGCAGTTGTCCGCCAGGCACGGCGAGTAGAACGGCGAGACATAGGGCGCGTGGTAGTAGTCGCTGTTCGCGAACGCCCGCCAGGTCGAGTAGACGATGAACGCGAGCAGCCCGGCCGCGGTGACGGCCGGCGCGAGCCACCAGCGGTCGGTCCGCAGATGGCGGGCGGGGATGGCGGCACGCGAGGCGTCGTGCACGCCGCTCGCGCCCGTTTGCGGTGAGGGTTCGATGCCAGTGGCCAACGTCGGTCTCCGGGAACGGCGCTCCGTCGGGGGCGGGGCTGGTGTGGGTAAGGGCGGAGGGCGGGACGGGTGCCGCTAAGGCGCGTGCCGGTCCTTGGCGCCCAGGCCCTCGTCCTCCGCGTCGGTCCACAGCGCGGAGTCGTACGGCGTATCGGGGATGGACACCATGGGGTCGTCGCCCGTACGGCCCGGGGGCGCCGCGGCGACGCTCTCCTTCAGCAGGCCCAGGCTCTCGCGCAGATGCTCGGTGTCGCTGCGCACCCGGCGGACCTCCAGCCCGCTCCCGACGCGTTCGGCCAGCCGGCCGACGGATCGCACCAGGTCTTCCAGGCTGCGTTCAACCGCCGTCAATTCGTCCTGAAGGGACATAACGTGCCCTCACTTTTGAAGGTGTGGTGGGCGATCTCATGCGCCCGAGAGTGTCGCGCGTCACAGTAGGGCTTGGGAAGGGGTCGGGCGTGACTACGACTCGAACCGGTGCGTTTCGGCAACCATGCGCCGCACCGGGGGTCGAACTCCCGTACGCCGAGGTGCCCGCGGGCCCCCGGCGCTCCGCCATCTGCGTCACCCGCCGACCTCGGGATTGGGCCGGGCGGGTGGCCTTGGCGGCGCAGTCGACGTGTCGGGCTGCCGGGCCGTGATCGTTCGTTTTCAGTGGGGGAGCCATAGATGTGATGAGCCGCAAAGTCGGCCGAACGTGTTGCGAAGCGGCGGCTCGGCGCTGCGCGCGTGAGCCCGGAGGTAACAGTCATGACCGACCACGTCAGCTCAGCGCGCGCGGCGAGCCGCAGGCGCCGCTACGCCGCGCTCATCGCGGCGGGCGTACTGCTCCCGCTTCCGGTACTCGCCGGATGCAGCGACGACGGCTCGGCGGAGGCCATCGCGGCGTCCCAGGACATCGCACCGGCGAGCCGCCCGAACGTGAAGGACGGCGGCACGGTCCGCTGGGCCGTGGACGGCATGCCCGGCACCCTCAACGCCTTCCAGACCGACGCCGACGCGACCACCACGCGGATCACCGGCGCCGTGCTGCCCGCTCTCTTCACCATCGACGACCGCGGCACGCCGCAGCGCAATGCCGACTACCTCGACGCGGCGGACGTCAGCGCCCGCGAGCCCAAGCAGGTCGTCACGTACAAGCTGAACGCCAAGGCCCGCTGGAGCGACGGCCGGGCGATCGGTGCCGCGGACTTCATCGCGCAGTGGCAGGCGCTGCGCGGCAAGGACAACGCCTTCTGGACCGCCCGCAACGCCGGTTACGACCGGATCGACAAGGTCCAGCAGGGCGCGAACGCGCACGAGGTCAAGGTCACCTTCGGCAAGCCCTACGCCGACTGGCAGTCCCTCTTCACCCCGCTCTACCCCAAGAGCGTGATGAGCGACGCGAACGCCTTCAACGACGGCGCACGTGAGCAGCTGAAGGTCGGCGCGGGCCCGTTCACGATCCAGAAGCGGGACGCGGACAGCGGTCGGATCGTCCTCGCCCGCAACACGAAGTGGTGGGGAGCGCCCGCCAAACTCGACCGGATCGTGCTGGAGGTGCTGCCCCGCGACAAGCGGGCGGCGGCGCTGACCTCCGGGACCATCGACGTCGCCGAGGTCGACCAGGTCGCCGCCAAGAAGGTCTCCTCGGCCAGGGCCAAGCCCGGCAAGTCCCAGGGCAAGGACTCGGGCAACGCGGGCCCGCAGGCCGGATCCCCGCAGGCCGGATCCCCTGCGGCCGGAGCGCCGGCCGCGGACGGCGCCGAGGCCCGCAAGGCCGAGAAGATGAGCCCGCGGAAGGCGGCGGAGGTCGCATCGCTGCGCGGCTACGCCGTCCGCAAGGCCCTGGAGCCCGCCTACACCCAGCTCGCCCTCAACGGCAGCTCGGGCCCGCTCGCCGATGAGCGGGTGCGCCGCGGGGTGGCCCGCGCCATCGACCGGCAGGCCCTCGCCGACACCGTCCTCAAGCCGCTCGGCCTGCCCTCCCGGCCGCTCGGCAGCCATCTGGTGATGGCCGGGCAGAAGGGCTACGCGGACCAGAGCGATGCGCTCGGCGACCAGGACACCGGGGCGGCGAAGTCGCTGCTGGCGGACGCCGGCTGGAAGGCGGGCGACGGCGTCGATGAGGCCGCCACACCCCGGCCGGCCGGGAAGAAGTCCGCCGCGGCCTCGAAGTCCGCCGCACCGGGGAAGTCGCCGTCCGCCGACGCGTCCGACAACCGGCTCGTCGACGGGTCCGACGGCCGCAACCCGCAGCGCCCCGGCGCCGAAGGCCACGGCTCCCGCGTCAAGGCGAACAGCCATGAGGCGGGCGCGCGCCCCGCCGCCGCCGAGGCCCCGCTGTCCTTCGCCGGCGCGGTGGGCTCCGAGGTCCAGCAGGCCGCCCTGCTGCGGCAGAGCGCCTCCTTCTACAAGGCGGCGGCCGCGGACCAGAAGGAAACGGCGGACGGGGACACCGATTCCGCGGCGTACGACAAGTTCCGGCGGTACAAGAAGCGTGCGGCGCGGGCGCTCGGTGCCGCCGAGGCGATCGAGACCGGGCAGGCCCACCACCTGCCGGGATCCGGCGGCCGGGCGGGTGCCCCGCATCCGGACGCGAAGGCCGGGGACACCTCCGACGGCGACAAGGCGGCCGGCGAGGCCAAGGCCGCCAAGCCGGAGACTGACAAGGCCGACAGGGCTGACAAGGCCGCCGCGGCCCGGGTGCCCCTGCTGAAGAAGGACGGCAAGCCGCTGACCCTGCGCTTCGTGCTCCCCGACGGGGCCGGTTCCGAGCAGCTGCGGGCCGTCGGCGACCGGATCGCCGCCATGCTCGGCAAGATCGGGGTACAGACCTCCGTCCAGAAGGTCGCCGACAAGAGCTACTTCCAGGACCACATCGCTTCCGGCGACTACGACCTGGCCCTCTACTCCTGGCCCGGCACCGCCTTCCCGGCGACCGACGCCCGCCCGATCTACGCCAAGCCGCAGCCGGCCCCCGACGGTTCGCTGACCGTCGAGCAGAACTACACCCGGGTCGGCACCGACCACATCGACCAGCTCTTCGAGCAGGCCACGTCCGAACTGGACGGGGACGCGGCGCACACGCTGGTGGAGCAGGCGGACGCCCGGATCTGGGCCGCCGCCGGATCGATTCCCCTCTATCAGCGGCCCGAGCTGGTGGCCGCGAAGAAGTCGCTCGCCAACGTCGGCGCCTTCGGCTTCGGCTCGCCGCGCTTCCAGGACATCGGCTACAAGAAGTGACCGCGGGGGCCTCTCGGGCCCCCGGCAGCGACCGCCGCAGAGCGTAGCGGGGGGCGACGAATGGTGACCCACGGTGAGATTCGAGCGGTGGTCATAGCGAACATCTGGTGAGAAAGCGCAGGTCAGACGCCATGCGTACGGGCTGGGGCGGCCGGGGCCGCCGCAGGCCCGTACCATGGGGTGAGGCCGTGGCGTCTTCATGCCCGGCGGGCGCGCGTACCGGATGGACGCGTCGCCACCCACGATTCCGGGAGAAGCGCCGCCAGTATGCCCACGCGCCACGACATTCGTAACGTAGCCATCGTCGCCCACGTCGACCACGGCAAGACGACCCTCGTCGACGCCATGCTCAAGCAGGCGGGAGCGTTCGCTGCCCACGCTGCCGAGAACCTCGACGAACGCATGATGGACTCGAACGACCTGGAGCGTGAGAAGGGCATCACGATCCTGGCGAAGAACACCGCCGTCAAGTACCACCCCAAGGACGGTGGGGACCCGATCACGATCAACATCATCGACACCCCCGGCCACGCCGACTTCGGTGGCGAGGTCGAGCGCGGTCTGTCGATGGTGGACGCGGTCGTCCTCCTCGTCGACGCCTCCGAGGGCCCCCTCCCGCAGACCCGCTTCGTGCTGCGCAAGGCGCTGTCCGCGCGGATGCCGGTCATCCTGTGCATCAACAAGACCGACCGTCCCGACTCCCGGATCGACGAGGTCGTCAACGAGACGTACGACCTCTTCCTCGACCTGGACGCGGACGAGGAGCAGATCGAGTTCCCGATCGTCTACGCCTGCGCCCGTGACGGCGTCGCGTCGCTGACCAAGCCGGAGGACGGCACCGTCCCGGCCGACAGCGAGGACCTGCTGCCGTTCTTCAGCACGCTGCTGGAGCACGTCCCGGCCCCCGAGTTCGACGACGCGCTGCCGCTGCAGGCGCACGTCACCAACCTCGACGCGGACAACTTCCTCGGCCGTATCGCGCTGCTCCGTGTCGAGCAGGGTGAGCTGAAGAAGGGCCAGACCGTCGCGTGGATCAAGCGTGACGGCACCATGTCCAACGTCCGCATCACCGAGCTGATGATGACCGAGGCGCTCACCCGCAAGCCCGCCGAGAAGGCCGGCCCCGGTGACATCTGTGCCGTCGCCGGTATCCCGGACATCATGATCGGCGAGACGCTGGCCGACCCCGAGAACCCGATCGCGCTGCCGCTGATCACGGTCGACGAGCCGGCCATCTCGATGACCATCGGTACGAACACCTCGCCGCTGGTCGGCAAGGGCGGCAAGGGCCACAAGGTCACCGCCCGCCAGGTGAAGGACCGCCTGGACAAGGAGCTGATCGGTAACGTCTCGCTCCGTGTCCTGGACACCGAGCGTCCCGACGCCTGGGAGGTCCAGGGCCGTGGCGAGCTGGCGCTGGCGATCCTCGTCGAGACCATGCGCCGGGAGGGCTTCGAGCTCACCGTCGGCAAGCCCGAGGTCGTCACCAAGGAGGTCGACGGCAAGCTGCACGAGCCGATCGAGCGCCTGACGATCGACTCCCCCGAGGAGCACCTCGGCGCGATCACGCAGCTGATGGCGACCCGCAAGGGCCGCATGGAGACCATGACCAACCACGGTTCCGGCTGGATCCGTATGGAGTGGATCGTGCCGTCGCGTGGCCTGATCGGCTTCCGTACGGAGTTCCTGACCCAGACCCGCGGCACCGGCATCGCGCACTCCCTCTTCGAGGGCCACGAGCCGTGGTTCGGCGAGCTGCGCACCCGCCACAACGGCTCGCTGGTCGCCGACCGCTCCGGTTCGGTCACGCCGTTCGCGATGATCAACCTCCAGGAGCGCGGCGTGATCTTCACGGAGCCGGGCACCGAGGTCTACGAGGGCATGATCATCGGCGAGAACTCGCGTGCCGACGACATGGACGTGAACATCACCAAGGAGAAGAAGCTCACCAACATGCGTGCGGCTTCCGCGGACACCACCGAGAACGTGGTCCCGCCGCGCAAGCTCTCCCTGGAGCAGTCGCTGGAGTTCTGCCGCGACGACGAGTGCATCGAGGTCACCCCGGAGACCGTCCGCATCCGTAAGGTCGTCCTCGACCAGAAGGAGCGCGGCCGCTCCGCCTCGCGCGCCAAGCGGTAACTTCCGGCGCCGAACGACGAATTGGCTCTCCCCGGTCCCGAAAGGGTCCGGGGAGAGCCAATTTCGCTTTGCATGCCACCTGAGTGCGGCCGTGATGGTTACGGTGGAGAGACGGACCGTCGTGGGCGAGGGGCTCTGCCCTGCCGGACGGTGCCTGTCAACCGAATTCCGCCCGCCCGGCAGGCCGTCCCGGCGCACCCGGAGCGGTGCATCGCGCTGCCGCCGTCCGCTTTCCGGGAACTACGCCGCGAATCGACCACAAGCGGAGTCCGTTTCGTTACGAAATGGAAAATTTTCACGTTCGAACATCGGACAGCAAGATGTCCAATGTGACCAAATCGAGACCGCCTACTCGTGGTTAATGAGTCGAACGTGACTAACACTGGGCTGTGTTGAGCTCGGGTCAATGGGTCAAGCGCCGTCAGAGGCGCCGACTCGCGAGCGTCGGGGCTGGTCACACGCTGTCAGGGGTGTCAGTTGTTGACCAGCTCCTTTCCATGAAGTGATGGACTCATGAGGAGGCAGTCCCATGCGCGGTGCCAGAAGCGCCACCTGGGTCGTCGGAGCAATAGTCGTGGCCCTGGGCGCTACGGCCTGCGGCGGCGGCAGCGGTAGTTCCGACAAGGCGGAGGTCGACCCCAACGGGATCTACACCTACGACGACGTCGAGCCGCAGAACCCGCTCATTCCGACCAACACCAACGAGGTCGGCGGCGGCTACATCCTCAAGAACCTCTTCCGGGGTCTCGTGGACTTCGACGCCAAGGGCAACCTGCGCAACCAGGTCGCCGAGAGCGTCGAGAGCAAGGACAACAAGCACTTCGTCGTCAAGCTGAAGAAGGGCTGGACCTTCCACAACGGCGAGAAGGTCACCGCTTCCTCCTTCGTGGACGCCTGGAACTGGGGCGCCAACGCCAAGAACGCCCAGCTCAACTCCTCCTGGTTCACGGATATCGCGGGCTACGAGGATGTGCACCCGGAAAAGGGCGACCCGAAGGCCGACAAGATGTCGGGCCTGAAGGTCGTGAACGACAACGAGTTCACCATCGATCTGTCGCACGCGGTGTCCACGTTCAAGGACCGGCTGTTCTACGACGCGTTCTTCCCGCTGCCCAAGGCGTTCTACAAGGACACCAAGGCATTCGGCGAGCACCCGATCGGCAACGGCCCGTACAAGCAGGCCGGTGACTGGGAGCACAAGGTCCAGTTCAAGGTCAAGAAGTACGCCGGCTACAAGGGCGAGGACAAGCCCAAGAACGGCGGCATCACCTTCAAGTTCTACTCGAAGGAAGAAGGCGCCTACAACGACCTGGTCTCCGACCAGCTCGACGTCATGTACCAGATTCCGCCGTCCATGATCAGCAAGTACAAGGACGACCTCGGCGAGCGGTCCGTGGACCAGATGTTCGGTGGCAACACCACCATCGGCTTCCCGATGTACGACAAGGCGTGGCAGAAGCCGGAGAAGGCCAAGGTCCGCCAGGGCCTGTCCATGGCCATCGACCGCGCGACCATCGCCAAGACCGTGCTGAACGGCTCCAAGGACGCGGCCGACGGCTGGGTGCCCAAGGTCGTCAAGGGCTACAAGGCCAACGAGTGCGGCGAGTTCTGCAAGTTCGACGCGAAGAAGGCCAAGGCCCTCATCAAGGAGGGCGGCGGTGTTCCGGGCGGCAAGATGACCATCGCCTACAACACCGACGGTGGTAACAAGGAGTGGGCCGACGCGGTCTGCAACGACATCCGCCAGAACGCCGGCGTCCCCTGCACCGCCGAGCCCCGCGCGACCTTCCAGCAGCTCCGCTCGGAGATCACCGACAAGAAGCTGGACAGCGCCTTCCGTATGGCGTGGGTCCAGGACTTCCCGAACATCGCCAACTTCATCTCGGAGCAGTACCGCACCGGTGCCGGCGCCAACGACATGGGCTTCAGCGACAAGAAGCTCGACGGGCTGCTGAAGCAGGCCGACGAGGCGAAGACCCCCGCCGAGGCGCAGAAGCTCTACGGTGACGCGGCCGACTCGCTGCGCGACCAGATGCCCTCCATCCCGCTCTTCTTCGACCACACCAACGCCGGGCACTCGAACAACGTCCAGAACGTCAAGTTCGACACCTTCCGCCAGGCGATCTGGACCGACGTCGAGGTCAAGAAGAAGTAGTCGCCCCACAGGCACTGACGTAGGACCTGAGGGGCCGTTCCGCCCAGGCGCGGAACGGCCCCCGGGCCCTGTCGGCGGACAGGAGGAACCATGGGGCGCTATGTCGCACGACGACTGCTCCAGATGATCCCGGTGTTCATCGGGACCACACTGCTCATCTTTCTGATGGTGTACTCGCTTCCCGGCGACCCCATCCAGGCGCTTTTCGGGTCAAAGGCCGCCGATCCGGCCACGGTTGCCCGACTGCGTCACGAGTACGGCCTCGACCAGTCGCTGCTCGTCCAGTACTGGAATTACCTGACCGGCCTCTTCCAGGGCGACTTCGGCCAGAGCTTCAGCGGCCGGCCGGTCGCCGACCTCATGGCCGACGCCTTCCCGGTGACGATCCGGCTCGCGCTCCTCGCCTTCGGCATCGAACTCGTCGTGGGTATCGCCCTCGGCCTGCTGACCGGCCTCAAGCGCGGCAAGTTCATCGACCAGTTCGTGCTGGTCCTGACGCTGGTCGTGGTCTCCATCCCGGTCTTCGTGATCGGCTTCCTGACCCAGTTCTTCCTGGGCATGAAGTGGCGCCTGATCACGCCCACCGTTCAGGACTCCATGAACGTGGGCCAGTTGCTCGTCCCGGCCCTGGTGCTCGGCAGCCTCTCGCTGGCCTACGTCGCCCGGCTGACCCGGACCACCGTGGTGGAGAACCTGCGCGCCGATTACATGCGCACCGCGCTCGCCAAGGGCCTGCCGACCAGCCGTCGGCTCGGCGTGCATCTGCTGCGCAACTCCCTGATCCCCGTGGTGACCTTCCTCGGCACCGACCTGGGCATGCTCATGGGTGGTGCGATCGTCACCGAAGGCATCTTCAACGTCCAGGGAGTCGGCAACACCCTCTTCAAGGCCATCCAGACCAGCGAAGGCCCGACCGTGGTCGGCATCGTGACGGTGCTCGTCCTCGTCTATCTCGTGACCAGCCTGGTCGTGGACCTGCTGTACGCCGTCCTGGACCCGAGGATTCGCTATGCCTGAGAAGACGCAGAACCTCACAGCGAGCGACGCGGCGAGCCCCGCGTCCGGTATGGGGGACCCCGGCGCGGGCGGTGTGCCCGGAGCCGTCGGCGTGGCCGCGGCGTACGAGCTGTCGCAGATGGGCCCGGACAAGCCCCGCAGCCTCGGGGCCGACGCCTGGCGCGAGCTGCGCAGCCGCCCATTGTTCTGGATAGCCGGCGTGCTGCTGGTGCTCCTGATCGTGATGGCGCTGTTCCCGACGCTGTTCACCGGCGCCGACCCCAAGTACTCCGACCTGCGCCACCACTACCTGGGCCTGCCCGAGTGGAGCCACGTCTTCCAGGAGGACTGGTTCGGCTACAACAAGCAGGGCCAGAGCGTATGGGCCCGTACGGTCTACGGCGCCCGCGCCTCGATCATCGTCGGCGTCTGCGTGACGCTGGCGGTCACGATCATCGGCGGTCTGCTCGGCATGCTGGCGGGCTACTTCGGCGGCTGGCTGGACACGCTGCTCTCCCGTGTCACCGACATCTTCTTCGGCATCCCGCTGCTGCTCGGTGCCCTGGTGCTGCTGCAGGCCTTCACGCACCGCACGGTGTGGACGGTCGTGCTCGGTCTGACAGCCTTCGGCTGGATGCAGATCGCCCGCGTGATGCGCGGTGCGGTGATCACGCAGAAGCAGTCGGACTTCGTGAACGCGGCCCGCGCACTGGGCGCCGGCACCGTCCGCATCCTGTTCAAGCACATCCTGCCGAACGCCATCGGTCCGGTGATCGTCGTCGCCACCATCGCGCTCGGCGGCTACATCTCGGCCGAGGCCACCCTGTCCTACCTCGGCATCGGTCTTCAGCCCCCGGAGATCTCGTGGGGCGTGGACATCTCCGACGCGCAGGCCGTGCTCCGCGACGCACCGCATGTCCTGCTCGTTCCGGCGGTGTTCCTGAGCCTGACCGTGCTCGCGTTCATCCTGCTCGGCGACGCGGTGCGCGACGCCCTCGACCCCAAGCTGCGCTGAGGGAGGCTTACGTGAACACCACCATCTCCACGGCCGCGGACATCTCCGCCGCCGAGCCGGAAGCGGAGCAGGGACCCCTGCTCGACATCCGTGACCTGCACGTCGAGTTCCACACCCGCGACGGCATCGTCAAGGCCGTCAACGGCGTCAACTACAACGTCAGCGCGGGCGAGACCCTCGCGGTCCTCGGCGAGTCCGGATCGGGTAAGTCCGTCACCGCGCAGGCCGTCATGGGCATCCTGGACATGCCGCCCGCGAAGATCCCGCAGGGCGAGATCCGCTTCCGCGGGCGGGACATGCTCACGATGTCGTCCGAGGAGCGCCGCGGTCTGCGCGGCGCCAAGATCGCGATGATCTTCCAGGACGCGCTGTCCTCGCTGAACCCGGTGCTCTCCGTCGGCTACCAGCTCGGCGAGATGTTCCGCGTCCACCAGGGCATGTCCAAGAAGGCGGCGAAGGCCAAGTCCATCGAGCTGATGGACCGGGTCAAGATCCCGGCGGCCAAGAGCCGGGTGGGCGACTACCCGCACCAGTTCTCCGGCGGTATGCGCCAGCGCATCATGATCGCGATGGCGCTCGCCCTGGAGCCGGACCTGATCATCGCGGACGAGCCGACCACCGCCCTCGACGTCACCGTCCAGGCCCAGGTCATGGACCTGCTCGCGGATCTCCAGCGCGAGTACAACATGGGTCTGATCCTGATCACCCACGACCTGGGTGTGGTGGCGGACGTCGCCGACAAGATCGCCGTGATGTACGCGGGCCGGATCGTCGAGACCGCTCCCGTCCACGACCTGTACAAGAACCCCGCGCATCCGTACACCCGCGGTCTGCTGGAATCCATCCCCCGGCTGGACCAGAAGGGCCAGGAGCTGTACGCGATCAAGGGGCTGCCGCCGAACCTGCTGCACGTACCGCAGGGCTGCGCCTTCAACCCGCGCTGCCCGCTGGCGCAGGACGTCTGCCGTACCGACACGCCGCCGCTGCACCGGGTGGCCGAGGGCCGGGCCAGCGCCTGCCACTTCTGGAAGGAGACGGTCAATGGCTGACATGACGAAGCCGGCCGGCGGCGCGGAGGACTCCGCTCCGAGCGGTACCGACCGCGAACCGATCCTCCAGGTCCGCAACCTGGTCAAGCACTTCCCGCTGACCCAGGGCGTCCTGTTCAAGAAGCAGGTCGGCGCGGTCAAGGCCGTCGACGGTATCTCCTTCGAGCTCTACCGGGGCGAAACCCTTGGCATCGTCGGCGAGTCGGGCTGTGGCAAGTCCACCGTCGCGAAGCTGCTGATGAACCTGGAACGGGCGACCGCCGGCGAGGTGTTCTACAAGGGTGAGGACATTTCCCGGCTGTCCGGCCGCGCCCTGAAGGTCGTCCGCCGCAACATCCAGATGGTGTTCCAGGACCCGTACACGTCCCTGAATCCGCGGATGACGGTCGGTGACATCATCGGCGAGCCGTACGAGATCCACCCCGAGGTGGCCCCCAAGGGCGACCGTCGCAAGAAGGTGCAGGATCTGCTGGACGTGGTCGGGCTCAACCCCGAGTACATCCACCGCTACCCGCACCAGTTCTCCGGTGGACAGCGCCAGCGCATCGGCATCGCCCGCGGCCTGGCCCTCAACCCCGAGATCATCATCTGCGACGAGCCGGTCTCGGCCCTGGACGTCTCGGTCCAGGCCCAGGTCATCAACCTGATGGCGAAGCTGCAGGAAGAGTTCACGCTCTCCTACCTCTTCATCGCGCACGACCTGTCGATCGTCCGCCACATCTCCGACCGGGTCGGCGTGATGTACCTCGGCCGGATGGCGGAGATCGGCACCGACGAGCAGATTTACGACCACCCGACCCACCCGTACACCCAGGCCCTGCTCTCCGCGGTGCCGGTCCCGGACCCGGAAGCGCGCGAGGGCCGTGAGCGGATCATCCTCACCGGTGACGTCCCCTCACCCGCCAACCCGCCCTCCGGCTGCCGTTTCCGTACGCGCTGCTGGAAGGCGCAGGACCAATGCGCCACGGAGACGCCGCTGTTGGCGATCCCCGAGCGGTTCCGCGGGCAGTCCACGCCGGCGGCCCACGAGTCGGCGTGTCACTTCGCCGAGGTCAAGGATGTGGTGGGCGCGGCCTAGACGAAGGGCGACGACACGCCCGGGACTTGTCGTGCGGATCGGGGCCCGCTCGCCCGATCCGGTCCGCTCCGGACGAAGGCTCCGGGGTGTGTCGGCAACGTCCTAGGCGTCGTCAGCTTCCGCGCCGCAGAAGGCGCCTGGGGTTCGTCCCCCGGGCGCCTTCGGCGTTTCCAGGGCCGAACGGGGCGACACGCGGGCGGGCGGGTGACCCGGGTACACCGGATGGCGTTGCCGAATGGCGCGGTCGGGCCGGGGGGCAGTTGGCTGAGAGTCGTACACATCCACAACCGAGTGCCAGAGCCCTCCGGTGATTGGCGCTCCCTCTCGTCAGTGGAGTCCCGCATGCCGTCCGAATCAGTCATTCATGTCATGAACGATGCCGGGTCGCCCTCAGCGGACCCCAGCCCCGAAGTACCGGTCGAGCCACCCCCGCCTCCAGAGCAGACATCCGTCAGTACGCTCCTGCGGGCGGCGGTCGCCGACCGCCCGCTGGAGGAAGTCGCCGCCCTGGTGGAGCTGCTGCGCAGCAGCGGCGGCGTGTCCCACCACGGCGACGAGGCGCTCCGGCTGGCCGTCGTCGACCGGCCCGTGAGCGAGGTCGGTCCGCTGATCGAGCTGCTCAACGGAACCCCGTACGCGACGGACTCGGGCCGCGAGGCGCTGCGCGCGGCGGCCCTCGGCCGCTCGGTCGAGGACGTCGCGCAGCTGATCGCGGTGTTCGGGGCCGGTGGCTCCGGGGGCGCGACGCACGCGGTGGACGCCGACGGAGCCCCGAGTCCTGAGGGCGAGGAGGCGCCGTTCGCCGGTCGCCGGCGCGCGGAGCCCGCCACCAGGGACGCGGACACCACGGAGACCGCGACGGTCTCGTCCCACCGGCAGGTTCCGCCGCGGCCGGCGGGCGTCCCGCCGGCCGGTTCCACCCCGGCAGGCGTCCCTGTCACCTGGGGGACGGCGTCGCACCGTACCGCCATCCGGCCGCAGAACGGCCGGCAGTCCGGACACGACCCGTCCGCCCCCCTGCGGCTCACGCTGCGGTGGCCCGCGGGCGTGGCGCTGGCGGCCTGCGGACTGAGCCATCTGCCGGTGATCGGCATGTCGCAGATCCTGCAGTCCGGTCGGCCGGTCGACGCGTTGTCGCTGGTCATCGCCGGTGGCTTCCTGGTGCTGGCCGTCCTTCTCGCGGTGCGTGACACGGCCCTGGCCTGGACGGTGAGTGCCACCGCCGCGGTGGCCGTCATCGTCCTGCACCTCGTGGCACGGGTCGGCGTCGTCAACCCGCTGCGGAGTGTTCTGGGTGATGCCGCGATCCCGTCGGAGGTGCTCGCGGTGACCCTGGCGATCGTCAGCGCAGGGCTCGCAGGTACCGCGCTCGCCCGGCGTCAGCGCCGGGTCTCCGCGACAGCGGCAGGTGCGTAACGCGGCGCACTACGCACGGGCCGCCGAACGGCCGGCCGGATCTCACTCCGGTGCCGTCGGCGGCCCGTCGCCATGTTCGCGGCAGGTGCGGCAGGTGCGGCAGGTGCGGCAGGTACGGACGTACGGCCCGTACGGCAGGCGCCTGGTCGTCCGGTACCCCGGGGCGCCGCCGGGTGGGAGAGGTGTGGCGCCTGTTGGCAGGATGGCGGCATGTCGGATACCACGCAGATCCAGGCCGGGCGCGATGTCGCCACATTGATCAATGTCTTCACCGTCGCGCCCGAGCGGCAGGCGCAGTTGGTGGCGTTGCTGACCAGGGCGACCGAGGAGACGATGCGGCACCGCCCGGGATTCATCTCGGCGAATATCCATGCGAGCGCGGATGGCGAGCGGGTCGTCAATTACGCGCAGTGGGAGAGCGAAGAGCATTTCCGGGCCATGCTGGCCGACCCGGGAGCGCGGGAACACATGACGGAGGCGGCGGCGCTCGCGGAGAGTTTCGATCCGCGGATGTTCTCGGTGGAGTCCGTGCATCACGTGTGAGCCCCGGATCGCGCGGATCACCGGTGGATCGGGCATACGAGGGTTTTCTCGGGTTTTCGGAGTAGTGCCGGTCTCCGCAGCAGTGCATGGTGCCCCCTTTTGGGATCTTATGTGGTCTAGGTAGGGCCGAGGATCTGAGGAGGCACCCCATGCGTGGAGCCACATGCGCGAAGTGGGCCGTATGCGCAGTCGCCGTCGCCCTCGCGGCCACGGCCTGCGGAGGCGGGGGGAGCGGCGGGGACGGTTCCGGGGTGGTCAGTTCCTCGTGGGGGGATCCGCAGAATCCGGTGGAGCCCGCGAACACCAATGAGGTGCAGGGCGGCAAGGTCCTCGAAATGCTTTTCCGGGGGCTCAAGCGGTACGACCCGAAGACCGGGGCCGCGGAGAATGTCATTGCCGACAAGATCGAGACGACGGACTCGAAGAACTACACCGTGACGCTGAAGAGCGGATGGACCTTCAGCAACGGTGAGAAGGTCACCGCCAAATCCTTTGTGGACGCCTGGAATTACGGCGCGCAGCTCAGCAACAAGCAGCGGAACGCGGCCTTTTTCCAGTACATCGACGGATACGACCAGGTCCACCCGGCGAGCGGCGCGGCGAAGGCCAAGGCGATGTCGGGGCTGGTGGTGAAGGACGACAAGACCTTCACCGTCAAGCTCAACCAGAAGTTCTCCAGTTGGCCGGACACGCTCGGCTACTCGGCCTTCATGCCGCTGCCGCAGTCCTTCTTCACCCAGCACGACGCCTGGCTGAAGAAGCCCGTCGGGAACGGGCCGTACGTCGTGGATTCCTACACCAAGGGATCCGTGATGAAGATGCGCAAGTGGGCGAAGTACCCGGGCAAGGACCCGGCCCAGAACGCCGGCATCGATCTGCGGGTCTATACGGACAACAACACCGCCTACACCGACCTTCAGGCCGGGAATCTCGACCTCGTCGACGATGTGCCGGCCGCGCAGCTCAAGAACGCACAGGCCGACCTGGGCGACCGGTACATCAACCAGCCGGCCGGCATCATCCAGGCCCTCACCTTCCCCATGTACGACAAGAAATGGAACAAGCCGGGGATGGAGAAGGTGCGGCGCGGCATCTCGATGGCGATCAACCGCGAGCTGATCACCAATGAGATCTTCCAGAAGACCCGCACGCCGGCCTCCGACTGGACGTCGCCCGTGCTGGGGGCCGACGGCGGCTACAAGGCGGGACTGTGCGGCGATGCCTGCATCTTCAACGCGGCCAAGGCGAAGCAGCTGGTCAAGGAGGGGGGCGGGCTGCCCGGCGGGAAGATGACCATCACCTACAACGCCGATACCGGCTCGCACAAGGACTGGATCGACGCGATCTGCAACAGCGTCAACAACGCGCTGGACAACGACAAGGCGTGTGTCGGCAATCCGGTCGGCACGTTCGCGGACTTCCGCAACAAGATCACCGCGCGGCAGATGCCCGGTCCGTTCCGGGCCGGCTGGCAGATGGACTACCCGCTGATCCAGAACTTCCTGCAGCCGCTCTACTACACCAACGGCTCGTCCAATGACGGGGTGTGGAGCAACCCCGGCTTCGACAAACTCGTCAACGAGGCGAATGCGGCGACCGACACCAAGGAAGCCGTCGGGAAGTTCCAGGACGCGGAGAAGATCCTCGCCGAGCAGATGCCGGGAATTCCGCTGTGGTACCAGAACGGCAGCGGCGGCTACAACGACCGGATCACCAACGTCTCGCTGAATTCCTTCAGCGTCCCCGTCTACAACGAGATCAAGGTCAGCTGAGCCCTCGGGCCCCGCCCCGCGCGCCCGTTCCGCCCGCTCTTCCCGTTCCACAGAACCCGGAGCCCTCATGGGACGCTATGTGATCCGGCGGCTGCTCCAGATGATCCCGGTGTTCATCGGCAGCACGTTCCTGATCTTCTTCATGGTGTACGCACTGGGTGACCCCGTGGCCGCGATGTTCGGCGACCGCGCACCCGACCCCGCCACCGCCGCGCAGATCCGTTCCGACCTCTACCTCGACGAACCCCTGTGGAAGCAGTACCTGCACTACATGGGGCAGATCTTCCAAGGGAATTTCGGCACCGCGTTCAACGGCCAGCCGGTCACCGAGCTGATGGCGGCGGCCTTTCCTGTCACCCTGCGGCTGACGCTCGTCGCCGTCGTGATCGAGATGGTCGTGGGCATCGTGCTCGGTGTGTTCAGCGGGCTGCGGCGCGGGCGCACCATCGACACCTCCGTCCTGGTCTTCACCCTCGTCGTGGTGTCCATCCCGACCTTCGTCAGCGGCTATGTGCTGCAATTCCTGTTCGGTGTGCAATGGGGCTGGGTGAAACCCGCCGTCTCCACCGACGCGCCGTTCGGTGAACTCCTGCTGCCAGGAATCGTGTTGGCGCTGGTGTCGCTCGCCTATGTGACCCGGCTGACCCGTACCTCCATCGCCGAGAACACCCGCGCCGACTATGTCCGTACGGCCGTCGCCAAGGGTCTGCCACGGCACCGGGTCATCACCCGCCACCTCCTGCGCAATTCCCTGATCCCGGTGGTCACCTTCATCGGCACCGATATCGGCGCCCTGATGGGCGGCGCCATCGTCACCGAGCGCATCTTCAATATCCACGGTGTCGGATTCCAGCTCTACCAGGGGATCCTGCGGCAGAACTCGCCGACCGTCGTGGGCTTCGTGACGATCCTGGTGCTGGTCTTCCTGGTCGCCAACCTCCTCGTCGACCTGCTGTACGCCGTCCTCGACCCGAGGATCCGCTATGCCTGATCCGTACGTACCGAAAGAAGCCATCACCCCGGGCGACGGCGGCGCCGCCGCGCTGGCCATCGGCGAGGCGGAGTCGCTGGAGCGCGCCCCCGGGGCGGGACCGCCCGACCAGGTGCCCCCCGGCAAGCCGCGCAGCCTGTGGAGCGACGCCTGGCACGACCTGCGGCGCAACCCCGTCTTCGTGGTCTCCGCGCTGGTCATCGTCTTCCTGGTGATCATCGCGATCTGGCCGCAGCTGATCGCCACCGGCAACCCCTACCGGGCGGACCTGGCCAAGGCGCAGGCGGGAGCCGAACCCGGCCACCCCTTCGGCTTCGACACCCAGGGCCGGGACGTCTACACCCGGGTGGTCTACGGCGCCCGCGCCTCCATCACCGTCGGCGTCTGCGCCACCACCGGTGCCGCCCTCCTCGGCAGCCTGATGGGCGGCCTCGCGGGCTTCTTCGGCGGCTGGTGGGACACCCTGCTCTCCCGGCTCGCGGACATCTTCTTCGGCATCCCGGTGATCCTCGGCGGCCTGGTCTTCCTCTCCGTCATCGTCAGCTCCACCGTCTGGCCGGTGGTCGGCTTCATCGTGCTGCTGGGCTGGCCGCAGATCTCCCGGATCTCCCGCGGCGCCGTCGTCACCGCCAAGCAGAACGACTACGTACAGGCCGCGCGGGCGCTGGGCGCGAGCAACGGCCGGATGCTGCTGCGGCACATCGCGCCGAACGCCGTCGCCCCCGTCATCGTCGTCGCCACCATCGCGCTGGGCACCTACATCTCGCTGGAGGCCACGCTGTCCTACCTGGGCGCGGGCCTGAAGCCGCCGACCGTCTCCTGGGGCATCGACATCTCCGCGGCCTCCACCTACATCCGCAACGCCCCGCACATGCTGCTGTGGCCCGCGGGCGCCCTGAGCATCACGGTGCTGGCGTTCATCATGCTCGGCGACGCGGTGCGCGACGCCCTCGACCCCAAGTTGCGCTGAGGAGCGGCCGAATGACGAGTGGCCAGATGACGATCGGGCCGACGGCGGGCGACGACCGGCCGGCGGCCCTGCTCGACGTACGCGACCTGCGGGTCGAGTTCCGTACCAGGGACGGCATCGCGAAGGCCGTCAATGGCGTGTCCTTCAGTGTGGCGCCCGGCCAGACCCTGGCCGTGCTCGGCGAGTCCGGCTCCGGGAAATCCGTCACCGCGCAGGCCGTGATGGGCATCCTCGACTCCCCGCCGGGTGATGTGACCGGGGGCGAGATCCTCTTTCAGGGCCGGGATCTGCTCAAGCTGAGCAATGACGAACGCCGTAAGGTCCGCGGCGCCAAGATGGCGATGATCTTCCAGGACGCGCTGTCCTCGCTGAACCCGGTGCTCAGCGTCGGCGCGCAGCTGGGGGAGATGTTCGAGGTCCACCAGAAGCTGTCCCGCAAACAGGCCCGCGGCAGAGCCGTCGAGCTGATGGAGCGGGTCGGCATCCCGGCGGCGCGGCAGCGGGTCGGGGACTATCCGCACCAGTTCTCCGGGGGCATGCGCCAGCGCATCATGATCGCGATGGCGCTCGCCCTGGAGCCGGACCTGATCATCGCGGACGAGCCGACCACCGCCCTCGACGTCACCGTCCAGGCCCAGGTCATGGACCTGCTCGCACAGTTGCAGCGGGAATTCACCATGGGCCTGATCCTGATCACCCACGACCTGGGGGTGGTCGCGGACGTCGCCGACACCATCGCGGTGATGTACGCGGGCCGGATCGTCGAGACGGCCCCCGTCCACCGGCTCTACAAGGCGCCCGCGCACCCGTACACCCGCGGCCTGCTGGACTCCATCCCGCGACTGGACCAGAAGGGCCGGCAGCTGTACGCGATCAAGGGCCTGCCGCCCAACCTCACCGCCATCCCGCCGGGCTGCCCCTTCAACCCGCGCTGCCCGCTGGCCCGGGACATCTGCCGCACTGACCTCCCGCCGCTCTACGAGGTGGGCCCCGGCCGGACCAGCGCCTGCCACTTCTGGAAGGAGACCCTCGATGGAGCACGGTGACGCGGTGGGCGGCCGGGGGCCCGCGACCGGCGAGCCGATCCTGGAGATCCGGGACCTGGTCAAGCACTACCCCCTCACCCGGGGCATCGTGATCCGCAAGCAGGTCGGCGCGGTCAAGGCCGTGGACGGGGTCTCGTTCACCCTGCACAAGGGGGAGACGCTCGGCATCGTCGGTGAGTCGGGCTGCGGCAAGTCGACGGTGGCCAAGACGCTGGTCGGCCTCGAACGGCCGACGGCCGGTCAGATCCGCTACCGCGGCGAGGACATCAGCACCCTGTCGGGCCGGGCCCTGAAGGCGGTCCGCCGCAACATCCAGATGGTGTTCCAGGACCCGTACACGTCCCTGAATCCGCGGATGACGGTCGGTGACATCGTCGGGGAGCCGTACGAGATCCACCCGGAGGTGGCCCCCAAGGGCGACCGTCGCAAGAAGGTGCAGGATCTGCTGGACGTGGTCGGGCTCAACCCCGAGTACATCCACCGCTACCCGCACCAGTTCTCCGGCGGGCAGCGTCAGCGCATCGGCATCGCCCGCGGGCTCGCCCTGCGGCCGGAGGTCATCGTCGCCGACGAGCCGGTCTCCGCGCTGGACGTCTCGGTCCAGGCCCAGGTCGTCAACCTGCTGGAACAGCTCCAGGACGAATTCGACCTGTCGTACGTCTTCATCGCACACGACCTGTCCGTGGTCCGGCACATCTCCGACCGGGTCGCGGTGATGTACCTCGGCAGGATCGCCGAGATCGGCACCGACGAGCAGATCTACGACCACCCCACCCATCCGTACACCCAGGCCCTGCTCTCCGCCGTCCCGGTCCCCGACCCCGAGGCGCGCGAACGCCGCGAGCGGATCCTGCTCGCCGGCGATGTCCCCTCGCCCGCCGACCCGCCGTCCGGCTGTCCCTTCCGCACCCGCTGCTGGAAGGCCCAGGACGTGTGCGCGAAGGTGGTCCCGCCGCTGGAGGTGCCGGTGGGATTCCGCGGCGTGGACGGACCCGTACGGCACGACTCCGCCTGCCACTTCGCCGAGGAGCGGCACGTGGTGCCGATCGAGTAGCCCGGCCCCGCCGGGCGGCCGGGGCAGCCGGGCAAGGGCGTCCGCGTCACAGGGACTTGTGGGGCCCGCTCCCGTCCGCCCCGCCGCCGCTGCCGTCCGCCTCGCCGGACGCCGCCGCCCGCGCCCCCTCGATCGCGGCGAGCGCCGGGTCGAGGACGATGTCCACGTCCCTGGCCGCGGTCGTCGGCTCCTCCGGGAAGTGGCAGGCGGTGAGGTGGCCGGCCCGGTTCCCGTCGAGCGCCACGAGCGGCGGCTGCTCGGTCGCGCACCGGTCCTGCGCCTTCCAGCAGCGGGTGCGGAAC
This sequence comes from Streptomyces sp. NPDC101393, assembly GCF_044767385.1. Classification (NCBI taxonomy): domain Bacteria; kingdom Bacillati; phylum Actinomycetota; class Actinomycetes; order Kitasatosporales; family Streptomycetaceae; genus Streptomyces; species Streptomyces sp. NPDC101393. Next base: position 688,250 of record NZ_JBIWNU010000001.1, on the reverse strand, counting down.
CGGCAGCCGGAGGGCGGATTGATGGGGGAGGGGACGTCGCCGGCGAGCCGGATGCGCTCGCGGTCCGGGGCGTCGGACTCCACCAGCCTGGCCTCCGGCACAGCCGACAGCAGCGCGTGGGTGTACGGGTGGCGCGGCCGGCTGTAGATGTCCTCGCGGCTGCCCACCTCGACGATCTTGCCGAGGTACATCACCGCGACGCGCTGGCTGAAGTGCCGGACGATCGCCAGGTCGTGCGCGATGAACAGGAAGGCGATGTCCAGTTCGCGCTGCAGCTTCTGCAGCAGATTGATCACCTGCGCCTGGATGGAGACGTCCAGCGCCGACACCGGTTCGTCGGCGATGATCAGCTTCGGTTCCAGCGCGAGCGCACGGGCCACTCCGATGCGCTGGCGCTGCCCCCCGGAGAACTCGTGCGGAAAGCGGTTGTAGTGCTCCGGGTTGAGGCCGACGGTCTCCAGCAGCTCGCGGACCCGCTTCTCGCGGCCGCCCGGCGGATCGATCCCGTTGATCTCCATCGGGCCGCCGATGATCGTGCCGACCGTCTGCCGCGGATTCAGCGAGGAGTACGGGTCCTGGAAGATCATCTGGATCTCGGAGCGCACCGGCGCCAGCTGTTTGCGGGTCGCGTAGGTGATGTCCTGGCCCCGATACGCGAGGGTGCCGGAGGTCGGCTCCAGCAGCCGGGTCAGCAGCCGTCCGGTCGTCGACTTGCCGCAGCCCGACTCGCCGACCAGGCCGAACGTCTCACCGGCGTGCACGGTGAGGTCGATGCCGTCGACGGCCTGCACCGCGCCGACCTTCCGCTTGAACGGGAAGCCGCCATGGATCGGGAAGTGCTTGGTCAGCCCCTCGGCGACCAGCAGGGGTTCGCCCACCGGCGCGCCGCCCGAGGCGTCGCGGGGCGGCGGGAGGGTCACACTGTCGCTGGCGTTCATGACGTCTGGTCGCTCCCTGGAGACTTCGGACTCACTCATCACGAACCGCCGGGCCGGCCCTGGCCCGGCCGCGGCGTGAGCTGCTCGGCGCGGTGGTCTTGCGGGGGGCCGCCCCCGGGCGCCCGGAGGGTCTGCTTCTGGTCGGCGCTCAGGTGGCAGGCGGCGCCGCGCCCGGCGGGCAGCGGCGGCCGTTCGTCCGCGCAGCGGGTGCCCCCGACCTCGCCGACGAAGGCGCAGCGGGTGTGGAAGGGGCAGCCGGACGGCGGGTCCAGCAGGCTCGGCGGGGCGCCGGGGATCGGTACCAGCGGCTCGTTCACATCGGCCGACAGCCGGGGCATGGAGCCCAGCAGGCCCCAGGTGTAGGGGTGTTGGGGGCGGGTGAGGATTTCCTTGACGGACCCGCGCTCGACGGCCCGGCCCGCGTACATCACCAGCAGGTCGTCGGCGGTGTCCGCGACCACGCCGAGGTCGTGGGTGATCAGGATGATCGCGGAGCCGAACTCCTGCTGGAGGTCCTTGAGCAGGTCCAGGATCTGCGCCTGGACGGTGACGTCCAGGGCGGTGGTCGGCTCGTCCGCGATCAGCAGCTCGGGGTTGCAGATCAGCGACATGGCGATCATCGCGCGCTGGCGCATCCCGCCGGAGAACTGATGCGGATAGTCGTCCACCCGCAGGGTCGGCTGCGGGATGCCGACCTTGGTGAGCATCTCGATCGCGCGCCGCCGCCCCTCGCGCTTGCCCGCCCCGGTGTGCTTCATGAAGGGCTCGGCGATCTGCCTGCCCACCGTGTAGTACGGCGACAGGGCGGTCAGCGGGTCCTGGAAGACCATCGCCATCTTGTTGCCGCGGAGCTTTTCCAGGGTGCGTTCCCTGGCGCCGGTCAACTCCTGGCCGTCCAGCAGGATTTCGCCGGTGATCTCGGCGGAGTCGGGGTTGTGGAGGCCCAGTACGGCGAGGTTGGTCACGGACTTCCCGGAGCCGGATTCGCCGACGATGCCCAGCGTCCGGCCGCGCGCCAGGTCGAAGGAGAGCCCGTCCACCGCCTTGACGACGCCGTCCTCGGTGGAGAAGTGCACATGCAGATCGCGTACGGAGAGAAAGGCATCGGATCCGGCCGGGGCCGGCGCACCCTCGGCTGTGGTGAGTGTGGTCACTGGTGGCTCCCCTAGGACAGCCGCACGCGCGGGTCGATGAAGGCGTAGCAGGCGTCCACGATGATGTTGAACAGGATGATGAAGGTGGCCGCGAAGAGCATCACGCCCATGACCGTGGGCAGGTCGGTGTTGAGGACCGACTGCATCGACAGGGTGCCGAGGCCGGGCAGCGCGAACGTCACCTCGGTGATCATCGCGCCGCCGAAGAGCGAGCCCAGGTCGATGCCGAAGATGGTGACGATGGGGATCAGCGAACCGCGCCAGGCGTAGCGGAAGAAGACCGTACGGGCCGACATGCCCTTGGCGCGTGCCGTACGGACGTGTTCCTCCTGCAGCTGTTCGATCATCGCGGAGCGCGCCATACGGGTGTACTGCGCGGTGAAGATGATGGACAGCACGCACCAGGGGATCAGCAGCCCCATGAACCAGCCCGCCGGATCCTCGGTGATCGGCACGTATTTCGGCTGCCCGAGCAGATCGGTGTTGTAGACGAGCAGCGCCAGCACGATCGGGCCGACGAAGTAGATCTGCATCGAACTCAGCACCAGCGAGACGGAACTGAAGAGCTTGTCGATCAGCTTGCCCTGTTTCCAGGCGGCGATCATGCCGGTGCTCAGGCCGACGAGCAGGAAGACCGCGGCGCCGCCGAGGGTGAGCGAGAGGGTGATCGGGAAGCGGTCCACGATCGTGCTCCACACCGCGTCGCCGGTGGCGAAGGAGTAGCCGAAGCACGGGGCGGGGCACGCCCCTTGGGCGAAGTCGCGGCCGGTGACGATGCCGGACATGAAGTGCCAGTACTGCACCGGGATCGGCTGGTCCAGGCCCAGGTTCTTGTGGATGATCGCGAGCGCGTCGGGTCCGCAGTTCCTTCCGCAGGCCAGCAGCGCGGGATCCCGTGGCGCGGCGAAGAAGAGGAAGAACGTGAACGCGCTGATCAGCAGCAGGAGCACGATCGCGCCGAGCGACCGGCGGAAGAGGAATCGAAGCATGGCAGATCGCAGCTCTCGTGGGGCGGCGGGAGTGAGGGGTGTGACCGGCGTCGGTGTGCCCGTCCCTCGGGGCGGGCACACCGTGCCCTCGGTGACCGCTTACGGGTGCGTGGTCACTTCTTGACGTACAGCTTGGTCGGGTCGATCGAGCTGATGACGTCGTTGTTCACGACACCGCCGATCTTCGAACCGTGCAGCTGGATCTGCTTGTAGTAGAAGGTCGGGATCTGCGGGAGGTCCTCCTTGAGGATCCGCTCGCCCAGCGCGAACCACTCGTCCGCGGCCTTCTTCCCGTCCGTGATCTGCGCGATGCGGTCCATTTCCTTGCTGACCGCGGGGTTGTCGTAGTGCGAGTAGTTGTTGCCGCCGTCGTGGATCAGCCGGCCGTCGTACACGGGCGGCAGCACCGTCAGCGAGCTGGGCCAGTCGGCACCCCACGACGACGGGTACAGGTCGAACTTGTTGTCCACCTTGCCGATGAGGTCGTAGTAGGTGTCCGAGGGCAGTTCCTTGCTCTGGACGTCGAACCCGGCCTGCTTGAGGTTGTCCACCACCGCGACCGAGTACTTCGCCGGCTCGGTCGCCGTGTTGTGGGCGTAGGTCAGTTTCATCCCGCTCTTGCCGGCGGCCTTGAGGATCTTCTTGGCCTTCGCGACGTCGCCCAGCGGCTTCTTGAGCTTGCCGTAGGGGTCGATGTCCTTGTAGCCGGTCAGCGTCGGGCTGATGTAGCTGCCCGCCGGCTCACCGCCGCCGGGGGTGCCGTAGGCGTCGAGGATGGCCTGCGTGGGCATGGCGTAGGCGATGGCCTCGCGGACCCGCTTGTCCTTCAGCCGCTTCATGTTGAAGTTCATGACGCCGACGTACGGCTGGTAGCCGGAGGTCGAGCGCTTCTTGATCTTCGGGTCGCCCGCCACCTGCTGCATGCTGGCCGCGTCGACCTGGTTGGTGAAGCTGATCGCCTTCTGGTTGTCCGGGTTGTCGGCCATCAGGCGCTGCGTCGAGTCGGTGTAGGACACGCTGAACTGGATGTCGAACGAGTCGACGTACTGGTGCCGGGAGTTGTCGGTCTTCGGGTCCCAGTGGGTGTTCCTGACCAGCGTGATGCCCTTGCCGTTCTTGAACGACCCGGGCTGGATCTTGTACGGGCCGGAGGAGACCGGGGCCTTGTCGTACTTCTCCTTGGTGTCCTTGCTCTTCTCGACCGCGCCGTACCCGGCCATGGCGAGCGCGTAGGGCAGGTCACCGACCGGCTTCTTGAAGTGGAAGACGATGGTCTTGTCGTCCGGCGTGTCCAGCACGGACTTCGGCAGGTGCTTGCCGTTGTACGGACCGCCCGGCAGCAGCTTGCGGTAGTCCGTGGAGTCGGCCATCCAGGTCTGGAGGTACGTCGGGCCGACCCCGATGTAGTCGGCGAACTGCCGCTCGAAGGTGTGCCGGATGTCGGCCGAGGTGATCGCCTTGCCGTCCTCGAACTTGATGCCGTCCTTGAGCTTGTACGTCCAGGTCTTGCCACCGTCGGACTTCTGGCCGCTGTCGGTGGCGAGGTCGCCGACGACGGTGTACTTGCCGTGGTTGTCCAGCTGGAAGTTGGTCAGCCGGCGGAACAGCAGGGTCGAGAGGGTGCCCTCGTCGGAGACGTAGATCTGCGCCGGGTCCAGGTGGGCGTAGGTGTCGCGCTGGTAGACCTTGACGGTCCCGCCGGGCGTCGCGCCGGGGACCGCCTCGGCCGCCCCGGACGAGGCCTGCGCGTCGCCGAACGTGATCTGGGCGCGCTGCTTCTCGGCGTTCTTGCGGGCGTCGTCGTCGCCCGTTCCCTTGGTCGCGCCGCTGCTGCACGCGGTGAGAGCGAGCGCTCCCGCGGCCAGGGCGACGAGCGTGGTGCGTGCTCTGCGCATACGGACATTCGTCATGAGATGGATGCACCTGCCTGTCGTTGATCCGTGGCTGCTGCCTGACTGATGGCGGTGCTGGGGTGGCAGCACCCCCCGTGGAACGGATTCACCGGGCCCGTTTCGGGTCGAAGGCGTCCCGGACCGAGTCCCCCAACAGGTTGAAGGCGACGATGAAGACCACCATCGCGATGCCGGGGAAGAACAAGTACGTGATGTCGTTGCGGTAGTAGTCCGCCGCGTTCGCGAACATCCGGCCCCAGTCGGGGGTCGGCTCGACCAGCCCGAAGCCGAGGAAGGACAGGCCCGCGATGGACGTCACGAAGTTCGGCAGCATGTAGGTCGTCTGGACCAGGATCGGTGTCAGCACGTTCGGCACCAGCTCGCGCCGGATGATGCGCCACGGCGACGCCCCGCTGACCTTGGCCGCCTCGACGAACTCCCGCTCGCGCAGCGACAGCACCTGGCCGCGCAGCAGCCGCGCCAGGCTCATCCAGCCCAGGAACCACATCACCAGGATGATGATGACGGCGCGCAGCCAGGTGGGCATCTCGTCCTCGGGCGCGACGAAGACGGCGCCCACCACCGGCGCGAACGCGAGGAAGAAGAGCTGGTTGGGGAAGGCCATCAGCAAGTCGGTGAAACGGCCCACGAAGTAGTCGAACCGGCCGCCGAAGTAACCGGCCGAAACGCCCAGCAGGATCGCGGTGAGCACCGAGACGGCCGTGATGGCGACGGCCAGGCCGAGGGTGTTGCGGATGCCGTAGAGCAGCTGCATGAACACATCGCGGCCCAGGCCCGGTTCGATACCGAACCAGAAGTCGGCGGAAATACCGCCGTTGGGCTGCGCCGGATACTGGTTCACCAGCAGGCCGGGGGTGACCTGCCCGTACCGGGTGTAGGGGTCCTTGCCGTAGACCTTGGAGATGACCGGGGCGAGCAGCCCGATCGCGAAGAAGAACAGCACGACGCAGGCGCTGGTGACGCCGGTCCGGTCGCGCTTGAACCGCATCCACATCAACTGGCCGGGCGAACGCCCGGTCAGTGCACCGGACTTACGCTTCTTATAGTGCGGACCTTGCGGGACGAGGACCGGGGTTTCGGCCTCGACCGCCGCGGCCTGGGATGGGCTTGTCATCGCGAAATGCCCCCGCGCCGAGTTCACTTGGAACATGAAGCGGCAGAGTCGCACCGCCGGATGTGCGGACTTTCGCAAGTGATTTATGGCGGAGTCAAGGGATGCCGCAGCCGTATAGGTCCGCTGTCCGCTTCTTGAGCGAAGAGAACGCAGATCGACGCACCGACGTGCTTGACAGGGCGGTGAGATGTACGGCATGGAGGGACATATGGCGCCCAACTTCTTTAACAAGAAGGCAACTTCGCCGTCGCAACACCGATATACGGACGCCCCATAATGAACGTGTACGGCCGTGCGGGTGCCGTAGACCGGCCGGAGCGCCCTGGGTGGCGCTCCGGCCGGTTGCCCCTCCGCCCCGCCTCCCTGCGCCGCCCCCCATGCCGTCTCTCCGTGCCGCCCTCCGCGCTGCCACCTTTCGCGCGAGGTGCGCGCCCTCTGTCCGCCTCTTTACCCGTCTGCCCGCCTTCGGTCGCGGGTTCCTCGCTCGCGGCTGTTGTCCACACCTCGCCACGGGAGTAGACCTGCCGTGGGCGCCGTCCACGCAGCCGCGTATACAGGTGTCCGGAACATTCGATGACCTACGCGGACGGGGGCGGGCCGTGCCCACCATGCGGGCTGCCGCGCTCACCCGGGGCGCACGCGGAATCGGTGCCCTCGCCTGCCTCCTGCTGGCGCTGCTGAGCGCCGGCTGGATCGCCCGGGACCTCTCCGTCGCCGTGCGGCCCGGAGACGTCTGGTGGACCTGGCTCGGCCAGGCGCACCGCCCCCGGGAGTTCACCGCCTGGGCCACCTCGGCGCTCGATCCGCTGCTGCTGCTCGGCGCGCTCGCCGCCGCCGTCGCCGCGGTCCGCAGCGCGGTCGCCCCGGCCGTGGCGGCCGGCGCGCTGGCCGCCGTCGCGGCCGTCACCGTACTGTCCCGGGTCCCGCTGCTGTGGGTGCTGGGCGCCGGCTGGCTGCAGGGCCTGGACGGTGCGCTCACCGGACGGGCCCGGCTCACCGCCATCGGCCAGCTCGCGGCGGCCGCGGTGCTGCTCATCGTGCTCGCGGCGGGCCGACGGCCGGGTGGCGTGCGGCGCGCCCGGCCCGGCGGCGGAGCCCGCGCGCTGCCGGTCGCGGCGTACGCCGCCTACGGCGTGGTCCACGCGGCGCCGCAGCACGGAACGGGCCCCGCAGCCCCCGGACGCCCCCGCAGGGGCCCGGCGACGGCGACGGCGCTGCTGCTGGCCGCCGCGGGACTGGCCGTCGCCGCCTGGGAGGTCCACTGGTGGCGGCAACTCGGCTGGGACACCTACCGCAAGGGGCTGCTCGGCGACGCGTCGGTCTTCCGGGCGCTGCTGCAGCCCCCGGTGCACTGGCAGGCAGCGGCGCTCGCACTGTTCGCCCTGGGGGCCGCCGTCGCCGCGCTGCGCCGGGCCCCCTGGGCCGGACCCACCGCCCTGGCCGCCGCCGTCCTGCTGTGCGCCGACGGCGCGGGGACGCTCGCCTTCGCGCTGCGCACCGGGCAGCTGGGCCGCTTCCCGCTGCTGCCGGCGGCATCCCAACTGGAGCTGGCGACGGCGGCGTTCGTGGTGGCCGCCGGCCTCGCGGCGCTGGTCACCGCCCGGCGGCCGGCCGAGCGCGCCGGGCCGGGCGCGGCCCCGGCGGTGTACGGCCCCGCGGGAGGGTACCGGCCGCCGCACGCCCCGCCGCCCCCGTCGACGCTGCCACCCGGCTGGTGAGCGCCCGGCGACGGGCCCTCAGTCCATCCGCAGCGACCTCTTGAGGAAGTCCACCTGAAGCAGGAGCAGGTTTTCGGCCACCTGCTCCTGCGGCGTCATGTGGGTGACCCCGGACAGCGGCAGGACCTCGTGCGGACGGCCCGCGGCGAGCAGCGCCGAGGACAGCCGCAGCGAATGCGCCACGACCACATTGTCATCGGCCAGCCCGTGCACGATCAGCATCGGGCGGTGCGTTTCCGCCGCCCCCGACAGCCCCTCGTCGGTGACCAGGGAGTTGACGGCGTAGGACGCCGGCTCCTCGTCCGGGTGGCCGAGATAGCGCTCCTGGTAGTGGGTGTCGTACAGGCGCAGGTCGGTGACCGGGGCGCCCACCACGGCCGCGTGGAACACATCCGGCCGGCGCAGCGCGGCGAGTCCCGCCAGATAGCCGCCGAAGGACCAGCCGCGGATCGCGACCCGGTCCAGGTCGAGGGGAAAGGATCCGGCCAGCGCATGGAGGGCCTCGACCTGGTCCGCCACGGTGTACTCGGCGAGCTTCCGGGACACCGACTTCTCCCACGAGGGGGAGCGGCCCGGAGTGCCGCGGCCGTCCGCGACGATCACCGCGAAGCCCTGGTCGGCGAACCACTGGGAGGTCAGATAGGCGTTGTGGGCGGCAACCACCCGCTGACCGTGCGGACCGCCGTACGGATCGAGCAGCACCGGCAGCGGGCCGTCACCCTCCGCATATCCGTCCGGAAGCAGCACCGCGCACGGGATCTCCCGCTCGCCCGCGCGCACCAGCCGCGGCCGGGCGGTGAGCACCGGCTCCTCGGCGTACGAGCCGATCGTGGCCAGCGTCTGCATCCCGCCCTTCGCGTCCAGCCGCACCACCTCCATCTGGGCGCCGGGCCGCTCCAGCGACGCCTGGGACAGCACCGTCACCCCGCCGGCGCGCACCGCGGAGGAGACCGTCGGATACGCGCGCTCGCCGACGCGTTCCCAGCCGCCCTGGTCGCCGCTGCCGCGGAACCAGGCGCGGTAGACACCGATGTCGTGCATGTCGGTGCCGCTGGCGGAGAAGAGGACATCGTCCTCGCCGACGTCCAGGACGGCGCGCACATGCAGCGGCGCCCCGGTCAGCGGCCGGTCACCGACGAACAGCTTCCGTGCGCCGCCCTCGTCCGCGATCCGCACCAGGCGGCCGTCCGGCGTCCAGGCCGGCGCCCCGGGGAACGGCTCGACCCACACCTCGTCCTCGTCCTCGTGCACCGTGCGGGTCGCGCCCGTCTCGGTGTTGACGGTCAGATACCGCTGGTCGCGCTGGTCGCGGGCCTGGACCAGGAGCAGCGGCGGCCCGGCCGACGACCAGTGGACGCGCGCCAGGTAGGGGTAGCGCTCGGTGTCCCAGGTGACGTCGGTCCGCGAGCCGTCGAGGCCGTGCAGGGCCAGGGTGACCTTGGCGTTGGGGGTGCCGGCCGCCGGATACGCGACCTTGGCGGGCGCGCGGTCCGGATGGGCGGGGTCGGCGATCCACCAGCGCCGCACCGGTGACTCGTCGACCCGGGCAGCCAGTACCCCGTCGCTCTCCGGCGACCACCAGAAGCCGCGGTAGCGGCCCATCTCCTCGGCGGCGATGAACTCGGCCAGCCCCCAGGTGACCTCCTCACCGTCGGGCTCCGCCAGTGCCCGGTCGCTTTTGGGCGCGCCCGCGCCGTCGGCCCCGTCCGCCGTGTGGCCGCCGTCCACCGCGACCACCCGCAGCGCGCCGTTGGCCACATAGGCGACATGCCGGCCGTCCGGCGAGGGGCGCGGGTCCACCACCGGCCCCTGGACGGCGAGTTCACGCGTCGTGCCGGCCTGGAGCTCGGAGACGAACAGCCGGCCGGAGAGCGTGAACGCCGCCAACTCGACGGCGGAATCCACCGCGTAGCCGACGATGCCAGCCGATCCCTCGCGGGTGCGTTCACGGCGGGCCCGCTCCTCGGGGGAGAGCTCCTCGTCCGCGCCGGCGAGCAGGGCCTGCGGGTCGGCGGCCGCGAACTCCTTGCCCTGGCCGAGGTCGAGGACCCACAGCTGCTGGGTGCGGTCGGTGCCGGTGAGGGAGCGGAGGAAGACGACGCGGGCGCCGTCCGGGGAGATGGCGTAGCCGCGCGCGGTGCCCAGCGTGAAGCGCTGTGTACGGGCGTGTTGCCGGGGGAACGAGAGCTGTCCGGTCATGCGCCGAAGCCTAAGGGCTGTCCCGTGCCCTTGGCGGGCGGGATGGCGGGACTGCCCTTGGGCGATCGAGACCGTCCGGGGGTGGGTCGAGGGGTGTCCGCCGGGAGGTCTCGGGTAAGACCCGAAAAGGGTCTGGGGGGCTCACGTGTCGCGCCCGTGAAGATCGCGTGCGCCCCTGCTCTGCTCCTGTGCTCCGACTTATGCGCGCGGACGGAAAGTTATGATCCCTTGCGCGTAGTGGGTACTGGGTAAAGAGCCCTTGGCATACCCCGGTGCAGGGTCCGCAGTTGCGGTCCAGGCACCATCAACTCTGTCCGTTCCGTGCGTACTTGGAGGTGAGCCGCCGTGGCACTCTCGATTTCGGCGGTGGTGCTGCTGGCGATCATCGTCTTCTTGCTTGTCAAGAAGTCCGGGTTGAAGGGCGGGCATGCGTTCGTCTGCATGTTGCTGGGCTTTTATCTGGCCAGCTCGTCCATCGCCCCGACGATCAAGCAGGTGACGACGAACGTCGCCGGAATGCTCGGCAATCTGAAGTTCTGACCCGCGACCCCGCTCCGGCCCGCCCGATCGGTCTGCCGATCGGGCGCACCGGCGGAGACCGGGATCGCATGCTGAAGGCGGACCGGGCGGCTCGTAGGCTGTCCGTATGCCCGACATTCCCGCCCGCCGGCTCCTGCTGGTGCACGCGCACCCGGACGACGAGTCGATCAACAACGGCATCACGATGGCCAAGTACGCGGCCGAGGATGCCCTGGTCACGCTGGTGACCTGCACACTCGGCGAGGAGGGCGAGGTCATCCCGCCCGAGCTCGCCCATCTCGCCCCCGACCGCGACGACACCCTGGGCCCGCACCGCGTCGGCGAGCTGGCCGCCGCGATGGAGGCCCTGGGTGTCACGGACCACCGCTTCCTCGGCGGGACGGGCCGCTACCGCGACTCCGGGATGATGGGCGCCCCGCAGAACGACCGGCCCGAGGCCTTCTGGCGGGCGGATCCCGACGAGGCGGCAGCCCATCTGGTGGCCGTGATCAGGGAGGTCGAGCCGCAGGTCCTGGTCACGTATGACCCGAATGGGGGATACGGCCACCCCGACCACATCCAGGCGCACCGCGTCGCGATGCGCGGCGCCGAACTGGCGGCACAGCCCGGCTTCCGGCCCGACCTGGGTCCCGCGCACGCGGTCGCGAAGATCTACTGGAACTGCAACCCCCGCTCCGTGGTCGAGGAGGGCTTCGCGCGGCTGCGCGCCGCCGGCCGGGCCTTCCCCGGCGTCGCCTCGGTCGACGATGTGCCCGGAGTCGTGCCGGACACCGAGGTCACGGCGTCGATCGCCGGCACCCCCGCGCATGCCGCGGCGAAGACCGAGGCGATGCGCGCCCACTACACCCAGATCGCGGTCGACGGGCCGTTTTTCGCGCTCTCCAACGACCTCGGTCAGCCGCTGTTCCGCACCGAGCACTATCAGCTGGTCCACGGCGTCACGGGCGCGGTGGACGGCGAACGCGAAGATGATCTCTTCGCGGGTATCTCCCAAATGGTGGGTATGGATGACAGTGCCCGGATTGAGGAGGTTGCGGAATGAGTGCGGCGAAGAGCGGCGGTAGCGCCCGTGGGGGAAACCGGCGGGCGCGCGCGGGCGCGGGTGCCTCGTCCGGCACACGGGGCCTCTCGGTGGCCCCGAAGGTGAGCGCGGCGATGAGCGCGCCCGTGTCGGTGGCCCGGCTGGGCATATATGCCCTGTTGTTGGTCACTGGCGCACTGGTCGCGCTCGCCGGGACCCTCATTCAAGCGGCATGGTTCCCGGGCGGGTTGGTGCTGGCGCTCGCCGGTATCGGCGGCCTCTTCTACGGCGGGGTCCGGGCGACCGGCACCGCCGCGGGCGTGCTGGTGCCGGGCGCGGCCTGGCTGGTGGCCGTCTTCCTGCTGCTGGGCAACGCCCGGCCGGAGGGAGACTTTCTTTTCGGTGCCGGGCTCGGTTCGTATCTCTTCCTGCTCGGCGGGATCGTGGTGGCTGTGATCTGTGCCACCGCCGCCCAGATCCGCGCTACGGGTGCGCAGCGCACCCGAGTTGGCGGATGACATGGTTGATACCTGGACGGAAGTCCCAGAGAACCGGCTGATCAATTCCGGTGCCGGGGGTTCGCTCGTGCCGACGGTGTTCGTACGCTCTTCGGGTGTCCGTCGGCGGCGGCCAGTATGGTGGTGCGCGCCGCCGCGCCGCCCTGGGGGCACCTCCCGGCTACGGGCCGGGGATCATCTCTGACGAGCGGCGGAGCCAACCGGGAGAACCTGCTTTGAGTCGTGAATCTGACAGTTCGTCCTCCGGCCCCCAGGGCCGTGGCGGAGCCGCGTACCCCTCTGGGACGCCGCCGTACGGCTCGCCCAGGGGAGATGCCGACGAGGCGCTGCCGCCCGGTGCCGCCGCTCCGCAGGAGGCGCCGAAGACCGAGACCACGCTGACGACGCGGATCAAGATCAACATTCCGGGGTCCCGCCCCATCCCGCCGGTCGTTGTGCGCAAGCCCGTCGGTGAGGAGTCCGGCATGAACGGATCGGCAGGATCCGGCGGTTCCGGCGGATCCGCCGGTTCCCGAGGTGTGCCCCGCCCGCTGGGCGGCGCCGAGCGCGATGCCGAACGCACCGCGAACAACCCCCTCGGCGCCCCGTCTTCGCCCGCCGCCCCGGCGGACGAGCCCGGGTCCGGCGGCCCGGCGGAGAAGACCAGCGACTGGTTCGCGCCACGCAAGCAGGGCGGCCCCGCGGCAGCGCCCGGAGGGGCGGGCTCGTCCTCGACGACGGGTTCCCACCGCGCGCCCTCCCCGCCGCCCCTCGGCGACACCGGGGCGACGCCGACCGGCGCCACGCCGCCGCAGCGGCCCGATCTGCCCTACTTCTCCGACAGTCAGGCCCCGCAGGGCAGCGCTTCGCCGTACGACAGCGGCGCTTCGCAGGGCGGCGGCTCGCCGTTCGACGGGGGCGTGCCGCAGGGCGGCGCCTCGCCCTACGACAGCGGCGCGCAGCGCGGCGGCTCGCCGTTCGACGGCGGTGCCCGGCCCGGTGGCGGTTCGCCGTTCGACGGCCCGACCGGGGGCCCGGGTGAGCCCAGCCCCTTCGACGCCCCGCGGCCCGGCGGACCGAGCGGTCCCAGCGGCCCGACGACCGGCCCCGCACCCGGCCGCAGCGCGCTCAACCTCCCGCCGGGCTTCAGCGACCCCGGCGCCACCGGCGCCGCGCCCGCGCGCAGCGACGACACCGCACAGCTCACCCCGCAGCCCCCGGCGCCCCCGCTGGCCGGCCCGGGGAACGGCCTCGGCGTCACCGGCGGCATCTCCGGTGGAGCGCCGGGCGGCACCCAGCGCGGCCCCAAGGGCGGACGCAAGGGCGGCCCCGGCGGCGCACCCGACGGGGCCGGCGGCCAAACCGGCTCCCACGGCAGGGTGTCCGGCGACACCCTGGTCAGCGGCATCCCGAAGGTCCCGTCGGCCGGCGGCCCGGCCTCCGCCTTCCCGCCCGGCCCGCCCGGCAGCGGTGAGAGCGCGGCCCCGACGCCCCGTCCCAAGATCCCCGAGCCGATCAACCCGCCCAAGAAGGGCCGCAACAAGCTCGTCCTCGCGGGCGTCGGCATCGTGGTCCTGGCCGGTATCGCCTACGGCGCGGGCCTGCTGCTCGACCACGCCGACGTGCCCAACGGCACCACCGCACTCGGCGTGGACATCGGCGGCACGACCAAGGAAGACGCGGTCAAGAAGCTCGAAGCGGCCCTCAAGGACCGTCGTACCGCGCCGCTGAAGCTCACCGTGGACGGCACGTCGAAGATGCTGCAGCCCGCCAGGGCCGGGCTGGACATCGACACCCAGGCAACGGTCCGCGACGCGGCGGGCCGTGACTACAACCCGGTCTCCGTCATCGGCTCGCTGTTCGGCGGCACCCGTACGGCGGAGCCCGCGTTGGTCGTCGACGACGAGAAACTGCAGATCGCGCTGCAGAACGCCGCGGGGGCCGTGAGCGCCACCAAGGACGGCGGGATCACGTTCGAGAACGGCAAGGCCGTGCCGCATTACGGTGTGCCGTACAAGTCGATCGACGTCGCGGCGTCCAAGGTCGACGTCACGGACGCCTACCGCCAGCGCGCCACGTCCGGCACCAATGCCCCCGTGGTCCTGGCCACCGGCACCCAGCAGCCGAAGGTCGGCAAGGCCGCAGTGAACAAGGCGCTCAAGCAGTTCGCGGAGCCCGCGATGTCCGGTCTGGTGACGGTCCGGACCGACGCGGCGCACTCGGTCTCCTTCAGCCCGCAGAAGTCCATCCCGAAGTTCCTCTCCTTCCGGATGGGTTCGGACGGCGGACTGACCCCGTACTACGACCTGGCGGCCCTGCGGTCGCTCTACGGCGACACCTTCAACGGCGAGGTCCTCACGAAGGGCGACGGCTCCAAGAAGCCGGTCGGCGTCCGCGAGGTGGCGAGCGCGGTGGGCAAGGCGCTGCAGGGCAGGACCCCCGCCGAGCGGGTCCAGACCATCGGGGCGGACACTCCCTGACCCCGCGCGCCGGCGGCCGCATCCGGTGACCTCGCAGGTGGAGGCCCCCTCACGGTGATTCCTCAGGGAATCCCCTAGGGGGCCTCACCCATGACATCTGTCATGCGACAGTGCGTACGGCTGACACTGCCGCACGGCCCCCCGCATCCCTGATGCTGAAGGACATGACGACCACAGCTACCGGCACCTCAGCCGACACCGCCGCGCACCGCGCGGGCCCGGCACCCGTGGTCAGCTTCCAGCAGGTCAGCAAGAGCTACGGCGCGGTGCGCGCGGTGGCCGATCTGAATCTGGAGCTGTATCCGGGGGAAACCGTCGCACTCCTCGGCCCCAACGGGGCGGGCAAGTCGTCCACCCTCGACCTGCTCCTGGGCCTGCGCAAGGCCGACACCGGCACGGTGTCGCTCTTCGGCACGACGCCGCAGCGGGCCATCGAGCAGGGCAAGGCCGGCGCGATGCTGCAGAGCGGCGGTCTGATGGAGGGCGTCAAGGTCAAGGAGCTGGTCCGGCTCGCCCGCGATCTGCACCCGCACGGCTATCCGCTCGACGAGATCCTGGCCACCGCCGGCATCACCGACATCGCCGACCGCATGGTCGACAAGCTCTCCGGCGGCCAGGAGCAGAAGGTGCGCTTCGCCCTCGCCACCGCCGGCGCCAACGACCTCATCGTGCTGGACGAGCCGACCACCGGCATGGACGTCTCGGCCCGGCAGACGTTCTGGGGCGCGATGCGGGAGCAGGCGCGGCAGGGCCGTACGGTCCTGTTCGCCACCCACTACCTCGAAGAGGCCGACGAGATCGCCGACCGGGTGATCGTGCTGCACCGCGGCCGGGTGCTCGCCGACGGCACCTCCGCCGAGATCAAGGCCAAGGCCGGCGCCCGCCGGGTCACCTTCGACCTCGAGGAGCCGTTCGACCGCGGCGCGCTGGACGGCCTGCCGTTCCTGACCTCCCTGGGGGTTTCGGAAAGCGGCTCCGGCTCGGGACGCCGCACCGTCCGCATCCAGTCCCAGGACGCCGACGCGACCGTCCACGCCGTCTACGGCCTCGGCCTCTACCCGCACAACCTGGAGGTCGCGGGCCTCGGCCTGGAGCAGGCCTTCATCGCCATCACCACGGCGTCCGACGCGACGGCCGGCACCGCCGAGGAGGCGGCACGATGACCACTCTGATCAAGCTCGAAGTCCTGCGCGCGCTGCGCAACAAGAAGTTCATGTTCTTCTCGGTGATCTATCCGCCGGTTCTCTACCTCATCATCGCCGGCGGTGCGGACAGCAAGCCGATCCCCGGGATGAAGCTGGACATGGGGCTCTACTACATGGTCTCCATGGCAGCATTCGGTGCCATGACGGCCGTCCTGCTGGGCAACAGCGAGCAAATCGCCAAGGAGCGTGCGAAGGGATGGGTGCGGCAGCTGCGGCTGACGGCCCTGCCCGGCCGCGGCTACGTCTCCGCCAAGATCGCCGCGGCGGCGACGGTCAGCCTGCCGTCGATCGTGCTGGTGCTGCTCGTCGCCGCCGCCGTCAAGGGCGTGCGGCTGGAGGCCTGGCAGTGGATCGCCATCGCCGTCGGCACCTGGCTCGGCAGCTTCGTCTTCGCCGCCCTCGGCGTGGCCATCGGCTACCTGGCCACCGGTGACGCGGTCCGCCCGATCGCGATGCTCTTCTACTTCGGCCTGGCCTTCCTCGGCGGCCTGTGGATGCCGCTGACGATCCTGCCGCAGTGGGTGCAGAACATCGCGGAGTGGCTGCCGACCCACGCGTACGCCGCGCTCGGCACCGCCGTCGAGGCCGGCGGCGCACCGCACACCAAGGACATGGCGATCCTGGTCGGCTATCTGCTGGTCTTCGCCGGCGGCGCGGCCTGGCTGTACCGCAAGGACACCCGGAAGGCGTGAGCCCCTTGACGACGAGGAGCGGGCCGCCGGACGGCAACCCGGTCATGATCGGGCAGGCACCGACCACCCGGCGGCAGGCCGTCGCGAAGGTGATGTGGATCGTCGTCTGGCTGATCTACTTCGCCGGACCTGTGGCCGAGCTTTTCGGCGAGCACCACTCCGTCGCCACCCGGGTGCTGGGCGCCACCGGCCTCGGCCTCTTCGTCGTCACGTACTTCGTCGTGGTCTTCCGGCACATGTGGCGCACCCAGACCCGCGCGGGGCTGTATTCGGCGCTGGCCGTGATGCTGGTGATGTCCACCGTGCTCGCGTGGTTCCTGGGCCCCAACTGGCTGGTGCTGTTCATCTTCACCTCGGTGGCCTCCGGAGTCGTGCTCCCCTGGGAGGAGGCCCGCTGGACGATCCCGGTGGCCACCGTCCTGCTGCTCGCCGTGGGCATGCGCTTCCCCGAGATCCGCGGCTACTACCTCTTCGCCTACGGCCTGCCGGCGATGGGCAGCGGCTACACCATGGTCGGCGTGCAGTATCTGATCCGTACGACGAAGGAGCTGCGCGCCGCCCGCGAGGAGGTCGCCCGCCTCGCCGCCAACGAGGAGCGGCTGCGGATGGCCCGCGACCTGCACGACCTGCTCGGCCACTCCCTCTCCCTGATCACCCTCAAGAGCGAGCTGGCCGGGCGGATGCTGCCCGGCACCCCCGAGGCCGCCGCCCAGCAGGTCGCCGACATCGAGCGGGTCAGCCGGCAGGCGCTCGTCGATGTCCGGGAGGCCGTCACCGGCTACCGCCGGGCCACTCTCGCCGTCGAGCTCGCCGGGGCGCGCGCCGCGCTGCGCACCGCCGGCATCACGGCCACCGTCGACCCGGCCCTGGAGAGCGGGCCCCGCGGCCTGCCGTCCGACGAGGAAGGCGCCCTGGCCTGGGCGCTGCGGGAGGCCGTCACCAACGTCGTACGGCACAGCGGGGCGCGCCGCTGCGAACTGCTGCTGACCGAGGAGTGGGAGGCCGACGAGCGCCGCTACCTGCGTCTGGCGGTGCTCGACGACGGCGCGGGTCCGCCCCGCGCCCAGCACGACGGCAACGGCCTCGGCGGTCTGCGCGAGCGCCTCGCCCTGGCCGACGGCCGGCTGGAAACCGGCCCCGCCCCTGGCGGCCGGGGCTTCGCCCTGCGCGCCTACGTCCCGCTGGGCACGCCCGCCCCGTCCGCCGCCGACGAGCCGGCCACGCTCCCGTAGGACCGTGCCACCCGCGGACCCGCGTGCCCGCGGGCCGGCAGCACCGAAGTCCGCAAGCCCGGCGGCACACCCCCGCGCAGCCTCTAAGCTGGCCCGCATGATCAGAGTGCTGCTCGCCGAGGACCAGTCGATGGTCCGCGAGGCGCTGGCCGCGCTGCTGTCACTGGAGGACGACCTGGAGGTGGTCGCCCAGGCCGCCCGCGGTGACGAGGTGCTCCCGGCGGCCCGCGCACACTCCGTGGACGTCGCCCTGCTGGACATCGAGATGCCCGGCATCAGCGGTCTGGACGCGGCGGCCGGGCTGCGCGACGAACTCCCCGGCGTGAAGATCGTCATCCTCACCACCTTCGGACGCCCCGGCTATCTCCGCCGCGCCATGGAATCGGGAGCGCACGCCTTCCTGGTCAAGGACGCCCCGGCGGCCCGCCTCGCGGACGCCGTACGGCGGGTCCTGAAGGGCGAGCGCGTCATCGATCCGGTGCTGGCGGCGGCCGCGCTCGCCGACGGCGCCAGCCCCCTGACCGACCGCGAACGCGAGGTCCTGCGGGCGGCCGCCGACGGCTCCACCAACGCCGAGATCGCCCGAGCCCTGCACCTGTCCCAGGGCACGGTCCGCAACTACCTCTCCCTCGCCATCCAGAAAACGGGCGCCCGCAACCGCGCCGAAGCGGTCCGCACGGCCCGCGACAAGGGCTGGCTGTAGCGGGCCGGCGCCGGATCGGGCCCCACCGGGAACCCCGCCCCTGTGCGGTGTCGCGCGACGTCCCGCAGGCTGGGAGTGTTATGCCTGCCACCCGCGCGCCGGAGAGCGGCGGCCGTGCCGCCGTGCTGCTGATCCTCGCCATCCTGGCCGTCACCGTCGTGGACGCGACGACCGGCCCGGAACTGCACATCTCCTCCTTCATGGGCATCGCCCCGCTGGTCGCCGCGCTGCGCTGCTCCTACGGCAACACCCGCGTCGTCGCGGCCATCTATGTCGTCTGCCTGACCTGCGTCGACCTCCTCACCGTGCCCGACTGGGAGCCGGCCAGCCGGGCCGTCGGCATCTTCGGGGCGTTCCTGGTCGCGGTCTTCTCGCTGGTGCTGTGCCGCACCCGCCTGCAGCGTGAGGCGCTGTACGCCCGGACGAGCCTGGTCGCCGACGTCGTGCAGCGCGCCATGCTGCGCGAGCTGCCGCTCACCGCCGGCCCCATCGAGGCGTACGGCTTCTATGTCTCCGCCCAGGAGGGCGCCCGGGTCGGCGGCGACATCTACGAGGCGGTCGAGACCCCGCACGGCATCCGCCTGATGATCGGCGATGTGCAGGGCAAGGGCATGCCGGCGATCGGCGCCGGGCTGGAGGTCCTGGCCTCCTTCCGGGAGGCCGCCCACCACCAGGACTCGCTGGAGTCGGTGGCCGACCGCATGGAGCAGGCACTGGCCCGCTACAACGCCCGCACCGTGGAGCAGGGCTCCGACGGGCGCTTCGTGACGGCGCTGCTGATGGAGGTGTACGGCCCGGACCACGGCCGGGTGCTGTCCTGCGGCCACATCCCGTACTACCTGGTGCGGGACGGCCGGGTGTACGAGCGGAGCGACGGCGAGGGCGGGCTGCCGCTGGGCCTGGGCACCCTGAGCCGCGAACCGCGGCAGGGCGTCACGGTGCGCCCACGGACCCACGACTGGGTCGTGCTGTGCACCGACGGGGTGACCGAGGCGCGCGGCGCGGACGGCGAGTTCTACCCCCTGGGCGAGCGGCTGGCTCACTGGACACGGCTGGCGCCCGCCGACCTGGCCCGCACGCTCCGGGCCGACCTGGAGCGGTTCACCGACGGCGACCTCAAGGACGACGCGACGGTGCTGGTCGTCCGCCGCACCCCGGACACCGGGCGGCCGGACGGCGAAGGGCCGGACAGCGGGCGGCCGGAAGGCACCTCCCCGGTCAGTTGAGCCTCGCGCGGGCCGCGGCGGCCTGCCGGCGTACGGCGGACGCGGTGTCCGGCTCGACGGGCTCCACCACCTTCGCGAACTCCTCCAGCTCCGCCGCCCCCGCCAGGAACTCACCGCGCTCGACGAGCAACTGCGCCCGCTCGTGCCGCAGCCGCGCCGGCCGGCTGGGCAGCAGCAGCGACAGGTCCAGCGCCCACAGCTGCACCGCGCTCTGCTCGGGACGTGCGCGGGCCCAGGCCCGGATGTTGTTGAGGATCCGCAGCACGATCTCCAGCGGATCCGCCGGGGTCAGCATCCCCTCGGAGAGCTGCCCGCCCGTCGCCCCGGCCACCAGCAGCGCCGCGTCCTGCCCGTCGAGCACCCGCCCGCCGCCGAACGGATCGACCAGCACCTGCCCGCCGGGCGCGGCCGGCGCCCCGGTGTCCGGGGGAGCCGCTCCGAAGCCGACGACGAAGTGGCCCGGCAGCGCCACCCCGTACACCGGGGCACCGGCCCGGCGCGCGACCTCGATCCACACCACCGACAGCAGGATCGGCAGGCCGCGGCGGCGCCGCAGCACCTCGTGCAGCAGCGACGACTCCAGCCGCCGGTAGTCGACGGCCGCGCCGCCGAAGCCGCACTGCGTGCCCAGCAGTTCGGCGACATTGCGGGCCCAGGCGAGCGGGCCGCCGACCGGGGCGTACGGGAGCAGTCCGGCCAGCCGGTCCAGCTCGATCTGTGCGGCGTCGATGCCCGCCTCGTCCAGCGCCGGGTCGGCCTCCGCGGCGATCAGCAGACACAACAGCGCCAGGTCGGGCCGCTCCTCGCGCACCGCCTCGGCGAACTGCCGCCGCCGCGCGTCGCGGGCGCCGTCCGGGGTCGGCTCCGGCTCCGGCTCGGGTTCCTGGGACATGGGAGGGATACCTGTTCAGTGCGCGGCGCCCGGAAGGGCACGCCGGTAGTGGTAGCGGTGGTGGACGGTGAAACCGAGCCGTTCGTAGAGCGCGCCGGCGCCCGGGTTGTCCTCCTCGACCTGGAGGTACGCGGCCGACGCACCCTCTTGGAGGGCCCGTTCGGCGAGCGCCGCCATCACCAGGATCGCCAGCCCCTGGCGCCGCAGCGCCGGGTCCACCTCGATGGCCGAGAAGCCCGCCCAACGGCCGTCGGTCACCAGCCGCCCGATCGCCGCCGTCCTGCCGTCCGCGCCCGGCACCGTGGCGAACCACACCGAAGGCCCGCCGGTCAGCACCTTCAGGGCTTCCGGTGTCGGCTCCCCGGTCCGGTTGTAGAGGGCGAACCAGCCCGCGTCGGGCTGCCGGGTGAGGACGACGCGGGCGGAGGCATCCCCGGCGGAGCCCGGGGGAGCGTCCGCGCCGGTGTCGGCGAGCGGTGCCAGCGCCGCGGTCCGGACGGTGGTGTGCCGCTCGTCCGCCCAGCCGCGCTCCGCCAGCTCCGCCGCCAGCCGCTCGTCGGTGTCCGTATGCCCGGTGGCGACGACGATGAGGGCGGGCAGCCCCCGCTCGCCGTACCAATGGGTGATCCGCTCCAGCGCGGTGTCCAGCGGGACGCCGGGGTCACCGATCGGCAGGACGGAGTTGGCGCGGCGGGTGAAACCACCGGAAGCACGCAGCGTCCATTCCCCGAGACGCTCCGTTTCCGTGGCCGGCCATCCGCGGGCCGCGACCTCCTGGAGCTCCCGGGCGTTCGCCGCCGGGCCCCTCCTGCGGGCCGGCGCCGCGGGCACGACCTTGGCGGCGACCAGCGACGTCTCGTCGATCCGAACGGACTCACCACTGCGTCGTGTGATGCTCAGCACACCGCCGTCCCAGGATGTGAGAACGCCGACCGCGTCAGTGAATGCGGCTGCCCCCTCGCCGGCCTCTGTCCGCCGCCGGACAGATACCCTTTTGCCCACGTCAGCAAGGGTGATACGGACTTCCGCCCGACCGCCGGTCATGAATTCCACCGCTCTAGCCGCCCCTCTTGTTCGTCTCGTGCCCGGGAACGGAGATACTAGGTGGCGGGCATCGACGACGCCGCGCTCCCGCGCGCCCTGCGGCGGTACTGCCAATCGGTCCGCCGGCCCTACCGAGGAGGAACGACAGCGTGACCTACGTCATCGCGCAGCCTTGTGTCGACGTCAAGGACAAGGCATGCATCGAGGAGTGCCCCGTCGACTGCATCTACGAGGGCTCCCGGTCCTTGTACATCCACCCGGACGAATGCGTCGACTGTGGTGCGTGTGAGCCGGTCTGCCCCGTGGAGGCAATCTTCTACGAGGACGACACTCCGGAGGAGTGGAAGGACTACTACAAGGCGAACGTGGAGTTCTTCGACGAGCTCGGTTCGCCCGGTGGCGCCAGCAAGCTGGGCCTGATCGAGCGCGACCACTCCTTCATCGCCGCACTCCCGCCGCAGAACCAGTAACGATCCGCGGCCGGCGGGGAGCCGCCCGCTCCCTCCCGCCTCCGCGATCGTCAGGGGGACCTCCCGGCGTTGCCGGGGAGGTCGCACGGCGCCGCCCCGGTCCCGTACGGCCTGCCCGGCTGTACGGGACCGCGGCATGTGTGCCGTCGTCCCCCGCGCCACCCCGTCCGAGAAAGAAGAGCATCGTGGGCGCAGTCTCCTCCCTCCTTCCGGTCTTTCCCTGGGACCGGCTGGAGCCGTACAAGACCACGGCCGCCGCGCACACCGACGGCATCGTCGACCTGTCCGTCGGCACCCCGGTCGACCCCGTGCCCGCGGTGATCCAGCAGGCCCTCACCGCCGCGGCCGACAGCCCCGGCTACCCGACGGTCTGGGGGACGGCCGCGCTGCGCGACGCGCTCACCGGCTGGGCAGCCGACCGGCTGGGCGCCCGCGGTCTGGAACACACCAACGTGCTGCCGATCGTCGGCTCCAAGGAGCTGGTGGCCTGGCTGCCGACCCAGCTCGGCCTGGGCGCCGGCGACAAGGTGGCCTACCCGCGCCTCGCCTACCCGACGTACGAGGTCGGTGCCCGCCTGGCCGGCGCCGAGCCGGTGGTCTACGACGACCCGACGGACCTCGACCCCGCCGGCCTGAAGCTGCTGTGGCTCAACTCGCCGTCCAACCCCACCGGCCGCGTGCTCGGCGCCGACGCACTGCGCCGCACGGTCGCCTGGGCCCGCGAGCACGATGTGCTGATCTTCAGCGATGAGTGCTACCTCGAACTGGGCTGGGAGGCCGACCCGGTCTCCGTGCTGCACCCGGACGTCTCGGGGGGCTCCCTGGACGGCATCGTGGCCGTGCACTCCCTCTCCAAGCGCTCCAACCTCGCCGGCTACCGCGCCGCCTTCCTGGCCGGCGACGCCGCCGTCCTCGGCGAGCTGCTGCAGATCCGCAAGCACGGCGGCATGATGGTCGCCGCGCCCGTCCAGGCCGCCACCGTCGCGGCGCTGGGCGACACCGCGCACGTCGCCGAGCAGCGCGCACGCTACGCCCGCCGGCGCTCCGCGCTGCGCGGCGCCTTCGAGGCCGCCGGCTTCCGCATCGAGCACAGCGAGGCCTCGCTCTACCTCTGGGCGACCCGCGACGAGCCCTGCTGGGACACCGTCGGCGATCTCGCCAAGCGCGGCATCCTCGTCGCTCCCGGCGAGTTCTACGGCAGCGCCGGCGAGCGGTTCGTCCGCATCGCCTTCACCGCGACCGATGAACGGGTGGACGCGGCGGTGCGCCGCCTGGCGGAGTGAACCGCTGAGCGTGCGCCGCTGCACGCGACGAAGGCCGGGGCCCGGAGAGTGCACACTCTCCGGGCCCCGGCCTTCGTGCGGTGCTGACCGGAAGATCAGCCGCCGATCGGCACGCCACCGATCAGGCCGTTGGCCGCCGGCAGGCCGCCGAGCAGGCCCTGGACGGCGTCGACGGGCAGCGAGTCCGACGAGACGCCCTTCTTGGAGGACTTCTTGGCCGCACGGGCGGCGGCGGCCGCGGCCTGCTTGCTGGCCGGCACGGCCTGCTTCATGACCGGGCCGGCGGCCTTGCCGAGTGCCGGGGCGAGGGTGGTGGCGGCCTGGGTGCCGACCTCGGTCACCAGGCCGGCGCCGGCCTGCGCGGCGTTGCCGATGGTCTCGTTGGTGTTCGCGGAGTCCAGGGAGGTCACTCCGCCCAGGTCGGGTGCCTTCGTGGGCAGTTCCGCGGCACTCGCGGAGCCGGCCGCAGCGACCACGGGAGCGGCGCCTGCTGCGACGAGCAGAGCGGCTCGGGCGATCCGACGCGTAACGGGGAGGGACATGGTGCTCCTTTTGCGGAGAGGGACTCGGGCTTCTGACGGATGTGCCGTGTCCGGCTGGCGGACGCACTGACTACCGCGCCAGACGTCCGAAGGTTGCGGTGAACTCCGGTAAAGAATTGGTAACGCGTCACATAATCAGCCCTGGATAAAGACGGGCAATATGCGCACGGTGCGACGGTGTGCGGAAACGTCACAGCCCTTGAGGCATAAGGGAATTGGCGTAATGCGCAGTCATCGCGCAATGAACTCCCGCGCACGCAAAGGGAATTGGCGCCGTGCCACTTTCGGGGGACGGGTCGGACTACTGCGCGGTGATGATACGAACGTCACCGGAAGAGGCCCCGGATCCGCCGCTCGACCCGGCCGGCTCCTGCTGCCAGCCCTTCCCCGAATCGGCGGCCGTCCACATCCGGCCGGCGTAAGAGATCTGTTCGATGCGCAGCTCGGCAGAGTGCGCCAGCGCCCATGTCGCCAGCTCCCAGCCGCGGCGTGCGGCGCCGCCGCCCGCCACCGCCCCGCCCGGCCGCACCGGGACCGTCACCTTCCGCTCGGCGGCCGCACCCCGCCCGCCGGCGCCGTCCGTGCGCGGCAGCACCTCGCGCCCGAACTCCCGGACCAGCTTCTCCCGCACCTGGGCGCCGCCGCCCGCCTTCCCGTCCACCGGGCGGCTCTGGCTGCAGGTCATCGCGTGCTGGTCGCGGCCGGTGAGGGCCCCCGTCAGCCGGGCGGCGTCCGTCTCGTGCTTCGCGTACGCCTGCGGGAAGCCGCTGCGCTGCACCTTCTGGGCCGCGACGGTCAGCGGCAGCCGGGAGTAGCCGGGCACGTTCGCCAGATGCGTGTAGAACTCACCGGCCGAATAGACCGGGTCCATGATCTGCTTCACGGTGCCCCAGTCCTGGGACGGCCGCTGCTGGAAGAGCCCGACCGAATCCCGGTCACCGAAATCGATGTTGCGCAGCCCCGACTCCTGCATCGCGGTCGCCAGCGCGATCGTCACCGCACGCTCCGGCAGCCCCCGGGAAGAGGCCACCGCCGAGATGGTCGCGGCGTTCGCGGCCTGCTCCGGAGAGAGCTCGTACGGCTCCTCGCCGGCCTCGGCGCGCAGCGTGCAGCGCGGCGCGCCGGGGCCGCCCGTGACGTACTGCACCACGAGATAGCCGGCCAGCCCGATCAGTACGGCGAAGGCGGCGGCGATACGCCACGGACGCTTGCTGCGGGCGGGGGCACTGGGCTGGGCGGACACGCGGCCCACCGTACTGGAGCGCTGCCGATAGGGTCGTTTCCATGGAGCGCCCTACAGACCACCCCGCCCTCGACCTGTCGCTGGACGCCGCCGAGCTCACCGCGCAGCTCGTCGACTTCCCCTCCGAGAGCGGCAACGAGAAGGACCTCGCCGACGCCGTCGAGCACGCCCTGCGCGCACTGCCGCACCTCACGGTCGACCGGTACGGCAACAACGTCGTGGCCCGCACGAACCTGGGCCGCGCCGAGCGGGTGGTGCTCGCCGGACACCTCGACACCGTCCCGATCGCGGACAACGTGCCCTCCCGGCTCGACGAGAACGGCGTGCTGTGGGGCTGCGGCACCTGCGACATGAAGTCCGGCGTCGCCGTCCAGCTGCGGATGGCCGCCACCGTCCCCGCGCCCAACCGCGACCTCACCTTCGTCTTCTACGACCAGGAGGAGGTCGCCGCCCACCTCAACGGCCTCGGCCGGGTCGCGGACGCCCACCCCGACTGGCTCACCGGCGACTTCGCGGTCCTCCTGGAGCCCTCCGACGGCCAGGTGGAGGGCGGCTGCCAGGGGACCCTGCGGGTCCTGCTGCGCACCACCGGTGAGCGCGCGCACTCCGCCCGCAGCTGGATGGGCGCCAACGCCGTCCACGCCGCCGCCCCGATCCTGGCGAAGCTCGCCGCGTACGAACCGCGCCGCCCGGTGATCGACGGCCTGGAGTACCGCGAGGGCCTCAACGCCGTCGGCATCGAGGGCGGCGTGGCCACCAACGTCATCCCCGATGCCTGCACGGTCACGGTCAATTTCCGCTACGCGCCCGACCGCACCCCCGACGAGGCGCTCGCGCACGTCCGCGAGGTCTTCGCGGACTGCCCGGTGGACGAGTTCGTCATCGACGACCACTCCCCGGGCGCGCTGCCCGGCCTGTCCCACCCGGCGGCCAAGGCGTTCATGGAAGCCGTCGGCGGCATCGCGAAGCCCAAGTTCGGCTGGACCGACGTCTCCCGTTTCAGCGCCCTCGGCGTCCCGGCCGTCAACTACGGCCCCGGCAACCCCCTGCTCGCGCACAAGAGGGACGAGCGCGCCGAGGTCGCCCGCATCCTGCACTGCGAGGAGCAGATGCGGGCCTGGCTGACGGACTGAACGCCCGGGTGCGCGGGGCGCACCCGGCGCCTACCGCTCGCATCCACATCGCATATCGGCCGAATTCCCCTTCCGGTCATGTCCGTGGACATACGCTGATCAGGCAAACGATCTGTCAGCGGAGGGAGCACGTCATGGCCAACCCCGAGGGTGCACCGGCCCCGGAGGAGCAGCGGCTGGGTCCCGTACTGCGCCGACGCGACCAGGTACAGACCGGCACGACGGACCAGCGGCTGCTGGACACCCAGGGCCCCTCCGAGTGGGTGCACACCGACCCCTGGCGCGTGATGCGCATCCAGGCGGAATTCGTCGAGGGCTTCGGCGCGCTGGCCGAGCTGGGCCCGGCCGTCAGCGTCTTCGGCTCGGCCCGCACCCCCCGGGGGTCGACGGAGTACGAGACCGGCGTGCGGATCGGCGGCTCCCTGGTGGAGGCCGGGTTCGCGGTGATCACCGGTGGCGGGCCCGGCGCGATGGAGGCCGCCAACAAGGGGGCCCACGAGGCCGGCGGGACCTCCGTGGGCCTCGGCATCGAGCTGCCCTTCGAGCAGGGCATGAACGACTATGTGAACCTCGGCGTCGACTTCCGCTACTTCTTCGTCCGCAAGACCTGCTTCGTGAAGTACGCACGCGGATTCGTCGTGCTGCCCGGCGGGATGGGCACCCTCGACGAGCTCTTCGAGGCGCTCACCCTCGTCCAGACCCGCAAGGTCACCCGCTTCCCGATCGTGCTGTTCGGCACGGCCTACTGGGGCGGCCTGGTCGACTGGCTGCGCGGCACCCTGATCGCCCAGGGCAAGGCGTCCCCGCACGACCTGGAGCTCTTCCACCTCACCGACGACGTCGACGAGGCGGTCGGCCTGGTCACCAAGGAGGCGGCCGGTTTCTGACGGGCGCCGGGCCCCTCAGGCCAGTCCCCGGCGGGCGACCGCCGGGGGCCGGTGACCGGCGATGGTGGCCACCATGTCCAGCACCTGCCGGGTCTCGGCGACCTCGTGGACGCGGTAGACCTGCGCCCCCAGCCAGGCCGATACGGCGGTGGTCGCGAGGGTGCCCAACACCCGCTCCTTGACCGGCTTGTCGAGCGTCTCGCCGACGAAGTCCTTGTTGGACAGCGACACCAGGACCGGCCAGCCGGTCTCCGTCATCTCGCCCAGCCTGCGGGTCGCCTCCAGGCTGTGCCGGGTGTTCTTGCCGAAGTCATGACCCGGATCGATCATGATCGCGTCGCGCCGTACGCCCAACTCCACGGCCCGTGAGGCCAGTTGGAGCGTCACCCGGAGAATTTCGGCCATCACGTCCTCGTACGCCACCCGGTGCGGGCGGGTGCGCGGCTCGGCGCCGCCCGCGTGGGTGCACACCAGGCCGACGTCGTGCCGCGCGGCGACCTCGGCGAGCCGCGGGTCGACGCCGCCCCAGGCGTCGTTGAGCAGATCCGCGCCGGCCTCGCACACCGCCTCGCCGACGTCGTGCCGCCAGGTGTCGACGCTGATCACCACATCGGGGTGGCGCCTGCGCACCTCGGCCACGAACCCGACCGTGCGGCGCGCCTCCTCCTCGGCGCTCACCTCCTCGCCGGGACCGGCCTTGACGCCGCCGATGTCGATGATCGCGGCACCCTCGGCCACCGCCTGCTCGACGCGGGCGAGAGCGGGCTCGTCGCGGAAGGTGGCGCCCTGGTCGTAGAAGGAGTCCGGGGTTCTGTTGACGATCGCCATGATCACCGGCTCATGTGCACCGAATTCGCGATTCCCCAGCCGCAGCATTCCTTGACTCCCTCTCCTTGGTCCGCCAGCGACCCTAACTGTCACACCCGCATGGCACGATCAGTGCAGGCGCATAGTTCGGGGAGTGATCGTGTTCTGGTTCCTGCTGATCGCGATGGTCGTGGTCGTTGCCGCGGTCACGCTCGTGGTCGTCGGCGGAGGTGACGGCGGCGGTCTGCGCGACGCCGAGCCCGACCGGCTGCTCGACCCGCTGCCCGGCGACCGTCCCGTGGACCGCGCCGATGTGGAGGCCGTCCGTCTCCCGGTGGCGGTCCGCGGCTATCGGATGATCGAGGTCGACGATGTCCTGGACCGGCTGGCCGCCGAGCTGGCCGAGCGGGATTCCCGGATCGCCGAGCTGGAGGCCGCGCTGGCCGGTGCGCATGCCGCGGCCATGGGCCCGGGCCTGATCCGGGACACCGGCGCGCAGCCGGGCCCGTCGGCGGAGCCCGGTCCGGTGGAGGACGCTTCGCCCCCTGCCGGGCCCGCGCAGGAGCCACCACCGCCCGGCCCCGGCGTCCCGCCCGCACCGGGCACCCCCGACACCCCCGGCGGCCAGGAAGGCCCCGGCAGCACCGAAGGCGAGGGCCGGTCATGAGCGGCGTGGTGACGGCTCCGGACGGCGTTCCGCGCTGCCCCTGGGGCATGGAGTCGGAGCAGATGGCCGACTATCGGGCGTACCACGACACCGAATGGGGCCGGCCGGTCCACGGCGACGACGCCCTCTTCGAACGGATGAGCCTGGAGGCCTTCCAGTCCGGGCTGTCCTGGATCACGATCCTGCGCCGCCGCCCCGGCTTCCGTACCGCGTTCGCCGGCTTCCGGATCCCCGAGGTCGCACGGTTCACGGACGCGGACGCCGAACGGCTGCTCGCCGACGCCGGCATCATCCGCAACCGCGCCAAGATCGCCGCGACGATCAACAACGCCAAGATCGCCGCCGAGCTGGCCCCCGGCGAGCTGGACGCCCTGATCTGGTCCTACGCCCCCGACCGCGCCGGCCGCCCGGCACCGCACACCGTCGGCGAGGTGCAGCCGGTCACCCCGGAGTCGACGGCGCTCGCCAAGGACCTCAAGAAGCGCGGCTTCCGCTTCGTCGGCCCGACGACCGCGTACGCCATGATGCAGGCCTGCGGCCTGGTCAATGACCATCTGGCGGGCTGCCACGCCCGTGCGGCCACCGAGGCGGCGGCGGACGCCGCCGGGTGACGCCAGGGCGCCCGGAAGCCCGTCCGGACGCCTCCGGCGGCCCCTGGGGGCCCCGGACGGACGGGCCGGCGTCCCGGTCGGCCCGTCAGCGTCCCAGGAAGACCGGCTTCTCCTTCTTCACGAACGCCTCGACCGCGATCCCGTGGTCCTCCGAGGCCCCGGCCCGCGCCTGCAGCTCGTCCTCCTTGCCGAGGGTCTCGGCGAGCGAGTGCTCCGCACCGTAGGCCAGCGACTCCTTCAGGGCGGCGTAGGCGACGGTCGGCCCCTGGGCGAGCCGCCGGGCGACGGCTGCGGCCTTGTCGGCCAGTTCGTCGGCCGGCACCAGCTGGTTCGCGATGCCCAGCTCGAAGGCCTCCTGGGCGCTGACATTGCGCGGGAAGAGCAGCAGGTCGGCGGCCCGGCTCTGCCCGATCAGCCGCGGCAGCGTCCAGGACATCCCGGAGTCGGCGGTCAACGCGACACCCGCGAAAGAGGTGTTGAAGGACGCGGAATCGGCGACGACGCGGTAGTCGGCGGCCAGCGCGAAGCCCGCGCCCGCACCCGCGGCCACGCCGTTGACGCCCGCGACCACCGGCTTGGGCATCTCGGTCAGCGCCTTGACGATGGGGTTGTAGTGCTCGCGCACGGTGCTCATGGTCCGGCCGGTGCCCTTGGCCCGGTCCTCGGCCAGCAGCCCGATGTGTTCCTTGAGGTCCTGCCCGACACAGAAGGCGCGCCCGGTGGCGGTCAGCAGGACGGCGCGTACGGCCGGATCGGCGGCGGCCTCCTGGAGAGCGTCCCGGAGCTGCACCTTCGCCTCGATGTTCAGCGCGTTCATCGCGTCGGGGCGGTTGAGCGTGATCGTCGCCAGTCCGTCGGTCAGGTCGTAGAGCACGGTGTCGGCCATTGTGGGGGTCCCCTCCGTCGCGGCTCGGACTGCGCAGAAACGGCAGTCAGCGCTCAGGATGCCGGAGATCATCCGCCGCCGACATGTGACGTACATCAAAGAATGTGGGCGGGCGGGATGCCGATGAGTGGCGGAGTATCGCAGCCCGCTCCCCGAATTGAGTGGTTTTGCGAGAGCGCGTTGCAGAAGGGTTGTCGGCCGATGTTGGTCATCGGGTCGTTCGATGCGGGATAATGGCTTGGAAGCAATGTGTTCGATGCCGGTGACACGTGGGTTGTCGGCTGCGATGAGCTGGTTTCAGGAAGGGGAACGAGCATGGCGGCCATGAAGCCGCGGACGGGTGATGGCCCGCTCGAGGTGACCAAGGAGGGGCGGGGCATCGTCATGCGCGTTCCGCTCGAAGGCGGCGGGCGACTCGTCGTCGAGCTGACACCCGACGAAGCCAAGGCCCTGGGTGAGGCCCTGGACAAGGTCACCGTCTGACGCGGGCGGAACAACCGCTGCGGTTTCCCGGGGCTGACCCCGGTACCCCCAGCCGAAATACCCCGGCCCCGGCAGGCGGCGCGCAGACACTGCGCGCCGTGTGCCGGGGCCGTTTCGTTGCCGAGAGGGACAGTCTTGCGGGCCATGCGGCCATGCGGGCTTGGGGGCCTTGAGGGCCGGCGGGCGTGCCGACGCGGCAGACCGTGCGCCGGCCGGCGAGGGCCCGGGGGCCGTCAGCCGCGCTTGACCGCGCAGAGCAGTCCGTCGCCGACGGGCAGCAGGGACGGCACCAGGGTGCTGCTCTCCCGTATGGCCCGCAGCAGTTCGCGCAGCCGCAGCACTTCGGCGGGCTGCACGGCGGAGTCGACCGTACGGCCGTCGGCGAAGACGCCCTCGAAGCAGACCAGGCCGCCGGGGCGCAGCAGACGCAACGATTCAGCGAAATATTCCAGGCACTCCATCAGATCCCCGTCGCAGAAGACGAGGTCGTAGCCGCCGTCCGCGAGGCGGGGGAGTACGTCCAGTGCGCGGCCGGGGATGAAGCGCGCCCTGTTGCCGGCGAAGCCCGCCTCGCGGAACGCCTGCTTGGCGAAGGTCTGCCGCTCGGGTTCGAGATCGACGGTGGTCAGCACCCCGTCGGGCCGCATGCCGTGCAGGAGGTAGATGCCCGACACGCCCGTGCCGGTGCCGATCTCGGCGACCGCTTTGGCATCCGCCGTGGCGGCGAGCATGCGCAGGGCCGCGCCGGTACCGGTCGTCACCGTGCGGATACCGGCCTCGCGCGCGCGGTCACGGGACCAGCGCAGGGCGGCGTCGGCGGTGCCGTCGATGGTCCCGGCGCCGTACGCCTCGGCGAAAGCCAAGCTCGTCTGCCGGTTGCCGGTAATGGCCCTCTCCTGTCCCCGTAGTTGACGCAACCGTGACTGTATCCGCTGCGTGCGGGAACCCGCAGATGGGACCGGGCGTTAATAAGAGGCAGGGGGGATGCACAGGTGGAGACCGAGCGAGACACGCAGTCAGAGCGACAGAGCCGGCAGCAAGACCAAATGCAGGTCAAAACTGCTTATCCGGAGCTAACGGGCGAGGTGGATATGGTAGGGGCTCTACTGGACACCACCAGAGCCACCAGGGGAGGTGCGGCCACGACGGGTGACCGCGGAGTGCTGAAGCGCTTGCGCAGGTCGTTCGCCGAGCCGAAATCCGTGACAAACACTGCTGACCGTTCCCGCCCTCATGGCCCCAAGGGCATGGGACGGGCCTCCGCCACCGACTCCGCACCGACAGCGACCTTCGCCTCAGACGCGGATGCGCAGGCGTGGACCCCGCCCAGCTGGGAGGAGATCGTCAGCACCCACAGTGCACGGGTCTACCGCCTCGCCTACCGCCTCACCGGCAATCAGCACGACGCCGAGGACCTCACCCAAGAGGTTTTCGTCCGCGTCTTCCGCTCGCTGTCGACCTACACCCCCGGCACCTTCGAGGGCTGGCTGCACCGCATCACGACCAACCTCTTCCTGGACATGGTCCGCCGGCGCCAGCGCATCCGCTTCGACGCCCTCGGCGACGACGCCGCCGAGCGGCTGCCCAGCCGCGAGCCCTCCCCGCAGCAGCACTTCAACGACACCCACTTCGACGCCGACGTGCAGCAGGCGCTGGACACCCTCGCGCCCGAGTTCCGTGCCGCCGTGGTCCTCTGCGACATCGAGGGCCTGTCGTACGAAGAGATCGCCGCGACCCTGGGCGTCAAGCTCGGCACGGTCCGCAGCCGGATTCACCGGGGCCGCTCCCACCTGCGCAAGGCGCTCAAGCACCGTTCCCCGGCAGCGCGCGAGGAAGAGCGCGAGCAGCAGCGTGCGCTGGCCGTGGTGTCCACCGGGGAGGTCGGAATCGCGTGAGCGCAACAGGCGGTGCGTCCCCCGCCGAGCAGCATCTCGGTGACCGCCTCGCGGCTCTGGTCGACGGCGAGTTGGGCCATGACGCGCGCGAGCGGGTGCTCGCGCACCTCGCGACGTGCGGAAAATGCAAGGCCGAGGCCGACGCCCAGCGTCGGCTGAAGAGCGTTTTCGCCGAGACGGCGCCCCCCGGGCCCTCCGAGGGGCTGCTGGCCCGCCTCCAAGGGCTGCCCGGCGGCGACCCGAACGGTCCCGGCAGTCGGCTCGGCAACGGCAGCTTCGGCCCCGGCGACTTCGCCCGGGGCGACACCCCGTTCGGCTACGTCCCCTCAGGCGGCCACGGTCGGCACACCATGTCCGCCGTCCCCCCGCAGCCCCGGCTGCGCGGCTTCCGCACCCCGGAATCCGAGCGTTCCGCACCCCAGCGGCGCCGATTCGCCTTCGCGGCGGCCGGCGCGGTCTCGCTCGCCGCCTTCGCCCTCGGCGGCGCCTTCCCCCTGGAGGCGTCCGTCGACTCCCCGGGCGGACGCGCCGACGGCACCGGCACCACCGTCACCCCGCTCAGCGCGACCCCGGCGGCCGGCAGCGGCTCCTGGGTCCGTGACGAGGACGTCGTGGCCACCCGTGACTCCCGGTCCGCATCCGGTGCGCCCGCCGGTGGCGCGACCGCGGCCCCGGCCCCCGGCGCGATGAGTCTGTTCGGGCCCGGTGCCCCGATGTCCGCCCGCCCGCCGCTCGCGGTGTCGCACCCGATGGCCGGGCGGTTCGGCCTGTCGCCGCTGATAGCCGCGACCGGCCCCGCGTCCGCCTATCAGGCCCCTTCGCCGACCGCAGCGGTCGGCAAGACCCCCAAGCGTCAGAGCCTCCCCCCGCTCCCGCAGCCGGCACCCAAGCGCCCGATGGCCGCCTCCGAGGCCCCCTCCGGCGCGCCCACCCAGGGTCCGGCCGCCGCCGCCCGCTGACCGAACCCTGCGCAGCCCCGCGCGGAACTGGTTGAATCGCAGTCGGGCGGCGCACCCCTGTCCGGGGCGCGGGCCGCGAGGTGGCGGTGGCCCGCGAGTGACCGCGGGCGAAAAATGGGGAGAGCATGGACGACGGTAAGGCCGCCGGGCCGAAGCTGAAGTGGTGGAGCCGTCCGGGACGCACCCCGGAACCGCCCACCGAGACCGGTCCACCGGCAGCGATGCCTCCCGCCGACGCCGGGCCTGCCACGGGCGCCGGTGACCGGCCGCTCGGCGTACCCGCTCCGCGAGGGGACCACGAGACCCGTGGGCCGGATGAGACACATGGGCCGGACGAGCTGCGTGGGACGGTCGGGGCGACGCAGGCTTCGGGTGGCGGCGTGACCGCGGAGGGGGCCGAGCCCTCGGAGGACTGGACCGTCCGACCGCCGCAGCCGGCCACCGCCCCGGAGGCAGCGGGCTCCGGGATATCCGACGGCCGGCCGCACGCCGCACCTGAGCGCGGTGCGGCACCTGCGGCATCAGCGACCCCTGGAGCACCTGCGGCACCTGTAGCACCCGCGGCACCCGCGGCCGGTGCGACGGTGACGCTCCATCAGCTGCCCGCCGATGCGGCGGACGAGGCCTCCGGGGCACCCGATCCGCAGCGGGGGACCCCGGACGGTACGCCGGCCCGCACCCCGGCCGCCCCCCAAGCCCCGGTCGCCCCCCAGGGCCCGACCGCTCCCCAAAGCCCGGCCCCGCCCCACTCCCCACCTCCGGCCCAAGCCGCGCCCCCGCCCCACCCCCCGGCCCGGCAGCAGCCGTTGCACCCCGAGGACCCGTACGGGACGCCGCCATACGGCGGTCCCGGGCCGTGGGCGCCCGCGCCTCCCGTGCAGCGACCGGTGCCGACCCCCGCGCACGGCACCAGGCTCCCGCCGTCCGCCGGGCCGCTGCCCGCGTACGGCTCTCCGCCACCCGGCGCCCCGGTCCCCTCGGGTGCGATGCCTCCGCAGGCCCAGAACCAGGCCCAGGCCCCGGCCCCGGCCCCTGCCTCCGCCCCGACCCCGCCCCCGGTGGCGGCCCACCCGGGCGGCCCGCCGCAGCCACCGGCACCGAGTGGTCCGGGGGGTTCGGACGGCGCCGGATTCGTGGTCCCGCCGCCCCCGCCCGCCCCGCTCCCGGCGCAGCCCGCCGACCGGCCGGACCCGGCGCCGCCGGCCGATGCCGCGCGCCCGCTGCCCGCCGAGCAGCCCGACCCCCACCGCCCCGCACTGAAGAAGCCGGGCGCCCCGGAGGCGGCCCGGGACGCCGGCACCGCCGTGGACGGCGCGTTCGTACCGGTCCCCGGCGAGGGCGGCCCCCGGCCCCAGGAGAGCCGTACGCCGCCCCCGCCGCACCCGACCGGCGACGGTGATCACCCCGCAGCCCCCGCGCCGCCCCGGCCGCAGGCGCACCACCACCCGGCGCACCCCGGTCCGGCGGCGCACGGCCCCGCCCCGCTCGCCCCGCAGGGGGCCTGGCAGCAGTACGACCCCTGGAGCGCGCCGCAGCACGGCGGCCCCCCGGCCGCCCCGCTCGCCCTCCGGCGTGGCCGGCGCGGGCTGCTGGTGGTCGGTGCCGTGGTGCTCGCGCTGCTCGCGGGTGGCGTGGGCGGCGGGATCGGCGCGTACGTCGAGCGCAACGGCGGTCTCGGGGACATCCAGCTCCCGCAGGCAGGCGACGACGAGCAGGGCCGCAATCCGGAGAGCGTCGCCGGGATCGCGCAGCGGGCGCTGCCCGGAGTGGTCACCCTGCACGTGAGCGGCAATACGGAACAGGGCACCGGCACCGGCTTCGTGCTCGACCGGCAGGGCCACCTCCTGACCAACAACCACGTCGTCGAACCGGCCGGCGCCGGCGGCGAGATCTCGGTGACGTTCAGCGGCGGCCAGACCGCCAAGGCCAAGGTCATCGGCCAGGACAGCGGCTACGACCTCGCGGTCGTCCAGGTCGAGGGCGTCACGGGCCTGCGGCCGCTGACCCTGGGCAATTCCGACGCGGTGCGGGTCGGCGACCCGGTCGTGGCGATCGGCGCCCCGTACGACCTCGCCAACACCGTCACCGCCGGGATCATCAGCGCCAAGCAGCGCCCGATCACCGCCGGTGGCGAGAAGGGCGACGGCAGCGATGTCTCGTACGTGGACGCGCTGCAGACGGACGCGCCCATCAATCCGGGCAACTCCGGTGGCCCGCTGG
Organism: Streptomyces sp. NPDC101393; assembly: GCF_044767385.1. Lineage (NCBI taxonomy): Bacteria > Bacillati > Actinomycetota > Actinomycetes > Kitasatosporales > Streptomycetaceae > Streptomyces > Streptomyces sp. NPDC101393. The sequence continues at coordinate 652,607 of NZ_JBIWNU010000001.1, read as the reverse complement.
TGGACGCCCAGGCGCGGGTGATCGGCATCAACAGCGCGATCCGCGCGGCCGACAGCGGCAGCGGGCTGGACGGCGCCGCTCAGGGCGGCAGCATAGGGCTGGGCTTCGCCATACCGATCAACCAGGCCAAACGGGTGGCCGAGGAGCTGATCAACACCGGCCGGGCGGCCCACCCGGTGATCGGCGTCAGCCTGGAGACGGAGTACGCCGGTGACGGCGCGCGGGTCAGCACCCGGAGCAAGGAGGGCACGCCGCCGGTCACTCCCGGCGGGCCGGGCGCGAAGGCCGGGATCAAGGCCGGCGATGTGATCACCAAGGTGGACGGCGCCCCGGTGCACGGCGGTGAGGAGCTGATCGTCAAGATCCGCAGCCATCGGCCGGGCGACAAGCTGATGGTGACCCTGGAGCGCGACGGCAAGGAGCGGACGGTCCGGCTCACGCTGGGATCGGCCGGCACGGGCTGACGTTTGCACGGTGTTGGCGCGGGTGGCTCCCGCCCGGGGCCCGGGGCCAGGTACCGTGATAGTCGGCCTGGCCCCTAGGCCACCCAGGCCACGCGTACCCAAGGAGCTGCAAGGTGTTCTTCGACATAGGACCCCTAGAGCTGGTAGCGCTCGTGATCCTTGCGGTGCTCATCTTCGGCCCGGACAAACTGCCCAAGGTCATCCAGGACGTGATGGGCTTCATCCGCAAGGTGCGGGCGTTCTCCGACAGCGCCAAGGAAGACATCCGCAGCGAGCTGGGGCCGGAGTTCAAGGACTTCGAGTTCGAGGACCTCAAGCCCAAGAACTTCGTCCGCAAGCACGTCCTGGAGAAGGACGAGTACGGCCTCAAGGACCTTCAGGACATCCGCAACGGCTTCGACCTGAAGAAGGAGATGGCCGAGGTCACGGACGCCGTGAACGGCCGCGACAGCTCCCCGGCCGACAGCGCCCCCGCCGCGCGCCCCGACTTCTCCAAGGAGTCCCCGGCCGCCGCCTCCGGGCGTCCCGACCTGGTGAAGAAGAGCGCCGAACCGGCCGCCCGCGAGCACCCGCCGTTCGACGCCGACGCCACGTAATCTTCCCGTATGCCCGGCTGTGTTGACGCCTATGGCTATGCTCCCGGTGTCCGGGGTGAGGTCGCCTGAGGGGGGCGGGCCGCCCACGACGCAGGGCAACAAGGAGGCTCCGCGCAGATGGAGACGACGAGTCGGGCAGCGGCACAAGCGGTGTCCGCCGACGGCCGGAAGGTCGACGGCTATCTGCTGGCCGAATTCCCGTGGTACGGCCTCGATGAGGCGTTCACCGGGTCACGCTGGCTGATGCAGGTCGGCGCGGCCGCCGACGGCACGGTCGAGCACGGCGCCACGGGGCACGGCGAGGAGCCCAGCATAAAGGTGGCGGAGGCGGCCAAGGAGGCCGACCGTTTCGCGGTCGTGGTGACGGTCGCCGGCCGCCCCGTACGGCGCAGCGCCGACGGAACCGGCGTATTGGACGCGACCTCGGTCTCGACGGCCGCCTGGCTCGCCGGGTCCGGGCTGCTCGCGCAGACCTGGCCGTCCCAGATGGACCGCTCGCTGCGGCAGGACTGGCTGGACCAGCAGACGATGATCGCCTGGGAGCTGGCCGACGACCTCGGCGGCGAGACCTGGAGCGAGCTGATACTGCCGGTCGACGGCGTACCGACGCCGTTCCAGTACCGCGAGTCCGAGTACGGCTGGGTGCTGGCCGGTTCGGCGGGCGACGGTCCCGAGGGCGTGCACATCGGTGCCTACGGGCGCGGGATGAGCGCCTACGGCCTGGGCTTCTCGGTGATCAAGGACCTGGCGGCGTACGGGGGCTGAGCCCGGCGCACCCCGCCGACGCGGAAGGGGCGGACCCGCCGGCGGGTCCGCCCCTTCGCGCTGCCGTGCGGCGCTTCGCGCGCCGGACCTAGAACTTGTTGCGCGGGGTGATCCCCAGCGACATGCCCTGCAGACCGCGCTGGCGGCCGCCGATCTTGCCGGCGATCGAGCGGATGGCTGCGCCCGCGGGGGAGTCGGGGTCGGTCAGCACGACCGGCTTGCCCTCGTCGCCGCCCTCGCGGAGCCGGACGTCGATCGGGATGGAGCCGAGGACGGGGACCTGGGTGCCGGTGGTCTTCGTCAGGCCCTCGGCGACCCGCTCGCCGCCGCCGCTGCCGAAGACGTCGACCATCTCGTCGCAGTGCGGGCAGGGCAGCCCGGACATGTTCTCGACCACGCCGACGATCTTCTGGTGGGTCTGCACGGCGATCGACCCGGCCCGCTCGGCGACCTCGGCCGCGGCCTGCTGGGGCGTCGTCACGACCAGGATCTCGGCGTTGGGCACGAGCTGCGCCACCGAGATGGCGATGTCACCGGTGCCGGGCGGCAGGTCCAGCAGCAGGACGTCGAGGTCGCCCCAGTAGACGTCGGCGAGGAACTGCTGGAGTGCGCGGTGCAGCATCGGGCCACGCCAGACGACGGGGGCGTTGCCGGGGGTGAACATGCCGATCGAGATGACCTTCACGCCGTTCGCCGACGGCGGCATGATCATGTTCTCGACCTGGGTGGGCTTGCCGTAGGCGCCCAGCATGCGGGGCACGGAGTGGCCGTAGATGTCGGCGTCCACGACACCGACCTTCAGACCGTCGGCCGCCATCGCCGCGGCGAGGTTGACCGTCACCGACGACTTGCCCACGCCGCCCTTGCCGGAGGCGACGGCGTAGACGCGGGTCAGCGAGCCGGGCTGGGCGAACGGCACCTCGCGCTCGGCGGTGCCGCCGCGCAGCGACGACGCCAGCTCCTTGCGCTGCTCGTCGCTCATCACGTCCAGTTCGACGTCGACGCTCGTGACGCCCTCGACCCGCTCGACGGCCTCGCGCACATTGCTGGTGATCGTCTCGCGCATCGGACAGCCGGAGACCGTCAGGTAAACCGCCACGGCGACCGTGCCGTCCGCTGCGATCTCCACCGATTTGACCATCCCCAGATCGGTGATGGGACGGTGGATCTCGGGGTCGTTCACCGTCGCGAGCGCGGCACGAATCGCGTCCTCGCTCGGCGCGGAACCTGATGGGGGTACCACCCGGACGGAGTCTGGGGGAGTGTCGGTAGCCATGCCCTGATGGTACGGCGGAGGAGCGGGCCTCCGGTAAGGCCGTCAGCGGTCGCGTTCGTCACTCTCCGCGTCGACCATCTGCCGCAGCTCCAGTTCCTTCATGATGTCGGCCAGCTCGGAGCGGATCCAGTCGCGGGTCGCGACCTCGCCCAGGCCGAGCCGCAGTGCCGCGATCTCCCGTGTCAGGTACTCGGTGTCGGCGATGGAGCGCTCGTTCTGCTTGCGGTCCTGCTCGTGGGTGACCCGGTCGCGGTCGTCCTGCCGGTTCTGCGCCAGCAGGATCAGCGGCGCCGCGTACGAGGCCTGCAGCGACAGCATCAGGGTCAGAAAGATGAACGGGTACCCGTCGAACCGCAGCGGGTCGGGCGCGGCGATGTTCCAGGTGATCCACAGGATGATGATGACCGTCATCCAGACGATGAACCGGCCGGTCCCCAGGAAGCGGGCGATCTTCTCCGACAGCCGGCCGAACGCCTCCGGGTCGTACTCCGGCCAGAACGTACGGCGCGGTGCGCGCGGCTGGTCGAGCCGCACCCGCGGCCGTTCCGGGGCGCCCCGCCGCAGCGCGGTGGCCCCCTGGGCCCGTGACCGCTCCTTGGCGCTCTCCCGCTCCTCAGCGCCCATCTGCGGCCTCCCCGAGCGGTCCGGCGCCGGTGATGCCGGCCGCCGCCGCGCCGTGCATCTCGGTCTCCCGCCAGTCGTCCGGCAGCAGATGGTCCAGCACGTCGTCGACGGTGACCGCGCCCAGCAGCGCCCCGCTCTCGTCGACGACGGGCGCGGCGACCATGTTGTACGTCGCCAGATAGCTGGTCAGTTCGGACAGCGGGGTGTCGGGCGGCAGGGCCGGCAGATCGGTGTCGGCGATCGCGCTGACGAGGGTGAACGGCGGGTCGCGCAGCAGCCGCTGGAAGTGCACCAGGCCCAGGTATTTTCCGGTCGGGGTCTCGTCCGGGGGCCGGCAGACGTAGACCTGGGCGGCCAGCGCCGGGGACAGGTCCGGGTCGCGGACCCGGGCCAGCGCGTCGGCGACGGTCGCGTCCGGGCGCAGCACGATCGGCTCGGTGGTCATCAGACCGCCGGCCGTCCGTTCCTCGTACGCCATCAGCCGCCGGACGTCCGCGGCCTCCTCCGGACGCATCAGCGTCAGCAGCCGCTCCTTCTCCTCCTCGGGCAGCTCGGAGAGCAGGTCGGCGGCGTCGTCGGGGTCCATCTCCTCCAGGACGTCGGCGGCCCGCTCGTCCTGGAGCTTGCCGAGGATCTCGACCTGGTCGTCCTCCGGCAGCTCCTCCAGGACGTCGGCGAGCCGGTCGTCCGTGAGTGCCGCCGCGACCTCGGCCCGCCGCTTGGGGGAGAGGTGGTGCAGCACGCTCGCGAGGTCGGCGGGGCGCAGCTGCTCGAAGGTGGCCAGCAGGTTCTCCGCGCCCTGGCCGTGCTCCTCCAGCGAGAAGCCGGTCACCGCCGACCACTCCACGGTCAGCGCCTCCCCCTTGCGGCGCAGCGCCCCGCCCTTCCCCTTCCGTACGAAGACCTTGTCGATCTCCCAGTCGCGGCGGGCCGGCAGCTGGGAGATGCCGATGTCGAGGACGGTGACCTCCTCGCCGGACTCGACCAGCCGCACCCGGCGGTCCAGGAGTTCGCCGAGGACCAGGGTCTCGGAGGCGCGCTGTTCGAAGCGCCGCATGTTGACCACGCCGGTGGTGATGATCTGGCCGGACTCGACGCCCGTCACCCGCGTCATGGGCAGGAAGATCCGCCGTCTGCTGACGACCTCGACGACGAGCCCGAGCAGGCGGGGCGGCCTGCTGCCGACGCGGAGCATCGCGACGAGGTCCCGGAGCCGGCCGACCTGGTCGCCGTTGGGGTCGAAGACGGCGATGCCGGAGAGGTGGGAGACGAAGACCCGGGGAGTCACCACTGCCATGCAGAGCTCCTCCTTTTCTCCCGTTTCGCCCGTAATGGGGGCTCAATCCGGGTTCAGGCTAACGTGCCCGGCTCGCCGCCGCCCCGGCAGGGGAGGCCGTACGGTGTCCGCCCGGCACCCGCCGAAAACGGTGGCCGTGACAGGTACGCTGCCGTACTGCTGTCGAGGTCACCCGCATCAGGAGGCAGAACCGACGTGACTGCAATCCCCTCGGGGGCGAGTCCCCGCCCCTTGGCCGGTCCGCGTCGCACGGGACGGGCGGCGCTCGTGGGGTCGGTGTGCGCGGCGTTGGCCGCGGTGCTGGCGGGATGCGGCACCGAGGACCCGGACGCGGGCACGAACGGCGTCGGGAAGCTGCCGGCCGCGAAGATCGAATCCAAGGCGCGGGCGGCGGCCGAGCGCGCCGACACCGTCCGGCTCTCGGGCAACATCGTCAGCCAGGGCCGCACCTACAAGCTCGACATGCGCCTCGCCAAGGGCGGCGCCCGGGGCGAGCTGACCACGAAGGCGGCCGCCTTCCAACTGCTGCGGGTCGGCGAGGAGCTCTATCTGAAGGCGGACGCCGCCTTCTGGGCCGGCGAGAAGGGCAGCACATCCGGCACCCCGGACAAGGGCGCCGCGGCCAAACTCGGCGGCAAATACGTCAAGGTGCCCGCCGCCGACCCCGTCTACAAGCGCTTCAGCGGCTTCACGGACAAGGATGTGCTGCTCGGCAGCCTGCTGGGGCTGCACGGCAAGCTGGCGACCGGCGACCGCAGCGACATCGACGGCGTCCGCACGATCCGGCTCTCGGCCGGCGGGGGCTCCGGCGGCACCTTGGACGTCTCCCTGGAGGGCACGCCCTACCCGCTGCGGCTGCAGCGTGCGGGCGGCGCGGGTGTGGTCCGGATGGCCGACTGGGGCAGGACCGTGGACCTCAAGGCCCCGGCCAAGGACCAGGTCGTCGACTACGGCACGAAGATCCCCGGCGACGGCTGACAGGGACGGCGCAGGCCGACGGGCCGCGCCGGTCAGCCCTTGCGGCCCCGGCGCAGCAGCTTCGGCAGCGCGGCCGGGGCCGCCCGCCGGGTGATCGCGGAGGTCGGCAGCGGCGGCGCGGCCTGCGAGCCGTCCCCGAAGGCGGTCCGGGCGGTGCCCCCGGAAGGCGCCCCGTCCGCCCCGGCCGGCTCCAGGCGCAGCACCCGGCACTCGCGTGCCCAGCGCTGGGTGATGGTCTCCGCGTCCGGTGCGTTGAGCCGCTTGCCCTTGAGTTCGTCCACGGCGGCCCGCCAGGCCTCGCCGTCCGGCGCCAGCTCGCTGACCCAGGCCTCCCAGGCCACCAGCCGGCCGCCCTTGTCCTTGCTGCGTACGGTGACCGTCGCCGGGCCGCCGTCGCTGAGCCCGAGGTCGGCGAGCGGTTGTTCGCCGTCGCCGTCCCCGATGAGGCAGGCGGCGCCGTCGATCCAGAGGTGCCACAGCGCACGCGAGGGGCCGGTCGTGCCCCGCACCCAGATGAGGCCGGACTTCTTGGTGGCCTCTTCGATGAGCGCCCGATCCTGCAGGGCCTGCGACACGGTCTCCGTCATGCGGCTCAGCCTAATGTGCGGGGCGCGGGCGCCCCGGGGGTGGTGCGGTCAGAGCCAGCCGTTGCGCTTGAACCCGCGGTGGATGCCGAAGCAGATCGTGACGGTCACCAGCACCATCGCCGGGTAGCTGAACTTCCAGTGCAGCTCCGGCATGTAGTCGAAGTTCATGCCGTAGATCCCGGCGATCATCGTCGGCACCGCGAAGATCGCCGCCCAGGACGTGATCTTGCGCATGTCCTCGTTCTGCGCGACGGTCGCCTGCGCCAGATTCGCCTGGAGGATGGAGTTCAGCAGGTCGTCGAAGGACAGCACCTGCTCGTTGACCCGCGCCAGGTGGTCGGCGACATCCCGGAAGTACTTCTGGATGTCGGTGTCGACCAGCCGCATCGGCCGCTCGCTCAGCTGCTGCATCGGCCGCAGCAGTGGCGACACCGCGCGCTTGAACTCCAGTACCTCGCGCTTGAGTTGGTAGATCCGCCCGGCGTCGCCGCCCTTGCTCGAACCCTTGCCGTTGGTGCCCGAGCTGAAGACGTCGATCTCCACCTCGTCGATGTCGTCCTGGACGGCCCCGGCGACCGCGATGTATCCGTCGACGACCTGGTCGGCGATGGCGTGCAGCACGGCCGACGGTCCCTTGCCCAGCAGCTCGGGGTCGTCCTGCAGGCGGTGCCGCAGGGCGCGCAGCGAGCCCTGGCCGCCGTGCCGCACGGTCACGATGAAGTCCCGGCCGGTGAAGCACATCACCTCGCCGGTCTCCACGACCTCACTGGTCGCGGTCAGCTCGGCGTGCTCGACGTAGTGGACCGTCTTGAAGACGGTGAAGAGGGTGTCGTCGTAGCGCTCCAGCTTCGGCCGCTGGTGGGCGTGCACCGCGTCCTCGACGGCGAGCGGGTGCAGCCCGAACTCCGCGGCGATACCGGCGAATTCGGACTCGCTGGGCTCGTGCAGGCCGATCCAGGCGAAGCCGCCGTCCTCCCGCACCCGGGCCATTGCCTCGGCCGGGCTGACGTGTTCGCTCACCCGGCGGCCCTCGCGGTAGACACCGCAGTCGACGATGGCGCTGTTCGCGCCGGCGGGGCTGATCTTTTCGTAGGTGTACGGGGAGTCATCGCGGCGGCGGGACGGGCGGACGGCGGCGCGCAGGTCGCGGATCATCGACATGCCAGGCTCCTTCACGGGCCGGCCGTCAGCTGCGGGCGCGGGGCAACGCTGCCCGGAACGTGGACGTACGAGGCAACGCTGGCCGTACGTCCGCAAAGCGGGCGGCGCTCCGTGCGGTGTCAGACTGACGGCAGTTCGCAGAAAACACGGAACAAGAGTTGAAGGCGCTCTTCCGTCATCTACATCCGGCGCAAAGGCGCTTCCCGGGTTTCGCCGCTGAGCGGCGGGGTACGGAAGCTCTCGGATCAGGAGATTCGCTGCGCGAGGGAGATGACAGGAGAACTATCGGTACTGCACGGTCGACTCGGATCCACCGCAGCCCCACCTCCTCCGGCCGGTCCCCGTTGGGGGACGACGTCATTCCCTGACCAGACGGCAAGGCTATCAGCCACCTGAAGCGTTACGGTGCCGCTTTGCCGCATCGATACGAATGGCGGTGCGCGCCGCGCGGCAGCTCCTCAAGGGGCCGACCGCCGGGCGAGGGGCCGACCGTATGCTCGCCGCATGTCTGACGTTCTTGAGCTGGTCGAAGCCCGGTTGCACAGCGCCCTGGGCGAGCCGGACGCACGCGCCGCCGTCACCTTCCTCGGGACCGACCGCATCGAGGTGCTCCGTTTCGTCGGGGACGGAGTCGTCCGCTACGCCACGCTCGGGATGTCCGCGCAGCCCATGGCCGACCCCACCGCCGTCCTCGCCGATCCGCTGCGCGGTCCGCGCGCCGAGCTGGTGCTGTCCGTGAAGAGCGGCCGTGCCGAGACCGGCAAGGTCCTCCGGCCGCTCGCCGTCCTCGCCGCATCCCCGCAGGTCGAGGGGGTGATCGTGGCTCCGGGCGCGTCACTGGACGTGGGGGAGCCGCTGTGGCCGGGCGCCCCCTTCACCTCGGTCCTGGTCGCCGCGCCCGGCGGACTGGTAGAGGACCTCGCACTCGACGAGCCGCTGGAGCCGGTCCGCTTTCTGCCGCTGCTGCCGATGACGCCCAACGAGGCCGCGTGGAAGCGGGTGCACGGCGCCGAGGCTCTGGAGGAGCGCTGGCTCCAGCAGGGCACGGATCTGCGCGATCCGCTCCGCCAGGGTGTCCCGCTCGACGGCTGAGTGCCGTACCGGGCACCGCGCCTGGTGACCCGTCACACACCTGGGCGCCTGCCCGCCCTGCGTGGGGAGGGGCGGGCCGAGCGGGTGGCGGACGGGGCGTCAGGTGGCGAAGAGCGGGACACGGCCACCGGTGGCGTGCCGTGGCTTCCTGTCCTCGGCGCGGCGGCACCGGGGCCCGGCGGCGACGGCGCCGTTCCTCGCGCCGATGGCCGCGGGCGGCCGCCTGGGGAATCCACGCGGCAACCACCCCGGATACCGGGGCGCGGAGTGGGGGAGGGCCGCTCCCCGAGGGCGAGGTCGTGGGTACCGGACGGGTGATCGTCCTTGACGCGGCGGCGCCCCAGGAGGACCGTTGGTCCTTATGAGGGGCGAACCCAGTTGCCCGAAGTGCGGAGGCCGGGTACGGGCGCCCGGTCTCTTCTCCGACTCCTGGCAGTGCACCGTGCACGGCACCGTGCACCCACTGCAGCCGGTGGTCCCGCCGAGCGTGGAGGCGCTCGGCGTGGTCGTTCACCGCGCGCAGGTGCCCGTATGGATGCCCTGGCCGCTCCCCGTCGGCTGGCTGTTCACCGGTGTGGCCTGCGCGGGCGACGACCGCAGCGGCGGCCGGGCGACGGCGGTGGCCTGCTCGGGGCCCGGTCCGCTCGGCGGTCCGGGGGAGCTGCTGCTGATCGCCGAGGAGCTGGGCGTCGGACTGGGCGCGCGCTACGCCGGTATCGACGGACCCGACCCCGGGCCCCATATGTGCGTGAACAAACCCCCGCACGCCAAGGTGCTGGCGGCCGGGCGGCCGACCCCTATGTGGCACGTCGCGGACGCCCCCGGTGACCGCGCGGTCTTCGCGGGTGAGGCGCGCGGTCTGTGGCTGTGGGCCATCGTCTGGCCGGAGCAGTCGGGCCTGCTGATGTACGACGAGCTGGTGCTGACGGATCTGCGGGAGGCGGGCGCCGAGGTGGATCTGCTGCCGTGCGGCGCGCTCTCCCCGCGCATCCTGGGCTGAGGCCGCCCCGCCGGGGCAGGTCCCGGTGCCCGGTATCCTTCTGAGGTCCCCGTCCGTCCGCCCGCAGTCTGGAGTCCGTGCCGTGCGTATCGACCTGCACACCCACTCCACGGCTTCCGACGGCACGGACACCCCCGCGGAGCTGGTGCGGGGGGCCGCGGCCGCGGGTCTGGACGTCGTCGCGCTGACCGATCACGACACCGTCGGCGGCCATGCCGAGGCGCGCGCCGCACTGCCCGGGGGCCTGACGCTGGTGACCGGCGCGGAGCTCTCCTGCCGGATCGACGGGGTGAGCCTGCACCTGCTCGCCTACCTCTTCGACCCCGACGAGCCGGAGCTCGCCCGGGAGCGCGAACTGGTCCGGGACGACCGTGTGCCGCGCGCCCAGGGCATGGTCGCCAAGCTGCGCGATCTCGGCGTGCCCATCACCTGGGAGCAGGTGGCGCGGATCGCCGGGGACGGCGCCGTCGGGCGGCCGCATGTCGCGAGTGCGCTCGTCGAGCTGGGCGTCGTCGATTCCGTCTCCGACGCCTTCACCCCGCAGTGGCTGGCCAACGACGGCCGGGCGTACGTCGGCAAGCACGAACTCGACCCGTTCGACGCGATCCGGCTGGTCAAGGGCGCGGGCGGGGTCGCCGTCTTCGCGCACCCGCAGGCCGTCAAGCGCGGCAGCTGTGTGCCGGAGAGCGCGATCGCCGAACTGGCCGCGGCCGGGCTCGACGGCATCGAGGTCGACCACATGGACCACGACGAGCCGACCCGCACCCGGCTGCGGGCGCTGGCCGGCGACCTCGGGCTGCTGACCACCGGCTCCAGCGACTACCACGGCAGCCGTAAGACCTGCCGGCTCGGTGAATACACCACCGACCCCGAGATCTACGGCGAGATCGTGCGCCGTGCGACCGGCGCCTTCCCCGTCCCTGGCGCGGGCGGCTGACCCACCCCTCCCCGCGGGCCGCCGCGCAGGCGGCAGCCGCCCGTGCGGCTCTCACCTGATGTCCGCACCGTCCGTGCGGCCGTATGCCCTCCGGTCGTCGCCGCCCGGACCGGGCCGACTCCGTACGGGCCGCCCTCGCGCCCGCTCCGTTTTCCCCCTGCTCACCTGTTCGCACTCCCGCAAGGCCATCATCGTGTTCGACGTCGCTGTCTTCAGTACGCTCTTTGTCACCCTTTTCGTGATCATGGACCCGCCGGGGATCACCCCGATCTTCCTGGCCCTGACCTCCGGCAGGCCCGCCAAGGTGCAGCGCCGGATGGCCTGGCAGGCTGCCACCGTCGCCTTCTGCGTCATCGCGGTGTTCGGCATCTTCGGGCGGCAGATCCTGGGCCGGCTGCACATCTCCACGCCCGCGCTGATGATCGCGGGCGGTCTGCTGCTCCTGCTGGTCGCGCTCGATCTGCTGACCGGGAAGTCCGAGGAGCCGACCCAGACCAAGGACGTCAATGTGGCGCTGGTGCCGCTGGGGATGCCGCTGCTGGCCGGGCCCGGCGCGATCGTGTCGGTCATCCTCGCGGTGCAGCACGCGCACGGGTTCTCCGCGCAGCTCTCGGTGTGGGTGGCGATCGCGGCGATCCACGTGGTGCTCTATCTCGTGATGCGGTTCTCGCTGGTGATCATCCGGGTGATCAAGGACGGCGGGGTGGTGCTGGTGACGCGGCTGGCGGGCATGATGCTCTCCGCGCTCGCCGTGCAGCAGATCATCAACGGCGTGACCCAGGTGATCCAGGGCGCCTGACGCCCGCACCGGGGCATGGCGGCCCCGGACGGCAAAGCGCCCCCGTACGACGTGTTCGTACGGGGGCGCTTTCGCGGTTCTCAACAGAACAAGTTCATCGGGCGGCGGTGTAGGCGTTAACGGACGGCGGTGTCGGCCGGGCGGATGTAGATGCGCTGGCCGATCGAGGCGGCCTGCTGCACGATCCGGTTGACGGAGGCGGCGTCCACGACGGTGCTGTCCACGGCCGCGCCGTCGACGTCGTCCAGGCGCATGATTTCGAAGCGCATACGGCTTCTCCCTTCGTCTGATCCTCCTGCGGAGAACTCTGTGGTCGGCGCGCCCGGCCGCACTGCCGGGCGTTCCTGTGGGTACAACGAAATGCCTCCTGCAATGATTCCCTACGCTAAAGAAAATTTTTCACGGTCTAAGTACTCGCAGGTAGTGAACCGGTTGTGCCCGCAGAGTGACCCCCCGGACAATGGGTCGGGTATGAACGACGTCCGGCCCACGGGCCCCACAGACCTTGCCGCGCTGGCGGCCGGCATCGAGCGCACCAACGAGCTGCTCACCCGCGTGCTCGCCGAGGTCGCCACCACCCCGTCCACCCACGCGGCCTTCGTGGACGCGGGCTATGTGTACGCGGCCGCGGGCCGGCTGGTCACCGGCACGGAGGACCGCCGGGCGTTCGACCTGGACGCCGAGGGGATCATCGAGGCGTTCATCGACAAGGCCCGGATGATCTTCCCGGACAGCCGGCTGCTGCGCGTCTACTGGTACGACGGCGCACGCCGCCGCATCCACACCCAGGAGCAGCAGCGGATCGCCGAGCTGCCGGACGTGAAGGTCAGGCTCGGCAACCTCAACGCCAACAACCAGCAGAAGGGCGTCGACTCCCTCATCCGCACCGATCTGGAGTCGCTGGCACGCCACCGCGCGATCAGTGACGCGGTGCTGATCGGCGGCGATGAGGACCTGGTCTCCGCGGTGGAGGCCGCGCAGGGCTACGGCGCGCGGGTGCACCTGTGGGGAATCGAGGCGGCCGGCGGCCGCAACCAGGCCGAACCGCTGCTGTGGGAGGTCGACAGCCAGCGCACCTTCGACCTCGACTTCTGCAAGCCGTACGTCTCCCGGCGGGCGGGCGGCGAATTCACCGACCCGGCCGCGGCCGAGGGCCCGGTGCCCACCCGCGAGGAGGTCCGCTTCGTCGGCGCGCGGGTGGCCGCCCAGTGGCTGGCCGACCGCGGCCGTGAATGGGTCGCCGAACTCCTCCCCGGACACCCCTACCTGCCCGGCACCGTCGACCAGGAACTGCTGACCGCCGCCGAGGGGCTGCTGCGCCACTCCCTGCGCGGCCACGCGGACCTGCGACGGGTGCTGCGGGACGGCTTCTGGGACCACGTACAGGGGCAGTACTAGGGCCCAGGTGTGCTGACCGGACAGTCCGCACGAGGGCGCGGGTCAGGCCTGTGCCAGCAGTTCGGTGAGCCGGTCGAAGAAGCCCTGCCAGCCCGCCTCGGCCTGCTGGTACTGCTCGGCGGTGAGGTGGCCGCCGCTCTGCCGGAAGGCCATCTCGGTACGGCCCCCGAGGTCGGTGAGGGTGACGTGGACGACGTCACCCTCGGTGCCGTCGGACGGGGGCAGGTCCCGCACCGTGAATTCCAGCCGCTCCGGTGCCGCGACCTCGCGGTAGACGCCGGAGAACGGCAGTTCGTCGCCGCCCGGCGTGACCATCACCAGGCTCCAGCCGCCGCCGGGCCGGACGTCCATGTCCACCCGGTCCACGGGCACCGACAGCTCCCCGCCGAACCAGTACGCGAAGTGCTCGGGCGTCGTCCAGGCCCGGAACACCAGCTCGCGGCGGGCGTCCAGGACGCGGGTCACGTCGATGCCGTGGGCCGTCTGCGGATTCTGCGTCATGCCGGTGTCCTTCGTGCCGGGGAGTGGCCGGGAGCGTCGCCGGCCGGCCGGGCTCAGGGGGACCCGGTGGCCTTCTCCGATGCTCGCCGAGCCGGGCGGTCCTGTCCTCCCGAGGCGGCCGCCGCGCGGCCCGGACCGCTCCAGAATCCGGCCAGTGCGGCGGCGGTCGCCTCCGGGCGCTCGGCATTGGGGGAGTGCTCGGCGCCCTCGATGACGGTGCGGCGGGCGCCCAGCCGCTCGGCCATCCGGTCCATCAGCGGCACCGGCCAGGCGTAGTCCACGGCGCCGGAGATCACATGCTTGGGCAGCGGCACGGCCGCCAGCTCCGCGACCCGGTCGGGCTCCCCGATCATCTGCCGCCCGGTGGCGATCAGCTGCTCGGGGACGGTGTTGAGCCAGCGGCGGTGCAGGAACGCGCCGATCTCGGCGGGGGTGGCGGCGTCCGCGGCCTCCGGCGGGTCCAGGGCGCGCATCGCCCCCCAGACCTCCTCCATGTCCAGCGTGCCGAGCGCCTCGATGAGCATCCGTACCCGCTCCTGCTGGGACGGATCGATGGCGGCCGGCCCGGAGCTGAGCACCGTGAGGGACCGGAACGCGTCGGGGGAGGCCAGCACCGCCGCGCGGGTGACCAGCCCGCCCAGGGAGTGCCCCAACAGGTCCACCGGCTCGCCCGGACGGCTCACCGCCCGCGCCTGGGCCAGCACATCCAGCGCCAACTCCCGCTGGGCGTAAGCGAGTTCATCACGCGGGCCGGGGGACTCGTGCTGCCCGCGCCCGTCCACGGCCAGCACCCGGAACCCGGCCGCGGCGAGCGGTGCGAGCAGCGCGATGAAGTCCTCCTTGCTGCCGGTGAATCCCGGCACGAGGAGGGCCGTGCCGATCGGTACGCCGTCGGGCCGGGCGTCATGGACGGCGAACGTGCCGCGCTCGGTGCTGAGTCGGTACGCGCGGGCGCACGGGGGCAAGGTGAGGGTGGGCGGCCTGCTCATGCGCCCGAGGCTATCCGGCCGGACCCGCGCAGCGGCGCCCCACGCACCGCGGGCACGCCGAAGGCCCGGTCCCCGCACTGGGCGGGGCCGGGCCTTCGGATCGCACGGTGACCGGACGGGCGGTCAGCTCTCGGGCGTCGCCTCGGCGGTGGCGGCCTTGGCGCGGCTGCGGCGTCGCACCGGCTTCGCCTCGGCCTGTGCCGCAGGCGCGTCCGCGGCGTCCGCGGCCGGCTTGGCGGCGGCGGCCTTGCGGGTCCGCTTGGGCTTGGCCGGCGCGTCCTCGACGGCCTCGGCGTCGGCCGGCTGCGCGGTCTTCGCCGCAGCCTTACGCGTCCGCTTCGGCTTGACGGCCTCGGCCGCCTCGGTGCCCTCGGCGCTGTCCACGGCGGCGTCCGCGGCCGGCTTGGCGGCGGCGGCCTTGCGGGTCCGCTTCGGCTTGGCCGGTGCGGCCTCCACGGCGGACTCGACCGTTTCCACGACCGCCTCCGCCACGGTCTCCACGGCCTTCGCGGCGCCGCGGGTCCGGCGGCGCGGCTTGGCGGGAGCCTCGGCGGCCTCCGTCACGGCCTCGGCCTCGGCGACCACCGCGGCGCCCTCCGCCGTCGCGGTCGCGTGCGCGGCCGGGTCGGTCTCGGGCTTGGCGGCGCGGGTACGGCGGCGACGCGTCTTGGCGGCCGGGGCCTCCGGTGCGTCGGCGGCGGGAGCGGAGACGGCGACGGCCGCCTGAGTGGCCTGGTCGGACTCCGGCGCCTGCACGGCGGCCGGGGCGCCCTGGGCGGCACCGCGGGTGCGCCGGCGACGGCGCGGCTGGCGCGGCTCGGCCGCGCCCTCGGCGGTGCGCACCGATTCGGTGGCCTTCGGCGCGGACGTCTCGCCGGCCGCGCCGTCCTCGAGCGGGGTACCGCCACGGGTGCGGCGGCGCTGGCGCGGGGTGCGGGTGCGCTGGGGGCGCTCCTCCTCCACGACGGCGGCGGCGACAGGCTTGCGCGGCCCGCGGCCGCGGCCGCCGGTCTCGCCCAGGTCCTCGACCTCTTCGGCCGCGAGCCCGGCGCGGGTGCGCTCGCCACGCGGCAGCACGCCCTTGGTGCCCTGCGGGATCTTCAGCAGTTCGTAGAGGTGCGGGGAGGTGGAGTACGTCTCCTCGGGCTCGTCGAACGGCAGGTCCAGCGCCTTGTTGATCAGCTTCCAGCGCGGGATGTCGTCCCAGTCGACGAGCGTGACCGCGGTGCCCTTGGCGCCCGCGCGGCCCGTACGGCCGATGCGGTGCAGGTAGGTCTTCTCGTCCTCGGGGGACTGGTAGTTGATGACATGCGTCACACCCTCGACGTCGATGCCGCGGGCGGCGACGTCGGTGCAGACGAGCACGTCGACCTTGCCGTTACGGAAGGCGCGCAGCGCCTGCTCGCGGGCGCCCTGGCCGAGGTCGCCGTGCACCGCGCCGGACGCGAAACCGCGCTTGGCGAGCTGGTCGGCGATGTCGGCGGCGGTCCGCTTCGTACGGCAGAACACCATCGCGAGTCCGCGGCCGTCGGCCTGGAGGATGCGGGAGACCAGCTCCGGCTTGTCCATGGAGTGCGCGCGGAAGATGTGCTGGGTGGTGTTGGCGACGGTCTGGCCCACGTCGTCCGGCGCGGCGGCGCGGATGTGGGTGGGCTGCGACATGTAGCGGCGGGCCAGCGAGATGACCTGTCCCGGCATGGTCGCGGAGAACAGCATCGTCTGACGCTTGACCGGCAGCAGTTGGATGATCCGCTCGACGTCGGGCAGGAAGCCCAGGTCGAGCATCTCGTCGGCCTCGTCCAGGACCAGGCTCTTGACCTCGGAGAGGTTGAGCTTCTTCTGGCCCGCGAGGTCGAGCAGCCGGCCCGGGGTGCCGACGACGACGTCGACGCCCTTCTTCAGCGCCTCGACCTGCGGCTCGTAGGCACGGCCGCCGTAGATGGCCAGCACCCGGACGTTACGCACCTTGCCGGCGGTGAGCAGGTCATTGGTGACCTGCTGGCACAGCTCGCGGGTGGGCACGACGACGAGGGCCTGTGGGGCCTCGGTGAGCTGATCGGGGCGGGCGCGGCCGGCCTCGACATCCGCGGGGACGGTGACGCGCTCCAGGAGCGGCAGACCGAAGCCCAGGGTCTTGCCGGTGCCGGTCTTGGCCTGGCCGATGACGTCGCTGCCGGAGAGGGCAACGGGGAGCGTCATTTCCTGGATGGGAAAGGGGGAGGTGATGCCGACGGCTTCAAGGGCCTCGGCGGTCTCGGGGAGAATCCCGAGCTCTCGGAACGTAGACAGAATCTTGCCTCTTCTGTGAGACGCGGCGTGAGGCGGCGAAGGGGGTCGTACCGCACCTTCGTACGGGTTCGTACGGGGGCCGGCCTGATACAGCCGGATGGCGCGGGACCACTGCCAACGCTCAGGCACTCCTGCCGCGAGCGGTGTCCCTACCTGCGCTGCGTATCTCGTACGCGCCGCGGGGGAGGGCGGTCGGTTTGGAGCCGATCGGGCCACCGACCGGGCATCCGCATTCGTGGAACGACCCACCGATACTCGGCGGGTCCAATACCACTGTACCCCGGATGCGGCGCGGCATCCGAAGACTTGTCTGGGTGAGGAATTCGTCACGCTACGGCGCGTCGCTGCCGGCACCCCTCACGACGGCTGTGCGTACGGGTGACGGGGGAGGTGCCGGGCGGGCCCTTCCCCATGCCTTCGCCGGGGCACCGAGCGGGCTATTGTGCCCGTCATGGAGACGCCTGACAACGCCGCTGCTGATGCGCAAGAACACACCGGGATCGCCGCCCAGAACTGGGCGCAGGCATCCGCCGACCCGCATTACCGGGCGGCCGTGATCGACCTCCTCGGCGCGCTCGCGTACGGCGAGCTGTCCGCCTTCGAGCGCCTGGCCGAGGACGCCAAGCTCGCGCCGACGATGGACGACAAGGCCGAACTGGCCAAAATGGCCTCGGCCGAATTCCACCACTTCGAGCGGCTGCGGGACCGGCTCGCACAGATCGAGGCGGAGCCCAACGAGGCGATGGAGCCGTTCGCCGCCGCACTGGACGAGTTCCACCGCCAGACCGCGCCGTCGGACTGGCTGGAGGGCCTGGTCAAGGCGTACGTCGGCGACTCGATCGCCAGTGACTTCTACCGGGAGGTCGCGGCCCGGCTGGACTCCGACACCCGGGATCTGGTGCTGGCTGTCCTGGACGACACCGGTCACGCCTCCTTCGCCATCGAGAAGGTGCGCGCCGCGATCGAGGCCGAGCCGCGGGTCGGCGGGCGGCTCGCGCTGTGGGCGCGGCGGCTGATGGGCGAGGCGCTGTCGCAGGCGCAGCGGGTCGTCGCGGACCGCGATTCGCTCTCCACGATGCTGGTGGGCGGCGTGGCCGACGGTTTCGACCTGGCCGAGGTCGGCCGGATGTTCTCGCGGATCACCGAGGCGCACACCAAGCGGATGGCCGCGCTCGGACTCGCGGCGTAGCGGGTACCCGCACAGCGATCGGCCGGCGGCCCCGAGCGGGGGCCGCCGGCCGATCGCCGTGGTGGTGTCCCTCAGGCCGTGCGGTGGCCCTTGAGGGGTGCGGCCGGGCCGCGCAGCCTGCGGCGCGGCGGGTGGACCAGGACCGAGAGCATGGCCACGCCCACGGCGAGCGCCGCGAAGAGCACCTGCACCGGATTTCCCGGGCCGAGGATCGAGCGGGTCAGCAGCGCGCCGAGCAGCGCCGCGACCGGGCCCGTGGCCAGCGTCAGGGCGCGGGCGGGGAGGCGGTCCGGCAGCCATCGTGTGGCGCACAGGGCGATGACGAATCCGACGATCAAGGCGCCGAGCGCTTCCCAGATCATGCTGTTCCCTCCCGCGTGACGAGGCCGATGCATCGAACAAATCGGTCGTAGGCGGTCGTACCCAAGGGGCACTGCGATAACCCTCGCCCGATCGATCCCTTGCCTGATCAGAGCAGCCGGAACGACACGAATGGGGGGTACGGGGGAAACCTGGTCACAACACCGTGCGAACGGCGGGGAAACGACGGAAAGGAAAACAGGAGCGGCGGCCCCGGAGGAGAACCTCCGGGCCGCCGCTCCTGTTCGTCCGCGGGCGCCGCGCGCGGCGCCCCACTGATCAGAGCGCGCCGAACCCGACCTTGCGGGCGGCCTGCTCGCCGATCTCGACGTAAGCCAGCCGGTCCGCCGGGACCAGAACCTTACGACCGTGTTCGTCGACCAGGCTCAGCAGCGGTGACTTGCCGCCCAGCGCGTCAGCCACCGCGCTTTCGACCTCTTCGGCAGACTGCCCGCTCTCCAGAACGATCTCGCGGGGTGCGTGCTGCACGCCGATCTTGACCTCCACGGCTTATGTCCCTCCGACGGTCTGGGGTCCCCCAGCGTCAGCTGGGGGAGGGTGCGCGGCAATCCGCGCTGTACGCAGCACACATTAGCCCGCTGCGAGGACCGGCAGGACGCCGCGGAGCACGCCCGCAGCGAACACGGCCGTCACTGCCCTTCGGTGCCGTGCAGCGGGAAGCCGGCGATGCCCTTCCAGGCGAGCGAGGTGAGCAGGCCCACGGCGGTGTCGCGCGGCACCTTGCTCCCGGAGGAGAGCCAGTAGCGGGCCACCACATGGGAGACGCCGCCCAGGCCCACGGCGAGCAGCATCGATTCGTCCCGCGACAGGCCGGTGTCCTCGGCGATCACCGCGCAGATGGCCTCCGCGCATTCCAGCGAGACCTTGTCCACCCGCTCGCGGACGGCCGGTTCGTTGGTCAGGTCCGACTCGAAGACGAGCCGGAAGGCGCCGCCCGGGTCCTCGACGTACGCGAAGTAGGCGTCCATCGTCGCCGCGACCCGCTGCTTGTTGTCGGACGTGGAGGCCAGGGCCGTACGCACCGAGTGCAGGAGCGACTCGCAGTGCTGGTCGAGCAGGGCGAGGTAGAGGTCGAGCTTGCCCGGGAAGTGCTGGTAGAGGACCGGCTTGCTGACGCCCGCCCGCTCGGCGATGTCATCCATCGCGGCCGCGTGGTAACCCTGCGCGACAAACACTTCCTGGGCAGCACCCAGAAGCTGATTGCGCCGGGCTCGGCGTGGCAGGCGTGTGCCCCGCGGGCGTGCCGCCTCGGTCTGCTCGATGGCGCTCACGCTGCCTCCCAGAAGTCGTTCCGTACGTGACACGCGCAAGATGGTGCGTCACGCCCGCCATCGTACTTTTGGGTAACCCGGCTGTGCGCGGTCAGAGGTGAGAAATTCTGCCGGGGCGCGCCATCGGAAGCCGACATAACGGCGCAGGTCATCGGTATTCGTCTTCGTTGAGCTCCACGACACGGGACTGTTCGGCGCGGTCCGCCTCGTTGGCCGAGTCCGGATCGGAGCCGGTGAGGGAATCGTCGAGGCGCGGTGCGATGTCGGCGTGCTGCTCCGCGGTGTCCGTTTCCGGTGCCTCCACGTCGAACTCCGTCACGTCGCGCGCGCCGTCCTCGCTCTCGAAGGTGTCCGGGTCGGTCGGGTCGACGGGCATGGTGGCTCCCTCTCTCGCTCTCTCGGCTGATGCCTGGCATGAAGCAGGGGCCCGGGCGGGGCGGCTGCCCCTCTTGCAAGCGTAGGAGGGCGAGCGCTCCTGTGACGAGGGTAGGAGAGCCGCCGCGCCCGCGCGATGCGGTGTGTGACGGCGAACACACGATCGGGGGTGTGATCGTCTCGTAACATCGACGCATGTCTTCGACCGAGTCGCCGGACACCCGGACCGCCGCCCTTCCGGTGCCGCCAGCCGGCCCCGGGGTGAGGGCGGGGGAGACGGTGCGGTCCGTGACCTTGCCGGGCCTGACACTGAGCGTGCGCAGCCCCGACGGTCCCGTGGGCGGCGCCGTCCGGGACGCCGCGGCGGTGGAAGAGGGCCCGGTCCGCGAGCCCGCGCTGTACGTCCACGGCCTCGGCGGCTCCTCGCAGAACTGGTCCGCGCTGATGCCGCTGCTCGCCGACCGGGTGGACGGCGAGGCGCTGGATCTGCCCGGCTTCGGGAACTCCCCGCCGCCGGACGACGGCAACTACTCCGTGTCCGCCCAGGCGCGGGCGGTCATCCGCTACCTCGACGCCTCCGGGCACGGCCCCGTGCACCTCATCGGCAACTCCATGGGCGGTGCGGCCTCGACCCGGGTCGCCGCGGTGCGCCCGGACCTCGTCCGGACCCTGACCCTGGTCTCGCCGGCGCTGCCCGAGCTGCGGCCGCAGCTGACGGCGGTGCCGACGGCGCTGCTGGCGGTCCCCGGCGTCGCCCGGCTCTTCAGCCGGGTCACCCACGACTGGACGCCCGAGCGCCGTACCCGCGAGGTGCTGGCGCTCTGCTATGGCGACCCCGGCATGGTCACCCCCGAGGGCCTGAGCTCCGCCGCCGACGAATACGCGCGACGCCTCGAACTCCCTTATTTCTGGGAGGTGATGGAGCGTTCGGCGCGGGGTCTGGTCAACGCCTACACACTCGGCGGGCAGCATAATTTGTGGCGTCAGGCAGAGCGGGTCCTGGCGCCCACCCTTCTCGTCTACGGTGGGCGCGACCGCCTGGTCTCCTTCCGGATGGCACGGCGGGCCGCCGCCGCGTTCCGCGGTTCGCGGCTGCTGACACTCCCGGAGGCGGGGCATGTGGCGATGATGGAATACCCCGAGGCGGTGGCGCGGGCCTTCCGTGAGCTGCTCGACTGCGAAGTGACCGAGAAGACCGCTGATGCGGGCAGGAGCTGACAGGCCCAGTGGGACGCCATAGCCGCCGAGGCCGGCCGGAGAATCCAGCAGACACGTCGGGCGGAGCGCCGGGGCCCTTGGGCCCGCCCACCGCTCCCGCGGCCCCCGCCGGGAGCGATTCCCTTGCCGCGCCGGGGCAGGGGAGCCGTCGGCGCGGTCCCGGCGCGGACGACGACCTGTTCGGCGACGGCGTACGCGGCGGCCACCCCGAGCAGCGCGAGCCGGGCGGCGGCTGGGGCGCGCATCGGCCCTCCCCGGCCTTCCCCGCCTCGCCCTCGGCACCCGCGCAGGGCGGCCCGAGGGTCCCCCGGCCGCGTGCCGCCGAGCCGGACGGGCGGGGGGCGGCCGGCTTCGGTCCCGCGGGAGGCGCCGGGCGTCCCGGTGCCGGAGGCGCCAACGGCCCTTCTTCGGACGGCAGTTCCTACCCGGCGGGCCCCGGGGTGCTCCGTTCGCCGATGTCGTCGCCGGGCGGCGGTGTGCCGGGGCCGCGCCGCGAGTACGTGGAAGCCTTCAGCGACACCGTGCCGGGCGGCGACCCCTATGCGGACGACGACGTGTTCCGGGCCGGGGCGCCGGGCGGCACCGCCGACGGGGTCCCGGCCGGCGGCCGGAACACCGGGCGGTCGGTGGTCTTCGACCGCGCGGAGATCGACGAGCTGGACCGGCAGGACGGACTGCACACGGAGGGCGCCGAGCGGGGCGGACCGGCGGGCGGGGACCCGGACGGTCCGGCCGGCGAAGGGGCAGCGGGCGACGGCCGCCGGAAGGGTGCCAAGGGGCGCACCTTCACCGGGGCGGCGGCCGCGGCCGTGACGACCGTGCTCGCCGTGGTCATCGCCGGGCAGGTCGCCGAACGGCACAAGGACGGTGAACCGCAGGCGCGCAGCGGTCCCGACCGCGCCGACGGCGTCGACGACGAGGCCTCCAGGTCGCAGGCGCGTCCGACGCAGGACGCCAAGCCGGCCGGCTACGCCCAGAAGATGGCCAAGGCGTTCCCGCTGGATGCGGAGCTGACGGCCAGCGGCAGGTTCAAGGCGACCGGCGGCGACGCCGCTGCGCCCGGCCGCGGGCATGTGGTGCGCTACCGCGTCGATGTCGAGGAAGGGCTGCCGCTGGACGGCGATCTTTTCGCCGACGCGGTGCACAAGACCCTCAATGACAAACGGAGTTGGGCGCACGGCGGGGAGCGGACCTTCCAGCGGGTGGGCTCCGGCGACGCCGATTTCGTGATCTCGCTGGCGAGCCCGGGGACGACCGCGAAGTGGTGTGCGAAATCCGGTCTGGACACCACCGAGGACAACGTCTCCTGTGATTCGGCGGCGACCGACCGCGTCATGATCAATGCGTACCGCTGGGCGCAGGGCGCGGAGACGTACGGCCACGACAAGATGTACGCCTACCGCCAGATGCTGATCAATCACGAGGTCGGCCACCGCCTAGGGCACAACCACACGATCTGCAGCAAACAGGGCGCGTTGGCCCCCGTGATGATGCAGCAGACGAAGTTCCTGACGACGGACGGCGCGACCTGCCGGCCCAATGCCTGGCCGTTCCCCACGGCGGGATGACCCGGGCGCCGTACGCGGCCCGCGGCGGAAATGAGACGAGGTGTCTCTCATGGCGAGACACCTTTGCCAGGACCGCATATCCGTTCCATGATCTGCGCATGCCGCACCGTCACGCCGTCGAACACGCCGCCATAGAGCTGGCGCTGATCGGCGTGTCCGTGCTGTCCGTGGCCGACATCGACTGTCGCTGAGGCCCTCCCGGATCCGTAGAGGCATGCCCTGCCGTCACCCGCGTTGGCCGGTCGGCGGCGGGTGAACCTCCGGACCGGGGCAATTCCCCCGCGTATCCGCGTACGTCCTCATCCACGCGTCCGCAGGGGCGGCCTCGCGCGTCCTCGGCGCCCTCCCTGCCGCCTTTCGCGGGTGCGTCCCGCTGTGAAAGGCGAACCCCGTCATGGCCGAGCAGGCCCGATCCCCGCGTCACCCCCGATCCCGTAGAACCCCACTCCTCTTCACCACCCGCCGGGTGCTCGCCGCCGCGGTGGGCGTGGCGCTCGCCGGCGGCGCCGTCGCCTGCGGTCCCAAGGACGCCGCCGCGGGCAAGGCCGGGGACGCGCCGCGGAAGGGCGGCACGCTGACCGTCCTGAACTCCGAGCCGCAGAGCGACTTCGATCCCGCGCGGCTCTACACGTCCGGCGGCGGCAAGGTCCCGACGCTGGTGTTCCGCACCCTGACCACCCGCAACCGCGCCAACGGCGCGGCCGGCGCCAAGGCCGTGCCGGACCTCGCCACCGACACCGGGCGCCCCAGCAAGAACGCCACCGTGTGGACCTACACCCTCAAGGACGGCCTGACGTTCGAGGACGGGTCGCCGATCACCAGCGGCGACATCAAATACGGCATCGAGCGGTCCTTCGCCGCCGAACTGTCCGGCGGTGCCCCCTATTTGCGGGACTGGCTGGTCGGCGGTGAGAAATACCAGGGGCCGTACAAGGACAAGTCCAAGGACGGGCTGACGTCGATCGAGACACCGGACGACAAGACCCTGGTCTTCCATCTGAAAAAACCCGAAGGCGAATTCCCGCTGCTGGCGACGCAGACGCAGTTCGCGCCGGTGCCGCGGAAGAAGGACACCGGAACGAAGTACGAGGAGCACCCGGTCGCGTCCGGTCCGTACAAGGTCGTCAAGAACACCGGCGACGGCGAGCGGTTGCTGCTGGAGCGCAACACGCACTGGTCACCGAAGACCGACAAGGAACGGCACGCCTATCCCGACATCATCGACGTGAAGTCGGGCCTCGACGCCTCCGTCATCAACCAGCGGCTGGCCACCGGATCGGGCGCCGACGCCGACGCGGTCACCACCGACACCAACCTCGGACCGGCCGAACTCGCCCAGGTCGGAAATGACAAGGAACTCCAGAAGCGGGTCGGCACCGGCCGCTTCGGCTACACCAATTACCTCGCCTTCAACCCGAAGGTGAAGCCCTTCGACAACCCGAAGGTGCGCCAGGCCATCGCGTACGCCGTCAACCGGCGGAGTGTGGTGAACGCGGCCGGTGGATCCTCGCTCGCCGAACCCGCCACCACCTTCCTGCCGAACCAGAAATCCTTCGGATACACGCCCGCCGACCCGTTCCCGGCGGGCGCGACCGGAAATCCCGGGAAGGCACGGAAGCTGCTGAAGGAGGCCGGCCACAAGGACGGCCTGACCCTCACGCTCACCCACTCCACCGCCAAGAACTTCGCCACCAGCCCGGAGGTCGCCACCGCCGTCCAGGAAGCGCTGAAAAAGGCCGGTATCACCGTCAAGCTGGCCGGCCTGGAGGACAACGACTACAAGGACAAGGTGCACAGCCTCAAGGACGAGCCGGGGCTGTTCATCGGCGGCTGGGGTGCGGACTGGCCCTCCGGCGGCCCGTTCCTCGCGCCGATCTTCGACGGCCGGCAGATCGTCAAGGACGCCTACAACTTCAACCACGCCCAGCTCGACGACCCCGCCGTCAACCACGAGGTCGACGCGATCAACAAGCTGACCGACCTGGACGCGGCCGCCCGGCGCTGGGGCGCACTCGACAAGAAGATCGGCGAACAAGCCCTCTCCGTCCCGCTCTTCCACCCCGTCTACAAGCGCCTCTACGGCAAGAACGTCAAGAACATCGTGATCAGCGACTGGGATGGCGTGCTCGACATCTCGCAGGTCGCGGTCAAGTAAGGCCGGACCGACACTGTGAGTGACCCCCAGGAATCCGGAGTATGGCGGCGACTTCGCGCCCGCCCGTCGGCCGTCGTGGCCGCCGCCGTACTCGCGGTGCTCGCCCTCCTCGCCCTCGGCGCACCGCTGCTGTCGGCGCTGGAGGGCCAGGACCCCACCACCTACCACGACAGCCTCATCGACTCGGCGCGCGGCGGCGTACCGCTCGGCGGGTTCGGCGGGATCAGCGGCGACCACTGGCTGGGCGTCGAACCGGGCACCGGCCGCGATCTCTTCTCCCGGCTGCTCCATGGCGCCCGGGTCTCGCTGCTGGTCGCCCTCGGCGCCACCGTCGTCCAGGTGCTGATCGGCGTCACCGTCGGCCTGGCGGCCGGGTTCGGCGGACGGCTCCTCGACACCGTTCTCAGCCGCTTCACCGATGTGCTGCTGGCGCTGCCGATGCTGGTCTTCGCCGTCGCGCTGACCGCCGTCGTACCCGCCGACTTCCCGCGCCCGCTGCTGCTGGTCATCGTCATCGGACTGCTCAACTGGGGCGGTACCTCGCGGATCGTGCGGGCCCAGACGCTGAGCCTGAAACAGCTCGACCATGTCGCCGCGGCCCGGCTCGGCGGCTCACGGCCCTTCCGGGTGGCCCGGCGCGAGCTGCTGCCCGCGCTGGCCGCGCCGGTGATCACCCACGCGGCGATCCTGGTGCCCGCCAACATCGTCGTCGAGGCCTCGCTGTCCTTCCTGGGCATCGGCGTCAAACCGCCCACCTCGTCCTGGGGCCAGATGCTGTCCACCGCCACGACCTGGTTCCGTGCCGACCCGATGTACGTCCTGCTGCCCGCGGCCTGCCTGCTCGTGACCGTCCTCGCCTTCACCGCGCTGGGCGACGCGGTCCGCGGCGCCCTCGACCCGCGCGAGCGCTCCCGCCTGCGGGTCGGCACCCGCGGCGGCTCCCGCGCGCCGAGGACAGGAGCCGTCGTATGACCGGCTATGCGCTGCGCAGGCTCGGCGGTGCGCTGATCGTCCTGCTCCTGCTGTCCGTCCTCGTCTACCTGCTCTTCTACGTCGCGCCCGGCGACCCCGCGAAGCTCGCCTGCGGACCGCGCTGCGACGCCGGACAGATCCGCCAGGTGCGCGACCAACTCGGCCTGGGCGAACCGCTGTACCGGCAATACCTGCACTTCCTGCAGGGCCTCGTCGCCGGCCGCGACTACTCCACCGGCACCGGCGTACTGCACTGCCACGCCCCCTGCCTGGGCCTCTCCTACCAGAACGACCAGCCGGTCACCGCGCTGCTCGCCGCCCGGCTGCCGGTCACCGCCTCGCTCGCGCTCGGCGCGATGGTGCTGTGGCTGCTGCTCGGCGTCGGCACCGGACTGCTCTCCGCGCTGCGCCGCGGCGGCGCGACCGAGCGGGTGCTGACCGTGCTCACCCTCACCGGCACCGCCACTCCCGTCTTCATCACGGGACTGCTGCTGCTGATGGTGTTCTGCGCGTATCTCCAGTGGCTGCCGTTCCCGTCCTACGTGCCGCTGACCGAGGACCCCGAACAGTGGGCCTGGAACCTGCTGCTGCCCTGGACGGCGCTGGCCCTGCTGGAATCCGCCAAGTACGCCCGGCTGACCCGCTCCTCGACCCTGGAGACTCTGGCCGAGGATCACATCCGCACCTTTCGCGCGTACGGCGTACGCGAGCGCGCCGTCATCGGACGGCATGCGCTGCGCGGCGCGCTGCCGCCCGTCATCGCGCTCAACGCCATCGACCTGGGCACGATGTTCGGCGGCGCGATGCTCACCGAGACGCTGTTCGGGCTGCCCGGCATCGGCCGGCTGCTGGTCCAGTCCGTCCGCACCGTGGACCTGCCCGTCGTCGTCGGAGCGGTGCTCGGCATCGGCTTCGCCGTCGTCCTCGCCAACGCCGTGGCCGATGTGCTGTACGCGCTCGCCGACCGAAGGGTGGCCCTGAGATGACCGCACCGCTCGTCGAGGTCGAGGACCTCACCATCACCTTCCCGGGCGGCGACGGGGGCGCGGGCGGCGTACGCGCCGTCGACGGTCTCTCGTTCCGCCTGCCGCCCGGACGGGCGCTGGGCATCGTGGGGGAGTCGGGGTCCGGCAAATCCACCGTCGCCGCCGCCCTCCTCGACCTCCACCGGGGCACCGGCGCCCGGGTCGGCGGCACGGTCCGGGTCGACGGCCTGGACGTGCTCGCCGCCCCGGAACCGCGGCTGCGCCGGCTGCGCGGCGGCACCGCGGCGATGGTCTTCCAGGACCCGCTGTCGTCCCTGGACCCCTACTACGCCATCGGCGACCAGATCGCCGAGGTCTACCGCGTGCACCGCCCGGACGCCTCCCGCCGCGCCGCCCGCGCCCGCGCCGTCGAGGTGCTGGACCGGGTCGGCATCGCGGACGCGGCCCGCCGCGCCCGCGCCCGGCCGCACGAGTTCAGCGGCGGGATGCGTCAACGCGCCCTGATCGCGATGGCCCTGGCCTGCGCGCCGCGGCTGCTGATCGCCGACGAGCCGACCACCGCCCTGGACGTCACCGTGCAGGCGCAGATCCTCGACCTGCTGCACGACCTGCGGGCCGAGAGCGGCATGGGCCTGATCCTGGTCACCCACGACCTCGGGGTCGTCGCCGGCAGCGTGGACGAGCTGCTGGTCATGCGCGCCGGACGGGCTGTCGAGCACGGGCCGGTGGGCGAGGTCCTGAGCGCGCCCGCCGCCCCGTACACCAAGGAACTGCTGGCGGCGGTGCCACGGGTGGACGCGGCAGGGCCGGCCGCGGTCCGGGAACTGTCCGCCGTGCCGGCGCCCCGTGCCCCGGCCCGGCCGGCGGCCACACCGGACGGGGCGCCCGTGCCCGGCGAGGTGCTGCTCGAAGCCGCCGGTCTGCGGCGGGAGTTCGGTCGCCGCGGCGCCCGCACGACCGCCGTCGACGACGTCTCGCTGACCGTGCGGGCCGGGGAGAGCCTCGGCCTGGTCGGCGAGTCCGGCAGCGGCAAGACGACCGTCGGCCGGATGCTGGTGCGCCTGCTGGACCCGACGTCCGGGACGCTGCACTACCGGGGCCGCCCGATCGGCGCTCTCGGTGAGCGTGAGCTGCGGCCGGTGCGCAGCGAGTTGCAGATGGTCTTCCAGGATCCGGTGTCCTCGCTCAACCCCCGGCGCACCATCGGGGAGTCCGTCGCCGATCCACTCCGGGCCGCCGGGGTGCTCGACGACGCGGCGATCGTGCGGCGGGCCCGCGAGCTGCTGGACCGGGTCGGGCTCGACCCGGCCTGGTACCACCGCTATCCGCACGAGTTCAGCGGCGGCCAGCGCCAGCGCGTCGGCATCGCACGGGCGCTGGCCCCCTCGCCCCGGCTGCTGGTCTGCGACGAACCGGTCTCCGCGCTGGACGTCACGACCCAGGCGCAGGTCATCGAGCTGCTGGGCGAACTGCGGCGGGATCTGGGTCTCTCCCTGGTCTTCATCGCCCACGACCTGGCGGTCGTCCGGGCGGTCAGCGACCGGGTCGCGGTGATGCGGGCCGGCCGGATCGTCGAGGAGGGCCCGGTCGACCGGGTGTACGACCACCCCGCGCACCCCTACACCCGGGGCCTGCTGGCGGCCGTCCCGGTCCTCGATCCGCAGGTCGCGGCCGACCGCCGGGCACTACGCGCCGTCGCCTAGCGATGACATAGCGCGTCGAAACGCCCCAGGGGACGGAAAGTTACGAGTGTTCACCCCTTCCGGTGGTGCGATGGACAACCGTCCATCGCCCCACCGGCCCCTTTGCGTAGCTTCTTCCTGCAGGTGACGGCGAGTCCGCCGGGCCAGGGAACACCGATAGGGGAGGACGGGGGTGCACTCGTGCGCATTGGGATGCTGACCGAAGGTGGTTTCCCGTACGCGTTCGGTGAGTCACGCGCGTGGTGTGACCAGCTCGTGCGCGGACTCACCGGCCACGAATTCGACGTCTATGCCCTGAGTGCCGGCGCCCGGCAGGAGGCGCGCGGCTGGGACGCGCTCCCCGGGCAGGTGCGGCAGGTGCGCACCGCCCCGCTGTGGGGGGAGTTCCCCCCTCAGCATCTCCGGCACCCCGAGGAGCGCACGGGCCGTGCCGCCGGCCGGCGCGAACGGCGCCGCTTCACCGAGCACTTCGGAGACCTCGTCACGTCCCTCGGTGGCGGCGCACCCGCCGCGGACGCCGAGGCGGACGGGCCCGCCGGCTCTCCCGCGGCGGCCAAGGCGGACCGTTTCGCCGCCGGTCTCTACGGGCTCGCCGAACTCGCCCGCGACCACCCCGGACACGGCGGACTGCCCGCACTGCTGCGCTCCGAGGACGCCGTACGCACCCTGGAATCCGCCTGCCGCGGCCCCCGCGCGCTGCGGGCGGCGCAGGGCGCCCAGGTCCAGGACCTGCTGGCCGTCGCCGAACGGCTCGAACTCGCCCTGCGCCCCCTCTCGCTGGACTGGTACGGCGACGACCACGACCCGGGTCTGGGCGGGGTGGATCTCACCCATGCGACTTCCGGGGGCGCGGCGGCGCTCCCGGGGCTGTTGGCCAAACGCTTCTTCGGTACTCCGCTGCTGGTCACCGAGTACGGCGTACGGCTGCGCGAGCACTACCTCGCGCGCGCCGCATCCCCCCTGAGCGCACCGGTCCGCGCGCTGCTCGCCGCCTTCCAGGGCGCGCTGGCCGCCGAGGTCTACGCCCAGGCCGCGCTGATCACCCCCGGCAACACCCACGCCCGGCGCTGGCAGCAGCGGTGCGGCGCCGACCCCGCCCGGCTGCGCACGGTCTACCCGGGCATGGACGCCGCGGCCTTCGCCTCGGTCGCGGACGCCGCCGCGGACGACTCCAAGACCCTGGTACGGGTCGGCGCCGTCGAACCGGCCAAGGACATCGTCGGCCTGCTGCACGCCTTCGCCGAGATCCGCAAGGCCGAGCCGGAGGCGACCCTGAGGATCATCGGCGGCGTCGGCCGCGACCCCGAGGCGCCCGGCTATCTCGCGCACTGCCGGGCGCTCGCCGCGCAGCTCTTCCCCGACGAGGCGGCCGACGCGCGCACCGTCGGCGAGAATCCGGTCAGCTTCGAGGAGATCGGCAGCCCGGACGTGCCGACCCTGGAGGACGCGTACGCCTCCGGTGCGGTGCTGGTGCTCTCCAGCGTCGTCGAGGGCTTTCCGCGCTCCCTGGTGGAGGCGATGTTCTGCGGCCGGGCCACGGTGTCCACCGATGCCGGCGCGGTCTGCGAAGTCATCGGCGGCACCGGCCTGGTGGTCCCGCCGCGCAACCCCCGCGCCCTCGCCGAGGCCTGCACCGCGCTGCTCGGCGACCCCGAGCGCCGGGCCCGGCTGGGTGCGGCGGCCCGTGCGCGGGCCCTCGAACTCTTCACCGTCGAGCAGAACGTCGCGGCATTTCGTGGCATCTACCTGGAGCTGATCTCGCACGCGCCGGGCCACCCGGCCGGGTACGGCGCGCGGGACGCGCACGGCGTACCGCAGCCGTTCGCCCGCCCCGCCGAGTCCCACGTCCCGGGCCGGTGGGCGGCCGCCGGCGCGGCGGGCCGGCTCACGACGGCGGTCCGCACCCCCAGCTGGGCGGCGCCGGACCCGGACGAGGCGCCCGCCGACGGACCCGCCGCACACGGACCGGCCGGGCGTGCTGCCAACAGCCGTGACGAGGAGGCCCGTTGGGATGCCTGGATGCCGGTCGGTGTGGGTGGCCCCGGTGGGTTCGGCGGCTTCGGGGGAGGGGCGGGCGCGTGACGGGCGAACGGCGGGCGGGCCGGCCGGAGTGCGGCGCGGCGACCGGTGCGCGGCGAAGCGGGCGGCCGTAGCGGTGAGCGGGATGTCGATGAGGCGGGTGTGGTGAGCGTGAGGGAGGCGGCGGTGACAGGCGTGCTGGACGTGATGTGTGCGATGGGCGTGGTCGGCGTGGCGATGGTGACGGGCATGGCGGATGTGGCACACGGCAACCGACCCGGGCGATCCGGCCGTCCCGGCCCGCTGCGCCGTGGCCGCGTCGCCCTCCCCGGCAGCCCGGCATACGCCGAGCCGCAGCGCGCTCCGGAGGCCCCCGGCCTGCTGCCGCGCCGCCACGCCGCGCTCTCCCGCGCCGCCCACGGAATCTGTGTGCAGGCCGCAGGGAGAGGAGACCGCGCATGACGGCGCCCGAGACGGAGCGCAGGGCGCCCGCGGGCGAGACCCCCGCGGACCGGCGGACTCCCGCAGCGCGCCGGGGCCCGGCCGACCCCGTGCGGTCGTTGATGCACCGTCACCACGAGCTGTGCGCACGGGCGGTCGACGCGCTGGAGATCGCGGCCGGCCTGGAGGCGCACGGCGTCACGGACCGTACGGCCGCCCGGTTCCGGCACCGTGACGTCTTCTCGCTGGCCGAGGAGCTGTACGCGCGAGTGCCGCGCGCCGAGGCGGAGGCCGCGGCCGCCCCCGGGCCCGAGCCCGCCCGGAGGCAGCGCGGCGTGCGCGCCGCGCTGCACCTGCTGCCCGGCGCGGTCTGCGCCGCCACCCTCGCCGCCCTCTCCTCGGCGGACGCCTCAAGTCCCTTCGTGCGCCCGGCCTTTGGGGCCACCGGACTGGTGCTGACGGTGCTCGCGCTGCGGCTGGCCCTGCGGTCCGGGCCGCTGCGCGTACGCCACCGGGGGAGCGGGACCAGGGCCGCCGGCCTGTGGACCTGCTGGCTGACGGGCTATGCCGTCCTCGGCGACTGGCTGCTGGCGCAGGTGCTGGCCGGCGGGCCCGACCTGCCGTCCGCGCACCCCAGGGCGGCCCTGGCGACGGCCGTGGCGCTGGCCTTCGCCGTCGCCCCGGCGGCCTGGTGCGCCCGCTGGTTCGCGGTGCGCGGGCGGCGCTGCCTGGCCGGCAGCCGCGGGCTGGGCGAACTCGCCGCCCGGATGCGGCCGTTGCCGGTCGCCGTCACCCTGCTCTTCCTGGGCGCCCTGCTGGTGCTGCTGTCCGGCGCGGAGCTGGGCCTCGGGGGTGGTGGCGCGACGGTGATGACCGCGGCGGCGGCGCTGGGCGTCCTGCTCTTCCTCGCCCGGCTCCTCACCGTGCACGGCTTCGGCGGGGCGGCGGCCGGCGGCCTGGCCGCGGCCGCCGCGCTGGAGGCGCTCGCCCTGGCACTCGTGCTGATCGCCCGGCTCCCCGGCCTGACCGTGCTCGACGCCCCGGTGGAGGCACTGACCACCGCCGCCGGACCGGCCGCGGTCCCCGCCGTGGCCTGCGCGGCAGCCGCCCTCGCGCTGCTGTTCCACGGCCTGCGCGCGCTGACCGGCGCCAGCGCGCACTCGCCCGCCTCCTCCGCGACGGCGGAGGCGGGGCGGCCATGAACCTCCGGATAGCGAACGCTCGCCCCCCGACCGGGCCGCCCCGCCCGAAGCCCCCGTACGGCCCGCCCCGCGCCGCCACCGGCCCGCGCCGCGCGGCACGAGGACGGCCCGACGGCCGACCGCAGCACGCACCGCCCCCGGAGAGGTGCCCCGACACCGCCGCTCCGGCCTCTTCGACGCGGCCCCCACCCCCCACGTGGCCCCCGCCTCCAGGACGGACGCCGAACCCGCGGCCGAAGCCCCCGTACTCCCTTCCACTCCCCTTAGGAGCACGACACATGAACGTCCACCCGACCACACGCCACGGGCACCGGGGGGTCACGCGATGAGGGTCCTGCTCATCGGCGCCAACGGGTACCTCGGCCGCTACGTCGCCGACCGCCTGCTCGCCGACCCCGCCGTCCAGCTCACCGTCCTCGGGCGGGGCGACGACGCCGACGTCCGCTTCGACCTGGCCACCGGCAGTCCCGGCGCGCTCACCCGCTTCCTCGACGCCGTCCACCCCGGTGTCGTCGTCAACTGCGCCGGCGCCACCCGGGGCGGCGCCCGCGATCTGACCCGGCACAACACCGTCGCGGTCGCCACCATCTGCGAGTCGCTGCGCCGCAGCGGCTGCGGCGCCCGGCTGGTCCACCTGGGCTGCGCGTCCGAGTACGGGCCCTCGCAGCCGGGCTCCTCGACGGCCGAGGACGCGGTGCCGCGACCCGGCGGGCCGTACGGCGTGAGCAAGCTGGCCGCGACCGAGCTGGTCCTCGGCTCCGGGCTCGACGCCGTCGTGCTGCGGGTCTTCTCGCCGGTCGGCCCCGGCACCCCGGCGGGATCGCCCCTGGGCCGGCTCGCCGAGGCGATGCGCCGCGCGATGCAGGCAGGCGACAGCGAACTCAAGCTCGGCGGGCTCGGGGTGCAGCGCGACTTCGTCGACGTACGCGATGTCGCGCGGGCCGTGCACGCCGCCTCGCTGTCCGCCGCCCAAGGCGTCGTCAACATCGGGACCGGCCGCGCCGTACGGCTGCGCGAGGCCGCTTCCGTGCTCGCCCGGGTCGCCGGATTCGGCGGCTCGCTGCACGAACTCGACTCCCCGCCCGCGCGGCTGGTCATCCCCGGCCCGTCCGGTGAACACCCGGGCCTCGGCTCACCGCCCGCCACCTATCCCTACCCGGACGGCTGCGGCACCTGGCAGCAGGCGGACGTGCGCACCGCACGCGACCGGCTCGGCTGGCGGCCGCGGATCGGCCTGGAGGAGTCCCTCGCCGACATCTGGATGGAGGCCGCGTGTCGTATCTGACCACCCCGACGGACACCACCCGTGCCCCGACCGGCGCCGGGCCGCTCGGCGTCGGTGTGCCGGGCTTCGCCCATCCGCTGCTCGCGCCCACCGAATGGGCCGAGCTGCTCCGCTGCTCCCGGGGGTTCGTGCTGCCGCCGGAGGGCCGACGGGCCGGCACCGGGCACGGCTACGTCCCGGTCGCGCCGGTGCACTGGGCGGTGCTCAATGTGTCCAACGGGCCCGGTGCCCGGCCGGACCCGCACTGCATGCCCGCGGCGGCCCGGATCCGTGAGACGGGTGTCCGCCTGCTGGGACACCTGGACATGGCGCAGGGCGCCCGCCCCTTCGGGGAGCTGGTGTCCGACGCGCACCGCTATCTGGAGTGGTACAAGGTCGACGGCTTCTGGCTGGACCGCTGTCCCACGGACCGGACGCTGCTGCCCGAGACCCGGCGGGTCGCCACCACCCTGCGGACCCTGCGCGAGGACGCCTACCTCGTCTTCGGGCACGGCGCGCACCCCTTCCCCGGCTACGCCGAGTCCGCCGACCAGCTCGTCACCTTCGCCGGTGCCTGGGCCGACTACCGCTGGTCACAGGTGGCCGAGTGGACCGCCGATTACCCACCGGAGCGGTTCTGCCACCTCGTGCACGGCGTCCCGCGGATGCATCTGGACGAGGCGCTGCGGATCGCCCGCTGGCAGGGAGCGGGCACCGTCTACTTCACGGACCGCCGGGCCGCCGGTCCGGCAGGTGCGGCCGGAGACGCCTGGGAGACACTGCCCGGCTACTGGGACGAATTCGTCTCGCGCATCGGACCAGGTGTCTCGGAATGAAGAGGGGCGTGGCAGTGTTACGGAAGAACAATCTCCCCCACTCAGGGCTGCGCCCGAGCGGGGGTTGCCCAGAGATGGACCAACCCTTTGTTGAGGTCTTCCGTGTCGCTGCCACCCCTGGTCGAGCCAGCTGCTGAGCTCACCGTTGACGAGGTCCGCAGGTACTCCCGCCACCTGATCATCCCCGACGTGGGGATGGAAGGGCAGAAGCGGCTGAAGAACGCCAAGGTGCTGTGTGTCGGCGCCGGCGGTCTCGGCTCGCCCGCACTGATGTATCTGGCCGCGGCCGGCGTCGGCACCCTGGGCATCGTGGAGTTCGACGAGGTCGACGAGTCGAATCTGCAGCGCCAGATCATCCACAGCCAGGCCGACATCGGCCGTTCCAAGGCCGCGTCCGCCAAGGACTCGGTCCTGGGCATCAACCCGTACGTCGACGTCAAGCTCCATGAGGAGCGCCTCGACTCCACGAACGTCATGGAGATCTTCGGCGAGTACGACCTGATCGTGGACGGCACGGACAACTTCGCCACCCGCTATCTGGTCAACGACGCCTGCGTGCTGCTCAACAAGCCGTACGTCTGGGGTTCGATCTACCGCTTCGACGGCCAGGCGTCGGTGTTCTGGAGCGAGCACGGCCCCTGCTACCGCTGCCTGTACCCGGAGCCCCCGCCCCCCGGCATGGTCCCCTCCTGCGCCGAGGGCGGCGTGCTGGGCGTGCTCTGCGCGTCCATCGGCTCCATCCAGGTCAACGAAGCGATCAAGCTGCTGGCCGGTATCGGTGACCCGCTGGTCGGCCGCCTGATGATCTACGACGCGCTGGAGATGACCTACCGCCAGGTCAAGGTCCGCAAGGACCCCGACTGCGCGGTCTGCAGCGAGAACCCGACCGTCACCGAGCTCATCGACTACGAAGCCTTCTGCGGCGTCGTGTCGGAGGAGGCCCAGGAGGCCGCGGCCGGTTCGACGATCACTCCCAAGCAGCTCAAGGAGTGGATCGACGGCGACGAGAAGATCGAGATCATCGACGTCCGCGAGCCGAACGAATTCGAGATCGTCTCGATCCCGGGCGCCAAGCTGATCCCCAAGAACGAGTTCCTGATGGGCACCGCCCTGCAGAACCTCCCGCAGGACAAGAAGATCGTCCTGCACTGCAAGACGGGCGTCCGCTCCGCCGAGGTCCTCGCCGTACTGAAGTCCGCCGGCTTCGCCGACGCGGTGCATGTCGGCGGCGGCGTCATCGGCTGGGTCAACACGGTCGAGCCGGAGAAGCCGATCTACTGATCCGCCCGTATCGGCGGGTTGCGGCACGGTGCCGCAACCCGCCGATCGGCGTTTTTCGGAGCGGCTCACAGGAGGGCCGGGGCGCTGCCGCGCCACAAGCGTCAGCCCTGAAGGGCCGACACCACCACGAGACACAACGCCAGGGAACCCACAGCCCCGAAACCGCCCCATGTGACGAGCCGCTGCCGATCGTTGCGCCGGCCGTACATCCGGAGGGCCAGGCACGCGTACACGGCCACCAGATTCAGGACGGTCAGCCACACTCGCGTCCCGTTGGTGACGGAGAGGTAGACGAGCACCCAGGGCGCCAGGAGCCCCAGTCCGGACAGGACATGCGCGAAGACTCGGCTTTCCCGCTGCAGCATCTCATCCGAGGGTGAGAGCGGTTCCAGATCGGGCAGTTCGGAATACACAAGCTTCCTTCCCTCATGTCTTCCCTTACGTCCGCGGCCGCACGACACGGTTGTCACCACACTCGGCGTCCGGAGCACGGCCCCGGGCGCCCCGCGCGGCCAGCGGGCGCCGCTCATGGCCGCCTACCGGGGCGTCGGTGCGGTGTGCCGGCGTGGTTCGCGCGCGGCAAGGAACTCAGATCTCGCCCTTGCGGGTCAGGTAGTTGAACGCCACCCAGCCCGGCAGCACCGGCAGCCAGAAGACCATCAGGCGGAAGAGCAGTACGGCGGGGAACGCGGTGTCGCCGGTGAGTCCGGCGAACGTCAGCGCGGCGATCAGCGCGCCCTCGACGGCACCCACACCACCCGGTGTCGGCGCGGCCGAGCCCAGCGCGTTGCCCGCGAGGAAGGCGACCGCGATGCTGGCGTAACTGATGTCGCCGCCGCCGAACGCCCGGATCGAGGCGTCCAGGCACATCACGTTCGCCGCCGTCAGCAGCAGCATGCCGCCGATGCCGGTGATCAGCTTCCGGGGGCGCTGAAGGATGTCCAGCATGCGCGGGACCACGCCCGCGAACAGGGAACGCACCCGTGTCGAGACGAACTTGCGCAGCGCCGGGACCGCCGTGACGACCAGGACGAGCACGGCGACGGTCAGCAGGCCGGCGATGACCGTACGGGACGGCGAGATCTGCGGGGCGCGTTCGGTGCCCGTCAGGTAGCCGAAGGTCAGCAACAGCAGGATGTGACTGCCCAGACCGAACAGCTGGGACGCGCCGACGCTCGCCACCGCGAGGCCCGGCCGGACCCCGGCACGTTGCAGGAAGCGGGTGTTCAGGGCCACGCCGCCGATCGCGGCGGGCGCCACCAGCTTCACGAAGTTGCCCGCGATCTGCGCGATGACCGTCCGGACGAACGACACCTTCTCCGTGACGAACCCGAGCAGGCTCATCGCCGCGGCGATGTACGTGAACGCCGAGAAGAACATCGCGACCAGCACCCACACCCACTGGGCCTCGCTGACCACGTCGCCGAGGTTGAAGTTGGTCAGCTGCGAGAGCAGCAGATAGACCGCGAACGCGCCGGCGATCCAGCTGATCAGGATGCGCGGACTCAGCCGCTCCAGACGGGCCGGTTCGATCACCGCGGTCGGGCGGACCAGCAGCACCTGCTGGCGGATCTGGGCGAGCAGATCCTCCTCGCGGGCGCCCTCCGACGCCTCGTCCAGGGCCCGCTTCTCGGCGCTCTTCTCCGCGTTCTTCTCGGCCCGCAGCGTCTTGCGGTCCTTGTGCCCGGCCGCGGCCCGCGCCTCCCGGGCCTCCTTCGCGGCCTCCGAGGCCGCCAGCACCGCCTCGCGCTCCCGCTTGGAGCGCTCCCGGGCCAGGTGGCGCAGCGTCGCCCGGGTCGTCCGGCTGAGCGCGATCGGCTGGAGCAGCGGAAGGCTGTCGGCGACCGCGTCCGGGCCGAGGACCTCCACGGCCGCGGCCACCGCGCGCTCGGCGCCGACCCGTAGTCCGCAGGTCGTCAGCAGCTGGGCGATGTCCATCCGCAGCACGAGGTCGCCGGCCGCGATCTCACCGCCGCGCAGCTCGGTCAGCACGATGTTGCCGGAACGATCCACCAGAAGGGCGTCACCGACCAGCCGGCGGTGGGCGATCCGCCGCGACTGCAAGGCCTCGACCTGCCGCCAGGCGCTGTGCATCAGCGCGTCGGTGATCTCCTCGTCGGCCAGTGAGTCCAGGGTGCGGCCGCCGATGTGCTCGTACACGAGCATCACCGCGTCCGGGCCGAGCTCGGAGGTGGCGATCAGCTTGGGGGCGTTCGCGCCGGCCGCGATGGCGGCGTAGGCCAGCAGCGCCTCCTGCTCCAGGGCCTGGCGCAGCGACTGCAGGCTGCGGCGCTGGTTGATACCGCGCAGCGAGAGGCGGCGCCAGACGCGGTAGAAGAAGCCCTGGGCCTGCTGCTCGCGGTCCACG
The DNA here is from genome assembly GCF_044767385.1 of Streptomyces sp. NPDC101393. Lineage (NCBI taxonomy): Bacteria > Bacillati > Actinomycetota > Actinomycetes > Kitasatosporales > Streptomycetaceae > Streptomyces > Streptomyces sp. NPDC101393. The sequence goes on along the minus strand of NZ_JBIWNU010000001.1, from coordinate 614,625 downwards.
ACGGTGACGTCGATCGGCGGGCCGTCCTCCAGGGTGACGATGTAGCGGCGGCCGCGGTCGGCCTGCTCGGGGTGGTCCGGGTTGGTGGAGTCCTCGGCGCGCATCGCGCTGACCGGATGGAAGCCGACCCGGCGCAGCCCCGCGAGGAGGTTCTGCCCGGTGGGGCGGACATTGGGCGAGCCGACGGCGTAGAGGGTGCCGAAGGCGACGGTCCAGCCGATCAGCACGGTCGTGACGATCGCGAAGGGAGTGGTGTAGCGCCCGACGAGCACCGCGAAGGCGTCCAGCAGCAGCACGCACCACATCGCGACCCGCCAGCGGGGCCGCCGGGACATCCCGACCGCCGTCATATAGGCGATGACGGGCGCCAGATAGCTGTGCACCGGGGCGGTGAGGCCGCCGTTCTCCAGCGGGTTGGTGAGCGCGTCGCGGATGGATCCGGGGGCGGCCTCGGCGACCCACAGGTCGGTCGCGAGCGAGACGCCGTGCGCGAGCACCGCGGCGAGCACACCGTCCGCGATCCGCAGGCCGTCCCGCTTGATCAGCCGCTCGACGGCGAACGCCACCGGGACGATCAGCACCGCCACGCTGGAGGTCAGGCCGGTCAGGTTGATCAGCAGCCGGGGCGCCGCGTCGGCGCCGTTGCCGATGTCGTTCTCCAGGCCCTGGGTGGTGCCGTGCGCGAAGGTGGCCAGCCCGAGAACGAGCGCGATGCCCGCGATGCCGAGGAGCAGCCGCAGCAGGTCGGAGGGGCGGTGCACCCGGGCGGGCAGCAGCGGCTCGTCGCCGGAGACCCGGTCGACGTGGAACTCGCCGCACGCGTCGGCCGTCAGGTCGGCGCGGTGCGAGCCCGTACGGGGCGTGCCGCGCTCCGCGCCGTCCGGGGGCGTGCTGTCCTGGCGCGCGTCCCCCGGGCGCGCGGCCTGCTGCTCGTCCCCCTGCTGGGTGTCCTCCTCGTGCGGTCCCTTCTCCTGCCGCTCGGGTGGCTCGGGCTCCGTGGGCCCATCCGGCCTCTCGGACGCCTCAGGTCGTTCGGCCTTCTCGATCGTGCTCGCCTTTTCGGTAGCGGAAGCCGTGGAGGGCTTCCGTTGGTGCTTCCCCTGTTCCGCCTCCTGCCGGTCCGGCCGCGTGGTCCGCGCGGGTGGTTCCGGGTCGGCGTCGGTGGCGTCGGCGGTCAGCGCGTCAGGGGCGCCCGCCTCCCCTGGAGGCACCGCACCCTGCTGCTCAGCCGTCTCTTCTTTGTCTCGTATCACCAGTCACCGTCCGGAAGATGGTGGCACGGCCGAGCGGCGGTGGGGGGCATCAGGGGGGCATTTCGGGGGCGCGGGAAGCGGAACGCCCGCCACCGCAGGGGGCCCGCGGCGGGTCGCCACCGTCCTTGTGGGGGTGCCGGGCCGGATATCGGGGACCGTTGTCGGTGGGGTGCGGCAGGATGGACCGAATGAGTGGGACCGGAGACACGGCGGCGCATCACGCCGCGGACGACGGCGCCGGCCGGGCCGGCGGCGGGCCGCCCGACGGGCCCGGTGAGCTGCCCGAGTACGCCGAGCGGGTACTCGGCGTCGCCGAGCTGATCCCGGCCGGCCGGGTCATGACCTACGGCGATGTCGCGGAGTGGCTGGAGGAGGGCGGGCCGCGCCAGGTCGGCCGGGTGATGGCCCTCTACGGCGGGGCGGTGCCCTGGTGGCGGGTGGTGCGCGCGGACGGCCTGCTGCTGCCGGGCAGCGAGCTGCGCGCGCTCGCCCACTACCGCGACGAGGGGACGCCGCTGCGCACCGTCTCGCGGGCGGCGCGCGACGAGAATCACATACCCCGGCTCGACATGCGGGGGGCCCGCTGGGACGGCGCGCCCACGGGCGAGGACTCCCCGGCGGACGGCTCGCCCGGCGCCGGGGAGGGCGACGGGCGGCACCCCTGAGGCGGCAGCCGCCCGCGCCCCGGCCGGCCGGCGCCGCCCCCGTAGCCTGGGGGCCGCGTCCGGCGCCGACACGGTCGCGGGACGCGCCGCGGTCCGGGCGCCGGGCGGCGTAGCGTCGGGGCCTGCCGCCACCGCGGTCCCGGGGGCGCGCCGCGGCACAGCGTCCGCCGCCGCCCGCCCCGCAGGCCCCCGACCCGTTCTCACGCACCGCACGACGACCAGCACTCCCACCAGGACCGGCGATCCACTTGAGTTCCTCCTTCTCGGCCCTTCCGCCGACGCGGCCGCACCGGGCGGCGCGGCGGGATGCCTCCGGCGCGTACCGGTTGGTGCGCACCCCGGCGGGGACGGTGGAGCCTCCTGTCTTGGACGCAGCCCAGCGCGCTGTGGTTGACCATGACCACGGACCGGCCCTCGTCCTCGCGGGACCGGGCACCGGCAAGACCACGACGCTGGTGGAGTCGGTCGCCCGCCGGGTACGCGACGGCGCCGATCCCGAGCGGATCCTCGTCCTCACCTTCAGCCGCAAAGCCGCCGTCGAACTCCGCGACCGGCTGGCCGCCCGCCTCGGCGGCAGCGCCGTCCCGCAGGCCACGACCTTCCACTCCTTCTGTTACGCCCTGGTCCGCGCCCACCAGGACGCCGACCTCTTCGCCGACCCGCTCCGGCTGCTGTCCGGCCCCGAACAGGACCTCGTCGTCCGTGAACTCCTGGAGGGCCAGGCCGAACTGGCGGACGCGGGCCGGGCCCGGACCCGCTGGCCGGACGAGCTGCGCGCCTGCCTGACGACCCGCGGCTTCGCCGACGAGGTCCGCGCGGTGCTCGCCCGCAGCCGCGAACTGGGCCTCGGACCGGAGGCGCTCGCGGACTTCGCGCGCCGCACCGGCCGCCCCGACTGGGGCGCCGCGGCCGGCTTCCTCGCCGAATACCTCGACGTCCTCGACGCCCAGGGCGTGCTCGACTACGCCGAACTGGTGCACCGCGCCGTCCTGCTGGCCGAGCGGACCGACGTCGCCGCCGAGCTGGCCGGTGCGTTCGACGCGGTGTACGTCGACGAGTACCAGGACACCGACGTCTCGCAGGTACGGCTGCTGCGGGCGCTCGCCGGCAACCACGGAGCCGCCGCCACACCGGGGAGCCCCGGCCGCACCCTGGTGGCCTTCGGCGACCCCGACCAGTCGATCTACGCCTTCCGGGGCGCCGACATCAACGGCATCCTCGACTTCCCGGAGACCTTCACCCGCGGCGACGGCACCCCCGCCGCGGTGCACGTCCTCGGCACCTCCCGGCGGTCGGGCGCCGCCCTCCTGGCGGCGACCCGGCTGCTCGCCCGGCGGATGCCGCTCACCCGCCTCCCGGCGCGGAAGGTCCGCGCACACCGCGAGCCCGCGCCCGTACGGGACGGCGGCCGGGTCGAGGCCTTCACGTACCCGACACCGGGGGCCGAACTCGACAACATCGCGGACATCCTGCGCCGCGCCCACCTGGAGGACGGCGTGCCCTGGCGCGACATGGCCGTCCTCGTCCGCGCCGGCGGGCACTCCATCCCCGCCGTACGCCGTGCGCTCACCTCTGCTGGGGTGCCGCTCGACATCGACGGCGACGATCTGCCCCTCCGGCACGAACCGGCCGTCGCGCCGCTGCTGGGCGCACTCCGGGCGGCCGCGCGGGCGGCCCTCGGGACGCCGGGGGAGCCCACGGTGCCGGAGCAGGACGGCGGACCCGACGCGGCGGAGGCACAGGCGCCCGATGACGGCCCCGCCGGCGGGCCCGACGCCGCCGTTCCCGCTCCCACCGTCCCCGCCTGGCTCGACGCCGAGACCGCCATGGAGCTGCTGACCTCACCGCTCGGCGGGATGGACTCCGCCGACCTGCGGCGGCTGGGCCGCGCGCTGCGCGAGGAGGAGCGGGCCGCCGGGCAGCCGCTGCCGCGGCCCTCGGACGAGCTGATCGCGCAGGCGCTCGCCGAACCACAGCGCCTGGTGGCGCACGATCCGGCGTACGCCCGTGGCGCGCAGCGGCTCGGGGTGCTGCTGCGCAAGGCCCGTGAGCTGCTGGCCGGTGGCGGCACCGCCGAACAGGCGCTGTGGGAACTGTGGGACGGCACCCCCTGGCCGGGCCGCCTGGAGCGCACGGCCCGGCGCGGCGGCGCGGCCGGCCGCAACGCCGACCGGGACCTGGACGCCGTCGTCGCGCTCTTCGAGACCGCCGCCCGCGCCGAGGAGCGCACCGGCGGACGCGGCGCCCTCAACTTCCTGGAGGAGCTGGACGCACAGGACATCGCCGCCGACACCCTCACCCGCCGCACGGTCCGCCCGGACGCCGTACGGCTGATGACCGCGCACCGCTCCAAGGGCCTGGAGTGGCACCTCGTCGTCATCGCCGGTGTCCAGGAGGGGCTCTGGCCCGACCTGCGGCGGCGCGGCTCGCTCCTGGAGGCGGACCGGATCGGCCGGGACGGCCTGGCCGAGCCGCTCACACCGGGCGCGCTGCTCGCCGAGGAGCGCCGGCTGTTCTACGTGGCCGCGACCCGCGCCCGGGAGCGGCTGGTGGTCACGGCGGTGAAGGCCGCAGCGGACGACGGTGACCAGCCGTCCCGTTTCCTGACCGAACTCGGCGTCGACCCGCAGGACGTCACGGCCCGCCCGCGCCGCCCCCTCGCGGTCGCCGCGCTGGTGGCCGAGCTGCGGTCCACCACGGTCGACCCCGCGGCCACCCCCGCGCTGCGCGAGGCCGCGGCCCAGCGGCTCGCGAAGCTGGCGGCCCTGACCGACGAGGACGGGAACCCCCTGGTGCCGGCCGCCCACCCGGACAGCTGGTGGGGGCTGCACGAACCGACCCACAGCACCGTCCCGCTGCGCGACCGCGACCGGCCGGTGGTCCTGTCGGGCAGCGCCCTGGACCAGCTCGCGAACACCTGCTCCCTCCAGTGGTTCCTGGGGCGCGAGGTGAAGGCCGACGCCCCGTCCACCGCCGCGCAGGGCTTCGGCAACGTCGTCCACGTCCTCGCCGACGAGGTCGCCTCCGGGCGCGCACCCGCCGATCTGACCGTCCTGATGGAGCGGCTGGACTCCGTATGGGACGCGCTCGCCTTTGACGCGCCCTGGAAGTCCCGCCAGGAGAAGGACAGCGCCCGCGCCGCCCTGGAACGCTTTCTGCGCTGGCACGTCATGGAGCGCGAGACCCACGGCCGGGACACCGTCGCCACCGAGCACGGCTTCGACGTCACCCTCGAAGCCGGCGCCTACGAGGTCCGTATCCGCGGCAGCATGGACCGGGTCGCGCGCGACGCCGAGGGACGGGCCTACGTCGTCGACTTCAAGACCGGCAAGCAGAAACCGACCGGGCCGGAGGTCGCCCGCCACCCCCAGCTGGCCGTCTACCAGCTCGCGGTCCGCGAGGGCGCCGTCGACGACGCCTTCGGCGGCAGCACCCCCGGCCCCGGGGGCGCCGAACTGGTGCATCTGCGCCTGGGCGCGCCCCGCAAGGAGGGCGGCGACGTACTGCCCGCCGTCCAGGCGCAGCAGCAACTGGAGGGGGAGTGGGTCGGCGACCTGCTCGCCACCGCGGCCGGCCGGGTCCTGGAGGAGCGGTTCACGCCGACGACCGGGACGCACTGCACGCACTGCGCCTTCCGGGCCTCGTGCAGCGCACAGCCCGAGGGACGGCACATCGTGGAGTGAGCCCGGTGGCGGGCAGGCCGGGCGGGGGCGCCCGGTCGGTCGGGGCGGCGACGCCGCGTCTCGTCCGCGGGCTCCCGGCCGGCCGGGAGCGGGGGTGGTCGGCCGGTCCGCCGGTCCCCCGGCCGGCCGCGATTGTCAGTGCGGCCGGTTACGGTTTCGGACGTGTCAGCCCGCATCTCCGACCCGGCCCGCGACCCCGGCTCCGTCCCCCGCACCGACCCGGTGCCTCCCACCGGCGCGGCCCGCCTCACCGACCCCGAGCAGCTCAAAGAGCTCCTGGGCATCCCGTTCACCCCGGAGCAGACGGCGTGCATCACCGCCCCGCCCGCCCCGCAGGTCATCGTGGCCGGAGCCGGTTCGGGCAAGACGACGGTGATGGCCGCCCGCGTGGTGTGGCTGGTGGGCACCGGCCAGGTCGCCCCCGAGCAGGTCCTCGGGCTGACGTTCACGAACAAGGCCGCCGGCGAGCTCGCCGAACGCGTCCGCAGCGCCCTCCTCGCCGCCGGCGTCACCGACCCGGAAGCCCCCGCCCGCCGCCCGGCCACCGCCCCCGCGGGCACCGCCGCGCCGGACCCCTTCGACGGCGGCCCCGAGCAGCCCCAGGGCGAGCCGCGGATCTCCACCTACCATGCCTTCGCCGGGCAGCTCCTGAAGGACCACGGCCTGCGGATCGGCCTGGAGCCCAGCGCCCGGCTCCTCGCCGACGCCACCCGCTTCCAGCTCGCCGCCCGCGTCCTGCGCGCCGCCCCCGGCCCCTATCCGGCGCTCACCAAATCCCTGCCGTCCCTCGTGGAGGACCTCCTCGCCCTGGACGGCGAGCTGGCCGAGCATCTGGTGGAGCCGGCGGACCTGCGCGCCTACGACACCGGGCTGCAGGCCGCCCTCGACGGCGTGAAGCTCTCCAACGCCGATCTGCGCAAGGTCCCCGAGACCGTCCGAGGCCGGCTGGAGCTGCTCGACCTCGTCGGCGCCTACCGCGACGAGAAGCGCCGCCGTGACCTCCTCGACTTCGGCGACCAGATCGCCCTGTCGGCGACCCTCGCCACCACCCGCCCGGAGGTCGGCCAGATCCTGCGCGACGAGTTCAAGGTCGTGCTGCTCGACGAATACCAGGACACCTCCGTCGCCCAACGGCTGCTGCTCTCCGGCCTCTTCGGTGCCGGCACCGGCAGCGGCACCGGTCACGCCGTCACCGCCGTCGGCGACCCCTGCCAGGCCATCTACGGCTGGCGCGGCGCCTCCGTCGCCAACCTCGACGACTTCCCCCACCACTTCCCCTTCGAGGACGGCACCCCCGCCCGACGGTTCGCCCTCAGTGAGAACCGCCGCAGTGGCGGCCGGCTGCTCGACCTCGCCAACGGCCTCGCCGCCCCCCTGCGCCGGATGCACGCCGGCGTCGAGGCACTGCGCCCCGCCCCCGGCGCCGAACGCGACGGCATGGTGCGCTGCGCCCTGCTGCCCACCCACGCCGAGGAACTGGCCTGGCTCGCCGACTCCCTCGCCCACCTCGTCCGTACGGGCACCCCGCCCGGCGAGATCGCCGTGCTGTGCCGTACGGCCGGGGACTTCGCCCGCATCCAGGGCGAGCTGGTCGCCCGGGACGTCCCCGTGGAGGTCGTCGGCCTCTCCGGGCTGCTGCACCTCCCCGAGATCGCCGACCTCGTCGCCGTCTGCGAAGTGCTCCAGGACCCGACGGCCAACGCCGCCCTGGTGCGGTTGCTGATCGGCCCCCGCTGGCGCATCGGCCCCCGCGACCTGGCGCTCCTCGGCCGCCGCGCACGCACCCTCGTCCACCACGGCGGCCCGTCCGAGGACCCGGAACAGCGCCTCGCGGCGGCCGTGGAGGGCGTCGACCCGGCCGAAACCATCTCGCTCGCGGACGCCCTCGACACCTTCCTCGAAGCCGAGGGCCCCGATGACGGCCTGCCGTTCTCCGCCGAGGCCCGCGTCCGCTTCGCCCACCTCGCCGCCGAGCTGCGCGACCTGCGCCGTTCGCTCAGCGATCCGCTCATGGACGTCCTCCACCGCGTCCTGGCCACCACGGGCCTGGAGGTGGAGCTGTCCGCGTCGCCGCACGCCCTCGCGGCCCGCCGCCGCGAAACCCTCGGCACCTTCCTCGACATCGCCGCCGGATTCGCCGCCAAGCAGGGTGGTGCATCCCTGGACGGCGAAGCGTCCCTGCTGGCCTTCCTCGGCTTCCTGCGCACCGCCGTGCGGCACGAAAAGGGCCTGGACAGCTCACTCCCCGGCGGCGACAACACCGTCAAGGTGCTGACCGCCCACAAGTCCAAGGGCCTGGAGTGGGACGTCGTCGCGGTGCCCGGCCTGGTGGGCAAGCAGTTCCCCAGCGAACAGGCCCGGGAGTCCTGGATCACCCAGCCCAAGGTCCTGCCCCACGCCCTGCGCGGTGACGCCGCCACCCTCCCGGACGTCGGGGAATGGGCGGCGCGCGGCCTGAAGGACTTCAAGGAGGAGATGAAGCACCACCAGGCGACCGAGGAACTCCGCCTGGGCTACGTCACCTTCACCCGCCCCCGTTCCCTGCTCCTCGGCTCCGGCCACTGGTGGGGCCCCAACCAGAAGCGGCCGCGCGGCCCTTCCTCGTTCCTGGAGGCGCTGCGCACCCACTGCGAGGCCGGTCACGGCGAGATCGAGGCCTGGGCGGACGCCCCCGAGGAGGGTGCGGAGAATCCGGCCCTCGCCGAGGCCGCCGCCGAGCAGGCCTGGCCGCTCCCGCTCGACCCCGTCGCCACCGCCCGCCGCCGCGCCGCCGCCGCCACGGTCCGCACCCACCTGGCCCGCCGCCGCGCCACCACGCCCTCCCCGGACGCGGCGGACCTCCAGCCCCCCTTGGCAGCCGGCCACGGCCTCACCGGCCCCGCCACTGCCCCCTCCGCCCCCGAGTCCCTCTTCGCCCACGACCCGGAATGGCCCCCGCCACCGGACGACGAGACGGAGGACGCCCCGTACGACATCCCGGAGCCGGACCCCTTCGCCGACGACACGGACCCGGACCGGTACGCCGACGGCGCGGAGGCTGACGGGTACACCGGTGGCGCGGAGGCTGACGGGTACACCGACGGTGCGGGGGCGGACGGGTGCACCGGTGTCGCGGAGGCGGACGGGTACACCGGCGGTGCCGGGGCTGACGGGTACACCGACGGTGCGGGGGCGGATGGGTGCACCGGTGTCGCGGAGGCTGACGGGTACGCCGACGGTGCCGGGGCTGACGAGTACACCGGCGGCCCCGGGCTGGGCCGGCATGCCCACCATCCGGATGCTGAGTCCTACGGCCCGGATGCCGCGTCCTACGGCCGGGACCCCGAGTCTTACGGCCGGGACGATGAGTCTTACGGCCCGCACGTCGAGTCCGATGCCTCGGGCGCCGAGTCCTACGGTCCGGGCCTTGGGGCACACGGCCCGGACGCCGAGGGGCTCGGCGCGGATCCTGCGATCAGTGGTCCGGATCCCGCTATGAGTGGCCCGGACTCCGACGTCGATGCCGCCCCCGCCCACGGGCACGCCCCGCTCCGGCCCCGTGTGGTCGCCCAGCGCTCGGCCCCGGACGAATCGGAAGACCCGGGCCGCGCGGACGCCCGATGGGACCCGTCCCGTGCGGGCTCCTCGACTCCCTCCGGCACCTCCACCCCCTCCGGCGCCCCCGACGCCTACGACACCCACCGCTCCGACGACACCCACCGCTCCGGCGACACCCACCGCTTCGATGACGCCCACGGCTCCGGCGACGCCGACGACCCCTTCGGCCCGGCCGATGCCGCCTCAGCCCCCCGGGCCCTCCTCCCTGAGGAGCGCCGCACGGTGGGGTCCTGGGACCGTGACCTGGATGCGCTCGCGGGCGAACTGCGGCGCTCCCGTGCCCGCGTCCGGGACGTCCCGCTCCCATCCGCGCTCAGCGCCACCCAACTGCTCCGGCTGGCCGCCGATCCGGACGGCTTCGCCCGCGAGCTGGCCCGCCCCATGCCGCACCCACCGCAGCGTGCCGCCCGGCGCGGCACCAGGTTCCACGCCTGGGTGGAGTCCCGCTTCGAAGAGCTGACGCTGCCCCTGCTCGGCCCGGACGAGCTGCCGGGCGCCGAGCCCGGCGAGGAGCCGGAGATCGTGGACGAACGCGATCTGGAGGCCCTCAAGGAGGCCTTCGCCCGCACCCCGTACGCCCGCCGCACCCCGTACCGCGTCGAGGCCCCCTTCCAGCTCACCCTCGCCGGCCGGATCATCCGCGGCCGGATCGACGCCGTCTACAAGGAGCGCACCCCCGAAGGCGGCGACCGCTTCGAGGTCGTCGACTGGAAGACCGGCCGGGCCCACTCCGCCGACCCGCTCCAGCTGGCCATCTACCGCCTCGCCTGGGCCGAGCGGCACGGCCTGCCGCCGTCGGCCGTCGACGCAGCCTTCCTGTACGTCCGCAGCGGCGAGGTCGTCAGACCCACCCGGCTGCCGGGCCGGGCCGGGCTGGAGCGCATCCTGCTCGGTGAGACCGCCGACGGGCCTGCCCCCGAAGGCCGATAGGCTCGGCCGTATGAGCACCACCCCGGACAGCGCCGTCCACGCGTACCTCACCAGCCACCGCGACACCTTCCTCGACGACCTCGCCGAGTGGCTGCGCATCCCCTCCGTATCGGCCGACCCGGAGCGCGCCGCCGATGTGCGCCGCAGCGCCGAATGGCTCGCCGCGAAGCTTGCCGACACCGGCTTCACGACCACCGAGGTCTGGGAGACCGACGGCCTGCCCGCGGTCTTCGCCGAGTGGCCTTCCGGGGACCCGTCCGCGCCGACCGTCCTCGTCTACGGCCACCACGACGTGCAGCCCGCCGCCCGCGAGGACGGCTGGCACACCGACCCCTTCGAGCCGCAGACCGTCGACGGCAAGCTCTACGCCCGCGGCGCCGCCGACGACAAGGGCCAGGTGTTCTTCCACACCCTGGGTGTCCGCGCACACCTCGCGGCCACCGGCCGTACGGCCCCCGCCGTCAACCTCAAGCTGCTCATCGAGGGTGAGGAGGAGTCCGGCTCGCCGAACTTCCCCGCCCTGATCGCCCGGCACGCCGACCGCCTCGCCTGCGACACCGTGATCGTGTCGGACACCGGCATGTGGTCCAAGGACACCCCGACGGTCTGCACCGGCATGCGGGGCCTGACCGACTGCCAGATCGACCTCTACGGTCCCGACCAGGACATCCACTCCGGCTCCTTCGGCGGTGCGGTCCCCAACCCCGCCACCGAAGCGGCCCGTCTCGTCGCCGCCCTGCACGACGACGACCGGCGGGTAGCCGTCCCCGGCTTCTACGACGGCGTGATCGAGCTCACCGACCGCGAGCGCGAACTCTTCGCCGAGCTGCCGTTCGACGAGTCCGAGTGGCTGCGCACCGCGCACTCGCACGCCACCCTGGGCGAGCAGGGCGCCACGACCCTGGAACGGATCTGGGCCCGCCCCACCGCCGAGGTCAACGGCATCGGCGGCGGCTATCAGGGCCCCGGAGGCAAGACCGTGGTGCCCTCCACCGCCCAGCTCAAGCTCTCCTTCCGCCTCGTCGCCGGCCAGGACACAGCGGCCGTCCAGCAGTCCGTACGCGACTGGGTCGCCGCCCGCCTCCCGGCGGGCATCCGCCACGAGATCACCTTCTGGGGCGCCACCCGCCCCTGCCTCACCCCCCTCGACCACCCCGCGCTCCAGTCCGTGGTCCGCGCGATGGGACGGGCCTTCGGCCAGAAGATCCGCTTCACCCGCGAGGGCGGCTCCGGCCCCGCCGCCGACCTCCAGGACGTCCTCGGCGTCCCGGTCCTCTTCCTCGGCATATCCGTTCCGTCCGACGGCTGGCACGCACCGAACGAAAAGGTCGAGCTCGACCTGTTGATGAAGGGCGTCGAGACGGCCGCCCACCTGTGGGGCGACCTGGCGGACAGCTGGCGCCCCGCTTGACCCGCGCCGGCACCGCCGTCACCGTTCCGCGTCCTACACAGCAATCACCCACGCCACAGGGGGAGTTGGAAACAGCAGTGACCACCTGGACCGCCCACAGCGCCGACCGGCCGCTCACCTTCAGCGCACCGAGCGGGATCGACCGCGCCGCCCACCACCGCCTCGACGAGGCCTGGCTGGCGGCAGCCTGGAGCCACCCGACGACGCGCGTCTTCGTGGTGTCCGGCGGCCAGGCGCTGATCGACGACACCCCCGACGGCCGCACCGAGCTGATCATGACGCCCTCTTTCGAGGCCCCCATGACCGAGGCGCACCGCTATTACCTCGGCACCGACGACGACGGCGTCAGCTACTTCGCCCTCCAGAAGGACTCGCTGCCCGGCCGCATGGACCAGTCCGCGCGCCCCGCGGGTCTGCGCGAGGCCGGTCTGCTGCTCTCGCCTCGCGATGCCGGCCTGCTCGTGCACGCCGTGGCCCTGGAGAACTGGCAGCGGCTGCACCGCTTCTGCTCCCGCTGCGGTGAGCGCACGATCATCGCCGCCGCCGGTCACATCCGCCGCTGCCAGGCCTGCGGTGCCGAGCACTATCCGCGCACCGACCCCGCCGTGATCATGCTCGTCACCGATGAGGAGGACCGCGCGCTCCTGGGCCGCCAGGTCCACTGGCCCGAGGGCCGCTTCTCGACCCTGGCCGGCTTCGTCGAGCCGGGGGAGTCGATCGAGCACTCGGTGGCCCGCGAGGTCTTCGAAGAGGCCGGTGTCGTCGTGGGCGAGGTCGAATACGTCGCCAGCCAGCCCTGGCCGTTCCCGTCCAGCCTGATGCTCGGCTTCATGGCCCGCGCCACGTCCTCGGAGATCCAGGTCGACGGCGAAGAGATCGAAGAGGCCCGGTGGTTCTCCCGCGAGGACCTGCGCGCCGCCTTCGAATCCGGCGAGGTGCTCCCGCCGTACGGCATCTCGATCGCGGCCCGGCTGATCGAGCTCTGGTACGGCAAGCCGCTGCCGAAGCCCTGATCGCAGTCCCCGCGCCACACCTTCCGTCCCGCGACGGGCCGGTGGCGCCGGACGGCCGCAGGGACGGACGAGGGCCCCGGGGGAGTTCCCCGGGGCCCTCGCTCCGCTCGGAGACCCTGCTCCGATGCGGCTCGTCAGACGGCGAGGGCCTGCTTCACCTGCGCGAGGCTCGGGTTCGTCATGACGACGGCCTCGGCACCGGCGGAGGGCACCACCTGGACGGTCGGCACCGTCTGGTTGCCGCCGTTCGCCTTCTCCACGAAAGCCGCGGACTCCGGGTCGTGCTCGATGTTGATCTCGGTGTACGCGATGCCCTCGCGGTCCATCTGGCCCTTCAGCCGACGGCAGTAACCGCACCAGGTCGTGCTGTACATCGTCACAGTGCCCGCCATGCGTCCCGCGCTCCTTCGTTAAGGGTGATCCGACGCCGCCGACGCCGTGTCCGGCGCGACGACAAGAGAAAGAACGCACACCGCGCTCCGGCAATTCCCGCTTCATCCCCCAGCTCCTTCCCCCGCTCGGCCGGCCCGTGATCCCGAGCCGGTGAGTCCGATCGTGCCCGGACCGCCGCGGCCCTGCCGCCGACCGTCCCCACCGTCCGCGAAAAGTACGACCGGACCCGGCGCCTGTGGACAACTTTCCGGGCGCCGTCGCGGACCTGGCAGCATGGCGGGGTGACACCAGCAACGGACTCCTCTCTTTTCCCGCAGGTCCCCGACTCTCCCGACGCGGTGCTCGACGGGCTCGACCCCGAGCAGCGGGAGGTCGCGACGGCCCTGCACGGTCCGGTGTGTGTCCTGGCAGGCGCCGGCACGGGCAAGACCCGCGCGATCACCCACCGGATCGCGTACGGCGTGCGAGCCGGAATCCTGCAGCCCGCCAGTGTGCTCGCTGTCACCTTCACGGCACGCGCGGCCGGCGAGATGCGCGGCCGTCTCCGGCAGCTCGGCGCCGGCGGCGTCCAGGCCAGGACGTTCCACTCCGCCGCGCTGCGCCAGCTCCAGTTCTTCTGGCCCAAGGCCGTCGGCGGCGAGGTCCCCCGGCTGCTGGAGCGCAAGGTGCAGCTCGTCGCCGAGGCCGCCGCCCGCTGCCGCATCCGCCTCGACCGCAACGAGCTGCGCGATGTCACGGGCGAGATCGAATGGTCCAAGGTCACCCAGACCGTGCCCGCCGACTATCCGGCCGCGGTCGCCAAGGCCGGCCGCGACGCCCCCCGCGACCCGGCCGAGATCGGGCAGATCTACGGCACCTACGAACAGCTCAAGCGCGATCGCGGCACGATCGACTTCGAGGACGTGCTGCTGCTCACCGTCGGCGTGCTCCAGGACCGGCACGACATCGCCGAGCAGGTCCGCTCCCAGTACCAGCACTTCGTCGTCGACGAATACCAGGACGTCAGCCCGCTCCAGCAGCGGCTGCTCGACCTGTGGCTGGGCGAGCGCGACAACCTCTGCGTGGTCGGCGACGCCAGCCAGACGATCTACAGCTTCACCGGCGCCACCCCCGACCACCTGCTCAACTTCCGCACCCGCCACCAGAACGCCACGGTCGTCAAGCTCATCCGCGACTACCGCTCCACACCCCAGGTCGTCCATCTGGCCAACGGCCTGCTCTCCCAGGCCAAGGGCCGGGCCGCCGAACACCGCCTGGAGCTGGTCTCGCAGCGCGAGGCCGGCCCCGAGCCCGGCTACGTCGAGTACGCCGACGAGCCCGCGGAGGCGGAGGGCACCGCCCGCCGTATCCGCGACCTCATCGCCTCCGGCGTCCCCGCCAGCGAGATCGCCGTCCTCTTCCGCATCAACGCCCAGTCCGAGGTCTACGAACAGGCACTGGCCGATGTCGGCGTGCCCTACCAGCTGCGCGGCGCGGAGCGGTTCTTCGAGCGGCCGGAGGTACGCGAGGCCGGCATCAAGTTGCGTGGCGCCGCCCGCTTCGGCGCCAATGACGCCCTGCTCGACGACGCCGTCGACCTGCCGTCCGAGGTGCGGGCGGTGCTCAGCGACATGGGCTGGACCGGCGAGCCGCCCGCGGGCTCCGGCGCGGTGCGCGACCGCTGGGAATCCCTGGCTGCCCTGGTCCGGCTCGCCGAGGACTTCGCCAAGGCCCGCCCCGCCGCCACCCTCGCCGACCTCGTCGCCGAGCTGGACGAGCGGGCCAACGCCCAGCACGCCCCGACCGTCGAAGGCGTGACGCTCGCCTCGCTGCACGCCGCCAAGGGCCTGGAGTGGGACGCCGTGTTCCTGGTCGGCCTCACCGAGGGCATGATGCCGATCACCTACGCCAAGACCGACGAACAGGTCGAGGAGGAGCGCCGCCTCCTGTACGTGGGCGTCACCCGTGCCCGCCTGCACCTCGGCCTGTCGTGGTCGCTGGCCCGCTCGCCCGGCGGCCGGGCCTCCCGTCGTCCCAGTCGCTTCCTCGACGGCCTCCGGCCGGGCTCCGGAGCGTCCGCCGCCCGCCGTACGCCGGGGGCGGCCTCGGGCGGTGTCGAGCGCGGCGCCGGGGCAGCGGGGGCGAGCCGCCGCAAGAATCGCGGGCCGGCCCGTTGCCGCGTCTGCGGTAAAACGCTCACGGCTGCCGGTGAGATGAAGCTGATGCGCTGCGAGGACTGTCCCTCGGACCTCGACGAGGCGCTCTACGAGCGGCTGCGCGACTGGCGGGCCGGGCAGGCCGAGCAGTCCCGCCAGCCCGCGTACTGCGTCTTCACCGACAAGACGCTGATGGCAATTGCCGAGGCCGTTCCGGGAACCGAACCGGAGCTCGCGGCCATCTCAGGAGTGGGACGGCGAAAGCTCGACCGGTACGGCACCGATGTACTGGCGCTCTGCGCCGGCGAGGAGCTCGCGGGGGCCTCGGAAGAGGGTTCCGAAGACGCCGCGGAAAACTCGTCGGAAAAATAGTTTGCGCACGCGGAGCACGGCCCCATAGCCTTCACAAGCACGGAGACGACGGACCTTCCGAGATCCGATGGATCCGTGCTGTACTTGAACAAGCCTGGAACGGGATCCCCGGTCCACCGAGACGCCGAGAGGAGGCGAGCCCAGTGATCAGCATTAACGAGACCAGCAAAATGACCGATCTCTCGGTCGTCGCCACCTGCGCCCTCGGCTCCTCGCTTCTCGGCACCGGTCTGTCCGGCTTCGGCCGCCTGTCCGGTACCGAGGTCGCGCGCCCCGAGTCCCTCGTGGCTCTGACGAGCAGCGAGCGCATCGCGCGACCGACCGAGGCACCTGCGGTAGCAGCAGCGGCAGCAAAGGTGAATGCCTTTGCCTTCGCGGCGGCCAATGGTGCCGGATCCCCGGAGCAGTACCAGACGAAGCATGAAATGTGGGCCTACCGCGGCCTCGAACCCTGGAGAGATCCAGCCTGATCGGCACGATCAGGTCGGCACCTTCCAGGGCCGCGGAACCCACACCGGGATCCGCGGCCCTTTTGCTTGCCCGATGCGCCCAGCCACCAGCCGGGCCGAACCGACGAGGAACACACCACAGTGCAACTCCAGACGCACACCCCGTCCGTAGCGACCGACCTGATCCCACCGCCCGACCCTCAGGAGAACTCCTTGCTGCCCCTCACCGAGCTCGACGACGAGATCGACCGCCTCGGCGCCGCTGTTCCGTGCCGGACCTACGACCCCGAGGTCTTCTTCGCGGAGTCTCCGGCCGACGTCGAGTACGCCAAGACCCTGTGTCAGACCTGTCCGGTGCGCGAGGCCTGCCTGGCCGGCGCCAAGGACCGGCGTGAGCCGTGGGGCGTCTGGGGCGGCGAGCTCTTCGTCCAGGGCGTCGTCGTGGCCCGGAAGCGTCCGCGTGGCCGTCCGCGCAAGAACCCGGTCGCGGCATGAACTCCACCGGCACAGGAACGATCGACCGTCCCGTCACACGGGATCCCCAGAAGCAGGTCCCCACGATGAACCCCACCTCCACCGAAACGCCCGCCCCTGTGAACTCCGGTGCGATCGAGTCGCGCCAGAACAGGAACCACGAAATGCAACTCATCCCAGAAGCCCTGGCGCGTGCCCATATGGACCAACGCCTCCAAGAGGCTGAATCCGAACGCAGGGCGCATCGGCTTGCCGCCGCGCGGCGTATGCAGCGGCGCGCCGAGCGCGCGTCGCTCCGTGCCCGGCGTGCGCTGGCCATGGCAGTCATGCAGTAAGGCAGCACAGCGCTGCCGCTCCTACGGGGTCCGTCCGACAGGGCGGGCCCCGTGGTGCGTTGTATCCCGCTTCGCGTGGTTGACAGGGATATCGTCGGATGGTGGACCAGAAGACGCATGAACAGGCGGAGTTGACCGCCGAGAACACGGTGTGCGCCCAGTGCGGCGCGGTCGCCGAGGGCACACCGCTGACCTGGACCTGCTCCGTCGAGAACGGTAAGCGTCGCTATTTCTGCGACGGCTGCGCGCGGGAGAACATCCGGGCCATCGAGAGCCGCCTGGATTCGAGCGGATGGTGAGACACGTGACGGGGTGAAGCTCTTTCAGGAGGGGGAGCCTGAGCGGGCCCGGCACCGGGCCCGCTCCAGGCCGCCGGGCTCAGGCCGTGCTCTCCTTGACGGCCCCCTCGACCACGTCGTCGTCCGCCTCGGCGTCCGCGTCCGGATCGGCCTCCGTGCCGACGGCGGCGGGGTCCGCGAGCTCCGAGGCGGCAGGCTCCTCCTCAGGGACGAAGCCCGGCATCCATGTCTCCAGTTCGTCCCGCAGCCGGACCGTCGCCCCCAGCTGGCAGAGCACTCCGATCGTGCTCAAGGTCACACGGTGTATCAGGAGATACGCGGGCGGCAGGTTGAGCTGCTTGCCCAACTGGTGCGCGGGGGAGCGCGGATCGCCGATCCGGGCCGCCTGATTCCGCATCCAGCTCCGGGTGAAGGTGAACTCCTCGACCTGTGCGGGCTCGATAATCGGCAGCAGGTAGTCCAGCACCGCCTCCGGGTCCAGCTCGATGGTCTCCTTGACGAAGCCCTCCTCGCACAGCAGCTGGTAGACCGCGTCGGCCTCGCCGTCCAGGGTCATCCGCAGCGACGTCCCGATCGTGGGCGGCAGCCCGTCGGGCAGCCGGTCGACCGTGCCGAAATCGAGCACCCCCAGGCGCCATTCCTCGACAGGTCCGTCCGGGGAGTCCCCCGTGAGGAGCCGGAAATTTCCCGGATGCGGGTCGGCGTGCAGCAGGCCGGTGCGGACGGGACCGGAGAAGAGGAAGCGGGCCAGGAGCTGGCCGGCGCGGTCCCGCTGCTCCTCGGTGCCGTCCGCGATCACCTCGGACAGCGGCACCCCTTCCATCCACTCCGTGACCAGCACCTGGTCGCTCTGGTGCACCACGGCCGGCACCCGTACATCCGGGTCGTCGGCGAACTCCTCGGCGTGTGCCTGCTGGGCCTCCGCCTCCAGGGCGTAGTCCAGCTCCTCAGCGACCCGGTCGCGCAGCTCGGTGATCAGCGGTTTGACGTCCATGCCCGGGATCAGCGGGCCCAGCAGCCGCGCGAAGCGGCTCAGCTGTGCCAGGTCGGACAGCAGTGCCTTGCCGGCCCCCGGATACTGCACCTTGACGGCCACGTCCCGGCCGTCGTGCCACACCGCCCGGTGCACCTGCCCGATCGACGCCGCCGCCGCGGGCTTGTCCGCGAATTCCTCGAACAGCTCCCGCCAGTCCTCGCCCAGCCGCTCCGCCAGCACCGAGTGCACCGTGCTCGTCGGCATCGGCGGCGCGGCCTCCTGGAGCTTGGTCAGCGCCGCGCGATACGGGCCGGCGATCTCCTCGGGCAGCGCCGATTCGAAGACGGACAGCGCCTGCCCGAACTTCATCGCACCGCCCTTGAGTTCCCCGAGGACCTTGAAGAGCTGTTCCGCGGTGCGCTGTTGGAGTTCGCGGCCGACGATCTCGGCCGATCTCCCGCCGATCCGCTTGCCCAGGCCCCAGGTGGCGCGGCCGGCGAATCCCAGTGGCAGCGCGGCCAGCTTGGCGGTGCGGGTGACCGCCTTGCGGGGAAGATCAGACATGCGCCCCTCCAACTCACACTGTCCCCCTACCGGGGTTACTCCGTCATTGTGGCGTGTCGCGGCCGAGGATCCGAGGCGTGTGCCTCCATCGGCGAAGCGGCAGCGCCGCAGCCGCACTCCGGATGGGGTGCGATCCGTGTCGTGCGCACACTCGCACACGGCAGTGCGAGCTCCATCCGCGCACCGGTGCACGGTGGCAGCTCACCGTCGAGGAACGTCAGCGCCTGGACGGCGGCGAGCCCCGCCACCATCGTCGCCAACGCGCCGTCGCAGGCCGGCATCGCCGGGGATCCCCGCCCCGAACGCCACTGCGCGAGCAGCCTGGGCCAGGCCGGCTCCTCGTCCGTACGCCGCAGCTGGTCGCAGCCGGCGCAGGCCGATCCACCGGGCAGCACCAGCGGGCCCACCACACCCGTGCCCTCCACCACCCCCGCGTACAGATGCGGGATACCGGCCGTGACCAAGGGTTCGGACAGGACGGGATCGGGGGCGTACGCGGCGAGGCCGTCACGCGGGGTCAGCACCACCAGGGACAGCCCCGGCTCGCCGGAGTCGCTGACGGGGACTCTCGGGCGCGGGCGGCGGCTCCAGGGGGAGGACTGCTGGACCAGCCGCCGCGCCGACGCGTCGCGTCGTTCGCCGACCCGCTCGGCGGACTGCCCGCCGGGCACCACGTCCCACGGCTCGACCGTGCCGCCGTCCAGCACGTCCACCCGGCCGATACCCGCGGCCGAGAGCAGCGCCGCGACCTGGGCACCCACTCGCCCCGCCCCGCGCACCCGGGCACGGACCGCCCGGCGCGCCCCTATCCGGCCCAACGCGCCGTCGGCTTCCGGATGCCGCACGGACAGCGAGGCCAGATCGGGCCTGAGCCGTTCGTACGCCGGCCCGTCCGCGCGTACCGCGTCGGCCGCCGGGCCGCCCGCCGCCGGAGCCTCCAGCAGCCCGGCCGCGCCGAGCCGGTCCACCACTCCCCGCACGTGGTCGGGCGGCAGATCCAACGACCTGGCGTCGGCGAGGAGCTGCTGTATGTTCCGGGTGCCGTCGATCATCCCGAGGAAGCTGCCGGTCGCGGTGTCGACCGGGCCGACCACCACCGCATGCGCCGGCGCCACGCCGAACCGCACCGTTTCCCTGTCCCGCCAGCCGCGCCGCAGCGCGGGCTTGAGCATGGGATGCATGACATCCGCCCCCGTCCTTCGTCGTCCCGTCCATCGGCGACCGGAACCCAGCATGCGACGGGCGGCGGAACAGCGGGGAAAGTTATCCACAGGCAGGGCCATTAGTCGTACAAGCCGCGCCCGCTGTGGATGGGTTTCCGGGGCGAACCGACCGTGGGTCGGGACTTCCCGCAGTGCCAGCGGGTAACGTCGGACGCGTGCCCGCCGACCCTTCCCCTCGCGGCTCCGGAGAGACACCCTTGCGCCGCGCCGCAGACACTCCACGCAGGGCTGCGCCGAGCCCGCAGAGCCGCGGATCAGGGACGAGCGCGGTCGAGGTGCGCCGCAGTTCCCGGCGGCGCAGAACGGTCTCCGCCTACCGCGACGGCGACCGCACGATCGTCCTGATCCCGGCCCGTATGTCAGCGGCCGAGGAGCAGCGCTGGGTCACCGTCATGCTGGACAAGCTCGCCGCCCAGGAGAGCAAGCGGATGCTGGGCGACGGCGAGCTGGCCGAGCGCGCCGAGCGGCTCTCCGACCAGTTTCTGGACGGCCGGGCGCGGCCGGCGTCGGTGCGCTGGGTCACCAACCAGAACACCCGCTGGGGGTCGTGCACCCCGGCCGAGGGCAGCATCCGCCTCTCGCACCGCCTGCAAGGCATGCCGGAGTACGTCATCGACTACGTCCTGCTGCACGAGCTCGCCCATCTCCTCGTACCGGGCCACGGCCCGAGGTTCTGGCGCCTGCTGGAGACCTACCCCCGCACGGAACGGGCCCGCGGCTATCTCGAAGGGGTGGTCGCCGCCGACCGCCTGCCGCATTTGCCCGCCGCCCGCAGTGAATGACCCGCGTCCCGTGTGACATCGGGCGTGCCCCGGGATCGCCTGCTGTCGGCGCGAGCGGTTAGCCTGGCGCGCACACGAACTCACAGCGGGAGCGGGGGACGGTCGTTACGTATGGCCAGGGAATTCCAGCGGGGCCACAAGGCCAAGATCAGTGATCTGACGGCGGGGACGGATCTGTACGTCGGCGTGCAGATCGCCGGTCCGGGCCTCACCTTCGACATCAGCTGTTTCGGTCTGGACGCGAACGAGCGGCTGTCCGACGACCGTTACTTCATCTTCTTCAACCAGCCCAAGTCGCCCGAGGAGTCGATCCAGCAGCTCGGCGCGCAGGCCGGTGACACCGAGTCCTTCCGGGTCACCCTCGACAGCATTCCGCAGAACGTCCAGAAGCTGTCGTTCACCGCGGCGCTCGACGGCGCCGGCCAGGTGTCGCAGATCGGCCCCGGCTACATCCGGATCGTGGCCGGTGGCGAAGAGGTCGCCCGTTACTCCTTCACCGGGAGCGAGTTCAGCACCGAGCGCGCCGTCATGCTCGGCGACTTCTACCTCAAGGACGTCTGGCGGTTCGCCGCGGTCGGCCAGGGATTCGACGGCGGCCTCGAAGCGCTGCTGAAGAACTTCGGCGGCGAGGTCGCCGAGGAGGCGGCGGAAGCTCCGGCGCCGCCCGCCGCGGCGCAGGGCGCCCCCGGTTTCGGACCGCCCGCAGGGGCCGCCCCCGCGCCGTCCTTCGGGCCGCCGGCCGGCGCGCCCATACCGCAGCAGCAACCGCCGGCCGCGCCCCAGGGTGTCCCGCAACAGCCCGCGCCCCAGCAGCCTCAGCAGCCGACCGCACCACAGGTCCACAACGCGCCGACCATCGCCGCGCCGATGGCCCCGCCCGCTGGTCCGGTGCCGCCTCCCGGCATGCCTGGTCCTCCCGGTATGCCGGGCCAGCCCGCCCCGTACGGCCAGCCCGGTCAGCCCGCGCCCGGTGGCTTCCCCGGCCAGCAGGCGCCGCAGGCACCCCCGTACGGCCAGCCCGCCCCGGCGCCCGGCGGATACGCCGCGCCCCAGGGTCAGCCCGCCCCCTACGGCCAGCCCGGTCAGGTGCCCGGCGCCCCGTATCCGGGGCAGGCACCGGCGGCCCCTCAGGGAGCCGGGCCCAGCCTGGGCGCCGTCCTGGAGAAGTACAAGGAAGCGCCCACCGGCCAGCGCTGGACCCCGCAGAACAGCAAGCTGATCCGCGTCGACCTCGGTGTCGACGGCCAGCCGGTGCTCGCCCGGCAGGGCAGCATGGTGCTCTATCAGGGCAAGGTCGACTTCAGCTACAAGGGCGCCGGCTTCCGCGGCCGGATCGTCGGCAACGCCACCGGCCAGGAAATGCAGCTGATGCGCTGTTCCGGCCAGGGTCAGGTCTTCTTCGCCGAGAACAGCGCCCATGTCCATCCCATCGAGCTCCAGGGCGACGCGATCTGTGTCTCCGCCGAGAGCGTGCTGGCCTTCGACGAGTCGCTGACGCACGAGATCCGCCGGATCGAGGGTCACGGCATCCCCGGTGGCGCCCTGTTCACCATGCAGTTCCACGGCACCGGCACGGTCGTCGTCACGACCCAGGGCACCCCGGTGGTGCTGCCGGTCACCCCGACCACCTTCGCCGACGCCAACTCCATCGTGGCCTGGTCCGCGGCCTCGCAGGTGATCATCTCCAGCCAGGTGAGCCTGCGCCGGCAGGCCTACCCGGGCCACTCCGGTGAGACCGTGAACCTCCAGTTCCGCGGTGCGCCGGGCAACTTCATCGTCGTCCAGCCCTACGAGGTCTGAGGGAGCCCGTAAATGAACCAGCAACAGCTGTCGGGCTATGCCCCGACCCCGCCCGCCGCACGCATGGAGAACCACGGCGCGTCCATGGTGAAGATCGCCATGCAGAGCGGCCAGGACGTCCTCGCGCGCACCGGCTCGATGATCGCCTACGAAGGCTTCGTGCAGTACGAGCCGAACCCGCCCGCCGTCCGCCAGATGGCCTCCCAGTGGATCACCGGCGAAGGCGCACCGCTGATGAAGTGCACCGGCGACGGTCTGCTCTTCCTCGCCGACTACGGCGCCGACGTCGTCTGCATCAACCTCAACGGCGAGTCGCTCTCCGTCAACGGCACCAACCTCCTCGCCTTCGACGCGCACCTCCAGTGGGGCGTGCAGCGCGTCAAGGGCATGGCGAAGTTCGCCGGCCAGGGGCTCTTCAACGTCGCGATCTCCGGCACCGGTTGGGTCGCACTGACCTCCCGGGGCACGCCGATCGTCGTCGACTGCGGCCGTGGTGACGACGAGACGTATGTGGACCCGGACGCGCTCGTCGCCTGGTCCACCAACCTCAAGATGAAGGGCAAGCGCAGCTTCAAGGCATCATCGATGATCGGGCGCGGCAGCGGCGAGGCGTACCAACTCGGCTTCTCCGGCCAGGGGTTCGTCGTCGTCCAGCCCAGCGAGGACAGCACCGACCGGCTCCGGGCCCGGGGCTGAGGGGGAGGACGAGAACACCATGCAGAGTCCGCTTTTCGCCTTCACCGAGGCACAGTCCGAGGACCGTTACGCCTTGCAGAACCCGCAGTTGCTGCGGGTCGGCCTCCAGGGCCATGAAGACCTGCTCGCCCGTAAGGGCTCCATGGTCGCCTATCAGGGCATGCTCGAATTCGACGGCAACTACCAGACCCAGGGCCAGCACCGCGCCCGCGCGATGTCCGGTGAGGGCCTGGATCTGATGCGGGTCTCCGGGCAGGGCACGGTCTATCTGGCCAACCTCGCCCAGTACATCCACGTCGTCGAGGTCGACCACGACGGTCTGACCGTCGACAGCAGCTACGTCCTGGCGCTCGACTCCGGCCTCCACTGGGACGTCGTCTCCGTCGACAGCCAGTACGGCATCTCCGGCACCGGTAAGTACCAGCTCAACATCTCCGGGCGCGGCAAGGTCGTCCTGATGACCTCGGGCCAGCCGCTGATGCTGCAGGTCACCCCGGACAAGTACGTCAACGCCGACGCCGACGCGGTCGTCGCCTGGTCCGCCTCGCTGCGGGTCCAGCTGCAGGCGCAGACGCACTCCTCCGGGGTGTGGCGGCGTCGCGGCAACACCGGCGAGGGCTGGGAGCTGAGCTTCCTCGGCCAGGGCTACGCGCTGGTCCAGCCCAGCGAGCTGCTGCCGCCGCAGAACGCCGTGATCGGGTCCGGTATGGCCGCCCAGTTCGGCCTGGGCCAGCAGGGCGCCCATGGGCAGAACCAGGGCAACATCTTCACCAACTGACGCACCGCAGTGACGCATTCGGCGCCCGTCCCTCCAGGGAACGGGCGCCGAAAGCGTGTCACGGGCGGTTGCGCTACAGCACCGCGCGGGTACGCTCCACCAGCCGCACCACCGAGTCGTCGGCGACGCCGGCCACCTCGTCGTACGCGAACCACCGCAGGTCCAGCGATTCCTCGCTGATGGCGGCCACCGCGCCCTCGGGAGCCAGCGCCGCATACTGGACGTCCAGATGCCAGGCGCAGGGTGTGTGGTGGCGATCCAGCCGCACCGGGCCACCGGGGAGCAGCGTCAGCCCCTCGGCGATCCCGGACTCCTCACGCGCCTCACGCAGCGCCGCGTCCGCCAGCGAGGCGTCCTCCGGCTCGCAGTGGCCGCCCATCTGCAGCCACATCTCCAGCTTGCGGTGCAGGGTCAGCAGCACCCGGCCGGCAGCCGGATCGATCACCAGCGCGCTCGCCGTGATGTGCCCGTCCTTGCAGGGCTTCCACATGCCGTCCTGGTGGGCGGCGAGGTGGTCCAGATACGTGAGCCGCAGCTGCTCCTGGTCGGGCGACGGCGCGGGCCACTCCTTGAGCACCCGCGCCGCGTCCTCACGCAGACTCACTTGTCGCCGTCACCCCTGCCGTCACCCTTGCCCTCGCCGGAGGCGCTGTCCGGGCCGTCGGCGGTGCCGGTGGCGTCCTCGTCCGACGACGCATCGGCCGGGGCGTCCTTCGCCGGCTTGCTCAGGTCGGGCTTGCCGCCGCTCGCGGCCTCGCCCAGCATCTTGTCGAGCTCGGAGAAGTCCAGCTGCTCGTGGTGCACGAAGCCGTCCGGGTCGTCCAGATCGGCCGCCGTCGGCAGCATGTCGGGGTGCTCCCACAGGCCGTCGCGGCCCTCCAGGCCACGGGCGTCCGTCAGGGAGGCCCACAGACGGGAGGCATCCCGCAGGCGCCGCGGACGCAGCTGAAGACCGATCAGCGTGGCGAACGTCTGCTCGGCCGGGCCACCGCTGGCCCGGCGCCGCCGCAGCGTCTCGCGCAGCTTGTCCGCCGACGGGAGATGCGGGGCGGCAGCGGCGTGCACCACCGCGTCCACCCAGCCCTCGACGAGCGCCAGCGCGGTCTCCAGCCTGGCCAGCGCCGCCTTCTGCTCGGGGGTGTCCTCGGGCTGGAACATGCCCTGCTGGAGGGCGTTCTGCAGCTCCTCGGGGTGCTGCGGGTCCAGCTGGCCGACCACGTCCTCCAGCTTGCTGGTGTCGACCTTGATGCCGCGGGCGTAGCCCTCGACGGCACCGAACAGATGCGAGCGCAGCCACGGCACGTGGGCGAAGAGCCGCTGGTGGGCGGCCTCGCGCAGCGCCAGATAGAGCCGCACTTCCTCCTCCGGGACGCCCAGGCCGGAGCCGAAGGTCGCGATGTTCCCCGGCAGCAGGGCGGCCTTGCCGGCCGGCCCCAGGGGCAGCCCGATGTCCGTCGAGCCGACGACCTCGCTCGCCAGGACGCCGAGCGCCTGGCCGATCTGGGTGCCGAACATCGCGCCGCCCATGGAGCGCATCATCCCGAGCAGCGGGCCCGCCATGGCCTGCATCTCCCCGGGAAGCACGTCGCCCATCGCCGAGCCGACGCGCTCGGCGAGCGGGTTGACCAGGTCCTTCCACACCGGGAGGGTCTCCTCGACCCACTCGGCGCGGCTCCACGCCACCACCGAGCCGGAGCCCGACGGCAGCGACGTCACACCGTCCAGCCACAGGTCGGCCAGCCGCACGGCCTCCTCGACCGCGGTGCGCTCACCGGGGGACAGGCTGGCGTCCTTGCTGCCGTCCTCGGCGCCCTGCGCGACGGTCTGGCGCGCGATGTCCTTGGCCATGTCCCAGTTCACCGGGCCGCCCTCGTAGGAGAGCATCTGGCCGAGCTTCTGGAAGGCGGCGCCCAGGTCGCCGGGGTTCATCTCGCCACCGGCTCCGCCCATGCCGCCGAAGAGCGCCGCGAACGGATTGTCCGCGCCGCCGCTCCCGCCGCCGAACCCGAAGGGGTCCGCGGGGTCCTGGCTACCTCCCTGGCCGCCCTTCTTGCTGCCGTTGTCGCCGTCCTCCGGCTCCTCCGGCGGAAGGCCGAATCCAAATGGGGTGTCACTCACGGGTTTCCTCGGCTCGTAGGGCCGCCGACCAGGGGCCGGCAGCGACTGCCCGACATCACCTCCAGCGTAGACACCCGACCCGCTTCGGGGCTCGGTGCTTCGCTGTACCGGTGGCTGCGGCAGGATGGACGCCACCTGGTGCGCACGCGTCAGCACGTGTACGTACTGAATTCAACCGCTGGAGACGCCCGGTGAGTTCCCCAGATCCGACCGTTCGCGCAGCGCGAAACGCTGCGGCCGACACCGAGAAGGCCGAAACCGAGAAGGCGGCCACGACCGCGGGCGGCGCCAAGGACCGGCCGGAGCGCCGGCCCGTCGTCGCCGTCACCGGAGCCGCGTCCGGTGTGGGCGCGCTGCTCACCCACGCCCTCGTCGCATCGGACGAGGTCAAGCAGGTGGTGGCCATCGACGAACGGCGCGGCGACATCGCTGAGGCGCACTGGCACGTCCTCGACGTACGCGACCCCGCCATCGCCGAGAAGCTGCGCGGCGCCGACGTCGTCGTCCACCTCGCGCTCGACCTCGACCTGGAGACCGACGACACCGCCCGCACCGCCTACAACGTCCGCGGCACCCAGACCGTGCTCACCGCCGCCGCGGCGGCCGGTGTCCACCGGGTCGTGCTGTGCACCTCCGCCATGGTCTACGGCGCGCTGCCCGACAACGACGTGCCGCTGGCCGAGGACGCCGAGCTGCGGGCCACCGCCGACGCCACCGGTGTCGGCGATCTCCTGGAGATCGAGCACCTCGCACATCGCGCGCCCCGTGCGCACCCCGGCCTGAATGTCACGGTCGTACGCCCCACCGTTCTGGTCGGCGGCACCGACACCGCGCTGACCCGCTACTTCGAGTCACCGCGCCTCCTGGTCGTCGCCGGATCCCGCCCCGCCTGGCAGTTCTGCCACGTCGAGGACCTGGTCAGCGCACTGGAGTACGCCGCCCTGGAGAAGGTCGACGGCGAGCTGGCGGTCGGCTGCGACGGCTGGCTGGAACAGGACGAGGTCGAGGAGCTCTCCGGCATCCGGCGCATGGAGCTGCCCTCCTCGGTGGCCCTGGGCGCGGCCGCCCGCCTGCACCGCATCGGTCTGACACCGTCGCCCGCCGGGGACCTCGCGTACACGATGCACCCCTGGGTGGTCAGTGGCAGTCGGCTCCACGAGGCGGGCTGGCGGCCCCGGTGGACGAACGAAGAGGTGCTCGCCGAGCTCCTGGAGGAGGTCGCGGGCCGGCACACCGTCGCGGGCCGCAGGCTGGGCCGCAAGGACGCCACCGCGGCCGGCGCCGCCGGTGCCACCGTGGCCCTGCTGGGCACCGCCGCCCTGGTCAGGCGCGCACGCAAGGCCCGCCGCCGTATCTGAGCCGTCCGGTCCGGCAGGGCGGCCGGGCGGTCAGGACCGGGCTGCCACGGCTGTAGGAGCCTCCATACGGCCGCCCTCGCGCCCGGCAGAAACGGCCATTCCGCATCGCTGCCCGGTGGGGCACGATGGGACCATGTCCAGCACGCAATCCCTCCCGCCGTCCGGCCGCGACCACCCCGGTGAGCAGGCCGCACAGGACCCGATCCGGCTCCTCGCGATCCGTGACACCGCGCTGTCCGTCGACGAGGTCTTCGCGGCCGTCGGCGACGCTGCGGCCGGCGGTACGGCGCTGTTCGTCGGTACGGTCCGCTCCCATGACGGCGGTGCCGACGTCGACGGCCTGGGCTATTCCGCGCACCCGAGCGCCGAGGCGGAGATGCGCCGGATCGCCGAGAAGGTCGTCGCCGAGTTCCCCGTCCGCGCGCTGGCGGCCGTCCACCGGGTCGGCGACCTGTCCATCGGCGACCTCGCCGTGGTCGTCGCGGTCTCCTGCCCGCACCGTGGCGAGGCCTTCGAGGCCTGCCGCAAGCTGATCGACGATCTCAAGCACGAGGTGCCGATCTGGAAGCACCAGACGTTCTCGGACGGTACGGAGGAATGGGTGGGCGCCTGCTAGCGGGCACCGGGGCCGGCCGGCGGGCCGAACGGTGACTTCCCGAACGCATGGCCGAATCGGTGCGGTCCTCCGGTTGCGTAACCCGCCCCCTGGCGTGAGCGTTGATCTGGCAGATGGTTAATCTGCTTATTGGTCGATTGCGGTTGTGCAAGCAGTTGGGAGGTCGCTGTGGGTGCGCTCCTCTGGTTGCTGATTCCGGTTCTCGCCGCGCTGGTCGCCGCGGGATGGAGCAGCTGGGCCCTGCGTAACCGCAAGACCGGGGATGTCGCCGAACTGGCCGGCTATGCCAGGTTCCGTGAGGCGATGGAGAAAGATCCTTCCGCTTCCGAACCCGCTGCGGCCGCGGCCGCCACCGACGCCGCCTGACGTTCGGCGGCCTGCGCACCAGGAAGTCCTGCGCACCAGGAAGTGCCGCATCCCCGCGGAGTGACGGGCCGTCGGTCGTGCGTGCCTGGACCGGCCCCCGTACGGACGGCCCCGCGGGCCGGTTGTCATACCCGTCCCGTACTGTCGTTCCATGCCACGCCGCACCGCGACGCTGCTCGCCTCGACCCTGATGCTGATCGCGCTGCTCTGCGCCGGGGTACTGATCCCCGTGCCGTACGCCGAGATGTCGCCGGGCCCGACGGTGAACACCCTCGGTGATCACGACGGCGAGCCGGTGCTGCAGATCTCCGGCCGCAAGACCTACCCGGCCACCGGTCACCTCAACATGACCACGGTCCGCGTCACCGGCCCCGACTACACCATGAACCTCGTCGAGGCCGTCTACGGCTGGCTGAACCACGACAACGCCGTGGTGCCGCACAAGACCCTCTATCCCGAGGGGCAGACCGCGGAGCAGGCCGACCAGGAGAACGCCGAGGAGTTCTCCCAGTCCCAGGAGAGCGCCAAGGTCGCCGCGCTCAACCAGCTGCACGTCCCGGTGGCCACCCAGACCGTCGTCGGCTCCGTCGTCAAGGACAAGCCGGCCGACGGCAGGCTGCACGCCGGCGATGTGATCACGGCCGTGGACGGCACGGCGGTCAAGGCGAACACCGACGTCGCCAAGCTCGTCACCCGCCACAAGCCCGGCGAGAAGGTCGTCTTCACGGTCATCCCCGCCAAGGACGCGGCCGCGGCGGAGAAGAAGGGCAAGCGCCCGACGGCCGGCCGGAAGCAGATCTCCCTGACCACCGAGAAGGCGGACGACGGCCGCGCCATCGTGGGCATCCAGGCCGGGGTGGATCACATCTTCCCGTTCCACATCGACGTCAAGCTCGCCGATGTCGGCGGCCCCAGCGCCGGGCTGATGTTCTCGCTCGGCATCGTCGACAAGCTGACCCCGGGGAACATGACCGGCGGCAGGTTCGTGGCGGGTACGGGCACGATCGACGACAAGGGCAAGGTCGGGCCGATCGGCGGCATCTCGATGAAGACGGTCGGGGCGCGGGAGAAGGGCGCGGAGTTCTTCCTGACGCCCAAGGAGAACTGCGCGGCCGCGGCCAAGGACACCCCGGCCGGCCTGCGCCTGGTCAAGGTCGACACCATAGGCGACGCGGTGAAGGCCATGGAGAAGATCCGCAACGACGACACCCAGGGTCTGCCGAGCTGCAGCACGTCCGGCAGGTCGTAGCCGCGTCCGCGGCGCCGCCGTCCGGAAGGGCGCGGCTGCCGGGACGCGGAACATCACAGAGGGAAGGCCCGGCCGAGCGGCCGGGCCTTCCCTCTGTGGTCACGGAATTCCTGCCGCCTCGAAGCTCACGCCTCGAAGGTCGCCGCCAGCGCGTCCGCGAGGCCCGGCACCAGCGCGGCGCCGGTGAGCACCTCGGAGGTGGAGTCCTTCTCGCGCAGCCGCAGCGCCGATTCGCGGGAGCCGTCCCGCAGCACGGCCACCGTCATCCGGACCTCCTGGCGGTCCGGGTGGTCGGCGACCCACTTGGCGAGCTGCGTATCGCTCATGCCCTCGGGCACGGAGTCCTCGGCGGACGGCGGCAGCATCAGCCGCTCCACGGTCATCGCGCAGCCGGTGACCGCGTCGGGCCAGGCGATGGTGCCGAGGAACTCGTCCAGCGGCGCATCGGCCGGGATCTCGTCCTGCTCCACGGGGGTCAGGGAGGCGGTGGTGGAGTCGTCGATGCCGAGCTGGGCGGCGAGCGAGGGCTCCTGATCGCGCAGCTTGGCGGTGTCGACGAGGGCGAACAAACGGGCGGGCTGGTCCCAGCCGAGACCGGCGCTGTACTCGTCGATTTCGAGTACCGCTCGGGTCAGTGGGCCGGCGGCGAGGGGGGTGCCGTCAACGGGGAGGTTGGTCATGTTCAACATCGTGCCTTGTGAACCCCTGAAATCGGGA
This sequence comes from Streptomyces sp. NPDC101393, assembly GCF_044767385.1. Lineage (NCBI taxonomy): Bacteria > Bacillati > Actinomycetota > Actinomycetes > Kitasatosporales > Streptomycetaceae > Streptomyces > Streptomyces sp. NPDC101393. The sequence continues at coordinate 584,373 of NZ_JBIWNU010000001.1, read as the reverse complement.
ACCGAGTAAAGCCTTAGTAAGTTGCATCAGTGGGTCCTACTATCGCCGGGCCTGCTCCACACCACAGCGAACTTCGAGGTGCGCACCTTGGCTTTCCAGATGCCGGACCGCGGCGGAGGCCCGACAGGGCCACGGATCAGAGTCGGCCGACCGTCCCGGCGGATCCGGACCCTGCTCATGACGTTGGGCGTGCTGGCCGTGCTGGCCATGCTCTTCGTGATGTTCGCGGGGTTCTGGACCGACTGGCTCTGGTATCGCTCGGTCAATTATTCGTCGGTCTTCACCACGACCCTGTGGACCAAGATCGGACTGTTCTTCTTCTTCGGCGTCCTGATGGCCTCGGCCGTCGGCGTCAACATCTGGCTGGCGCACCGGCTTCGGCCGCCGCTGAGCGCGATGTCCATGGAGCAGCAGAGCCTGGACCGCTATCGGATGGGCATCGCCCCGTTCAAGAAGTGGGTGCTGATCGCGATCACCGCGGTGATCGGCCTGATCGCGGGCGCGTCCGCCTCCGGCGAGTGGCGCACCTGGCTGCAGTGGATCAACGGCGTGCCGTTCGGTCAGAAGGATCCGCAGTTCGGCATGGACGTTTCCTTCTACGCCTTCGATCTGCCGTGGTACCGCTTCCTGTTGAGCTTCGGCTTCGCCGCCGCCGTGCTGTGTCTGGTCGCCGCGGCGCTGACGCACTACCTCTACGGCGGGCTGCGGGTGACGAGTCCCGGCTCCCGGGCGACCGCCGCGGCGACCGGCCATCTGTCGGTGCTGCTCGGCATCTTCGTCTCGCTCAAGGCGATCGCCTACTGGCTCGACCGGTACGGCCTGGCGGTGAAGTCCAGCGGCCTGAAGTCGGCCGACAACTGGACGGGCCTGCGCTATGTGGACGCCAACGCCTATCTCCCGGCGAAGACCATCCTGTTCTTCATCGCGGCGATCTGCGCGGTGCTGTTCTTCGCCACGCTCTGGCGCCGCACCTGGCAGCTGCCGGTGATCGGCTTCGGTCTGATGGTGCTCTCCGCGGTACTGATCGGCGGGCTGTATCCGGCGATCGTGCAGAAGTTCCAGGTCCAGCCCAACGAGCAGGCCAAGGAAGCGCCGTACATCAAGCAGAACATCAAGGCGACCCGGGATGCGTACGACATCCAGGACTCCGACGTCACGCCGTACAAGGGCAATTACAAGCCCAAGGACAAGGAGGACAGCCAGCGGCTGCGGGACGATGCCGACTCCACGGCCAGCATGCGGCTGCTCGACCCGAACGTCGTCTCGCCGGCCTTCCAGCAACAGCAGCAGGTGCGTGGGTACTACCAGTTCCCCTCGACCCTGGACGTCGACCGGTACAAGGACCAGGACGGTGCCGAGCAGGACACCGTCATCGGTCTGCGTGAGCTGAACATCGCCGGTATCCCCGAGCGCAACTGGATCAACGACCACTTCAAGTACACCCACGGCTACGGCGCGGTCGCCGCGAAGGGGACCGAGACCGCCGACGGCGGCGGGCCGAAGTACACCGAGTCGGATCTCCCGGCCAAGGGGCAGCTCGGGAAGTACCAGCAGCGGGTCTACTACGGCGAGAAGACCTCGCAGTACTCCATCGTCGGCGGGCCGCAGAAGGAGCTCGACTACTCCGACGACAGCGGCGAGAAGAGCTACAGCTACCAGGGCAAGAGCGGGGTGAATCTCTCCAACCCGATCAACCGCGCGGCATACGCCGTGTCGTTCGGGGAGCCGCAGATCCTCTACTCCGGCGCGATCGGCAAGGGTTCGCGGATCCTCTACAACCGCACTCCCAAGGAGCGCGTCGAAGCGGTCGCCCCCTGGCTGACCATCGACGGTGACGCGTACCCGGCGGTCATAGACGGCCGGATCAAGTGGATCGTGGACGCCTACACCACGAGCAACGGCTATCCGTACGCCTCGCGCACCACGCTCGGGGACACCACGGCCGACTCGCTCACCAACGGACAGCGGGCGGTGGTGGCCCAGCAGAACCAGGTCAACTACATCCGCAACTCCGTCAAGGCGACGGTCGATGCCTACGACGGCTCGGTGAAGCTCTACCAGTGGGACAAGAAGGACCCGGTCCTCAAGACCTGGATGAAGTCCTTCCCCGGCACGGTCGAGAAGCGGGACGCCATAAGTCCCGCCCTGATGGAGCACCTGCGCTACCCGCAGGACCTCTTCAAGGTGCAGCGGCAGCTGCTCACGACCTACCACGTCACGGACCCGGGTACCTTCTACACCGGCTCCGAGCGCTGGCAGATCCCGAACGATCCGACGACCAAGTCGGGCAACGCCGTGCCGCCGTATTACCTGAGCATGAAGATGCCGGGCCAGAAGGACCGGGCGTTCTCGCTGACGACGACCTTCACGCCCAACAAACGCGACAATCTAGGCGCGTTCATGGGTGTCGACGCCAACGCGAAGAGTCCCGACTACGGCAAGATCAGAGTTCTGAAACTGCCCTCGCAGACACCCGTCCCCGGGCCGCAGCTGGTGCAGTCGAAGTTCAACTCCGATCCCAGCATCGCCAACGAGCTCAACATCCTCAAGAAGCTCGGTGACTCGGAGATCGAGTACGGCAATCTGCTGACCGTGCCACTGGACGGCGGGCTGCTGTACGTCGAACCGGTCTATCTGCGCGGCGCCAACACCAACTACCCGCTTCTGAAGAAGGTGTTGGTCAGCTACGGCGACAACAAGCCCGTCCTGGAGAACTCCCTCAAGGACGCGCTGGATGTTGTCTTCGGCAAGAAGGCGCCGAGCACCGGCACCCCTGAGGAGCCACCGAGCGGCGACACGAGCCAGCCGCCGCCACCGTCCGACCAGACGGTGCAGGAGGCTCTCGGTGACGCCCAGAAGGCGTACGAGGACGGCGAGAAGGCCCGCACCTCGGGCGACTGGGCCGGTTACGGCGAGGCCCAGAAGAAGCTGAAGGAGGCGCTGGACCGGGCCGCCAAGGCGTCCGAGAAGGCCCCCGGCAAGAACGACAAGCCGGCGGACAAGTCCGGCGGCTGAGGCGCCCCCCCGGCCTCGTGAAGCGGCCCGTGACCGCCGGTGTGAGCCGGTGGTCACGGGCCGCGGTGGTCAGGGGTCTCCCCGGCACCGTGATAGGTTGAGATCACAACGGCGCGGGGTGGAGCAGCTCGGTAGCTCGCTGGGCTCATAACCCAGAGGTCGCAGGTTCAAATCCTGTCCCCGCTACTCAAGAACGAAGGCCCGGATCCTTGAGGATCCGGGCCTTCGTCGTGCGTTCCCGGATCCGTTTCGCACACGGCCGGGTCGTTCGGCCGATGTGGGGAAAGTGTGTGCTTGAGTTTGACAAGTCGTCGTGTCGGGAAGTCGACAAACCGCTGAAGTGACCTCACTGGCTGCGGTATACCAGGTGTACGTGGGTTACGGGTGATGCGACGATGGCTCTTATGGGGGACAAGGCAAGGTTGTTGGAGACAGACCGGTTTGTGCATGCGCCCGACGACGGGCGCGAATCCGAGCTGCCGATGGATGCGATGGAAGCCGCGGAAGCCTCCGACGCCGTGACCGAGACCGGCCACCGCCGGGCCGCGGCGGCCGGCGACACCGCAGCCATGAGCGCGCTCGGCGCGCTGCTGCTGCGCCGCGGTGACCTCGACGGCGCCGAGCCGCACCTTCGCTCCGCCACCGCCGCCGGCGACCGCGCAGCCGCGAACAACCTGGGTGTCCTGCTCCACCAGCGGGGCTACGCGGACGAGGCGGCCGGATGGTGGCGTATCGCCGCGGTCGCGGGTTCCGCCGCCGCAGCCCACGCCCTCGGCCGGCACTACCGCGAGCGCGGTGATGAGCCGGCCGCCGAGTACTGGCTGCGCCAGTCCGCCGAATCCGGCCACTGCCTGGGCGCGTACGCCCTCGCCGACCTGCTGGAGCACCGCGGTGACGTCGGAGCCGAACGCTGGTTCCGGGCCGCAGCCGAGCGGGGTCACCGGGAGGCCGCCTACCGCCTCGCCCGGGTCGTCGAGGACGGCCGGGACACGGACCGCCGGGCGGTGCCCGCCTACGGCGAGCTGACCCAGGAAGCGGAGGCCGAGCAGTGGTACCGCCAGGCCGCCGCGCGCGGACACCGGCGCGCCGCCCTCCAGTTGGGCGCGCTCCTGGAGGACCGCGGCGACATCCAGGAGGCCGGCCGCTGGTACCTCTCCGCAGCCAAGGACGGTGAGCCGCGCGCCGCCTGCGCGCTGGGCTTCCTGCTGCGCGACGCCGGTGACGAGGAGAGCGCCGCCGAATGGTGGCGGCGCGCCGCCCAGGAAGGCGATGGCAACGCTGCCAACGCGCTGGGCGCGCTGCACGCCGACCGCGGGGAACTGCAGACCGCCGAGCGCTGGTACCGCGCCGCGCTGGACGCCGGGGACGTCAACGGCGCCTACAACATCGGGCTGCTCTGCGCCGAGCAGGACCGGTCCGGACGCGGCGAGCAGTGGTACCGCCGGGCCGCCTACGCCGGGCACCGCGAGGCCGCCAACGCGCTCGCCATCCTGCTGCTGCAGCGTGGCGACGCCGCGGGGGCCGAGCCGTGGTTCTCCAAGGCGGCCGAGGCGGGCAGCGTGGACGCCGCGTTCAATCTCGGCATCCTGTTCGCCGGGCGGGGCGAGGAGCGGATGGCGCACACCTGGTACGAGCGGGCGGCCGCGGCCGGGCACACCGAGGCGGCGCTGCAGGTCGGCATCGTGCAGCTGCGCGAGGGCGACGAGCAGGCCGCGGAGCGGAATTTGCGCTGCGCGGCCGGCGGCGGCAGCCCCGAGGCGGCCTTCCGCCTCGCCGACCTGCTGGACCGCAGGTCGGCCGAGGTGTCCGGAACGGGCTTCGCGGATCCCGGGCGGACGCCGGACGACGAGAGTGCGCAGTGGTACGAGCGTGCCGCGCGGCAGGGGCACCGTCGCGCCCAGGTCCGGGTGGGCATGCTCGCGGCCGCTCGTGGCGATGTGGTCGAGGCCGCGACCTGGTACCGCGCGGCGGCCGAGTCCGGCAGCCGTAACGGCGCCTTCAACCTCGGCCTGCTGCTGGCCCGCGAGGGCAGCCTCCCCGAGGCCGCTCTGTGGTGGCAGCGCGCCGCTGAGGAGGGGCACGGTCGCGCGGCGCTTCGCCTCGCGCTGCTCGCCGCCCGGCGCGGTGCGCTCGCGGAGGCGCAGAGCTGGTGTGCGCGGGCCGTCGAACTGGGGCCGCCCGAGGTGGCGGGGCGCGCGGCGCGGCTGCGGACGGCGCTCCAGGAGGAGCTCAGCGCCTGAGGGTTCCGGAAGGAGCCGCCGAGGGCCCGGGCTCCGGCCCGCTGAAGGCCGGAGCCCAGGCCCCGGGAAGGGATTTGCGCTGGTCGTCGGCCTAGGGTTAGAGTAAAGGCACAACGACGCGGGGTGGAGCAGCTCGGTAGCTCGCTGGGCTCATAACCCAGAGGTCGCAGGTTCAAATCCTGTCCCCGCTACTTAAGACGAAGGCCCGGATTCCGAGTGGATCCGGGCCTTCGTCATGCGTGTGTCCGGGGCGGCTCTACGAGGCGTTGCCGGGCCGGTGACCGACCGCTTCCGCGTAGAGCGTGCGGTCGACGATCCGGTCCTCGGGGAGCGGCGCTCCCTTCGTGACGCCGGCGTCCCGGTAGGACTTCTGGAGCCGGTCCGTGGTGCCCTTCCTGATCTCCCAGTCCATCCGCAGGGACGGCACCGAGGTCAGGATCTTCGCGTCGACCTTCAGCAGCTTGGCGAGTTCGGTGACGAACGCCTTGTCGGCCTTGTAGTCGCCGCGGAAGTAGGTGTTGACGGTGCGGGTGTAGGCGCGCAGGAAGGCGACGCCGGCGTCCGGGTCCTTCCGCAGCAGGTTCGGGCCGTACAGCGCGCCGCCGAGGGGTTCGCCCTGGGGCTGGCCGCCGAGGAACGCGTACTTCTTGTCGCCGTCCACCCGCCGCCATACCGGGTCGAGGAGCCAGGCGGAGTCCACGCCACCACCGGTCAGCGCGGTGAGGACATCGGCGGAGCCGAGCTGCTGGAAGGCGACGGAGTTCATGTCGGCGCCGTGCGAGGCGAAGGACGAGTCCATCGGGTACATGATCACGGAGCCCTTGCCGATCATGGTGCCCATCCTGGAGCCCTTGAGGGATGCCGACGAGGCGCTCTCGCCCTTCTTCAGACGCACCCACAGGCCGCTCTTGGACTCCGGGTCGGGGGAGAAATTGCCGGCCACCCAGCGGATGGGGAAGCCGCCGTTGATGCCGTTGACCACGGCGGCCTCGGGGGCTGCCCAGAGGGTGTCCAGGTCGCCCTTGGCCAGCAGCGGCAGCGCCTCCGGGGTGGGCAGCACCTTCAGCTCGACGTCCAGGCCCTCCTTCTTGAACTCGCCCTTCTCGATGGCCAGTCGCAGCGGCGCCACGTACTCGGCGTTGAGGGTCCCGGTGGCGACGGTGAGGGTCCGGCGCTTCTTGAGGGGGGCGGGCGCCGGGGTGCCCTTGTCGCAGCGGGCCGGGGCGCGGTCGGGGGCGCGGTCCGCGGGGTCGGTCCAGGCGGCCTTGCCGCAGCCCGGGACCGCTTTGATGGTGCGGGGTGCGGAGGGGGACGCGGTGTCCTCCTTGGCGGCGCAGCCCGCGCTGAGGGCGAGTACCGCGGTGAGCACGGTGACGGTGGTGGTGCGGATGCGGCGCATGGGACCTCCGTGCGGGCGGTGTCTCAGGGTCTGCTCGGGATTGCTCGTCCAGGGGTCAGTTCTGGGCGCGGCTGCGGTCGCGAGGTGCCCAGGGGGTGAGGAAGCGTCCGGCCAGGCGGACGAGTTCGGAGAAGAGCACCCCGAGGACGGCGACACAGACGATGCCGACGAACATCACGTCGTTCTGGAACAGGGCGCGCGAGTCGAAGATCAGGTGGCCGAGGCCGTCGGTGGCGGCGATCTGTTCGGAGGCGACGATGACCAGGACCGCCACGCCCGCGGCGATCCGCGCGCCCACCAGGACGGCAGGCAGCGACGCGGGCAGCAGGACGTGCCGGAACATCTGCCAGGCGCTCGCGCCGAAGACCTGGCCGGCGTCGCGGTGGCCGGCGGGGATGGCCAGTACGGCGGCCATGGTGGAGATCCAGACGAAGAAGAAGACGGTGGCGGCGACGAGGGCGACCTGGGGGCCTTCGCCGAGGCCGAACATGTTCAGGAACACCGGGAGCAGGGCGAGTTTGGGGACGACGTACAAGGCGTCCAGGAGGGGTTCGAGGGCGGCCCGCACGAGGTGCAGGGAGCCCATGAGGAGGCCCAGGAGGTAGCCGGACACCGTCCCGATGGCGTAGCCGGCCAGGACGCGCTGGAGGGTGGCCCGGACGTCCGGCCACAGCTCGCCGGCGAGGGCGCGGTCCCAGCCGTCGGCCAGGATGGTGGACGGTGCGGGGTAGATGCGGTCGTCGATCCAGGACTGGCCGGCGGCCAGCTGCCACAGCAGGACGAGGACGAGCGGGACGGCGACGGCCAGCGAGAGTTCGAGGGTGCGCCGGCGGCGGTGGGTGCGTTCGGGGCGCAGTTCCCGGGGGCCGGGGCGGCGGACGATCAGGCGTTCGGTCCGGGCGTGGTGGCCGGGGTCGTTCGGGCTCAGGGTGGTGGTCATCCGCGCGGGGCCCCCTTCGTGCCGTGCGCACCCGTCCCGACGGTGTCCAGGGCGGCCCGGCCGGCGACCTCGTCGCGCAGCAATTCCCACAACTCGGCCTTCAGGGCGGTGAATTCGGGGGCGTCGCGGACGTCACCGGTGCGGGGACGGGCGAACGGCGGGCGGCGTTCGGCGATGATCCGACCGGGCCGGGCGGACATCACCAGGACCCGGTCGCCGAGCACCAGCGCCTCTTCGAGGCTGTGGGTGATGAAGAGGGTGGTGGTGCGGGTGGTCTGGGTGAGCTCCAGCAGCTCGTCCTGGAGGATGGTGCGCAACTGGGCGTCGAGGGCCGCGAACGGCTCGTCCATCAGCAGGATCTCGGGCTCGACGGCCAGCGCGCGGGCGATGGCGACGCGCTGGCGCATACCGCCGGAGAGAGCCGCCGGGTAGGCGGCGGCGAAGTCGGCGAGCCCCAACCGGGTGAGCCAGGCACGGGCCCGTTCGTCGGCCTCCTTGCGGGGGACGCGCGCGATGTCGAGGCCGAACCGGACGTTGGCCAGGACGGTCTTCCAGTCGTAGATGCCGTAGTCCTGGAAGATCATCGCGACCGGGCGGTCCGCGCTCGCGCGCAGCTCCAGCTCGCCCGCGCCGGGGCGCAGCAGACCGGCGGCGATACGCAGCAGGGTGGATTTCCCGCAGCCGGACGGGCCGACGACGCAGACGAATTCACCGGCCGCGATCTCGAGATCGAGCGGGCCGAGCGCGGCCACTGCCTTGCTGCCGCGGCCGAAGGTGCGGGTGAGGGCGCGGGCGCGCAACGCCGGCGGCGGGGCGGCCGGTTCGGCCCGGTCACCGGCCGGGCGGGTCGGTGCGGGGGAAGGGTGCGGCTCTCCCACGGGTGCTCCTCGCGGAGTGCGGACAGGGCGCCGCGGTCACGGGAGGCCGGGCCCGGTCGGACCCGATGGCCGAAGAGCGCGGCGCCGCCGACGATATGACGGGCCGTCAGATCAGGGCAAGGGTCGTGCGGATACGGGTCCGGAGGGGCGCCGGGTGCGCGAGTGGCCCGGGGTGGGATCCGGGCATGCCGAAACGCCCGCGGCCGGTATGGCGCGGGCTCTGTGGGGGGGGGGTGCTGCGCCAGGGGGCGCCGGTGCGGGGCGGCCCGGACGGGGGCCGGCTCCCGCCGCGTCAGGAGGTGGAGTTGCAGGTGGGGCAGATGCCCCGGTAGGTCACGGTGACCTCGGAGACCTGGAAGCCGTAGCGCTCCGGCTCGGGCAGGGCGGAGAGGGGGTCGCCCTGGACGTGGACGTCGCGGATCGTGCCGCACTGCGAGCAGATGAGGTGCTGGTGATCGTGGTGAGCGTTCGGGTCGTAGCGCTTCGCGCGGCCGTCCGTGCTGACCTCGAGCACCTCGCCGAGCGAGACCAGCTCGCCGAGGGTGTTGTAGACCGTGGCGCGCGAGATCTCGGGGAGGCGGTCGGTCGCCCGTGCGTGCACTTCGTCAGCGGTGTAGTGGACGTGGTCCCCATCGAGGACCTCGGCGACGACGCGTCGCTGCGCGGTCAGCCGCCAGCCGCGTCCCCGGAGCCGTTCCAGCAGGTCACTCATGCCATTCACCTATCAGTCAGATAAAGCCAGGGTAGCAGCGGCCGGTCCATCACCGGATCAGGTACGACTTTCGGGTCCTTCTTGACTTAGACATTGTCCAATGTAGGATCGGCAACGGCGCAAGCCAAGGGCAGGTGTAGAAGACTTTCAGGAGGCGCACGTGTCGGTAGAGAGCACCACTGGACCGCTCACCACGGAGTCCGGGGCTCCGGTCGCGGACAACCAGAACAGTGAGACGGCCGGCGTCGGCGGCCCCGGTCTGATCCAGGACCAGCTCCTGATCGAGAAGCTCGCACACTTCAACCGCGAGCGCATTCCGGAGCGCATCGTGCACGCGCGCGGCGCCGGTGCGTACGGCACCTTCACGGTGACCGCTGATGTGACCAAGTACACCCGCGCGAACTTCCTCTCGGAGATCGGCAAGCAGACCGAGACGTTCCTGCGCTTCTCGACCGTCGCAGGCAACCTCGGCTCGGCCGACGCGGTGCGTGACCCCCGCGGCTTCGCGCTGAAGTTCTACACCGAAGAGGGCAACTACGACCTCGTCGGCAACAACACCCCGGTGTTCTTCATCAAGGACGCCATCAAGTTCCCGGACTTCATCCACACCCAGAAGCGCGACCCGTACACCGGCTCGCAGGAGGCGGACAACGTCTGGGACTTCTGGGGCCTCTCTCCCGAGTCCACCCACCAGGTGACCTGGCTGTTCGGTGACCGCGGCATCCCCGCCACGCTCCGCCACATGAACGGCTACGGCTCGCACACCTTCCAGTGGACCAACGAGGCCGGCGAGGCCTTCTGGGTCAAGTACCACTTCAAGACCGACCAGGGCATCAAGAACCTCACCCAGGCCGAGGCCGACAAGCTCGCCGGTGAGGACGCGGACAGCCACCAGCGCGACCTGCGCACCTCGATCGAGCGCGGTGACTTCCCGTCCTGGACCGTGCAGGTGCAGATCATGCCCGCGGCCGAGGCGGCCAACTACCGCTTCAACCCGTTCGACCTGACCAAGGTCTGGCCGCACGAGGACTACCCGCCGGTCGAGATCGGCAAGCTGGAGCTCAACCGCAACCCGGAGAACATCTTCGCCGAGGTCGAGCAGTCGATCTTCTCCCCGCACCACTTCGTGCCGGGTATCGGCCCGTCCCCCGACAAGATGCTCCAGGGCCGTCTCTTCGCCTACGGCGACGCGCACCGCTACCGCGTCGGCATCAACGCCGACCACCTGCCGGTGAACCGTCCGCACGCCACCGAGGCCCGCACCAACAGCCGGGACGGCTTCCTTTACGACGGCCGTCACGCGGGCCGGAAGAACTACGAGCCCAACAGCTTCGACGGCCCGGTGGAGACCGGCCGGGCGCTGTGGCAGCCGGTCGCGGTGAACGGCGAGACCGGTGAGAGCGCGGCGCCCTCGCACGCCGAGGACAACGACTTCGTACAGGCGGGCGACCTCTACCGCCTGCTGTCCGAGGACGAGAAGGGACGCCTGATCGACAATCTGGCGGGCTTCATCTCGCAGGTCTCCCGCGACGACATCGCGCAGCGCGCGATCGAGAACTTCCGCAAGGCGGACGCGGACTACGGCAAGCGGCTCGACGCCGCGGTCCAGGCCCTGCGCGGCTGACGCGGCCCCGCGCGGCTGAGCCGCCGCCGCTCCGGCGGAGGTGGCCGATCGCCGTGGGACTGCTCAACCGTCGCTTGCCGTAAAACCGAAGAGGCCGGATGCCGATGGGCTCCGGCCTCTTCGTGCGTCCGGGGCCGCCGGCGCTCAGTCCGTAGAGGGCCGGGTCGGCAGGGAGGGACCGGGCAGGCATGCTCCCCGGGAATCCGGGAGGTGACGGCCTTCCTTCCTGAGAGGCTCAGGCGGCGTCGGCATGCCTGCCCGAGGACTCAGGCGGTGACGGCGCCGACCCGCTCGATGACGTCCGAGCGGCAGCGGATGATGTCGCGGACCGACACGATGCCGACCGGTTCGCGGTCGTCCAGCACGATGAGATGGCGGAAGCCGCCCCGCACCATCGCGTCGGCCGCCTCGTCCAGGGTCCAGTCCGGCGCGGCGAAGACCACATCCGACGTGGTGTGGGTCTGGGCGGTCTCGCGGTCCGGATTGTCGCCGGCGCCCAGGGAGTTGAGGATGTCGCGCTCGGTGAGAATGCCGATGCCGCCGGCGTCCTTGTCGAGGACCACGGCCGCCCCGATGCGGCGGGCCGACATCAGCTGTGCGGCCTGGCGAAGAGTGTGTGCGGGCCCGATGGTGAGGACCACCGTGCTCATGGCGTCCCTGACGAACATGGGCATGGAGTGGAGCCACCTCCTTGGTGATGTGGCTTGCGAATGAATTCACAAGTTCACAATCTGTTGGATTCTCATGTTCACATGCCCACGCCGAACCAACAAGGGGCGGGCGGCGGATCGTGCTCCGCCGCCCGCCCCTTCGCAGGTCACAGCCGCTGTGCGGCCCCGGATCAGTTCCGGGTGTCGCCGACGTACTTCAGCAGGTCCTCGTGCAGCAGGCTGTTGGAGGCCGCAGCGTTCCCGCTGTGCGGGCCCGGCTTGCCGTCCAGACCGGTGAACCGGCCGCCCGCCTCCTGGACCACGACGGCGCAGGCCGCCATGTCCCACAGCGACAGCTCCGGCTCCGCGCAGATGTCCACCGAGCCCTCGGCGATCATCATGTAGGGCCAGAAGTCGCCGTAGCCGCGGGTCCGCCAGCAGTCCCGGGTCAGGTCGAGGAAGCCGGGCAGCTGACCGCGCTCCTCCCAGCCGGACAGCGAGGAGTACGCGAACGAGGCGTCCTGGATGCGGCCGACCTGCGAGACGCGCAGCTTGGACGCGGAGGTCAGGCTGCGGCCGGTGAAGGCGCCCAGCCCCTCGGCGGCCCACCAACGGCGGTTGAGGGCCGGCGCGGAGACGATGCCGACCACGGGGCGGTCGCCGCCCTCGCCGCGCTCCATCAGCGCGATCAGCGTCGCCCAGACCGGCACCCCGCGGACGTAGTTCTTGGTGCCGTCGATCGGGTCGATGATCCAGCGGCGTGGACCCGAACCCTCGCTTCCGAACTCCTCGCCGAGCACCGCGTCCCGTGGCCTGGCCCGCTGGAGATGACCGCGGATCAGCTCCTCGGCGGACTTGTCCGCCTCGCTCACCGGCGTCATGTCCGGTTTGGTCTCGACCTTGAGGTCGAGCGCCTTGAACCGTTCCATGGTCGCGGCGTCCGCGGCGTCCGCAAGGACATGGCCGAGACGAAGATCATCGTGATAGTCGGGCATGTGCGAACAGTATCGACAGGGGTACCCCGGAGCCACACGGCCATGCCAGGACCGGCGCGTAAGGGGTGCAGGTGCCGCTGGACAGCGGTGCGGGGCCGTCGTGCGGCGACCCTTGACAGCCTCTGGCGCCGCGTCAATTCTGTGCGCACTCCGGCCATATGGGCCGGCGGCCCCGGAGGCGACGGATGCCCGCTGCGCGTGAATCCCTGCTGGATGCCGCCTATACGGCGCTGACCGCCCAGGCCTGGGCGGCCGTCCGGATGGTCGACGTCGCGGCCGCGGCGGGCGTCTCCCGGCAGACCCTCTACAACGAGTTCGGCAGCAAGGAAGGGCTGGCCCGCGCCCTCGTGCACCGGGAGACGGCCAACTATCTCGCCGGTGTGGAAAAGGCGTTGACCCGGGACGGCCGGCAGGCGGCGGCCGGGCCGCCGGGTGACGCCGCGGGCCGGGTGGTCGCCGCGGCCACCTGGACGCTGCGCGCCGCGCGTACCAACCCGCTGGTCAGGGCCGCCCTGACCGGCTGCTGGAGCGAACGGCTGCCGGCCCCGCCCACGACCGCCGCCGTACGGGCCGCGCGGCGGGGCGTGCCCGCGCAGCGCTCCCGGGCGAGGGCCGAGGACCCGCTGCCGGGCCCGGCCGAGCTGGTCGGCCGGTTCTGCGACCGGGCGGTGGCGGCCCTGGAACCGGACTGGCCGCGGGAGGAACTGCCGGCTCTCGGCACCGCCTGCGAGACCGCGGCGCGGCTGACGCTGTCGTGTGTGGTCGCCCCGGTGGTGCCGGGATCGGCTCTCGCCGCGGGCGCCCCTCCCGTAACGGATCGCGTACCGGCGGGGCCCGCCGGCGCAGGGGCGGCGCAGACCCGGCCGGAGCCCGAGGCGGAGACGGTGTCGCGGCTCGTACGCGGGGCGTTCGCCCGTCTGCCGGGCGGGGGAGCGGTGGCCCGCTGAGGGCCGCGGGTGTGACGGTTACGGGCGCCGCCCGTCAGGGGTGTCCGGGCGGTGTCGTCAGTGGGCGGAGCCGGACAGCTGCAGGCCGATGACGCCCACGATGACGAGGGTGATGGAGACGAGCTTCAGCGTGGAGACCACATCGCCCAGAAAGACCATGCCGTAGATCGCGGTGCCGGCCGCGCCGATGCCGGTCCAGACCGCGTACGCCGGGCCGACGTCGAGTTTCCGCAGGGCCAGGGTCAGCAGACCGAAGCTGCCCAGGGCGAAGGCGCAGAAGGCGATGGTCGGGAACAGACGGGTGAAGCCGTGCGACAGCTTGAGGCAGACCGCGAACCCCGTTTCCAGGATCCCCGCCACCACGACCAGCAGCCACGCCATGTCCCTGTGCCTCCGTCAGCTCGGCCCTGCTCGGGTGAGGATGACCGCTCGGCCCTGTCCGGCCCTGCTCGCCCGGACAGGGGCCGGCCGACCTCGGTGCGATTATGCCTTTACCTCGGACGGACGACGGAAACGTCGGGATCAGTCGCCTTCGCGTCGCTCCCGGGTGGCGAGCAGCCGGCGCAGCGAATAGAGGCGGGCCGGGTCGGCGTGCCCGTCGGCCACCCACTGGTCCAGCCCGCAGTCCGGCTCGTCGTGGCTGCACGCGCGAGGACACGCGTCCGTCCCCGTGACCAGGTCGGGGAAGGCGAGGATGACCCGCGACGGGTCGACGTGGTGCAGCCCGAAGGACCGTACGCCCGGGGTGTCGATCACCCAGCCCGAGTCGCCGGGCAGCGGCAGTGCCAGCGCCGAGGTGGTGGTGTGCCGACCCCGTCCGGTGTGGGCGTTGACATGTCCGGTGGCCCGATGGCGGTCCGGGACCAGGGCGTTGACCAGGGTCGTCTTGCCCACCCCGGAGTGGCCGACGAAGGCCGTCATCCGGCCCGTCAGCTGTTCGCGTACCCGGTCGGCGGCCTTGCCGTCGGTCAGTTCGTCGCGGTTGGTGACGAGGTAGGGCACGCCCAGGGCGCCGTACAGCTCCAACAGGCCGTCGGCGGACGCCAGATCGGACTTGGTCAGCACCAGCAGCGGGCTCAGGCCCGCGTCGTAGGCGGCCACCAGGCAGCGGTCGATGAGGCGGGGGCGCGGCTCGGGGTCGGCGAGTGCGGTGACGATCGCGAGCTGGTCGGCGTTGGCGACCACGACCCGCTCGAAGGGGTCGTCGTCATCGGCTGTACGGCGCAGCGTCGAGGTGCGCTTCTCGACCCGGACGATCCGGGCGAGGGTGTCCTTGGCGCCGGTCAGGTCACCGACGACCGCGACCCGGTCGCCCACCACCGCGCTCTTGCGGCCCAGTTCGCGGGCCTTCATGGCGGTGACCGTACGGCCCTCGATCAGGCAGGTCAGGCGGCCGCGGTCGACGGTGAGGACGAGGCCCTCGCCGGCGTCCTCGTGTTTGGGGCGGATGTTGGTGCGCGGGCGGTTGCCCTTGGGATTGGGGCGGACGCGGATGTCGTCCTCGTCGGGGTTCTTGCCGTAGCGACGCATGGCGGCCGGGTCCTCACGCTCTCCGGGCGGGAACCGCGGCCGGATCGAGCATGTCCGTCCACATCGCGGGGAAGTCGGGCAGCGTCTTGGCGGTGGTGGCGACGTTCTCCACCTCCACCCCCGCGACGGCGAGGCCGATGATCGCGGCGGCGGTGGCCAGCCGGTGGTCCTCGTAGGTGTGGAAGATCCCGCCGTGCAGGGCGCGCGGCCGGATGTGCAGGCCGTCGGCGGTCTCGGTGACGTCGCCGCCGAGTTCGTTCAGCTCCTTGGTCAGAGCGGCCAGCCGGTCGGTCTCGTGCAGCCGCAGATGGGCGACGCCGCGCAGCGTGGAGGGGGAGTCGGCGAGGGCGGCGACGGCGGCGATGCCCGGGGTCAGCTCGCCGACCTCGCTCAGGTCGACGTCGATGCCGTGGATGCGGCCGCTGCCGGTGAAGGTCAGGCCGCGGTCGGTCAGCTCGCAGGAGCCGCCCATGGTGGTGAAGATCTCGCGCAGCGCGTCACCGGGCTGGGTGGTGTGCTCGGGCCAGTCGGGGATGGTGACCCGGCCGCCGGTGACCAGCGCCGCGGCCAGGAACGGCTGGGCGTTCGACAGGTCGGGCTCGACGACCAGGTCGCGGCCGAGGAGGGCGCCGGGGGTGACCCGCCAGACGTTCGGCTCGCCGCCGGACTCCGGGGTGTCCACCTGGGCGCCGACGTTGCGCAGCATGTCGACGGTCATCCGGATGTGCGGCATGGAGGGCAGCGCGGAACCGGTGTGCCGGACCTCGACGCCCTGGTTGAAGCGCGGGGCGGACAGCAGCAGGGCGCTGACGAACTGGGACGACGAGGAGGCGTCGATCTCGACCGGGCCGCCGTCCAGGGCGCCGCCGCCGTGCACCGTCATCGGGAGCGCGCTGCGGTTGTCGTCGTCGATCCGGGCACCGAGGGCGCGCAGGGCATTGATGACGCCGCCCAGCGGGCGTTCGTAGGAGCGCGGGTCGCCGTCGAAGTGGATCGGGCCGTCGGCGAGGGCGGCGACCGGAGGCAGGAAGCGCATGACCGTGCCGGCGTTGCCGACATCGACGGTCGCCGGGCCGTGCAGCCCCGCGGGGATCACCCGCCAGGCTTCTCCGCCGCCGGCGCCCGCGGAACTGGAGGAGGCGGTCTCCTCGATGCCGACGCCCAGGGTGCGCAGCGCCTCGGCCATCAGGAGGGTGTCGCGCGAGCGCAGCGGGCGGCGCAGCCAGCCGGGTTCGGAGGAGAGGGCGGCCAGGACCAGGCCGCGGTTGGTGACCGATTTGGAGCCGGGCACGGTGACGGTCGCATCGACCGCCCCGGAGGCGACGGGGGCGGGCCAAAGGGCGGGGTGTGCGGGGCTCTCGGTCATGCCCTTACTTTAATGGCTGGCCAAGGGTGCCGATCTTGATCAAAAGTGGCGCAACCTCTACGAAACATGGCGCTGGTAGTGCGCCGCTGCGGCCGGAGCGGGCGGAAGCGGCGGATACCGGCCACTACGGCGGGCAGCTGTCCGCTCAGACGTCGAGCAGCCGGCTGCCGCCGCCTATCAGGGAGAGCAGCGTCACGACATGGAAGACGCCGAGCCAGGCGGCCGCCGGAATATGGGTGAGGCGGGCCAGCTGGTCGGGGTCGGAGTCCATCGCCCCGCCCCGCCGCCGCTTGCCCATCAGCTCGAACGGCGGCCGCACCCCGCCCAGCAGCAGGAACCACACCACGACGTACGCGAACGCCGCCTGCACGTCCGGCGTCGTCAGCCAGGAGATGAGGAAGAACGCGGCGCCCGCCAGGACGACGGTGAGCACGCCGTAGGCGTTGCGGATCATCACCAGCATCGCGATGAGCAGCGCGGTGGCGCCCCAGAGCAGGGCCGTGATGTGCCCGGTGGCCAGCAGCGCGGCGCCCGCCAGCCCCAGCAGCGACGGCGCGGTGTAGCCGGCCGCGGCGGTCAGCACCATGCCGATGCCGGTCGGCCTGCCGCGGGAGACGGTCAGCCCCGAAGTGTCCGAGTGCAGCCGGATGCCGTCCAGCCGGCGGCCGGTCAGCAGCGCGATCAGGCCGTGGCCGCCCTCGTGGGCGATGGTCACGGCGTTCCGGGACAGCCGCCAGGCGGGGTGCGGGGCGACGGCGGCCAGCGCGACCACTCCGGTGGCGATCACCAGCCAGAGTGAAGGGGCGGACTGGGTCCCGAAGACCCGGCTCCATACGTCGGTGATGTGGTCGGTGTCCATAGTGCTGGGGTTCCCCCTTCGTGTGGCATGGCAGTGTGGCATGCATGTGCGGTAGGTATGCAGCGAGTCGCAGGCCCGAGGACCTGGCGGGCGTTTTCGACGTCCAGAAGTGGGAGCCCGAGGAGACCCTGGCACCCGACTGGAACATCGCTCCGACGAAGCACGTGCACGCGGTGCTCGACCGTCCCCTCAAGGGCGAGGCGGCACTCGGCTTCCCGGCCGGCGGACCCGTCCGCCAACTGCGGTCGCTGCGGTGGGGGCTGGTGCCCTCGTGGTCGAAATCACCCGAGGGCGCGGCGAAGATGATCAACGCACGGGCCGAGACGGTGCACGAGAAGCCGTCGTTCCGGCGGGCCTTCGAGTCCCGCCGCTGCCTGCTCCCCGGTGACGGCTACTTCGAGTGGGTCACCGATGCGGCGGAGCGGGAGCTGGAGGAGCAGGGCAAGAAGAAGCGGGGCCGTAAGCAGCCGTATTTCGTGACGCCCGCCGACGGCTCCGTGATGGCGATGGCCGGGCTGTACGAATTCTGGCGGGACGGCACACTCCCCGCCGATCACCCGCAGGCATGGTGGGTGACCTGCACCGTGCTCACGACGGCCGCCGAGACCACGCCGCTGGCCGGCGCCACCGGGGGCGAGGGCCCGCAGGCGCTCGCCGACATCCACCCCCGGATGCCGCTGGTGCTGACGCCGGACCGCTGGGACGCCTGGCTCGACCCGGCCCGTACCGACCCGGAGGATCTGCGGGAGCTGCTCATACCGCCGCCGGCCGGGCTGATGCGCGCCTATCCCGTCCCCACCGACGTCAGCAATGTCCGCAACAACGGGCCCGAACTGCTCGCCGAGCTCGACGGGCCCGAGGTCGGCACGCTGTTCTGAGCCGCTATGACGGCGCCGCCCCGGCCGCGGACCGGGCCCGGTGCGCGGCTCTGGCGCGCTGCCGTGCCGATCCGGCGGGGGCGCGGGCAGGATGGACGTATGAGCACAGGGGCGAGTGAGCGCGAGACGGTCGGGACGCCGGCGGGCGATGCCCGGATCACCTGGTACCGCGATGCGGTACCGGCGCGGGCCGTACTGGCCGTGAGCCATGGCGCGGGCGGCGGCATCGAGGCGCGCGATCTGCGGGCGCTGGCCGCCGCGCTGCCGGGCCGGGGCTACACCGTGGCGCTGGTCGAGCAGCCGTGGCGGGTGGCGGGCAAGAAGCTGGCCCCCGCCCCGAAAACCCTGGACAGCGGCTGGACGGCGCTGTGGCCGGCGCTGGCGAAGCCGGGGCTGCCGGTGGTCGCGGGCGGCCGCAGCGCGGGCGCGCGGGTGGCCTGCCGTACGGCGCGTGAGCTGGGCGCGCACGCCGTGCTGGCGCTCAGCTTTCCGCTGCATCCGCCGGGCAAGCCGGAGAAGTCCCGGGTGGAGGAGCTGACCGGCGCGGGCGTGCCGACGCTGGTGGTACAGGGGGCGCGGGACCCGTTCGGCAGGCCCGGCGAGTTCCCGCCGGGCACGGAGATCACCGAGGTGGCACACGGCGACCACGGCTTCGCGGTGCCGAAGGCGGCCGGGGTGGGCGAGGCGGAGTCGATGTCCACGATCACGGACGCCGTGGCGGCCTGGCTGGACGGGCTCTTCGCCTGAGGCAAGGGGTTCGTCTGCGGCAGTGGGTTCGCCCGAGGCCGCGGACGCGGCACGGCCGGCCGCGTGGTCAGTCGGCCCGGCCGCGAGGCCGGGCGCGGACGTGCATCCGTTCGCCCTGCCGGCCGAAGAGGCTGAGCAATTCGACCGGCTCCTGGTCGGCGGGCCCGAACCAGTGCGGCAGCCGGGTGTCGAACTCGGCCGCCTCCCCGGCCCGCAGCACCACGTCACGGTCGGCGAGCAGCAGCCGCAGCCGCCCCGACAGGACGTACAGCCATTCGTAGCCCTCGTGCGTACGCTGCTCGGGCTCGCCCTTGCGCGGCTCGATCACGAGCTTGAACGCCTGCAGGGCACCCGGCTGGCGGGTCAGCGGCACCACGGTCATGCCGTGGCTCTTCCGCGGCACCGCCCGCACCCGCGGATCACCGACCTCCGGCGCGCCGACGAGCTCGTCCAGCGGTACCTGATGGGCGTGTGCCAGGGGCAGCAGCAGTTCGAGGGTGGCCTTGCGGCCGCCGGACTCCAGCCGCGACAGGGTGCTCACCGAGATCCCGGTCGCCTCCGAGAGGGCCGACAGCGTCACGCCGCGCTCCTGGCGCAGCTGCCGCAGCCGCGGTCCCACATCGGCCAGCACCCGTTCGTACCCGTTGTCTGCCGTGTTGTCTCCCACAGGGTTATTTTGCTGAAGCGGCAATGTGCTTTGTCAAGCGGTCCGGTCCGTCCAAAAGCCGCGGCAGGCCGGGAATGACCCACGGGATGCGGCTGTTGTGCCAGGCGTAGAGAGTCGAGTACATCCAGCGAAGCACGAGGAATGGGAGTCCGCCGCATGGGAATCGCATGCCCGGCCCGTCCGTCCGCTGACCTGCAGTGGTCGCAGGTGCAGGCGGCGCAGCCCGCCATGGCCGGAGCGGCGGCGGCAGCGGATCGTCGTCTATTCTCCGATTCGAGTGGGTCCGCATCCGGATCCGTCACGGTGTTGGAGGAGGTGGGTCCGGTCACCGGTACCGACGCAGGGACCGACGGCGCGGCGCAGGAGAAGTCCGAGAGCCGGCAGGAGAGCGCCGCCGAGCGCAACGCGCGCTTCGAGCGGGACGCGCTCACCTTCCTGGACCAGATGTATTCCGCCGCGCTGCGTATGACCCGCAATCCGGCCGACGCCGAGGACCTGGTGCAGGAGACCTACGCCAAGGCGTACGCGTCGTTCCACCAGTTCCGGGAGGGCACGAACCTCAAGGCGTGGCTCTACCGGATCCTCACGAACACCTTCATCAACTCCTACCGCAAGAAGCAGCGTGAGCCCCAGCGCAGCGCCGCCGAGGAGATCGAGGACTGGCAGCTCGCGCGCGCCGAGTCGCACATGTCGACGGGACTGCGCTCCGCCGAGTCGCAGGCGCTCGACCACCTGCCCGACTCCGACGTGAAGGCGGCCCTCCAGGCGATTCCCGAGGAATTCCGTATCGCGGTATACCTCGCGGATGTCGAGGGCTTTGCGTACAAGGAGATCGCCGACATCATGGGCACACCTATCGGCACGGTGATGTCCCGTCTGCACCGCGGCCGGCGCCAACTGCGCGGCATGCTGGAGGATTACGCCCGTGAGCGCGGGCTGGTCCCGGCGGGTGCCGCGGCTGCGGATACGCAGGCCACGCGGACGTCGGGATCGCACGACCGGAAAGGCTCGGGATCATGAGCTGCGGAGAGCCGCACGACAAGGACTGCTCGGAGGTCCTTGACCACCTCTACGAGTATCTCGACCGCGAGATGCCCGCCGGGGAGTGCGCAGAGTTCCAGGGCCACCTCGACGAATGCTCGCCGTGCCTGGAGAAGTACGGCCTGGAGCAGGCCGTCAAGAAGCTCGTCAAGCGCTGCTGCGGCCACGACGACGTCCCCACCGACCTGCGGTCCAAGGTCATGGGCCGGATCGATCTGATCCGGGCCGGGGAGGCCGTCCCCGAGCTGAGCGTGCTCGAACAGGCCAAGCACGAGCAGGCACAGCGGGAGCAGGCGGCCGATGCTGCCGGCTCCGCGCCGGCCGGCTCCGGCGACTCGGGCGATGCACGCACCGAGGCCGCGCGGGCCGAATAAGGCCGCGCGTCACCCTAAGGGGTGAGGGGCGGGGCGATTCGTCCCGCCCGATCCGCTGATGCGCCTTCTCCGGCGCCCCGGCCCCTCTATTCTCACCGAACCCTGTGCACCGCGGACGCGGCAGCGACGGGGAGAGCGGTGGGCATGGGGAGGAGGGCGCGATGCGGAGACTTCCGGCAGCCGCGCGGGGGTATATCGGAGGCGCCGCCCTGGCCGCGGCGCTGTGTGCCGCCCCGGCGGTGCGGCTCGGCGCCGACGCCCCCTGGACCGGTGCCCTGGCCCTTGCCGCCCTCTACGGACTCTGCGAACGGATACGCCACTGCCCGCTGATGGGCGGCCGGGTACCGCTCGGTATGGGCTCCTTCTTCCCGGTCCTGCTGGCCGGGGCCCTCCTTCTGCCGCCGCCGCTGGCCGCGCTCGCGGCCGTCCCCGGCGCGCTGATCGCCCGCGCGCAGGCCCGCTCGGCAGCCGCCCGCAAGATCTGGCACGCCGCCGAACTGGCGATGGCCTGCTGGGCGGCCTCGCACGTCTTCCGGGTGATCGGCCACCACCCCTCGCTGTCCGCACCGCAGTTCCCCGTTCTGCTGGTGCCGGCCCTGGCCGCCGCCGGCACCTTCTGCGCGGTGCTCGCCGTCCTGGAGGGCGGGGTGCTCATCGCCGCGGAACGCCACCCGGTGCGTACGGCCTGGCGGGGACTGCTCCCCCGCTCGCTGGGCCCGTACCTCGTGCAGGGGCTCGCCGGGCTGATGATGGCGGTCCTGTGGCGCAGCTCGTACGGGCCCCTCGCGGCGCTGCTGGTGCTGTTGCCGATGTACATCTCCTGCTGGGTCTTCGCGCAGTACCACCGTGAACGCGCCGCCCATCAGGCCACCATCCGCGCCCTCGTGCAGGCGGTGGACATCAAGGACCGCTACACCCGCGGGCACAGCGAGCGGGTCGGCCGGGCCTCGGTGATGATCGCCCGCGAGCTGGGCATGCCCGAGGAGCGGGTGGAGGTGCTGCGGTTCGCCGGCATCCTGCACGACGTCGGCAAACTCGGCGTCCCCACCCGGCTGTTGCGCAAGGACGGGCCGCTGACGCCACAGGAGCGCAGCGTGATCGAGCTGCATCCCGAATACGGGCACGAGATCGTGCGGGGCATCGGTTTCCTCGGCGAGGCGCGGGCCGCGATCCTGCACCACCACGAACGGCTGGACGGCGGCGGCTACCCCTACGGGCTCTCGGGGCATCACATCCCGGAATGTGCCCGGGTGGTGGCCGTCGCCGACGCCTTCGACGCGATGACCTCGACCCGTTCCTACCGCCGGGCCCGGCCGGTTCCGGCCGCGGTGGCGGAGCTGCGCAAATGCGCGGGCAAGCAGTTCGATCCCCGGATGGTCAGGGCGCTGGCGGCGTCGCTGGAGCGGGACGGCTGGCACCCCGATCTGGTGATGGCGGCGGACACGGATCCGGTCGCGGTGCCGCCGCCGGACCTGACGGACGAAGGGGAGGCGGCGCGGGATGCGGCGGCGCCGGTCGGGGCGGCCCAGGACGCGGCCGGGGGCGGGCGAGGAAACGTCCCGCCTGTGCGCTCGCAGGGTCCGGGCACGGCTCCGGACACCGGCGCGGGTGGCGATCCGGCCCTCGGCCGGGGCGCCGCGGCGGCCGGTCCCGCCCGGCGGGACGGCGGGCGGTGAACGGCGGCGCACGGTCGTCGGCCGGCGGGCGGTCGACCGGTGGCGGGCGGCA
Organism: Streptomyces sp. NPDC101393; assembly: GCF_044767385.1. Lineage (NCBI taxonomy): Bacteria > Bacillati > Actinomycetota > Actinomycetes > Kitasatosporales > Streptomycetaceae > Streptomyces > Streptomyces sp. NPDC101393. The sequence goes on along the minus strand of NZ_JBIWNU010000001.1, from coordinate 561,783 downwards.
CCCCCGCGGTGCGCACCGCCGCGGCACGGCCGCATACCCGCCGGGCGACCGGCAAGCGGCCGGCCGGTGGGGAGCGGACGGCGCGGGCCACCGGGCCGGCCGGGCCGGCCGGGCCGTGGTCGCCGGTGTCTATGGGGCGGCCGGTGCGCTGGCGTGCTGGGCGCTGGGCCGGACGCTGTGGGAGGGCGTGTCCGAGCCCGGGATCGCGCTGGCCTTCGGGGTACTGATCACGGTCGGCGAGCTGGTGCGCCGGGGCTCCGCGCGCCCGGCGGGCCCCGGACTGGCCCCGGGGGAGCGCGAGAGCGCACCCCTCGGCGCGGCCGGCGCGCTCGCGTACGCCCTGCTCGGCGAGGTCGGCGGCCGGGCGACGACCCACGGGCTGCCGCAGACCATCGCGGTCGTCGTGGCGGCAGGTCTGGTGGGGCTCGTCCCGCACCTCGCGCTCGGCCGCGGGCAGGCGCTCGACCACCTCGCCCGCCGGCTGCTGACCGTCGGATTCGCCGCCACGTGTTTCCAACCCCTCTACAACACCGGGACGTTGGCGGAGTGGGTGGCGGACGGGCCGGTCTATCCGCTGTTCCTGATCGGCCTGCTGGCGCTGACCGCGCTCTGCGACGCGGTGCTGGCCGCCGCACTCGCCCGCGCCCGCACCGGCTGGCCGTACGGACCGCTGCTGCGCGACGAGTTGCGGGCGCTGCTCGGCATCGGCTCGGCCATCGGCGCCACCGGAGTGGTCATCTCGCTGGCCACCGCGGCCGCCGGGCTGTGGGCGCTGCCGGTCTTCTGCCTGCCGCTGCTGCTGACCCAGTTCGCCTTCCGCAGGTTCGCCGCCGTACGTGCCACCTACCGCCAGACCATCGCCTCCCTGGCCCGCTCCACCGAGATCGCCGGTTACACCTCGCACGGCCACGCCCGCCGGGTCGCCGCCCTGAGCCGCGCCGTGGGCCGCGAACTGGGCCTGAACGAACCGGACCTGGACGTGCTGGAATACGCCGCCCTGATGCACGACATCGGGCAGCTCTCGCTGCTGGACCCGGTGCCGGCCGGGGCGACCGCGCCGCTGCCGCCCGCCGAGCAGCGCCGGATCGCGCTGCTGGGCGGCGCCGTCGTGCGGCAGACCGGGGTGCCGGCGGAGGTCGCGGTGATCGTGGAGCGGCAGGCGGATCCGTTCCGGGACCAGCCGGTCACGGCCCGCATCGTGCGCACGGTCAATGCCTACGACGACCTGGCGGGGGAGTCGGCGGGCCCCGGTGGCCCGCTGCGCGCCCTGGAGCGGCTGCGGCTGGCCACGGCGCAGGATTACGAGCCGCGGGTCGTCGAGGCGCTGGCCCGGGTCCTGGGCCGCGGCGGCCGCACGGCCTGAGACGGGCCTCGGGCCCGCCCACGCCGCCCACCCGGTCGGGCGGCCCCCTCCGCAGCGTGTTCGCGCTGCGCGGAACAGGAGCCTTCGCGTCCGTCCGCGTACCGCGCTGCCGTCGCTCCCGCGACCGCCAGGGTGCGGCCACAGGGGCCCCGGCAGCCCCGCACGCCGGAAAATCCCGCCGTTGAGCCGCCGAGGCCCGTCAGAGGTCGTGGAACCCATGGGTAATGAGCGGCCTCGGATATGGGCATGGTTGGATGCGAAGGAAGCCCCTCGCAGGGGGATTCAGGGGGTCGGCGAAGGGCAGGGAGCCGCAAGGGGCACAGCGATCGGGCTGAGCCCGACGGCAATCTGTGGCAGGTTGTCGAGTGGGCCCCCAGACGGCCCCGGGCGCCGCCCGGGACACCTCCGGAGCGGCATCGAGAGCAACCAGCAGGCGGGAATCGTGAGGATCTTCGGCAAGGTACGGCACCGGCCCTCCGCCTCGTGGCGGCAGGCGACCGACCGCGCTTTCACGCTGATCGGCGACGGCCGTTACGACGACGCGGGCGCGTTGCTGACGCGCGCCGCCGACATGGAGCCCTGGCTCTCGGAGTCCTGGTTCAACCTCGCGCTGCTGCACAAGTTCCGGCACGACTGGGAGCAGGCGCGGGCCGCCGGTCTGCGCGCGGTCGCCCTGCTGGACCGCGAGAGCGGGGCGCCCGACTGGTGGAACGTCGGCATCGCCGCCACCGCCCTCCAGGACTGGCCGCTGGCCCGCCGCTCCTGGCAGGCGTACGGCCTCAAGGTGCCCAGCGAGGGCTCCCCGTCCGGTGAGCCGGTCGGCATGGCCCTGGGCAGCGCCGCCGTCCGGCTCTCGCCCGAGGGGGAGGCCGAGGTGGTCTGGGGCCGCCGGCTGGACCCGGCCCGGATAGAGGTGCTGTCGATCCCGCTGCCGTCCTCCGGGCGCCGCTGGGGCGAGGTCGTGCTGCACGACGGCGTCCCGCACGGCGAGCGGACCACCGCTTCGGGTGGCGACGGCGACATCAGGGCGTATCCGGTGTTCGACGAGATCGAGCTGTGGGCGCCCTCACCGGTCCCCACCTGGGTGGTGCTCCTGGAGGCCGCCACCGAGGCCGACAGGGACGCCCTGGAGCGGCTGGCGGCCGACGCCGGCTTCGCCGCCGAGGATTGGTCGTCGTCCGTGCGGCTGCTGTGCCGTACGTGCTCGGAGAGCCGGATGCCCAGTGACGAGGGCGACGGCGAGCATCTGGATCCGCACGACCACAGCGAGCCCGGCCATCCCGGGCCGCTCGGGCACCGCACCGCGGGCTCGGGTTCCCTGTGGGTCCCGGAGCGCGAATGCGGAATCGCCGCACCCGCCGCTCTGGTGCGCGGGCTGCTGGACGGCTGGGTCGCGGACAGCCCGGACAGCCGGGAATGGCGTGATCTTGAAGAGGTCTGCTGAGGACCGGTGTCCGCCCCCGTAGTCTGTAGGGCGACTATTCAGGGTTTTCAGGAAGGCGTACGGCGGAGATGGCCCAGCAGCCTGTGTTTGATCAAGACGGTGAGCAGCGCGTGGACGAAGAGTTCATCGACGACACGACGGACGCGGCGCAGCGGGAGCTTGCCCACCGCGAGCGCGGCACCTCGCGGCCGATCACGGTCGTCGGCAATCCGGTGCTCCACAAGGAGTGCAAGGACGTCACGGAGTTCGGTGACGAGGTCGCCTCGCTCATCGACGACATGTTCGCCAGCCAGCGCACCGCCGAGGGCGTCGGCCTCGCCGCGAACCAGATCGGTGTGGACCTGAAGGTCTTCGTCTACGACTGCCCGGACGACAACGGCAAGCGGCACGTCGGTGCGATCTGCAACCCGGTCCTGGACGAGCTGCCGCCCGAGCGCCGTGAGCTGGACGACTCCAACGAGGGCTGCCTTTCGGTGCCCGGCGCGTACGCGGAGCTGGCCCGCCCGGACTACGCGGTGGTGCGCGGCCGGGACGCGCAGGGCAACCCGATCGCCGTCGAGGGCACCGGCTACTTCGCGCGCTGCCTGCAGCACGAGACCGACCACCTCTACGGCTACCTCTACATCGACCGGCTCTCCAAGCGCGACCGCAAGGACGCGCTGAAGCAGATGGCCGAGCTGGAGCCCCGCTACCCCGTCGTCGCCAACGACTGATTCAGGCCTTGCCGGGGGGCGGCGAGGCGGCGGGGCGGTTCAGGAAACGGCCTTCCGGTAGGCGCTCCAGACCTTCGGCGGGAGCGTCGTTCCCCGCTCCGGGCCGGAGCCGCCCACGCCCTCCATCGGCAGCAGGTCCGGTGTTCCGGGCTTGTTGCGGAAGAGGGTGACGGCGGTGATCGGTTCGTTGCCGTCACCGGAGGCGGGCGGCGCCTGACCGGCGACGAACCACGCCGATTTCAGCCGGTCGCCGGGCTCGGTGGCGCCCGCCGCGACCGGCCTGTTGACGAGCCCGCGTCCCGCGTCCTTACGGGCGTCCGCCTCGGGCATGCCCAGGATGCGCCAGCCCACCCCCTCCAGGGCCGCGGTCACCTGCTGGGCGACCTCGGTCGACACGACCCGCTCGGGTGCCGGCCGCGCGAAGCCGTCCACCGGTTTGCCGTCGAGGGTCATCCGGGACACCGCGTACGGGTCGGCGTGCAGCCCGCCGCCGGTGAAGGTCGTGTATGCGCTCGCCATCCGGATCGCGCTGGGCACCGAGGTACCGAGCGGGAAGGTCGGCTCCAGCTGGGCCAGGCTCTCCTTGTGCAGGCCCGCCTTGACCGCGAGGTCGCGGATCCGCTGCAGTCCGAGGTGCCGCCCGGCCTGGACGAAGGGCGGGCTCTGGCCCTTCACCAGTGCCCCGGTCAGGTCCTCCCAAGCGTTTGGCGGCCGGACCGCCTGCGGCTGTTGCCCCCATGCGTCGACCGGCTGCCGGACCGGCTGATCGGCCTGCTGCTGGAGGGCGGCGGCGAGGACGAAGGGCTTGAACGCCGAGCCGGCCGGGACGGCCGCGGTGTCCGCGTTGTTGCTGAAGTGCTGGGTCGCGTCCGTGCCGCCGTAGAGCGCGACGACCGCGCCGTCCTCGGGGCGTACGGAGGCGGCGCCGAATTGGGCGAATCTGTCGGCCGCGCGCTTCTTCGGATCGATGGTTTTCTTGCGCACTCCGGTGACGGCCTTTTCCAGCTGCCGGGTGCGTGCCTTGTCGAACGTGGTGTGAATGCGGTAGCCGCCGCGGGCCAGATCCTTGTCGGTCAGACCGGTGTTGCTCTTGATGAACTTATTGGCGACATCGACGAGATAACCGGTCTGTCCTGCCTGGCTGGTGGGCTTGGCCGGCGGAAGTGGTTCGGGGTACTTCCGGTACTTCGCGCGTTCCTGCCGGCTCATCCAGCCGGTGTCCACCTGCCGGTCCAGAATCCATTTCCACCGTGCCACGGAGCGGCGGTGGTTGGCCGCCCCGAGTCCGGGATCGTACTGTTCCGACCCCTTCAGCAGGGCGGCCAGCACCGCTCCCTGGCCGGCGTCGAGATCCTTCGCGTCGATGCCGTAGTAGGCGTGGGCGGCGGCCTGGATTCCGTAGGAACCCCGCCCGAACCAGCTGGTGTTGAGATAGTCGCGCAGGATCTCCTGCTTGGGCCGCTGATTGTTGATCTTCAGCGCGATGATGAATTCCTTGACCTTACGGGTGACCGTCCGGTCCTGTGAGAGATAGGTGTTCTTCACGAACTGCTGGGTGATGGTGGAACCGCCCTGGGCCTCCTCGCCGGAGGCCATGTTCATCACGGCGCGGGCGATGCCTTTGAGGGAGACGCCGGAATCGGTGTAGAAGGTGGCGTTCTCGGCGGCGATCACGGAGTGCTCGACGGAATCCGGCACCTTGCCGAGAGCGACGCTCTGCCGGTTGACGGCGCCCACGCTCACCATCTGGCTGCCGTCCGCCCAGTAATAGACGGTGGCCTGCTTGCGGGCGAGGGAGTTCTCGCCCGGGATGTCGATGGTGGCGTAGACGACGGCGAACAGCCCCGCGAGGGCGGCGACCGCGCACCCGGAGGTTCCCAGCAGCAGTCTCCAGGAGGGCAGCCAGCGGCGCGGACCCTCCCGTCCCTGACGCGGATAGTCGATGAACCGACGACGCCCCTTCGTGTCCTTCATACCCGGGGAGATGTGGTGGGCCGGGCTCCGGTTGCCGTCGCACAGATCCGCTAACGGAACGGTCACAATCGGCGGGCCGGGAGGAAGGACGGAAGGGGCGTCGCGTGGCGCGTCTAGAACTCGTCGTCGAAGGAGACCGAACCCTCGACGGCGACCTGGTAGGCGGAGGCCCGGCGCTCGAAGAAGTTGGTCAGCTCCTGGACGTTCTGCAGCTCCATGAACGAGAAGGGGTTCTCCGACCCGTACACCGGCGCGAAGCCCAGCCGCTGCAGGCGCTGGTCGGCCACGCACTGGAGGTACTCGCGCATCGACTCGGTGTTCATGCCCGGCAGGCCCTCGCCGCACAGGTCACGCCCGAACTGCAGCTCCGCCTCGACGGCCTCCTTCAGCATGTCGATGACCTGCTGCTCCAGCGCGTCGTCGAAGAGGTCGGGCTCCTCGGCACGGACCGTGTCGACCACCTCGAACGCGAAGTTCATGTGCATGGTCTCGTCGCGGAACACCCAGTTGGTGCCGGTCGCCAGGCCGTGCAGCAGCCCGCGCGAGCGGAACCAGTAGACGTACGCGAACGCCCCGTAGAAGAACAGGCCCTCGATGCAGGCCGCGAAGCAGATGAGGTTCAGCAGGAAGCGGCGGCGGTCGGCCTTGCTCTCCAACTGGTCGATCTTCTCGACCGAATCCATCCACGTGAAGCAGAACTGCGCCTTCTCCCGGATGGACGGGATGTTCTCCACGGCCGCGAAGGCGGCGGCGCGGTCGTCCGGGTCGGGAAGGTAGGTGTCCAGCAGCGTCAGATAGAACTGGACGTGCACGGCCTCCTCGAAGAGCTGCCGCGACAAGTACAGCCGCGCCTCGGGGGAGTTGATGTGCTTGTAGAGGGTGAGCACCAGGTTGTTGGCGACGATCGAGTCACCGGTGGCGAAGAACGCCACCAGCCGGCCGATCATGTGCTGCTCGCCCGGCGAGAGCTTGCCGAGGTCGGTGACGTCGGAGTGGAGGTCCACCTCCTCGACGGTCCAGGTGTTCTTGATCGCGTCGCGGTAGCGGTCGTAGAAGTCCGGGTACCGCATCGGGCGCAGCGTCAGCTCGAAGCCCGGGTCGAGGAGGTTCTTGGTGCCCGTCGCGGGGCCGTTGCCGGCGGCGGTGGCTTCCGGGGCGGTGGTCTCGGGAGTGGTGGTCATTACTGGCAGGCCTCGCAGGACTCGGGGTTTTCCAGGGAGCAGGCGACGGCCTCGGGGTCGGTGGCCTGCTCGGGTACGGGGACGGGGGTGGCGGCGGCGCCGCCGCGCGCCGACTGCGCGATCCGCGTCGCGGGGCGCGAGCGCAGGTAGTACGTCGTCTTGATGCCGCGCTTCCAGGCGTAGGCGTACATCGAGCTGAGCTTGCCGATGGTCGGCGACGCCATGAAGAGGTTCAGCGACTGGCTCTGGTCGAGGTAGGGCGTACGCGCCGCGGCCATGTCGATCAGCGCGCGCTGCGGGACCTCCCACGCCGTGCGGTACAGCGCCCGGATCTCCTCGGGGATCCACGCCACGTCCTGGACCGAGCCGTTGGCCTCGCGCAACGCGTCCCGGGTCCGCGCGTCCCACAGGCCCAGCGCCTTGAGCTCCTCGATGAGGTAGGCGTTGACCTGAAGGAACTCACCGGACAGCGTCTCGCGCTTGAAGAGGTTGGAGACCTGCGGCTCGATGCACTCGTAGACGCCCGCGATGGAGGCGATGGTCGCGGTCGGCGCGATGGCCAGGAGGAGGGAGTTGCGCATCCCGGTCGCGGCGATACGGGTCCGCAGCGCCTCCCAGCGGTCGGCCCAGCGGGGCTCGGCGTTGGGGTAGTGGTCGGGGTGCAGCACTCCGCGGGCCGTACGCGTCGCGGACCAGGCCTCGTGCGGGCCGTGCCGCTCCGCGAGGTCGGCGGAGGCCTCGTACGCGGCGAGCATGATCCGCTCGGAGATACGGGTCGACAGCTCCCGCGCCTCGTCCGAGTCGAAGGGCAGCCGCAGCCGGAAGAAGACGTCCTGCAGGCCCATCAGGCCCAGGCCCACCGGCCGCCAGCGGGAGTTGGAGGCACCGGCCTGCTCGGTCGGGTAGAAGTTGATGTCCACGACGCGGTCGAGGAAGGTGACGGCGGTGCGGACCGTGGCGTCCAGCCGCTCCCAGTCCATCTCGCCGTGCTCGCCGAGGTGGGCGGCGAGGTTCACGGACCCCAGGTTGCAGACCGCGGTCTCCCCGTCGTCCGTCACCTCCAGGATCTCGGTGCACAGGTTGGACGAGTGCACGACCTTGCCGGGCTCGGCGGTCTGGTTGGCGGTGCGGTTGGCGTGGTCCTTGAACGTCATCCAGCCATTGCCGGTTTGCGCCAGGGTGCGCATCATCCGCGAGTACAGCAGCCGCGCCGGGATCTGCTTGAGCGCCCGGCCGTCGGCCTCCGCCTTGCGGTAGGCGGCGTCGAATGCGTCGCCCCACAGGTCGACCAGCTCCGGTGCGTCCGACGGCGAGAAGAGCGACCAGTCGGCGTCCGCCTCCACCCGGCGCATGAACTCGTCCGGGATCCAGTGCGCGATGTTCAGGTTGTGCGTACGGCGGGCCTCCTCGCCGGTGTTGTCGCGCAGCTCCAGGAACTCCTCGATGTCCGCGTGCCAGGTCTCCAGGTAGACACAGGCCGCGCCCTTGCGCCGACCGCCCTGATTGACCGCGGCGACCGACGCGTCCAGCGTGCGCAGGAACGGCACGATGCCGTTGGAGTGGCCGTTGGTGCCCCGGATCAGCGAACCGCGCGCCCGGATACGGGAGTACGAGAGGCCGATGCCGCCGGCGTGCTTGGAGAGCCGGGCGACCTGGTGGTAGCGGTCGTAGATCGAGTCCAGCTCGTCCAGCGGGGAGTCCAGCAGATAGCAGGAGGACATCTGCGGGTGGCGGGTGCCGGAGTTGAAGAGGGTGGGGGAGGAGGGGAGGTAGGACAGCGAGCTGGTCAGGCGGTACAGCTCGCCGACGTCCGCCAGCGCGGCCGCGGAGTCGTTCTCGGCCAGGCCGCAGGCCACCCGCAGCAGGAAGTGCTGCGGGGTTTCGATGACCTGACGGGTGGTGGGGTGCCGGAGCAGGTACCGGGAGTGCAGGGTGCGCAGGCCGAAGTAGCCGAAGCGGTCGTCGGCGCCGTCCGCCAGCGCCCGCTCCACCAGCGAGTCCAGGTGGGCCGCATGGCTCTGCACGAACGCGGCCGTCACATCGGCGATCAGGCCCTCGCGGTGGCCGGTGGCGACCGAGGCGGCGAAGGACGTCGCGCCCTGGCCGGCCGCCTCCTCGGCGATGGCGAGGGTGAGCAGGCGCGCCGCGAGCTTGGAGTACTGCGGCTCATCGCCGATCAGACCGGCCGCCGCGTCGATCGCCAGCTGCCGCAACTCGGCCTCGTCGGAGCCCGCGTGACGGCCGCGCAGGGCGGCTGCGGCCACCTTGCCGGGGTCGGTCGCGGTCAGGTCCTCGGTCAGCTCGGTCAGGGTGCGCAGCAGGGCGGCACCCGGTCCGTCCTCGCCTCCGCCGCGGGCGGTGGGGACGCTCCGCGTGGTCACCGCGGACTGCTCGACCTCGGCGTCTGACGCGGGCTCCGTTGGCGCGATGGTCACGTGGTGCTCTCCCTCACTCGGCGGGGGCCAGGAGGGGCAGGCGCGACGGGCGCACGCGGGCACACGGCACCCCACAAACGCTCGGGGTGCGCGGGCACACCGCGCGGCGTCCACCGGCCCAACCCGCGGGGCCCGGACGTATCGACGTCCGCATCGATGGCGATACGGGCGTACCGTCGGCAGGTCCTCGGACTACACGGGTGCGCGGATGGCGGTAATGCCAGATAAGCGCACTCATACACCGTTGCGGGACAGTTCCGGATTCGCACCGGATTCCCCTGCGGCGACAGCGAAGACGAGCATACATGTGGGGGTGCCACATCGTGCGCACCCCCATATCTAGTGAGTCGCGAGTGATCGGGCCGTGTCTGTCCGTGGCCTCCCCGCTCGCCCGTACCGACTTCCCCGCTCTGCCCGGGGCCCGCAGGAAGCGGCTGCGGGCCTCGCCCCGCCCCCCGGGCACGGCAACGGGCCGCCGCCTCCCCGGAGGGACGCGGCGGCCCGTGCTCGCCGGAAGGGCCCGCAGGCTCAGTGGCTGCCGGCCGGTTCCGCCGCCTCCGGCGTCGCGGGCGGCAGGTCGGCGGTGACGCCCTTGTCGCCGGCGTCGGCGGTGTAGTCGCCGGGGCTGGTCTCGTCGACACCCTCCGGGGCGTTCACGGCCTTCAGCACGAAGGTCAGCACCACCGTCACGACGACGTTCAGCACGAAGGCCGTCAGGCCGATGTAGCCGATCTCACCGATGCCGGGAATCTCCTTGTTGGAGCCGCCGAAGTGCGCCTGGGTGGGACTTGCCACGCCGTACGCCGCGAGCGTGCCGTAGAGCATGCCGACGGCCCAGCCGGCCAGCAGCGCCCAGCGGTGGAACCACCGGGTGAAGAGGCCGCCGACCAGCGAGGGCATGGTCTGCAGGATCCAGATGCCGCCCAGCAGCTGGAAGTTGATGGCCACCGTCTTGTCCATGGTGAGCACGAAGACCAGCGCGCCGACCTTCACCAGCAGCGAGACGAGCTTGGCGACCTTGTGTTCCTGGGCCGGGGTGGCGTCCGGCTTGAGGAAGTCCTTGTAGACGTTGCGGGTGAAGAGGTTGGCCGCGGCGATCGACATGATCGCGGCCGGCACCAGCGCGCCGATCCCGATCGCGGCGAACGCGACGCCCGAGAACCAGCTCGGGAACATGTCCTCGAACAGCTGCGGCACCGCCAGCTGCGGATTGCCGTGGATGTCCGTCTTCGCGGCGATCGCCATGAAGCCGAGCAGCGCCAGCAGCCCCAGCATCAGGGAGTACAGCGGCAGGATCGTGGTGTTGCGGCGGATCACGTTGCGGCTGCGCGAGGACAGCGTCGCGGTGATCGAGTGCGGGTACATGAAGAGCGCCAGCGCCGAGCCGAGCGCCAGTGTGGCGTACGCCCACTGGGCGTTGGGGCCGCTCGCCAGCTCGCCGCGCGGTTTGCCGGTGGGGCCCGGCTGGGCGAAGGCGTCCCCGGCCGCGTCGAAGATCGCGCCGAAACCGCCGAGCTTGATCGGGATGTAGATGATCGCCACCGCGATGACGAGGTAGATCAAGCCGTCCTTGACGAACGCGATCAGCGCGGGCGCCCGCAGGCCCGACGAGTAGGTGTACGCGGCCAGCACCGCGAACGCGATCAGCAGCGGCAGGTCCTTGACGAACCAGTTGGTGTCCTGGCCGCCGCCGATGCCCATCACGTCGAGGACGGCCTGGATGCCGACCAGCTGGAGCGCGATGTAGGGCATGGTCGCCAGGATGCCGGTGAGCGCGACGGCCAGCGACAGGCCCTTGGAGCCGAAGCGGCCGCGCACGAAGTCCGAGGTGGTGACATAGCCGTGCTTGTGCGACACCGACCACAGGCGGGGCAGGAAGGTGAAGATGAGCGGGTAGACGAGGATCGTGTACGGGACGGCGAAGAAGCCGGCCGCGCCCGCCGCGTAGATCGCCGCCGGGACGGCCACGAAGGTGTACGCGGTGTAGAGGTCGCCGCCGAGCAGGAACCATGTCACCCAGGTGCCGAAACTCCGGCCCCCCAGGCCCCATTCGTCGAGGTTGGCGGACTGCTCGGCCTTGCGCCAGCGGGCGGCGAGGAAGCCCATGACCGTCACGGCCAGGAAGAAGAAGACGAAGACGGTCAGCGCGACGCCGTTCACGCCCCCGGTGCCGGAGGCGGCCAGGGTCGTCGGGGCGGCAGGCGTCGTCACAGCGGTGATTGCGGCTATCACTTCGTCGCACCGCCCTTGCGGATGCGCTGCTCACGCTGCACGAGCTTGTACGCGGTCATCGTCAGCGCCGTCGAGATGAGCACCCACATCATCTGGTACCAGTAGAAGTACGGGATCCCGATGAACCTCGGTTCGATCCTGGCGTACGAACTCACCCACAGCATCGCCACGAACGGAGCGATCAGGCACAGTCCGGCCACCACGCGTGTGGGAGTGACGACCTGTCTGGTATCTGGTGATGCGGCTGGCTCTGGCATGGCGGGGGCTCCGTCCCTGGCGATCTCCTGTGCAATCGGCTGGAAATCTATGGCAGGGCCGTGGCGCGCGTCACTAGCTGTCCGCATATCGGTACGGAAACGTCGCCCGCCGCCCGGTACCCGGAACGGGCGCGGGTACCGCCCACGGGGCCCTCGCGCGGCGGGCGGGCGCCGGTCCGCCGGACGTCAGTCGGTCGGTCGCTGGAGCCGCGCGACGAACTTGTAGCGGTCGCCGCGGTAGACCGAGCGCACCCACTCCACCGGCTGCCCCTTCGCGTCGAGGGAGTGCCGGGAGAGCATCAGCATCGGCAGCCCGACATCGGTGCCCAGCAGCCCGGCCTCGCGGGGGGTGGCGAGCGAGGTCTCGATGGTCTCCTCGGCCTCCGCGAGGCGGACGTCGTAGACCTCGGCGAGCGCGGTGTAGAGGGAGGTGTACTTGACGAGATTGCGGCGCAGCGCCGGGAAGCGCTTGGCCGACAGATGGGTGATCTCGATGGCCATCGGCTCACCGCTGGCCAGCCGCAGGCGCTCGATGCGCAGCACCCTGCCGCCGGTGGTGATGTCCAGCAGTCCGGCCAGCCGGTCGTCGGCCGTGACATAGCCGATGTCCAGCAGCTGGGAGGTGGGCTCCAGGCCCTGGGCGCGCATGTCCTCGGTGTAGGAGGTCAGTTGCAGCGCCTGGGAGACCTTGGGCTTGGCGACGAAGGTGCCCTTGCCCTGGATGCGCTCCAGGCGGCCCTCGACGACGAGCTCCTGGAGGGCCTGACGCACCGTCGTGCGGGAGGTGTCGAATTCCGCCGCGAGGGTGCGCTCGGGCGGGACCGGGGTGCCGGGCGGCAGGGTCTCGGTGATCTCCAGCAAGTGCCGCTTGAGGCGGTAGTACTTGGGCACGCGCGCCGTCCGCACGCCGCTGCCGTTGTTCTCGGCACTGCCCCCGTCGGTCTCCATGACCCGCCTCTCCGACTCCTGTCGTGCTGCCGTCACCGGCTCCTCCGTACGTAGCGGCTCACATCGTGGCACGAGTGGGCATCCCCTGCTCCCTCGCAGGTCCCGGCCCGCAAGATGTCGGTCCGGTAACGGACCTGACAGCGACTCTTATACACCCTTGACACCCCAAAAGGTCTAGGCCAAGCTGCGGGGCACTGGTCTAAACCATTAAAGACCACACCCGGCCTTTGGGGGAGAGCGCAATGAAGCGTGGGCTCATAGCAGCGACGGCAGTCGCGGGAATGCTGGTGAGTGTCGCTGCCTGTGGGTCCAGCGACAACAAGGCGGGCGCCGATGGCTACAAAGGCCAGAAGCTGACCGTATGGGTGATGAGCGGGTCGAACCCGGCGGAATGGACCAAGCAGGTCTCCGCGCAATTCAAGAAGAAGACCGGCGCCACCGTCGAGTTCAAGGTCCAGCAGTGGAACGGCATTCAGCAGAAGCTGAGCACCGCGCTCTCCGAGGACACCCCGCCGGACGTCGTCGAAATCGGCAACACCCAGACCGCCGCCTACGCCAAGGCCGGCGCCCTCGCGGACCTCGGCGACCTGAAGAAGGACATCGGCGCCGACTGGAACGCCTCCTTCAACAAGGCCGCGATGGCGGACGGCAAGCAGTACGCGCTCCCGTGGTACGCCGGGAACCGCGTGGTCATGTACAACAAGAAGATCTGGGCCGAGGCGGGCCTCAAGGACCTCCCCCAGACCCGCAACCAGCTCTTCAAGGCGTTCGACGCCATCAAGAAGAAGACCGACGCCGAACCGCTCTACCTCCCCGGCCAGAACTGGTACTTCTTCGACGGCCTGACCATCGGCACCGGTGCCGACCTCGTCAAGAAGAGCGGCGGCAAGTGGGTCTCCAACCTCGGCGACCCCAAGGTCTCCAAGGCCATGGACATCTACAAGCAATACCAGGCCTTCAGCGACGCCCCGAAGAACAAGGACGAAGCCACCCCGCAGCAGGCCGAGGTCTTCGCCAAGGGCAGGACCGGCGCCGTCATCGCGATGGGCTACGAGGCGAAGACCGCCATCGCCGCCAATCCGAAGATCAAGGACGACATCGGCTTCTTCACCATTCCCGGTGAGACCGCGGCGAAGCCCGAAGGCGTATTCCTCGGCGGCTCCAACTTCGCCGTCGCCGGAATGGGCAAGAACCAGGACCTCGCCAAGGAATTCCTGCGGATCGCGCTGTCGAAGAAGAACGACGGACAGATGGTCAAGGAGGTCGGCTGGACGCCCAAGTCCCCCGACCTGGCGGACGCCGCCAAGGGGAATCCGGCAGCCGCTGCCGCCGCCCCCGCCGCCGAGAAGTCGGCCGGCACCACGCCGCTGATCCCCCAGTGGGCCGCGGTCGAGAACGTGCCGAACCCGATCAAGAACTACATGACCGCGGTCCTGAACGGGAAGACCCCGGCCGCGGCGGCCAAGGACATCGAGTCCGAGATCAACGCGCGGCTCGCCAAGCAGTAGCCGCACCGGGCCGCGTACGGGGCCGGCCGTCCCCCGGCCCCGCACGCGGCCACCGCACGCGCACCACGGTCCGATGGGGAGAGACGGTCATGGCAGTGCAGCTCGACGACGCGGTGGAGAAGACCGCGCCGCGGATCGGCAAGGGGGGCGCACCGCCCGCCCGCCGCGGACCCGGCCGCCGGCGGGCCGCCCGCGGCGCCCCCTACCTCCTGCTCCTCCCGGCCCTCCTCGCCACCGCGGTCTTCCTCGGCTGGCCGATGGTGCGCAATCTGCTGCTCTCCTTCCAGAACCTGAACATGAAGGAGCTGATCCAGCACCTCACGGACTGGGCCGGGACCGGCAACTACCAGGAGATCCTGGGCAGCGAACAGTTCTGGCGGGTCACCCTCCGCACCATCGTCTTCACCGGCGTCAACGTCGTACTGATCATGCTGCTCGGGGTGCTGATCGGACTGCTGCTCGCCCGGCTCGGCAAGAAGATGCGGCTGGTGCTCTCCGCCGCGCTGGTGCTGACCTGGGCCATGCCGGTGATCGCCGCCACCACCGTCTTCCAGTGGCTCTTCGACTCCCGCTACGGCGTCGTCAACTGGGTGCTGGACAAGCTCGGCTGGCACTCCATGGCCGCCTACGACTGGGTCGGCAGCCAGCTCTCGACGTTCTTCGTCATCACCGTGCTGATCGTGTGGCAGTCGCTGCCCTTCGTGGCGCTCAACCTCTACGCCGCCACCACGACCATCCCCAAGGAGCTCTACGAAGCGGCCCGGATGGACGGCGCGAGCAGCTGGAAGGTCTTCACGTCGGTGACCTTCCCCTTCCTCAAGCCCTTCTTCCTCGCCACGACGTTCCTCGAAGTCATCTGGGTCTTCAAGGCGTTTCCGCAGATCTTCGCGATCAACGAGGGCGGACCCGACCGGCTCACCGAGACCCTGCCGATCTACGCCTTCACCGAAGGCGTCGGCAACCTCCACTTCGGCATGGGCGCGGCGATCTCGCTGCTCACGATCGTGGTGCTGCTCGGCATGACCGCCTACTACCTGCGTCTGACGCTCAAGCAAGAGGAGGACGAGCTGTGAAGCGCTCGATCGCCGGCCGACTCTGGCCCAACGCCACGGCGCTCGTGCTCGCCATCGGCTTCGTCTTCCCCGTCTACTGGATGTTCAACACGGCCTTCAAGCCGACCCGGGACATCATCACCGAAGAGCCCGTGTGGTTCCCCTTCCACGGCACCTTCGAGCACTTCGTGACCGCCGTGAACGCCCCGGACTTCTGGACCCTGGCCGGGAACTCGGTCATCGTGACGGTGCTCGCCGTCGGGTTGTCGCTGCTGATCGCGCTCTGCGGGTCGTTCGCCATCGCGCGGATGCGGTTCAAGGGCCGCAAGGGCATCCTGCTGACCTTCATGGTCGCCCAGATGGCACCCTGGGAGGTCATGGTGATCTCGATCTACATGATCGTCCGGGACGCCGACATGCTCAACAGCCTGCTGCCGCTCACCTTCTTCTACATGCTGATGGTGCTCCCCTTCACCCTGCTGACACTGCGCGGCTACGTCGCCGCGGTGCCCAAGGAGCTGGAGGAGTCCGCGATGGTCGACGGCTGCTCGCGCCGCCAGGCCTTCACCAAGGTCGTCTTCCCGCTCCTCGCCCCCGGCCTGATGGCCACCTCCCTCTTCGGCTTCATCACCGCCTGGAACGAATTCCCGCTCGTACTTGTCCTCAACAAGGAACCCGCCATGGGCACCCTGCCGCTCTGGCTCTCGCAGTTCCAGAGCCAG
Source organism: Streptomyces sp. NPDC101393 (assembly GCF_044767385.1). Classification (NCBI taxonomy): domain Bacteria; kingdom Bacillati; phylum Actinomycetota; class Actinomycetes; order Kitasatosporales; family Streptomycetaceae; genus Streptomyces; species Streptomyces sp. NPDC101393. The sequence continues at coordinate 545,954 of NZ_JBIWNU010000001.1, read as the reverse complement.
TTCGGCGACGACTGGGGCGCCACCATGGCCGCCGCCTCGATCTTCGCCATCCCGATCCTGGTGCTGTTCCTGTTCCTGCAACGCAAGGCGGTCGGCGGTCTCACCTCCGGCGCAGTGAAGGGATAACGCAGCCACATGACCACGCTCACCCGCTCCGCCGACACCCTCACCCGCGACGCGCTCGCCGTCCTCCAGCCCGGCTTCACCGGCACCACGGCCCCCGACTGGCTGCTGCGCCGGCTCGGCGAAGGCCTGGCATCGGTCGGCCTCTTCGGCCGCAACGTCGCCGACCCCGCACAACTCGCCGCCCTCACCCGGCGGTTGCGGTCGGAACGCGACGACATCCTCGTCGCCGTCGACGAAGAGGGCGGCGACGTCACCCGCCTCGAAGTACGCGGCGGCTCCTCCTTCCCCGGCAATCTCGCGCTCGGCGCCGTCGACGACACGGAGCTGACCCGCGACGTCGCCCGCGAACTCGGCCGTCGGCTCGCGGAATGCGGCATCAACCTCAACTGGGCGCCGTCCGCCGACGTCAACTCCAACCCCGGCAACCCCGTCATCGGCGTACGCTCCTTCGGCGCCGACCCGCAGCTCGTCGCCCGGCACACCGCCGCCTACGTCGACGGCCTGCAGTCCGCCGGAGTCGCCGCCTGCACCAAGCACTTCCCCGGGCACGGCGACACCGCCGTCGACTCCCACCACGACCTGCCGCGGATCGCCGCCGACCTGCCCACCCTCCAGGAGCGCGAACTCGTCCCCTTCCGCGCCGCGATCGCCGCCGGCACCAAGGCCGTCATGAGCGCACACATCCTGCTGCCCGCCCTGGACGGCAGCCACCCCGCCACGCTCAGCCCGGCCGCCCTGCACGGCCTGCTGCGCGCCCCCGAGACCGACGGCGGCCTCGGCTTCGACGGACTGATCGTCACCGACGGGATGGAGATGCGGGCCATCGCCGCCACCTACGGCATCGAACGCGGCAGCGTGCTGGCCGTCGCCGCCGGCGCCGACGCGATCTGTGTGGGCGGCGGACTGGCCGACGAGGACACCGTGCTGCGGCTGCGCGACGCCCTGGTGAGGGCGGTGCGCGACGGCGAGCTGTCGGAGAAGCGGCTCGCCGACGCCGCGGCACGGGTGCGCGCCCTGGCGCGCTGGACCCGGAGTGCGGGCGCGGCGGTGGGGACCGCGCCCGCACCCGGCATCGGCCTCGCCGCCGCCCGCCGTGCCCTGCGCCGTACCACCGACGGCACCTTTGAGCCGCTCACCACCGCGCCCTACGTCGCCGCCTTCACCCCCCTCGCCAACATCGCCGTCGGAGACGACACACCCTGGGGCGTCGCCGCCGAACTGACCCGTCTTCTCCCCGGCACCGAAACCGGCACCTACACCGGGGAGTTGGCCGCCACCGACGGCCCCCGCATCCTGGTCGACGGTCTGCTCCGGGCCGCCGCAGACCGCCGCATCATCGCTGTCGTACGCGATGTCCACCGCCACCCCTGGATGGCGGAGGCCCTGGACACCCTGGTCACCGCCCGCCCCGACACCGCAGTAGTCGAGATGGGCGTCCCCCAGGCCCCGCCCCGCGGCGCCCTCCACCTGGCCACCCACGGCGCCGCCCGCGTCTGCGGCCAGGCCGCCGCCGAATCCCTCACCGAGCGATAGCGGCCCAGGGCCCAGGGCCCAGCGAGCCGACGGCGATGGTGCCCCAGGGCCCAACCACCAAATGAGCCGGCGGTGATCGCGCCGCAGGGCCCACGACCAGCGAGCCGACGGCGATAGGGGCCCAGGGCTGCACCGCCAGCGAGCCGACGGCGATGTGCCCCAGGGCCCAACCACCAAACGAGCCGAGGGCGTAAGTGCCCCAGGGCCCAACCACCAAATGAGCCGGCGGTGATCGCGCCGCAGGGCCCACGACCAGCGAGCCGACGGCGATAGGGGCCCAGGGCTGCACCGCCAGCGAGCCGACGGCGATGGTGCCCCAGGGCCCAACCACCAAACGAGCCGACGGCGATAGGGCCCCTGGCCCACCGCAAACGCGCCGGCTGGGCGAGCCATCAGGTGCGGGCGTCAGCGCGAGCCGCGCGAGCAGGCGAGGCGCCACAGCGGAGGTGGCAGGGCGGGGCGCCAAGCGGGGGCGGCTGGGCGGCAGAGGGAGGGGGTAGGGAGGGGGTAGGTGCAGGCGACGGGGGAGAGCTGACACGACATGCCCAGCCGTCGACGGGCGCTGACAGACACAGCCACCGAGGGGGCTGACATGCTCAGCCATCGAGGGGTGCTCTGAGGCGACCTGGCTGAGGAGAGTCGGCACCCGACGGCGGAGAAGCGGACCGCTGCCCCGGCAGCCGGACCGAGTGTCTGCCACCGCGCAGCCTCAACGGGCCGACGACGCTTGGCACATGGTGGGGGGAGGCCCTGCTGCCCACGGCGGGGCGGCCGTCCTACGCGGCCCACGGCAGGGGAGCCTCCGTCCCAGTCACAGCGGTGGGCGCGCCCCACCCCGAACCGCCCCGCCCCGAACCGCCCCGCGCTACCCCGCACGCGTACGCCTTGTCCCCGAAGAGGCCCCGCCCCCGAACCCTCTCCACGGGCAACGCCCGACCCCGATGCCCCGCCCCGAACGCGCCCCGCCCCGAACGCGCCCCGCCCCGCACGCGCCCCGGCCGGCAGTTCCCCGCAGGGGACTGCCGGCCGAACCGGGAGCCGAACCGGGAGCCGAACCGGGAGCCGAACCGGGAGCCGAACCGGGAGCCGAACCGGGAGCCGAACCGGGAGCCGAACCGGGAGCCGAACCGGGAGCCGAACCGAGTGTCCGACACCGTGTAGCCCTCAACGGGCCTGCAGCGCTTGGCGCATGGTGGGGGAGGCCAACCCGGAGCCGCCCCCGCACCCGGCCGTGGGGTGAGGCACCCCACGGCCGAGGGGCGCCGTTCTCAGATCCCTTGCCAGTCCGGCTTTGCCGCGTAGGTGGCACGGAAGTAGTCGGCGAGCTTCAGCTTGGAGGCCGCCGCTTCGTCGACGACGACCGTCGCGTGCGGGTGGAGCTGCAGCGCCGAGGCCGGGACCAGGGCGGCCACCGGACCTTCGACGGACTGCGCCACGGCCTCGGCCTTGCCCTCGCCGGTGGCCAGCAGCACCAGATGGCGGGCTTCCAGGATGGTGCCGATGCCCTGGGTGATGACGTGGTGCGGGACCTCGTCGAGACTGTCGAAGAACCGGGCGTTGTCCTCCCGGGTCTGCTGGGTCAGCGTCTTGATACGCGTACGCGAAGCGAGCGACGAGCACGGTTCGTTGAAGCCGATGTGCCCGTCGGTGCCGATACCGAGCAGCTGGAGATCCACCCCGCCGGCCTCCCGCAGCGCGAGGTCGTACGCCTCGCAGGCGGCCAGGACATCCTCGGCCGAGCCGTCCGGGCCCATGAAGGAACCCTCGCTGAGCCCGAGCGGTTCGACGACCTCCCGCAGCACCACCGAACGGTAGGACTCGGGGTGACCCGCGGGCAGCCCCACATACTCGTCGAGCTGGCAGATGCGGGCGCGTGCGGCGTCCACCGTGCCCGCCCTGACCTGCGCCGAGAGCGCCTCGTAAATCGGCAACGGGGTCGAGCCGGTGGCCACGCCGAGCAGAGCGTCGGGCTTGCGGCGCACCAGGGTGGCGATGGCCTCCGCGATGAGTTCGCCGCCTGCCGTGGCGTCCGGGACGATGACAACTTCCACGCTTGGCCTGCCGTTCTGGAGAATGGACTCATGTGGTATAGACCAATCTACCAGAGGGAGGTCCGCCGGAACCGGTCGGCGCTCCGAAATCGCCCGGGGTGACGACCGCACGGCATCGGCCCGGCGGCCGCAGGGGGAGCCCCCATTCGGCGTCGTTCAGAGAAGCGCACCCCCTGTCGCGTCGATCCACTGGCCGGTGACCCAGCGGCTGTCGTCCGACGCCAGGAAGGCCACGATGTCGCCGACATCCGTCGCGTCCGCGATCCGGCTCAGCGGTGATATCGCCCGGACCGCCTCCCGCGCGCCGGCGTTCGCCTCTCCGCGCAGCCAGCCGGCATTCATGTCGGTGTCGACCACGCCCGGGGCGACGGCGTTGACCGTGATGCCGCGGGGGCCGAGTTCCTTGGCCAGGGTCGCGGTGAAGACGTCGATCGCCCCCTTGGTCATGGAGTAGGCGATCAGCTCGGGCTTGGCGAGGCCGCGCGTCAGTCCGGTCGAGGTGTTGATGATCCGGCCGCCGTCCCGCAGCCGGCTCAGACCGGCCTGGGTGAGGAAGAACGGTGCCTTGGTGTTGAGTGCGAAGACCCGGTCGAAGTCCGCCTCGGTGACGCCGGCGATCGGCTCCCGGGTGCCGTCCGTGCCGGCGTTGTTCACCAGGATGTCCAGCGCGTCCGCCTGTGCGTCGAACTGCTCCCACAGCACCTCGACCCCGCCCGGCGCGGTCAGCTCGGCACGGATGGCGAACGCCTGCCCGCCGGCTTCCTCGATCGCGGTCACCGTCCCCTTCGCCGCGGCCTCGTCGTGGCCGTAGTGGACGCCGACCCGCGCGCCCTCCCGTCCGAGCCGCTCCGAGATCGCCCGGCCGATGCCCCGGCTGCCGCCCGTGACCAGCGCCGTCCTGCCGCTGAGTGCCCCCATGGCAATGCCCCCCATGTCGTGTGCGGGTGTCCACGCCGTTCGTGGGCACGTCCGCCTCCGTAGCGGGCGCTTCTTTCTGTATCGCCCGCTACGGAAAAACCGTAGCACGCAATCCGTACCGAGCGCTATAGAATTCATGGCATGGCGTCCAAGGAAGCGAAACAGCGCGGCAGGCCCCGGTCCTTCGACCGCGAAACGGCGTTGGAGCAGGCGGTCCGGTCCTTCTGGGAGCACGGCTACGAGGCCACGTCCATCTCCGACCTCACTCGCACCATGGGCATCAGCGCCCCCAGCCTGTATGCCGCCTTCGGCGACAAGCGGGCGCTGTTCGACGAGGTGGTGGCCGAGTACGGCCGGCTCTACGGCGGATTCCTCGCCCGCGCGGTGGCCGAGGAGCCGACCGCCCGCCGAGGCGTCGAGCGCGCGCTGCGCGAGGCCGCGGTCGAATACACCCTGCCCGGCCGCCCGCACGGCTGCCTCGTCATCAGTGCCGCCCTCAACACCGCGCCCGCGTCCGCCGAGGTCGCCGAGTCGCTGCTCGCGATGCGGCGCTCGAACGTCGACGGGATCGAGCGCCGCATCCGGGCGGACATCGCTTCCGGCGAACTCCCCGCCGACACCGACGCGAGCGCGCTGGCGCACTGCATGGGCGCGGTCATCCAGGGCATGTCGCAGCAGTCGCGGGACGGCGCGGACCGGACGACGCTGGAGGCGGTCGCAGAACTGGCGATGCGGGCCTGGCCGGCCGGGGACCGGGAATCGGCGGCGTCCCGTGCGTCCGGCGGATCGGACGCATCCGGCGCGCAGGCCGAGGGGTCGGTGTGAACCGCCCCGGAAACACCCGCGGGCCGCGGCGCCGGGACAGGACCCTCAACCTGTCCGGCACCGCAGCCCGGAGCTGACATCGGCCGGTCCCGTTTTCGGGCGGTAGGTACCCCAATGTGCGGTAGGGATACGGTCCCGTCCTGGGGCCGGTCGATAGGAGGCCTTGGCGCAGTCAGGGCAGAGAGCGCCTCGAGCCTCGATCCGCTCTCCTGTGCGGGGAGAGCGGAAGCTTTAACACGTCATTGTGGACTAGACCATTCTGATCTGTCCATGCCCGTGCAGGGACAACAGATACACCGTACGCCGGTAGGCTCCCAGACGTGCCCTCCATGAACGATCTCGTACGCCAGCACACCGCTCTGAGCGACTCCGACCTCGAGTGGCTCCACCTGCTGGTCTCGGAGTGGCAGCTGCTCTCCGACCTGTCCTTCGCGGATCTCGTCCTGTGGGTCCCCACCCTGGACGGCACCCGCTATGTGTCCGTCGCCCAGATGCGGCCCAACACCGGACCCACCTCTTACCAGGACGACATGGTCGGCCACCTCGTTCCGCGCGGCCGCCGCCCCATGCTGGACTCCGCCCTCGACGAGGGCCGGATCGTCCGCGAGGGCGATCCGGAGTGGCGCGAGGAGGTGCCCGTGCGTGTGGAGTCCATTCCGGTGCGCCGTGACGGCCGGGTGCTCGGTGTGATCGCCCGCAACACCAACCTGCTGACCGTGCGTACGCCCAGCCGGCTGGAGCTCACCTACCTCCAGAGCGCCTCCGACCTCGCCCAGATGATCGCTGCCGGATCGTTTCCCTTCCCCGGCCAGCAGGTCGACATGGACGCCTCGCCGCGGGCCGGCGACGGCCTGATCCGGCTCGACGGCGACGGCATCGTCCAGTACGCCAGCCCCAACGCGCTCTCCGCCTACCACCGGCTCGGTCTCGCCGCGGACCTGGTGGGACACCACCTCGGCCAGGCCACCGCCGAACTGGCGCCGGCCCGCGGCCCGGTGGACGAGGCCCTGGTGAAGCTCGCCAGCGGATGGGCGCCGCGCGAATTCGAGGTCGAGGGCGAGGAGGGCGTGATCCAATTGCGCGCCATTCCGCTCAAACCCAAGGGGACGCATATCGGTTCGCTGGTTCTGCTCCGCGATGTGACCGAACTCCGCCGCCGCGAACGGGAACTGATCACCAAGGACGCCACCATCCGGGAAATCCACCACCGGGTGAAGAACAATCTCCAGACCGTCGCCGCGCTGCTGCGGCTGCAGTCCCGCCGGATGGACTCCGCGCAGGGCCGTGACGCGCTCAACGAGGCCGTGCGCAGGGTCGGTTCGATCGCGATCGTGCACGAGACGCTCTCCCAGAATCTCGACGAACGGGTCGAATTCGACGAGATCGCCGACCGGGTGCTGGCCATGGTCGCGGAGATCTCCCCGGGCAAGGTCACCACCCGTCGCACCGGCCGCTTCGGCATCCTGGACGCCGAGGTCGCCACACCGCTGTCGATGGTGCTCACCGAAATCCTGCAGAACGCCCTGGAGCACGCCTTCGACCAGGGCGAACACGGCACGGTCGAGGTCGGCGCGGTACGCGGCGGCAGCCGTACGGAACCGCGCCTGCTGGTCACCGTCCAGGACAACGGCCGTGGACTGCCCGACGGTTTCGATCCGCAGCGCGCCGGAAATCTGGGGCTGCAGATCGTACGGACCCTGGTGGAAGGGGAGTTGGGCGGAAAGTTCGACATGGTGCAGGCGCCCGAACGGGGTACCCAGGTCATCCTCGACGTTCCCGTGCGCGCCGAAAAGCAGCACTGAGGTCCGGCGATTCCGGTCGGCCGTCCGTCCGTTCGGGCGGGCGCCGGTAAGGGCCCCGAAAAGCAGTTAGCCCCGGACCATACGGTCCGGGGCTCAAAGCTTTAGCGATGCGAATACCGTCCAGGCTTTTCCGCTCTGGCGGAGCATCGGGGTACTACTGCGCACTGCGGCTCGGGGGCCACGGGGCGTCTGGCTCAGGCGCTTGCGTTACGCGCCCGGTTACGAGCTGCGCGGCGCTTCATTGCGCGGCGCTCGTCCTCGCTCAGACCTCCCCAGACGCCGGAGTCCTGGCCGGACTCGAGCGCCCACTGCAGGCACTGCTCCATGACGGGGCAGCGGCGGCAGACGGCCTTGGCTTCCTCGATCTGCAGGAGCGCAGGACCGGTGTTGCCGATGGGGAAGAAGAGCTCGGGGTCTTCCTCGCGGCAAACGGCGCGGTGACGCCAGTCCATGGCTGCTCCATCTCCTCGTATGACGGGAACGTTGCTTGTGAATGTGAACGCTTTCACGAATCCCTCCACAAGGGAAGGGCCGAACTCCAGTTGTGAACTGGTGCGGTCCTGTGGAATGAGGAGGAGGATTCGGACTCTCAAGGGGGCCGGTAAAGCGGCCGTCCCGATCGCCATGAAGAGACTCGCAAACCTCGGCGACGGATACAACCCCTTCCGGAAACTTTTTTTTGATTCCTTGGTGTCGCCTAGCTCACAGCCGTACTTCCAGGGGGTGGAAGTCTGTCTAAACGTTCGAGTGAAAGGACTTTAGGCCCTACTGCTCACACAATCACACGCAGTGCACGGCGAACGCCTGTGAACGTCACACTCGTACGCAGTCCCAGGTGGTCACCGTCCATCTGGAAGGGCAGTGGAACCTGTGAATGCAAGGTGAAGTCCGTGAGGTCATGAAGCGAGACCGCGTGCTTGCCCTGGGGGCCGCGATGCGGTGTTGACGTCAGCAGCTGGGTGGCGTACCGGGTCATGGTGGGGGCCGAAAGCTTGCTCAGTGCGAACAGGTCCAGGGCCGAGTCGAACGACGCTTCCGGGGACGGGTAGATCGGGCGATTGCCCAGGTAGGTCCACGGGGAGGTGTTGCAGATTATGGACATCACGAGGTCCTCGGTGACCGTGGTGGAGCCGCCGTGACCGTCCGGCCGTTCGAGGGTGATGGCACCGTGCCGGCGGTTCGCGTCCCCCATGAACTGGCGTACGAACTGTCGCACGTACAGGGCGTGCGTCGAACGCTTGCCGCGTTCGCGCTGCTGCTCTACGCGGCCCACGACGCCCGCGTCGAAACCGAAGCCCGCGCAGAAGGTGAACCAGCGCTCCGGGACGCCTTCGTCCTCGCTGCCGGGGGTGCCGGAGGCCAGGCCCAGACTCACCGTGCGCTCATTGCCGTCACGCAGCGCGTCCAGCAGGGCGCCGGTCGCCTCCACCGCGTCATTGGGGAGGCCGAGCGCGCGGGCGAAGACGTTCGTGGAGCCACCGGGGACCACGGCCAGGCGCGGATGCGCATCCGGATCGGGGCCGTTGGTCAGCAGGCCGTTGACGACTTCATTGACCGTGCCGTCGCCGCCGAGCGCCACCACCAGCTCGGTCCGGCCGTCCTCTGCCGCCTGCCGGGCCAGCTCGCGGGCGTGGCCGCGGTACTGCGTCTCGGCGACTTCCAGCTTGAGGTCGCTGGCGAGCGCGTGGGTGAGGACGTCGCGGGTGCGCGCGGTGGTGGAGGTTGCCATGGGATTGACCACGAGAAGTGCGCGCATATGAAGAAGCGTACCTACCTGCTGGTACCCGCCTGACGTCCCGCCCGTCCCCGGGCCGCCCTGGAAGAGCGTTCCGGCGGCGCTACCCTGCTGGGGTGAGCAGTCAGCAGAAGCAGTCCACGGCCCGGGTGGCCGGCGCCCCCGCCGCTACCGAGCCGACCGGCCCGCGCCCCGCCCGGCTGAGCGCCGCCGCGGCGCTCACCGCAGTCGAGGGCCTGGCGCTCGCCGCCATGGGCGCCTACATGCTGATCATGGGGCTGGCCGGTTCGCCCGACAGCGCGCAGCAGGCCGAGATGGGCGGGCTCACCGTGCTCGCGCTCGCGGTGCTGCCGCTGGTCGCGGCGCGCGGGCTGTGGCTGCGCCGGCGCTGGAGCCGCGGCCCCTCGCTGATCACCCAGATCGTGGCGCTGCCGGTGGCCTGGACGCTCGTCAAGGGTGGCGGGGTGCTGATCGCGGCCGGTGCCGGGCTCGCCGTGGGCGCGATCGTCGTGCTCGTGCTGCTGGTCAATCCGACGGCCACCGAGGCGCTGGGCATCGGGCCCCGGGAACCGCGGTAGGCGTCCGGGGGCGAGGAGCGGGCGGGGTCCACAGGAACCCCGCCGGCCCGTTCACCTGGCGGTTCACTCCTCGACGAGGAGCCGGTCGCGCAGCTGGGCGAGGGTGCGGGCCAGGAGGCGCGAGACGTGCATCTGGGAGATGCCGACCTCCTGGGCGATCTGCGACTGGGTCATGTTGCCGAAGAAGCGGAGCAGCAGGATCTTCTTCTCGCGCGGCGGGAGATCCTCCAGCAGCGGCTTGAGGGACTCGCGGTATTCGACGCCCTCCAGCGCCTCATCCTCGGCGCCCAGGGTGTCGGCGACGGCCGGTGACTCGTCGTCGGTGTCCGGGACGTCCAGGGACAGGGTGCTGTAGGCGTTGGCCGACTCCAGGCCCTCCAGGACTTCTTCCTCGGAGATCCCGAGTTGCTCGGCCAGCTCATGGACCGTGGGCGCACGGCCGTGACGCTGGGAGAGCTCGGCGGTGGCGGTGGTCAGGGACAGCCGCAGCTCCTGGAGGCGGCGCGGGACGCGGACCGCCCACCCCTTGTCGCGGAAGTGCCGCTTGATCTCGCCGACGACGGTGGGGGTGGCGTAGGTGGAGAACTCCACACCCCGGTCCGGGTCGAAGCGGTCCACGGACTTGATCAGGCCGATGGTGGCGACCTGGGTCAGGTCGTCCAGCGGCTCGCCGCGGTTGCGGAACCGCCGCGCGAGGTGTTCCACGAGCGGCAGATGCATCCGGACCAGGGTGTTGCGCAGCTCCGCGCGCTCCGCCGAACCGTCGGGGAGCTTGCGCAGCTCGTAGAACATCGCCCTGGCGCCGCTGCGGTCGTGCGGGTCATGGTGGTGCTGCGGCTCTTGGGAATGCTGGGGTTCCTGGGGCTTCTGGTCGGTCGCGGGCGGATCGTGCTGATGCGCCTGCTGCCCCTGCTGCTCGCTCTGGTCCATGTGGTCCGCCCGCTCTGCCTGCTCCGCCGCGTCCAACCGGCCGCCGTGGTCGTCTACGCCCACCGGATGCGGCCGGGCCTCCTGCTGCTCGGGGATGGTCGCCCTGGGCGCCATCCGCGCGCCGCGTTCGAGATCTTTCACGGGGCCCCCTGTTCGGTCATGACGGTCCGGGACCGGCGCCGCGCTCCTTGTACAGACTGATGGTGACCGTGCGGTCCTCGGCGACGGTGGAATCGACCTTGCCGGCCAGTGCGGAGAGCACCGTCCAGGCGAAGGTGTCGCGCTCAGGGGCGCGACCGTCGGTGGTCGGAGCCGACACGGTCACCTGCAGTGCGTCATCGATGAGGCGGAAGACGCAGCTCAGCACACTGCCGGGGACGGCCTGTTGCAGCAGGATCGCGCAGGCTTCGTCGACCGCGATGCGCAGATCCTCGATCTCGTCGAGGGTGAAGTCCAAACGGGCTGCGAGTCCGGCCGTGGCCGTACGCAGCACGGACAGGTAGGCACCCGCAGCGGGCAGACGGACTTCCACGAAGTCCTGAGTCCCGGGCTCGCCTGCGATCTGGGACACCCTCACCTCCAAGGTGGCACAAGCTGGTTGAGCTGGAATGCTGGATATCGAGCTGTTCGCGACACCCGCGCCGGTCGGCTTCTCCCGTCGGGTGAAAGGAGAACGATCCGGCGCAGCACATGGTTCGGCTGCGACGCTATCGCGATCTGTGCGCCGGTGTCGCCCGGACGGAGCACGGCCGCCGTCCGGACGCCGATCCGGTGCGCGGTCACCCGGCAGCGTCGTTGTCACTGATTGTAAGGCTACGGGTACGCACAGTGGCTAGGGGTCTGCACCATCAAATCGATGCCGATTACGCTCCGTTGACGCCTGACGGGCCCGCAAGGTTGTGCAGCGCCTCTCCAGTGAGCCGGAAGACGGTCCATTCGTCCATGGGCGCGGCGCCGATCGATCGGTAAAAACCGATGGACGGTTCGTTCCAATCCAGGACTGACCACTCGAAACGCTCGTACCCGCGGGCCACGCAGATCTCCGCGAGGGCCGTCAGCAGCGCCTTGCCGTGACCGCCGCCGCGTGCCTCGGGCCGGACGTACAGGTCCTCCAGATAGATACCGTGTGTGCCCGTCCAGGTCGAGAAGTTCCGGAACCACAGGGCGAAGCCCACGGGTGCGCCGTCCTGCTCGGCGATCAGCGCGAAGACCGCCGGGTGGTCACCGAAAAGGGCTTCCTTGAGCTGCGGCTCGGTGGCCTGCGCGGACTCGGAGGCGCGTTCGTAGGCGGCCAGCTCGCCGATCATGGCGAGGATCACGGGGACGTCGGAGGGGGTTGCTTCGCGGATCATGCGGCCAGGCTAAAGGGGAGCCGCGAGGCGGCTCGCACCGGTGGCGGGTGCCGGCCGCCGGCTCAGACCAATTGCTGGTCCACGAAGCACCAGCGCCAGGTGGCACCCGGTTCGAACGACCGCATCACCGGATGACCGGTCTCCTCGTGGTGGGCGGTCGCGTGCCGGAACGGGGAGGAGTCGCAACACCCCACATGCCCGCAGACCAGGCACAGTCGCAGTTGTACGGGATGGCTGCCGGCGGCCAGGCACTCCAGGCAGGTGGCGCTCAGCGCGTCCGGTTCGGCGCGCGGCAGTTCGGGAACATGCGTGCACTCGCTCATGATGGCCAGGTTAGATCGCCGGGGCGGACGGTGACGCCCAGGACGTGGAGCGCGGGGACGGGACGGTTCCGATGGATGTGATGCCGCTGCTGTTGCTGGTCGCGGGGAGTGCGGCGGTCGCCGGACTGGCCCGGCGTACGCCCGTGCCGGCGCCGCTGCTGCTGGTCGCGGCCGGGATCGGTGCGGCGTACATCCCGGGCATCCCGGACTACACCCTCGACCCGCACATCGTGCTGCCGCTGCTGCTGCCCCCGCTGCTGCACACCGCGGCGCTGGAGAGCTCCTACCTGGATCTGCGGGCCAATCTGCGGCCGGTGGCGCTGCTGTCCGTCGGGTACGTGCTGTTCGCGACCCTCGCCGTCGGTTACGCCGCCTACCTCGTCATCCCGGACCTGCCGCTGACCGCGGCGCTCGTGCTGGGCGCGGTCGTGGCGCCGCCGGACGCCGTCGCGGCCACCGCCATCGCCCGCAAGCTCGGGCTGCCGAACAGGATCACGACGATCCTGCAGGGCGAATCGCTGGTCAACGACGCCACCGCCATCACCGCCTACAAGGTGGCACTGGGCGCGGCCGTAGGGGTCGGTGCCACCTGGGGCGGCGGTATCCGGGAGTTCGCCGTCGCGTCCGTGGGCGGTGTCGGGATCGGTGTGCTGCTGATGGTGCCGCTGCACTGGCTGCGCCGCCGGCTGCGGGAGTCGGCGCTCCTGGAGAACACCCTCTCGCTGCTCATTCCCTTCGTGGCGTACGCGGCGGCCGAGCAGGTCGGGGCCTCCGGGGTGCTGGCCGTCGTCGTGGTCGGCCTCTATCTGGGGCACCGCTCCTGGCAGGTCGATTTCGAGACGCGGCTCCAGGAGGACGCCGTCTGGAAGGTGGTCTCCTTCGTGCTGGAGTCGGCGGTCTTCGCGCTGATCGGGCTGCAGCTTCCGGTGGTGCTGCGCGGGCTGGGGGAGTTCAGCGGGGCGCAGGCGCTCTGGTACGCGGCGGTGGTCTTCGTCGTGGTGGTCGTGGCGCGGTTCGTGTGGGTCTTTCCCGCCACCTATCTGCCGCGTCTCCTGTCGGCCCGGGTCCGGGCGCGCGAGACCGATACGACGTGGACGGCGCCGGTGGTCGTGGGGTGGGCCGGGATGCGGGGTGTGGTGTCGCTCGCCATCGCCTTCTCCATTCCGGTCGCGGTGCACGGAGGCGGGGACTTCCCGGCCCGCAACCTGGTGCTCTTCCTGACGTTCACCACGGTCATCGCCACCCTGGTCATCCAGGGGCTGACGCTGCCGCCGCTGATCCGGGCGCTGAAGCTGCCGCCCCGGGACGTGCAGGCGGAGACGCTCGCGGAGGCGGAGGCGCAGAACGAGGCGTCGCGGGCGGCGGAGGCGCGGTTGGACGAGCTGATGGAGGACAGCCGCAACCAGCTTCCGGGGCCGTTGTCGGACCGGCTGCGCACCGTGATGGAGCGGCGGCGCAACTCGGTGTGGGAGCGGCTCGGGTCGGTCAACGAGGCGACGGGGGAGTCGGCCGATGAGACCTACCGGCGGCTCGCGCGGGAAATGATCGATGCGGAGCGGCGGGTGTTCGTGGACCTGCGGGACGCGCGGCGGATCGATGACGAGATGTTGCGGACACTGCTGCGGCGGTTGGACCTGGAGGAGGCGGCGGCGTACCGGGAGGGGGCGTCCTAGCGGACGTCAGGACGGACGTCAGGGCGTCGGGGCGTCGGGAGTCGCCCCGGAATCGGCACCTGTCGCTGCGGGGGCCCTTGCGGTGTGCGTGGGGTCAGGTGGGGCGGCGGAGCAGGACGGGACCGTGGCGGCCCACTGTTCGGCCCGGCGGGGCGGGTGCCCGCGAAGAGGGGAGGCCGTCCCCGTTCTGCCTCGGCATGCGCGGAGCCCAGGGGCGCGGGCGGTGCGCACTCCCCGATCCTCAGGCCATCGTCACGAGGACAGCCGGCGGGCCAGGCGCAGCCCCTGGGCGGGGGACATGTGCGGCAGGTAGGCCTTGCCGATCGCGCGGGTGATGTTCGGGAGGGCGGCCGAGTCCGGGTAGACCAGGTACATCGGGTGGTACTCCGGCTGGAACTTCGCCTTGAAGTTGAGCAGTGAGCGGAAGCCGTAGACGGGTTCGAGCGCCTTGCCTGCGTAGTCGAGGAGCCTTTGGAGGGGGATCGGAGGGTCGGCGGTGTCCTTGCGGGCGAGGGGGGCGCCGGACAGGCTCAGGAACGCGGCCCCTTCCTCCTGGAAGCCCAGGGCGGCCGAGGCGATCAGGAATTCCATGGAGCCGCGGAAGCCGTCCGCCCGGCGGCGCATGAAGTCCAGGGTCCAGCCGACGGGTTCGCCGTTTAGGTACGTCGGCATCCAGCTGGTGATGCCGTGCACGGTGCGGTCCTTGTCGACGGCGAGCAGGCAGCGCACATGGGGATCGTCCAGTTCGTCCAGGCCGCCCAGGGTGAAGCCCATTTCGGGCAGGCCCTTGTCGGAGACCCACTCCTCCGAGATGGAGCGGATCTGGTCGCGCAGGGCGAGCGGGGCGTCGGGGAAGGTGCACCACTCGGCGGTGATGCCCTGCTTCTTGGCCTTGTTCAGGGCGGTGCGGACGTCCTGCCACTTCTTCCCGGTGAAGGCGAGCCCGGCCAGCGGGACGACGGTGTCCTCCGCGACCTGGACGGCCTTCCAACCCAACGCGTCAGCGCGGGACTTGACCGCGGCGGTGACGCTGTAGAAGGCCGGGGTCCAGCCGTGCAGGTCGCAGTAGCGGGCGAAGCCGTCGACGGCGTCGCCGCGGGCTGCCGGGTCGCCGAACGGGTCGCCGGTGGTGAGCGCCACGGTGGAGTGCACGCGGTAGGCGACGGCGGCCGAACCGGTGTCGTCGAACCAGTAGTGGTTGCCCGGCCAGGTCGTCAGGTAGGAGAGGGTCGAGCCGCCGTGGGCGGTCAGGAGTTGGCGGGCGCGGTGCGCCGCCCTGTCCTCCTGGCGGACCCGTGGCCGCCGGAAGGTGAGGAACAGCGCGACGAGGGTGATCACCCAGAAGCACAGGCCGACGTATTCGTAGAGGGCCAGGGCGGTGCCGCCCACGGGCACCGGGGTGTTCCAGAACAGGCCGTCGTAGTCGGGCGGCAGGAACGCCGCGGGCAGATTGGCCAGCAGGTCCGGGAAGGTCACCGTGGGTTCGTACTGGTCGCGTACGGCCATGCCGATGCCGAGGTAGGCGGCGCAGGCCAGCAGCAGGGTTCCCAGCACGACCGCCGCGAGAGAGCGCACGGCCCGTCCCGGGAGCCGGAGCGCGAACAGGACGCGGGTGAGCACCATCAGGAGCAGCACCAGCACCACCAGTGCCATCTGTTCCACGAGGGCCTGGATGGTGGGGGTGACATCGGACGGCTGGACGCTGTACTGGTCGGGGTCGGTGGAGACATCGACGGCGAGGAAGGCCATCAGCGCGAGCCAGACGGCCAGGACGACGATGGTGATCCGCCACGCGGCGCGCAGGCCGCGGCGCAGCCCCTCGGCCAGGACCAGCAGCAGCGCCGAGACCATCGCCCCCATCAGGAGCGCGGGGGAGTGGTAGAAGTCCCGCATCGCGTGCACCAGGTGGCACTCCTGGGCGGAGGACGCGCAGTAGAGGTCGATCGTCTCCTTGTCGGGCCCGCTGGAGAAGATCAGGTTCGAGATCAGCGCGAACGGGCCCAGCGCGTCCTTGTAGAGCGCCGCCAGGGCGGGCCCGATCGCGAAGGCCGCGACGGCGAGCGCCACCAGCACCCGGCCCTCCGTATTGGAGGAGCGGCGGGCCCGCAGATGCCGGGTCCCGCGGTGGAGGACGGCACCCAGGGCGAAGCCGACGAGGACCCCGCCGACGTGCATCACCTGCTGGGCGTGTCCCACGTAGAGGGCGAGAACCAGGGGGACGACGGTGATCAGCAGCCGGACGCGGCGCCGCCACAGCGCGGTCAGCTCGTAGCTCAGGACGGCGGCGACCGCGAGGATGCCGGTGCTGGGGGCCGTCGTGTCGAGGTCGGAGAGGTTGTGCAGCCAGGTCTCGCGGGCCTCCGAGCCCAGCGCGATGAGGCCGGTGCCCAGCAGGGTGCCCAGGATCTGGCCGCCGACCAGGACGGCGGCCGACCGCGCCGCGCCCATGCGTTGTTCGGCCGGGGCCAGCAACAGGAGGAGGACGAGCGTGGTGCCGAGGTAGCCGCCGAGGCCGGATGCCCAGCCGAGGGAGCTGAGCGGTGACCACCAGTGGCCGTCGGACAGGGCCGGGACGCCGACCCCGATCCGGCGCAGCAGCGCGTCGGACGGGCCGCCGGTAAGGCTGCCGGTGGCCGCGCCGACGACCCACAGGGCCACCAGCAGCGTCAGGGTCAGCCAGGCCCGGCGGGCCGGCGCGAGGACCGGACCGACGGCGTGCAGCAGCCGCCCGAGGCCGCGCTCTGGGCTGAGGAAGTGCGGGGCCCCGGCCTCCTCGTCGGGCTCCGGGGCCGGGGCGGGCGCGGATGCCGTCACGGGATGAGTCCCGTCTGCCGTGCGAGATGGGGGAGTGGGGTCACCAGGCCGGCGCGCCGGACCTGCCGGCTGTGGCCGCCGGGAAGCGGGACGGGCAGGACGCCCATACCGGCCCGCTTCGCCGCCCCGTAGGTGCTGCGGCCCCGCGGCCCGTAGGTGTGGTCGCCGGTGCCGACGACGAAGACACCTGCGGGGCGGGCGAACGTCCCGCGCGCGGGCACGTCCTGCGGGGTGACCGCGGCGAACGCCGCCTCGTCCCCGCCGGGCACGGTCCCGTTGTCCGGAAAGGAGGGCGGCATGCGTTCCCTCCTCCGGTGCGGTACGGGCTCTTGACGACCTCATCAGGCCGCGCGGGCCGGTACACGCCGGGCGGGGCCGGACGGGTGAGGCGGTCCGGGGCCCGGGGGGGGGCGTCGGGAGCCCGCGGCCGGCGTCAGGGGGCGCCGGTGATCACGGCCGCGACGGTGCTGCCCGGGATGAAGGCGCCCTCGCGCACCAGCGTGGTCAGCCCGAACAGCATCTTCGCCACGTAGACCCGCTCCAGCGGCAGCCCGTGCCGCTCCTCGAAGGCGTCCGCGAACGCGTCCGTCTCCGGCGTGCGCCGGGCGTATCCGCCGCCGTGGAAGCGGTCCTCCAGCCGCCACTCGCCGCGCCGCCCGCCGAACGCGGCGGCCTGCAACTCCTCGACCGTCCGCTGGAGGAAATGCGGGCTGCCGCCCTTGAGCACGGGGAAGCCGACGGCCCGCTGCCCCGGTCCGAGCCCGGCCGCCAGACCGGCCAGCGTGCCGCCCGTCCCACAGGCCACCGCCACGGTGTCCGCCGCCCCGCGCAGCTCCCGGCCCAGCTCCATACAGCCCTGTGCGGCAAGGGAGTTGCTACCGCCCTCCGGTATGACGCGGAAGTCGCCGAAGCGGTCGTGGAGCGCGGCGAGCAGGTCCGGGTCGGTCTTGCGGCGGTAGCTGCCGCGGTCGACGAAGTGCAGCCGCATCCCGTCGGCCGCGCAGCGGGCCAGCGACGCGTTGAGCGGCGCGCCCGCCAGCTCGTCGCCGCGCACCACGCCGATGGTCGCGAAGCCGAGCAGCCGGCCGGCCGCCGCGGTCGCGCGCAGATGGTTGGAGTACGCGCCGCCGAACGTCAGCAGGGCCCGCTCGCCGTCCGCCGCGGCGGCCCGCAGATTGGGCGCCAGCTTGCGCCACTTGTTGCCCGGAGGGTACAGCTCCACTGGTCCAAGTGCAGCTGTGTCCCCAGGCAGCGTGGTGTGAATGAGGTCATCCCGCTTCAGCAGCAGGCGCACGCCCCGGCGGGCGAACCGCTCATCCTCGATCTCCTGGAGAGGGGAGGGAGGGCGGGGCCGGAGGGCGGCGGCGAGATCTACGGGGTGGTTCACCCGTCCATTGTGGCCGCTGTCCTTGGGAAGGCCGCAGAGTCAGCCCACGGGTACGGCGCGGCTCCACAACTCCTCGGAGTGCTCCGCGAACCGGTCGAACATGCCCCCCGCCCCTTGGCGGCGCAGGTGCAGCAGTGGTGAGTCATGGCCGACAAGCCGCGCCAGGTGGGGCGTCACCAGCGCGTCGCTGTCGAACCGGAACACGGACAGTGACACGTGATTCACGGCGTCCTCAGCGCTGCTGTAACGCGTCTCCAGCCCGGGAAGGGCACCCATTCGACCCAGGTGATCCAGAGTGATCCGAATCCGGGTGGACACGCTCAAGGCCACATCTTCGATCGCCTCTCGCTGCGCGGTCACCTCTCCAGAGGGGTCGCCCAGAAGAATCCGGACCCGACAGCCGGACTCCGCCTTGCGGCGTAGGGTCTCGGCGAACCGGGGCACCTGGCTCCAGAAGAAGTAATTCGTATACCCGGCGAGAAACAGTTCCTCGCCGCTGTTCTCGACGAGCTCAGTCCACACGGTGGACGGGCAGGCGGACCGGTAGGGATACGAGCGGACCAGCTCACGGTCATTGCCGGTCTTGAGGCGGTCCTTCACTGCTCGGGGCCACAACATTTCTTCTTCAACTCCCAACGCTCGACAGGCGTCCTCACGATTGGTTCCGTGCGGTACCAGTCCGGCGTCAGCCAACCACCGCTCCACGGTCTTACTGGTCACTCCCACCCGGGCCGCTAGCTTCCGGGGCGATAGACCGGCATCTGCCATAGCTGATCGTAAGGCGACGTTCAAGACTTCCCCCTCAGACGTTTGGGCCGTTTCGACCGTACGCCTGGAACGGCCCAACTGTCCTCGTCACGGGGCGGATTCGTCCGCAAGGGCGATCCACTATCGGGCACATGAAACGCCAGACAACGATGCAAGGGCCCGTACACGTGATGATCCCTGCGAGCCCTCCCGAACCCGCCGAAGGGTGTGATGTCTGCGACGCGTTGGTCAAGCAGCGCAGGGAAGCTCGGGCGAGAGGGGACCACTCCGCTGTATCCGACTGCAATGTGGAGCTGGCCGCTCACCCCAAGCACCGGAAGCCCAGGGGGCGAGAGTGATGGACATGCAGACATGGCGAGACGGCCACAAGCGGGCTGATGACGCCGCCACAGCAATGCGGGAGGCTCTGTTCGCTCTCGGCTTTCCACGGGCCGTCGGCAGGGGTGTACGGCCCGTGGTCACCCACTCGGGAAAGTCCTATGTGGATCTGGGCATGCTCCGTGCAGAACACGTCGAAGAGGTGGCGAAGGCGATCCGCGCGGCAGTCGGCGTGAGTGAGCCGTCACCGGTTGGTTCTTGACGCCGCACCAGTGGCTGGGAGACAAAGCCGCAGGGCCGTCCGCTGCCCAACCACGCGACCCCGACCGCTCAGCAGGCGCCGCCGTCGAGTCGTGAGCGGTGAGCAGGCCCGGACCGATCGGTGTAAACCTTCTTCACTTCCTCAAGGGCGCGCCTGCGGCGCGCCGGGCGGTCCAGCCACTCCGGTCGGGCGTGCGGCCTTCGGCCGGTCCCGTCCGGGCGGCCTACCGCCCGTTTGCCGCCGCCGACCCTGGGCGCGAGAAGGCCACCGTCCAACTCGGCCCAGCTCTCCGCACTCCTCCAGGCGGCCCGCATCGTGGCCGGGGCCGTATGGCTGGTGGCGGACGGCACTGTGAGTCTTCAGGCAGCTCCCATGGGGCGAGCCTCTAAGAACAGGGGGCCAATCGGGCACTACAACGGGCAGGGCATGTGCCCGCCCGATTCGCCGGAGGAGCGTAAGGCCCCAGCCGCACACCGGCGCGCGTGAACGGCTCGTCCTCGACCTCCTGGAGGGGGGAGGGGAGCCGGGGGGCGAGGGCTGCGGGGCCGGCGGGGGCTGCGGGGTGGTGCACTCGTTCATTGTCGGCTCCCCGCCCGTGAGCCGCCCCGCGCGGGGGCGCGGCCCGGCCTTCCGGCGGCGGGCCGCGGCTCACTTCAAGCGGTCCCCGACCCGTTCGCGGAGGTCGTCCATGGCGAAGCCGCGGGGGTCGACCTTGCCCGGCTGCCACTCCAGGTGGCCGATCACCGAGCGGGCGCTCCAGCCGTGCGCGCGGCACAGCGCGGCCGCCGCCTTCTCCATGGCCGCCAGCTGCGCCTCGGGCCACGGGTCCTTGCCGTCGCCGAGGTTCTCGCATTCGAAGCCGTAGAAGGCGCGGTTGCCGTCGGTGTCCGCCTGGGTGTCCGGCGGCAGCCGCTTCTCGGCGATCACGGCGCGCAGGACGTCGCCGTCGCCGAGACCGGCGTGGTTGGCGCGGCCGCCGCCGACCAGATGGACCGTGCCGTCCTTGGTGATCACGCCGTGGCACAGCGGGCCGGGAAGGTCCTCGTGGCCGTCGTAACAGACCTGGACCGTACGCGCGGAGCCGGAGGTGGCGGTGTGGTGGATCAGCACGCCGTGGACCGGTCCCCAGGGCCCCTTGTCGTTGCGGTGGTGCGTGCGCCAGTCGCCGACCTCGGTGACCCGCAGGCCCTCGGCCTTCAGGGCGGCGAGGAACCGGTCGGCGGACAGGGGTGCGGACATGGCCGACTCCGATCGGTGCTCGGCGGCCGCCGAGCGCGCACCGCCTCCTGTCTCGCTTCTACGGGACAGGCCGGCGACGGGGGAGCGGAACCGAATAAAACGGACCAGGTGTTCGGTGGCTGTGCGAGCGGTTCCGGCCGCATGCACCCGCCCGGCAGGTGGCTATCCGCTCACGCGTGTCACGAGTGCAGGAAGCCGTCGCCGTGGACATTGACATGCGCTTCCAGGGCATTGAGCGCACCCTGGGTCGCCTCGGGTGAACCCGTGCCGCGGCGCTCGGCGTAGTAGGCCGCGCCCAGCTTCTTCAGCAGGTCGTTGCCCGCCCGCTGCTGCTGGACGTCGTCGACCTTCTGCTTCCCCTGATTGAGCGCGCTCTGAGCCTGCTCCTTGGCGCGGTCGAGAAACCCTGACATTGCTGCCTCCGTGAAGGTCGGTGTCGTAAAGGATCAACGGCCCGGACGGCCGTGGGGTTCCCGTGCCAGGCTGGAGTACGTGAGCGAGGAGCGCGAGACGGGTGAGCCGCACGGCGCAACGGACGCAGCGGGCGGGGTGGCCGCCTCGCGCGCGCCGGTCTACCGCGAGCGGCCGGCCCGGCCGGCCGGCGCGGTGCTGTGGACCAACGCGCCCCGCCCCCCGTCGCGGCCGGTGCTGCCCGACGGCTGCACGGACCTCATCTGGCACCAGGGCCGGCTGCTGGTCGCCGGGCCCGACACCGGCCCGCACTTCCCCGACGACATCCCGCCCGGCCCCCTCTCCCACGGCGCCGACGGCACGGGAGGAGCCCCCACCGTCGGGCTGCGCTTCGCCCCGGGCCAGGGCCCTGCCGTTTTCGGCGTACCGGCCCATGAGCTGCGCAATCTGCGGGTCCCGTTGACGGACCTGTGGCCCGAGGGGGAGGTGCGGGAGCTGACCGAGCGGGCCGCGGCCGCCGGTGCGCCGGGCCGGGTCCTGGAGCAGGTCGCGCTCGCCCGGCTGCGCGCGGCGGGCGGCACGGACGTCCGCACCGCCGCCATCGCCGCGGCACTCGCCGGCGGCTGCCCCGTCGCCGAGGTCGCCCGCCTCGCCGGCATGGGCGAACGCCGGCTGCACCGGCACAGTCTGGACGTCTTCGGCTACGGACCCAAGACCCTCGCCCGGGTGCTCCGGCTCGTCCGCGCGCTCGATCTGGCGCGCACCGGGATGCCGTACGCCATGGTCGCGGCGCGCGCCGGATACGCGGACCAGGCCCACCTCGCGCGGGAGGTGAAGTCGCTCGCGGGGGCTCCGATGGGAGTGCTCCTGCGGCCGGGTTAGCGTGTCCGGCATGGACTACCAGGCCGTCATCGAGGAGGTAGCGGCCTTCGCCCGGCCGTTCACGGGTCAAGGACAGGTCGCCGACTACATTCCGGCGCTGGAGCGGGTGGCCGCCGACCGGTTCGGGATCGCGGTGGCCGACATCAACGGCGACGTCTACGGCGTCGGCGACTGGGAGACGCCGTTCTCCGTCCAGTCCATCTCGAAGACCTTCTCGCTCGCGCTGGTGATGGCCGGTTCCCAGGACGGGGACGACATCTGGAAGCGGGTCGGGCGGGAGCCGTCCGGTACGCCCTTCAACTCGCTGGTCCAGCTGGAGTGGGAGGCCGGCATCCCGCGCAACCCGTTCATCAACGCGGGCGCGCTCGTCGTCACCGACCGGCTGCAGACCCTCACCGGCGACGCCAGTACGACGCTGCTGCACTTCCTGCGCGAGGAGAGCGGCAACCAGGACCTCGCCTTCGACCAGGCGGTGGCCGGCTCCGAGGCCGACCACGGCTCCCGCAATGCCGCGCTCGCCCATTTCATGGCGTCCTTCGGCAACCTGGAGAACCCGGTCCCCAGCGTCATCGAGCACTACTTCTGGCAGTGCTCGATCGAGATGAGCTGCCGGGACCTCGCCACGGCGGGCGGCTTCCTGGCCCGGCACGGCCTGCGCGCAGACGGCACCCGGCTGCTGGGGGCCCGCGAGGCGAAGCGGATCAACGCCGTGATGCTGACCTGCGGCACGTACGACGCGGCCGGTGAGTTCGCCTACCGCGTCGGACTGCCGGCCAAGAGCGGCGTCGGCGGCGGGATCATCGCGGTGGTCCCCGGGCGGTGCACGCTGTGTGTCTGGAGCCCCGGTCTGGACACCCGCGGCAACTCCGTCGCGGGTGCGGCGGCGCTGGACCACTTCACGACGCTGACCGGCTGGTCGGTGTTCTGAGCAGCCGGGGCCGGCGGCGCAGGTGCCGGCCCCGTGCCGTTGTGGGCGCCGGCCGGCTGGCGCATCGTGGCGGTAGGAGGTGCACCGCCATGGAGCACGAGATGCGCGCCGAGTACGAAGAAGGCGTCCTGCCGCACGAGGACACGCCGGTCAAGATCTGGCACATGGTCCGGCTGGACGGGACCACGGCGATGTGCGGACGGGCACTGGCCCCGGCCTCCGCCACCCAGTCGGCCGAAGCCTGGGGCACACCCGCGGGGGAGCCGTTCTGCCACTCCTGCGGCGCGATGTACCTGCGTGAGCACCCTCAGGACGGCGGCTGACCGCTACGCGGTCTCCTGCTGGGGCAGCGGGGCGAAGAGGTCCACGCCGTGGCCGTCCGGGTCCTGGACCACGGCGTAGCGCTGGCCCCAGAACGCGTCCCAGGGTGCCTTCTCGCCCTTGTAGCCGGCGGCGGTCAGCTCCGCGTAGACCTTGTCGACCCCGGCCGGTCCGTCGCAGGCGAAGGCCAGCCCCGTCGGGGCGCCCGCCTGCGGGGGTGTCCAGTCCGGGTCGATGGCGCGGGCGGTTTCGTGGGTGTCCCACATCAGCCGCAGACCGCCCGGGAGCGGTGCGTCGGCGTGCGGGGCGGTGTCCGCTTCGGCGGGCACGTCCAGGCCGAGGCGGCGGTAGAAGGCCAGCGAGGCGGCCATGTCGGCGACGGTCATGCCGATGGCCGCGAAGCGCGGCGCGGACGGTGTGGCGTGCGTGGCGGGTGAAGTACTCATACGGCGAGAGTAGGCAGCGGCGCCGGCCGCGGTCTTGAACGAATCGGACACGCGGGGCGGCCGCCGCCGGACGGAGCACCGCGACGCCGCCTCACGGACAGCGGATGATCTGGCCCGCGTAGGAGAGGTTGCCGCCGAAGGCGAACAGCAGGACCGGGGCGCCGGAGGCGATCTCGCGGCGCTCGACCAGCTTGGACAGCGCGAGCGGGACCGAGGCGGCGGAGGTGTTCCCGGACTCGACGACGTCCCGGGCGATCACCGCGTTGACCGCGCCGATCCGCTCGGCGACCGGTTCGATGATCCGGAGGTTCGCCTGGTGCAGCACCACACCCGCCAGGTCCTCGGGCGTCAGGCCGGACCGTTCGCACACCTGGCGGGCGATGGCCGGCAGCTGGGTCGTCGCCCAGCGGTAGACGGACTGGCCCTCCTGGGAGAACCGTCCCGGCTCGCCCTCGATGCGCACCGCGCTGCCCATCTGCGGGACCGAACCCCACAGCACCGGGCCGATCTGCGGCTCCTCGGAGGCGGTGACGACCGCGGCGCCCGCACCGTCGCCGACCAGGACGCAGGTCGTACGGTCCGTCCAGTCGACCATGTCGGTGAACTTCTCCGACCCGATGACCAGCGCGTTCTTCGCCGATCCGGCGCGGATGGCGTGATCTGCGGTGGCCAGCGCGTGGGTGAAGCCGGAGCAGACGACGTTGATGTCCATCGCGGCGGGCGCGGGCAGACCGAGCCGGGCGGCGACCCGGGCAGCCATGTTGGGGCTGCGGTCGGTGGCCGTGCAGGTCGCGACCAGCACCAGGTCGATGTCTTCCGGGGCGAGGCCGCTGGTGGCGAGGGCCTTGGCCGCGGCGGCGGCCGCCATCGCGTCCACGGTCTCGTCCGGCGCCGCCACATGGCGGGTGCGGATGCCGACCCGGCTGCGGATCCAGGCGTCGTCGGTTTCGACGATCTTCGCCAGATCGTCGTTCGTGAGCACGTCGGAGGGCTGGTAATGGCCGAGAGCCAGGACGCGTGACCCCGTCATGAGTTCCCCCTTGTGCGTGGGCGGACGGTACTCGACCAGTGTCACCCCTGGGTGACGACACCCCGTTGCGCAAAGTGCCAATCTTCCGCCGCCAGATCTGGAGACATCCGACCGCCACGCGGTGCCCGGCGGGCTCTCGCACCGTGTATGGGACGTACGGGGTACGAGAGGGCGCGAACCGGGCCGCCGCGGGCCCCGGGAACGCGGTCGGCGCCCGGACCGGCCGCGCACCCCGCCGCCGGTCCGGGCGCCGAGCAGGGGGCAGCAGTCGGCCCCGATCCAACGGCAGGGCCACCGACGCCCGCCGGTATTGCTCCGCCCGGGGGCGCGTCCCGGGAACACCGGCTTCCGGGACGCGCCCCCGACCCGGGCGGACCAGCGGCTGATCAGGGGCGCCCGTCCGACGCGTCCGGCCCCGTCGCCAGTGCCCGGAAGCGGCGCAGCCGCAGGCTGTTGCCGACGACGAAGACCGACGAGAAGGCCATCGCGGCGCCGGCGATCATCGGGTTGAGGAGCCCGGCGGCTGCCAGCGGCAGTGCGGCGATGTTGTAGCCGAAGGCCCAGAACAGATTCCCCTTGATCGTCCCGAGGGTGGCGCGGGCGAGGCGGATCGCGTCGGCCGCGGCACGGAGGTCGCCGCGTACGAGGGTGAGGTCACCGGCCTCGATGGCGGCGTCGGTGCCGGTGCCCATGGCGAGTCCGAGGTCGGCCGTGGCGAGGGCGGCCGCGTCGTTGACGCCGTCCCCGACCATGGCGACCTTGCGGCCCTGCGCCTGGAGGCGCTGGACGGCGGCGACCTTCTCCTCGGGGAGGACGTCGGCGATGACGTCGTCGATGCCGACCTCGGTGGCGACGGACCGGGCGACGGCGGCGTTGTCACCGGTCAGGAGCACGGGGGTGAGGCCCAGGGCGCGGAGCCGGCGGACCGCCTCGGCGCTGGTCGGCTTCACCGCATCGGAGACGACCAGCAGCGCGCGGGTCGCGCCGTCCCAGCCGACGGCGACCGCGGTCCGTCCCGCGGCCTCGGCCTCCGCCTTGGCGGCCACCAGCTCGGGCGGCAGCTGCCCGCTCCGCTCCGCCAGCAGCCGCTCCCGGCCGACCAGGACGGCGTGCCCGTCGACGACGCCCTGGACGCCGAGGCCGGGAACGTTCGCGAAGTCCTCCGGGACCGGCAGCGCCCCGGTCGGTTCGGCGGCCTGGGCGGCGTCGGCGATGGCGCGGGCGATGGGGTGCTCGGAGGAGTGCTCCAGGGCACCGGCCAGCCGCAGCGCCTCCTCGCGCCGCACGCCGTTGGCGACGTGCACGCCGGTCAGCGTCATCACTCCGGTGGTGACCGTGCCGGTCTTGTCCAGGACGATGGTGTCGACCCTGCGGGTGGACTCCAGGACCTCGGGGCCCTTGAGGAGGATGCCCAGCTGGGCGCCGCGCCCGGTGCCGACCATCAGCGCCGTCGGCGTCGCCAGGCCCAGCGCGCAGGGGCAGGCGATGATCAGTACCGCGACCGCTGCGGTGAAGGCCGCCACGGCGCCTTCGCCGGTGCCGAGCCAGTAGCCGAGGGTGCCCAGGGCCAGCACGATGACGACCGGCACGAAGACCGCGGAGATCCGGTCCGCGAGCCGCTGCGCCGCCGCCTTGCCGTTCTGGGCGTCCTCCACCATCCGCGCCATCCGGGCGAGTTGGGTGTCGCCGCCGATCCGGGTGGCCTCGACGACGAGCCGGCCGCCGGCGTTGACGGTGGCGCCGGTGACGGTGTCGCCGGGGCCGACCTCGACGGGGACGGATTCGCCGGTGAGCATCGAGGCGTCCACGGCGGAGGAGCCCTCGCGTACCTGCCCGTCGGTGGCGATCTTCTCTCCCGGCCGCACGACGAACCGGTCGCCGACCGCCAGCTCCGCGGTCGGGATGCGGACCTCACGCCCGTCCCGCAGTACGGCGACGTCCTTGGCGCCCAGCTCCAGCAGGGCCCGCAGCGCCGCCCCCGCCTTCCGCTTCGCGCGTGCCTCGAAGTAGCGGCCGGCCAGGATGAAGGTCGTGACGCCGGCCGCGGCCTCCAGATAGATGGCGCCGCTGCCGTCGGTGCGCGCGATGGTCAGCTCGAAGGGGTGCGTCATCCCGGGCATGCCCGCGGTGCCGAAGAACAGCGCCCACAGCGACCAGCCGAGCGCCGCGAGGGTGCCCATCGAGATGAGGGTGTCCATCGTGGCGGCGCCGTGCCGCAGGTTCGTCCACGCCGCCCGGTGGAACGGCCAGGCGCCGTACGCGACCACCGGGGCGGCGAGCGTCAGCGAGAGCCACTGCCAGTTGGTGAACTGCAGCGCGGGCACCATCGCCATCAGGACCACCGGGACGGACAGGGCGAGGGAGATCAGCAGCCGCTGCCGGAGCGGGCCGAGCGCGTCGGCGGCCGGGCCGGTCCCGCCGTCCGCACCGCGCCCGCCGTCCGCCGTGTCCGGCACATCCGGTGGGGCCGGTGCGGCGGGCGGTTCGGGGAGCGCCGCACTGTAGCCGGTCTTCTCGACCGTGGCGATCAGGGCGGCGGTGTCGGTCCCGCTGTCCTCGGCGACCGTCACCTTCGCCTTTTCGGTGGCGTAGTTGACGGTGGCGGTGACGCCCTCCATGCGGTTGAGCTTCTTCTCGACGCGGGCCGCACACGAGGCGCAGGTCATGCCGCCGATCTCCAGCTCGACCTGGAGGGTGCGCGCTCCGGACGCGTCCCCGGCCGTGCCGCCTGCGGTGTCTCCGATCGCGGTGCTCATGGCTGCTCCTCGGTGGGCTGCGGGTGGAGGTGCGGTGGTGCCCACTGACGCAACACTATACCCCCCTAGGGTATTCCGTCACCGCCCGCACTCCCCACCCTCCCCCGGGAGCTGTGCCCGCTCCGCCCTGCGGCCCCCGGGCACGCTCGCCCGCCCCGCGGCCGTGCGGGGGCCGCCCTCCGGGGAGAAACCGGGCCTCCTCCATACCCCTCGCCGGGGGTCGCACGCCATACTGGGCCGGTGTCAGTGATCAGCAATCTCCGCAAGGCCGTCCGGCTGCCGCAGCCGCGCACCCAAGGAGTCGACCTCAGCCACCCCGCGCGCTCGCCGCTCGGAACCGCCGTCGTGAACTGCGCCGTGTATGTGTCCGGCGTACGGCAGAGCGGCGACCACCCGGCCGGTGTGGCGATCCGCAAGGTGCGGGAGACCGGGAACGGTTTTGTGTGGATCGGGCTGCATGAGCCGTCCGAGAAGGAATTCGCCGGAATTGTCGAGCTTTTCGGGCTCCACCCGCTCGCCGTCGAGGATGCCGTCCACGCTCACCAGCGCCCCAAGCTCGAAAACTACGACGACTCGCTGTTCACCGTCTTCAAGACGGTCCGCTACGTCGAGCACGACCAGCTCACCGAGACCAGTGAAGTGGTGGACACCGGCGAGATCATGGTCTTCACCGGCACCGACTTCGTGATCACGGTGCGGCACGGCGGCCATGGTTCGCTGGGCCCGCTCCGTGAGCAACTGGAGGACGTGCCCGAGCAGTTGGCGCACGGCCCGTCCGCCGTGCTGCACGCCATCGCCGACCACGTCGTGGACGACTACCTGGACGTGGCGGCCGCCGTCCAGGACGACATCGACGAGGTCGAGAGCGAGGTGTTCTCCATACGGGGCGGCGGCGGGGCCGGCCGGATCTACCAGCTCAAGCGCGAACTGCTCGAACTCAAGCGCGCGGTGGCCCCGTTGGACCGCCCGCTCCAGTCGCTCGCCTCCCAGCCGATGGCGCAGGTCGAGCCGCAGATCAAAACGTACTTCCGGGATGTCGCCGACCACCTGGAGCATGTCTCGGAGCAGATCACCGGCTTCGACGAACTGCTCAATTCGATACTCCAGGCGCATCTCGCCCAGGTCACCGTGGCCCAGAACGAGGACATGCGGCGGATCAGTGCCTGGGTCGCAATCCTGGCCGTACCGACCATGGTCTGCGGCATCTACGGCATGAACTTCACCTATATGCCGGAGAAGCACTGGACGTTCGGCTATCCGCTGGTGATGGGGCTGACGTTGGGCCTGTGCTGGGTGATCCACCGCGGCTTCAAGCGGAACGGCTGGCTTTAGCCGAAGCCGCGACCGCGACCGAGGCCGGAGCCGCCCGCCGGGAAGCCCGCGCTACCGGCCCGCCACATGCCGGGGACGGGCCGCGCACCAGCCCACCGCGATCTGCGGGATCAGCAGCACCAGGAGGACGGCCAGCGGGACGGTCCAGCTGCCGCAGGCGTCGTGGACCGCGCCCAGGACGGCCGGTCCGGTGGCCGCCAGGATGTAGCCGAAGCACTGGGCCATGCTGGAGAGCTGCGCGGTGTGCCGGGCGTCCGGCGCACGCTGGACGATGAACAGCAGGGCCAGGCTGATCGCCGCGCCCTGGCCCAGCCCCAGCAGGGTCATCCAGACGTACGCGCCGCCGACCGGGGCCGCGAGCATGCCGGCGAAGCCGACCGCGCACAGCACCGCGCCGATACCGGCCAGCACCCCGGCGCGCAGCCGGCGGCCGACGATGACGGGGGAGAGGAACGAGCCCGCGATGCCCAGCAGCGAGGAGAAGGAGAGCATCCAGCCGGCGTCGCCCGCACTCATCCCGGCGTCCTTGAGCATCGTCGGCAGCCAGGCGGCGGCCGCGTAGTAACTCAGCGACTGCAGGCCCATGAAGGCGGTGACCTGCCAGGCCAGCGGATCGCGCCACAGGCCGCGGACGGGGTGTGCCGCCTGGCGTGCCACGTCCGCCGGAACCCGGGTGCGGGTGCGGGTCTGCGGCAGCCAGAAGACCAGTGCGATGATCGCGAGCGAGCCCCAACAGGCCAGCGTGGTCTGCCAGTTCAGGCCCGCCGCCTGCTGCACCGGCACCGTGATGCCGGCCGCGAGCGCGGCGCCGCCGAACAGCGACATGGAATACAGGCCGGTCATCAGCCCGGACCGGGCCGGGAAGTCCCGCTTGATCAGACCGGGGAGCAGCACGTTGGCGACGGCGATCCCGGCGCCGATCACGATCGTTCCGGCGAACAGCGCCACCACCGAGTCCAGCAGCCGCAGCGCGGTGCCCGCACCGATCAGCGCCATGGTGCCCAGCAGCGACCGCTCCATCCCGAACCGCCGGCCCAGCCGCGGCGCGATCGGCGCCAGCAGCCCGAAGCAGAGCAGTGGCAGCGCGGTCAGCATGCTGGTGGCGGCGGCCGACATCCCGCTGTCGTCACGGATGGTGGCGGCCAGCGGCGAGACGGCGACCAGCGCGGGGCGCAGGTTCAGCGCCAGCAGCACGACACCGATACCGAGGTGGAGGGCGCGCCGGCCGGTGACGCCGAACGGCGCGGGCGCGGCGGCGGCCTCCACGGCTATCGCCCCGTCCGCCGTCCCGTCCACCGCCTCCTGGGTGGCCGTTGCCGGTGCTTCGTCACGCATGGTCGTTCTCTCCTGAAGTGCGCCCGGTCCGCGGGGCGTTGCCCTCGGTGTCCGGTTCGCGCAGTGCGTTCATGGCCTCGGTGAGGTGCGTCAGCGCCGCCCGTTCGGCGGCCTCCGCGTCCCGGGCCTCGATGGCGTCGACGATCGCGGTGTGCGCGTCGAACTGGTGGCGTACCGCGTCGGGCAGCTGCGTGGGGACCACGGCCTCCAGCGTCCCGCGCAGCGCGTCGCTGAGGTGCCCGTAGAGCTCGGCCAGCACGCTGTTGTGCGCGGCGGCGGCCACGGCGCGGTGGAAGCGCATGTCCGCGTCGATGAACGCGGTCACCTCGCCGCTGTCCCAGGCCCGGCCGCGCTCGGCCAGTGCATCGCGCAGCGCGGCGAGGTCGGCGTCGGTACGGCGGAGGGCGGCGTAGCGCGCGGCATCGCGCTCCAGGCAGGCACGGACCTCGTAGGCCTCGATGTTCTCGGCCCGCCGGAGTCTGCGCTGCACGGCGGCGCCGAAGTCGCTGCTGGCGCGGACGTAGGTCCCGTCGCCCTGGCGCGGCTCCAGCATGCCCGTGTGCACCAGTGCCCGGACCGCCTCACGCACGGTGTTCCGGCCGACGTCGAGCTGCTCGACGAGCACGGGTTCGGCGGGGATCTTGGTCCCGACCTCCCACTCGCCGTCGGTGATCAGCGTTTCCATCTGCTCGATCACCAGGTCCACCAGGCTGGTGCGGGCGGTGTTGCGCAGCGGCATGACGCCGTCCTCCCTCGTGGCCTTCGGCCGTCGGCTCTGGTGTTCTATTCCACCGGTGATGGGAACATCCCATGTTTCGCCCTGTCAAACGCGCGAAGCCGGCCCGAAGGGGTGGCGCGGGCCCGCGGGCAACACCGTGCATCAGGTCATCGACGCAGGTCATCGGCCCGGGGGGCGGGTGCGGGCCGGGCGGCGGGTTCGCGCCTCCCGGGGCGTCGGGCCGGGTGCGGCGTGCGCGGGTGCGGGCCTGCGCGGCGCTCCGGAGCCCAGCCGAGGGAGGGGCCGGAGTTGTGCCGGGGCAGGGCCGGAGCCGAGCAGGGGCAGGGCCCGACGACCGGTCGTCCGCGTAAGCTGCCGGATATCTCCGCCACGGGTTCCCGCACGACCGGTGCGGGATGCGCCCGTGCGGGCAGCCGGTGGCACCGGCGGAGGGGGAGGGCCCATGGCCGAGGTGTTCCTGAGGCGGCTGACCAGGTGGCAGGCGGAGACCCAGCGGGAGTCCGTCGCCGATCTGTATGTCGCGGCCCATGACGGGCCGCCCGCCGGCGGCGACCCCGAACGGGAGGCGTTCCTGCGGCGGTTCGCCGGGTACGACATCCAGCGGCCCGGCTTCGAGATGGTCATCGGCAGCGACCCGGCACTGGCCGGCTGCTGTTACGGCTATCCCGCCGACCGCGAGGGCGAATGGTGCCGGGCGCTGCCCGGCGAGGCCCCGGCCGCACTGCGTGAACACGCCGCGGCGGGGCGGCTGTTCCTCATCGCGGAGCTGATGGTGCTGCCGGCATACCGGCGCACCCGGGTGGCCACCCGCCTCCAGGAGACGCTGCTGATCCGCAGCAATGCCGCACAGGCGATCGTCTTCCTCGCGCCCGGGAACGAACCGGCGCACGCCGCGTTCCGCTCCTGGGGCTGGCGGCCGGCCGGCTGGCCGGAGCCCGCTGCCGCGCCGCCCGGGAGCCGTGAACGGCAGGCGTGGAGCCGGGCGTTGACCTGATCGGGCGGCGCCGCCTGCTGCCCGGCCCTGAACGGTCGGGTCTGACACGCACCAGCGGTGGGGCTCGAAGTGAGCCCCACCGCTGGTGCGAACGCGACGGACGTGCAACCGGTGGGGGTACGAGGGCCGGCCGCCAGGTATCGGCTCTCGTCGGTCACGGACCGTCGGCGTACCCCGGCCACCGTCAGCTCGGTCGGGGCGCGCCGAGGGCCTTCGCCCGCGCGTCGTGGTACTTCATCGTGCTGCGTACCCGTGCCGTGGTGCTTGGTGATGCGTGCTTCGTGGGTCAGGCAGCCTTGCCGAAGCGGATGCCCGCCAGGCCGTTCGCCCAGAGCTGGTCCACCTTGGCGCTCTCGTTGGCGTCCGGCTGGGTGTTCTGGCACGAGGTGCCGGGGCCGCCGCCGGACATCAGCTCGCTGCAGGGGCCCTCGTAGTGGTCCGGCAGGCCCAGCACGTGGCCGGTCTCGTGCGCGGTCACGCGGGTGGAGTTGTACTCCTGGTTCTGCGCGTAGTCCAGGAAGACGTAGCCCTGGCCGTGGCCGTCGGTGCTGGCGTACGAACCGCGCGGGTCGTCGCCCTCGCGGTACTGGAAGTCGCCGCCGCTGCCTTCCTGCAGCTTGACGTTCTGCACGGCGCTGTTCCAGATGGACGCGCTCTGCGATATCTGGTTGGCGAACGTGGGCGCGGCGCTCGCGTCGTAGGTGACGGTGACCGAAGCCGCGTCGGGGTGCGCCTTCATCTTGGCCTTGGCCGACTTCATCACGGCCTCGAAGAACGCCTTCGTGTCGGCCTTCTCTGCGGCCGACCCGGTGTACGCGGCGATCGAAGCCGGCGTGCTGTGGGAGGTGTGGGTGGGGGAGGAGGAAGCTGCCGAAACCGGCGCCGCTGCTGCGAGTGCGGCGACGAGGCCCAGTCCGAGCGCTGCCGACAGCGCCGTCTTGGGAGATCTCATGTGGGGGCTCCTTTAATTTCCGAGGGCCGTACGGTCGCCGTGTGGGGCGGCGACCGGGGCCCTGCGGATTTCTTGGTGCCGCCGAGTCTGGACGGAGTTCACCCGTGGGGCGGAGATGCCAGGTGGCGATAGCGCCAGGCAATACCCCTGTGAAAAAAGAGAGTTAGGGCAGGTTTGAGAGTCTGGTGTGACGTATGCCGACGTCGTTATGCTCCCGATGTGGAGCTAGAAGTAAGGCATCTTCGCGCATTGTGCGCCATCGCCGACTCCGGCAGCGTACGCAAGGCGGCCCGGCAGTTGGGGATGACCCAGCCTTCCTTGACGACGCAACTCCACCGCATCGAGAAAGCCTTGGGCGGCCAGCTGTTCTTCCGCGAGCCGACCGGCAGCCGTCCGACGCCGCTGGGCCACTCCGTGCTCTGCCGGGCCCGCCCCATAGTGGCCGAAATGCGGGCACTCGTCGAGGAGATCGCCTCGGTATCCGTACGCGAACAGGGCGCGCGGCTGCGCATCGGCAGCACCAACAGCCGCGCGGTCGCCGGCTGGCTGCGCCGGCTGCGCGTACGCCTGCCCGATACGGATACGACGATACGGACCGATGTGTCCGCCAACGCCCTGCTCAAGATGGTCGCCATGGGGCAGCTCGACGTCGCCTTCGTGCACGAGGTCGAGGGCGCCCCGCTGCGGGTCCCCGATGTCCTCGTCGAACATGAGCTGATCGCCCGGGAACCGCAGTTCATCGCCCTCTCGGACACCCATCCCGCCACCTCGCGCGAGGTCGTCCATGTCGAGGACCTCGCCGACGACCAGTGGATGGTCGACCCGACCGTGGACGGCGAATGGGCGGGCCTGCGCCGCATCTGGACCGCGGCCGGCATCAACCCCCGTGTGGTGCACGGCGATTACCTCACCGCTGTGGACCTCGTGACGGCCGGCGAGGTGGTCACCCCCTGCCAGCCCACCGCCCGCCCGCGGCACGGCATGGCCATCCGCCCGCTGCACGGCGACCCGCTGGCCGTCCGCCTCTTCATGGCCTGCCGCCCCGACAGCGCCCCGGCCGCCCCCGCCGACGCCCTCTTCGCCGACCTGACCTCCTCCTACATGGAGATCGCCTGGTCCTGCGAGGCCTACCGGGCCTGGCTGATCCGGCACGACGGCCCCCTCACGGTGGCCACGTAGGCGCACGGACGACCGGCCGTTCCCAGCAGACCTGACGACGCCTGACGGACACCTGACCGGTGCCGGGTGCACGCCACAAGAAGACCGCACCCGGTCCGTCAGTGCCGCCGTCTTCGGCGGCCTGCGGACCGGGTGCGGTCAGGTGGGCGAAGCGACCTGCGAAGGTGCAGGTCGGGACGCCCAGCCCAAGATCAGGCCTTCTTGGTCTCCCAGAAGATCTTGTCGATCTGGGCGATGTGGTCCAGCGCCTTCTGGCCCGTGGCGGGGTCGTTCGAACCCTTGGCGGCGCTGAGCGCCTTGAGGGTGTCGTTGATCAGCTGGTGCAGCTCCGGGTACTTCTCGAAGTGCGGGGGCTTGAAGTAGTCGCTCCAGAGCACCGAGACGTGGTGCTTGGCCAGCTCGGCGCGCTGCTCCTTGATCAGGACGGCGCGGGTGCGGAAGTCCGCATCCTCGTTGCCCTGGTACTTCTCCTGGACGGCCTTGACCGACTCGGCCTCGATACGGGCCTGGGCGGGGTCGTACACGCCGCAGGGCAGGTCGCAGTGAGCGCTGACCTTGACCTTGGGGGCGAACAGGCGGGAAAGCATGTTCAGTCCTTCCTCGTGATCGTCTTCTCAGGTGCGAGATTACTCGGTAGGGGAAGGCTTTTCTCGGGTGGCCCGGGGGTCTTAGGGCAAAAGTCCAGTGCCGGGGCGGGACTGATGGAGGATGGACCGGTGAGCGGGCTGGACCGGGAGGTACGGATGCCGGAGCGGGTGCACGAGCGGGGACCGGAGCGGGAGCCGGAGCAGGAGGATGCCGCCGGACCGGGCGGTGAGCGCGGCGGGCTGCTGCGTGCTTTCGGCCTCGCGGAGGTCTACAACCCGTCGATGGTGCCGACGCTGCAGCCGGGTGACCAGCTGGTGGTCCAGTACGGGGCGGTGGTGCGGCCCGGTGACGTGGTGGTGCTGCGGCACCCGTTCCGGCAGGACCTGCTGATCGTCAAGCGGGCCGTGGAGCGCCGGGACGGCGGCTGGTGGGTGCGGGGGGACAACCCCTACGTGGAGAACGACAGCCGGGAGTTCGGGACGGTGCCCGACGAGCTGGTGGTCGCCCGCGCCTGGGCGCGGGTGCGGCCGCCGCGCGGGATTCAGCGCTCGCCGCGTGCCGCGCTCTCCTGGGCGCTCTCGGCGGTGCGGCCGGTGCGGCCGGACCGTTCGCTCTCCAGGCGCTTGCGGGCGCGGTAGGCGGCCACGTTGGCGCGGGTGGCGCAGCGGTCGGAGCAGTAGCGCCGGGAGCGGTTGGTCGAGGTGTCGAGGTAGGCGTTGCGGCAGGGGTGGGCCTCGCAGATGCCGAGCCGGTCGACGCCCAGGTCGGTGAGGTGGAAGGCCAGGCCCATACAGGCGGTCGCGGTGTAGCCGGCGGTGGCGTTGGCGGCGTGGTCGGCGATGTGCAGATGCCATTTGGGCCGGCCGTCGTCGTCGCGGAATTCGTGTCCGGAGATCTGCGGGCTGACCGGGAATTCCATCATCAGGGCGTTGAGGAGGTCGACGGCCAGCACCTCGTCGCCGGTGTCGGCGGCCTCGAAGACGGCACGCAGTCGGGCGCGGACGGTGCGCAGCCGGGTCACGTCGCTGTCGGTCGCGCGCCGGGCGGCCTGCTGGGCGACGCCGAAGAGGTCGCGTACGGCCTCGACCGAGGTGAGGGTGTCGCCGCCGCGCTCGGGCTGCTCGGTGTTGACCAGCCGCACGGCATAGTCCGAGTAATAGGCCAGTTCCACTTGTAGTCCTTACCGGGGCGGTCTAGTGTGCGGAGTGCTGCTCGTAATGGGCGTTGTCACTACGAGGGTATTACGGCCTGAAGGGGAAGTGATGACCGAGACCGTCACCGGAGCCGACTGGCAGGCGTGGCAGAACAGTTGGGACCGGCAGCAGGAGTGGTACCTCCCCGACCGCGAGGAGCGGTTCCGGGTGATGCTGGACATGGTCGAGGCGCTGGTGGGCCCCGAGCCCAGGGTTCTCGATCTGGCGTGCGGTACGGGCAGTATCTCCGACCGCCTGCTGAAAAGGTTCCCGAAGGCCGAGAGTGTGGGAGTGGATCTCGATCCCGCGCTGCTGGCCATCGCGGAAGGGTACTTCGAGGGCGAGAGCCGGGTCCGGTTCGTACGCGCCGACCTGAAGGACCCGGCATGGACGGACCGGCTGCCGCACGACTCCTACGACGCGGTGCTCACCGCCACCGCCCTGCACTGGCTGCACACCGAGGACCTGCGCGCGCTGTACGGACAGCTCGGCGGCCTGGTGCGCCGCGGCGGCGCCTTCATGAACGCCGACCACATGCCCGAGGAGGCCACCCCGCGGATCAACGCCGCGGACCGGGCCCAGCGCCACGCGCGCATGGAGCGGGCCAGGGAAGCCGGCGCGGTCGACTGGGCCGGCTGGTGGCAGCAGGCCGCCGCCGACCCGAGGCTGGCCGCGCCCACCGCCGAGCGCTTCGAGATCTACGGCGAGCACGCCGACGGCGACACCCCTTCCGCCCAGTGGCACGCCCAGGTGCTGCGCGACTCCGGCTTCGCCGAGGCGCGGACCGTGTGGCGCTCGCCGTCGGACGCGCTGGTGCTGGGGCTGAGGTGAGCTGACCGGGCTCGGACGCGACGAAGGCGGTACGGGCCCCGCACCGGGGCGCGTACCGCCTTCGTCGTGTATCGGGCGCTCCCGCCGGTGTCGGGGCACCGTGCCAGGTCTCAGAGCACCTTGGACAGGAACGACTTGGTGCGGTCGTGCTGCGGGTTGCCCAGCACCTCGCGCGGGTGGCCGGATTCGACGACCACACCGTCGTCCATGAAGACCAGCGAGTCGCCGACCTCGCGGGCGAAGCCCATTTCATGGGTGACGACGATCATCGTCATACCGTCCGCGGCCAGGTCCTTCATCACGTCCAGGACCTCGCCGACCAGCTCCGGGTCGAGCGCCGAGGTCGGCTCGTCGAAGAGCATCAGCTTCGGTTCCATGGCGAGCGCACGGGCGATCGCCACCCGCTGCTGCTGGCCGCCGGAGAGCTGCGAGGGGTAGTTCGCGGCCTTGTCGGCCAGGCCGACCCGGTCCAGGAGCTTCGTCGCGCGCTCCCGGGCCACGGCCCGGGACTCACCCTTGACCTGCATCGGCGCTTCCATGATGTTCTGCACCGCGGTCATGTGCGGGAAGAGGTTGAAGCGCTGGAAGACCATGCCGATGTCGCGGCGGCGGGCGGCGACCTCGCGGTCGCGCAGCTCGTAGAGCTTGCCGTTGTGTTCGCGGTAGCCGACGAGTTCTCCGTCGACGGACAGCCGGCCGGCGTTGACCTTCTCCAGGTGGTTGATGCACCGCAGGAACGTCGACTTGCCGGAACCGGACGGGCCGATCAGGCAGAAGACCTCCTTCGGTGCCACTTCGAGGTCGATGCCCTTGAGGATGTGGGCCGCGCCGAAGGACTTGTGGACGCCCTCCGCCTTGACCATCGGGACGCCGGGCTTGCCGGCCGGCTTCGTGGTGATGTCGCTGCTGGTCATGCCGCACCTCCGGCGGAGCGGTTGGAGCCGCCGGCCAGCTTCGCCTTGACGCGCTGGAGCGGGGTGGGCGGGAGCTGGCGGCTGGAGCCGCGGGCGTAGTAACGCTCGAGGTAGTACTGCCCGGTGCTCAGCACCGTGGTGGCCACCAGGTACCAGGTGGCGGCGAGGAGCAGCATCTCGACCACCACACCGGAGTCCCGGCCGACGTTCTGGGCGGCTTGCAGGAGGTCGTAATACTGAACGGCGGCGACCAGTGATGAGGTCTTCAGCATGTTGATGACCTCGTTGCCGGTCGGCGGCACGATCACCCGCATCGCCTGCGGCACGATGATCCGGCGCAGCGTCTTGCCCTGGCTCATGCCCAGTGCGTGCGCCGCCTCGGTCTGGCCCTCGTCGACGGCGTTCAGGCCCGCCCGGCAGATCTCCGCCATGTACGCCGCCTCGTTCAGGCCGAGGCCCAGCAGCGCGCACAGGAAGGGGGTCATGAAGTCCGACCACTCGTCCTTGTAGACCGGCATCATGTCGACGTACCGGAAGACCAGGCCGAGGTTGAACCAGAGGAACAGCTGGACGTAGACCGGCGTTCCGCGGAAGAACCAGACGTAGAACCACGCGACGCTCGACGTCACCGGGTTCTTGGACTGGCGCATCACGGCCAGGATCACGCCCAGCACGATGCCGATGACCATCGCCAGCACGGTGATCAGCAGGGTGTTGCGCAGGCCCTTGAGGATGTCCGCGTTGAACAGGTACTCCGGGATGGCGTCCCAGTTGATGTTCCCGGTGGCGAAGGCCCGGACGAGCAACGCGACGATCGCGAGCACGACGACCGCAGCGACCCAGCGCCCGTAGTGGCGGACGGGAATGGCTTTGATGGGCTCGGGCTGGGACGGCGGCCCGGCCGCCGGCGGCTGTGCCGACTTGTCGACGTCAACTGACACGGGTGTTGCCTTTCAGCATTCGGCGGGAGGAGCGCAAAGCACTGCGGGGACGGGGAGAGCGGGGGCGGCGGCTCGCTGCGGCTCAGGAGCCGGCGTTGAGCTGCACTTCCTTGACCGCGGCGTCCTTGACGTCCCACTTCTTCAGGACCTTGGCGTACGAGCCGTTCTTGATGGCGTTCTGGAGTGCCGCCTTGAGCGCATCGCGCAGCTTCTCCTGGCCCTTGGGGACCGCGATGCCGTACGGCGCCGCCTTGAGCGGGGCACCGCCGACCATCTCGAAGTCCTTGCCCTTGCCGGAGACCTTCACCGCGTATGCCGCGACCGGGTAGTCGCTGGAGACGGCGTCCACACCGGCGGTGCGCAGCCGGGTCTGGGCCTCGGAGTCGTTGTCGAACGCCTCGATCGAGATGGGTTCCTCGTCGTTCGACTCGCAGGCCTTGGACTTGTCCTTGGCCAGATCGTGCGAGACCGTACCGCGCTGCACGGCGATCTTCTTGCCGCACATGGCTTCCCAGCCGTCGATGCCCTTGGTCTGGCCCTTCTGCGTGTAGAGCGAGACGCCGACGTTGAGGTAGTCGACGAAGTCCAGGCCCTCGCCGACCTTCGTGCCGTTGCTGTCGATGCCCTGCTGGCGTTCCTTGGTGTCCGTCATCGCTGACATGGCGATGTCGTAGCGCCCGGACTTGATGCCGCCGATGAGGGTGTCGAAGGTGGCGTTGTTGAAGTTGAGCTTGACGCCCAGTTCCTTGCTCATCGCCTCGGCCAGGTCGGGGTCGATGCCCTCGACGGCGCCGTTGCTGCGGAACTCCACCGGCTTGTACGTGATGTCCGAGCCGACCTGGAGCAGGCCCATCTCCTGGACGCCCTTGGGGAGCATCTTGAAGAGCGGCGCGTTCGGGTTGCGGTTCTTCTGCGCCTCCCGTTTGGCGATGGCCGCATCCGTCTGGTCGCCACAGGCGCTGAGCAGCAGCAGCGAGGCGGCGACCGCGGCCGCGGCGGCCACGGCTGACCGAGACCTGCCGGCGGCCGAGCGACGGGTGGTGCTTGCGGTCATGCTGATCCTCCTGCGGACGGGATGAGCCGACTGGCGGCGGCCGGGCACACACCTTCGAGCGTCGCGACCTCGGTTGAGTACGGAATCTTGCCATCCGGACTCCGGTATCCGGACTGCTGTTCAGGTCAAAATCGGATAACGGACGAGCGGGGGGAGGTGTGGGCCAGATGCCCCAAGGGTGTCCCCCTTCCGGGGGGCCTGCGGGGCCGTCCGATAGGTGTGAGGCGTCTCGGATTTCGGACACTCCGGCGTGAGCGTTCTGCGTTTTTGTGCAGTTTGTCGCTATTGTCGAAGCCCTGAACCCGGGGGTAATGAATCTGACTCGTCGAGGTCCGCGCCCGTCCGGTAGAAAGGTTCGTTACACCCCTCATCCGGGGCTCAGGGCGCGTGTGCGGCGCGCCCGGCGTCCGTACCTCCCCCCGCGGGACGGCCATCCGTCTTGCCGGGCCCGGACGCGGTGCCCGCCCACCCCTTAACCAGGGAGTGGTCACCCTCAACTGATTAGCGAAATAAGGGGTTGGACAAGTGGCAGCGGAGATCGTCAATCCTCGCAGCGACAGCAATACGGGCGCGGACTCGGGCAGTGCTCCCGATGAAGTCTTCGACCCGGCCTTCGCGCTCCATCGTGGCGGCAAAATGGCCATCCAGGCGACCGTTCCGGTCCGCGACCGGGACGATCTGTCCCTCGCGTACACACCGGGCGTCGCCAAGGTGTGCAGCGCCATCGCCGAGAAGCCCGAGCTGGTCCACGAGTACACCTGGAAGTCCCAGGTCGTCGCCGTGGTCACGGACGGCACCGCGGTGCTGGGCCTGGGCGACATCGGCCCGGAGGCCTCCCTCCCGGTGATGGAGGGCAAGGCCATCCTTTTCAAGCAGTTCGGCGGCGTCGACGCGGTGCCGATCGCGCTCGGCACGACCGACGCCGACGAGATCGTGGAGACCGTCGTCCGGCTCGCGCCGTCCTTCGGTGGCGTCAACCTGGAAGACATCTCGGCGCCCCGGTGCTTCGAGATCGAGCGCAAGCTCCAGGAGCGGCTGGACATCCCGGTCTTCCATGACGACCAGCACGGCACCGCCGTGGTCACCCTCGCCGCGCTGCGCAACGCCGCCAAGCTGACCGACCGGTCGCTGGGCCAGCTGCGCGCCGTCATCTCGGGCGCGGGTGCGGCCGGCGTCGCCATCGCCAAGATCCTCATCGAGGCGGGCATCGGCGATGTCGCGGTCTGCGACCGCAAGGGCATCGTCTCGGCGGAGCGCGACGACCTGACGGACGTCAAGCGCCAGGTGGCCGGCTTCACCAACAAGGCGCGCCTGACCGGTTCGCTGGAGGACGCGCTGGACGGCGCCGATGTGTTCATCGGTGTCTCGGGCGGCACGGTGCCGGAGAAGACGGTGGCCACGATGGCGAAGAACTCGATGATCTTCGCGATGGCCAACCCGAACCCGGAGATCCACCCGGACGTCGCGCACAAGTACGCGGCCGTCGTCGCCACCGGGCGCAGCGACTACCCGAACCAGATCAACAACGTGCTGGCGTTCCCCGGCATCTTCGCGGGCGCCATGCAGGTGCGCGCCTCGCAGATCACCGAGGGCATGAAGCTCGCCGCCGCCGAGGCGCTGGCCGCCGTCGTCGCCGACGAGCTCAGCGCCGAGTGCGTCATCCCGTCGCCGTTCGACGAGCGGGTGGCGCCGGCCGTCACCTCGGCCGTCGCGGCCGCGGCGCGCGCCGAGGGCGTGGCACGCCGCTGACCGACGCACCGGCGGGGCAACCCGCCGGGACGCCAACGGGCCGGGCCCGCACCTGAGAAGGGTGCGGGCCCGGCCCGTTGACGTCCCGGGCCCGTCGCGCGGCGCGTGTCACACCCACGCCCGGTACCGCGCGGGGCGGCCGCGGCCTACGTTGGGATCATGTTTGCTGCCTACGCCGCCCGCATCGACCGTGACCAGCCGCTGAACGGCCTCGAACTGGGCGACCGCCCGGCCCCCGACGCCCGTCCCGGCTGGACGACCGTCAATGTCAAGGCCGCCTCCCTCAACCACCACGACCTGTGGTCGCTGCGCGGCGTCGGAATCAGCGAGGAATCGCTGCCGATGATCCTCGGCTGCGATGCCGCCGGCACCGACGCGGACGGCAATGACGTCGTCCTGCACTCCGTCATCGGCCAGACCGGCCACGGCGTCGGCCCCGGTGAGCCGCGCTCCATCCTCACCGAGCGCTACCAGGGCACCTTCGCCGAACAGGTCACCGTCCCCTCCTGGA
This sequence comes from Streptomyces sp. NPDC101393, assembly GCF_044767385.1. Classification (NCBI taxonomy): domain Bacteria; kingdom Bacillati; phylum Actinomycetota; class Actinomycetes; order Kitasatosporales; family Streptomycetaceae; genus Streptomyces; species Streptomyces sp. NPDC101393. Next base: position 504,234 of record NZ_JBIWNU010000001.1, on the reverse strand, counting down.
ACGTGCTGCCCAAGCCGAAGGAGCTCACCTTCGAGGAGGCCGCCTGTCTGCCGACCGCCTGGCTGACCGCGTACCGCATGCTCTTCACCAACGCGGGCGTACAACCGGGGGACAGCGTCCTGGTGCAGGGCGCGGGCGGCGGGGTCGCGACCGCCGCGATCGTGCTCGGCGCCGCCGCCGGGCTGCGGGTCTTCGCGACCAGCCGGGACGAGGCCAAGCGCAAGCGCGCCGTGGAGCTGGGCGCCGAGGCGGCGTTCGGCAGCGGTGAGCGGCTGCCGCAGCGGGTGGACGCGGTCATCGAGACGGTCGGCGCCGCCACCTGGTCGCATTCGGTCAAGTCGCTGCGCCCCGGCGGCTCGCTCGTCATCTCCGGCGCCACCAGCGGCTACCACCCCGAGCGGACCGAACTCAACCGGATCTTCTTCCTGGAGCTGAAGGTCGTCGGCTCCACCATGGGCAGCAAGGAGGAGCTGGCGTCGCTGCTGAGCTTCTGCGCGGCCAAGGGCGTCCGGCCGGTGATCGACTCCACCCTGCCGCTGGACCGTGCGCGCGAGGGCTTCGAGAAGATGGCGCAGGGCGACCTGTTCGGCAAGGTCGTGCTGACCGTCTGAGGATCGTACGGTCCGGCCCGGGTGGGGGCGTTCATGGCGGGTCGATCCGGTGAACGGCGCGCGCAGCCGTCGGTTGTCGCGCCGGACGCCGTACGCGTCCGGATCGGGCCGCCGCGACGACGCCGTCCGATGGCCCGGCGGGAGTGGGCCGTCGGGGTGCCGCTGATGGCCTTCGCGGGGCTGGTGGTGGCCGCGATCCTGACGGCGACCCTCGCATACGCGCTGGTCGGCACGGACGCGCCGTTCCTCGTCAACGCGCGGGGCCCGGCGAAGGGTCCGGCGTCACCGGCCGCGCGGATCTCCGCCGGTGTGCTGTTCACCGCCATGGCCGGGGTCGTCCTGGCGGGCCTCCGGGCCTGTCTGCGGCGGCGGTTGGCACCTGCGTGCGTGGCCGTGGACGCCGCGGGCGTGTGGCTCACCCGTGGCCGGTTCGTCCAACAGGGCCTGCGGTGGCAGCGGATAGCGGCCGTCGGCATCGTGGCCGCCGGCGCTGAAGGGGCGACCGGTGCCGAAGGGGCCGCCGGGGTGCGCGCGCCGTTCCTCGACCTGTATCCCGTCGAGCGGGCCGAGGACGCGTACGGCCCGCTCGGCAGCCGGGTGCTCAACGCCGCACCGGCCGCTGAAGGCCTCAGGGGCCGCCGGTACGCCATCGAACTCACCTGTCCGGAGAGCGAGTTGACGCTGCTCGCGGCCGAACTGCGGCGGTGGGACGCCCCGCGCCCCGGCGGGAGCTGACACCTGCTGCCGTGACGGGCCGCCGCGCGGGATCAGCGCCGGGTGCCGCCCGCTCCGGCCGCCTCCTCGTCCAGGAAGTAACTGTCGTGCCGGACCAGGAAGTCGGCGAACTCCTGGCCGCCGCGCTGCGCCATTTCGGCGACCCGCTCGAAGTACTCCTCCCGGGGCGCGCCCGGTGAGAAGAGCAGCAGCATCGATGCGGGGTCGTCCGAGTCGTTCTTGAAGGCGTGCAGCCCGCCCACCGGGACGTAGAGGAAGTCGCCCGCGCCGCAGGTGGCCCAGCGTTCGCCGTCGTAGAGGCGTACCGCTCCGGAGAGGATGAAGAAGGATTCCGAGAGGGTGCGGTGGAAGTGGGTGCTCGGTCCGGGCGCCTTCGGCCCCATGTCCACCCGGTACAGCCCGAATTCGCCTCCGGTGGCGGCATGGGTCGCCAGATAGTGGGTCCGGTTGGCGCCCCTGATGAGGTCGGGCGGGGTGTCCGCCGGGCGGTGGACGGCGTTGATCTCGCCGTTCTCGCCGAGGTAGCGGGGCTCCGGGTAGGACATGTCAGTCTCCTTCGTGGGGCGCGGTGCGGTGGTGGACGGTGCCGGCTCAGGTGCTGCTTCCCGGGGTGGAGTTCGCGTCCGGGGCGGGAACATTGATCAGGCTTTTGTACAGCCGATAGCGGGCCACTGCGGGCATATCCGGCGCCTGCGGCGTCGTGGTCGTGGTCGTGTCCGGGGAGGCGGGCGGCCCTCCGGGGGACGTCTGAGGCCCGAGCGGCATCGCGGGGGCGGGCCGTACGCCGTCCAGCGCGGCGATCCGCGCCGCCATCGGGCCCGACGCCCCGTGCCTGACGAATTCCTGCCAGGCCGAAAGGTCCTCCCATTCGGCGTGGTTGAGCACCCGCGTCCCGTCCTGACTCAGGTGGAAGTGCGCGGCGAGCAGGCCCGGCACGGGTTCCTGTGCCAGGAGGTCCAGCACGGTGTCGGCGAGCCTGTGCTGGGCGGCCGGCCCGACGGTGGTGAAAGCCGGGGTGACCAGAAGCTCCGGGCGCCTGCCGGTCACCCCGCCGGGGGCGTTCCCGGCGACGTGGCTGCGGTAGCGCCGGTAGCGCACCAGGCCCGGCCGCCGGATGCCCGGGACGGTCTCGTCGATCCGGTCGACGAGCGCGGGCCGCCGGGTGCGGGCCCAGGCGCGGTGGGCGTCGTCGCTGGTCCACTGGGCGTGATTCAGGAGGTGGCTTCCGTCGGTGCTCAGAAAGACGCTGAGCGAGAGCATCGCTTCCGGGCGTGACTGCTGCTCCCACTCGGCGAGCACGGCGTCGGCGGCGGCGCGCTGGACGCCGGCGGAAGGCGGTGGTCAGGGGTGACATGGGGGCAGCTCCATTCGGCCGGGCCGCGAGGCGCGCGGGGTTGCGTGGGCTTGACGGGACCGAGGCTGCCCCCTCAAGTCCACTTGAGGTCAAGGCGGGCCAAGGGGCGGCTGGGAGAGGGATGGCGAGAAGGGGGAGACAGGTGCATCGGCGTGTCAATGAAGGTTGACGCGTGGGGACCGTCAACGTAGATTGACAGGCATGACCGAAGCAACGGATCTCGCCGAGCGGGCGGGCGACCGGGACCCCCGGATCGGACTCCGCGCCGTGGCCGCGCTCCGCCGGCTGTTGGAGCAACTCGAAGCCGTGCAGGTGCGCAGCGCCCGCGCGAAGGGCTGGTCGTGGCAGGAGATCGCCGCCGAGCTGGGCATCAGCCGGCAGGCGGTCCACAAGAAGCACGGGAGGCGCTGATGTTCGAGAAATTCACGGCGGACGCGCGTGCGGTGGTGACCGCCGCCGCCACGCACGCGGACCGTACGGGCAGCGGCACGGTCGGCGAGCCCGAACTGCTGCTCGCGCTCCTGGACCGTACGGATTCGGCGGCCGCCACGGCGCTCGGCGCGCTCGGCATCCGGGAGCGGCGGGACTCCGTGGTGAGCGCGCTGGACGCGGCCCGCAGGCGAGGCGGGATCTCGACGGCCGACGTGACGGCACTGGCCGGGCTCGGTATCGACGTCGAGGAGATCGTCGCGCGGGTGGAGCAGGAGCACGGCGTGGGAGCGCTCGCCCCCGGCGGTCCGGCCCGGCGGGGGAAGAAGCTGCGGCGGCCGTTCACCGCGGAGGCGAAGTCTGTGGTGGAGCGGTCGCTGCGGATCGCGGTCGGCCGCGGCGACCGGCGCATCGGCGACGAGCATCTGCTGCTGGCCCTCACCGCCCGGCCGGGGCCGGCCGCGACGGTGCTGGCTGACCACGGCGTGACGTATGCCGAGGTGGTGCGGGTGCTGGGGGAGGGCGCGGCCAGGGCGAGTTGAGCGGGCCTTCGGCGGCTACGGGTACCGGACCTTGAGCGTCGCCATGCCCAGTGTGCTGTGCCGGGGCAGATAACCGGCGTCGAAGACCGCGCCAACCAGCGGACTGAGCAGGTGGCCCAGCCGTTCGGCGCGGGAGTGGCCCAGCGCCCGCCAGGGGCCCGCCGCCAGCCGGTCCGTCATCCGCTCGATCGCCTCCCGCTCCTTGTGGGCACGCTCGGTCGCGCTGCCGTCGGGGGCGATCCAGCCACGGGCGGCGAGGCGGTGCCGGGCGTCGCTCCACTCCTGCGCGCTCCAGCCGCGGCCCACGAATCCGGCGGCAGGTGCGGCGCCGACGGTACAGAAGGACACCAGCGCCTCGCACGGGTCGAGGCCCGACGTCAGCAGCGCCGCCAGATGGCCGTCGCCGCGGTGCTCGCGCAGTATGGTCGCGGCCTGCCAGATCACCAGATGCGGCGCGTCCGGCCACGGCAGGTCCCGGTTGGCGGCGGCCAGCGGGCGCGCCGCGGGGCCGGCGTTCTCGGCGGCCTGGCGCGCCAGCCGTGCCGCCTCGGCGAGTTGGGCCGCGGAGAGCCGGTCGCCCAGGAGGGCGGTCAGTACCCGGTCCATGGCGAGCAGCCGGGCGTCCAGCACCTTGGCCGGGTCGGCGGTCGTCCAGATCTGCGGGACGTAGCGCGCGACCATGCGCGGGCTGAAGCTGTAGTACGTCGCCGCCACCAGCTCGGGTCCGGCGGCGCCCAGCGGAGCTGTCCGCCATGCGAAGTAGCTGGGCCACCGGGACGCGATGTCGTAGCCGAGGTCCGACGCGACCTGGCGGGCCTCGGGGGCGAAGTAGAGCGTGGCGTGCAGGGGTTCGAGCTGGTGCCACATCCGGCGGGCGACCGAAAGGTATTCGGACATCGCTGTACCTCATGGCCTTCACGATGCATGCAGACAGGGGGAGTTGACCGTAGCCCTGAACGCGTCCTCCGGTCCGGGGAATCGGGCGGCCGGTGTGATCGGGAGCCCGGAGGCGGAGCGGCGGCGGATGCGTCGCGGACGTGCGGTGGACGAGCCGTCGACGAGCTGTGGACGAAAAGCCGTGCGAAGAAGGGAGTTCCCCGATTACGCGCGGTGAAATCCAGGAGGGGGTAAGTAACTATGCGTTACCGGCGGGCTGTTGCGGTGTGCCCGGCGGGCGGAGGGTGCGGGCCGGCCCCGTCGCCGCGCGCCGATCGGCTGCCCCGGGGATGCTGACGCCGTGCGAGGGGAGGGCGCGGTAAGGGTGGCGTCGGTGCGGACGGACGGATGCCCGGGGAGAGCGGGGCGGGCCCGGCCCGCTCAGGTGCGGCGGGCCAGGAGGTAGCCGCGACGGGTGTCGGCCTCGTGGGGGTAGGGGGCGCGTTCCCTCCGCATCGTCACGGTGAATCCGGCCTCCTCCAGGAGCCCCGCGACAGTCGAGGGGGCGAGGAACCGGAAGTCGATGTCCACGTCGTGCCCCCACCACTCGTCCAGGTACCGGACCTCCTCCCCGATGTGGAACGAGAGGAGGAAGAGGCCCGAGGGGCGCAAGACCCGGCGTGCCTCCCCGAAGGCGCGGGGCAGGTCACGGGATCGAGGTGGATGATCGAGTACAGGGCGACGGCCGCTCCGAATTCGCCGTCCCCGGCGGACAGTGCCAGCAGGTCGCCCGCCCGGAACTCCACCTCCGGAACGCGGCGCCGGCCTGCGGAGAGCATCCCGCGGACAGATCGATGCCGACCGTACGGACGCCGTGCCCGGCGGGCCGGGCCGCTACGTGTCCCGGCCCGCAGCCGAGGTCGGCGATCGCGGCACCGTCCTCCCCTCTTCCAGGAGGCGGCCGAGCAACGCCCGGTCCAGCGGCTTGCCGGCCAACTCGTCGTGCAGCCGGGCCGCGTACTCCTCGGCCACCGCGTCATAGCTCCGCCGGACGACGTCGTGGCCCGCGTGATCCCTCATGGGCGGAGCATGGCACGGGTTCGCGGCCGGGCAGGCCGCGGGAGCCAACGGGCGGGTGAGGCCAGGGGTTTACCCGGCCTCCGCCACGCTTCGGGCCCGACGGGGTCTAACTGCCGTCCCCCCGCCCCGGGGCCCGCAGCAGTGCGCCGATGTGGGCGGCGGTCGCCGACAGGCGGTGTCGGGACTCCGTCAGCTGCTCGGCCGTGACGCCGTGGTCGCGGGCCGCGTCCCGCAGGTCGTCGCGGAAGCGGTCCAGCAGCCGGTCGAAGTCGCGGGCCGGATCGTCGCCGGCGGGCTCCCCCGCCCAGGCGGGGGCCGGGGGAGCGTCGGTGACCGGGCCGTCCTTGGTCAGGTCGGTGCGCTCGGCCGTCGCATGGGCCTCGCCGCCGGGACGGGGCTGCCCGCCCTGGCCCTGCGCGGCGTGGTCGTGTGCGGACCGGCCCTGGGTGGCGCGGTCCTGCCCGCCGGGGCTCTCCTCGCCGCTCCGGGCGGGGCCGCTCTGGCCGCTGGTGAAACGGCCCACCTCGCGCGACACCTCGGACAGCGCCTCGCGGACCGCGCCCGACCAGTCGCCGGAGCGCACGTGGTCCTGGGTCTGCTCCTGGACCTGTTTGATGACCCGCTGGACCTCCTCGCGGGCGAAGACCTGCGCGTCCCGGGCCTGCTTACGCGCCCGCTGGGCGTCCTGCTTGGCCCGCCGGCTCTCCTCCTTGGCCCGCCGGGCCTGCTCCTTCCACTCCTCCTTGGCGCGCCGGAACTCCTCCTTGGCCTGCCGCCAGGACTCCTTGTCGCCCCACGGGACGTCGAAGTGGTCGGAGGCGTTCGGGAACGGCCGCTGCGCGCCGTCGTCCGCCGTGGCATCCGTCCCCCCGGCGCTCTTCCCACCGTTGCCGTTGCCGTTGCCGTACGGCGCGGACGTGTCCGGGCCGGAGCGGGAGTCCCGGCGGGCCTGCTGGGCCGCCTCCCGGATCTCGCGGCGCAGATCCCGCGCCGAACCGCTCACGTCCTCGCGGATGTCCGAGGCGAGGGCGGCCACCGACTCGCGGATCTCCAGCTCCAGATCGGCCAACTCGCCGCCGCGGTCGGCGAGTTCGGCGCGACCGGCGTCGGTGAGGGAGTAGACCTTGCGGCCGCCCTCGGTGGCGTGCGTGACCAGGCCCTCGGCCTCCAGCTTGGACAGCCGCGGGTAGACCGTGCCGGCGGAGGGCGCGTACAGACCCTGGAAGCGCTCCTCCAGGAGGCGGATGATCTCGTAGCCGTGCCGCGGGGCCTCGTCGAGGAGCTTGAGGAGATAGAGGCGGAGGCGGCCATGGGCGAAGACGGGGGGCATGCTCAGAGCACCTTCTTCTCTGCGGACGGGGCGCCGGGGGCGGCGGAGTCGTACGGGCCGTCGGCCGGCCCGGGGGTCGGGCCGTCACCGGCTTCCGGGCCCTCGAAGGCGGGGCGGCGCAGCAGGGCCAGGCCGCCGGAGACGGTGGTGACCTTGAGCGTCCCGGTGCCGGCGCCGAGCGCGCCGGTGATGCGTTTGGCGCCCCACTGGCCGCTGACGCGCAAGTCTCCGAAGGCGTTGGCGACCGTGCCGCTGGTGGTGTTGGCGTCCACCTTCGCGTCGGCCGGGTCGGGCAGCCGGATGGCGACCTCCCCGGACACGGTGGTCAGGCTGATGTCCGCGCCCTTGGCCGTGGGGTCGAGGTCGATGACCATGTCGCCGCTGACGGAGTCGGCGCGCACCGAGCCGCCCGCGCCGTCGATCACCGTCAGGTCCCCCGAGACGGAGTGGAACCGCAGATCGCCGGTGACGGCCTGCGCCTCGACGTTGCCCGAGACGGTGTCGGCCCGCACCGGGCCGGTCAGCCCGACGACCGTGCTGCCGCCGGTGACGCCCTTCAGGTCCGTACGCCCCGAGATCCCGGAGACGACGGCGCTGGCGCCGATCACGCCGACCTCGACGCGGGTGGTGGCCGGCACGGTCACCGAGATCACCGCGCTGCGGTTCCAGCCCTTGCGGTCGAAGAACTTGAGAAAGCCCTTCCAGGGCAGGTCCTCATAGGCGATGGAGAGGACGCCCTCCTCGCAGGAGACGGTCAGCGGCGGGCCGTGCACCTCGCTGATCTCCAGGCGGGGCGGACTGCCGTCCGAGGTGCCGACGACATTGACGGTCCCGCCGACCACGCGGACGTGGAGCGCGCTGACGGGTTCTTCGATCTCCAGCCTGCGTGGTGCGGAGATCGACCACTCGGTCCGGGCTGACATCCCTGGCCTCCCCTGGGTGGGCATGCGACAGGTACGCATGCAACGCAACATATCGCGTCTTCGCTAGACACGATATATCGCGGATCGGGGAAGTCAAGCGCGAGAAGCGGACGTCGTGCGCGAGAAGCCGGGGCGTGCGCCCGCCCCGCGCGCCCCGCCCTGCCCGCCCCGCTCCCGCGCCACCCGCCGTCAGCGGGGGGCGCCCCTCACCCGCAGGCAGTCACCGCCACCGGCCACGCGTCACTCCTCGCCGGCCTTCCTCACCCGGCGCTCTCACCCGGCCTTCCTCACTCGTCCTCACTCGTCGTCGTCATCGTCGTCATCGAGCCGCGCCAGCCAGGTGGCCAGCCGCTCCACCGGCACCTCGAAGTCCGGGTTCAGGTCGACGAACGTACGCAGCTGATCGGCCACCCACCCGAGGGTGACCTCTTCCTCGCCGCGCCGGTTCTCCAGCTCCTCGATGCCACGGTCAGTGAAATACACGCGCTCTCCACCAGGGGTCATGGGACATTCCCGGCCAGGATAGGCAGGCTCACGGACCCCTCGCGCCACAGGCACCCGACGGCTAACCTGATCACCTGTCAACGGTCCTGCGGCGATGGGTCATTGCCGCCAGGGGGAGCGGGAGGCCGTGATGCAAGACCGCGCGCAGCGCATCGCACTGCCGGATGGCACGGAGGTCTGGGCCCGCGTCTCCAGGCTGGACGCCCCCGGCCTCGACGGGCCCGGCGACGCCGACGGGGAGTACGGGGACGACGGCTTCGAGGACGTCGGCGCCTGGGACGCGCTCGGTGCCCGGGTCGAGGGGCTCCAGGAGGTGATCGGCGGCGTCGCCGCCAGCATCCGGCAGGCCGCCGAGCGGGTCGCGCCGCACGAGACCAGCGTGACCTTCGGCGTCGAGGTGTCGGCCAAGCCGGGCAAGGCCGTCGCCCTGCTCGCTGACGGCGAGGCCAAGGCGAACCTCTCCGTGACGCTCACCTGGCGGCGCGAGGACGCCGCGCCCCCGGCCCAGGCCCCTGATCAGCCGGCCGGGCGCCGGGAGCCGGACGATCCGAGCCGTTGATGGCGACCTTTGAGGGGTGGCCCGCCGAGCGCGCCGACCGCGCCGCGGCCGTCGCGGCGGGCAGCGCCACGAATCAGCAGCTCCTCGACCACGCCGCGCGCGCCACCGTCGCGCTGTGTGCCGCTCCCGGCGAGGGCCCCTCCCGGCTGTGGGGCAGCGGTGTGCTGGTCGCCCCCGGATGGGTGCTGACCTGCGCACATGTCATCACCGCGAGCGACGGTCGGCGGCGCGGCACGGGCCCGGACGGGAACATCGGGGTCGTGCTGGGCGGCCGGGTGGTCGCCGCGCGGCTGGAGTACGACCTCCGGCGGCCCGACCCGGCGGCGGGCCCGGCGGCCGCGCAGCCCGACCTCGCCCTGATCCGGCTGCTCGACCCGGCCGTCGAGCACCCCTGCGCCTGGCTCAGTGACCAGCCGACGACGCTGCTCACGGACGCGTACATCTTCCGCGGGCACCGGGACCCGGGGGCAGGCGCGGGCCGCCACCCGGCCACGCCACCGGCCGCGCCCGGCACTCGCGACATACGCGAGTCGGACGGCGGCCCGTTCGCCGGCATCCCCGCGCCGACCCGTCACACGCCCGCGGCCACCGCTCCCGCCGCCCCCGTGGACGCGTTCCTCGCCGTCCGTTTCGGCGCCCGGGACGCCCGCGGGCTCCAGTTCGCCAGCGACGTCCGGGTCACACCGGGAGCGTCCGGCGGACCGCTGCTCGAATGCGACCGCGGCGAGGTGGTCGGCATCGTCAAAGCGTCGAAGCAGGAGGACCGGCTGGGCCTCGCGGTGCCCGTCTCCGCGCTGCGCGGGCTGGGCCGTGAGCATCTGGTGGCGGGCGCCACCGGCCTCGGCCCCGATCCGTACCACGCGCTGATGAGCCTGCACGACCGCTGGCACTGGTCCGGCCAGGAGCTGGGCCGCCCCGGCGGGCCCACCTGGTTCGACGCGCAGCACTCGATCATGGCGGGGCGCGGCCGGCTGTGGGGCGTCCAGGAGCGGCTGCAGGCACTCGACCTGCTCGCCCGGCTGCCCGCGCCGCGTGACCCGCTGGTCGTCGAGGCCGCGGTCGGCGAGGTGCTGGACCGCGGCGACGCGCCAGGCGCCTGGCCGCTGCGCACCTGGCGCGACGGCCACGGCGAGCTCTACCAGGGCCGCGATCCGTACACGGAGCTGCGCTCCTTCGTGCACTACCTGCGGATCGTGGCGCAGCAGACCGCCGACGAGGCGCATGACCTGCAGGGCGAGGAGGCCGCCTCGGTGCGTGCGGACATCGCCCGCCTTGAGGAGTTCGTCCAGGCCAAGGCGGTGGTGCTGCAATTGCAGGACCGCCGCAGGATCGGCCCCGTACGCCGCAGGCCGCGTTCCGTGCTCGTCGAGTTCGAGCCGCTCTTCTACGACGAGGGCGGGGCGGAGCTGTACAACTGGTCGGTCAGTGAGGGCTACGGCCGCGGTCAGTGGCTGCGGGTCGACGTCCAGGAGTCGGACGGCGGTGTGCCGTTCGAGCAGGCGCGGGCGCAGGTTCTGCAGCAGCTCGGTGCCCGGTTGCTGCGCGCCGACCGGGACGCGGGGCCCGGTGCGCGGGTGCGTCTGGAGGTCGCCGTACCCGAGGGGCACTGGCACACGGCGGCCGGCGAGTGGGAGGTCGCGGCGTCGACCCGGAGCAGCTCCCGGGTGCGTCAGGTGGGCCCCGGGCGCCCGGTGATCCTGCGTGATCAGGGGCGGCGCGAGGAGGTCGACCCGGCCTGGCTGCGCCGCTGGCAGGGCATCACCGCCGCATCCGAGCTGCGCGCGCTGCGTGTCCCGCCGCCCTCCCGGCCGGGTGCGGGCGGCTCCGACGCGCTCTGGCGGCTGCTGGAGTCGGCGGACGGAGGCGCGCTGCCCACGCTGTGCCATTCGGTCGCCGACGGGGTCGGGCGGGACGCGGTCGGCGCCGCTCTGGACACCGGTTTCCCGGCCGGGCTGTGGCCGGCGGCCGGGCACGGCGAGCGGGCGTGCGACGCGGGGTGTGAGGAATTCCACCGCGGGGTACGCGAGTTGCTCAAGGAGGCGGCCCGCGTGGCGCGGCTTCCCGAGCTGGTCCGGGAGCTGCGGGTGAAGGCCGCCGAGGAGGGGGCGCACTGGGCCCGTGACCTGGTGCTCCTCTACGACGATCCGGAGGACCCCATCCCGCAGCTCTTCGCCGACCGGCCGCAGGTGTCCCCCCGGTGAGCGGGGGAGGGGCCGCGCGCGCCGCGGGAGAGACCGGCGCCGCCGGTCCGGGAGCGCTGAGCGCGTACGCCTCGCGGCACCTCCCATGCGACCGGCGGCCTCACCCGTACGGGGCGCCCCGGATGCGCAAGTCGCGCTCCCCACGTGGCACTTGGCGCCCCGTCGTGACCTCGCGGGAGACCGGAAACCGCCCCGTGACCTTCCGTCCAACTGGGTACTGTCATAGCGTCGTGGGAGATGTGTTCATGGGAATGCGTGGCGGTCGTGCGGGAAGGACCGGGGGCGGATGCCGACGTCTCCCGGGCATCCCCGGTGACCCTCGCTCCTGCCCGATGCCTGGCCGGCGACGAGGAGTTCCGACGTGACCGACTGGCTCATCTACCGTGGCGCGGGGGCACCGCACGACGGCATTGAGCACCTTCCGCCGCCGCCGCGCTGGCGCGATTTCGACGGCGGGCCCCTCGTCGCGCCGCCCGCCGCCCTCGATCCCGCCTCCGAACGCCGGCTCGGCGTGCAGTCCGGGCGCCGGCTCGACGTGCAGCGGGCCGAGGCCAGCAACCACCGGCCCGGCGACACCGAGCGCGAGCTGGTCAACGCCGCCCTGTATCTGCGCAGGCCACTGCTGGTGACCGGCGCCCCGGGCAGCGGCAAGAGCACCCTGGCGCATTCGGTCGCCTACGAACTCGGCCTCGGCCGGGTGCTCGGCTGGCCGGTCGTCAGCCGCAGCACCCTCCGGGACGGCCTGTACGCCTACGACGCGATCGGCCGCCTCCAGGACCTGCAGATCGCCCGCGCCGCCCCGCCCGGCACCGGTGCGGACGGCGCCCCGGAAGGCCCCGGCGAGGAACCCGGCGGCGGTATCGGCCGCTACATCCGGCTGGGCCCGCTCGGCACCGCCCTGCTGCCCGCCGCCAAGCCCCGGGTGCTGCTCGTCGACGAGCTGGACAAGAGCGATATCGACCTGCCCAACGACCTCCTCAACGTCCTGGAGGAGGGGGAGTTCAGGATTCCGGAGCTGGAGCGGCTGGCCGGATCCGTCTCCGCGGTCCCGGTGCTCAGCGACGACGGCGCGCGGGTGACGGTCCGCGACGGCCGGGTGCGCTGCAACGCCTTCCCGTTCATCGTCCTCACCAGCAACGGCGAACGCGACTTCCCCGCGCCCTTGTTGCGCCGCTGCATCCACCTCCACATCCCGGTCCCGGACAAGGAACGGCTCGCCGCCATGGTGCGCGCGCACTTCGGCGAGGACGCCGCGGAGCGCTACGAACCGGTCATCGACCGCTTCCTGGACCGTGAGCCCGGCGATGTGCGCGCCGTCGACCAGCTGTTCAACGCCATCCACCTCACCCAGAAGGCCGGATGGACGGACGAGGACGAGGAGGAGACCCGACGGCGCCTGACGGCCGAGCTGATGCGGCCTCTTGACCGGACGAGGTGAGTGCGGTGCCCCTCGGGGAGCCGGGACCGGACCCCCTCGGCGAGCTCGTCGGCCGGCTGACCGCGGCCGGTCTGCCCGCCGACGCGCGGGGGATGGCCGACGCCCTCTGGCTCGCGCAGTGGATCACCCCCGGTGACGCGCCGGCCCCCGGACCCGACGTCGAAGGGGCCGATCCGGCGCGCGCCGACCGCAGGGATCCGGCCAGTTTCACTGCGGGCCCCGCCGCATGGGCACCGCCCCCGGTCACCACCGCCCCGGAGCTCTCGGCCGAGGTCGCCCTCCCGAGTGCCTCCGCGTTCCCCGGACTGTTACCACTGCAGCGTGCCCTGCGGCCCGTCCAGCGCTACCACCCGCCGGTCGCCCCGGTCCGCAAGGAGCTCGACGAGTCCGCCACCGCCGAACTCTCCGCGCACGCCGAAATGATCATCCCGGTGCTGCGCGGGGTGCACCGCCGCGAGGCCGGTCTGCGGATCCTGATGGACGGCTCGTCCTCGATGGCCGTCTGGGAACAGATGCTGTACGACCTGCGGCAGGTCTGCGAACGGGTCGGCGCCTTCCGCGACGTCACGGTCCACTACCTCCACCCGCACGGCACGGACATCGGCGTCGCGGCGGCCCCCGGCCCCGGCCGGCCGCTGCGCCCCGCCGACCAGCTGCACGACCCCACCGGCCACCACCTCACCCTCGTCCTCAGCGACTGCGCGGGCCCGCTCTGGCGGGACGGCCGGATGCAGCGGATGCTCTACCGCTGGGCCGCCGACGCCCCGCTCGCCGTCGTCCAGCCGCTGCCGCAGCGGATGTGGGCGCGGACCCTGCTGCCCGCCGTCGCCGGCACCCTCACCCGCCGCCAGGGCCCCTACCAAGCCCTCGACTTCCGGCCCGTGCGCCGCCGCAGGTCCGCGTCGGCCCGCGGGTCCGCGCCCGGCGGGGCCGTCCGCGAACGCGCCGTTCCGGTCCTCTCCGCGACCCCCACCGCACTCGCCTCCTGGGCCCGGCTCGCGGCCGCCGACGCCGGACTCTCGCTGCGCGGCGCCGCGTCCGTCGTCCGCGCCGACCACGGCTCGGAGCCCGCCACGGGGCCCACGATGACCCTGCGCCCCGCCGAACCCGCCCTGATGGTCCGCGAGTTCGACCAGTTCGCGTCACCGGCCGCCCGGCTCCTCGCCGTCCATCTGTCGGCCGCCCCGCTGGCGCTGCCCGTCATCCAGCTCGTGCAGCGCGCGATGCTGCCGCAGACCGGCCCCGCGGAACTCGCCGAGGTCCTGCTCAGCGGGCTGGTCACCCAACTCCCTCCGAACCAGGGCCCGTCCGGCACCGATGCCGGGGCGAGCGGCCCGTGGTACGACTTCGTGCCCGGCGTACGCGACGAACTGCTCGCCCGGCTCAGCGCCGGTGAGGCCGCTCTCGTCCTCAAGCACTGCTCGCTGTACGTGGAGCGCACCTTCGGCCGCAGCGCCCGTAATTTCCCCGCCGTCGCCGTCGCCATGCTCTCCGGCAGCGGGCGCGAGCCGGAGACCGGCCGGCACCCCGTCCCCGCACCGTTCGCCCGGGTCTCCGAACGCGTCCTGCGCCGCTTCGAACCGGCGCTGCGCCCACCCGCCCGGCAGCCCTACGTCCCGGACGGCCCCGGTGCCGAGGGCGCCGCCCTCCTGGCGCGCTACGAACAGGGCGGCGCCGTCCGCGACCTGATCGAAGCGGTGCGGCTGCTGCGCGCGGCCGCCGAAGGGCTGCCGGAAGCGGGCACCGACCTCGCACGGGCCCTGCTGCACGCCTGGGCGACCTGGCGCCAGCCCGACGCCCTGGAGGAGGCCGAGGCGGCGGTGGGCGCGGCCGAACGCGCCACCGCGGAATTCGCCCCGGGCCAGGAGACCGAGCGCGCCCGGACGCTGCTGGTGCTCGGCCGGGTGCGCCGGGCCCGCGCGAAGGAGCGCCGCGCCGCCGGCGCCGCCGCCGCGGAACGCGCCGCCCTGGAGGACGCGGCACACCAACTGCACGCCGCCTGCGAGCTGATGAGCCTGCTCGACCCCCGCGTCCTGGAGAGCATGGTGCTCCGCACCCAGGTGCTGCGCCGGCTGGCCGCGCTGCCCGCCGCCGACACCCCGCCCGCCGACCCCGCCGACCCCGCCGCCCCCGACGGGACGACCGCGGACGCCCCGCCCGACCCCCTCGACGAGGCCGAACGGTCCCTGACCACCCTCCTCGACCAGTGGCCCAGCGGTGAGCAGGTGCCCGGCGAGGCCTACGCCGCCCGCGGCGGGGTGCTGCTGGACCAGGCCCGCAGGGCCGCCGCCCGCGACCCGCAGGGGCCGGATCGCGCCACCGTACGCAGCCACCGGCCCGCCGAAGCGCTCGCCCTGCGCGCCGCCGACGACCTCGACACCGCCACCGTCCTGCTGCGCCGCCGCGGCAGCTCCGCCGACCGGATGGTCTGCGAGACGCTGCTCGATCTGGCGGCGGCACGTTCGCTCACCGGGGGCGCCGGGCTGCCCTCCGTCCTGCCGACCCTCGAACGCGCGCACGCGATCGCCGGCGAACTGGCCGATCCCGCCCTGGAGGCCGACAGCCTGCGGCGGATCGCCGCCGAGCAGCGCGCCGTGCACACCCGCACCGGCGCGCTCGCCGCCCTCGACGAGGCCATCGCCTCGCTGGCCGCCGCGCTGCGTCTGACCGGCCCCGATTCCCCCGAACACAGCGCGCTGCTGGCCGAGCGCGGCGCGGCACTGCTGCTCCGGGCCCGGCTGGAGCCGGCCGACGGGCCGGGCCGGCGGCTGGCCAACGACGCGGTGCACGTCCTGCGCGAGGCGCTGGCCCGGGTCGCGCCGCAGGACCCGGACCTGGGCAGCCGCCGCCTGCTGTTCGGCCGCGCCCTGCGGCTGCGCCACGAACGCCAGCCCTCACTCGCCGATCTGCACGAGGCGGACTGGATCCTGGAACTGTCCGCGCGCGGTTCCGACGACCCCGCGGTGTCGGCCGAGGCCTGGCTGGAAGTGGGCGACGTCCAACTCCTGCTGGACCGCCGCTTCGACACCCGCGAGCGGCACGAGCGCGCCGCCGCCTGCTACGGCCGCGCCGCCGCCGCGGCACTGCGTGCCGACAGCGCCCTGCTGGCCGCCCGCGCCCACCACCGTCGTGGCGAGGTGCTGGAGGAGACCGCCGGACGGCAGCCCGCGCTGCACGCGTACCGCGAGAGCTGGGAACAATGGCAGCGCGCGGGCGAGGAGACCGGCCCCGAGGCCCAGCACACCCGCGCGCGCATGCGCGCCCTGGACGGGTGAACGCCCGGGGCGGGAACTCCCCTCGACCGCCCCCAGGAGTCCCCGGCGAGCGCTTGGCCGGCGGCCCCGGAACGTGTTTCTGTGGACAGGAGTTCGGGAAGACCCCCGTCCAGCCGGCCCAGAGGAGAGCAGTGTGGCGACCACCCCCCGCACCGAACCGCCCGCGGCCGCCCGGTCCGGACCCTCGGCCGAGCCGCTGCCGGATTTCGAGGGTGTCGACGTGGCAGGACTCGCGGCGCGGACGGATCACGCGGTGCTGGGCGAGGTGGCGGCGCTGCTGCTGCGCAACTGGCCCTCAGCTGAGGACGCGGTGGCGTACTACGAGGACGGTCCGGGAAAACTCTTGCATTGATGGTCAGGTGCGGTGGTTTTTGGGCAAACGCGCAACGAAACCGGCCAGTTGTCGGGGGGAATCGGTTCCTTAATCGGTGGCGGAGCCATGCATGAGTCAACGGGCGGGTGTTGACCCATGCATGGCTCCGCCACCGACGAAGGCAGGGGGCAGTGCCGTGCTGGGCGAAGCGACCGGTCGGACCACCGCCGTACCCTTCCGGCAATTCGTCCTGAAGATCCACAGCCGCTGCAATCTCGCCTGCACCTACTGCTACATCTACGCCGGCCCCGACCGCAGTTGGCGCGACCGCCCCCGGCTCGTCCCCGCCGCCACCGTCCGCCGGACCGCCGAGCGCATCGCCGAACACGTACGGACCCACCGCCTGCGCGAGATCCGCGTCGACCTGCACGGCGGAGAGCCGCTGCTCACCGGCCCCGGACCGCTCCTCGACCAGGCCGCCGCGATCCGGGCCGCGCTCCCGGCCACCTGCAACGCCGAATTCGGCGTCCAGACCAACGGCACCCTGCTCACCCCGCAGATACTCGACACCCTCGGCGCCGCCGGATTCCGCCTCGGCGTCAGCCTCGACGGCGGCACCCCCGGACTCAACCACCGCCGCACCGACCACGCCGGACGCCCCTCCTGGCCCGCGGTCACCCGCGGCATACGGCTGCTCACCGCCCGGCCCGACGTCTTCGCCGGCATCCTGTGCACCATCGACGTCACCGCGGACCCCGCCGAGGTCTACCGCTCGCTCCGCGCCCTCGGCCCCCCGATGCTCGACTTCCTGCTCCCGCACGCCAACTGGTCCAGCCCGCCGCCGGCTCCCGCCGGGAGGGGCCCGCACCCCACGCCGCCGGGTGCCGCGAGCCGCACCCCGTACGGCGACTGGCTGTGCACCGTCTTCGACCTCTGGTGGGACGGCGGCCCCGGCCCCCGGGTGCGGGTGTTCACCGAGATCCTGGGCCTCCTCCTGGGCCGCCCCAGCTCCAGTGAAGCCGTCGGCCTCTCGCCGGTCGTCGCCCTGGTGGTCGACACCGACGGGGCCATCGAACAGGTCGACTCGCTGAAATCCACCTACGAGGGCGCCGCCGCCACCGGCCTCGACGTCTTCCGCAACAGCTTCGACGAGGCCCTCGCCCACCCCGGCGTGGCCGCCCGTCAGCAGGGCCAGGACGGCCTCGGCGCCCAGTGCCGCAGCTGCGCCCTGATGGCGGTGTGCGGCGGCGGCAACTACGCCCACCGTTACCGCGCGGGCGCCACCGGCTTCGGTAACCCTTCCGTGTACTGCGCCGACCTGGAACGCCTGATCCGGCACATCGCCGCCCGGCTGGACGCCACCGTCGCGCTCAACTTGCCTTCCCCCAACACGACCTGACGCACTGTCGCCATATGGGGGGACACTTGGACTATCGTGCCGAACAGCCCCCCGGCCGCCCCGGTCCGGGCACGGCCGCCGCACAGCCTCTACGCGCGCGCCCCTTCGCACCTCAGGGAGACGGTCGCATGGCCGATCAGTCCAGTTCTTCCGGCCCCACCCGCTCCACGGAGCACATCACGATCAGCTATGCGGGCTTCGCCCGGCCATGGGCCGCGTGGATCTCCCACCAGCTGGAAGAGCTGGGACACGGTACGACCATGCTGCGCTGGGACCCCCAGGCGGAGACCGCGCTGTCCGCGGAACTGTCCGGGCTGCTGGAGGCCGAGGGCCGGCTGCTGATCGTCCTCGACGACTGGTACTTCAAGCTGGGGCCCAAAACCCAGGACGAATGGACCGCCGCCCTGCGGGAAGTGGTGGCCCCGCACGCCGACCGGTTCGCCGCGGTCAGTGTCGCCACCCAGTCCCTGCCCGCCACCGCCTCCCTGCTCCGGCCCGCCGACCTGCGCGACCTGGACGCCCACGAAGCCAACCGCCGGCTGCTGCACCGCCTCGGCATCACGTCGTCCGGCCACGCCGTGGACGACAACGCCCCCGGCGCGCCCCGCTTCCCGAACAACCCGCCCGAGGTGTGGAACATCTCGCGCCGCAACAATCGCTTCACCGGCCGCGACGACGTACTCGAAGAGCTGCACGGCAAGTTGGCGGGCACCGGAGCGAGCGCCGCGCCGCCGCTCGAAACCCGTATCGCGCTCTTCGGCACCTCCGGCGTCGGCAAGAGCCAGATCGCCGCCGAATACGCCCACCGCTTCGGCAACGACTACGACGTGGTGTGGTGGATCAGCGCCACCAACCGCGGCGCCGCCCGTGAACAGCTCGCCGAACTCGCCACCCGCCTCGGCCTCCCGGTGGGCCAGGAACTGGGCGACCGCATCCGCGCCGTCCACGAAGCGCTGCGCATCGGCCGCCCCTACCGCCGCTGGCTGCTGATCTTCGACAGCGCCGACGACATGGAGCAGGTCGAGGACCTCATCCCCGACGGCCGCGGCCATGTCCTGATCACCACCCTGACCCGCGACTGGTCGGGATCCGGCAGCGCCCAGGAGATCGAGGTGCTGCCCTTCGCCCGCGTCGAATCCGTCGCCTACGCCCGGCGGCGCGCGGGACGGCTGACGCCCGCCGAGGCCAACCTCCTCTCGGATGCCGTCCAGGACCTTCCGCTGCTGCTCGCCCAGACGGCGGCCTGGCTCGACGCCAACCCGATGTCCCCCAAGGAGTACATCGAACTCATCCGGCGCGGCGAGCCCAGCCTCGTCGGCATCCGGATCTCCTCCGACTACCCGATGGCCTTCCAGACCAGCTGGGCCATAACCCTCAACACGCTGCGCGAACGCAGCCCCGCGGCCGTCGAACTCCTGAAGCTCTTCGCGTTCTTCAGCCCCGACGCCATCCCCGTCCCGATGCTCGCCAGGGCCCGCCGCGGCGACCTCCCCGAACACCTCGCCGACCTCGCGGCCGAGCCGCTCCGGTGGAACACCGCACTGCGCCGGCTGACCGAATCCACCGCCGTACGCCTCGACTACCAGATCTCGCAGGACGCCGACCCGGCCGTCGAAACCGCCCAGATGCACCGGATCTACCACCGGTTCCTGCGCAGCGACCTGACCGAGGACGAACACGACCAGATCTCGGCCGCGGCCTGCCGGGTGCTGGTCACCGCCGACCCGCAGGACCCCACCGACACCCGCAACTGGGAGCGCTACGCCGAACTCATCCCGCACCTGGAATGGGCCGGTGTCCTGGACAGCGCCGAACCCGCCGTCCAGGAACTGCTGCTGAACTGCATCGAATATCTGCGGGTACGCGGCGAGTACCGCATGGGCCTGCGGCTGTGCGAACAGTTCCTCTCCCGCTGGCGCTCCCGCATGGAACCCACCCGCCGCACCATGCTCGTGCTCACCCACCAGCACGCCAACATGCTGCGCAGGCTGGGCCGTTACCGCGAGGCCGAAGCCGTGGGCACCGCCATCGTCGACCAGCTCGCCGCGGAGCGCGAGCCCTCCGACTCCGACCTGCTGCGCGCCCAGGACGGCCTGGCAGGCACCTTGATGGCACTGGGCGCCTACGAGGAGGCGTACGGCCTCTTCGACGCGGTCTGGCGGGCCTACGCCGAGCTGCTCGGCCCCGAGGCCCCGCGCACCCTCTCCTCGCGCCACAACCTCGGCTCCGTTTTCGCGCTGCTCGGCCGCTACGAGGAAGCCCTGGTCACCCACCGCGACGTACTGGCCTTCCGGGAACGCGAGCTGCGCGCCCGTCACCACCTCACCCTCAACGCCGGCACCTCCTACGCCCGGATGCTGCGGCTGCTCGGCCGCTACCGCGACGCCACCTCCAGCCAGGAACTCAACGCCCGGCTGCACCTCCAGGTGATGGGCGCGCACACCCCGCAGACCCTGCGCGCCGAGCACAACCTCGCGCTGTGCCTGCGCCGCTCCGGCGACGTCGTACGCGCCGACGCGCTGATGGCCGACCTCGTCGAGCGCTCCCGCCGGGTGCAGGGCCCCCGGCACCCCGAGACGCTGATGATGCGCGCCGACTACGCCACCTTCCTGCGCGAGCACGGCGACCTCGGCCAGGCCCGCGACCTCGCCGAGGAGGTCGCCGAGCGCTACCGCACCCTGGCCGGCGAACGGCACCCGTACACCGTCGGCACCCTCGGCAACACCGGCCTGGTGAAGGCCGAGTTCGGGGAGCACTCCGAAGCGCTGGACATCGCGGAGCGCGCCTTGAACGGCATGACGGGCGTCATGGGCCCCGACCACCCCTGGACGCTGGGCTGTGCGCTGAACGCCGCCGCCGCCCGCAACCGCGCCGACGACGAGAACGGCGCGCTGGAGCTGAGCCGCGACACCCTGGAACGAGCCAAGATCATGGTGGGCGACACCCACCCGATGACCCTCTCCGCCAAGACGGCGCTCGCCGAGGACCTGCGGACCCTGCGGCGCGGCCAGGAGGCGGCGAAGCTGGAGCAGGAAGCCGTCGGGCAGCTCACCGAGACGCTGGGCGCCGAACACCCGCACACCCTCTCCGCCCGGCGCCGGCGCCGCCCGTACTGGGACTTCGAGCCCCAGCCCGTCTAGGGCGTGCTCTCACAGCCCGTATGACACCCGCCCCGCAACCCCGAAGGGCCCGTCACCGCGATCGCGGTGACGGGCCCTTCGGCAACTCCCGGTGCTACCGGAGGTCGTGACGCCTACGCGTCGAAGACCTCGGCGACCAGCTGGGCCTGCTCCGCCTGGTGGCGCTTGGCGGAGCCGACAGCCGGGGACGAGCCGTGCGGACGCGAGATGCGGCGCAGGCGCTCGCCGTGCGGCACATCGGCGCCGACGGCCAGGTCCAGGTGGTCGATCAGGTTGAGGCCGAGGAACGGCCAGGCACCCTGGTTCGCCGGCTCTTCCTGGGCCCACAGGTACTTCGCGGTGTTCGGGAACTTGGCGATCTCCGCCTGGAGCTCCTTGCCGGGAAGCGGGTACAGCCGCTCGATACGGACGATCGCCGTGTCGGTCGCGCCGCGCTTCTCCCGCTCCGCCTCCAGGTCGTAGTAGACCTTGCCGGAGCAGAAGACGACCTTGCGGACGTCCTCGGCCTTGACCGTCGAGTCACCGATGACGGGGCGGAAGCCGCCCGTCGTGAACTCTTCCGTCTTCGACGCCGCGGCCTTCAGACGCAGCATCGACTTCGGTGTGAAGACGACCAGCGGCTTGTGGTGCGGGTTGTGGACCTGCCAGCGCAGCAGGTGGAAGTAGTTCGACGGGAGGGTCGGCATCGCGACCGTCATGTTGTTCTGCGCGCACAGCTGGAGGAAGCGCTCGATCCGGGCCGAGGAGTGGTCCGGGCCCTGGCCCTCGTAGCCGTGCGGCAGCAGCAGGGTGACGCCGGAGGTCTGGCCCCACTTCTGCTCGGCGGAGGAGATGAACTCGTCGACGATCGTCTGGGCGCCGTTGACGAAGTCACCGAACTGCGCCTCCCACATGACCAGCGACTCCGGGCGGGCCAGCGAGTAGCCGTACTCGAAGCCCATCGCCGCGTACTCGCTCAGCAGCGAGTCGTAGACGTTGAAGCGGGCCTGGTCCTCGGAGAGGTAGAGCAGCGGGGTGTAGTCCTCGCCGGTCTCGCGGTCGATCAGCACCGCGTGGCGCTGGCCGAAGGTGCCGCGGCGGGAGTCCTGGCCGGCGAGCCGGACCGGGGTGCCCTCCATCAGCAGCGAGCCGATGGCGAGGGTCTCGCCCATGCCCCAGTCGATGGTGTTGTCCTCGACCTGGGCCGCGCGGCGCTGCAGCTGCGGCAGCAGACGCGGGTGAACGGTGACCCGGTCGGGGACGTTGACCTGCGACTCGGCGATCCGCTTGACGACCTCCTGGGAGATCGCGGTGTCCACGAAGACCGGGAACTCGGCCTTCGGCTGCGGCACCTCGGGGGTCGCAGCCGTCGTCGTGGCGTCCCGGACCTCGGTGAAGACCTTCTCCAGCTGGCCCTGGAAGTCCTGCAGCGCCTGCTCGGCCTCTTCCAGCGTGATGTCGCCGCGACCGATCAGCGATTCGGTGTAGAGCTTGCGCACCGAGCGCTTCTTGTCGATCAGGTCGTACATCAGCGGCTGGGTGAAGGCCGGGTTGTCGGACTCGTTGTGTCCGCGGCGGCGGTAGCAGATCAGGTCGATGACGACGTCCTTGTTGAACGCCTGGCGGAACTCGAAGGCGAGACGCGCGACGCGCACCACGGCCTCCGGGTCGTCACCGTTCACGTGGAAGATCGGCGCCTCGATCATGCGGGCCACGTCCGTGGCGTACATGGAGGAGCGGGCCGACTCCGGTGCGGCGGTGAAGCCGACCTGGTTGTTGATGACGATGTGCACCGTGCCGCCGGTGCGGTAGCCGCGCAGCTGCGACATGTTGAGCGTCTCGGCGACCACACCCTGGCCGGCGAACGCCGCGTCACCGTGCAACTGGAGGGGCAGGACCGTGAAGTCCGTGCCGCCCTTGTTGATGATGTCCTGCTTGGCGCGCGCGATGCCCTCGACGATCGGGTCGACGGCCTCCAGGTGGGAGGGGTTGGCGGCCAGCGAGACCTTGATCTGCTCGCCGTCCAGGCCGGTGAAGACGCCCTCCTGGCCCAGGTGGTACTTCACGTCGCCGGAGCCGTGCATCGACTTCGGGTCGAGGTTGCCCTCGAACTCCCGGAAGATCTGCGCGTACGACTTGCCGACGATGTTGGCGAGGACGTTCAGCCGGCCGCGGTGGGCCATGCCGATGACGACCTCGTCCAGGCGCGACTCGGCGGCGGAGTCGATGACCGCGTCGAGCAGCGGGATGACGGACTCGCCGCCCTCCAGCGAGAAGCGCTTCTGGCCGACGTACTTCGTCTGCAGGAACGTCTCGAACGCCTCGGCGGAGTTCAGGCGGCGCAGGATGCGCAGCTGCTCCTCGCGCTCGGGCGACTTGTGGGTGCGCTCGACCCGGTCCTGGATCCACTTGCGCTGCTTGGGGTCCTGGATGTGCATGAACTCGATGCCGGTGGTGCGGCAGTACGAGTCGCGCAGCACGCCCAGGATGTCGCGCAGCTTCATCATGGTCTTGCCGGAGAAGCCGCCGACCGCGAACTCGCGCTCCAGGTCCCACAGGGTGAGGCCGTGCTCGATGATGTCGAGGTCGGGGTGCTTGCGCTGGTGGTACTCCAGCGGGTCGGTGTCGGCCATGACGTGGCCGCGGACCCGGTAGGAGTGGATCAGGTCGAAGACCCGCGCGGCCTTGGTGACGTCGTCGTCGTGGGAGACGTCGATGTCACGCAGCCAGCGGACCGGCTCGTACGGGATCCGCAGCGACTTGAAGATGTCGTCGAAGAAATCGTTCTCGCCGAGCAGCAGCTGGCTCATGATGCGCAGGAACTCGCCGGAGGCGGCGCCCTGGATCACGCGGTGGTCGTACGTGCTGGTCATCGTCATGACCTTGGCGACGCCCAGCTTGTTCAGGGTGTCCTGCGAGGTGCCCTGGAACTCGGCCGGGTAGTCCATCGCGCCGACGCCGAGGATGAGGCCCTGTCCGGGCATCAGACGGGGCACGGAGTGGACGGTGCCGATGCCGCCCGGGTTCGTCAGCGACGCGGTGACGCCGGTGAAGTCCTCCATCGTCAGCTTGTTGTCGCGGGCCCGGCGGACGATGTCCTCGTAGGCCTGCCAGAACTCGAAGAAGGTGAGCGTCTCGGCCCTCTTGATGGCGGCGACGACGAGCTGGCGGTCGCCGTTCGGCTTCACCAGGTCGATGGCCAGACCGAGGTTGACGTGCTCGGGCTTGACCAGCGTCGGCTTGCCGTCCTTCTGGGCGAAGGAGTAGTTCATCGACGGCATGGCCTTGAGGGCCTGCACCATCGCGTACCCGATGAGGTGGGTGAAGGAGACCTTCCCACCGCGGGCGCGCTTGAGGTGGTTGTTGATCACGATGCGGTTGTCGAAGAGCAGCTTCACCGGCACCGCACGGACGGACGTGGCCGTCGGCAGCTCCAGTGAGGCGTTCATGTTCTTCGCAACGGCGGCCGAGGGGCCGCGCAGGGTGACCATCTCCGGTCCTGCCGGAGCCTCGGCATCCGCCGGGGCGTCCTTGGCGGCGGGCTTCGCGGCCGACTTGGCCGGCGCTGCCTTGGCAGGCGCGGCCGGAGCGGCCTTGGCGGGCGCCGGAGCACTCGCTGCGGGCTTCGCCGGGGCTGCCGGGGCGGCGGGCGCGGCCGGGGTGGCGGCCTGCGTCTCGGCCGGCGGAGCCGGGGACTGCGCCGGGGCTACCGGAGCGGGGGCTGGCGCCTCCGCCGGCTGGCTCGGCGCGGTGGCGCCGCCCGGCTTGTAGTCGGCGAAGAAGTCCCACCAGGCTCGGTCAACCGAGTTCGGGTCCTGGAGGTACTGCTGGTAGATCTCGTCGACGAGCCACTCATTTGGACCGAACGCAGCGGCAGGGTTCTTTCCCTGCCCCTCTTGGTCGGTCGAGATGCTCGAGCTGTTGGGGGACTGTAGCGACACGGCGGCAACCGCCCTCTTCCGCTTCCTAAGGTGGTGGACAGCGGGAATAAAGGCTACGCCTCTTGTGACCTTTGGTGCAGTCCGGGAGGGCCACAGGTCGCGCACGTCACATTCGCCGAGGGGTTTCGGGGCATGACTTGGCGGGAAACACACGGAGTTTGCCCGCGTGAGGGTAGAACTCATCGCCGAGGCACGCCCGGGGTCGGTGCTCCCACCACCGACCCTACGTCACCGACCGTCAACCTCGGGATGACTCCTTACCCGGAAGCGTGACTCTGATGCGGCATCCACGAGGGGATTCGGCCACCCCGATCCGCCCGCCGTGCAGATCCACCGCCCAGCGCGCGATGGCCAGCCCCAGACCCGTACCGCCGTCACTGCCGGGACCGGACGGCGCCGGACCGCCGCGGTTGAACCGCTCGAAGACGCGGTAGCGCTCCGACTCCGGAATGCCGGGCCCCTCGTCCTGCACCTCCAGCTCCAGGCTCTGCGGCCCGTCGCCGCGCCGCGCGTGGACGGTGACCCGGCCGTGCTGCGGGCTGTGCTTGATGGCGTTGTCGATGAGGTTGGCGACGACCTGGTGCAGCCGCTCGGCGTCCGCGTGCGCGGTCAGCTCCGGCGGGGACACATCGAGATGCAGGTGTACGTCCGTACGGGTGTGGGTGCCGGAGCCGGCGAGCCCGGACAGCGTCGAGGCGCCCCGGCTCATATTGGCCTCCTTCAGCACCCCCGACAGATACGGCCAGACCTCGAAGCGCCGGGAGTGCAGCGGCACCACGCCGTTGTCCAGCCGGGACAGGTCCAGCAGGTGCTCGACCAGCCGCCCCAGCCGCTCGGTCTGCTTCAGCGCCGTCCGCATCGTCTCCGGATCGGCCTCGGAGACGCCGTCCACGACGTTCTCCAGCACCGCCCGCAGCGCCGCGATGGGGGTGCGCAGCTCGTGCGAGACATTGGCGACCAGCTCCTTGCGGTGGGTGTCCACCGCCTCCAGGTCGGCCGCCATCCGGTTGAAGGCGTCGGCCAGGTCGCCGAACTCGTCGCGGCGCTCCGAGCGCACCCGCCGGCTGTAGTCGCCGTGTGCCATCGAGCGGGTCACATCGGTCATCTCGTCGAGCGGCGCGGTCAGGTTGTTCGCCACGAACTGGGTGATCAGCAGGGACGCGATGATCGAGAAGACCGTGATCACCCGCAGCTCGGTCGCCGAGGCGATCGCCACGAACACCAGGAGCGTCGTGATGATCACCGAGACGATGACCAGCGCGCCGAGCGCCGCCTTGACCGAGCGGTACGGATCCAGCGGCCGCAGCCCCTCCCAGATCCGCTCCCAGATCTCTTCCGCGCGCTCCCGCCACCGCCGCATCATGCGGCCGGGGTCTCCAGCGCGTAGCCGACGCCGTGGACCGTACGGATGCGCTCGGCGCCGATCTTGCGGCGCAGCGCCTTGATGTGGCTGTCGACCGTGCGCGTCCCTGAGGCGTCCGCCCAGTCCCAGACCTCGGCCAGCAGCTGCTCACGGGAGAGCACCGCGCGCGGGGTGTTCGCCAGGCAGACCAGCAGGTCGAATTC
Source organism: Streptomyces sp. NPDC101393 (assembly GCF_044767385.1). Classification (NCBI taxonomy): domain Bacteria; kingdom Bacillati; phylum Actinomycetota; class Actinomycetes; order Kitasatosporales; family Streptomycetaceae; genus Streptomyces; species Streptomyces sp. NPDC101393. Next base: position 478,039 of record NZ_JBIWNU010000001.1, on the reverse strand, counting down.
GGTCGGGGTCAGATGCACGTCCGCGCCGCGCACCCGCACCCGGCGCTGGGCGTGGTCGATCTCCAGCTCGCCGAGGCGCAGTATCCCGGTGCGCGGGGTGTGCGCCGCGAGGGCGGCCCGCTCGACCCGGCGCAGCAGGACGTGCACCCTGGCGGCCAGCTCGCGCATCGAGAACGGTTTGGTCATGTAGTCGTCGGCGCCGACACCGAGGCCGACGAGCATGTCGGTCTCGTCGTCCCGAGCGGTGAGCATCATCACCGGTACGGGCCGCTGGGCCTGGACCCGGCGGCACACCTCCAGGCCGTCGAAGCCCGGCAGCATCACGTCGAGGACCAGCAGATCGGGCTGCCAGGCCTCGGCGGTGTCCACGGCGGCCGGGCCGTCCGTGGCGGTCTGTACCTGGAAGCCCTCGGCGCGCAGCCGGGCCGCGATGGCGTCCACGATCGTCGGGTCGTCCTCCACGACCAGCACCCGGCGCTGGGCGCCCGGCGTGGCCGCGGTGGTGCCGCCCTGGGTTGTCTGAGTCTGGTCCATCGCCCGCCCCTGCATGTCCCCTGCGTGGTCGCGTATTGCTGGGCAGCAGCGTAAGGGCATGGTGTGACTGTCGGCTACGCGCCCTTGCGCGCCAGATGCACCACGTCGGGGACGCCTCGGACAACGGTGATCTCTTCCGTCCGTACCCCATGGAATCCGGCATTTCGGAGCGCCTCGTCGAAGGCGGACGACGGCTGCGCGGACCAGACGGCGAGCACTCCGCCGGGTGTCAGGAGGTCATGGCAGGCGGCGAGGCCTGCGGGGGAGTAGAGGCTGTTGTTGTCCTCGGTGACGGTCCAGTCGGGGCCGTTGTCGATGTCCAGACACAGGGCGTCGAAGGGGTGTTGGTCCCCGCCCGCCCGGATGTGCGCGATCAGATCGGTGTGTGCGATCTCGGTCCGGGGGTCGGCCAGCGCGGCCGCCGAGACCGCCGACAGCGGGCCGTCGCGGTGCCAGTCGATCACCGCCGCCTCCCGCTCGACGACCACGATCCGGCCCCAGCGGGGCTCGGCCGCGGCCCGCGCCAGCGAGAAGCCGACGCCGAGGCCGCCGATGAGGACGGACGGCCGCTCCCGCCCGGCCGGCAGCTCGGCCAGCGCGGCGTCGATCAGCAGCCGCTCGGAGCGTCCGTCGGAGGTGTCCATCAGGAAGCAGCCGTTGGCGATGATCTCGTAGACCGCAGGCGCCGCAAGGGTTCCGGGGCCCTCGGGGGAGCCGCCCCGCTGCCGCAGGACCACCTCGCCGTACGGGCCCTCGCGGCGGTCGAGGGTGCGCGGGGCCTCCTGGAGGCCGGCCGTCGGATGCATCGGATGCGCGGGGGTAACGGGAGCCATGCGGTCATTTTGGCCAACCACCGGGGCGGCGGTCCAAACGTTTTGGAAATGGCCGGAGGACGACCCCGGACGTGGCGAATCTCATGAGGGTTGCTCTGCGTGACGCATCTCACCCGCACAGCTCGCTCATGGGTTGAACGTGCAGGCTGGTCGCGCACGTTGTCCAGGGCGGGGGCGGAACCGCGGCAGCGGACCTGCGAGAGCCGAACCGCGGGAGCGGAACGAAAGGGGCGGTGGCGTGAGCGTGCTGGAAACAGCCGGTGGTGTGCCCGCCGGGAGCACGGCCGACGGCAGCGCGCCCACCACCCTCGCGCGAGGGCGGCCCTGGCGCGTGCTGCCGGGTCCCCTCAGTGCCCCCTTTACCTTCTGTTACGCCGCCCTCCTCGCCGCCACCTCCCTCTTCGCCGCGTACGCGAACCCCTCGCTGGTCTCCGAGCTGCTGAGCGGCTCCAGCACGGACGTCGTGCACCTCGCACGCACCCCGCTGCTGGTGCTCGTCGCCAGCGCCCTGTGGATCGCCGGCGGCCTGACCTCCGCGTACGCCCTCGCCTTCCTCGTCGTACTGACCGCACTGGAGCGGCGGATCGGCGGGCTGCGCACGGCCGCCGTGTTCTTCGGCGGCCATGTGCTGGCCACCCTCGCCACCGAGCTGCCGGTCGGATTCTCGGTCGCGGTCGGACAGCTGCCGGACAGTTCCCTGCACCGCCTGGACTACGGCATCAGCTTCGGCGTGATGACCTGCACCGGAGCGCTCGCCGGACTGCTGCCCGCCTGGGCGCGCTGGCCCCTGCTCGCCGGTGTCGGCTACCTCGCGGTCTCCGACCTGCTCGCCTACACCGACCCCCTGACCGACTGGGGCCACACCCTCGCGCTCGCGCTGGGAGCGGTGTCCTGGCCGCTGCTGCGCCGCTGGCGTGACCGGCGTACGGGCCCCGCCCCGCTCCTGGGAGATCTCGGGCATCCGGCGCTGCACGGCGCCCGTACCTTCTGACGTCCGGGTGCGGGTGCCCGGCCCGCGCGGTCTACTCGGTCGTGAATGCCGCGAACGCCGCGCATCGGGACGAGGGATGCCGCATGCGAATGATCTTTGTGAATCGGCCGGTGAAGAGTGTCGAGAAGTCGACCCAGTTCTTCGGGAAGCTCGGCTTCGAACTCAACCCCGCGTACTCCGACGAGAGCTGTTCCTGTCTGGTCATCGACGAGAACATCTACGTCATGCTGCTCGCCGAGCCGCGCTTCAAGGACTTCATCAACGACGAGATCAGCGATACGGGCACCGGGACCGAGGTGCTGAACTGCCTGTCGGCCAACAGCCGCCAGGAGGTCGACGACCTTCTGTCCGCGGCGCTCGCCGCCGGCGGCAAGCCCTGGAAGCCCGTCATGGAGGAGGGGCCCATGTACGGCGCCAGCTTCCAGGACCTCGACGGACACGTCTGGGAACTGGTCTACATGGAGCAGTAGTTGCCGGGGCGCCGGGGCCGGTGAGGCCGGGCCGGTTCACGGCTGGGGCGTCGGCGCCGCCGGGTAGGGGTGCCGGGAGGTCCGGAGGACGGCGTAGGCGCTGCCGCCCAGCAGCGCCACGCCCGACAGCACGCCGCTGACGAACGGCACCCACGCCACCGCGGGGCTCGCCGCCATCGCGAGCCCGGCCGCGCCGAGCACGGTGAGCGCGACACCGGGCACGGCGATGCTGCGCCGCTTCCAGACCGCCATCAGCGCCACGAAGTGCAGCCCCACGATCAGTGCGATCCACGCGACGGCGGTCTCCTCGGGTGCGCCGGCGGCACGGAGCGCCAGATTGCCGCCGATGAGGAGGACCACCTCCGCCACCACGACGAGAGCGAACTTCCCGCGGAACCACGGTGGTTGAGGCTCCGCGGAGCCCTGGGCCGCCGCGGGCCGCTCCTGTCGTCCGGCGCGGAGTGCGAGCGCCGGCAGCCCGGCGAAGGTCAGCACGGCGAGCACGCGCAGCGTGTTGCCGACCGCCGGGGGCAGCGGGGAGTGGGCGTTGGCGACCACGAAGATCGTCCCGAAGAGTGCGCCGATGAAGACACCGGACATCCGCTGCAACATCCGGTGAACGTAGCAGTCGGGCCCCGCGCCGACACCCCCTGTGGCGGCCCTATCCGAGCCAGACCAGCATCCCGTCGCCGTCATCGGCCGCGGCGCGGAAGAACGGCCGCAGGGCGTCGTAGTGCTCGCGCACATAGTCCAGGGACTCGCCGCCCCCGCGCTCCCAGACGATCGTCGGGTAGACCTCGGACCGCGCGAGGTCGGCCGGGTCGACGCCCGCGGTCAGGTCGGCGCCGGATATCGACGCCAGCGCCTCGGCGGCCGCCCGCACCCGGTCGGGGGCGAGGCAGCGGGGTGGTCCGTAACCCCAGTCGTCGGCGTTGGCCAGCTCCTCCTCGCCGTGGACGATGTCCACCGGGAAGGACGTGCGGCGCAGCAGGAAGCCGACGGCGTCCCAGGCCTTGTCGATGTCCAGGCAGCGCGCGGCCGCCGGGTCCGTGCCGTCGGCGGGCTCGGCGTTCATGCGCGCGCTGACCAGATCCAGCGCCCACTCGGGATCGCGGCGGGCCCGGTCGAGTTCGGCGGGTGTGACTCGTGCGTATTCCCCGATCATGCTCATGGTCCGGATGCTAGGTCCGGGCACTGACAACGCGGCGTGCCCGGGGTGGGGTGCGGCGGGCGCAGCGATCGAAACAAGCCGTCCGGCGCGGCCGGCGGCCCCTGGGAGAATGGGGCCACATCAGGGCGAGGCCGACCTGTCGCGCCCCAGGTAGCAGGAGTTCAGCCACCTTGCCCCAGGACCGCGAGCACCCGATTCCCGATACCGCCCCCGGTGGCGCGCCCGGCACCGCGGATCCCGGACCGCGGCCCGACCTAGGCCTGCGGGCCGACTGCGGCAGCTGCTTCGGACTGTGCTGCGTCGCGCTGCCGTTCGCCGCCTCGGCGGACTTCGCGATCGACAAGGACGCCGGGAAGCCCTGTCCCAACCTCCAGCCGGACTCCCGCTGCGGCATCCACGCCGAGCTGCGCGAGCGCGGCTTCTCCGGCTGCACGGTCTTCGACTGCTTCGGCGCCGGCCAGAAGGTCTCGCAGGTCACCTTCGGCGGCCAGGACTGGCGGGGGTCCCCGCGCGGCGCACGGCAGATGTTCGACGTGTTCCCCGTCATGCGGCAGCTGCACGAACTGCTCTGGTACCTGGCCGAAGCGCTGACCCTGGACCCGGCCCGCCCCCTCCACGCCGACCTGCGCGACGCGCTGGAGAAGACCGAGCGGCTCACCCTCGGCAGCGCCGAGGAGCTGTCCGCGCTGGACGTGCCGGCCCACCGCGGCGAGGTCAACGCGCTGCTGCTGCGCAGCAGTGAACTCGTCCGCGCCGAGGTCCCGGGCCGCAGGAAGGACCGGCGCGGGGCCGATCTCATGGGGGCCCGCCTCAAAGGCGCCGATCTGCGCGGGGCCAACCTCCGGGGCGCCCTCCTCATCGCGGCCGACCTCCAGGGCGCGGACCTGCGGTCGGCCGATCTGATCGGCGCGGACCTGCGGGATGCCGACCTCCGTGGCGCCGACCTCACCGGCTGCATCTTCCTGACCCAGGCTCAGGCCAACGCGGCCAAGGGCGACGGTGCCACCCGCCTGCCGCCGGCGCTCACCCGCCCGTCGCACTGGAAGCGGTAGCGACTGCCCGCCCCGGCCATCCCCGGAGCCCCCCGGCCGCGCTGTCCCCTCCTCTCTGTACCCCTCCGGTCCCGCTGTCCGCTGTGATCGCTCACAGCGAACGCCGCCTGGGGAACATCTTCCGCACTCCTTGCATTGAGTGGGTATAGCTCAACTTGCTTGCCGAAGGGGAGATCATGGCTTCGACGTCCACATCGCTCACTCTGCCCGTGCTGCCCCTCGATGACGAGGTCGTGCTGCCCGGCATGGTGGTGCCCCTCGACCTGTCCGACACGGATGTGCGGGCAGCGGTGGAGGCCGCGCAGGCCGCCGCCTCATCGGGTAACAAGCCGGAGGTGCTGCTTGTGCCCCGGGTCGACGGCACCTACGCCGGTATCGGCACGCTCGGCCGGATCGAGCAGGTCGGGCGGCTGTCCGACGGCGACCCCGGTGCGCTGATCCGGGGCCTGGGCCGGGTGCGGATCGGCTCCGGCACGACCGGTCCCGGAGCCGCGCTCTGGGTGGAGGGCACCACCGTCGAGGAGACGGCCCCCGACCCCCTGCCCGGCTCGGCAGGTGAACTCATCACCGAATACAAGGCCCTGGCCACCAGCTGGCTGCGCAAGCGCGGCGCCTGGCAGGTCGTGGACCGCGTGCAGCAGATCGACGACATCGGGACCCTCGCCGACAACTCCGGGTACTCCCCGTTCCTGACCACCGAGCAGAAGGTCCAGCTGCTGGAGACCGTCGATCCGGTCGCCCGGCTGAAGTTCGCCACCGAGGCGCTGCGCGAGCACCTCGCCGAGCAGGACGTCGCCGAGTCCATCGCCAAGGACGTCCAGGAGGGCGTCGACAAGCAGCAGCGGGAGTTCCTGCTGCGGCGCCAGATGGAGGCGGTCCGCAAGGAACTCGCCGAGATCAACGGCGACCCCGAGGACGAGGGCGAGGACTACCGCGCCCGGGTCGAGGCCGCCGAGCTGCCCGAGGACGTCCGCAAGGCCGCCCTCAAGGAGGTCGACAAGCTGGAGCGGTCCAGCGACCAGAGCCCGGAGGGCTCCTGGATCCGCACCTGGCTGGACACCGTCCTCGAACTGCCGTGGAACGCCCGCACCGAGGACGCCTACGACATCGCCGGCGCCCGGGAGATCCTGGATGCCGACCACTCCGGCCTGGACGACGTCAAGGAGCGGATCACCGAATACCTCGCCGTCCGCAAGCGCCGGGCCGAGCGCGGACTCGGGCTGGTCGGCGGGCGCCGCGGCGGCGCGGTGCTGGCGCTCGTCGGGCCGCCCGGTGTGGGCAAGACGTCGCTCGGCGAGTCCGTCGCGCGGGCCATGGGCCGCGAATTCGTCCGGGTCGCCCTCGGCGGTGTGCGGGACGAGGCGGAGATCCGCGGTCACCGCCGTACGTACGTCGGCGCGCTGCCCGGCCGGATCGTGCGGGCCATCAAGGAGGCCGGGTCGATGAACCCGGTGGTGCTGCTCGACGAGATCGACAAGGTCGGATCCGACTTCCGCGGCGACCCCGCGGCCGCCCTCCTGGAAGTCCTGGACCCGGCGCAGAACCACACCTTCCGCGACCACTACCTGGAGGTCGAACTGGACCTCAGCGATGTGGTCTTCCTGGCCACCGCCAACGTCCTGGAGTCCATCCCCGAGCCGCTGCTGGACCGCATGGAACTGGTCCGGCTGGACGGGTACACCGAGGACGAGAAGGTCGTCATCGCACGGGATCACCTGCTGCCCCGCCAGTTGGAGCGGGCCGGTCTCGAAGCGGGCGAGGTGACCCTGGAGGACGACGCGCTGCGCAAGCTGGCGGGCGAATACACCCGCGAGGCGGGCGTGCGGAATCTGGAGCGGTCGGTCGCCAGGCTGCTGCGCAAGGTCGCGGCCCAGCACGAACTGGGCGAGCGGGAGCTGCCGTTCACGGTCGGCACGGACGCGCTGCGTCCGCTGATCGGGCGCCCGCACCACACCCCGGAGTCGGCGCAGGACCCGGCCGAGCGGCGGACCGCGGTCCCCGGTGTGGTCACCGGCCTCGCGGTCACCGGTGCAGGCGGCGACGTGCTGTACGTCGAGGCGTCGCTCTCCGATCCGGAGACCGGTGCGGCCGGGCTCCAGCTGACCGGTCAGCTCGGTGACGTGATGAAGGAGTCGGCACACATCGCACTGTCGTTCCTGCGCTCGCACGGCGCCGAACTGGAGCTGCCGGTCGCCGATCTGAAGGAGCGCGGAGTGCATCTGCACGTCCCCGCGGGCGCCGTCCCCAAGGACGGTCCGAGCGCGGGCGTGACGATGACGACCGCGCTGGCCTCGCTGCTGTCGGGCCGGCAGGTCCGGCCGGACGTGGCGATGACCGGGGAGATCTCGCTGACCGGGCGGGTGCTGCCGATCGGCGGCGTCAAGCAGAAGCTGCTGGCCGCGCACCGCGCCGGGATCACGACCGTGATCATCCCCAAGCGCAATGAGCCGGATCTGGACGACGTGCCGGCCGAGATCCTGGAGGGCCTCAGGGTCCACCCGGTCGCGGACGTCCGGCAGGTCCTCGAACTGGCGCTGACACCGGCCTCGGCCGGTGCCGCACCGGAGGTTCCGGTCGCCGCGTGACGGTAGTGGCCGGCAACCGGCAGGGCCCCTCCCGCACTCCGTGTGCGGAAGGGGCCCTGTTCGTCCCGTTCCTTCGCGCAGGCGGCCGGGCGCCGACCCCGCCCCGTACGCAGTCGGCGGGTCAGCCGTTGGCGAGGGCCTGGAGGCGGTCCAGGGCGCCGTTGAAGCGGTTGTGGTCGCCGACCGTCGGACCGGTCGAGGTGTACTGCCAGATGGTGTGGAAGCCCCAGCCGGCCGGGAGTTCACCGACCGAGGAGCCGTAGCGCGGGACCCACAGCGGGTTGACCGCGCCGAAGGCGCCGGAGTTGCCGGTGCACTGCTGCCACCAGCTGGTGGAGGTGTAGATGACGGCGTCCCGGCCGGTGCGCGCCTTGTAGGTGGCGAAGAAGTCCTTCATCCAGTTGACCAGCCCGGCCGCGCTCAGCCCGTAGCAGGTCGCCCCGTAGGGGTTGTATTCCATGTCGAGAGCGCCGGGCAGCGTCTTGCCGTCCTTGGACCAGCCGCCGCCGTGGTCGACGAAGTAGTTGGCCTGCGCGGCGCCGCTGGAGGTGTTGGGGGTGGCGAAGTGGTACGCGCCACGGATCATCCCGACGTTGTATGAGCCGTTGTACTGCTGCGCGAACGACGGGTTGGTGTAGCTGGTGGATTCGGTCGCTTTCACGTAGGCGAAGCGGACGCCGCTGTTCCAGAGGGTCTGCCAATTGACGCTGCCCTGGTGGCCGCTGACGTCCACGCCCTCGACCGAGGCGGCGGCCGCGGAATCCGGCGGGGCGACTCCCGGGGCGACTCCCGGGGCGCCGCCCTCGTGGGCGGCGATCTGTGAACCGGCCCAGTCCTGGCCGGGGTGGGTGGGCTCGGGGGCGTACTTCGGTGCCGCCGCGGCGCTGCCGGGCAGGCCGAGGAGGAGGGAGACGATCGCGAGGAGGATCCCGGCCACGGTCGCGAGGGAGCGCGAGGAGCGGTGGGGGGAGCCGGATCTGAGCACGGGCATTCGTGCCTCCGAAGATCTCGGTGAGTTGACCTGAGGGGGGAACGGTCTACCTGAGAGGAACGGTCTACCAGAGGGGGAACGGTCTGCCGGAGCGGAAACGGTCTGCCTCAGGGGTGGTTCGCGAAAACCCCTGAAATTGGTGTGGCCATGCCAGAAATGACGATACGCGCGTAGACCGGCGCGATAAAAGAGCGGCGGCGGGCTGCCGTTGGTCTAATCCTGCGAAATACTGGCCCAGCTGCGGCTTCGGCCGCCGCTGAAGGAAACTTTCAGGGTAGGGAAAGCGGGAGAGGGCGCTGACGTGCACAACACCGGAGCCGATGGCATCGAGGCGGACGGCGAGCCGATTGGTGTGGACCACGTATTCCTGGCCCTTGAACGCGAGTTGGCGGTCTTCCTCCGCCGCGCCCGCGCCTCCTCCGGAGAGCTGGCGCGTGAGGTCCACCCCGATCTGGAGCCGGCCGCCTACGGACTCCTCGTCCGGCTGGCCGACGCCGGTGCGCAGCGCGCCACCGACCTCGCCGGATTCTTCGGCGTCGGCAAGGCCACGATGAGCCGTCAGCTGCACGCCCTGGAGGGCCTCGGCCTCGTCGCCCGCGAACCGGACCCGGCCGACGGGCGGGCGGTCCTGGTGCGGATCACCGACGAGGGCCGCGCCCGCTTCACCCGTGTCCGCACCGGCCGCCGCGCCCAGTACGCCCGCCGCCTCGCCGCCTGGGACCGCACGGAGGTCGCCGAACTGGCACGCCTCCTGCACCAGCTCAACGCCGAACAGGACGGGGACGAGCCCGCGTAGGGCGTACCCGTAAGGGGCGGCAGCGGGAGCCGGGAGGGGCTTTGCCGTGACCGTCGCGCCGACCGTACGGCGGCTCGCCGTCGGCCGCCCCGACGCCCGGCCGGCGGCCCCGCCTTGTCACGGCATGACAAAAACGACCGAGGCGTCGTCCCTCGCCTTGCCGCGGGGATGGGCCGTGCCGTCCGGGTCGGCCGCCTCCGCCGCCCGCACCCGGTCGATCAGCGCCTGCGGGCCCTCCTTGGCCACCAGGGCCGCGCAGTCCGCCCAGGAGCCCTCCCGGAAGACCTCGACCCAGCGGCCCGCGCCGTCGCTCAGCGCGGTCAGTGACCGGACCTGGGTGCGCGGGGTGCTGCCGGTGACGGCGCGGTCCGCCACCGCCGGGTCGGCCGCCGCGGTGAAGAAGCCGCCCTCGGCGTTGCGCAGCGCCTCGACCGTGCGGACGTACTCCCGGCCCGCGGCCGCGCGTTCGGCGGAGCCGCGGGGCAGTGCCCGTACGGCTGCCTTCCGCTCGCGGACCCCGGGGGGCAGTTCGTCGAGGCGGGAGTCCAGCACCGGCTGCACCGAGCCGTCCGGGCGCCCGATGAGGAGGGCGGAATCGGACAGTACGAGGTGTTCCACGGCCTGTTCGGACCACCGCGCGGCGACCACGGTTGCCTGCGGCGTCCGTGCGTGAGAAAGGTCACAGGTGGTGCGGTGCGTATCGGCCGTGCGGGCGATGGCCGCGGCGAGCGCCTCAGGGAGCGTCATATCACGGTGTGAACCGGACAGTTCGAGCATTGCGCCCCCGAGGCGTGCGGTGAACCACGGCACCGAATGCACGCATCCGGTGTCCCCCTCGGGCGGCGTCACGCCGTCCAGCAGGACCAGGACACCGCCCAGGCCGGAGGCCGGAAGCGCGACGGACGTGTAGTCCTCGTTTGGGCGTTGGGGATCGCCCGGCTCGGTGGCGAGTTCGATGCGCATGCGACGCAGTGTGCCGGAGCGGGCCGTCGCCCCCGGCGGTCAGGGGGCCGCGCGGAGCACCCGCGTACGGCCAGGTCAGCGGTGTACCGGAGGTAAGGGCGCGGGGGCCGGGCGGGGTGCGGGCGCGCATCCTTCCAGGACCGGGTCGCATCTCCAAACCCGTCCGGGGGTTGCGTGGGGTTGCGGCCCTGGGCCCCGGTGGACGGAAGTTGATGGCCAAACTCCGATTGATGTTCACTCATTCAGGTGGCCGGACATGGATGCCGAGCCACTGCGCGGTGCCGGTGGAAGGGTCGTTTCCCGGATCATGGGGTGGGACCAGGACATTCGTCGCGACGCGCAGAGCCGGGCTGTTCCCCTTCGCGGAATTGTGCGCTGCTGCGGTCTTCGCGCAGGTCCGCCCCGCGAGCGGAGAGCGAGCCGGGTCCGCGACGCCGGATGGCGTGGGCAGGCGAGACAGGAATGCGAGCAGCGGTGCGGATGAAGCGGCTTCGGGGCGGCGCAGGGAAGCCGGGTACACCGGCCCGTTCGGTCTCGGGACCGGGTGCGGGCACCGGTGCGGGTCCGGGTACTTCGGACAGTGGTGACGGCAGCGCGGGACGGCACTCCGCACGGGTGCGCAACCGCCTCGTCGGGGCCGTGGCGGTCGTGGCCGCCGCCGTCCTCGGCGCCGGAACGCCCGCCGTCTTCACGGCGGCGGACCACGCACAGCAGACCCAGCAGCTGGTCGACCTCGCCGAGTTGAACGCGCGGGCCGTCGCCCTCGCGCACTCCCTCGCCGACGAGCGCGACGCCATGACCGAATACGTCGCCGCCGGGCGGGGCCGCCAGGGCGGTGCCGGGGCCGTGCAGCCGCCGCGCGCCCGGGTGGACCGGCAGGCCTCGGAGCTGCGCTCGGAGGCCCGGGACGCCGCCGGCGAGGCCGCCGTGTTCGGCGCCGCCGACAAGCTCCTCGCCGCGCTGCCGCAGACCCGTCAGAAGGCGCTGTCCGGGCCCGGAACGGCCGAGGACACCTTCGACGACTACACCCAGGTCGTGCAGTCGCTCGGTGCGATCAGCGACGACATCGCCCGCGGTCTGCCCGCGCGCGCCGACGCAGCCGACGCCGACACCCGCGCGCTGCCCGCCCTGGGCCGCGCCGCCGACCAGGCGGCCGGCACCCGCGCGCTGCTGCTCGCCGCCCTCAACGCCGGCGGCAGCCAGCCCAAGCTGACCGCCGCCGCCCAACTGGCGCATCTGCGCGAGCAGGGCGCGCTGGGCGACTTCGCGCAGTCCGCGAGCGAGACCGGACGGGACCGCTACGACCGCACCGTCAACGGCACCGACGTCACCACGGCCGAGCGCTATCTGACCCGCCTCACCGACCAGCCGCGCCTGGACGCCGCCGATCTGCGGCTGAACCGCGAGCGCGTCCGGTCCACCCTCACCTCCCGCGTCGGGCTGATGCGCGGTGTGGAATCCGCCATGGCCACCGCCGACATCCAGCGGCTCGGCGCCCTGCGCGACGACGATGTGACGGCGCTGGAGATCAGCATCGGGCTCGCCGGGCTCTGCCTGCTGCTCGCCGTCGGCGCCGGTGTCTCCGCGGCCCGTTCCCTGACCCGGCCGCTGGCCGTCCTGCGGATCGGCGCCCGGCGCGTCGCCGCCGACCCGGCCCACGAAGAAGCCATCACCTTCACCGGCCGCGACGACGAATTCGCCGCCGCCGTACGCTCCGTCAACGCGCTGCACGCCCAGGTCGCCCAGCTGGCGAAGAAGACCGCCGAACTGGAGGGCGAGCGCAAGCGGCTGGTCTCCGGACGGCAGCGGCTGGTCGCCGAGCGCGAGGTCCTCCAGGACCAGGGGGAATCGCTCAAGGAGGAGGTCGCCGACCTCACCGAGCGGCTCGCCGCGCTGCGTGCCGGTGTGCACGGCCGGTTCGTCAACCTCTCGGTGCGCACCCTCGGCCTGGTGGAGCGCCAGCTCGGCGTCATCGAGTCGCTGGAGGAGAGCGAGCAGGACCCGGAGCGGCTGGAAACGCTCTTCAAGCTGGACCACTTCGCCGCCCGGATGCGCCGCAACAGCGAGAACCTCCTCGTCCTCGCGGGCGCCGAGCACAGCGGCGGGCACGGCGGGCCGGTACCCCTGCTGGACGTGCTGCGCGCCTCGATCAGCGAGATCGAGCGCTATCAGCGGGTCCGTATCCAGTCGCTGCCGCCGCACTCCCAGCTCGCCGGGTTCGCCGCCGACGACATCAGCCATCTCGTCGCCGAACTCCTGGAGAACGCCACCGCGTTCTCGCCGCCGGACGCCCATGTCGAGCTGTCCGGCTGGCTGCTGGAGAGCGGCGAACTGATGCTCTCCGTCCAGGACGAGGGCATAGGGATGACCACCGACCGCCTGGAGGAGCTCAACGACCGGCTGTCGGACGCCGAGGCCGCCTCGTCGTCGGAGACGGTCGACGAGGCGCTGGGCCTCGGTCTGTACGTCGTGGTGCGGCTGGCCGCCCGGCACGGCGTACGGGTCCAGCTCCGGGCCCAGAAGCAGGGCGGCGTCACCGCCGTCGTCGTGCTCCCCCGCTCGATCCTGCCCACCCGCCCGGCGCCGTCCGCCGCGCCGACGGCGTCGTCGGACGAGCTGCCGCACACCCCGAGCCTGCCGGGCTCGGTGGCCGAGGCGAACTCCAACGCCCTGCCGAGCCGGGTCCCGAGGAGCCGCCCGGCGCCGGTGGCCGATGCCGTTGCCGACGCCCGTGGCCGCGCCGAATCCGACGCCGGCGTCGACGAGGCGCCGGCTCCCGTCACGCCCGGTACCGACCGGTTCGTCGCCGCCGCCGAGCGGGCGATCGACGCGGCCGGGCTCGGCGCGCCGGATGACGACGCGCACGCGCTCGCCGAGGACCGGCCCGCCGAGGACCGTCCCGCCGGGCACGAACCCGCCGAGGAGCCCGCCGGCCCCACCACGTTCACGACAGGCACCACGGCCGACCCGGCCGCCCCCGCCGCCGACCCGGTCGCCCCGCCCGCCGCGAGCCCGTACGGCCCGGCGTCGTCCGGCCCGTACGCCGTCGGCCCGGACGAGCACGCGCGGGCCGACGGCCCCGCCGCACCGGCGGACGCGTCCCCGGAGGCCGACCCGGCCGCCGGCACACCGACCCCCGCCGCGCCGCCTTCGGCGAAGCGGCGGACGACCGTCACCGGGCTGCCCAAGCGCACGCCCAAGGTGGTGGAGCAGCAGGCACCCGCCGGGCCGCGCAAGAGCGGAGCGGTCAACGCCGAGGCGCTGCGGCGCCGGCTCGGAGGGTTCCAGCAAGGGGCGCGAGACGGCCGCCGCGAGATCGAGGCCGAAATCGCGGAGACCACGGCGGAGCAGACCATCCCAGTGAAGGACACCGACGGAGCGGGGGCCCCGGGAGAGAGCCACGTTGTCGAGGAGGCACGCGATTGAACGCGCAAGCGCCCACTGCTGAAGGACACGGACTGAGCAGTCAGGCACGCAATCTGCACTGGCTGTTGACCAACCTGGTCGACGAGGTGCCCGGCGTCCGTTCGGTCGCGGTGGTCTCCTCCGACGGGCTGCTCCTGCTGTCCTCCGACCCGGACCGGACGGACGGGAGTGCAGAACCCGGCCGGAACGACGGCCCGAAGGGATCGAGCGCCGATCTCGCCACCATCGTCTCGGGGCTCGGCAGCCTCACCCAGGGCGCCGCGAAGCTGATGGACGGCGGCTCCGTCAAGCAGACGATGGTCGCGATGGACGAGGGCAGCCTGTTCGTCATGTCGATCAGCGACGGTTCGCTGCTCGGCGTGCACGCCACCCCCGACTGCGACATGAGCGTCGTCGCCTACCACATGGCGCTGTTCGTCGGCCGGGCCGGCCATGTCCTCACCCCCGAACTCCGCAGCGAGCTGCGCAAGTCGATGGAGAGCGCCCAGTGAGCAACCCCAAACTCCCCGTACGCGGCGGGGGCCGGAAACCCGCGCGCGTACGACCGTATTCGCTCACCGGCGGCCGGACCCGGTTCGGCCATGTGCTGCTCGTCGAGACGTTCGTGGCCGCGCTGGACGCCCCCGACGAACGGCGTGAGCTGACGTCCGGCGGCTGGGGCGACCGGGTGATGCCGGAGATGCGCGCGATCGTCGAGCTGTGCCGCCGTATGCGCTCGGTCGCGGAGATCTCCGCATTGCTCAAAATGCCGCTGGGTGTGGTCCGTGTACTGCTCAGCGACCTCGCCGACCAGGGAAAGATTCGCGTGTACGGGACCGGGCACGGCATCGGCCGTCCGGACCGCGCACTGCTCGAAAGGGTGCTGAGTGGACTTCGCAGGCTCTGACACGACAGCGGCCGGGCCGAGGGCGACCGCCGACTCCGTGGGACAGGCCGACGCCGTGGCACCGGGCGTCGACGCGGGGCTGCAGAGCTGGCAGATGGACCGTACGCGGGCGCCGGTCGCCACCAAGATCGTGGTGGCGGGCGGCTTCGGCGTCGGCAAGACGACGTTCGTCAGCTCGGTCTCGGAGATCACTCCGCTCCAGACCGAGGCGGTGATGACGCAGGCCAGCGAGGACACCGACGATCTGTCCGCCACCCCGGAGAAGACCACGACGACGGTCGCGCTGGACTTCGGGCGGATCACCCTCGACCAGGACCTGGTGCTCTACGTGTTCGGCACGCCCGGACAGCAGCGCTTCTGGTTCATGTGGGACGACCTGATCCGCGGGGCGATCGGCGCGGTCGTGATGGCCGACACCCGGCGGCTGGAGGACTGCTTCCCCGCTCTGGACTACTTCGAGAGCTGCGGGCTTCCCTACGTCGTCGCGGTCAACCACTTCGAGGGGACCGACGAGTACGCCGTGGAGGACGTGCGTGACGCGCTGACCGTGCCGCTGCACGTACCCGTCGTGATCATGGACGCGCGCAAGCGGATCACGGTGACCGAGGCGCTGCTCACCCTGGTCGGGCACGCCCTGGAGACCACGCCGGAATAGCCGGACCGGGCGGCCGGCGACGCCCGGCCGCCCACCGACACCGCCCCCCACGCCCCCCCCGTGAAGCAAGCAGCAGTAACAGAGAAGAGCACCGCCATGCGGAAGATACTCATCGTCGGAGCCGGTCAGTCCGGTCTCCAACTCGCCCTCGGTCTGCAGTCCCAGGGCTACGAGGTCACCCTCATGTCCAACCGCACCGCCGACGAGATCCGCTCCGGCCGGGTCATGTCGACGCAGTGCATGTTCGACACCGCCCTCCAGCACGAGCGCGACCTCCAGATCAACTTCTGGGAGAGCCAGGCCCCCCGCATCGAGGGCCTCGGCGTCTCCGTGGCCGCCCCGGACTCCTCGCGCGCCATCGACTGGGTGGGCAAGCTCGACGGCTACGCCCAGTCCGTCGACCAGCGGGTCAAGATGGCCGGCTGGATGGAGACCTTCGCGCAGCGCGGCGGCCAGCTCGTCATCCACGGCGCCGCCGTCTCCGACCTCGACTTCTTCGCGAGCCGCTACGACCTCACGCTGGTCTCCGCCGGCAAGGGCGAGCTGGTGTCCATGTTCGGCCGGGACGCCGCCCGTTCCCCGTACGACGCCCCGCAGCGCGCGCTCGCCGTCGCGTACGTCCACGGCATGGGCCCGCGGCCCGAGCACCCCGAGTTCGACGCGGTGCGCTGCAACCTCGTCCCCGGCGTCGGCGAGCTCTTCGTCATGCCGACGCTGACCACCTCCGGCCGCGCCGACATCCTCTTCTGGGAGGGCATTCCCGGCGGCCCGCTGGACGCCTTCCAGGGCATCAAGGACCCCAACGAGCACCTCGCCAAGACGCTGGAGCTGATGGAGACCTACCTGCCCTGGGAGTACTCCCGCGCCACCAAGGTCGAACTCACCGACGCGGGCGGCACCCTGGCCGGCCGCTACGCCCCGACCGTGCGCAAGCCCATCGGCCGGCTGCCCTCCGGCGGCCTGGTGCTCGGCGTCGCCGATGTCGTCGTCGCCAACGACCCGATCACCGGCCAGGGCTCCAACTCGGCCTCCAAGTGCGCCGCCGCGTACCTCTCCGCCATCGTCGAGCACGGCGACGCGCCGTTCGACGCGGAGTGGATGCAGGCCGCCTTCGACCGCTACTGGGAGACCGCCCAGCACGTCACGAAGTGGACCAACACGATGCTGGCGCCGCCGCCCGAGCACGTGCTGAACGTCCTGGGCGCGGCCGGCCTCCTCCAGCCGATCGCCGACCGGTTCGCCAACGGCTTCAACGACCCGTCCGACTTCGAGAACTTCTTCTACGACCCGGACAAGGCCAACGCCTACCTCGCCTCGCTGACGCAGTAGCGGGCAGGGCACGTCCCGCGGTGACCAGGCCCCTCCAGCCGGGCTGCTCGGCCTGCCCGGTCCGGCCCGGCGGCCCGGCCTGCGCGGCCTGGTGGGTCTGCCCGGCCTGCCCGAGGCCGTAGGCGGGGGCCGGGCCGCCGTCGGCCGGCCGGTCGCCGCGCGCGGTGTCCAGCCGGCTGAGCGCGGTGAGCTGCTCGGCGGAGAGCGAGGCGAGGAGCTTCTCGACCTCTTCGAGCCGGCGCCGCACGATGACGTACTGGGTCCTGGTCCTGACGGTGAGCCGCTGCTGCGTGCCGAGCGCGGCGCGGTCGCGCGCGGCCAGCGCGGCCGCCTGTTTCTCGGCGGTGGCGAGCCGGGCGACGGTGGCGGCCTGGTCCCCGGACGCCTCCCGGAGGTAGTGGGCCCGGTCCATCGCCTGCCGGGGGTTCTTCGCCAGCAACACCCAGAGCGAGGGGGACAGCTGGGCCGATGTCCTGCCCTGGTACTGGAGCCGCGCCAGCCGCCCGGCGTCGGCCCGCCCGCCGGCCAGCTCCGCACGGGCCCGCGCCAGCTGCACGGTGACGGTCCTGGCCTGCGTCCGGGCACGGCGGAGGTCCGCCAGCGTCGCCTTGTACGCCGCGGTGGACTTCTCGGTCTCGCGGTAGAGGGTCTGCAGCTTCTTGAGGAGCGCGGCCGGGCCGGGGCCGGCGGCGGTATCCGTTCCGGTGCCGCCGGTCGGGGGGCCGACGGACCGGACCGCCGTCCCGCCGTCAGGCGTCGGCCCGCCGCTGCTTTGGGCCGGCGGGCGGCTGGGCGTGGGGCGGCCCGTCGTCCGCGCACCTGCCTCGGCGCCGCCCGTATCGGCTCCCTCGGTGACCCGTGCCAGCTCCCCCTCACCGGTGTCCTTCGAGCCGGTGTCGGAAGTGCCGGTGTCGGAAGTGCCGGTGTCGGAGGTGCCGGTGTCCGTGGTGCCCGGAGACGGGGTTCCGGTGGGGGGTACCCCCGTGGCGGGATTCCCCGTGTGGGGTGTCCCCTCCCCGGGCGTCCCTCTACCGGACGCCCCCGGAGGCGGTTCCGGCCCCGGATCGGCCAGGACCGACGGTGCGCGCAGGGTCAGGGCCAGGGCGCCGGCGAGCGCCGCCGTGCAGGCCGACCGCAGAAACCGTCCGGACACCCATCCACCTCCGAAGCCGACGTCCGATGGATTCGGATCGTGTCACGCCGGTCCGGCAAATAGGATTAATGAGATGACGCGTGGCGGTCGGCTCACCCGTTCAGCCGCCGAAATAGGCGTCGAAGTTCTTCTGGAACTCCCCGTTGTTGTAGCGGTCCCAGTTGATCGACCAGGCCATCAGGCCGCGGAGACCCGGCCAGGCGCCGTGCGTCGTGTAGCTGCCGCAGTCGGTGGTCTTGGTCAGGCAGTTGAGCGCCTTGGTCACCTCGGCGGGCGAGGTGTGGCCGTTGCCCGCGTTCGGTGAGGCGGGCAGGCCGATGGCGACCTGGGACGGCTTCAGCGCCGGGAAGACGTGGTCCTTGTTGCCGGCCACCGGGAAGCCGGCCAGCAGCATGTCGGTCATCGCGATGTGGAAGTCCGCGCCGCCCATGGTGTGGTACTGCCCGTCCAGGCCCATGATCGGGCCCGAGTTGTAGTCCTGGACGTGCAGCAGGGTGAGGTCGTCGCGCAGTGCGTGGATGACCGGGAGGTAGGCCCCGGCCCGCGGGTCCTGGCCGCCGAAGGGCCCCGAGCCGTAGTACTGGTGGCCGAGCTGCACGAAGAAGGTCTCCGGCGCCATGGTGAGGGTGAACTTCTCGCCGTACGTGGCCTTGAGGCTCTTCACCGCCGAGATGAGGTGGACGATCGAGGGCGTGGTGGGCTTCGTGAAGTCGGTGTCGCCGTCGTCGAGGGAGAGCGAGTGCCCCTCGAAGTCGATGTCCAGGCCGTCCAGGCCGTAGCGGTCGATGATCGCGCCGACCGACTTCACGAAGGCGTCGCGGGCCGCGGTGGTGGTCAGCTGGACCTGTCCGTTCTGCCCGCCGATGGAGATCAGCACCTTCTTGCCGGCCGCCTGCTTGGCCTCGACCGCGGCCTTGAACTCGTCCTCGGACTCCACCCCCGGACACTCGGTGCGCGGGCAGAGCGAGAAGCGGATGTCGCCCGAGGTGGCCGAGGTGGGCTCGCCGAAGGCCAGGTCGATGATGTCCCAGCTCTCGGGGACGTCGGCGAGCCTGGTGTAGCCGGAGCCGTTGGCGAAGCTGCTGTGGAGGTAGCCGACGAGGGCGTGCGAGGGCAGCTCGGCTGCGGCCCGGGAGCGGGGGCCGGTGGCCGCGGCCTCGGCGCTGCCGGTGGCGTGCGCGGTGCTCGCCTGGGCGGTGATCCCCAGGACCGCCGCGGCGGTGACGGCGGCGAGGGCCGCGGCCGCCGCCCGGTGGCGTCGTTCGGCCGCGCGCCGGACGTGGTGGGCGGGGACGGGGCGGGGCGGACGGAGGCGCATGGGCTGCTCCTTGGGTCGACGGCGCGGCGTACGGGGGCGTACGCATGCGTGAGGCCGAGCGGGGGAGAGGCCGCCCCTGCGGGTCGGGCCGTGCCGGGGAGGCGCGGGGCGGGCCCCTGGGCAGGCAGCCAACAGGGCTGGACCACCACTGTCAATGGTCCGTACCAGACTCCGCCCGCGCGGGAAGCCGCACCGGCGAACAGCTCAACCCGACTTCGTCCAGGGCCACTTCGGGCCGCGCCGGGTCTCGCCCTCCGGGTCGTACGCGTACCTCCAGCCGCGCGGCAGACCCAGGCGGCCGACGGGGCCGGGGGTGCGGCGGTAGACGTACAGCGTCGGCGGGGTGCCGTCGTCGTGCGGCACCGGGACCTTGTACGTCTTCGGTGGCCTGCCGGTCGCGCCGACGAGCACGGGCAGGACCCGGCCGTCCAGGGGCCCGCCGACGAAGGGGGTGTTCTCGCTTCTCACGCCCTCAGTGTCACAGCAGGTGCGCGGCGTCGGCCACGACGGGGAGGATGCGGCGGGCCAGATCGCCCACCGGGCCGTCCGAGGTCTCCAGCCCGAGCGCCGCCCGCGCCACCGCGGCGGACTGCGGGTCCCGGGCCGCGGTCGCGGTCAGCAGCGCGATGAAGTGGTCGACGAGCCAGTCGCGCAGCTCGTCCAGGTCGGGCTGCTTGTCCTCGTCGAGCCAGATCAGCGAGGCGGCCTCGACGGCGGTGATCCACATCCGGACCGTCATCCGCAGTCGCAGGCCCGGCTCCGGCTCGCCCAGATGCCGCAGGATCTGGTCGGCGGCATTGCGCCGCACCTCGTCCACGATCGCGGACGTACGGGTGGTCTCCACGACGCTGCCGCCCTGCATCAGCGCGCTGAACCCGGCGTCGTGCTCATCGACGAACGCCAGATAGCGGTCCAGGGCGCGGGACAGCCGCCGGGTGAGCGGGCCGGTCTCCGGCTCGGCGAAGCAGCGTTCGAGGATGTCGGCGGCGCTGCGCAGCGCCGCTTCGTACAACTGCTGCTTGCCGCCGGGGAAGTAGCGGTAGACGAGCGGGCGGGAGACCTCGGCGGCGGTCGCGACATCGTCCAGGGAGACGTCCTCGGGCGCGTGCTGCGCGAACAGGCCCAGCGCGGCGGTGAGGAGTTGGCTGCGGCGCTGCTCGACGCTCAGCCTGCGGTAGGCGGGTCGGGGTACTGCTGGGGCGGTGCCGCTGCCGTTCATGAACAGCAGCGTAACCGCCCCGGATGCGCGCTCGCACAGGTGCGCGTACGCGGACGGGCGCGCCCCGGGAGGCGCGGCCGCCTGCGACCGCACTGTTCAGGCCAGCAGCCCCGAGCTCTTCCACAACTTGCGGCCCACGCCCCGCATCACGCCGATCTCGTCGAGGAAATCGGTCAGCCGCCGGGCGCCGTTCTGCATCACCTCGCGGCGGTGCCCGCTGGCCTTCACCTGGGCGAGCGCCTCGCGCCTGTCCAGCCCGACGTTGGAGTAGACGTCCGGGTTGACGAAGGCGATGGAGAAGACGCGGGCCGCCTCGCCGGAGCTGATCCGGGTCAGCTCCTGCTCCCAGCGGGGCGCCGTGACCATCTGGCGGCGCAGTTCCTCGCGGGCGTAGCGGACGTGCCGGGCCTCCTCGACGACATGGATGCGGGTCACCCCGCGCACGATGGTCTGCACCCGCTCGTCCGGGAAGGTCAGCCGCTGCATCCAGTCGAGGATCTCCTCGCCGAGCAGCGTGCAGGCGAACGAACCGGGTGTGGTGGAGACCGTCTTGAGGACGCGGGCGAGATTGTGGTTGAGGCGGGAGACGGGGTAGGTGGGCGCGCCGCCCTTCTGGATCATGCGCGCGAACATCTTGGAGTGCCGGCACTCGTCGGCGATCTCGGTGAGGGCGTAGCGCACATGCGCGCTGGTGACCGGCTTGTCGTAGATGTGCCGCACCAGGAGCTGCATCAGGATGATCTCGAACCAGATGCCCAGGGAGGCGAGCGAGGCAGCCTCGTGCCGGGAGAGGTCGCGCTGCTGCTCCTCGGACATCCGCTTCCACAGCGGTGTGCCGTAGAGGGAGACCAGCTCCGGGGGCCAGAACCACTTGCCCTCGTCGAGGGGTGCGTCCCAGTCGAGTTCGGTGTCGGGGTCGTAGGAGTGCTTGGCGGACGATTCGAGAAGCCGCTCGGCGACCTGCTCCCGGTCCTTGAGCAGTCCGAGGGCGTCCCGCAGGACTTCGGTATCCGTCACGGTCATTGCGGTGGGCGCGCTCGTCATGGCTGTGGCTACCTCGCTCGTGGGGTTACCGGCGGTCAGGGTTTTATGAGACTGCGTGTCAGTAAGCTCGTCAATCCCCCGTGCACGACTTATTGACCCGTCGGTAAGAAGCGTGTGAGCCTGCCAACCACCGCCCAGGACACAGCGTTTGGCGAACCGAGGAGGCGTCCGTGTCGACCAGAGATCTGTATGTCCAGGACCCAGGCGATCCCTTGTGGAAGGTGCCCGCCGCCGGATCCGCGCGATTCAGCTGGGAGTACGACGACGGACGCGACCGGCTGCTCGCCCTCTACCAGAAGGGCAAGGACAAGCAGTGGGACGCCACCCTGCGGATCGACTGGGATCTGGAGGTCGACCCCAAGGACCCGCTCGGCACCCCGGATGAATCCATGTCCCTGTACGGCACCAAGTACTGGGACAAAATGACGGAGAAGGACCGCGGGGACCTGCGCCAGCACTACACCTCCTGGCAGTTCAGCCAGTTCCTGCACGGCGAACAGGGCGCCATGGTGTGCGCGGCACGGATCGTCGAATCCGTCCCCGACCTCGACGCGAAGTTCTACTCCGCCACCCAGACCATGGACGAGGCCCGGCACGCCGAGATCTACAGCCGGTTCCTCCAGGACAAGATCCAGATGCTCTACCCGATCAACGACAATCTCCAGGCGCTGCTCGGTGACACCCTCAAGGACTCCCGCTGGGACATGCCCTACCTCGGCATGCAGGTGCTGATCGAGGGCCTCGCGCTGGCCGCGTTCGGCATGATCCGCGACACCACGACCAAGCCGCTGCCCAAACAGATCCTCGCCTACGTGATGCAGGACGAGGCCCGCCATGTCGCCTTCGGCCGGATGGCGCTGCGCGACTACTACCGGCAGCTCAGCGACGCGGAACTGCGCGAACGCGAGGAATTCGTCATCGAGGGCTGCTACTTGATGCGCGACCGGCTGCGCGGCCTGGAGGTGCTGGAGAACTTCGGCATACCCAAGCAGGAGGCCGCCGAGATCACCGAGCGCTCGGAATTCCTGCACCTGTTCCGCAAGCTGCTCTTCAGCCGCATCGTGCCCTGCGTCAAGGACATCGGGCTGTGGGGCGAGCGACTCCAGCGCGCCTACGTCGACATGGGCGTCTTCGACATGGGCGACTCCAACCTCGACCTGCTGATGGCCCAGGACGAGGAACTCGCCGAGAAGCTGGACGCGGACCGCTTCGCGGCCGAGGAGGAGGCGCGTACGGCGGAGGTCGCGGCGGCGATCGCGGACGGGGCGGCGGAGGCCTGACCGCCGGGGGGGGGCGGGGCTGACCGCCGGCCCGTCACCCCGTCCCCCGGCCGCCCGTCATCCCGTCGACCGTCCGTCCGTCACCCCGTCCACCGGCCGGACAGGAAGGTCAGGGCGAAGACGGTCGTCAGGGGGCCGGCGAGGCTCAGGTAGAGGGTGGTGAACCGTGGGCGGCGCAGGCTCCAGGCCGCCAGGCAGATCCACAGCGGCCACCACAGGAGGGTGGCGCGGGGGATCGAGGTGTACCAGTACGAGGTGCCCAGCGCCCAGAGGGTGAGGCCGATGTAGAGGGCCTCGGCCCATCGTCGTTGCCGTATCAGCAGCGCCACCAGCAGCAATCCGACCAGCATGGCGACGAGTTCCGCCTGGAACATGGCGGCGTACCCGGTGGTCTGGGTGTGGGTGAACGCGCCCTGCCAGGTGTGCTGCCAGGCCTCCCAGGGCGCGTGGAAGTCGCGATACCAGCCGCGTTCCTCCGCGTGTTTCCACGCCATCCAGTCACCGGTGTGCGCCTGCAGATACCAGCTGTGGAGGACCGGCGGCGCGGCAGGCAGGAACAGCCAGGGCAAGGAACGCCAGGTGCGGTGGGTGCGCACGGTGAGCAGGAAGTGCAGGGCGATCGCGGCAGCGAGGAAGAGGCCGCTGACGCGGACGGTGGTGGCCAGGGCGGTCAGGGCCGCGGCGAGGGGCCAGTGGTGGCGCCGGGCGGCGAGCCAGGCGGGCAGCGCGAAGGCGAGGAACAGCGCCTCGGTGTAGCCGGCGGCGAGGAAGACGGCGCAGGGCGAGACCAGCAGGAACAGCACGGCACGCCGGCCCGCGTCACTGTCGGGCAGGTGCAGCCGGGTGATCCGGGCCAGCGCCAGGACGGCGACGGCGCCGGCGACGAAGGAGATCAGCAGTCCGGCCGCCGTCCAGTGCGGGATGACGGCGTGGGTGGCGCGCAGCAGCAGCGGGAAGCCGGGGAAGAACGCCTCCCTGTTGTCCCAGCCGGTGTCCCAGGGCCCTGCCAGGCCGGGGAAGTAGCCGTCACGCGCGATGTGCAGGTAGTGGCCCCAGTCCCACTGTTCGAAGGGCGCGAGGACGGAGGCGGCGTTGCGGGTGGCGTGGTCGGCGGGGAAGAGCCATCTGGCGCAGTAGGCGGTGATCCATATACCGGCGCGGCTGAACAGGTAGAGCCACAGCACCTCCCGGTCGCCGGGCGCGAGGAGCCGGGGCCTGCGGAGTCCGGGCGTGCGGCCCAGCGGTGCGCGGCGCGACGTTCCGGTGGGCCTCGGGGTGAGGCGCCGGGGCGCGGGCGGCCGGGGGCCGGGGCGTTGCGGCGCCACGGAACGTTGCACGGGCAGCGGCATCTCCGCACCCAACCGCGATGATATATGGGGCATTTCGCTCTCTCTCGGGTGTGCGGAACCACCCGGCGGCGGTCGCCGGGACACGAGGCGGGTGAGATCAGCCCGGTGGGGAGGTGCTGTGCGGTGCCGAGGGCGGCCGGGCCGTCGAGGTGCCGGGCGGCTGCGTGGACGTGGCGGACGCACCACCGTCGGCGCCCCGGGTGGAAGGCGGGGTCGGGACGGTTGTCCCCGGCTCCGTCCGGGTCGCGCCGGGGGACGGGGTGCCCGCCGGCGGTGAGGTGCGGGCCGGCGGAGGAGGCGGCGCGGACGGCGCGGGTGTGCCGGCGGGCGGCGCCGGACGAGGGCTGCCGGGCAGCAGCGTCGCCGCCGCGGCACCGCCGCAGGCGAGGACCAGACAGGCCCCGGCCGCCACCACGGCCATCCGGCGCCGGTGCGCCCGCGTTCCGCGCTCCGCGATGGACGCCACCGGAACGCCGCGCGCCCGGGACTGCCCGGCGGCTGCCGCCTCCTGGAACAGCGACCGCAGCGGGTCGTGGGGCTCAGGCACCGGGGGCCTCCTCAATGCGCGGGTCCTGCAGACGGTGGGCGAGCGCGGTCCGTCCCCGGACCAGATGCGTTTTGACGGTGCTGGCGGACAGGCCCGTCTCCCCGGCGATCTGCTCGACGGTGAGGTCGCACACGTAGTGCAGGGTCATCGTGCGGCGCTGCTTGGCCGGCAGCTCACCCAGCGCCTCGACCAGCGCGACCTGCTCCGGCCCGGGGCCCTCGACATGAGGTGGGGCGCCACTGCGCTGCCAGGCGTCCGCCGTACGTCCCCGGAGCCGCCACCGGCTCACGGCCAACCGCCAGGCGACCGTGCGGATCCACGCTTCGGGCCGGCCGTCCCGGTCCAGCTGCCGCCGCCGGCTCCAGCCCTTCACGAACGCCTCCTGCACGACGTCCTGCGCCTCGTGCAGGTCGCCGATCATCACGTACAACTGCCCCGTGAGCCGCGCGACCGCCTGGGCGTAGAACTCTTCGAACTCCTCGACGGTCAACAGCCACTCCCGGATCTCTCGCTTCACTCCGTATACGCCCGGCACGGCGCATCCGGTCGACACCGGCCGCGAGAATTCAGCGTGACGGTCCTCACGGAAGGGGACGCGTACGGCACGGAACCGGACGCGGCCGGCGCGCATCAGGCGCCGGGGCCCGCGGAGGAGAGGGGACCGGTGGCGGCTGCGACACTCCTCGCATGCCGCGCCTGATCTTCCGCACCGCCACGCACAGTGATCTGCCCCAACTCCTCGCCCTGTTGGCCGAGGAGGGCCGGGCGAACGCGGAGGACCCCGTGACCGCACCCGTGCCCGCCGCCGTCGACCCGGCACGAGAGCGGGCCTTTTGGGACATCGCGGCCGACCCCAGGAACGAGCTGCTCGTCCTGGCGGAGCGCGAGGGCGGGGGTGAGGGAGAGGCCCAGAGCGAGCCCGACGGGGAGGACTTCGAGGGCGACGGGGCGGCCGGAGACACCGAGCCGGAGACGGTGCTCGGCTTCCTCCAGATCACCTACATCCCCGGGCTGGGGCGCGGCGGCGCGGAGCGTGCGCTGCTGGAGGCCGTACGCGTCCGTGCGGACCGGCGCGGGGCAGGTCTCGGGCGGCGGTTGATCGGCGAGGCGGTCGAGCGGGCCCGCCGACGCGGCTGCGGGCTGGTCCAGTTGACCAGCGACAAGCGGCGCACCGATGCGCACCGCTTCTACGCGTCACTGGGCTTCGCGCGCAGCCATGACGGCTTCAAGCTGACCCTGCCGGAGCGGTGAGGGCCCGGCGGCGCACGCGCCCTCGCTCAGCGCTTCCCGGACCGTGCCAGCCAGCGGCCCTCGTGCCGGGACACCTCGATGGGGCGGCCGAAGCAGGCCGTCATCCGCTCGCCGGTGAGCACGTCGTCCACCGGGCCGTGTGCCTGTACCCGGCCGTCCCGCAGCAGCAGGGCGTGGCCGATGGCGGGGGAGAGCTCCTCCAGGTGATGGGTGACCGTGACGGTCGCCAGCTCGGGCCGCCCCTCGGCGAGCCGGTGCAGCGCGTCGATCAGATCCTCGCGGGACGGCAGGTCGAGCGCGTTGAACGGCTCGTCGAGCAGCAGCAGCGAGGGCTCGGCCATCAGCGCGCGGGCGATCAGGATCCGGGCCCGCTGCCCGCCGGAGCACACGCCGTACGGCCGGTCCGCCAGCTCCTTGCAGTCCAGTTCGGCGAGCAGTTCATGGGCGCGCTCGCGGGTGGCGTCGTCGTACTTCCGCCACAGCGGCTGCACGGTGCCGGTGGCCCCGGTGAGCACGACGGTGTGGCCCTTCGCGTCCTGGGGGACCTTCTGTGCGCTGGAGACGAGGCCGATGGCGGCGCGCAGTTCGCGGACGTCCACCGAGCCGAGCCGGTGGCCGAGCACCTCGACGCTGCCGACGGTGGGGAACATCAGCGCGCCGACCAGGCGCAGGATGGTGGTCTTGCCCGCGCCGTTCGCGCCGAGCAGTGCCCAGTGCTCACCGGCGCGTACGGTCCAGTCGATCGCGTCGAGGATGGCCTGGCCGGTGGTGTGGCGGCGGACGCCCACCCCCTCCAGCTCGGCGATCACCCGCGCCGCCGACGGGCCCGGCGACGGCGACGGTGAAGACTGCGGCGACGGTGAGGGCCGTGGCGTCCGTTGCGTCCGCGGCGTCTGCGAAGGAGTCATCGCGGCAGGTTAGCTGTGCATGCCACCTTTCTGCCCGGGTGTCCGATGTGTGGACCCCGCGGACCGGGCGGGCGGCGGCACCGGGCGGCCTCAGCCGTCGTCGCGCCGCCCGTCCCCGGTCAGCCCCAACAGGCCCCGCACCCGTGCGTACTTCGCCGTCAGCCGCTCCCGCGTCGGCGCGTCCAGGACGGCGAGCCGGCCGGGGTCGGCGTTGTGCGCGAGGTCGGACTCCTTGACCAGCAGCGCGCCGGGGGTGGCCAGGATGCGGGCGGTGTAGTCCTCCAGGGGTTCGCCCGCGCGCTTGGTGACGGCCAGGATCATGTCCTTGGTGGCGTGGGTGAGGGCCGCCCCGTCCAGCCACTCACGGGACAGCGCGGCGTCCTCGACGGCGTCGTGCAGCCAGGCCGCAGCGATCTGCTCGTCGCTGCCGCCCCGCTCGCGTACCCCCGCGGCGACCGCGGCCAGATGCTCGGCGTACGGGCGGCCCGCCTTGTCGGTCTGCCCCGAGTGCGCGCGCCGGGCCAGTGCCTCCACCTCGGCGAGCGAGAGGAGCGGGGCCCGTGCGGGGTCCATGGACGGAGTGGTGTCTGCCATACGGCCATTGTCACCGCCCTCGCCCCCTCGCACCCTAAGGGGACCAGCTCACCGCAACGCCTCGCGCAGCACCGCGCGGGCGATCGGCGCCGCGCTGCCGCCGCCGCTGATGTCCGCACGGTCGGCCGCCGCGTCCTCGACGACCACGGCCACCGCGGCGGCCGGTTCGCTGCTGTTCTCGGGCCGCGCCCAGGAGATGAACCAGGCATACGGGGTGCCCTCGTTGTGCGCCCCGTGCTGGGCGGTGCCGGTCTTGCCCCCGACCGTGGCGCCCTTGATGGCGGCGTGCCGGCCGCTGCCGTGCGTGACGACGTCGATCATCATCTCCTGGAGCTGTTCGGCCACGTAGGGACTCATCGCCTGGTGCGAGGGAAGCTGCGGCCCGGTGGAGACCGTCGTCCCCCGGGCGTCGGTCACCTTGTCGACGAGGTACGGCCGGGCCAGCCGGCCGCCGTTGGCGACCGCCGCCGCGACCATGGCCATCTGGAGGGGCGTGGCCGTGGTGTCGTACTGACCGATCGCGGACAGTGCGAGCTGCGCGGGGTCCATCCGGGTGTCGAAGTTGCTGGGCACGACGGAGGAGGGGATGCGCAGCCGCCGGTCGTTGAAGCCGAACTTCTCGGCCGCCCCGACCATGCCGCGCAGCCCGATCCGGTTCCCCAGACGTGCGAAGACGGTGTTGCAGGAGACCCGGAACGCGTCCTTGAGGCCGGCGTCCTCACAACCGGTCGCCTCATTGCCGAGCCGGGTGCCGGTCCCGGGCAGGGTGTAGGGGTCGGGGGCGTTGGTGGGGGCGTCGATGTCGGTCACCAGGCCGCTCTCCAGCGCGGCGGCCGCGGTGACCACCTTGAAGGCGGAGCCGGGCGGATAGGTCTGCCGGAGGGCCCGGTTGAGCATCGGGCGCTGCTCCGCGTGGTTCAGCCGCCGCCAGGCCGCGGTGACCGAAGTGCCGTTGCCGGACAGCGTGTTGGGGTCGTACGACGGTGTGCTGGCCAACGCCAGGATCTTCCCCGTACGCGGCTCGATCGCGGCCACCGCGCCCTTCTTGCGGCCCAGCCCGTGGAACGCGGCGCGCTGCATACGGGGGTCGATGGTGGTGGCGACCTTGCCGCCGCGCCGGTGCGTGCGGGTCAGCTCGTCCCACCAGGGGAAGGTGCCGAGCCGCTCGTCGGTGCCGGAGAGGATGCCGTCCTCGGCGTGCTCGAGGAACGAGGTGCCGTAGACCTGCGAGGAGTAGCCGGTGACCGGGGCGTAGAGCGGGCCGTCGGTGTATGTGCGCTCGTAGCGCAGCCGGCCGCCGCTGTCCCGGGACCCGGTGACGGGCCGCCCGCCGACCAGGACGGTGCCCCGCGGCTGCTCGTAGCGGGCCATCACCGCCCGCCGGTCGGCCGGATTGCCGGCCAGCCCGTCCGCCTCGATGAGCTGCACCCGGGTGGCGTTGGCCAGCAGCGCGCCGAGCAGCAGCACGGAGAAGACGGCGGTGTGCCGGATGCCGCGGATCACCGCCGGCCGCCTCTTTCGGGGACCGGGTCCTCCCCGGCGGGCAGGTCCGGGCCCCGGCCTCCGCTGCCCTCCGGGCGGGGCGCCCGCCCCCGGTCGCTGATGCGCAGCAGCAGCGCGACGATGATCCAGTTGGTGACGACGGACGAACCGCCCTGCGCGAGGAACGGCATCGCCATCCCGGTCAGCGGGATCAGCCCCATCACCCCGCCCGCGATGACGAAGACCTGGATGGCCGGAAGGGTGGCGAGTCCGACGGCGAGCAGGCTCCCGAAGGGGTCGCGCAGACCGGGGGCGTGCTGCAGCGCCGCGCGATAGCCGCCGGCCACCAGGAGTGCGTAGAGCAGGAAGAGGGCCGTCAGCCCGGCCAGTCCCAGCTCCTCGCCGAAGGTCGCCAGGATGAAGTCGGACTTCATGGCGAAGCCGATCAGGGCCGAGTCACCCTGGCCGAGGCCGGTGCCGAGCACCCCGCCGGCCGCGAAGGCGAACAGCGACTGGGCGAGCTGGCCCGGCCCTTCGCCTGCCGCGATACCGGCGAAGGGGTGCAGCCAGTCCGCCACCCGGCTGTGGACATGGGGCTCCAGCGTGCTGACGGCCGCCGCGCCGATTCCCGCGAGCAGCAGACCGATCGCGATCCACCCGGTCCGCCCGGTGGCCACGTACAGCAGCACCACGAAGATGCCGAAGAAGAGGAGCGAGGTGCCCAGGTCGCGTTCCAGGATCAGCACGGCGACGCTGCCCAGCCAGATCGCGAGGACCGGCCCGAGCACCCGGCCGGCCGGGAGCCGCAGTCTGCCCACCGTGCGCCCGGTGTGGGCCAGCACGCTGCGGTTGGCGGCGAGGTAGGCGGCGAAGAAGACGGTGATCAGCACCTTGGCGAACTCGCCGGGCTGCAGCGAGAAGCCGGCGATCCGGATCCAGATCTTGGCGCCGTTGATGGCGGGGAAGAGAATCGGAACGATCATGAGGAGCAGGGCCAGCGCCGCGCACACGTAGGCGTACCGCTGGAGCAGGCGGTGGTCCCGCAGCAGCGCCACCACCCCCGTGAAGAGCGCGACGCCGACCGCGGACCACATCAGCTGGGCGGGCGCCGCCCGGTTGCCGGGCGTCTCCAGATCCAGCCGGAAGATCAGTACGAGCCCGAGCCCGTTGAGCAGGACGGCGATGGGCAGCAGCAGCGGATCGGCGTACGGGGCGCAGAAGCGGACGGCGAGATGGGCCAGCAGCGCGAGGCCGCCGAGCCCGGCTCCGTAGCCGGCCGCCCCGCTGGGAAGGGCCTGCCCCCTGGCCAGGCCGACGGTCAGGTAGCCGCAGACACTGATCAGGACGGCACCTACGAGCAGGGCGAGTTCGACGCCGCGCCGTTTGGGGACCTGCGGCACGGGTGGGGGAGTGCCCGCCGGGCGCGCGGGGCCCGCCGTCGCCGTTGCCGTTGCCGTCATGACTGGCAACGTAGCAAGCGGTGCACCATATTTCCGTTATGCCGGATATAGCGTTCGGGGGCGTGCGGGACAGCGGGCGGGGACGGTGACGTCCCGAACCGGCTCCGGGTTGCTTCCGGGTCGGTTCCGTTGCTGTCCCAAGGGTGACTCAGGGTTGTTCCAGGGGTGAGCCAGGGGCACCCCAGGGTTGTTCCGTCAGTGAGTCCAATGGCAGTTTGTAAACTCGGGTGCAACGAAAAGAAGAAGGCCGAGCTCGTCACGCAGATGCGGGCGACCGAACACACCGGTCGACGGCATGGACCGGACCCGGTCCATGGCCGCCGCGAGCGAGGGGCTATGGCGTCCGACACACCCGTGTACGCCGAGTGGAGGTCCCTGTCGTCTCGGCCACCTGGGGGCGCCGAGCGCGGGTGACCGCACCCCTCGACGAAAGGCAGTATTAGCGTCATGACGACTCTCCGTTCCCGGATCATCGCCTGGGCCGGCCGTATGTATCTGACGAGAACACAGAAGAAAGGCTTCGACCTGTCTCGAATGTCTTTCTTGCCCGAGTCTGTCCTGATGCCGCTGCGGCGCGATGGACTCGACCCCGTGGGCGATTTGGCCACGGTCCGTGAGAAGGAGCCCATCAGCAAGCTGCCGGTCCCGATAGCCGCCAACGTCTGGCTGGTCACCGGCTATGACGAGATCAAGGCGGTGCTCGGCAAGGCCAACGCCTTCAGCTCCGACTTCACCAATCTCGTGGGCCAGGCCGGTGCCGGGGCCGACCAGAATCCCGGCGGCCTCGGATTCGCCGACCCACCGGTGCACACCCGGCTGCGCCGACTGCTCACCCCGGAATTCACCATGCGCCGGCTCGGCCGGCTCACACCCCGCATCCACGAGATCGTCGAGGAGCGCCTCGACGCCATGGAGGAAGCGGGTAAGAACGGCGATCCGGTGGATGTCGTCCATTCCTTCGCCCTCCCCATTCCCTCCCTGGTTATTTGTGAACTCCTCGGCGTTCCTTATGAGGACCGGGCCGACTTCGAGCGGCTGAGCGCCGCCCGTTTCGACCTTTTCAGCGGCGCGAATGCCTCCTTCGGCGCCATATCGGAATCTCTTTCCTATTTCCGGGACATCGTCAAGAAGCAGCGCCAGGATCCGGGCGACGGCCTGCTCGGCATGATCGTGAAGGAGCACGGCGACTCGGTCACCGACGAGGAACTGGCCGGCCTGGCCGACGGCGTGCTGACCGGCGGCTTCGAGACCACCGCCAGCATGCTGGCGCTCGGCGCCCTGGTCCTCCTCCAGGACCCGAAGCACTTCGCGGCCCTCAACGACGGCGACGACGTCGTCGACCGCTATGTCGAGGAGCTGCTCCGCTACCTCACCGTCGTCCAGGTCGCCTTCCCGCGCTTCGCCCGCGAGGACATGGAAATCGGCGGTGTCCAGATCGCCTCCGGAGATGTGGTCCTGTGCTCTCTCAGCGGCGCCGACCGGGACGGCAAACTCGGCCCGGAAATGGAACAGTTCGACCCTTCTCGCAACGTTCCCTCCCATCTTGCTTTCGGGTACGGAATCCACCGCTGCGTCGGCGCCGAACTGGCCCGGATGGAACTCCGTGCCGCGTACCCCGCACTTGTACGCCGCTTCCCCAACATGCGCCTGGCTGTCGAACCGGAGGATCTGGCATTCCGAAAGCTGTCGATCGTCTACGGAATCGAGTCCCTGCCGGTCCGCCTCGACAACTGAACCCACCGCCCCACGGCACCTTGTGACCGGGCACCTGGCCAACGGCTGAGTGTCCGGTCTTCGCTTTGCCGCCACCTCGCCACCTCGCCAACTGGCCACCCCACCCGCCCGCGCGGGGAGCGCGGCCGGCCGGCGCGGCGCGCCCTGCCCCAGGCAGGCGTGAACCGTCGATGGCGTGAACCACCCAGCTCCACAGGCAACTTGAGCACCTTCCGTTGTTTGCCGCCTCCCCAGCCCATACATTGAGCCGCGCCGAGATCCGGCTCAACCCGCCGCCGTCGCGGCGGGCTTCGGGAGGACCCCCACATGCGCAGACGCACCTCCATATCCGCACGCACCGCAGCGGCCATCGGGACGGCCCTCGCGGCCGTCGTCGCCGCCACGGCCGCCGCCCAGGGCGCGACCGCGGCGCCGACCCCGAAACCCCCTCGGACCCCGCAGTCGGTCGAGTACTTCACCGGCCCGGACAGTCACCCCCGGCAGACCACGGTCCCGGCCCCCGAGCCGCTGTCGCCGGTGGACAAGGCCGGCATCGCCGCCGACGGAGACGTCACCCCGATCGTGCAGAGCGGCCCCGTCGACAGCAAGCTCGACGTCGTCTTCGTCGGTGACGGGTACACCGAGGCCCAGCAGGAGGACTTCCACGCCGCCATCCGCGCCAAGTGGGCCAAGATGACCGAGGTCGAGCCGTACGCCTCGTACACCGGCCTGTTCAATGTCTGGGCCGTCGACGCCGTCTCCCGCGACTCCGGCGTCTCCGGCGACCCGACCCAGGACATCGTCCGCGACACCGCCCTCGGCTCGGCGTTCTTCTGCGACGGCACCGAGCGGCTGCTCTGCGTCGACACCAACAAGGTCGAGTCGTACGCCGCCAAGGCCCCGGCCGCCGACCTCGTCGTCGTGCTGTCCCACTCCACCAAATACGGCGGCGCGGGCTACAACGACGTCTCCTCGCAGGTCGGTTACGAGGGCATCGCCACCGCCTCGTCCGACAACGACCAGTCCGACCAGATAGCGGTGCACGAGACGGGCCACTCGCTCGGCAAGCTCGCCGACGAGTACGACTACGGGCAGCCGGGAACGTACACCGGCCCCGAGCCCGCCGAGACCAACCTCTCCACCCTCTCCGCCGACGAGATGACCGGCCGGCAGCAGAAGTGGTACCGCTGGATCGGGCAGGAGTCGCCGGACGGCGGCACCGTCGGCGCGTACGAGGGCGGCGGCTACTACCAGTTCGGCCTCAACCGCCCCACCGAGAACTCGATCATGCGCACGCTCGGCCGTGAGTTCAACCTCCCCGGCCGCGAAGCCATGATCGCCGGCTTCTACCGCCATGCGAGCGTGCTGACCAGCTCCGTCGACTCCGCGCGCGGCCTGAGCCGCGACCAGCGGATCCGCGTCACACCGGCCGCGCGCGCCGAGGTGTGGTGGTACGTCGACGGCCATGAGGTCACCGCCGCCCGCGGCCGCACCACGGTCGAGCCCGGCTCCCTCGGCGTCCCCGCCGACGGCCGCACCCACACCGTCACCGCCAAGGCCGCCGACCGCACGCACGCGGTCCGCACACCGGCCCTGCGCAAGGCGCTGTCCGCGTCCCTGACCTGGCACGTCACCGGCTGACCGCAGCCTGCCGGACGGGCGGGGCCCAGCCAGGGGCCCCGCCCGCACGCGCGCACCCCCCTCCCTATATAATTGCGGTATGCATCTATCGTCGCCGCGGGCAGAGCACACGACTCCGCCGGCGCCGGTACCGGCACCGCCATCCGACGAGCAGGGCCTCGAAGCCGCCGCCCGAGGGCTCCTCCGCGGTATCGGAAAGCTCTCCCGCGCCCTCTTCCGGGCCGGCGAATTCGGGCTTCCGCGCGGCCATGTGTCCGTACTGGACGCGCTGGCGGACCATTCGCGACGGGTCACCGAACTCGCGGCCCGCACCGGACTCACCCAGCCGCGCGTCACCGTCGTCCTCCAGGAGCTGGAGGGGCGCGGCCTGGTCGAGCGGGCCCGCTGCGCGCGGGACCGGCGCGCCGTCGAGACCTCGCTCACGCCCGCCGGCCGCGAGCTGCTGGAGCGGGCCCGGCAGCGGATGGCCGCCGCCCTGCTCGAAGGGCTCCGCGCACACGTCGGCGACCCGGAACACACCGCGGGCCAGGCCCGCGACGCCGTATCCACCCTGCTGAACGCCATCGAACCGGAGGTCAGTTGACCACCCCAGCCACCCCGCCCACCGCCCCAGGGGCCGCGCCCGGAACCCTGGGCGCGACCGACGCCGACCCGACGAAACGGGAGCAGCCCCGCGGGGCTGCGGGCAGCTTCGCCCCGCACCGCGTCGGAGGGCCGAGACGCTGGTGGGACTGGGTGCTCGCCGCGGACCCCGGGCTCGGTCAGCTGCAGGCGGGGTGGCGCTCACTGGTCTCCATGATCACCGCGCTGGCGGTCGGCTACGGGATGTCCGTCGCACTGGACCTGCCCGCCATGCTCGGCATGATGGTCGGCGGCATGATGGGCCTGATGAGCGCCTTCGTGGTCGCCGAGAACACCCCGTTCCGGCTGGCGCGCGCCATCCTGTGGATGCCGTTCCCGTACTCCGCCGTCCTGCCCGTCGCCGCCTGGCTGCACCAGGACCGGGTGCTGGAGATGAGCCTGATGGTGGTGGCCCTGGCGGCGGCGTTCTTCCTCGCCCGCTTCGGCGCCCTCGCCCTGCTCACCGGCATGATGCTGTTCAACGCCTTCATGGTCGGCATGATGGCCAACGTCCCGCTGAACCTCTGCGGCGAGCTGTTCGTCGTCGCCCTGGTGTCGTCCGCCGCGGTCCTCCTCGCCCGCCTGGTGTTCTGCTACCCGATGCCGCGCGAGGACCTGCTGCGTACGCAGCGCGCCTTCGTCGTCGAGGCCCGCCGGGTCGCCGACGCCGCCTGCGCCGCCCTGGACCCGGACGCCGACCACCGCAGCGCCGTCCACCGCATGCGGCGCAGCCTGCGCCGGCTCAACGTCACCACGGTCACCATCGACGGCCGCCTCGCCCAGCCCGAGGTCGCCGCCGACCCCGACACCGCCGAACTCCTCCACCGGCACCTCTTCGACGCCGAACTCGCCCTGCGCGGCATCGGCCAGGCGGTGCAGCAGCTCACCGCCCTCCAGGTGCCCGCACGGCTGCGCGAAGCGATGGTCGTGGGACTCGTCATCGCCCGGGACACCCCGCTCGGCCGCGCCGACGCCCTGCACGCCGCCGCCCAACTCATCCGCCAACAGGCCGAGTTCGCCCTCCAGGACACGCACGCGACCCCCGCCGGGGCCGAGGCCGCCGCCCTCGCCCGCCGCGTGGGCCACCTCCTGGACTCGCTCGCCGACAGCCTCGCCCACTGGCTCGACCTCGGCCGGCAGGCGCCGGCGTCGCGCGCCGACGTGCCGTTCCAGCCCACCGTCGCACTGGAGCAGAACCGGCCGGCCGGCACCGGAGCCGTCGCCCGCCGCCTCGCCGCCGCCCAGGACGTCCAGGGCTGGCGCCGCGCCATCCCCTACCTGCGCGTCCCGCTGCACGCCGCGGTCGCCGCCGCCCTCGTCTGCCCGATCACCGACGCCATCGACCCGCAGCGCTTCTACTGGGGCCTGGTCGGCGTCATGATCACGCTGTTCGGCACCAACACCACCAACGAACGCCTGCGCAAGCTCGCCCACCGCATGGCCGGCACCGTCGCCGGCGCGGTCCTCGGCATCCTCCTGCTCCACCTGATCGGCCACGGCCACGTCTACTGGACCCTGGCCGTCATCGTCGCCGGCCTCGCCCTCGGCGCCTGGGGCATGCAACGCCAGTACGCGTACTGGGTCGTCGGCCTCGTCACCGCCCTGACCCAGCTGTACGGCATGTCCACCCCGTACGGCGGCATGGACCACCTGCTGACCGAGCGCCTGCTGGACAACGGCATCGGCATTCTCGTCGCCACCGCCTGCGCCGCGCTGATCTTCCCCGTCTCCAGCACAAAGATCGCCCGCGAGGCCGAACGC
Source organism: Streptomyces sp. NPDC101393 (assembly GCF_044767385.1). NCBI lineage: Bacteria > Bacillati > Actinomycetota > Actinomycetes > Kitasatosporales > Streptomycetaceae > Streptomyces > Streptomyces sp. NPDC101393. The sequence continues at coordinate 442,016 of NZ_JBIWNU010000001.1, read as the reverse complement.
GGCTACCTGTCCGCCCTGGAACACCTCATCTCCCAGATCGTGCTGCGCTGGGAGAACCCGGAAACACCGGTCCGGCTGCGCGGCGCCGCTCGCGGCATCGACGCCGCCCTCTTCCAGGTACGCGGCGTGCTCCGCCCCCTGGTCCGCATGCCCCTCGGCATCCGCGGCCGCGGCCCCGAGAACCGCCTCGCCCTGCTCGCCACCGCCACCGGCCACGCCCGCGCCCTCGCCGCGGCCGCCGACATCGACATCGACCTCGCCCCGCACCTGACCGCACGGGTCCGGTACATCACCGCCACCTTCACCGCCTCCCTGCACGCCCTCGACCACCACACCGCGAGCGGCACCACCACCGCCAGCACCGGCACCTGGACCCGCGTCAGCCCCCTCATCCGCGCACTCGAATCCCACCTCCAGCCCCCGCCCGGCCCCCGCGCCACCCGCCTGCACACCGCGCTCCACGAACTCGCCGCCCTCGACGAGGCGTTGGCCGCCTACGCCGAACAGCGCGGCCTGACCCTGACATCGGCGGCCCCGGCCCCACCCGCCACACAGGAGACCGCACCCGCCCGCACCCCGCTGGACCGCCGCACCCAGACGGCACTGGCGGCCTGGGCGGCCCGCAACCAACAGCCCGTACCGCAGGCCCCCACACACCGTCCCGCACCCGCCCAGCCGCCCACGCCCCCACAGCCCGCCACCCTCACCCCCCACCAGGCCCCGGCACAGGAACCCAAGGTCACCGTCACCGGCACCCTCCACTGCCCCGACGGCCACCCCGGCGGCTGCGACGCCTGGATCACCCTCGTCAACGCCCGCGGCAAACGCCGCGCCGCCGGCCGCGCCACCGGCGGCCGCTACCGCATCCTGGACCTGCCCCCCGGCAGCTACACCGTCATCGCCTCCGGCTCGGCCCACCCACCCCGCGCCGAATTCCTCTCCATCCGACAGACAACGGGCGAACTGCGCCACGACATCGAACTGGACCGGGCGAACAGAGCAGAACGGGGGTGACCTGGGGGCCGGACGTCCCGTGACGGGAACCGCCCCGTGCGCCGTACGCGGCGCGGGCCGCGGCAAGCCCGGGGTGCCGCTGTACCGGGCCGCCGAGCACCGCAACGGCTTCCCTCCCCCTTGGGCGAGAACCAGCCTCGCGGCCGATTCGCGCACCTACCCGGGGATGGCGGGTTCTGGGCACACTCAGGTGGGAGTGAGCGAGACATCCATGGGCTTGGTGCCGAGTGTGCTGGGGGAAGCCGTTGGCCTACGTTCCGATACTCAAGGGCAAGGCGGGGGAGTTCTCGGCCCTTGAGCACGTCACGCCGGCGGTTCGCTCATACATCCGCCCCGTCCTGGAGCTGGTCCCTGACCCGGACGTGCGCGATGTCCTGGAGACGTTCTGCGACCGCGCGATGGACGCGGTGCCCCACGGCACCGTCCTGACCGTCGACAGCGGAGCCCTACCGACAGCACGAGTCCTTGAGGGCGACGCAGGCGGCCCCATGGCCCGCCTCAGCGAGTCCCTCGGCCTCCGCGACGTAGCCATGTGCCCAGTCGTCCGGCACACAGATCAAGGGGCTGCCCTGACCGAAGCAGTCCGGGCGGCCAGGGCACATCAGCGCGGCGCCTGCCTACGGGTCTCTCTTGCTGCCGACTCTCCTGAGGGCCTTCCGCATCACGCACAGATCCGCCGCCTCCTCAAGGCCCTACGCCTTGAACCGGAGGAGGTTGACCTCCTCATCGACACCGGTGCTGTGGATTCCACGACCGCGAGGGATCGCCTGGCCGACCGTGCCGTCGTCGCGTTGCAAGCCCTGGCCCCGTGGCACTGGCGGCATGAGTGTGTCGCCGCCGGCGCCTTCCCGGTCAACTTGAGCGGGTTCCCGAGGGGGCAGGCAACGCCGGTGACCCGGCGTGACGCGCAGCTCTGGCAACGCGTCGTGAAGGGATACGGCGGAAGGTCCCCCGACTTCGGAGATTTCGGCGTGACGCATCCCCGGATGCCTGTGAGATCTAGGGGGACGCCGGACCCCAACATGCGCTACACGACACCGGACGACTGGCAAGTCTTCGTCTATCCGCGCGTCCGTTCCGGCAACGACGACTTCTTCGTACTGAGTGCCGACTTGGTCGACTCCCCCTACTGGCCGGCCACCGGCGCGCGCACGTCGTGGGGCGACGCCCGGCTCCATGAGTGCGCGCATCGACAACGGCCCAAGGCCGGAGGCGGCACGCAGTGGCGCGCATGGGCGACCTCGCACCACCTGGCGGTGGTTTCCTCCAACCTCGCCCACTTCGGCCGTCCTTGAGGTACACCGCCGGTGGGAGGGTGCACCGATGGGGCACGATGAGCTGAGCAAGAAGAAGATCGAAAAGAGGTGGGTGCGGGGTCGGACGGTCAGTGACCGTCGGCGGAACTCACTCGCCCCACACCCGCCACTCACTCCCCGATCAGCGACGTACAACGACAAAGAGCCGGACCCAGTGAGACTGGGTCCGGCTCTTGAAGTCTGGCACTTCAGCAGGTCAGCGGGATGATTACGCTGGTCTGGCTGGAGTGCCCCCGGCAGGATTCGAACCTGCGCACACGGCTCCGGAGGCCGTTGCTCTATCCCCTGAGCTACGGGGGCGTTTCGCCGTGTTGTGCGGCGACGGGTAGAACCCTACCAGCTCTGATGGGGTGTTCATGAACAGGTTTTGCGGGGTGCTGGGTGGGGGTCGTGGCGGTGGGGGAGGGGGCTTTAGCGCATCCCGCGGCCCGGTCGTCGGCGGTCGGGGAAAGGTCCCTCGCACGGGGGCGGAAGTGGGCAAAACCGGGACGCAGCCGCAGCGGGGCCCCTAGTCTCATGGTGTGCCTGGCTTGTCCGGTCGGATCCTTGTTGTCGATGACAACAAGGTGATCCGGCAGTTGATCAGGGTCAATCTCGAGCTGGAGGGCTTCGAGGTCGTGACCGCGGCTGATGGTGCCGAATGTCTGGATGTCGTGCACCACGTGAGACCTGATGTGGTGACCCTGGATGTCGTGATGCCGCGGCTCAACGGTCTGCACACGGCGGCCCGCCTGCGGGCCGATCCACGGACCTGGGACATCCCCATCGCCATCGTCAGTGCCTGCACCCAAGGTGAGGTCGACAACGGCGAGTCGGTGGGCGTGGACGCCTTCCTGGCGAAGCCCTTCGAGCCGACGGAGCTGGTGCGGACGGTGGGCGTGCTGGCCCGCGAGGGACGGCAGCGGGAGGGGGAGCGTGGGCCCGAGAGCGGGCCCGGACGCGGCGCCCCGGGCGGCGGGATCCGGATCGGGATCGGCAGCGGGGCTACGCCATCGGCGAGTGGCGCCGGGGCCGAGGGTGCGGGTGAGGTCGCTGTGGCGGGTGCCGGTGAGGGTGCCGTGGCCGAGGAGGCGGCGGGCCGGGCGCCGGACGGGCCGCAGGACATGGCGGCGCCTCCCGGCGAGTCCGGTGGTGGGTCGGAGCCCGCGGCGCGGCCCGCGGGCTGAACCCGGGGGAGCCCCCGGAGGCCCCGGAGGATGTCCACAGGGCGAAACCGGGTCGCGTGTCCGCCCCCCTTCTCCCATACGCTTGTCCTGTGACCCCCGCTGAGCTCTCCCGTACCGTCCTGCGCTCCGTGCGTGGTGCGGTGGAGGAGAAGGAACTGTCCGTGCCCGTGCCGGCGCGGATCGTGGTGCGGCCGGCGCCGCGGGCGGGGCGCGGGGATTTCGCCTCCAACGTCGCGCTGCAGCTCGCCGGGCCGGCGGGCCGGCCGGCCCGCGAGGTCGCCGAGATTCTGCGGAAGCGGCTCGTCGGGAGCGCCGGGATCACCCGGGTCGAGATCGCCGGGCCGGGTTTCTTGAATTTCACGCTGGGTGACGCTGCGCAGGCCGCCCTGGTGCGCGAGGTGCTGGCGCAGGGTGATGCGTACGGGGCGCCAAGTGGGAGCGCGGGGGCGTCGGCCGGGGAGCACCGGCAAGGGCCGGAGCGCCCCGAGGCACCCGGCCCGGCTGACGCGGCCGCCCCGTGCCCGCTGGCCGCCGCCCGGAGTGTGGTCGTCCGTGCCGCGATGAGCCGCATCCTCGCCGACACCGACACCGACACCGCCAGTGCCATTACTGCCGGCGCTGCCCCTGCCGCCTCTACCGCCGCTGCCGGGTGGTCGGATCCGGACCCGGTGGACGTCGGCGACCGCGAGCTCGCCCGTCTGGGTGCCCGGCTCGGGGCCGACGAAGCCCGCTGGGCCCTGTTGCGGCCGGCGGCGCGTGACGCGGTGCGGTTGCCGGAGCGGCCGGTGCAGCGGGAGAGCAATCCGCGGTTCCGGGTGCAGTACGCGTACGCCAGGACGCGGGCGCTGCTGCGTAATGCCGCTGATCTGGGGTTCGAGAGCGAGCCGGGGGAGGTGGGCGCCGCGGGTGCGGAAGCCGCCGCCCTCCATACCGCCCTCGCCACCTATCCGGCCGTCGTCGATGCCGCGGCCCGGCACCGGGCGCCGGATCGATTGGTGCGCCATCTGGAGACGACGGCGGATGCGTTCTTCCGTTGGCATGACGGGTGTCCGCCGCTGCCCGTCGGAGAGCAGAAACCCTTGGCCGTGCACCGCGCCCGGCTGGCCCTCGCCGAGGCCACCGGGACGGTGCTCGCCAACGGCCTGCGCCTGCTCGGCATCTCCGCACCCGAACACGTCTGAACGAATTCGATGGGATCTTCACCGCTATGAGCCGTTCCGCCCACCCCGCCGGGCCCCGCCATGCCGATGTCCTGCCCGAGGGCCACTACGCCGGGCCGCCCGCCGATCTGAACACCCTCGACCCGCACGTCTGGTCCCGTACCGTCCGGCGCAACGCCGATGGTGTGGTGACCGTCGGCGGGCTCGATGTCACCGCGCTCGCCGAGGAGTTCGGGACGCCGGCGTACTTCCTCGACGAGGACGACTTCCGGGAGCGCTGCCGCGCCTGGAAGGACGCCTTCGGGCCGGGTGCCGATGTGTTCTACGCGGGCAAGGCGTTCCTCTCCCGTGCCATCGTGCGGTGGCTGCACGAGGAGGGGCTGAACCTCGATGTGTGTTCGGCGGGTGAGCTGACGACGGCGCTCGCGGCCGGGATGCCCGCCGAGCGGATCGCGCTGCACGGCAACAACAAGACCACCGACGAGATCACCCGGGCCATCGAGGCCGGGGTGGGGCGGATCGTGCTGGACTCCTTCCAGGAGATCGTGCGGGTCGCGCACATCGCGGAGCGGCTGGGCAAGCGCCAGCGGGTGCAGATCCGGGTCACGGTCGGTGTCGAGGCGCATACGCACGAATTCATCGCCACCGCGCACGAGGACCAGAAGTTCGGCATCGCGCTGGCCGGCGGGCAGGCCGCGGAGGCCGTGCGCCGGGCGCTCAAGCTGGACGGCCTCGAACTCATCGGGATCCATTCGCACATCGGCTCGCAGATCTTCGACATGGCCGGTTTCGAGGTCTCGGCCCGCCGCGTCGTCCAGCTGCTGACCGAGGTGCGCGACGAGCACGGCGTCGAACTGCCGGAGATCGACCTGGGCGGCGGCCTCGGCATCGCCTACACCTCCGAGGACGACCCGAGCGAGCCGCACCAGATCGCCAAGGCCCTCGGCGACATCGTGACGCGGGAGTGCGAGTCGGCGGGGCTGGCCGTGCCGCGGCTGTCCGTCGAGCCGGGCCGGGCCATCGTCGGGCCGACCGCGTTCACGCTGTACGAGGTCGGCACGATCAAGGAGCTGGAGGGGCTGCGGACGTATGTGTCCGTCGACGGCGGGATGTCGGACAACATCCGGACCGCGCTGTACGACGCGGAGTACAGCGTCGCGCTGGTCTCCCGGGTCTCCGACGCCGAGCCGATGCTCTCGCGCGTGGTCGGCAAGCACTGCGAGAGTGGCGACATCGTCGTACGCGATGCCTTCCTGCCGTCCGACGTGGCGCCCGGTGACCTGCTCGCGGTGCCGGCCACCGGGGCGTACTGCCGCTCGATGGCGAGCAACTACAACCACGCGCTCCGGCCGCCGGTCGTGGCGGTGAGGAACGGTGCGGCCCGGGTGATCGTCCGGCGCGAGACGGAGGAAGATCTCCTGCGTCTGGACGTCGGCTAGGGCCCGATCCACGGTGCGACCCCGGGGATGAAATAAATGTCTCGGCATCTGGACCGGTGGCGGAAAGCGCCGACCCGTGCGTGAGACTGGTGCATGAGCAAGCAGGATCAACGGCAGTATCGATGAAAAGCAGAGGTCGAATGATGCGTACGCGTCCGCTGAAGGTGGCGCTGCTGGGCTGTGGTGTTGTCGGCTCAGAGGTGGCGCGCATCATGACGACGCACGCCGACGACCTCACGGCGCGCATCGGTGCACCCGTGGAGCTCGCCGGGATCGCCGTACGCCGCCCCGACAAGGTGCGCGACGGCGTCCCGGCAGAGCTGGTCACCACCGACGCCACCGCGCTGGTCAAACGCGGCGACATCGACGTCGTCATCGAGGTCATCGGCGGCATCGAGCCGGCCCGCGGCCTGATCACCACCGCCTTCGAGCACGGCGCGAGCGTCGTCTCCGCCAACAAGGCGCTGGTCGCCGCCGACGGCGCCGCGCTGCACGCCGCGGCGCAGCAGCACAACGCCGATCTCTACTACGAGGCCGCGGTGGCCGGCGCGATCCCGCTGGTACGCCCGCTGCGTGAATCGCTGGCCGGCGACAAGGTCAACCGCGTCCTCGGCATCGTCAACGGCACCACCAACTTCATCCTCGACAAGATGGACACCAGTGGCGCCGGGTACAGCGAGGCGCTGGACGAGGCCACCGCCCTCGGTTACGCCGAGGCCGACCCGACCGCCGACGTCGAGGGCTTCGACGCCGCCGCCAAGGCCGCCATCCTGGCCGGCATCGCGTTCCACACCCGGGTGCGCCTCGACGATGTGCACCGCGAGGGCATCACCGAGGTCACCGCCGCCGACATCGCCTCCGCCAAACGGATGGGCTGCACCGTCAAGCTGCTCGCCATCTGCGAGCGGGCCGCGGACGGCGCGTCGGTCACCGCCCGGGTGCACCCCGCGATGATCCCGCTGACGCATCCGCTCGCCTCCGTGCGCGAGGCCTACAACGCGGTCTTCATCGAGTCCGACGCGGCCGGTCAGCTGATGTTCTACGGACCCGGCGCCGGCGGTTCACCGACCGCTTCGGCGGTCCTCGGCGACCTCGTCGCGGTCTGCCGCAACAAGCTGGCCGGCGCCACCGGGCCGGGTGAGTCGGCGTACGCGCGGCTGCCCGTCAGTCCGATGGGCGATGTCGTCACGCGCTACCACATCAGTCTCGACGTGGCCGACAAGCCCGGCGTTCTCGCGCAGGTGGCGACGGTCTTCGCCGAAAACGGCGTATCGATCGATACGGTCCGTCAAACGGGCAAGGACGGCGAGGCCTCTCTCGTCGTCGTCACCCACCGAGCGGCGGACGCGGCCCTGTCGTCGACCGTCGGGGCGCTGCGCGAGCTGGACACCGTTCGTGGTGTCGCCAGCATCATGCGGGTCGAAGGGGAGTAAAGGAACCCATGTCTGCCAATTCCACTGTGACCATGGCGAGCCGCCAATGGCGCGGCATCATCGAGGAATATCGCGGCCGTCTGCCGGTCAGCGACACGACCGAGGCGGTCACCCTCCGGGAGGGCGGCACTCCCCTCGTACCGGCCCAGGTGCTCTCCGAGCGCACCGGCTGTGAGGTGCACCTCAAGGTCGAGGGCGCGAACCCCACCGGGTCCTTCAAGGACCGCGGGATGACGATGGCCATCACCCGGGCGAAGGAGGAGGGCGCCAAGGCGGTCATCTGCGCCTCCACCGGCAACACCTCCGCCTCCGCCGCCGCGTACGCGGTGCGGGCCGGCATGGTCTGCGCCGTTCTCGTCCCGCAGGGCAAGATCGCGCTCGGCAAGATGGGCCAGGCGCTGGTCCACGGCGCGAAGATCCTGCAGATCGACGGAAATTTCGACGACTGCCTGACGCTCGCCCGCGGCCTCTCCGAGAAGTACCCGGTCGCACTTGTGAACTCCGTCAACCCGGTGCGCATCGAGGGGCAGAAGACCGCCGCCTTCGAAATCGTCGACATGCTCGACGACGCGCCCGACATCCACGTGCTTCCGGTCGGCAACGCCGGCAACATCACGGCGTACTGGAAGGGCTACCAGGAGTACGCCGCTGACGGCATCGCCTCGCGCACCCCGCGGATGTGGGGCTTCCAGGCGTCCGGCAGCGCACCGATCGTGCGCGGCGAGGTCGTCAAGGACCCGCACACCATCGCCACCGCGATCCGGATCGGCAACCCCGCTTCGTGGTCGTTCGCCGAGCGGGCGCGGGACGAGTCCGGCGGCTTCATCGACGAGGTGACCGACCGTCAAATCCTGGCCGCCTACCGCCTGTTGGCCGCCCAGGAGGGCGTGTTCGTCGAGCCCGCGTCGGCCGCTTCGGTAGCCGGTCTGCTCAAGGCCGCCGAGCAGGGCAAGGTCGACCCGGGCCAGCGCATCGTCTGCACGGTCACCGGCAACGGCCTCAAGGACCCGGACTGGGCGGTGGCCGGCGCCCCGCAGCCGGTCACGGTCCCGATCGACGCCGACGCCGCGGCCGAGCGCCTCGGCCTCGCTTAGCCCGCACGCCCCACCCGCCGAATCTGCGCGTACGGCACGGGGTGGCGGGACGGTCACCGTCCCGTCACCCCCCGTACAGCAAATTGTGCAAACGCTGCAAAGCCTGGTCGAGGTGACTCCGAGGCACGGGATGGCGCGCGACACGCATCGTGCGCCTCCTGTGCGCCCTATGTCGCCACAGAACCTTCCTTCGATAGGCTGGCAGCCAACTCCCCTCCCCACGGCATAACGCAGTGGTGTGCAGGGCAGATCAGAACAGACCCCACGAGCCGGCCGGGCGCTTCGGTGCCACGGTGGCGCGGGGTAGTACCGCAGCATCAATCAAGGAGAGTCATCGAGCGATGGCCGGTCCCGCGTTCCGCGCCGCCGCCGTCCGGGTGCGCACCCCCGCTTCCAGCGCCAACCTCGGTCCCGGCTATGACGCCCTGGGTCTCTCCCTGGGTCTGTACGACGATGTGGTGGTGCGCGTCGCCGACTCCGGTCTGCACGTCGACATCGCAGGTGAGGGGGCCGAGAGCCTCCCCCGTGACGAGAGCCACCTGCTCGTACGCTCCATGCGTACCGCCTTCGACCTGCTCGGCGGACAACCCCGCGGGCTGGAAATCGTCTGCGCCAACCGCATCCCGCACGGCCGTGGCCTGGGGTCCTCCTCGGCTGCGATCTGCGCCGGCATCGTCGCCGCCCGTGCGGTGACGACCGGCGGCGAGCAGAAGCTCGACGATGCGGCGCTGCTGGAGCTGGCCACCGAGATCGAGGGCCACCCCGACAATGTCGCCGCGTGCCTGCTGGGCGGATTCACCCTCGCCTGGATGGACACCGGAACCGCGCGGGCGATCAGAATGGATCCCGCCGATTCCATCGTTCCGGTGGTCTTCGTGCCCGGAAAGCCGGTGCTGACCGAGACCGCCCGTGGACTGATTCCGCGTACCGTCCCGCATGTGGACGCCGCGGCCAACGCCGGCCGTGCCGCACTGCTCGTCGAGGCCCTGACCAGGCGCCCCGAGCTGCTGCTTGCCGCGACCGAGGACCGACTTCACCAGGAATACCGCGCCCCCGCGATGCCGGAGAGTGTGGCCCTGGTGAACCGACTGCGCGCGGACGGCGTCCCCGCAGTTGTCTCCGGTGCGGGCCCGACGGTCCTTGCGCTGGTGGACGAGGCGGCGGCCGACAAGGTCGCCGCGCTGGCGGGCGAGGGGTGGGCGGCCAACCGGCTGACCCTCGACGCGGTGGGCACCTGTGTGCTGCCGCTCGCCGGGTGATCACGCGAGTGATCGACGATTGCCGGTCTTTGAGAGGGGGAATGTTTGTTGGATCCGGTAGTGTTAACCTCAAGTCAGTACTCGACGCCTGAGTGGCGCGGTGCTTCGTGTCCCCCATCGGGACCACTTTCTTCCGGGAGCCTCCCAAACTGCTTGGAGCAATGGCCTGAGCAGAAGTGAGCACGCTCCGGAATCGGCGTGACGTCATGAGTCACTCTGCATCTCTTCGCGCCGGAACCATGAACTGATCTTTCCGCCGTTTCCGGCGGGACCACCGCCCCGGCCCGGTCCGCACATCCAAGGACAGCCGGACAGCACAACCGGTCGCCGAGCCAGACAGGCCGACGCCCGCTCCAGGGAAGGACCCCTTCGTGAGCGACACCACCGATCTGATGGGCGTGCGCACCGATGGCAGTGCCACCGCGCCCGCCACGGACGCTCCCGCGCCTGCCACCGGTGCTGCCACAGCCCCTGCCTCGCGGCGACGCCGTTCGGGCACCGGCCTTGACGGCATGGTCCTGGCAGAGCTGCAGCAGGTTGCCTCCGGCCTCGGCATCAAGGGCACCGCGCGGATGCGCAAGAGCCAGCTGATCGAGGTCATCAAGGAGAAGCAGGCCGGCGGCTCCGGCTCCGCGGCCAAGGCCGACGCGCCCGCCGACACCGAGAGCAAGCCCAAGCGCCGTACGACCTCCAAGGCCCGTACCGGCGACGACGCTGCCGAGAAGACCGCTGCCGCCAAGACCGACAAGGCCGAGAAGGCCGGCGACAAGTCCGCGGCCCAGCAGCAGATCGACATCCCGGGCCAGCCGTTGAGCGACGAGCAGCCGGCCGGCGAGCGCCGTCGGCGCCGGGCCACCGCCGCCGCGGGCAGCCCCGACACCGCCGCCGGCGACGTCAAGATCGAGGCCCGGCCCGAGACGGCCACGGCCAGGACGGACGCCAAGGCCGAGGCCGCGGTGTCCACCGACACCGCTGACGGCCGCCAGAACAAGGGCGGCGACCGCCAGGACCGCGGCGACCGTCAGGACCGCGGCCAGAAGGGTGACCGCGAGGGCCGCGGCCAGCGCGGTCAGCGCGACCGTGGTGAGCGTGGGGACCGCGGCGACCGCCAGGACCGTGGCGACCGTCAGGACCGCGGTGACCGTCAGGACCGTGGCGACCGCCGCAAGAACGACGCGGGAGACGGCGGCAACCAGGGCGGCAACCGTCAGCGGGACAACCGCGACAACCGCCGTCAGGACGATGACGACGACTTCGAGGGCGGCCGCCGTGGCCGTCGCGGCCGCTACCGCGACCGCCGTGGCCGTCGCGGCGGCCGCGAGGACTTCGGCAACGAGCCGCAGGTGACCGAGGATGACGTCCTGATCCCCGTCGCGGGCATCCTGGACATCCTCGACAACTACGCGTTCATCCGGACCTCCGGCTACCTGCCCGGTCCGAACGACGTGTACGTCTCGCTCGCCCAGGTCCGCAAGAACGGTCTGCGCAAGGGTGACCACGTCACCGGCGCGGTCCGCCAGCCCAAGGACGGCGAGCGCCGCGAGAAGTTCAACGCGCTGGTCCGTATCGACACCGTCAACAGCGTGGCGCCCGAACAGGGCCGCAACCGGGCGGAGTTCGGGAAGCTGACGCCCCTTTACCCGCAGGAGCGACTGCGCCTGGAGGGTGAGTCGGGCAGCCTGACGACCCGGATCATCGACCTCGTCACGCCCATCGGCAAGGGCCAGCGTGGTCTGATCGTGGCCCCGCCGAAGACCGGCAAGACCATGATCATGCAGGCGATCGCCAACTCGATCACCCGCAACAACCCCGAGTGCCACCTGATGGTCGTCCTGGTCGACGAGCGTCCGGAAGAGGTCACCGACATGCAGCGGTCGGTGAAGGGCGAGGTCATCTCCTCGACCTTCGACCGCCCGGCCGAGGACCACACCACCGTCGCCGAACTGGCCATCGAGCGCGCCAAGCGTCTCGTCGAGCTGGGTCACGACGTGGTCGTCCTGCTGGACTCCATCACCCGCCTGGGACGCGCGTACAACCTCGCCGCCCCGGCCTCCGGCCGCATCCTGTCCGGTGGTGTCGACTCGACCGCGCTGTACCCGCCGAAGCGCTTCTTCGGTGCCGCGCGCAACATCGAGGACGGCGGTTCGCTGACCATCCTGGCCACCGCGCTGGTCGAGACCGGTTCGCGGATGGACGAGGTGATCTTCGAGGAGTTCAAGGGCACCGGCAACCTGGAGCTCAAGCTCGACCGCAAGCTCTCCGACAAGCGCATCTTCCCGGCGGTGGACGTGGACGCGTCCAGCACCCGTAAGGAAGAGATCCTGATGGGTGCCGACGAGCTCTCCGTCGTCTGGAAGCTGCGCCGGGTGCTGCACGCCCTGGACCAGCAGCAGGCCATCGAGCTGCTGCTGGACAAGATGAAGCAGACGAAGTCCAACGCGGAGTTCCTGCTGCAGATTCAGAAGACGACGCCGGGTATGGGCAACAACGGCAACGGCAACGACTGACGCCACCCCGACGCACCCGAGGCCCTTCTCGCCCCTTGTGGGGGAGGAGGGCCTCGTGCTGTCCCGGGTCCGAACAGCGCGCCTCACAGGGCGTCGCGCGCATTTCCGCTTGAGACGTTCCGCACAGGATCAGCCATTTCCCACCGGTTCCAAAGACGGCAGAAAACGTATCGAAACCCCAGGTGAGAAGGGTGCGTGCGGAACGCCGTCGGGCGCCGGCGGAGCGCTTTTCTAAGAAAGCGCTCATATGGCGCTGTGCAACCCTTCCGGTCTGCCTCCCGTCTGACAAGGAGCAACAGGCCGTGACGCACGGAGCGCTGTGCCGGGCGAGGGGCAGTCGAGCGAGCAAGGACTGAGGAGCAGATGGCGGACAGCAACGGGACCGCGAAGACGGCCGAAAGCCGTGCCCGCGGCATACGTGCCACGGGCCGCCGGCGGAAAGGGCCGACCCGGCGCCGTCGGGTGCTGACCATCACGCTGTGCGCGCTGGTCAGCGTCGTGCTGCTCGGCGGAGCCGGTCTCGGCTACGTCTACTTCAAGCTCAACGGCAACCTCAAGGGCGTCGACATCAACGCCGCCCTCGGCCAGGACCGGCCGAAGAACGTCGACAACGGCTCGATGGACATCCTCGTCATGGGGTCGGACTCGCGCGCCGGCAAGAACAGTGAATACGGCACGGACGAGGGCGCCGCGCGGTCCGACACGGCGATGGTCGTGCACGTCTACAAGGGCCACAAGAAGGCCAGCGTGGTGAGCATCCCGCGCGACACCATGATCAAGCGCCCGTCGTGCACCAAGGACGGCAAGGACGTCCCCGGCCAGCAGCGCGCGATGTTCAACACCGCGTTCGAGGTGGGCGGTCCGGCCTGTGCCGTCAAGACCGTCGAGTCGATCAGCGGAATCCGCATGGATCACTTCGTCGAGGTCGACTTCACCGGCTTCAAGAAGCTCATCGACGCCCTGGGCGGCGTGGAGATCACCACCAAGAAGGCCATCAACGACAACAGCAGCCACCTGCACCTCCAGGCCGGCAAGCACACGCTCAATGGCGAGGACTCGCTCGGCCTCGTACGGACCCGGCACGGCGTCCCCGGGGGCGACGGCAGCGACCTGGGCCGCATCCAGCTCCAGCAGACGTTCATCAAGGCCCTGATGAACCAGGTCAAGAACGTCGGGGTGCTCACCAACCCCACGAAGCTGTATGACGTCGCGGACACGGCGACCAAGGCCATCACCACCGACACCGACCTCAACTCGGTCAGCGAACTGTCGGGACTGGCCAAGAGCCTGGGCTCGATCGGCTCCGACAAGATCGACATGGTCACGCTGCCGGTGGCGTACGACAAGGTCGACCCCGACCGGGTCGAGCCGCTCACCAAGCAGAGCAAGCAGGTCTGGGACGCGCTCCACCAGGACCGGGACATCCCGAAGTCCGCGATCAAGGACTCGGCCGGCGACAAGGGCGGCACGGACAGTTACGTCCGGTAGTGGGACCGGCCGGGACCGGGGCGCCGGGCCCGGCCGGGGAATAGTTGCGCTCCGACCCCGGTTTTGGGAGATACGGCGAGTCCTGGCAGACTGGACCGTCGGCCCCGGTTCACGTGACGCAACCCGCAGCACGACCCGGAGCACTCCCGAACCTAGGAGAACCCCTTGAAGCGCGACATCCACCCGGAGTACGTCGAGACCCAGGTCAGCTGCACCTGTGGCGCGTCCTTCACCACCCGTAGCACCGTTGCCAACGGCAGCATCCGCGCCGACGTCTGCAGCGAGTGCCACCCCTTCTACACCGGCAAGCAGAAGATCATGGACACGGGCGGCCGCGTGGCCCGCTTCGAGGCCCGCTTCGGCAAGGCCAAGGCCGCCAAGTAGCGACCCGCAAGGCGCCGGTCTCCGGTCGCCCCTGCTCAGGGGTGACCGGACCGGCGTTTTGTCGTCCAGGCCACGGACCCGGCCGGGGGTCCGGGATGCCGCGGCCCCGCCGCACCGCTGCCGGCCCCCGGAACACCAGTCAGCTAAGGAACCCCAACGATGTTCGAGGCGGTCGAGGAACTGATCGGCGAGCACGCCGATCTTGAGAAGCGGCTGGCCGACCCCGCGGTCCACTCCGACCAGCGCGAGGCCATGCGGCTCAACAAGCGCTACTCCGAGCTGACCCCGATCATCACGACCTACCGTTCCTGGAAGCAGACCGGCGAGGACATGGAGACCGCGCGCGAACTCGCCGCGGACGACCCGGACTTCGCCGACGAGGTCAAGGAACTCGACGCCCAGCGCGAGACCCTCACCGAAAAGCTGCGGCTGCTGCTGGTTCCGCGTGACCCCAGCGACGACAAGGACGTCATCCTCGAGGTCAAGGCCGGCGAGGGCGGCGAGGAATCCGCCCTGTTCGCCGGCGACCTGCTGCGGATGTACCTGCGCTACGCCGAGCGGGCCGGCTGGAAGACCGAGATCCTCGAGGCCAACGAGTCCGACCTCGGCGGCTACAAGGACGTCCAGGTCGCCGTGAAGACCAAGGGCGGGGGCGGCGCCACCGAGCCCGGCCAGGGCGTCTGGGCACGGCTGAAGTACGAGGGCGGGGTGCACCGCGTCCAGCGGGTGCCCGCCACCGAGTCGCAGGGCCGCATCCACACCTCCGCCGCCGGCGTGCTCGTCACGCCCGAGGCCGAGGAGGTCGAGGTCGAGATCGGCCCCAACGACCTGCGGATCGACGTCTACCGCTCCTCCGGCCCCGGCGGCCAGTCCGTCAACACCACCGACTCCGCCGTGCGCATCACCCACCTGCCCACCGGCATCGTCGTCTCCTGCCAGAACGAGAAGAGCCAGCTCCAGAACAAGGAGCAGGCCATGCGCATCCTGCGCTCCCGGCTGCTGGCCGCCGCCCAGGAAGAGGCCGAGAAGGAAGCGTCGGACGCCCGCCGCAGCCAGGTCCGAACGGTTGACCGCTCCGAGCGCATCCGTACGTACAACTTCCCGGAAAACCGCATCTCGGACCACCGGGTCGGCTTCAAGGCGTACAACTTGGACCAGGTGCTCGACGGTGAGCTCGATGCGGTCATCCAGGCCTGCGTGGATGCCGACTCGGCCGCCAAGCTCGCCGCCGCCCAGTAAGACCCTGTACGTACCGGCCACGGACGCATCCGGGGACTCGCTCCCCGGGCCCCGGCCGATCGACGGCGACCCGCACAACGAAGACGCAGCGCATCAGGAGGAAGGCCCGTGAATCTGCTGCTCGCCGAGGTGGCCCAGGCCACCCAGCGGCTGGCCGACGCCGACGTGCCCTCACCGCGTTTCGACGCCGAGGAGCTCGCCGCTCATGTGCACGGCGTCAAGCGGAGCCAGCTGCACACGGTCCCCGACACGGACTTCGACGCCCGCTACTGGGAGGCCATCGCCCGCCGTGAGGCCCGCGAACCACTCCAGCACATCACCGGCCGCGCCTTCTTCCGCTACCTCGAACTCCACGTCGGGCCAGGGGTGTTCGTGCCCCGCCCGGAGACCGAATCGGTCGTCGGCTGGGCGATAGACGCAGTGCGCGCCATGGACGTCGTCGAACCGCTGATCGTCGACCTGTGCACCGGCTCGGGGGCCATCGCCCTCGCCCTGGCGCAGGAAGTGCCCCGCTCGCGCGTACACGCCGTCGAGCTGTCCGAGGAAGCTCTCCAGTACGCCCGCAAGAACGTCGAGGGGTCCCGCGTCGTTCTTCAGCACGGTGATGCGCTGACCGCGTTTCCCGAACTGGACGGGCAGGTCGACCTGGTCGTCTCCAACCCGCCGTACATCCCGCTGACCGAGTGGGAGTACGTCGCACCCGAGGCACGCGACCACGACCCCGAGCTCGCGCTGTTCTCGGGCGAGGACGGCCTGGACACCATCCGTGGCATCGAGCGGACCGCCAACCGCCTGCTGCGGCCCGGCGGTCTGGTCGTCGTCGAGCATGCCGACACCCAGGGTGGGCAGGTGCCCTGGATCTTCACGGAGGAGAAGGGGTGGGCGGATGCGGCAGATCACCCCGATCTCAACAACCGGCCCCGCTTCGCCACCGCGCGCCGGGCGACGCCATGACGCGCCCCGCATCGACGACGGATGCGCGCCCCGCACCCGAGGTAACCGTTCCGCACGAGGGAGACAGCTGATGGCACGGCGATACGACTGCAGCGACGCGACCGACCGCGCGACCGGTCTGCGTGAGGCCGCGTCGGCCGTCCGCCGCGGCGAGCTGGTCGTCCTGCCGACCGACACCGTCTACGGCATCGGGGCGGACGCCTTCAGCGCCGAGGCCGTCGGCGACCTCCTGGAAGCCAAGGGCCGCGGCCGCGGAATGCCTTCCCCGGTCCTCGTCGGATCCCCGAACACCCTGCACGGCCTGGTCACCGACTTCTCCGAGCAGGCCTGGGAGCTGGTCGACGCCTTCTGGCCCGGCGCACTCACCCTCGTCGCCACCCACCAGCCGTCGCTGACCTGGGACCTCGGCGAGACCCGCGGCACGGTCGCGGTCCGGATGCCGCTGCACCCCGTCGCCATCGAGCTGCTCACCGACTTCGGCCCGATGGCCGTCTCCAGCGCCAACCTCACCGGCCACCCCTCCCCGCAGGACTGCGACGCCGCCCAGGAGATGCTCGGCGACTCGGTCTCCGTCTACCTGGACGGCGGCCCCACGCCCGCCGCCGTACCGTCCTCGATCGTCGATGTCACCGGCAAGACCCCGGTGCTGCTGCGTGAGGGCGCGATCAGCGCGGAAGAGCTGCGCAAGGTCGTACCCGAGCTCGAGGTGGCCAATTGATGGCGCCCCTGGGGCGTGGCATAGCGGGAGCGGGCGACGACACCCTTTTCCCCCCAGCACCCCCTTTTCGGATCCTCCACGTCAGCACCGGCAACGTGTGCCGCTCGCCGATCACCGAGCGGCTGCACCGCCGTGCCCTGGAGGTGCGCCTCGGCGAGGCGTGCAGCGGCGGGCTGCTCGTGGAGAGCGCCGGCACCTGGGGGCACGAAGGCGCCCCCATGGAGGCGCACGCCGCGACCGTCCTCGGCGACTACGGCGCGGACCCGGCCGGCTTCCTCGGCCGTGAGCTGCTCGACGAGCACGTCATCCGCGCCGACCTGGTGCTGACCGCTACCCGCGACCACCGCGCCCAGGTCATCTCCATGGGCCACTCCGCGGGACTGCGCACCTTCACGCTCAAGGAATTCAACCGGCTGGTGCGTGCGATAGACCCCGCCACGCTGCCCGAGCCCGACCCGGGCCTGCCGGACGGCGGGCTCGTCGAGCGTGCCCGCGCGCTGGTCGGCGCCGCCGCCGCGCTGCGCGGCTGGCTGCTGGCGCCCAACCCCGAGTCCGACGAGGTCTACGACCCCTACGGCGCCCCCATCACGTTCTTCCGCTCCATCGGCGACGAGATCAACCAGGCGCTCGACCCGGTCGTCACGGCCCTCACCGGTCTGCCCGCCCGCGCCTGACGCCCGCCTCCGGGCGCCCGCCGCCCGACCGGCCCGCACACCGCGCCCGATCGCCACGCCGCGCCTACATTGGGACTACGTCCCCGTACGAGGCCCGGAGCCAGCGATGCCCGCCATCACCGCGTCACCCCGCAGCGACACTCCCGCCACCCGTGTCCCGGCCACCGGCCCCGGCGGTGAGCTGACCGTCGAGGAATGGGCCCAGGCCGCCGCCCGCGACGGCGCCACCCGCCCGCCCGGCGCCCCCGACTTCGCCGCGCTGCTGCGCGAGGACCCCGAGATCGCCGGCGTCCTGCTGGGGGAGAGCGCCCGGCAGAGCGACGGACTCCAGCTGATCGCCGCGGAGAACTTCACCTCGCCCGCCGTGCTCGCCGCCCTCGGCTCCCCGCTCGGCAACAAATACGCCGAGGGATACCCGGGCGCCCGCCACCACGGCGGCTGCGAAATCGTGGACCTCGCCGAGCGGATCTCCGTCGAACGCGCCAAGGCCCTGTTCGGCGCCGAACACGCCAACGTCCAGGCCCACTCCGGGTCTTCGGCCGTGCTGGCCTCCTACGCCGCCCTGCTGCGCCCCGGGGACACCGTCCTGGCCATGTCCCTCCCGCACGGCGGACACCTCACCCACGGGTCGCCTGCCAACTTCTCCGGCCGCTGGTTCGACTTCGTCGGCTACGGCGTCGACGAGGACACCGGACTCCTCGACTACGACGCGATCCGCGCACTGGCCCGCGCACGCCGCCCCAAGGCCATCGTCTGCGGCTCGATCTCCTACCCCCGGCACATCGACTACGCCGCGTTCCGCGACATCGCCGACGAGACCGGCGCCTATCTGATCGCGGACGTCGCCCATCCGACCGGGCTGATCGCCGGGGGAGCGGCGCCCAGCCCCGTTCCGTACGCGGACGTGGTGTGCGCCACCACCCACAAGGTGCTGCGCGGGCCGCGTGGCGGGCTGATCCTGTGCGGCGCGAAGCTCGCCGAACGCATCGACCGCGCGGTGTTCCCCTTCACCCAGGGCGGCGCCCAGATGAACGCGGTCGCCGCCAAGGCCGTCGCCTTCGGTGAGGCCGCCACCCCGGCCTTCGGCGCGTACGCCCACCAGGTCACCGCCAACGCCGCCGTACTCGCCGACGAGCTGGCCGGACACGGGCTGACGATCACCACCGGGGGCACCGACACCCACCTGATCACCGCCGACACCGCCCCGCTCGACCTGGACGCCCGCACCGCACGGGGCCGGCTGGCCGCCGCCGGGATCGTCCTGGACACCTGCGCCCTGCCGTGCGCCGAGGCGCCCGGGGACACGGTACGCCGGACGGGTGTCCGCCTGGGCACCGCGGCGCTGACGACCCAGGGCATGCGCGAGGACGAGATGCGCGAGGTCGCCGAGCTGATCGCGGGGGCGCTGCGCGAGGACGGCGCCACCCGGGCGCGGACCGTCGCATTGGTCCACCGTTTTCCGCCTTATCCCGATCACGACTGACGGCCAAAAACCGCTGGGAACCCTGCGCGGCCCGGCTGCGTCTCCCCCTGTATTCACGGACAAGGGGCTGACGCGCATATGGTGTGTGGCTGTGATGGCCAGCGAAACCAATGGGGCAGCCCGTGCGTGAATACCTGCTGACGCTGTGCGTCACGGCCGCGGTGACCTACCTGCTGACCGGGCCGGTGCGGAAGTTCGCGATCGCGGCCGGGGCGATGCCGGAGATCCGCGCCCGCGATGTGCACCGCGAGCCGACACCGAGACTCGGCGGCATCGCGATGTTCGGCGGGCTGTGCGCGGGGCTGCTGGTCGCCTCGCACCTGACCAACCTCAAGAGCGTCTTCGCCAACTCCAACGAGCCGCGGGCGCTGCTCTCCGGCGCCGCGCTGATCTGGATCCTCGGCGTCCTGGACGACAAGTGGGGCGTGGACGCGCTGGTCAAGCTCGGCGGCCAGATGATCGCCGCGGGCGTGATGGTCCTCCAGGGCCTGACGATCCTGTGGATCCCGATCCCCGGCGTCGGCACCGTCTCGCTGACCCCGATGCAGGGCACGCTGCTCACCGTCGCACTGGTCGTGATCACCATCAACGCGGTGAACTTCGTCGACGGTCTGGACGGCCTGGCCTCCGGCATGGTGTGCATCGCCGCCGCGGCGTTCTTCATGTACGCGTACCGGATGTGGTTCGGCTACGGCATCGAGGCGGCCGCGCCCGCAACGCTGTTCTCGGTCGTTCTGATGGGCATGTGCCTGGGCTTCCTGCCGCACAACATGCACCCGGCGCGGATCTTCATGGGCGACTCCGGATCGATGCTGATCGGCCTCGTGATGGCCGCCGGCGCGGTTTCGGTCACCGGCCAGGTCGACCCGGACCTGCTCAACCTGAAGGCGGGCGGTCTGCGTGAGGCGACGCACGCGATGGTGCCGGTCTACATCCCGCTGCTGCTGCCGCTGACGATCATCGCGGTCCCGGTCGCCGACCTCATCCTGGCGATCGTCCGGCGTACGTGGCACGGCCAGTCGCCGTTCGCGGCCGACCGCGGGCACCTCCACCACCGGCTGCTGGAGATCGGGCACTCGCACAGCCGCGCCGTGTTGATCATGTACTTCTGGTCGGCGCTGATCGCCTTCGGCGCGGTCGCGTACTCGGTGAACAACGCCAGCATGTGGATCGTGCTCGGCATCGTGCTGCTGAGCGCGGTCGGCCTGGTGCTGCTCCTGCTGCCGCGCTTCACTCCGCGTGCCCCGCGCTGGGCGGAGCGGTTGGTGCCGCCGCGCTACCGCCGGGTCGTCCTGGGGTCCGACGAGGAGGCCTTGATGGCGGACGGTGTGGACACCGGAGTGCCCGACGAGGAGCCCGAACCGGTGCCCGCGGGCATCCACGGCGCCACCGCGATCGGTGACCGGTCACGCTTCGTCGGCCGCCGGCGGGCGGACAGTCACCGCTGATCCACGTTTCCGGTCGCTCCAACGGGCGTCAGAAAACGGGTCGGTTGACCCTATAGCAGACAAAAGCCCGGCCGTCAGTGCACCAACGCGCAGGTTCACGCTCAGGTGTGACAGGGTCCACACGAACAGGTAAAGACCTCATCAAATAGTTTGTGATACCGTTCACGAAACCCGGCGATAGAGCCGAAGGGCCGTTGTGCGACGGTCTTTTGGCCTCAGGCTCCGCCTCAGGCCGGGACTACGCTCGTCCCTGACGACAGAAACCCCCACCCCTTGCCGGAGCGCCGCCATGCAGTCGAATGACGCCCGACTTCTCCTTCACGCCGTTGTGCCCACGCTCGCCATCGGCGCCATCGCCGTTGCCGTCAGCGCTGTGGTCGCGGGCGGGACGGGAGCGATCGGCGCCGTCATCGGCACCGCGCTGGTGATCCTGGTGATGGGCGCAGGGCTCGTCGTCCTGCAAAGCACCGCGCGGAATCACCCGCAGCTGTTCCAGATGATGGGACTCATGCTGTACACGGTGCAGATTCTGCTCGTCCTTGTCTTCCTTCTGACGTTCAAGGACACAACGCTCTTCGATACAAAGGCTTTTGCGTTCACGTTGCTCGGCGCCACTCTCGTGTGGATCGCGGCACAGACCCGCGGTCACATGAAGGCGAAGATCCTGTACGTCGACCCCGACTCCGCGGAAGCGAAGAAGGCGGAGACGGCGGGGTCGCCGACGTGACACGTAGGGCCGGAATAAAAGCCCCCATGCGGGCCTGCTATCGTCCGGTGCCAACTGCGGCACAGTTGGCGCAGGCGGCTGAGCGCACCGGTTCCACGGGATGGAACGGGCAGTCCTCACGGCCCATGCCTGTGATCCGACCCGGCCCAGCGCCGACCAGCCGCCCCCACATCCGCAAGACCAGTCCAGTGCCGCACCGTGGCTCAACGCCGCGCCGACACAACGAGGTTGCCGTACCCATGCGCCACGCTGAAGGAGCCCGCGGTGAGTGCTGAAACGATGCTCGCCTTCGACACGGAGTGCCACCTCTTTATTCCGGGGTGTGGCTTCGAGGCCCCGGGTCTTCATTCGTTCGTCTTCGAACCCCTCTTCACGGTCGGTGGCTTCGAGTTCAACAAGCCGATGCTGCTGGCTTTCCTCAGCACCGTCGTCGTTGTGTGGTTCTTCTGGGCCGCGTTCGGCAAGGCGAAGATCGTCCCCGGAAAGCTGCAAATGGTCGGCGAAGCGGGGTACGACTTCGTGCGCCGCGGCCTCGTCTATGACGCGCTGGGGAAGAAGGAGGGCGAGAAATACGTCCCCTTCATGGTCGCGCTGTTCTTCTTCGTATGGATCATGAACCTGTGGTCGGTGATCCCGCTCTTCGCCTTCCCGGTGACGTCGGTGATCGCCTTCCCCGTGGGCCTCGCCCTCGTGGTCTACGTCCTCTGGCTGTTCCTGACCTTCAAGAAGCAGGGCTTCGTCGGCGGCCTGAAGAACATCAGCGGCTACGACAAGTCGCTCGGTTGGGTGCTGCCGCTGATCATGGTCCTGGAGCTGCTCCAGCACCTGATCATCCGCCCCTTCACGCACGCGGTCCGGCTCTTCGCGAACATGTTCGCGGGGCACCTGCTGATCCTGCTGTTCACCATCGCCAGCTGGTACATGCTGAACGGCATCGGAATCGTCTACGCGGGGGCGTCCTTCGTGATGACCCTTGTGATGACCGCGTTCGAGCTCTTCATCCAGGCCGTCCAGGCGTATGTCTTCGTCCTCCTGGCCTGCAACTACGTCCAGGGCGCGCTCGCCAAGCAGCACTGAGCACCCTCGTCTCCCAGCCCAACAGCTGTCCGGTGGCCAACCCCCACCGGTCCGTGAAATGAGAAGGAAGTAACGGCATGTCCGCTGCTCTCGAAATGGTCAACCTCGCCGCCGGCTCTGCCAAGACCAACGTCGTCGGCAACGTCGCCTCGATCGGTTACGGTCTCGCCGCGATCGGCCCCGGCGTCGGCGTCGGCATCATCTTCGGTAACGGCACCCAGGCCCTGGCCCGTCAGCCCGAGGCTGCCGGCCTGATCCGCACCAACCAGATCATGGGTTTCGCCTTCTGTGAGGCGCTCGCCCTGATCGGCATCGTCATGGGCTTCGTTTACAAGTAAACGAAACCATCGACATTCGATTCAGACGGAAGGCACTGATGTGAACGCCCTGGTGAACATGGCGGCGGAGGTTCCTGAGAACCCCCTGGTCCCGCCGATTCCAGAGCTGGTCATCGGCCTGATCGCCTTCTTCATCGTCTTCGGCTTCCTCGCCAAGAAGCTCCTCCCGAACATCAACAAGGTTCTGGACGAGCGTCGGGCGTCGATCGAAGGCCGCATGGAGGACGCCGAGGCGAAGCAGGCCGAGGCTCAGCAGGTGCTCGAGGACTACCGGGCACAGCTTGCCGACGCCCGCCACGAGGCCGCGCGTCTGCGCCAGGAGGCGCAGGAGCAGGGCGCGACGCTCATCACCGAGATGCGCGCCGAGGGCCAGCGGCAGCGTGAGGAAATCATCGCTGCCGGTCACGCCCAGATCGAGGCGGACCGCAAGCAGGCCGCGCAGTCGCTGCGTCAGGACGTGGGCAAGCTTGCCACCGACCTGGCCGGCAAGCTCGTCGGCGAGTCCCTCGAGGACCACGCCCGGCAGAGCCGGACCATCGACCGCTTCCTCGACGAGATCGAGGCCAAGGCGGCGTCGGACGCGACGAAGGCTGAGGCCGGCCGATGAACGGAGCGAGCCGCGAGGCACTCGCCTCCGCACGCGAGCGACTCAACGCGCTGACGGACAGCAGCTCCGTCGACGCCGCGAAGCTCGCCGAGGAGCTGGCTGCCGTCACCGCTCTGCTCGACCGCGAGGTGTCGCTGCGTCGGGTCCTGACCGACCCGGCGCAGACCGGCGAGGCGCGAGCCGAGCTGGCACGGCGACTGCTCGGCAACCAGGTCGGCGAGCCGACTGCCGATCTCGTCGCCGGCATGGTCCGGTCCCGCTGGTCGCGCTCGCGTGACCTGGCGGACGGGGTCGAGGAGCTGGCCTACAGCGCCGACCTGATCGCCGCACAGCGGGCCGGTCAGCTCGACGACGTCGAGGACGAGCTGTTCCGGTTCGGCCGGATCGTCACCTCGACCTCCGAGCTGCGCAGCGCGCTGACCGACCAGAACGCGCAGGGCTCGGCCAAGGCCGCGCTGCTGCACTCGCTGCTGGGCGGCCGGGCCAACCCGGTCACCGAGCGACTGGTGACGCGTCTTGTCGGAGCGCCGCGAGGTCGTAGCCTGGAAGCGGGGCTCGACGCCCTCTCCAAGCTGGCGGCGAGCCGTCGCGGCCGGATGATCGCGGTCGTCACCTCCGCGGTGCCCCTCAGCGATGTACAGCGGCAGCGCCTCGGCGCCTCGCTCGCGAAGGTGTACGGACGGCAGATCCACCTGAACCTCGACGTGGACCCCGAGGTCCTCGGCGGCATCCAGGTGCGGATCGGCGAAGAGGTCATCAACGGCACCATCGCGGATCGCCTCGACGAGGCGGCCCGGCGGATGGCCGGCTGACCCAGCCACCAACTCAAGAGCTGCACAGCCGGCGGAGTGCCGGGCCGGCCGGACCGAGAGGTCCGGCTGCGGTCCGGAAGCACCACCGGGGACACAGCACAAGCACGACGGCGGCCCGAGTTGGGCCGTAGGCGGAAACCCCCTGGGGGGACGGCCCCCCAGACACCCGCAAGTAACTTCGGGCCCAACAAGGAGAGCAGGGAACCCAGATGGCGGAGCTCACGATCCGGCCGGAGGAGATCCGGGACGCGCTGGAGAACTTCGTCCAGGCGTACAAGCCGGACGCGGCCTCGCGCGAAGAGGTCGGCACGGTCAGTGATGCCGGTGACGGCATCGCGCATGTCGAGGGCCTCCCCTCGGCGATGGCGAACGAACTGCTGAAGTTCGAGGACGGCACGCTCGGTCTCGCACTGAACCTGGACGAGCGCGAGATCGGTGCGGTCGTCCTCGGCGAGTACAGCGGTATCGAGCAGGGCCAGCCGGTGCAGCGCACCGGTGAGGTGCTCTCGGTCGCCGTGGGCGAGGGCTACCTCGGCCGCGTCGTCGACCCGCTGGGCAACCCGATCGACGGCCTCGGCGAGATCGAGTCCGAGGGCCGCCGCGCCCTGGAGCTGCAGGCTCCGGGCGTCATGGTCCGTAAGTCGGTCCACGAGCCGATGCAGACCGGCTACAAGGCCGTCGACTCGATGGTGCCGATCGGCCGCGGCCAGCGTCAGCTGATCATTGGTGACCGCCAGACCGGCAAGACTGCCCTGGCCGTCGACACGATCATCAACCAGCGCGACAACTGGCGCTCGGGCGACCCGAAGAAGCAGGTCCGCTGCATCTACGTCGCCATCGGCCAGAAGGGCTCCACCATCGCGTCCGTGCGCGGTGCGCTGGAGGAGGCCGGCGCCCTGGAGTACACCACCATCGTCGCCGCCCCGGCGTCCGACCCGGCGGGCTTCAAGTACCTGGCGCCCTACACCGGTTCGGCCATCGGCCAGCACTGGATGTACGCCGGCAAGCACGTCCTGATCATCTTCGATGACCTCTCGAAGCAGGCCGACGCCTACCGCGCCGTGTCCCTGCTGCTGCGCCGTCCGCCGGGCCGCGAGGCCTACCCGGGCGACGTCTTCTACCTGCACTCGCGTCTG
This sequence comes from Streptomyces sp. NPDC101393, assembly GCF_044767385.1. Taxonomy (NCBI): domain Bacteria; kingdom Bacillati; phylum Actinomycetota; class Actinomycetes; order Kitasatosporales; family Streptomycetaceae; genus Streptomyces; species Streptomyces sp. NPDC101393. The sequence goes on along the minus strand of NZ_JBIWNU010000001.1, from coordinate 416,543 downwards.
CTGGAGCGCTGCGCGAAGCTCTCCGACGAGCTCGGTGCCGGTTCGATGACCGGTCTGCCGATCGTCGAGACCAAGGCGAACGACGTGTCGGCGTTCATTCCGACCAACGTCATCTCCATCACCGACGGTCAGTGCTTCCTTGAGTCCGACCTGTTCAACGCGGGCCAGCGCCCGGCGCTGAACGTCGGTATCTCGGTCTCCCGTGTCGGTGGCTCCGCCCAGCACAAGGCCATGAAGCAGGTCTCCGGCCGGCTTCGTGTGGACCTTGCCCAGTTCCGTGAGCTGGAGGCGTTCGCCGCCTTCGGTTCCGACCTGGACGCGGCGTCCAAGGCACAGCTGGGCCGCGGTCAGCGCATGACCGAGCTGCTCAAGCAGGGCCAGTACGCCCCGATGCCCGTCGAGGAGCAGGTCGTCTCCGTCTGGGCCGGTACCACCGGCAAGATGGACGACGTCCCGGTCGAGGACATCCGCCGCTTCGAGCGGGAGTTGCTCGACTACCTCAACCGGGAGAAGAAGGAGCTGCTGACCAGCATCGTCGAGGGCGGGAAGATGTCCGACGACACCATCCAGGTCCTCTCCGACTCCGTCGCCACCTTCAAGCAGCAGTTCGAGACCTCGGACGGCAAGCTGCTCGGTGAGGACGCTCCGGTCAGCACCACCAAGTGACGACGGAAGGGACCTGATCCATGGGAGCCAAGCTCCGGGTCTACAAGCGTCGCATCCGCTCCGTCACCGCGACCAAGAAGATCACCAAGGCGATGGAGATGATCGCCGCCTCGCGCATCGTCAAGGCGCAGCGCCAGGTGGCGGCATCGACGCCGTACGCGAGTGAACTGACCCGCGCGGTGACAGCGGTTGCCACCGGCTCGAACACGCAGCACGCCCTGACCACCGAGGTGGACAAGCCGGCGCGCGCCGCGGTGCTGCTCATCACGAGCGACCGCGGCCTGGCCGGCGGCTACTCCTCGAACGCCATCAAGGCCGCCGAGAAGCTCACCGAGCGTCTCAAGGCCGAGGGCAAAGAGGTCGACAGCTTCATCGTCGGCCGCAAGGGTGTGTCGTACTACGCCTTCCGTGAGCGCGAGGTCGCGGAGTCGTGGACCGGCTTCACCGACAGTCCGACGTACGCGGACGCCAAGGCCGTGGCCGGACCGCTGATCGCTGCGGTCCAGAAGGACACGGCCGAGGGCGGCGTGGACGAGCTGCACATCGTCTTCACCGAATTCGTGTCGATGATGACGCAGACGCCGGTCGACGACCGGCTGCTGCCGCTCAGCCTCGACAAGCAGGACGAGACGGACGAGGCGGAGAAGTCCACCAAGGACGAGATCCTTCCGCTCTTCGAGTTCGAGCCGTCGCCCGAGGACGTTCTCGACGCGCTGCTGCCGCGGTACGTCGAGTCGCGGATCTACAACGCGCTCCTGCAGGCCGCCGCCTCCAAGCACGCCGCCACGCGTCGTGCGATGAAGTCGGCGACCGACAACGCAGAAGACCTCATCAAGTCGCTCTCGCGGCTTGCCAACGCGGCCCGACAGGCCGAAATCACCCAGGAAATCAGCGAGATCGTCGGTGGTGCCAGTGCTCTGGCCGACGCGACCGCGGGGAGTGACTGACCACTATGACCACCACTGTTGAAACGGCCACGGCTACGGGCCGCGTCGCGCGGGTCATCGGCCCGGTCGTCGACGTGGAGTTCCCCGTCGACGCGATGCCCGAGATCTACAACGCGCTGCACGTCGAGGTCGCCGACCCCGCCGAGCAGGGCAAGCTCAAGACGCTGACCCTGGAGGTCGCCCAGCACCTGGGTGACGGCCTGGTCCGCGCCATCTCCATGCAGCCCACCGACGGCCTGGTCCGCCAGGCCCCGGTGGTCGACACCGGCAACGGGATCACCGTCCCCGTGGGCGATGTCACCAAGGGCAAGGTCTTCAACACCCTCGGCGAGATCCTCAACAAGCCCGAGGCCAAGTCGGAGATCACCGAGCGCTGGCCGATCCACCGCAAGGCCCCGAGCTTCGACCAGCTCGAGTCCAAGACCGAGATGTTCGAGACCGGCGTCAAGGTCATCGACCTGCTGACCCCGTACGTCAAGGGCGGCAAGATCGGTCTGTTCGGTGGTGCGGGCGTCGGCAAGACCGTCCTCATCCAGGAAATGATCTACCGCGTGGCCAACAACCACGACGGTGTGTCGGTGTTCGCCGGTGTCGGCGAGCGCACCCGTGAGGGCAACGACCTCATCGAGGAAATGACCGAGTCGGGCGTCATCGACAAGACCGCCCTGGTCTTCGGTCAGATGGACGAGCCGCCGGGCACCCGTCTGCGGGTCGCGCTGGCCGGTCTGACCATGGCGGAGTACTTCCGCGATGTGCAGAAGCAGGACGTGTTGTTCTTCATCGACAACATCTTCCGCTACACCCAGGCGGGTTCTGAGGTCTCCACGCTGCTCGGCCGTATGCCGTCCGCGGTGGGTTACCAGCCGAACCTGGCGGACGAGATGGGCCTCCTCCAGGAGCGCATCACCTCGACCCGTGGTCACTCGATCACCTCGATGCAGGCGATCTACGTCCCCGCGGACGACCTGACCGACCCGGCGCCGGCCACCACCTTCGCCCACCTGGACGCGACGACCGTTCTGTCGCGCCCGATCTCGGAGAAGGGCATCTACCCGGCGGTCGACCCGCTGGACTCGGTGTCCCGGATCCTGGACCCCCGCTACATCTCGCAGGACCACTACGACTGCGCTTCGCGCGTCAAGACGATCCTGCAGAAGTACAAGGACCTCCAGGACATCATCTCGATTCTGGGTATCGACGAGCTCGGCGAGGAAGACAAGCTCACCGTCTACCGCGCCCGTCGTATCGAGCGGTTCCTGTCGCAGAACACCCACGTGGCGAAGCAGTTCACCGGTGTCGACGGCTCGGACGTCTCGCTCGACGAGTCGATCACCGCGTTCAACGCGATCGCGGACGGCGACTACGACCACTTCCCCGAGCAGGCGTTCTTCATGTGCGGTGGCATCGAGGACCTCGAGGCCAACGCGAAGCGGCTCGGCGTCTCCTGACCCGTGCTCCCGTCCCGGGGGTGGCCCTGGCCGCCCCCGGGACGTACGACCACTAGTATTTGACCCAGCATCTGCCGAGCCAGGCAGGTGGAGACCCGAGGAGCCATCGTGGCTGAGCTGCACGTCGAGTTGGTCGCAGCCGACCGTCAGGTCTGGTCCGGCGAGGCCAGCCTTGTCGTCGCGCGCACCCCGTCGGGCGACATCGGCGTCATGCCCGGACATCAGCCGCTGCTCGGCGTGCTGCAGTCGGGCCCGGTGACGATTCGTACGACCGGCGAAAGCGGGGACGGCACCGTCGTCGCCGCCGTGCACGGCGGCTTCATCTCGTTCGCCGACAACAAGCTGTCTCTGCTCGCGGAGATCGCCGAACTGTCGGACGAGATCGATGTCCAGCGCGCGGAGCGGGCACTGGAGCGGGCGAAGTCGGAGGCCGACGCGGCCGCCGAGCGCCGCGCCGATGTCCGTCTGCGTGCGGTGACGGGCGTTCACTGAACCCCGTCCCGACGAGATCGATCCTCAGCCGCGGGCTGCCCCGGAACACTCCGGAGCGGCCCGCGGCTGAGGCAATGCAGGTGCGATTCCTCCCCCACGCCCGAACGGCGGCGGGGGTACCCCCACCGAGGCGAGGAGGTCGGTCGAGATGGTCCTCGCTCTGCTTGTGAGCGGCGCGGTCGTGGTACTGGTGCTGCTGGGACTGTTCGTCTTCGGACTACGGCGACGGCTCATCCAACGGTCCGGCGGCACCTTCGACTGCAGCCTGCGCTGGGACGTACCCGAGCACGAGAGCGACCCCAGCGGCAAGGGCTGGATCTACGGTGTGGCGCGCTACAACGGCGACCGCATCGAATGGTTCCGGGTCTTCTCCTACGCCCCCCGGCCCCGCCGCGTCCTGGAGCGCTCCGCCATCGAGGTGGTGCAGCGCCGCACCCCCCAGGGTGAGGAAGAACTGGCGCTGCTCTCCGACTCCACCGTCCTCGCCTGCAGCCACCGCGGCACCCGCCTGGAACTCGCCATGAGCGAGGACGCCCTCACCGGCTTCCTGGCCTGGCTGGAGGCGGCACCTCCGGGGCAACGCGTCAACGTGGCCTGACCAAGAGGCTCCCGCCGCGTCGTCCTACGGCGCCTCCACGCCCAACTCCTGGGCGAGCACTGCCGCTTGGACCCTGCTGCGCAGCTCCAGTTTGGCCAGCAGCCGGCTGACGTGCGTCTTCACGGTGGCCTCGGCCATCGCCAGGCGGGTCGCGATATCGGCGTTCGACAGCCCTCGCCCCAGACAGCCCAGTACCTCGCGCTCGCGGCGGGTCAGCGCGTCCAGCACGGCCGGATCCGGGCCGTCCCCCTCCGGTGTCTGCCGCGCCGCCGTACCGGCGAACTCCGCGATCAGACGGCGGGTCACCGCGGGGGCGATCAGGCCCTCGCCGGCGGCCACGGTGCGCACCGCGGTCAGCAGGGCGGCCGCGTCGGTGTCCTTGAGCAGAAAGCCGGCCGCCCCCGCGCGCAGCGCCCCGAAGACGTACTCGTCCAGGTCGAACGTGGTCAGTACGAGGACGTCCGCCAGGTGCTCGGCGACGATCCGGCGGGTGGCGGAGACACCGTCGAGCCGGGGCATCTGGACGTCCATGAGGACGAGAGCGGGCCGCAGCTCGCGCGCGAGCCGTACCGCCTCCTCGCCGTCCACCGCCTCGCCGACGACCTCGATGTCGGGGGCGGAGCGCAGGATGAGCACCAGGCCGGCCCGCACGGCGGACTGGTCCTCGGCGACGAGGACCCGGATCGGCTGTGCCGGTGCGCCTGTCATGGTCGTTTCTCCTCCGGTCGCCGTTCCTCCTCGGGGACGGGCATCTCCGCCCGCACCAGCCAGACCCGGCCGTCCGGGCCGTTGCCCGGACCGGCCTCGAACGCGCCGCCCAGCAGGGCGATCCGCTCCCGCATCCCGACCAGGCCGGCGCCGGAGCCGGGCGCGCGCGGTCCGGGCCGTTCGCCGAACGGGCTGATGACGGTGACGGTGAGCGCCACCCCGTGGTCGTGGTCGATGCGTACCCGGACCTCGCCGGGTGCCGCGTGCTTGAGGGCGTTGGTGAGTGACTCCTGGACGATGCGGTACGCGGCGAGCTCGACGGGGGCGGCCATCCTGGGGCTCAGCTCCGCCCCGTCCGCGCGCCGGGTGTCGTCCAGGGTGAAGGTCAGGCCGCTGCTCGCGCCGCTGGCGCGGGCCTGGGTGATCAGCGTGTCGAGCCCGTCGAGGGTGGGCGTGGCGGCCGGCTCGTCGCCACCGCCCGGCGCCTTCGGATCCCGCAACAGCCCGATGAGGCGGCGCATTTCGGCCAGACCCTGCACGCTGTTCTCCCGGATCACCCCGAGTGCCTCACGGGTCGCCGCCGGGTCGTCGATGGACTGCGCCGCCGTGGAGTGGATGGCGATGGCGGACAGGTGGTTGGCGACCATGTCGTGCAGTTCGCGCGCCATCCTGGTCCGCTCGCCGGTCACCGCCTGCCTGCGGTCCATCTCGGCCAGCAGCGCGGTCTGCTCGGCCCGCAGCCGGGCGGCCTGCGCGGCGTCCCGGTGGTTGCGGATGATCACGCCGGTCCAGGCCGGGGTGAGGGTGCCCACGGCGATGGCGATGCACAGCATCAGGACCTGCGGATCGTGCCACAGCGCGGTGAGCACGATCGTGGACAGCACCGTGAGCAGCACGCAGTGGAACGGGATGCGGCGGGCCGCCGCCGGGCTGCCGTAGAGAACCGCCGCGTAGATCAGGTCGGTGAACATCAGGACCGTGGCGACCAGGGTGCCCGTGCAGATGTCCAGCGCCAGCGCCGGGATCCCCAGCACCAGCGCCGCCACCGGGGCGGTACGGCGCAGCAGCTCCGCCGCGGACATCACCGTCAGCGAGACCAGCGTCAGCGCCGACGGGAGGCCGAAGAGCGGCGGGCCGCCCTGCAGACCCAGCAGCCACAGCAGCAGGCCGCCGGCCAGCCCGCCGCCCGCGATCAGCGCGTCGGCGCGGTGCGGTCGGCCGAGGGCGGCGAGGGGGTGGGCGGTCACCTCTCCATCAAACACGCCGCGGCGGGCCGGCGCCTCCACGTACGGACGGTTCCGCGGGGCCGCCGCTACATCGAAAGATGCAGCGCGGATCGTCTGGTGCGACGACGTTCCGGCAGCTCGCCGCTGGAAGGCTGGAGGTGTCCGCTCGGAAAGGAGACGGCCGTGGTCGTCACGTTGATCATCATCTGCGAGGTCGGATTCTGGGTGCTGCTCGCCGGCGGCCTGGCCCTCCGCTACCTGGCGCGGATGCCGCGCACCGGTGCCGCGGTCCTCCTCATGGAGCCCCTGCTGGAGGTGGTCCTGCTGGCCGTCACCGCCATCGACCTGAAGAACGGTGCCGCCGCTGACTGGAAACACGGCCTGGCCGCCGTCTACATCGGCTACACCGTCGCCTACGGCCACTACACGATCAAGTGGGTCGACGGGCACGTCGCACACCGCTTCGCCGGCGGGCCCCCGCCTGCCAAGCCCCCGCGCCACGGCCTGGCCCGCGCCCGGCACGAGGGGAAGCTGTGGCTGCGTACGGTGCTGATGGTGGCCGTCGCGGCGGGCCTGCTGCAGATCGCGATCTGGTACGTCGGCGACGGCGGCAACACCGCGTCGCTGCGCGGCTGGCAGGCCACCACCCTGCGCATCCTCGTGATCCACGGCCTGATCGCGCTCACCTACCTCATCTGGCAGAAGAAGGATCCGCGCCCGGACGGGGCCGCCGGGGAAGCACCCCGGCGGCAGCAGAAGTCGCTGCGCTGACGGCGCCCCGGCGGGTGGTCAGCGCTCGCCGCCCGGCACCCACAGCACGTCCCCGACCTCCTTGTTGGCGCAGCGCGCCAGGATGAACAGCAGGTCGGAGAGGCGGTTGAGGTACGTCGCGGTCAGCGGGTTCATGGTCTCGCCGTGCTCCTCGAACGCCGTCCAGGTCGAACGCTCCGCGCGCCGTACGACCGTGCACGCCTGGTGGAGCAGCGCCGCGCCCGCCGTACCGCCCGGGAGGATGAAGCTGCGCAGCTTCTCCACCTCTTCCAGGAAGCGGTCGCAGTCGGCCTCCAGCTTGTCGATATAGCTCTGTTCGACGCGCAGCGGCGGGAATTCGGGGTTCTCCACCACCGGCGTGGCGAGGTCGGCGCCGACGTCGAAGAGGTCGTTCTGCACGCGCAGCAGCACGGTGGTGATCTCGTCCGGCAGGGAACCGAGCGCCAGGGCCACACCGAGTGCCGCGTTGGCCTCGTTGGCGTCCGCGTAGGCCGAGATCCGCGAATCGGTCTTGGCGGTACGGCTCATGTCGCCGAGGGCGGTGGTGCCCTTGTCGCCGGTGCGGGTGTAGATGCGCGTCAGATTCACCATACGGGCGAGCCTACGCCGCGGACCTGCGGAAGGCCCGTGTGCAAAGGGTCACGGAGGCGGCGGCCAGGGCGAGCGCCACGAGGCTGCCGTGGAGCACGGACGCCGAGGCGTAGTCACCGGTGAACGCGGACCGCACGGCGTCCACGAGGTAGCGGAACGGCATGAAGTGCGAGAGCACATCGAGCCATCCGGGCCCCAGTGTCATCGGCAGCATCAGCCCCGACAGCAGCATCGAGGGCATGGTGACGGCGTTGATGACCGGTCCGAACTCCTGCGGCGCGGTGACCTTGACGGCCAGTGCGTATGACAGCGAGGCGAGCGCGACGGTCAGCACGGCGACGAAGGCGAAGCCGACGAGGATGCCGGGCAGCGGGGCGCGCAGCCCCATGGCCAGCGCCGCGAGCACCAGCAGCACGGACTGGAAGACGAAGAGCGCGGCATCCCGCAGCACCCTCCCCAGCAGCAGCGCCAGCCGGCTGACCGGGGTCACCCGCATCCGCTCCAGCACGCCGTACTGCTTCTCGACGATGATCCCGAAACCGCAGAACGAGGCGCCGAACAGGCTGAGTTGGAGCAGCAGGCCGGGCACCAGAACCTGCCAGGAGCTGCCGGCCGAGCCCAGCGGCAGATCGGTCAGCAGCGGGCCGAAGAAGAGCAGATACAGCAGCGGCATCAGCACGCCGAAGAGCATCTGGACCTTGGAGCGCAGGGTCTGGCGGGCGTAGCGCCCGAAGATCAGCCCGGTGTCGGAGAGGAAGTCGGACAGGGAAGGGGACAAGGGGTGCTCCTGGGGGGGGCTGGAGGGGTCAGACGGCGACGGGGGCGGAGTCCTGGGGTGTCGCGCCGCGTCCGGTGATGGCGAGGAAGGTGTCCTGGAGGGACGAGCCGGCCGATCCGGTGTGGGTGCGCTTGAGGGTGTCCGGCGTGCCGTCCGCGACGACCACTCCCTTGTCGACGATCACCAGCCGGTCGGCGAGCGCATCGGCCTCGTCGAGGTAGTGGGTGGTCAGGAAGACCGTGGTGCCGTGGTCGGTGCGGATACGGCGGACCAGGTCCCACAGGTCGGCCCGGCTGCCCGGGTCGAGGCCCGTCGTCGGCTCGTCCAGGAAGAGCACCTCGGGGCGGTGCAGCAGCCCCATCGCGAGGTCCAGCCGCCGTCGCTGACCGCCCGACAGGGTCCCGCAGGTGCGGTCCAGCAGCCCGGCGAGGCCGAGATCGACCGCCAATTCCTCGGCGCGCAGCACCGCTTCTCGCTTGCCGAGGTGGTAGAGCCGCGCCTGGGTGACGAGTTCCTCGCGTACCGGGACATGCGGGTCGACGCCGCCGGACTGGGCGACATAACCGGCTCCGGCGCGCACCCCGGCCGGGTCGCGGGCGAGGTCGCAGCCCGCGACGGTCGCACTGCCGCCGGTGGGGGCGAGGAGCGTGCAGAGCATCCGCAGGGTGGTGGTCTTGCCGGCGCCGTTGGGGCCGAGGAAGCCGAGGATCTCGCCGCGTTCGACGGTCAGGTCGATACCGCGTACGGCCTCGACGGGGCCGCTCTTGGTGGTGAACGTCCGGGTCAGCCCGGTCGTGGTGATGACTGCCATGTCCTCAGAAAAACAGAGCCAGTTAAATTTTGCAATGGCACCAAAAATATCTTGCCCCCAACTTTGGCCCGCACCCAACCGCGCCTACGATGAGTGCATGGCAGAGGGACTCAGGGAGCGCAAAAAGCGGCAGACCCGCCAGTACATCTCCGACGTGGCCACCGGCCTCTTCCTGGAGCGCGGCTTCGACGCCGTGACGGTCGCGGAGATCGCCGAGGCCTGTGAGGTCTCCGTGAACACCGTCTACAACTACTTCCCGGCGAAGGAAGACCTCTTCTTCGACCGCAGCAAGGGTGTCGTCGAGCGGCTGTCGCGCTGCGTACGCGGCCGCGCGGTGGGGGAGTCCGCGGCCGCCGCCGTGCTGCGTGAGCTGCGCGAGGAGGTCGAGGCGGTCTCGCCGCGGGTCGGGCTGATGGAGGGCTACGACCGCTTCATGCGCGTCATCCACGGTGCCGCCACCCTCAAGGCCCGCCTCTGGTATCTCCAGCAGGAGCAGCAGGACAACCTCGAAGAGACCCTCCGCGAGGAGACCGGCGCCCCGGACGGGGACCCGATGCCGACGCTGGTGGCCGGGCAGCTCAACTGGCTGCACGGAACCCTCTTCAGCGCCATCGGGCGGCAGATGGCCGCCGGCCGCAAACCGGCCGAGGTCTCCCGGGAAATGCTCGTCCTGCTCGACGAGATGGCGGACCTGCTCGGCGAGAAGGTGCTCAACTACGCCGTACGGGCGGGCGAATGACGGCCGCCTGACGGGTTTCCGGCCGTTGTCCGCACTCCGTCGGTGTGACGTCCGTCATGTGAGACGTGACGCGCATCTCTAACCCCCCAAAGGATCGCTCACGACCGCTAACGTCACCCTGAGAGCCAGAGCCTGGCACGCCACCCCGAGCCGATCGGCCGGGCCCGTGACGGGTTCTCAAATGCACAGGGTGTGAGGGGACAGCAGTGGCAAAGAAGCTCGCCGTCATCGGAGCCGGACTCATGGGGTCCGGTATCGCGCAGGTCTCGGCCCAGGCGGGCTGGGACGTCGTCCTTCGCGATGTGACGGACGAGGCGCTGGCCCGCGGCAGGGGCGGCATCGAGGCCTCGTACGAGAAGTTCGTCGCCAAGGGCAAGCTGGAGGCGGCCGCCGCCGAGCAGGCGCTGGCGCGCATCACCACCACGACCGACATGGAAGCCGTCGCCGACGCCGATATCGTTGTCGAGGCCGTCTTCGAGAAGGTCGAGGTCAAGCGGGAGATCTTCCAGACGCTGGACAAGATCGCCAAGGACGACGCGGTGCTGGCCTCCAACACCTCCGCCATCCCGATCACCAAGATCGCCGCGGCCACCTCCCGCCCCGAGCGGGTCGTCGGCACGCACTTCTTCTCGCCGGTGCCGATGATGCAGCTGTGTGAGCTGGTGCGCGGCTACAAGACCAGCGACGAAGCCCTCGCCACCGCGCGGGAGTTCGCCGAGTCCGTCGGCAAGACCTGCATCGTCGTCAACCGCGACGTCGCCGGTTTCGTCACCACCCGCCTGATCTCGGCGCTGGTCGTCGAGGCCGCGAAGCTGCACGAATCGGGCGTGGCGAGTGCCGAGGACATCGACATCGCCTGCAAGTTGGGCTTCGGTCACGCGATGGGGCCGCTGGCCACCGCCGACCTGACGGGCATCGACATCCTGATGCACGCCACCGAGAACATCTACACCGAGTCCCAGGACGAGAAGTTCGCACCGCCGGAGAGCATGCGCCGGATGGTCGATGCGGGCGATATCGGTCGCAAGAGTGGGCAGGGCTTCTACGAGCACTGATGCCGCGTCAGGGGCCCCGTCGCCGGACGGGGCCCGATGGGCTCACCCGCCAGGGTGAATTCGGTATCGGTTCGCTTACAGGCGGCAACTTCGCCGTGCGAGAGGCAGTCAGTTCTGTAGACCTGAAGACACGAGTACCCACACTCCGGGGAGCGCATATGCACATCAGGGGCGATCACGTCGAGCTGGTCGTCGGGGGCCGCCTCGATGTCCGCAGCGCGGCGGACGCCCGTACGGCTCTGCATGCCGCCGTCGACTCCGGTCGGGGCGATCTGGTGCTGGATCTGACCGAGCTGGACTCCTGGGACGCCACCGGCCTCGGCGTGATCATGGGCGCGCACCGCCGCGCGGGCCGGGTCAACCGCCGCCTCGTGCTGCGCGGCGTGCCGCCCCAGATGCAGCGGCTGCTGGTCGCCACCCGGCTGCACCGCATCCTCGCCATCGAGGGCGGCATCGAAGCGGAATCGCTTCCGCGGGTCTGAGTCTCCGCCGGCCCGAACCGCCGCTGCCGGCGAAGGTTCGGAGCCCGTCCGGTCAAGATCACAGACCGGACAAGTCGTAAAACGACAGGAACTGCATTACATCGGGATCATCCGGTCAGGAATCGACCCCAGTGGTGTGCCGGTCCGTTCTCCCGGTCTATGGTTCGGTTCCCCGTCGTATGCCATCATCCGCGGCGGGCACCGGACCAGACGCGACGGCTGAGGGCAACCCGCCGGAGCCGGGGGAGTGCGGACGGCCGGAAGCGCATTCGGCACGCCACACCTGGGAGCTTGCAGCATGGACCCGAACCCCCACCGGGGACCCGAGGAGTACGGCGAGCAGGACCGCCCCGCCGAACCGCCGGCCCCCGTATTCGGCGGGACGCAGGGCGGATCCGGCGGCCCCGCCCGCGTCGTCCAGCTCGTCGCCGGCACCTACCTCGTCACCGTCAACCCCGTCGACGGCAGCGAGATAGAACCCTGCCCGCCCGGCGAACGCCCCGCCGCCCCCGGCAAGCTCGGCCCCCAGGAACGCGTCGAGGCCGCCCGCGCCGCGGCACCCCCGCTGCCCCCGGGCCCGCCCGGATTCGCCGGGCACGAGATCGCCCTCGAAGAGCGCGACGAAGACACCCGGCGCCTGGTACGGCTCCTCTCCCGCGGCCGCTCCGTACGCGTCACCGGCCCCTCCGGATCCGGCCGCACCCGCCTCCTGGACGCCGTCGCCACCGCCTGCGCCGACCTCGCCCCCGACGGCGTCGTCCGGCTCTCCGGCTACCACCGCACCCCCACCGACGTGCTGTACGCGCTGTTCGCCGCCGTCCACCGCGCCCCGCAGCACCGCCCCGACCGCCCCGAGCTTCTGCGGTACCTCGGCGGCATCGGCGCGATCGTCGTCCTCGACGACCTGGAATTCGGCGGCGCCGCCCTCGACGAGCTGCTGGAAGCCACCCCCGAGTGCGCCTTCCTCGTCGCCGCCACCCCCGACGTCGCAGCCCCCAGCCCCGCATCGCACCTCGAAGAGGTCTTCATCGGCGGCATCGGCCGCGGCGCCTGCGTGCGGCTGCTGGAGCGTGCCGTCGACCGGCCGCTCACCGACGACGAAGAGTCCTGGGCCGCCGACCTGTGGTTCGAGTCCGAGGGCCTGCCCCTGCGCTTCGTCCAGGCCGCCGCGCTGCTGCGCCAGCGCGACCGGCTGCGGGCCGGCGCCGGCGCCCTCGATGACGGCTACGGCCTCTTCCCCGACGATTCGAAGGACCCCGCCGCGGAGCCCGGCGACCGGCCCGAGGAGCGGCTGCCGTCTCTCGGCGAAGCCGCCGCGCCCGCACCCCTGCTCGCCGCCCGCCTCGGCGCCGCAGCACAGGAGACGCTGCGCTTCGCGGTCGCGCTCGGCGGCGAACTGCCGCACCAGGCCCATCTGCCGGCGCTCACCCAGGACACCCACGCCGACGCCGCCCTCGGCGACCTGCTGGGCTGCGGGCTGATCACCCCCGCCGGAACCCACTACCGGCTCGCCGTGACCGTCCAGGACCAGCTGGAGGCCGCCGGATACGCCGAGGGCGCCGCCGCCCGCGCGCACACCACCGCCCAGCACTACGCCTGGTGGGCCGGCCACCCCTCGGTCGTCCCCGAGCGGGCCGCCGCCGAGGCCGACGCCGTCCTGGCCGCGATGGCCGTCCTGACCGGAAGCCGGGAGAGCGGACACCCCAGCGCGGCCGTCCTGCTCGCCCGTACGGCGGCGCCCGCCTTCGCCGCGGCGCTGCACTGGAGCGCCTGGGAGCGGAGCCTGCGGCACGGCCAGGAGGCTGCGCGGCTGGCCGGCCAGGTCGCGGAGGAGGCCTACTTCCACCACGAGCTGGGCGTCCTCGCCCTGTGTACCGGCAGCGTCGACCGTGCGCGCGCCGAACTGGAGGCGTCCATCGGGCTGCGCGGGGTGCTCTCCGACCGCGACGGCGCGGTCGCCGGACGACGGGCGCTCGCCCTGGTCACCGACCGTTCGCGGGCCGCCTCGGCACCCACGTCGAAGACCGGCTTCCCGAAGGTCACTCCCGGCACGCAGACCGCTGCGACACCGCCCGGAACGGCGTCCGACGGACCGGCGACCGCCAAGCTGCGGGTCCCGCCGCGCGCCAAGGACACACCGGCACCGGCCGTCCTGGCTCTCGGCGCCACGGCGTTGGGCGCCGGCGCCACCGTGGCTGCGACGGCCCCGACCGCCACCGCGGACACGGGCCCGAGCGGCAGCCACAAGGGACAGCGGCGGGCCGTCTTCGGCGGCGCCCGCCGCAACCTCGTCGCCGCGGGCGCCGGAGCGCTGCTGGCCGCGGTCCTCGGCACCGTCGTCACCCTCGGTGCGACCTCCGACGGGGACGACGCCAAGGGCGACAAGGTCACCACGGAACAGAGCACGGACGACGACGGAAGCGCGGACCTGCCGGCCGACCAGCCCGCCACCGGGTCGAGCCTGCCGCCCGCCCCGGGCACGTCCGGGCCCGGCTCGCCCAGCCACAAGGACAGCCCCTCCGCGTCGACCGGCGGTCCCGCCACCAGTGGCTCGCCCAGCGACCCCGGCACCCCCACCGATCCGTCGACGGACCCGACCAGGCCGACGGACAAGCCCACCACGCCCACCGGCAAGCCGACCCGGCCGACCCACCCGCCGACGGGCAGGCCCACCGACCCGACGCCGACGGACAAGCCCACCGACGGGCCCACCGACCCGACGCCGACCGGCGAGCCGACCTCTGAAAGCCCGTCACAGACGACCAGCAGCCCGTCGGGTGCGAGCCCCAGCGGCGGGGAGTCGGCCACCTCCGGCGCCCCGTCCTCGTCGTCGCCTGCTTCCTCCTCGACCTCGTCCGACGCGAACACCCCGGCCACCGAGGACACCCCCTCCGACGACGCGTCGGGCACCGGGGACGGCACCTCCGCGACGCCCGGCGGCTGACGGCCGCGCTCCACCGCGTACGGCACCCGCACAGCACGACGGCCCGGTACAGGCGTACCGGGCCGTCGTGCTGCCGGCGGCGCCCTCAGGCGGCCGGCGTGGGTCAGCGAGCGATCGGAGGCCGTGAGCGCGGAAGCTCACGGACGCCCAGGGCTCAGAAGAGGCGCAGCTTGTCGTCCTCGATGCCGCGCAGTGCGTTGTAGTCGAGCACCACACAGCCGATACCGCGGTCGGTCGCCAGCACCCGCGCCTGCGGCTTGATCTCCTGAGCTGCGAAGATGCCCTTGACGGGCGCCAAGTGCGGGTCGCGGTTGAGGAGTTCGAGATAGCGGGTGAGCTGCTCGACACCGTCGATCTCGCCGCGCCGCTTGATCTCGACGGCGACGGTCTGCCCATCGGCGTCCCGGCACAAGATATCCACCGGGCCGATGGCGGTGGGGTATTCACGCCGAATCAGTGAATAGCCCTCGCCGAGGGTTTCGATACGGTCGGCCAGCAGCTCCTGGAGGTGCGCCTCCACACCGTCCTTGATGAGGCCCGGGTCGACGCCGAGTTCGTGCGAGGAGTCGTGGATGACCTCCTCCAGGGTGATGATGAGCTTCTCGCCGCCCTTGTTCTCGACCGTCCACACATCGCCGTCCCCCTCCTTGAGGGAGCAGGGCGGGGACATCCAGTTGAGCGGTTTGTAGGCGCGGTCGTCCGCGTGAATCGAGACGGAGCCGTCCGCTTTCACCAGGATGAGGCGGGGGGCCGAGGGGAGGTGGGCAGTGAGCCGGCCCGCGTAGTCCACGGAGCAGCGGGCGATGACGAGACGCATGGGGCGTCACGCTACTCGACTTGGGGCCACCCACGCGATTCGCCCCTGGATCGACCTGTTCGCCAATGGCCGGTTGTATGTGCAATCTCCTGGTGCGGGCCCCTTGCGCGGCATACCGTTGAAGCAGGGGGTCGCGAATCGAACACGCTCCGTCGCAGTTCCCCCTAGTCCCATCCCTGAGGCCCCGTCCCCGGCGGGGCCGCGAGAGGAGAACCTCATGTCGCTCGACGTCTCACCGGCCCTCCTCGAACAGGCCGAGCGAGGCGAGGTCGACGAAGCCGCGTTTGTCGACTGCGTCCGGACCTCCCTGCCCTACGCATGGGGGATGATCAGCTCTCTGGTGGCTCAGCTGAAGGTGGACGGCGGACAGTTCGCCGACAATCAGACGCCGCCGCCGGACGAGCAGGCGCGTGGCCAATTGCTGCGTGCACTGGCGAGTGACGCCATACGCGGGTCGTTGGAGCGCCACTTCGGTGTGCGTCTCGCCTTCCAGAACTGCCACCGGGTCGCGGTCTTCCCGCTCGACCCGACGGTGGACGACCGCCTGGCCCGCTTCACCTCCATTCGGGGTCAGCTGCTGAATCAGTCGCCCGAACTGCGCGACTGCTGATCGGAGTTGCTGCCGCTGCGCATCCGGTGTGAGACACACACATACCGGTGCGCAAGCGGCAGCACCACCGCGGCCGTATGACTCCCTCGGAGCACGGCGCCCTCGTAGGACCGCACGATGAACGGCTACCGCAGCCTGCCGTACGCCACCCCGCCGAAGCGGACGAGGTCACCCCAACTGCGGCAGCACCTCGGCGCCGAGCCGCCGGACGTTCTCCTCGGTGGCCGCGAGATCGCCGGAGCCCTCGACGAGCAGAGCGAACCTCTTGATGCCCGTACGCTCCGCCGACGCCGCGAGCCGGTCCGCGCACAGCTGCGGCGGCCCGACGGGATGCAGGCCGCACAGCAACTCCGTATAGGCCAGCGGATCACGCATCGTGCGATACCGGCCGTCGACCGTCACATGGGCGCCCAGACCCTGCCGCAGCCAGCCGGGCATCGCCTTCGTCAGGGTCTCCGCGGCGTCCCTGCGGGCGTCGGCGATCTGCACCACCCCCGCCGAGACATGCTCGACCGCGGCGACCTCGTCACCGTCCCGGCCGGCCTCCAGCGCGGCGGTGCGCCACAGCGCGGTCATCTCCGCCTTCTCCTCGTCACCGCAGTGCATGCCGAGCAGCATCGGCAGTCCGCGCCCGGCCGCCAGCCGGACGGACTTGGGAGAGGTGCAGGCGACCACCACCGGCGGTCCGGCGGGCGCGCCGGACGTCCCGCCCGGCGGCGGCAGCGCCTCGTCCGGCCGGGGCACGACGGCCACCTCCCGGAACGAATAACGCTCGCCGGCCGCACCGACCCGGGGCTCGCGCAGCCAGCGCAGCAGCAGATCGAGTGCCTCGGGGAAGCCGTGGTCGTACGCCGCGAGCCCGGACCCGAAGACCTCCAGGTCCACCCACGGACCGCCCCGGCCGACGCCGAGGGTGAAGCGGCCGTCGGAGGTGAGATGCAGCAGCGCCGCCTGCTCACCCAGCGCGACCGGATGCTGGGTCGGCAGCACACTGATCGCCGTCCCGACCCCGATCCTGCGGGTCCGCCCCAGCAGCAGCGCGGCCAGCGTCACCGCATTCGGGCAGACGCCGTACGGTACGAAGTGATGTTCGGCCAGCCAGACGTCGTCGAGCCCGGCCTCCTCCGCGATCTCCGCGGAGCGCACCGCGCGGTGCAGTGCTTCCCCCTGTCCCTGACCGGGAAATTGAGCGGCCAGGATGAAAGCTCCCACACGCATCGCTCTCTGCCTCCTCGCAGCCGACGCGACTTCCCCCTTACAGGCAACAACGTCTGACACGTGCCAAGGGCACGGCCTGACGCGAAATTTCCCGATGATCGCAGAAACTCACCGGGCCGCGCCTACCCATGACCGAGCCGCGTACGCTGGTGACAACCCGTGACTCCACAGATCTCCCGAGGTGCCCAGTGTCTCCGCGTCGAAACCGCCAGCGTGGCGGTGTGAAGCCCACCGAGCACGCGGGCGGGGACCGCTACGGCATGGAACGCAAGGAGGAGTGGCGCGGCGAGGAGTGGGTCGTCCGGCAGATCGGGGGCGGCGGCGGGGGCAAGCGCTACCGCTGCCCCGGCTGCGACCAGGAGATCCCGCCCGGCGTCCCGCATGTCGTCGCCTGGCCCCAGGACGGCGACGTCGACGACCGGCGGCACTGGCACAAGGCGTGCTGGAACGCACGGGACCGCCGGAGCGCGCGGCTCCAGCGGTCCCGTAACGCGCCCAGGTACTGAAGCACCCGGTCCTGATCCCTACACGTCGCGCTGCGACTGCGCGGCGAACGCCCCGCCCAGCACCACCGCGGTCACACCCGCGAGGATCAAGAGCGGGGTCCAGCCCTGCGGACCGG
Organism: Streptomyces sp. NPDC101393; assembly: GCF_044767385.1. Taxonomy (NCBI): domain Bacteria; kingdom Bacillati; phylum Actinomycetota; class Actinomycetes; order Kitasatosporales; family Streptomycetaceae; genus Streptomyces; species Streptomyces sp. NPDC101393. The sequence continues at coordinate 399,020 of NZ_JBIWNU010000001.1, read as the reverse complement.
AATCCGTCCCGAGGAACGGGCTGCCGTACATCGACGCCAGCGCGTTGGGGACCGAGTACTCGATCAGGGACTGGCTGACCGACTTCAGGCTGTCCGAGCCGAGCATGAAGACCGCCAGCAGCATCGGCAGCAGCACGACCCCCAGCATGGCGCTGATGGCGCCCGCCGAGTGCCGCAGCAGCGAGCCGACGGACAGCGCCAGCAGACCGAGCGTCGACACATAGAGGCCGGCGCCCACGGTGGCCCGCATCCACTCACCCGTCGTCGGATCCGGGCCGTTCAGCATTCCGGAGCCGATGAGCGCGACGAGGCTGGTGGCGATCGTCGTGATGACGAAGGACAGCCCGAAGAAGACGATCGCCTTGGCCGCGAGCACCCGGCCCCGGCTGGGGCAGGCCGTCATCGTCGTGCGGATCATCCCCGTCCCGTACTCGGAGGAGATCACCAGCACGCCGAGCGGGATGATGCACAGCGTGCCCAGCAGGACGCCGATGAACGACAGTCCGAGCTTCGGCGCGACCACGCGTTCCGAGCCCAGGGCGAGCGCGATCATCAGGCCGAGACCGACGATCAGCACGACCAGGGCGCTGAGCGTCCAGATAGTCGAGCGCACCGAGCGGATCTTCGTCCACTCCGAGGCCAGCGCATGGCCGAGATGCGTACGGCGCACCGGGATCGGAGAGACATAACCGCCCTGACCGCCCTGCCAGTTGGCGCCGGGGTGCTGCTGGGGGTGACCCTGCGGGGGCATTCCCTGGTGCGGCGCCTGGGGCTGACCCTGACCCTGCGGCGGGCCGGCGTACGGCTGCTGCTGCGGGGCCGGGGGCTGCTGCGGGGGCGGGGCCTGGGCCTGCAGCATCATCGTGCCGGCCTCCTTGCCCGGCCCGTGGGCGGCGAGCGGCTGCGGCGCCTGGGCGTCCGGGAGCGGCTGCGCCTGGAGCATCATCGTGCCCGCCTCCCTGGGGGCGGGCTGCTCCGGTGGCTGCTGGGCCTGCAGCATCATCGTGCCGGCCTCGGGCTGCTGCTCGGGCTGCGCCTGCGGTGCCTGCTGCTCCGGCTGACCCTGCGGGGGCGGCGGCGGGCCCTGCGGCGCGGTGGGCGGCATCGGCGGCGCGGGCGGCATCGGCCGGCCCTGGCCACCGGTGTCGTTCGGTCCGCGCTCAGGCTGCGGCTGGGGCTGCGGCTGCTGAGGGCTGGTCATCGGGCTTCCTCGTTGTGCGGCGTGGGCATGTCGGCGGACGGCATCGGCGCGGCGGGCGGCGGCTGCTGCCCGTAGGGGTTCGGCGCGCCGTACGGATCGGGTGCCCCGTACGGGACGCCATGACCCTGGCTCTGGCCGGGGCCGGGCTGCGGGTATCCCTGCACCGGGGCCCCGCCGGGCGCCTGCTGGGCGTACGGGTCCTGCTGCGCGTACGGGTTCGGCTGCCCCGGACCGGGGACGCCGGGCTGCCCGGGGGCGTACCCCGGTGCGGGCTGCCCGTGCGGCGGCTGTCCCATCGGCGGGTAGCCGGCCGGAGCGCCCTGCGGTGCGAATCCGGGTTGGGCCTGCTGGAAGCCGGCCCGCTGGTCGGCCGTCGAGCGGTAGTCCACGGCGCCCTGCGTCAGCTGCATGTAAGCCTCCTCCAGGGACGCCTGGTGCGGCGACAGCTCCCAGAGGCGGACACCGGCGTCATGGGCGAGGTCGCTGATACGGGGGAGCGGCAGGCCGGTCACCCGCAGCGCGCCGTCCTTCTCGGGAGTGGCCTGCCCGCCCGCCTCGCCGACCGCGACGGACAGCTTCTCGCGCTGCTCCGGCTCGGTGTCCGGCGTACGCACCCGGGCGAAATCGGCGGAGTTGGCCGAGATGAACTCCTTGACCGACATGTCTGCCATGAGCTGGCCGCGACCGATCACGATCAAATGCTCGGCGGTCAGCGCCATTTCGCTCATCAGGTGCGACGAGACGAAGACCGTACGGCCCTCGGAGGCCAGCTGCTTCATCAGGTTGCGCACCCACAGGATGCCCTCGGGGTCGAGGCCGTTGACCGGCTCGTCGAAGAGCAGCACCTGCGGATCGCCGAGCAGCGCGGCGGCGATGCCCAGCCGCTGCCCCATACCGAGCGAGAAGCCCTTGGAGCGGCGCCTGGCGACGTCCTGCAGCCCGACCACGCCGAGCACCTCGTCGACCCTGCGGGCCGGGATGCCGGACAGCTGGGCGAGCGACAGCAGATGCTGACGCGCGCTGCGGCCGCCGTGCACCGCCTTGGCGTCGAGCAGCGCGCCCACCTGGCGGGGGGCGTTGGGGAGCTTGCGGAAGGGGTGGCCGCCGATGGTGGCGTGCCCGGAGGTCGGTGCGTCCAGGCCAAGGATCATGCGCATCGTCGTCGACTTGCCGGAGCCGTTGGGCCCCAGGAAGCCGGTGACCGTGCCCGGCCGTACCTGGAACGACAGGTTGTGCACGGCCGTCTTGGCGCCGTAGCGCTTCGTCAGGCCGACTGCCTCGATCATTCTCCGCCCCTCGCGAGATGGTCGGGGCAGAGGCGCCCTCGTGCCCCCGTGAGGGTTAGGAGGCTATCCGCACATTGACGGTTCCCGTCAATCGGAAGCGAAGTGCAACCACCGGGGCCGTCGGCCGCGGTCGGCGCAGCGGCTACGCGTCGCGCTTCTTCAGCAGGACGAATCCGCAGATCAGTGCGACCGCCACCCAGGCAATCATGATCCCCAGGCCGCCCCAGGGCCCGTACGGGACGTCGTTGTCGGCCGGCGCGACCACCTGCATGACCTTCTGGCCCGCCTGGTCGGGGAGATAGCGGCCGACCTTCCGGGTCGCGGAGACATTGCCGAGGATGTTGGAGATCAGGAAGAAGAACGGCATCAGGATGCCCAGCGACAGCATCGGACTGCGCAGCATCGCGGCCACCGCCATCGAGAACAGCGCGATCAGCGTCATGTAGAGCCCGCCGCCGATGACGGCGCGCAGCACCCCCGGATCGCCGAGGTGCGCCCGGTGATCGCCCAGCACCGCCTGCCCCGCGAAGAACGTCACGAAGCTCGTCGCCATGCCGACGACGAAGACGAGCAGGGTGGCCACCAGCAGCTTGCAGAAGAGAAAGGTGACGCGCTGCGGGACGGCGGCGAGCGAGGTGCGGATCATGCCGGTGCTGTACTCGTTGGAGACGACCAGCACCCCGAAGACGATCATCGCGAGCTGGCCCAGGCCCATGCCCGCGAAGCTGACGTTGGTGGCGTCGAAGGTGAGCCGGTCCCGGACCGACATCGAGTCGAAGTCATTGCTGACCAGGATGCAGATCAGCACCCCCAGGCCGACGGTGACCACCACCGCGATGCCCAGCGTCCACACCGTCGACCGCACCGACTTGATCTTCGTCCACTCCGAGCGCAGGACCTGGGTGACCGCCGCCATCGTCAGCTCCCCTTCTTCTGCTGCCAGTCCGCACCCCAGCCGCCCGGCGGCCCCGGCAGCGGGCCGGCCCCGACCGGGGCGTTCGCCGCACCGTCCGGCCGCACCGCCACCGGCTCGCCGTCGTGCGCGTGATACTCCACCGACTCCGCCGTGAGCTGCATGAAGGCGTCCTCCAGGGAAGCCTGCTGAGGGCTCAGCTCATGCAGGACGAACTGCTTTCGGGCCGCCAGCTCGCCCAACCGGTCCGCCGGCACCCCGTCGATCTCCAGCGAACCGTTGCCGACCGCCACCGCCTTGATGCCCTCGCCGTGCAGCACATCCAGCAGCCGCTCCTGCTCGGGCGACCGCATCCGCACATACGACCGCGAGTTCTGGTGGATGAAATCCGCCATCGACGTATCCGCCATCAGCCGGCCCTGCCCGATCACCACCAAATGCTCGGCGGTCAGCGCCATCTCGCTCATCAGATGCGAGGACACGAAGACCGTACGGCCCTGACCTGCGAGGTTCTTCATGAGATTGCGGATCCAGTGGATGCCCTCCGGGTCGAGGCCGTTCACCGGCTCGTCGAACATCAGGATTTCCGGGTCGCCCAGCAGCGCCGCGGCGATACCCAGCCGCTGGCCCATACCGAGCGAGAACCCCTTCGACCGCTTCTTGGCGACCGGCGTCAGCCCGACGGTGTCCAGCACCTCACCGACCCGGGCGCGCGGGATGCCGTTGCTCTGCGCCAGACACAGCAGATGGTTGAACGCGCTCCGGCCGCCGTGCATCGCCTTCGCGTCCAGCAGCGCCCCGATGTACGTCAGCGGATCGCGCAGCTGCCGGTAGTGCTTGCCGTCGATCCGGACGGTGCCCGCCGTCGGGTTGTCCAGGTCGAGCATCATCCGCATGGTGGTGGACTTGCCCGCTCCGTTGGGACCGAGGAAGCCGGTGACGACACCGGGCCGCACCGTGAACGTGAGGTGGTCCACGGCGACCTTGTCGCCATAATGCTTGGTCAGCCCCTCGAGCTCGATCATGTACAGCACGCTAGGCGCGCCCCGAAGCCCCCGCCACCGGGGCACAGCCGCCCGGACGAGTCCCGGCACGACCGCGCCCCCGCACCGCAAGGAAGCGGTACGGGGGCGCATCGAGCCGCTGGAACGCGGCCCGCCGACGGGGGATCAGCGGGACCGACTGCCGACGGTTGAGGCGGGTCTCAGCGGGACTGCTGGGCGGGCACGCCGCGGGTGGCGGGCTCCTCCTCGCCGGGGGTGCCGGCCGCGGCCACGGCCGCACCGGTCAGCGTCGCCAGCATCTCGCGGACGTTCGTCAGCTGCGCGTTGATCGAGTCGCGGCGGTTCGTCAGAGCGGCCAGCTCGCGCTCCGATTCGCTGCGGATCCGGTCGGCCTTGGCATTGGCGTCCGCCACGATGTCCTCGGCCTGGCGCTGCGCGGTCTCCACCGTCTGGCGGGCCCGGCGCTCCGCGTCCGTACGCAGCTTCTCGGCCTCCAGGCGCAGCTGCTCGGCACGGTGCTCGATCTCGGCGAGACGCTTCTCGGCCTTGGCCTGACGCGAGGCCAGGTCGCGCTCGGACTGCTCACGGCGCTTGGCGAGATTGGTCTCGAAGTCGGCGGCGGCCTGCGCGGCCTTGGCGCGGGTCTCCTCGAAGAGGGAGTCGGCCTCCTCGCGCTTGGACTGCGCGTCCTTCTGCGCCTCGGCACGCAGCGTGGACGCCTCGCCCTTGGCCTTCTCGACGATCCGGGCGCCCTCGTCCTCCGCCTTCGACTTGCGCTCGGCGGCGAACGACTCGGCGTCGTTACGGACCTGCTGGGCGGCCGACTCGGCCAGCTCACGGTGCTGCTCGGCGGCCCGACGGGCCTCCTCGCGCAGGTCCTTGGCCTCCTCCTCGGCGAGACGGAGGATCTTCTCCACGCGCGCACCGAGGCCCGCGTACGAAGGTTCGGCGTCATTGACCTGGGCCTGGGCGTTCTGCGTTTCGAGGTGCAGTTCCTCGATGCGCTTCTCGAGCGAGGTGATACGGGCCAGCGCGCTGTCACGGTCGGCGACGAGCTTAGTAATGCGGTCGTCCACCTGACCGCGGTCGTACCCACGCCGCACGAGCTCGAAGCCGAATGGGGAGGATGTGTCGCTCATGGGGTTCCTGTCGAAAGAGACCGGTGAGGTGATAAGGGGAATCCTAGGGGCCACAACGGCGTGTCATCGAGTCAATGCCCGTTTGAAGTGGAGAATGACCCCTCGTTTGAGTGGCTACCCCTCAGACTGCTTGCCACTCGAACGAGTTGCGCCCGCTCCCGCGGCCGCCTTGACGCCGCCCTTGCCCTCGGCGCCCCCCGCGGGTGTCTCGAACGACTCCAGCGCCTCCAGCACATCCTGGACCCGGGAGATCTCGGTATTGATGTCCTCGCGCCGGCGCACCAGGACCTCCAGCTCGTGCTTGCCCTCGTCGACGATACGGGCGGCCTCGGCCTCGGCCTCGCTCCGCATCCGCTCCGCGTCGCGCACCGCCTCGGCCTTCTTGTTCTCGGCCTCCTTGATCAGGCCCTCGGCCTTCTTCACCGCCGAGATCCGGACCTTGCTCGCCTCGCTGTTCGCGTTCGAGACCAGCTCCTCGGCCTTCTCCTGCGCCTCCACCTGCTGGGCGGTGGCCTGCGCGATGAGCTTGTCGACGCGCTCGCCGGCGTTCTTCATCGTCTCCGACGACTCGCGGCGGGCCCGGTCGTGCAGCTCCTCGACCTCGGCCTCGATCCGCACCCGCAGCTCCTCGGCACGCTCCCTGATGGCCGTGGCGTCGCCACGGGCCTCGCCCAGCAGCGTGTTCGCGTCCGTACGCGCCTTCTCCACCCGGGCGTTGCCGTCCGAGGTCGCTTCCGTGACGATCCGGTCCGCCTCCTTGCGGGCCGCACCGACCATCACGTCGGCCTGCTCCTCCGCGGCGGTGGCCGCCTTCAGCGCCTCTTCCTGCGCCTTCGCGACGAGCTGGTCGGCCTGCTCCGCGGCATCCCCGCGACGCTTCGCGGCGTCCTTGCGGGCCTCGTCCAGCAGCTCGTCCGCCTCCTGCTGAGCCTGCGCCCGCAGCTGCTCCGCCGCCGCCTCCGCGTCCTCCTTGACCTTCGCGGATTCGCTACGCGTGCGCGTGGCGTGCTCCTGCGCGGACGTGACGGTCTCGGCCGCCTCCGACCGCAGCCGGTCCGCCTCGGCCGTCGCCGTGGCGATCATCCGGTCCGCCTGCTCACGGGCATCGGCGCGGGTACGGTCCGCGTCCCGCTCGGCGCCCGCGGTGGTCTCCGCCGCCTCCGACCGCAGCCGCTCCGCCTCGGAAGCGGCCTCCGTCATCAGCTCGTCGGCCTGCTCGGCGGCGTCCGAACGCGTCTTGTTGGCCGCCTCCCGCGCCTGGTCGCCGGTCTGCTCGGCGTCCGTCCGCGCCTTCTCCAGCACCTCGGCTGCCTCGGACCGCAGCCGCTCCGAGGTCTCCGTGGCGTCCGCGACCAGCGTGTGCGCCCGCTGCTCGCCCTCGACCCGCAACCGGTCCGCGGTCTGCTGCGCCTCGCGGATCGTACGGTCCGCGTCGTCCTGCGCCGAGGACGTCAGCTCGCTGGCCTCGGTGACGATCCGTTCGGCTTCCGTGCGCGCCTCGGTGATCAGCCGGTCGGCCTGCTCCGCGGCGTCCGACCGCATCCGGTTGGCGTCGTCCCGCGCCTCCGCGCGCGCCCGCGCCGCGTCCTGCTCGCCGGACGCCAGCGCGTCCGACGCGTCCGTACGCAGCTGCTGCGCCTTCGCCGTGGCGTCCGCGACCAGCCCCTCGGCCTGCGCCCTCGCCTCCGACACCAGCTGGTCGGCCTGCTCGGCGGCCTCCGCACGCGCGGTATCGACGTCCTTGCGCGCCGCGTCGAGGACACCGGCCGCCTCCGCGCGCAGCCCCTCGGCCTCCTCGATGGCCTCCGAAACCGCCCGCTCCGCGAGGGACTTCGCGGCCTCCGACGCCTCCTGCGACTCCTGGCGCACCCGCGCCGCGTCCACCGAGGCGCGCTCGCGCTCGTCGTAGGCGTCCGAGCGGACCCGGTCCGCCTCCTCCTGCGCCTCGGACTTCGTGCGCTCCGCGGCGTGTTCGGCCGCCGACCGCAGCCCGGCGATCTCCTCGTCGGCCTGCTCGTGCAGCCCCGCGACGGCGTCCCGCACCTGCTGCGCGGTCTGCTCGGCCGCGGCCACCAGCTCACCCGAACGCCGGTCCGCCTCCTCGACCAGCCGCTCCGCCTCGGTCTGCGCCTCACTCACCCGCGTACGGGCCGACGCCAGCAGCTCCTCGCTCTGCTCGCGGGCCGCGGTGCGCTCCTGGTGGGCCTCCTCGCGGGCCTCGCCCAGCAGCTGCTCGGCCTCCCGGCGGCGGCGCGCGGCCTCCTCCTGGGCGGCGGCCAGCGCCTCCGCGGCCTCCGTACCCGTACGCTCGGCGGCCGTCGCGGCCTCCGCGCGCACCCGGTCGGCGGTCTCCGCCGCCTCCGCCTTCAGCCGCTCCGCCTCGGCCGCGGCCTCACTGCGCAGCCGCACCGCCACCGACTCGCCCTCGGAGCGCGCGGTCGCGGCGTCCGAAGCGGCCTCCGAGCGCACCCGCTCGGCCTCTTCCTCGGCCTGCTGCTGCAGCGTCCGCAGCCGCTCGGCGGCCTCCGCCTTGAGCCGGGCCGCCTCCTCCTGCGTCTCCCGGCGCAGCCGCTCCGCCTCCGCGCGGGCGTCGCGCAGCGCCTCCTCGGCGGCGGCGACCTTCTCCTCGGCCTCCGTACGCAGCCGGGTCAGTTCGCCCTGCGCCTCTTCCCGGCGCTCCTCGACGGCCTGCTCGGCCTCCGCGCGCAGCAGACGGGCGGACTCCTCCGCCTCCGAGGCCACCATCTCGGCGGCCTGCGCACCCTCCGTCAGCAGCTCCTCGGCCTCGGAACGTGACCGCTCCAACGCCTCCTCGGCCTGCCGGCGCAGCGCCGTGGCGCGCTCGATGGCCTCCGTACGGACCCGCTCGCTCTCCGCGACCGCACCCGAACGGGTCTCCTCCGCATCGGACTTCGCCTTGGCCAGCAGGTCCTCGGCGGAACCGGCCGCCTCCTCGATCTGCTGGACGGCCTCCCGGCGCGCCTCGCTGCGGATCCGCTCGCCCTCGGCGACCGCGTCCGCCCGCAGCTGCTCCGCCTCGCCGCGCAGCCGCCGCGCCTCCTCCTGGAGTTCGACGGTCTTGGCGCGGTACTCCTTGGTGTCGTCCTTCGCCGCGCCCTTCAACTGCGCCGCGGTGTCATGCGCCTGCTCACGCAGCCGGTCCGCCTCGGACTCGGCGTCGCTGCGCAGCCGTTCGGCCTCCTCGGCGGCCGCCTTGGTGGTGGCCTTGGCGTCCTCCGACGCCTTGGTCAGCACCTCCTCCGCGGTCCGCGCGGCCTTCGCCAGCTGCGCCGCGGAGTCCTCCGCCGCCTGGGACCGGGCACTCTCCTGCGCCTCGGCGATCAGCCGCTCGGACTCCGTACGGGCATCCGCGCGCAGTTGCTCGGCCTCGGCCTTGAGCGCCTCGGCCTCCTTGGTGGCCTCGCCCACCAGGCGGGCGATCTCCGCCTTGGCCGTACGGGTGCGCTGTTCGTTCTCCGACTCGGTGGCCGACAGCCGCTTCGTGGCGCTCGACTGTGCCTCGTCGACCAGCTTCTCCGCCTCGGCGCGCGCCTCGCGCAGCGCCGTATCGGCCTCCTGGATGCGGGCCTCGGCGGTCCGTGTCAGCTCGGCCGCGGTGCGGCGCGCCTCCTCGGACTCGCTGCCGGCGCTGGTCCGCAGCTGCTCGGCCTGATCCGTGGCCTCCTGGGCCTGGTTGGAGGCGGCGTTCAGCAGCCGTTCGGCGTCCGTACGCGCCCGGCGCAGGATGCTTTCCGCTTCGGCACGGGCCTCCTCGGCCTCGGTGCCCATCCGCTCCCGGGCCCGCTCGGCCAGCCGCTGCGCCTCGGCGCGTGCCGACGCCAGGGCCTGCTCGGCCTCCGCCCGGGACTCCTCCATGAGCCGACGCGCCTGCGACTCCGTACGGGCGCGCAGCTGTTCGGCCCAGGCGACGTTCTCGTTGACGTGCGATTCGACGGTCTGCCGGCGCTCGTTGAGCTCCTCGTCGAGCCGCTGGCGGCGGGTGACGGCCTCCGAGTGCAGCTCGGCCTCCAGCCGCGACTGCCGCTCGGCCTGGTCCTGCAGCAGCCGCTGAGTCTGCGCACGGGCATCGCGCAGCTCCCGCTCGGCGTCCGAACGCAGCTGGTCGGCCTGGATCTGCGCGTTGCGCAGCAGCTGTTCGGCCTGGTGGCTGAGGTTGTCGTAGGCAGGGCGGGTCGCGAGGTTGCGGCGCGCCTCGTGGAGCTTGGCGCGCAGCACCTCGACCTGATAGCCGAGATCGTCGGCGTGCTGTACGGCCTTGTCCCGCTCGGTCTTCAGCCGCTCCATCTCGGCTTCGAACTGCGAGAGGTGGTCGTCAGCCTCGTAGCGGTCGTTGCCCCGCACTGCGCGGTCCCATCCGTCCCCTGGTCATGGTGGCGGCCGGCTCCATCCTTCTGCCCTCGTCCCGTACACGTCACGTCGTACCGGATTCCGGACCCTGGAGCTGACCCTTCCGAAGAAATGGTGTCAGATCATCGGCAGAGTATGGACCGAGCCCCACCCCCGTGGAGTCCGAATCTCGCACTCCGGCCGGGCTCGGAACGCCTGGTACGCGCACTCGCGGTGTGGCCGGAGCGTCCGGATGGCCGCGCCACCTGAACGTTCCGCCTTGCGATTGCACACACCAGCCGCCCCGAGCTGATCCGGCCAGGAGACAAAGACAGGCTCTGACCCCGGCCGAGGCTGCACTCTACCGGCCGGGGAACGCGAAGGTCAGTGGTCCGTCGAGGCGGGGGGCGCGGCGGTGACCAGTTCGGTGAGCACGCCGTGACAATCCTTGGGGTGCAGGAAGGTGATCCGGGACCCCATCGAACCCGTCCTGGGCTCGTCGTAGAGCACCCGGACACCCTTGTCGCGGATGGCGGCGGAGTCGGTGTCCACGTCCGCCGTACCGAAGGCGATGTGATGGACGCCCTCGCCGTTCTTGGCCAGCCACTTGCCCACCGCGGAGTCCTCCCGGGTCGGCTCCAGGAGCTGGAGGTACGAGGCGCCGCCGTCCGACGTCTCATTGATCTTGAGCATCGCCTCCCGGACTCCCTGCTCTTCGTTGACCTCGGAGTGGAACACCTCGAACCCGTAGGTGGCACGGTAGAACTCGACGGTCTTGTCGAGGTCGAAACAGGCGATTCCGATGTGATCGATTCGCGTCAGCATGGTTCCAGTGCACCGCTCACACAGCTGGTTACGCAACGTGCGCGCCATCACACCCGCTTCCCGGTGACCCGGGACGTACCGCTCAGTACATTGACGGGAACCCTCGTTAACTTCCCTGCAAAGGAAGGCCGCACCGCATGTCTGCAAAGAACGGCACGAACGGCACCACCTCAGTGATCGTGGCCGGAGCGCGAACGCCCATGGGCCGCCTCCTGGGGTCCCTGCGGACCTTCTCCGGCGCCGACCTGGGCGGTGTGGCCATCAAGGCGGCGCTCGATCGGGCGGGCATCGGCGGCGACCAGGTCCAGTACGTGATCATGGGCCAGGTCCTGCAGGCCGGCGCCGGCCAGATCCCGGCCCGCCAGGCCGCGATCAAGGCCGGCATCCCCATGAACGTCCCCGCCCTGACCGTCAACAAGGTCTGTCTTTCGGGCCTCGACGCCATCGCGCTCGCCGACCAGCTGATCCGCGCCGGGGAGTTCGACGTCGTCGTCGCGGGCGGCCAGGAATCCATGACCAACGCCCCGCACCTGCTGCCCAAGTCCCGCGAGGGCTACAAGTACGGCGCCGTGCAGATGCTCGACGCGATGGCCCACGACGGCCTCACCGACGCCTACGAAGGCGTCGCCATGGGCGAGTCCACCGAGAAGCACAACACCCGTCTCGGCATCGCCCGCCCCGAGCAGGACGAGATCGCCGCGCAGTCCCACCAGCGCGCCGCCGCCGCCCAGAAGAACGGGCTCTTCGAGGCCGAGATCACCCCGGTCGAGATCCCGCAGCGCAAGGGTGACCCGGTCATCTTCAGCCAGGACGAAGGCATCCGCGGCGAGACCACCACCGAGTCCCTCGGCAACCTGCGCCCCGCCTTCGCCAAGGACGGCACCATCACCGCCGGCACCTCCTCGCAGATCTCCGACGGCGCGGCCGCGGTGGTCGTGATGAGCAAGGCCAAGGCCGAGGAACTGGGCCTCGAATGGATCGCGGAGATCGGCGCGCACGGCAATGTCGCCGGCCCCGACAACTCCCTCCAGTCGCAGCCGTCCAACGCCATCAACCACGCACTCGGCAAGGACGGCCTGGCCGTCGAGGATCTTGACCTGATCGAGATCAACGAGGCGTTCGCGGCGGTCGCCGTGCAGTCAATGAAGGACCTCGGGGTGTCCCCGGAAAAGGTGAATGTCAACGGCGGCGCGATCGCCCTGGGACACCCGATCGGCATGTCCGGAGCCCGGATCGTGCTGCACCTCGCGCTGGAACTGCGCCGGCGGGGCGGCGGCGTCGGCGCCGCGGCCCTGTGCGGTGGCGGCGGTCAGGGCGATGCGCTGATCATCCGGGTTCCGGGTAAGTAACCGCGTACGAGGCGAGCCGAAGGAGCCGTACAGCGATGGTGGACGTCCCGCAGCTGGTCGAACAGGCGCGGCAGGGCAGGCCCCGGGCCGTGGCCCGGCTGATCTCCCTTGTGGAGGGGGCGTCACCGGAGCTGCGCGAAGTGATGGCGGCCCTGGCGCCGCTCACCGGCAATGCCTACGTGGTCGGGCTGACCGGTTCCCCCGGCGTCGGGAAGTCCACCACCACCTCGGCCCTGGTGACGGCCTACCGCAAGACGGGCAAGCGGGTCGGCGTCCTTGCCGTCGACCCGTCCTCCCCGTTCTCCGGCGGTGCGTTGCTCGGCGACCGCGTCCGCATGAGCGACCACGCCTCGGACCCCGGCGTCTACATCCGCTCGATGGCCACCCGCGGCCACCTGGGCGGCCTCGCCTGGTCCGCGCCGCAGGCGATCCGGGTACTGGACGCCGCGGGCTGCGACGTGGTCCTCGTCGAAACGGTCGGTGTCGGCCAGTCCGAGGTGGAGATCGCCTCACAGGCCGACACCAGCGTGGTGCTGCTGGCTCCCGGCATGGGTGACGGCATCCAGGCGGCCAAGGCCGGAATCCTGGAGATCGGCGATGTCTACGTCGTCAACAAGGCCGACCGGGACGGCGCGGACGCCACCGCCCGCGAGCTCAACCACATGCTGGGCCTGGGCGAATCGCGGTCGCCGGGGGACTGGCGGCCGCCCATCGTCAAGACGGTCGCGGCGCGGGCCGAGGGCGTGGACGAGGTCGTCGAGGCGCTGGAGAAGCACCGGGCCTGGATGGAGGAGCGGGGCGTGCTGGCGCAGCGGCGGCGGGCGCGGGCGGCCCGCGAGGTCGAGACCATCGCGGTCACGGCCCTGCGCGAGCGCATCGGGGACCTGAGCGGCGACAAGCGCCTGGATGCTCTGGCCGAACGGATCGTGACCGGCGAGACGGACCCGTACCGCGCCGCGGACGAACTCGTGGAGGGCCTCACGTCGGGAGGCTGAGCCTCAGATCCAGCGGCGTCGGCTGCGGGTGCGGCGTGGCCGGGGGCGGTTGGGCCGTGTGGGTGGGGGCCGGAGGGTCCGCACCGGGGCGTCTCCTCGACGCATGTGCCCCCGGGTACGTGCAGAAGTCGCCCCCCGTCCGGCACCTGTCGCTGCGGGGACTCCCCGGTACGGCCCCTCCGGCCCTACGTACACTCCCGGCTGCCCCGCCGCTCCACGAAGGCACACGACACAACAGCCCCCCGCACGGGTGAACGACAGGCCCGACGTACGTCTGTCGTGGCGCTGTTTCTGGACGGTCATGGGTACGGCGGGAGAGTCGGCGACGGCGGACGGCCGGAGGGGGGCCGCCCCGGGGTGTCCCCGCAGCGACAGGTGCCAGACGCGGCCCCGTCTAAACCACGTACCCGAGGGCACATGCGTCGAGGAGACACCCCGGGGCGGGCCCCCCCCCCGCCCCCCCCCCCCCCACCCCAACCCCCCCCCCCCCCCCCCCCCCCCCCCCCCCCCCGGCCCCACCACCCACCAACCGAACCCACCCGACCCACGGACAGGGCGTACGACGAAAGACGGCGGAGGCCCGAAGGCCCCCGCCGCACCCGCCTCGTACCCGACGGCGTCAGTCGTCCGCGCCGTCGTTGTCGTCGTCATCCTGGTCCTGCGCCGGCGCAGCCGTCAGCTCGCCGGACTGCGGGTCCACGAGGACCTTGTGCTCCTTGCCGTCCTTGGTGAGGGTCTCGACCTCCCAGACGGCCTCGGCCCGGTGGTCGTCGTCGAGGTCGACCGAGGTGACCGTGCCGTACGCGGCAGAGGCCGTGCGAGCCGCCGCGGCGGCGTCGGTCCTGGCGCCCTTCAGCTCGTTGCGGACATACCCCTGGCCGTGATCGTCGTCGTCCTCGTGGTCGATGTGCTGGTTCAGGACCCGGGCGTTGCCGGCGTCGAGGGTGACCTCGTGCCACCTGCCGTCCTTGCCGAGCACATCCGCTTCCCAGACCAGGCCCGGACGGTCCGCGTCCAGATCGAGACCGGTCACGGTGCCGGGGACGGCCTTCAGCGCGGCGGCCGCGGCGTCCGGGGCGCTCACCTTGGCGGCGTCGGCCTCGCGGATGTCCTCCTGGCCGTTGTCGTCGTCGTCCTGCATCCGGATGCTGGAACGGCCGTCCTGCGACGTGGACGTACCCGCGTGGTCCGTCCCCGCGTTCTGCGCCGCGAGCTGCGCGGAGGTCTGCGCGCCGGACTGGGTGCTGCCGGGACCGCTGTTGCCGTTGACGGCGACCGCGGTGGCCGTGCCGCCCGCGATGAGGGCGGCGGCCGCGGCGGTGGCGATGACGATGTGGCGCTTCATGAGTGGACCCCTTTTCGATCGGCTGTGACCACACAGTGGCCGAACGAAGCTGAAGGGGACCTGAAGCCACCTGAAGAGGTCTTCAGGTAGGGAATGGCAAGGTGGACCGCATGCGCCTGTTGATCGTGGAGGATGAGAAGCGGCTCGCGTTGTCGCTGGCCAAGGGCTTGACGGCCGAGGGGTTCGCCGTCGATGTCGTGCACGACGGCCGCGAGGGGCTGCACCGCGCGAGCGAGGGCGCGTACGACCTGATCGTGCTGGACATCATGCTGCCGGGCATGAACGGCTACCGCGTCTGCGGGGCCCTGCGAGCCGCGGGCGACGAGGTGCCGATCCTGATGCTGACGGCCAAGGACGGCGAGTACGACGAGGCCGAGGGGCTGGACACCGGCGCCGACGACTATCTGACCAAGCCGTTCTCGTACGTGGTGCTGGTGGCCCGGGTGAAGGCGCTGCTGCGCCGGCGCGGCCGGACGGCTCAGCCCGTGCTGCGGGTGGGGCCGCTCACGGTCGACCAGGGGTCGCGGAAGGTGGAGCGGGACGGCGAGGAAGTGACCTTGACCGCGAAGGAGTTCGCCGTGCTGGAGCAGTTGGCGCTGCGGGCCGGGGACGTGGTGTCCAAGGCCGAGATTCTGGAGCACGTCTGGGACTTCGCCTACGAGGGCGATCTCAACATCATCGAGGTGTATGTGAGCGCGCTGCGGCGCAAGCTCGGCGCGGGTCACATCGTGACCGTGCGCGGCGCCGGATACCGGCTGGTGGCCGGTGCGTAGGGCGCTGGGGTCCGTACGGGCCAAGGCGGCGGCGGGCGCGACCGCCGTGGTGGCGGTGGCACTGATCGCGGCCGGGATCGCGGTGCTCCTGGTGCTGCGGAGCAATCTCCACGACCAGGCGGGGCTACAGGCGGAGGTCGCGGCGCGGGAGGTCGCCTCGCAGATCGCGACGGGCACGGCGTACGGAAAACTGGATCTGCCCGACGGCGACGAGCATCCGGTGGTGGTCGTCAATGACGACGGGCGGGTGCTGGCGGTCGGTGACGAGGTGCGCGCCATCGACGGGAAGGCGGTGAGCGCGGGGAAGCAGGGCTCGGGGAGCGGTCAGTCGGGGTCGTCGGACGAGGACAGTGATGACAGGGATGACGACGTCAGCGGGCCCAAGCCCGGTGAGGTCGACGACGACGCGACGTACCGGGACGGGACGGCCACGGTCGACGGCACGGTGGCCGACTACCGCTTCGCCTCGGTGGAGGCCAAGGACACCGCGGGCAAGAAGGCCACGGTGCGGGCCGGCGGGGCGCTGGCGTCGGAGCAGGACGCCGTCGGCACGGTGCGCAGCGCCATGCTGATCGGGCTGCCGCTGCTGCTCGTGGTGGTGGCGGGCGTGACGTGGCTGATGACCCGGCGGGCGCTGCGGCCGGTGGAGGGGATCCGCGGGGAGATGGCCGCGATCACCGCGAGTACGGATCTGAGCCGGCGGGTGCCGGTGCCCGCCGCGCAGGACGAGATCGGCCGCCTGGCGCGTACGACGAATGAGACGCTGGCGGCGCTGGAGACGTCCGTGGAGCGGCAGCGGCGGTTCGTCGCGGATGCCTCGCACGAGCTGCGCAGCCCGATCGCGAGTCTGCGTACCCAGCTCGAAGTGGGCGTGGCGCATCCGGAGTTGCTGGATGTGCAGGGGGCGGTGGAGGACACCGTGCGCCTGCAGCGGCTGGCCGCCGACCTTTTGCTGCTGGCCCGGCTGGACGCGGGGGAGCGGCCGTCGGACGCGCGGGTCGATCTGGCGGCGCTGGTGCGCGAGGAGAGTTCGCAGCGGGTCGCCGACCGGATTCCGGTACGGGTGGGCGAGCTGGCGAGCGTGGAAGTGGCGGGGTCCAGGAGCCAGTTGGGGCGGGTGCTGGGCAATCTGCTGGACAACGCGCAGCGCCATGCCGACGCGTCGGTGCGGGTCGCGGTGGTGCGCGACGGCGCGTGGGTGGTGCTGCGGGTCGACGACGACGGGCCCGGGGTGCCGGCGGCGGAGCGGGAGCGGATCTTCGAGCGGTTCGTACGGCTCGACGACGCGCGGGCGCGGGACGACGGCGGGGCCGGGCTCGGGCTCGCCATCGCCCGGGACGTGGCGGTGCGGCACGGTGGTTCGCTGGCCGTCCGGGAGGGGTCGGTCTTCGAGCTGCGGCTGCCCGTTCCGGAGCACGGCTCGGGGGCCTCGGCCGACGGCTAGCGGGCGGCCGGGGGCGGCGGGCGGCCCGGGGCGGCGCCGCGGCCCGGTGGTGGGCCGCGGCGGCTGCGTCAGAGGCTGCCGCGCTCTTCCCTGAGGTGCTCGGCCACGGGGGCGAGGGAGGCGCGGAGCGCTTCGAGGGTGTCCGGGGAGAAGAGGTCGATGAAGTGCTTGCGCACCGACGCGACGTGGTGCGGGGCGACCCGGCGCATGGTGTCCCAGCCTTCGTCCGTCAGGACGGCGAAGAGGCCGCGGCGGTCCGACTCGCAGCTTTCGCGGCGGACCAGCCCGGCATTCTCCATGCGGGTGATCTGGTGCGAGAGACGGCTCTTGGACTGCAGGGTGCCGGCCGCCAGGTCGCTCATCCGCAGGCGGCGGTCGTCGGCCTCGGAGAGGTTGACGAGGATCTCGTAGTCGTTGTTGGTCAGCCCGAACGGCTGGAGATCGCGCTCCAGTTGGTGCATCAGCAGTCTGCTGACGTCCAGGTGGGTGCGCCAGGCACGCTGTTCCTGGTTGGTCAGCCAGGGGGTGTCACTGTCGGTCGTCATGGAAGAATTCTACCCGTGAAAGTTGAATAATGAATTAATCATGGCTGTGATGCGGGGAACCCCGGCCGGCCGGTGGCCGGAGGTTGGTCAGACGTTCGAGGTCACCGTCCGCAGACTACCGCTCACAGCCCGAAGCGCCGCTGGAGGCCCCCGAGGCTGCCGGGCAGCTGAGGCGTTTGTGAGCCACTTTGCGCGCCGTGGCCACCCCCGCCGCCACCCGGAACGCCCGCCTCGTTCGGCACCCCGCCGGTCGCCAGCTCCGGCATCAGCTGCTCCGACGACTGCAGCAGGACCGTGCCCGCCCCGATGAACTCGAATTGGTGCTCCTCGCCGGAAGCACCGCCGATACCGGTGTGCGCCCGCAGGCCGCCCAGGAATCCCTGCAGGTACTGGTGGTCGTAATGGTGGCAGGGGGAGGGGCAGTCGGCCCAGCCGACGAGGGCCTGCGGGTCCACCCGGATGGGCGGCTCGACGAACACCACCGGGCCGTTGGAAGCCGCCACGAACTTGCCCGTACCGATCAGGGTCAGGAAGCCCGGGATGATCGACTGCTTCAGCGACAGAGATGGCTGGAAAGCGAGCAGATTGCCCGAGCGAATGGTGAGGTTGCCCTCGTCCAGGTCGAAGGAGTTCACATCGAAGGCCCGGTCGGCGAGCAGCATCTTGCCCTGACCCTCGGCCACGACCCAGTCCGCGGCGTGCAGTGGCGAATGGAAACTGCCGGCGATCAGCCGGTCCAGCCGGCCGTGCCCGATGCCCTGGAAGTCGATCCGCCCGTAATAGGCGATCATCTTCCCCTTCTGCAGGAACCACTGGCCGTTCAGATCCACGCTGAAGGCGTAGGGATTGACGTTGTCGTCGGCGGGGAGCGTCTGGACGTCGTGGATGACGGGACCGGTCACAGCTTTTCCTCCGACGCCTGTACGTAGACGGTGCCCTGGCCCGACAGCTCCAGCTGGAAGGCCTCGCCCGAGCCGCGGCCGACCATGTCGCGCCAGCCGAGCGCCGTGGACAGTTTGTTGCGGACGTCGCCGCGGTGCGCGACATACGCCTGTGGGTCGACATGGACCGAGCGCTGTGGCGTGATCGGCAGCTCGATGACGCCGCCGTGCGCCATCACCGCGGCCGAGCCCTGCCCCTTGAGCGTCGTGGTGAACAGGCCCTGGCCGGTGACCTGGCCGCGCACCATGCCCATCACGCCGCCCTGCGAGCCCATGAACATCGTGCCCTGCTGGAGCGAGCCGTCGAACGCCAGCAGGCGGTCTGCCTCGACGTACAGCGTCTCGCCGGTCAGGTCGACGACGTGGACGTGATGGCCGCCGTGGCCGAACATCACGGTGGCGGGGACCCTGCCCTGGCCGCCCTCGACCGTCATCAGCGGCGTCGCCTCGCCGGCGATCCGGCGGCCGATCATCGAGCCGACGCCGCCCTGGCCGCCCTGGATGTTCGGGGTGAAGGTGACCTCGCCGCGGTAGGCGAGCATCGCACCGCGCTGGCTGTACATCCGCTGGCCCGGCGCGATCCGGGCCTCGACCATGCGGGAGTTGAGGACCGTGAACGGCATCAGACCTCACCGCCCACGGTGTTGCGCTCGCTGGGCTGCACGTACACCAGGCCCTCGCCCTCGAAGCGGATCTGGAAGGCCTCGCCGGAGCCCTCACCGATGAACGTGCGGAAGTTCACCCCGGATTGGAAGTGCTGCTTGAGGTCGCCGGTGTGCGCGACGTACGCGCCCGGGTCGACCTGGAGCGGATACTGCTTGGTGACGCGCAGCACCATCGCCGGCCCGTCGGAGGTGAGCGCCGCCTGGCCGCTGCCCTCGACGGTCGTCGTGAACAGGCCGTTGCCCTGCGAGGCGCCCCGCAGGCCGGTGAAGGTCGTGCCGGTCCGCAGCGCGGCGTCCGTGCACAGCAGATTGCTGGCCTCGACGAACAGCTTCTCGCCGTGCAGCTGCACCAGATTGATCTCGCTGGCACGATCGGCGAAATAGCAGGTGCCGTGCCCCTTCACCTCCATCACGGCCATCTGCTCACCCGTGAGACGCCGGGTGACCATGCCGCGCAGACCCTCACCGCCTCCGCTCATCTTCTTGAACGCCATCTGGCCGTCGTACGCGACCATCGCACCGTTTTTCGCCTTGACGGCATCGCCCGTCATATCGACGGCGAGCACCTTGCTCCCCTGGAGCCGAAACTGAGCCACGCCTCAGACGGTAGTCGGCGAACGGCGTGCGGGGCAGGCCCTTCGCCCCCGATCCACCCCTGACCGGACCCCGACGCACCCCGGACCGTGTCCCGGCGCGCCCCCGGCCGTGCCCTCGGACCCGCCCCCGACGCGGTGATCGCGAAGCGCGGCTGTAACAATGGGGCGAAGCTTGTGAACTCTTGCACAAGCAGTGCTGCCTCCCCTGCCACCCGAACGAGGTTCCCGTGGACATCACCACCGCATCCGCCCTGCGCCGGCTCCGCCTGGTCTCCGCCCCCGAAGCGGTGTCCTTCCTGCTGCTGCTGTGCTGCTCCGTCCTCAAGCGCACCACCAGCTTCGATGGCGTGATGGTCATGGGCATGGTGCACGGCGTGCTGTTCATCCTCTACGTCGTCTTCTGGCTGGACGCCTGGAACCGCACCAAGTGGCCGCTGAAGACCGCCGCGCTCTACTTCCTCCTCTCCGTGCTGCCCACCGGCGGCTTCTTCGCCGAGCGCAAGCTCAAGCGCGAGACCGAAGCCGGCCTGATCGCCGCCCGCGCCCGCCAGGAAGGCGTCGTGAACGCATGATCGTCGCCTTCTCGGTGAGCCCGCTCGGTGTCGGTGAGGACGTCGGCTCCTATGTCGCCGACGCCGTCCGGGTCGTCCGCGAATCGGGGCTTCCGCACCGCACGGACGCGATGTTCACGTCCATCGAGGGTGAGTGGGACGAGGTCATGGACGTCGTCAAGCGCGCCGTCGCCGCCGTCGAGGCGCGCGCCGGGCGTGTGTCGCTCGTCCTCAAGGCCGACATCCGGCCCGGCGTCACCGACGGGCTGACCTCCAAGGTCGAGACCGTCGAACGGCACCTCGCCGACGGCGGCCCGGCCGCCTGACGGCCCCGCACGCAGGACCCTGACGGGCCCGCCCGGAGCGCGGCCGGCTCAGTGCCCGGCCGCCAGCGCGCCGCCCAGCGGCGTGCGCGCGTACAGCACCTGATGTCCGTGCCGGCGCGACGCCAGCAGACCGGCGTCGCGCAGCACGGACAGATGCGCCGACACGGACGAGGGGGCGAGCCCCAGCCGGTGTGCCAGCGCGGACGTCGAGGCCGGCTCGTCCAGCGCGGCCAGCACCGCGGCCCGGTTCGCGCCCAGCAGCCGCACCAGCGCCGCGTCCGCCTCCGGCTCCGCCCACAGACCGCCGATGCCGCGCGCCGGATAGATCACGGTCGGCTGCCACGGCGGATCGAAGCCGCTGACCACATCGGGCCACACGAACACGCTCGGCAGCAGCAGCACCCCGCGCCCGTCCAGATCCTGCAGCTGCGCGAACTCGGCCGACGTACGGACCGTCAGGGTGCCCCCCGACCACGACAGCCGGGGATCCAGACCGGCGAACAGCCGCTGCAGCCCGCCGCCCGCCAACTGGCGTGACCGGTAGGCGATCTCGGCCTCCAGCAGCGCCCGCAGCCGCGGCCAGTACGGCGCCAGCAGCGCATGCCAGGCCCGCTCGGTGACATCGGCCAGCTCCTGCACGGCGCGCGCCGGATCCGCCAGCGCCGCCCGGCCCGCCGGGGACCCGGCGGCCCCCGGCGTACACGCCAGCGACTTGGCCATCTCCGCCCGCGCCACCCCCGGATCGGTCGCCCGCAGCCGCGCCAGCTCCTCGTCGAAACCCGCCAGCGGGGAGCCCGGCGGGCGGCCCAGGAAATCCGGCGTATAGCCCGGTGACGGATACGGCATGAACAGCCACAGCTGCGAGAGGTCGAGCCCCGCCACCGTCTCGCGCATCCGCCGCAACCACGGCAGGTGATACGCGTGCCGGTGCGCGCGCCGCAGCGTACGCAGCGCCTCGTGGGTCTCGCACAGCGGCGAGATCGCGAACCGGATCCGCAGCAGGTCGTCGGCCCCGAAACGTAAGTCCAGCGGCACCGGGCGGCCCCCTTCCTCCCCGAACCCGAACCGAGTCCGAACCCCAGACGAACGCGAACCTCGGCCGAACGCGAACCCCGGCCGACCCGGACCCGAGCCGAGCCGGACCCGAACCGACCCGGACCCGAGCCGGACCCGAGCCACCCCGGACCCGAACCGAAGCCCGTACGCCCAGGATTCGGCCGGAGGCGAAAGACTACGGCGCGGCCGGCCGCCCCGGGAGGCTGCCGCCATGAGCTCGCCCGCAGGGCCCGCGCAGCCGGGCCGCACACCGGTGCCACCCCCGCACGCCGCAGCGCGCACCGGGCCGGACGCCCCCGCCGGCTACCGCGCCGTCTTCGCCGTCCCCGAATTCCGGGCCGTCTTCGCCGCCCACCTCCTGGCGTCACTCGGCGTGGTCGTCTGCGAACTGGCCCTCTCCGTCCTGGTCTTCCGCCTCACCGCCTCACCGCTCCTGAGCGCGCTCACCTTCGCCCTCGGCCTGCTCCCGTACCTCGTCGGCGGCACCCTGTTGTCGGCCGTCGCCGACCGCTACCCGGCCCGCCGCGTGCTCGTCGTCTGCGACCTGCTGTGCGCGCTCGCCGCAGCGGGCATGATGCTGCCGGGCGTCCCGGTCGCGGCACTGCTCGGGCTGCGCTGCGTGATCGCCGCCATCGCCCCGGTCTTCGCCGGCACCCGTGCCGCGACACTCGGCGAGGTGCTCGGCGAGGGCGACCTGTTCGTCCTGGGCCGCTCGGTGATCCGCATCGTCAACCAGAGCGCGCAGCTCGCCGGCTTCGCCGCCGCCGGTCTGCTGCTGGCCGCCGTCACCCCGCATGCGGTGCTGGCCGTCACCGCCGCGACCTTTCTCGGCTCGGCCCTGCTGCTCCGGCTGGGTACCCGCGTCCGCCCGGCCCGCCGCGCGACCCGTGGCGCCCTGCTGCGGGCCTCCCTGACCGGCGCCCGGCAGCTGCTCGCCGACCGCAGGATCCGGGCGCTCCTGCTCCTGTGCTGGCTGCCGCCCACGTGCGTCGTCGTCCCCGAGGCGCTGCTGGTCGCGTACGCGGGGACGCTCGGCGTCGGCCCGGCCGGGCTGGGGCTGCTCATGTGCAGCATGCCCATCGGTGCGGTCGTCGCCGAGACCCTGGTCGGCTCGTTCCTCGGTCCGGTCGCCCGCGAGCGCCTCACCTTCCCCATGGGCCTGTGCGCCGTACTCCCGTCCCTCGGTTTCGCCGCCCGGCCCTCGCTGGGCTGGGCCGTGCTGCTGCTGGTCCTCACCGGCACCGGGATCTCGTACAACTTCGGTGTGGACCGGTGGTTCGTCGCCGCGGTGCCCGACGCGCTGCTGGGGCAGGCGATGACGGTGATGCAGGCGGGGCGGATGACGATCATGGGCTTGGGGATGGGGCTGGCCGGAGCCGCCGCCGAATTCGTACCCCTTCGAGTGGTCATGCCGGCCGGCGGAGCGATCGGCGTGCTCGGCGTCCTGGCGGTGATCGTCGAGGTACGGCGAACGGGCGGCGACGCCCCGGGAGCCGTCGCTCCCCATGGGCCGAGCCCGGAGCCTGGGTGCGGGCCGCGCCCGGATCGTGAGCCCGAAAGCTGAGACGCGGCTGACCACAATATGACCGGCGGGTAGGGTCGGGGCCGTGCCGAAGCCGCTCAGCCTTGCTTTCGATCCCATCGCGCGCGCCGACGAATTGTGGCAGCAGCGATGGGGCGCCGTGCCCTCGATGGCCGCCATCACCTCGATCATGCGTGCCCACCAGATCCTGCTGGCCGAGGTGGACGCGGTGGTCAAGCCGTACGGCCTGACCTTCGCCCGCTACGAGGCGCTGGTGCTGCTGACCTTCTCCAAGGCCGGCGAGCTGCCGATGTCGAAGATCGGCGAGCGGCTCATGGTGCATCCCACGTCCGTGACCAACACCGTCGACCGCCTGGTGCGGTCCGGCCTGGTGGCCAAGCGCCCCAACCCCAACGACGGGCGCGGCACGCTCGCCTCCATCACCGACAAGGGGCGCGAGGTGTGCGACGCGGCCACCCGCGAGCTGATGTCGATGGACTTCGGGCTCGGCGCGTACGACGACGAGGAGTGCGGGGAGATCTTCGCGATGCTGCGGCCGTTGCGGGTCGCGGCGGCGGACTTCTCGGAGGACTGAGCTCGGAGGGCTGAGCTCGCAGGGCTTGCGAGGTCCGTTCCGGCCGGGCCGGGGGCGGCGAAGATCGCCCCGGAACGGGCGGTTACGCTCGGGGCATGAAGCGAAGCGTCCTGACCCGTTACCGGGTGATGGCCTACATCACCGCCGTGATGCTGCTCGTGCTGTGCGCCTGCATGGTGTTCAAGTACGGCTTCGAGATGGGCAAGGACCTGACCCTCGTCGTATCCCAGATCCACGGCGTGCTCTACATCATCTACCTGGTGTTCGCGTTCGACCTGGGCTCCAAGGCGAAGTGGAAGTTCGGGAAGCTGCTCTGGGTGCTGATCGCGGGCACGATTCCCACGGCGGCGTTCTTCGTCGAGCGCAAGGTTGCCGCCGAGATCGGGCCCCTGGTCGCGGACGCGGCGCCGGAGCCGGTCAAGGCCTGACCGCACACCCCCTGCTTATCGCGCCCTGCCGGTTCGGTGGGGCGCGTTTTTGTGTGCGGGTGCGGGTGCGGGTGCGGGTGCGGGTGCGGGTGCGGGTGGCGGGATGGCGGAGTGGCCTCCGCCGTCTTTCGTCGTGCGCCCTGTCCGTGGGTCGGGTGGGTTCGGTGTGTGGGTGGTGGGGCCGGAGGGGGGCCGCCCCGGGGTGTCTCCTCGACGCATGTGCCCTCGGGTACGTGGTTTAGACGGGGCCCCGTCTGGCACCTGTCGCTGCGGGGACACCCCGGGGCGGCCCCCCTCCGGCCGTCCGCCGTTGCCGACTCTCCCGCCGTACCGGTGAGCGTGCAGAGATGCGACAGACGTACGTCGACCCCGCCCGCACACCTTGGCCGATGCTGCAAGCCACGTGCCATCCTTGCCTGTCAGGGGCACTGCCGACCTGCAGCCATCGACAATTACTAGGACGTCCTAGTAAATTTGAGGGATGGACGCTGACGCGATTGATGAGGGCCGCCGCCGCTGGCAGGCCCGGTACGACTCCGCACGGAAGCGTGACGCGGACTTCACCACGTTGTCGGGCGATCCCGTCGAGCCCGCGTACGGGCCCAGGCCGGGTGACTCGGTCGAGGGGTTCGAGCGGATCGGCTGGCCGGGGGAGTACCCCTTCACGCGTGGGCTCTATCCGACCGGCTACCGCGGCCGGACCTGGACCATCCGCCAGTTCGCCGGCTTCGGCAATGCCGAGCAGACCAACGAGCGCTACAAGATGATCCTGAAGGCGGGCGGCGGCGGTCTCTCCGTCGCGTTCGACATGCCGACCCTGATGGGGCGGGACTCCGACGATCCGCGTTCGCTCGGCGAGGTCGGTCACTGCGGTGTGGCCATCGACTCCGCGGCCGACATGGAGGTGCTGTTCAAGGACATCCCGCTGGGGGACGTCACGACGTCGATGACGATCAGCGGGCCTGCCGTGCCCGTGTTCTGCATGTACCTGGTGGCGGCGGAACGGCAGGGCATCGACCCGGGCGTCCTCAACGGCACGTTGCAGACGGACATCTTCAAGGAGTACATCGCGCAGAAGGAGTGGCTCTTCCAGCCGGAGCCGCATCTGCGGCTGATCGGCGACCTGATGGAGCACTGCGCGAAGGGCATCCCCGCGTACAAGCCGCTCTCGGTCTCCGGCTATCACATCCGTGAGGCGGGGGCGACGGCCGCGCAGGAGCTGGCGTACACGCTCGCCGACGGCTTCGGGTACGTGGAGCTCGGGCTGTCCCGCGGGCTCGACGTGGACACCTTCGCGCCGGGGCTGTCGTTCTTCTTCGACGCGCATCTCGACTTCTTCGAGGAGATCGCCAAGTTCCGTGCGGCGCGCAGGATCTGGGCCCGCTGGATGCGCGACGTGTACGGCGCGAGCAGCGAGAAGGCGCAGTGGCTGCGGTTCCACACGCAGACCGCGGGCGTCTCGCTGACCGCTCAGCAGCCGTACAACAACGTGGTGCGGACGGCCGTGGAGGCGCTGGCGGCGGTGCTCGGCGGGACGAACTCGCTGCACACCAACGCCCTGGACGAGACGCTGGCGCTGCCCAGCGAGCAGGCCGCCGAGATCGCGCTGCGTACGCAGCAGGTGCTGATGGAGGAGACCGGGGTCGCCAATGTCGCGGACCCGTTGGGTGGTTCGTGGTTCATCGAGTCGCTGACCGACCGGATCGAGGCGGACGCCGAGAAGATCTTCGAGCAGATCAAGGAGCGGGGTGTGCGGGCGGTGCCGAACGGGCAGCACCCGATCGGCCCGATGACGTCCGGGATTCTGCGCGGCATCGAGGACGGCTGGTTCACCGGTGAGATCGCCGAATCCGCCTTCCAGTACCAGCAGTCGCTGGAGAAGGGCGACAAGCGGGTCGTCGGCGTCAACTGTCACCACGGTTCGGTCACCGGCGATCTGGAGATCCTTCGGGTCAGCCATGAGGTGGAGCGGGACCAGGTGCAGGTGCTCGGTGACCGCAAGGCGGCCCGTGACGACGCCCGCGTGCAGGCCTCGCTGAAGGCGATGCTGGAGTCCGCGCGGGACGGCGGCAACATGATCGAGCCGATGCTGGAGGCGGTCCGGGCGGAGGCCACGCTCGGTGAGATCTGCGGGGTGCTGCGGGACGAGTGGGGCGTCTATACGGAGCCGGCCGGGTTCTGAGCGCTGCTTGAGGGGGCGGGGCCGTCAGCGCGACGGCTTCGCCCCCTCAGGCAGTTCCGCAGCCGGCTCAACTGCCGGAAGTGAGGGCGGATCCGAGGACCGGGCCGACGACGATCGCGCCGAAGGGGGCTGCCGCGGCGGCGCTGAGCACGATCTTGCGGGTTCGGGTGCCGGCTGTCGCACGCCAGGCCGCCCAATGCTGGGGGAGGGTGCGAGTGGGTTCGCTGAAGCGCTTGAGCCAGAAGAAGAGCTGCACCGGGATGATGAAGAGGAGAAAGATGAAGCCGGTGGAGAAGTTGCTCATGGCAGCATCGCGACCGGCGATGGTGTAGGTCGCGGCGGACAGGACGCTGAGGACGGTGC
Source organism: Streptomyces sp. NPDC101393 (assembly GCF_044767385.1). NCBI lineage: Bacteria > Bacillati > Actinomycetota > Actinomycetes > Kitasatosporales > Streptomycetaceae > Streptomyces > Streptomyces sp. NPDC101393. The sequence goes on along the minus strand of NZ_JBIWNU010000001.1, from coordinate 372,629 downwards.
TGTCGCTGTGCCCCTGGGGCGCGAATTTGACGCCCGGGTCGTACCCGGTGTCGAGGCTGCCCATGGACGCCTCGTTGTCCACAACCTTCCCGTCGTCCGAGCGGAAGGTGCCGACACAGTCGTCATGGTGCTGTGTTACCGGTGCTTTCACGGGAGCACTCCTTGACCGTGAATGCTCCGTGTGTGCCCGTGAGGCCCGCCGCAGTCAGCCCTTTGACGAAGAAGACGGTAAATAGCGCCACGGCGACAGCCAGGAAGAAAATGTGGACGTATAGCGTCTTCAAAGGTGTCTTGCCGGACATCTGCGAAGAGTTGGGCATGGCGGTTTCGCTTTCGTGGTCGTCGGCCGGGAATCCGGCAGGCGCAGATGTCGATCGCTGATCGAACTTCCGCCGCGGCGCACCACGGGCTCGGCCCGTGGTGCGCCGCCGTCCGTTTCAGCCGGCGGCCACGAGGGCCCACACCGAGCTGCCGAGCAAACCGGCGACCGCCACCGTTGCGACGCAGACCACGGCAACACGGCCCACCGTCCCCTTGGTCGACCGCCAGGTCTCCTTCATGGTCAGGCCGTTCTTGTCGAGGCGCGTGATGAACCAGAAGAGCACAAAGGCGTCGAGGAGAAGAATGCCGGAGGCGATGATGAACTTCACCGCGCCGGCCTGAGTGTTCCGAGGCATGACCTCATTGCCGCTGAGCTGGGTGGAGAAGTGGTAGCCCTTCGGGTACGACTTGCCCAAATTGCTCATATGGGATTCGCTCTCCGCGGCCTTGCCGTCGTCGGAGCGGAAAGCCCCCGTGCACGTGTAGTCGGTGGTGGAACCTCCTGACCCGTGCTTTCCGGAGTGGCGATGCGTGACGCTGTGGCACTCCTCGACGGTAAAGGTTCCGTGTGTGCCCGCAAGGCCCGCCTGGGTCAGTCCCATCCATACGAAAACCGCGCTGGCCGCCAGGGCCATCACCATGGCGCCCGCGTGAAGAAAACGACCCCACATTCGTTTCACTTCGGGTATCGATGGCAATTGGGGCATGGTGAACAATTCCTTCCCGGCGTTCTGGTTCATGTCATCAAGGCTGCGTGGTGATGACGGTTCGCTGCGGAGGCGGAGTGTGCTGAATGTGAAATGGATCTTCACGTTCCTCGCTCCTGCTCTTTGATAGCGTCGGACACCGTACGGCATAAGATTTGTACGATCCTTAATCGCAAAACCGAGGGGGACCCGTGGCAGGCTCCGGCTATGACGTGGATCCGGCTGTACTCAAGACGCAGGGTGGCGCCTTCGAGGAGATCGGCTCAGGATTCAGCAAGGACGCCAAGACGCTGAAGGCCGCTGTCGGGGGCGATCCCGGTGACGCGTGGGGCAAGGACGACTTCCTCAGTATCTTCAACGACCTCTACGGACCGGTGGCCGAGGGGATCTGCGAGTCGATGCCGCATCTCGGCGAGGAGCTCTCCAAGATCGGCAGCAAGCTCAAGGCCATGGGGGCGCACTACGACTCCACCGAGCAGGAGCAGCACGATCACCTCGCGAAGTACGCGGCCGGCCGCCCCGACATCGTGACCTGACGCCCTCTCGGTTCGGCGGGCCCGTCCCGCACACATCCAACTCACCATCACCACCGCGCTTTACGGGGGAATGACACACGTGGTCGCCATCAAGCTTCCTGGAGAGGTCGACTGGGTCCTCGATCTGCTGGGCTTTCAGTGGCCCAACGTCGACGAGGACAAGATGCGGGAGGCGGCAGAGGCCTGGAGCAGCTTCGCCGTCGCGGTTCGCCAGCACCAGTCGGATGGCACGACGGCCGCGAACGCGGTGCACGGCGCCAACTCCGGTAAAGCCGTCGAGGCCTTCGACGACACCTGGAGGAAGTTCGCGGGTGATGGCTATCTCGATGACGCGGCTGACGCGGCAGAGGTGCTCGCCATCGTGCTCCAGGTGGTCGCCACGATCGTCATGGTGATGAAGATCGCGGTGATTGCCCAACTCATCGCACTGGCCATCGAGTTCGCGATGGCGCAGGCGGCCGCACCGGTCACCCTGGGCGCCTCGGAGGCCGGCGCGGCCGCGGCCACGGTGACGACCAGGGTCATCGTCCGCAGGCTCATCAACGAGGCGAAGCAGAAGGTCGTCCAAGCCGTCACCGAGGCCGTCGAGAAGAAGGTGGTGCGCAGCGCCAAGGAGATGGCGCTTGAGGTGCTCAAGGGCCTCGGTACGGACGCGGCGAAGGGGATCGGGCAGAACATCGCCACGCAGGGCATCAAGAGCCACTTCGGGGCGCAGAAGGACTTCTCCTTCAGTGACGCCGTGAAGGCGGGTGCCAAGCCGCTCGTGGAGTTCGAGGACGACGGTTGGGGCGTCGCCGGCGCCGGCGACAAGGTCAAGGATGTCGGCAAAGTTGCCACCGGCGCCTACCACACGGCCCAAGGGGTCGGGGCGGTCGCTCAGGGCGATTTCGCCGAGGGCGGCAAGAAGATCTGGGAAGGGCAGCAGGAGCAGTTCGCCGGGGTCAAGGAGGTCGCCGACATCGCCACCAAGGACAAGACGCCGGCCTCCGAAGGTGACGGCACGGGAGGGAGTGGCGCGTCCGACGGCGAGTCCGGCTCGTCTTCCTCCGCGTCGGAGTCCGGATCCGGCGGGACGTCCTCCGCGGGCGGCGGTGGCGACGGCTCGGCCTCGTCGGGATCGTCCGCGTCACCGAGCGGTACGACCACCCGGGCCGCCACCCCGACGCCTCCCCCCGCCCCCACCACCGCGAGTGGTCAAGCCGAGTCCGACCGCGCGCGCAATGCCTTCGGCTGAGAGGAGCTGCACCCCATGAGCGGCAACAACCACATCACCGACCCCGGTGAGCGGGACTACCCCGTCGAGGAGAAGGACCTCTCCGAGGAGCAGAACGAGCACCTCACCAAGGCCCTTCGGGCGGTGCGCGGTAACCCTTCCGCCCCGCCCGCCATGCAGGACCTCGCCCGCAAGATGCTCAGCGGCCGTCTGGAGCTCAAGGATGTCCTGGACGATCCGTCCGGGCATCGTGCGCTGACCGAGGGGATCTCGGGGATGCGGGAGAGCTGGCGGTCGATGGCGCCGCAGGACCGGCAGGCGGTGCGGGCCAAGGTCGAGGAGAACGCGGCGCAGGCGGAGGCCGACGGGGTGTCCGGTCCTCGCTCGGACCGCTAAGGCGCCGGTACCCGTAGCCGGAACAGTGCGCCGCCGCCCGGCGCGCGTTCCGCTGTGAGGTCGGCGCCGTGGGCGCGGGCGATCTGGCGGGCCATGGCCAGGCCGAGGCCGGAGCCGGGGAGGGCGCGGGCCGCCTGGGCGCGGTAGAAGCGGTCGAATACGTGCGGGAGGTCGGCGGCGGCGATCCCGGGGCCGTGGTCGCGTACGGTCAGGTCCAACTGCCCGGCGGCCAGGGCGAGTTCGGTTTCGACGGGGCCTCCCGGTGGGGAGAATTTCGCGGCGTTGTCGAGCAGGTTGGACAGCAGCCGGGCCAGGCGCGGCGGTACGCCGGGGATGGTGGCCTCGGCCGCCGCCGGGTCGGTGCGGGTGGTGAAGGTGATCTCCGGCCAGTGTTCGCGGGCCGCGCCGACCGCGTGCTCCAGGAGGGCGGCCGGGCGCACCTGTTCCACCAGGGGCTGGGGTTCCTCGTCGCGGGCCAGCTCGATCAGGTCGTTGACGAGGGTGGTGACCTCGCGCAGCTGACGGCCCAGGGCGGACGACGCGCGGTCGCGCTGCGTATCGGTCAACCGGTCGGCGCGGGCGAGGAGTTCGGCGTTGGTCCGGAGCGCGGTCAGCGGCGTGCGCAGCTCGTGGGAGGCGTCCGCGACCAGGCGTTTCTGTGCGGCGACGGACTGTTCCAGCTCGCCGAGCATGATGTTGAAGCTGGTGGCGAGGCGGGTGACCTCGTCCTCGCGGGCCGGTGAACCGGTGGGAAGTTCGATGCGGTGCCGGGCGTCGCGGGTGGCCGCGATCCGTTCGGCGGTCGCGGTGAGCCGGGCGACGGGGGCCAGGCCGGTGCGGGAGACCCAGTAGCCGAGGGCCGCGGCCAGCAGGACGCCCGCGCCGCCGACCGCGGACAGGGCCCAGGCTGCCTGCCGTACGCCCCGTTCCACGGAGTCCGAGCGCAGCGCGACCTGCAGCGCCTCGCTCCGCCCGCCCTGGAGGTGGCTGGTGAACATCCGGACCGGTTGTCCGGCGACGCTCAGCTTGGTGTAGTACGCCGGGTGCCGGCCCGCGGCGACCTGGCGGGTGGCCTCGCCCACGGGCAGGGTGTAGTGCTGACGGGGGTCCTTGGCAGGGTCGGACGGCACGATCTGGACGCACGGCGCGGCCTGGTAGCGGCAGGAGTCGTCGCTCGCGGTCGGGCCCCAGTCGTGGCGTTGCCTGGTGACCTCGGTGGCGGTCTGGGAGAGGTTCAGGTCGAGCTGGCGGGTCATCTGGACGCGGATGATGACGAACGCGGCGGCGCAGACCCCGACGGCGACCAGCGCGACCGCGGCGGACGCGGCGATCGCGAGCCGGGCGCGCAGCGGGCGCCGCCGCCGCCAGCGGGCACCCAGACCGCGTCGGCCGCTCATGCCCCGTCCGCCCGGTCCAGCCGGTAGCCGACGCCGTGCACGGTGTGCACCAGCCGGGTCTCGCCGCCCGCTTCCAGTTTGCGGCGCAGATAACCGATGTATACGGCCAGGGAGTTGGAGTCCGGCCCGAAGTCGCGTCCCCAGACCCGCTCCAGGATCACCTCACGCGGCATCACCTGTCCGGGGTGCAACAGCAGCAGCTCCAGGAGCGCCCATTCGGTGCGGCTGAACTCCAGCGGCCTGCCCGCCCGGTGGCCGGTGCGGGTCAGCGGGTCGACGACCAGGTCGCCGAAGGCGAGGGCGGTGTCGTCGGCGGCGGTGGCCGAGGCGCGGCGCAGCAGCGCGCGGATCCGGGCGACCAGCTCGTCCAGCGCGAAGGGTTTGACGAGGTAGTCGTCGGCGCCGGCGTCCAGACCGTCGACCCGTTCGCTGACGGAGCCGAGGGCGGTCAGTACGAGGATCGGGGTGCGGTCGTCGAGCGCGCGCAGCCGGCGGCAGACCGCCAGCCCGTCCAGGACAGGCATCATCACGTCCAGGACGAGGGCGTCCGGCTGCCAGGTGGCGACCTCCGAGAGGGCCGCGAGGCCGTCGGCCGCGCCGCGTACCGCATAGCCCTCGACGGCGAGGCCGTCCTCCAGGGCGGCGCGCACCTCGGGTTCGTCGTCGACGACGAGGATCTTCGGTGCGGGCGGGGCGGGGGCGTCGCCGGGGGAGGCGGACGGCGCCGGTGTTCGGGAGGGGCCCTGGGGCGTGGACGGCATGCCCCTAGGCTGCCAAACACCTCTCTTAGAAGCTTCTTAGGGCACTTGGCGAGCGTGGCGGCCATGCGCACACCACTCTCAGTCGTGATCGGTGCGGGCGGCACCGGGGGCCACATCTACCCCGGACTCGCCCTCGCCGACGCGCTCCGCCGGGCCGAGCCCGATGCGGTGATCTCCTTCGTCGGGACCGAACGCGGGCTGGAGACGCGGATCATCCCCCGGGCCGGATACCGGCTGCACACCGTCGACATGATCCCCTTCGATCCGTCGCTGGGCGCCCGCCGCTTCCTGCTGCCGGCCGCGCTGCTGCGGTCCGGCGCGCAGTGCCGCGCCATCCTGAAGGCGCAGGGTGCCCAGGTCGCGGTCGGTATGGGCGGCTATCCGAGCGCGCCGGTCATCGTCGGGGCGCGGATGGCGGGGCTGCCGAGCCTGATCCACGAGTCCAACGCGGTGCCGGGCCGGGCCAACAGGTTCGCGGCCCGGCTCACCCCGCATGTCGCCCTCGCCTTCGACCGCAGCCGCGCACACCTGACGGGCGGCGAGGGCGCCGAGACCGTGGGGATGCCGCTGGTCGGGCCGCTGGCCGAGCTGGACCGGGCGGCGCTGCGGCCGGCCGCCCGGCGGGAGCTGGGTGTCCCGGACGGGGCCCGGCTGCTGCTGGTCAACGGCGGGAGCCTGGGCGCGGCCCGGCTCACCGAGGCCGCGGTGGGCCTCGCCGCCCGCTACCGCTCGCGTACGGATCTGCGGCTGCTGATCAAGACCGGTCCGGCGGCCCTGGACGCGACGCGGGCGCTGCTGGCGGCGAACGGCGGGGCGGCGGTCGCGGAGGCGGTGCCGTATCTGGACCGGATGGACCTGGCGTACGCGGCGGCCGATCTGGTGGTGTGCCGGGCCGGTTCGGCGACCGTCGCCGAGCTGGCCACCATCGGGATGCCGGCCGTCCTGGTGCCGTATCCGCACGCGCCGGGCGATCACCAGACCCATAACGCGCGGGTGCTCTCCGACGCCGGGGCGGCGCTGCTGCTTCCCGACGGGGAGACGTCGGCGGAGCGCCTGGACGCGCTGCTGACGCCGCTGCTCGGCGATCCCGCCCGGCTCGCCGCGATGGGCGCGGCCGCCGACCCGGGCACTCACGCGGCGGCCGCCGACCTGCTGGCGGCGAAGGCCCTGGCGCTCGCCGGGCGGCCGCAGCCCGCTTACCCCTGCCTCGTCCGTCCCTGAACACGAAGGAATCAGCATGAGCAGCAAGAGCAGCAAGAGCAGCAAGAACAGTCACAGCAGCAGCGGCACGCGGCCGTGGGAGGGCCGGAAGGTCCTGGTCACGGGCGCCGAGGGGTTCATCGGCTCGACGCTGGTCGACATGCTGGTCGAGCGCGGTGCGCAGGTGCGCGCCTTCGTGCACTACAAGCCGTATGCGGAGAAGGGCAATCTGGCGCGCTATCTGGTGCCCGGCAGCCCCGTCGAGATGGTCGCGGGCGATGTGCGGGACGCGGGCCGGGTGATGGACGCCGTCGACGGCTGCGACACCGTCTTCCATCTCGCCGCGCTGATCGGCATCCCGTACAGCTATGACGCGCCGGGCGCGTACGTCCAGACGAATGTCGTGGGTACCGAGAACATCGCGGAGGCGTGCCGCCGGCACGCCGTGCGGCGGCTGGTGCACACCTCGACCAGCGAGGTCTACGGGACGGCACTGACCGCCCCGATCTCCGAGGACCACCCGCTGCAGCCGCAGTCGCCGTACTCCGCCTCGAAGATCGGCGCCGACATGATGGCGCTGTCCCACCGGCACGCCTTCGACCTGCCGGTGACGGTCGTTCGGCCCTTCAACACCTACGGTCCGCGGCAGTCGGCGCGTGCGGTGATCCCCACGATCCTGGCCCAACTCCACTCCGGCGCCCGGCAGATCAAGCTCGGCTCGCTGACCCCGACCCGGGACTTCACCTATGTCACGGACACCGCGGCGGGCTTCCTTGCCGTGGCGGACTGCGACCGGGCGCTGGGTGAGGTGGTCAATCTGGGGACCGGCCGGGAGATCAGCATCGGCGCGCTGGCCGAGGCGCTGATCGCGGCGTCCGGACGGGAGGCGGAGGTGGTGGTCGACGCGGAGCGGCTGCGGCCCTCGGGCAGCGAGGTCGAGCGGCTCCTCTCGGACAACTCCCGGGCGCGTCAGTGGGCTTCATGGGAGCCGGCGGTGTCCTTGCAGGAGGGGCTGGAGCGGACGTCGGCGTGGGTGGCGGAGCATCTGCATCTCTTCCGTGCGGAGCGCTACCAGGTCTGAGGCGGCGCCGGCATCCCGCGGCGCCCTGCCCCGCGGGATGCCGGCCGTCAGCCCAGTCCGCCCAGGCCGGTCATCAGCACCGTCGAGAACTGGTGGGCCCACGCGCCGTCCACCGGTTCGGCGCTGACCAGGGTCCGGTGCACGATCGCGCCCGCGATGACGTCGAAGATCAGGCCCACGGTCTGGGCCGCCGCCGCCTCGCCGTCGTGGCCCGGTGCGTCCGGCGGCAGTTCGCCGCGGCCCTGGGCGCGTTCGCGGCCGAGGGTGACCAGCCGCTTCTGGCGGTCGACGATGGCCGAGCGGATCCGCTCGCGCAGCGCCTCATCGGTGGTGGACTCGGCCACCACGGCCATCAGGGCCGTCTTGGTCTCCGGCCGTGCCAGCAGCGCCCCGAACTGCAGCACCACGCCCTCGATGTCGGACTGCAGGCAGCCACGGTCGGGGAGTTCGAGCTCGTCGAAGAGGACCGCCACGGCGTCCACGACGAGCTCGTTCTTGTTGGCCCAGCGGCGGTAGAGCGTCGTCTTGGCGACGCCGGCGCGGGCGGCGACGTCCCCCATGGTGAGTTTTCCCCAGCCCAGGTCGACCAGCGCGGCACGGGTCGCGTCGAGGATCGCGCGGTCGGTCTCGACGTTGCGCGGGCGGCCCGTGCGGCCTTTCCGGGGACAAGGGGAGTGCGGCATGCGGGCGACCATACCGGGCAGTACGCAGCCGGGCGGCGCGGCTCGTGAGGGAGATCACGGAGCACGGGGCCGGAAGTGGTTGCCCATGGAGGGCGAGATCCAGTTACGCTACGGGTCGTAGCGTAAGAGCGATAACCACTGGCCGTGGGTGGGGACCCATGGCCATGCGCTCCGGCCCTTTGGGGGGTCCGGGGCGTCAGTCCTCCTCGGGACTGGACAACCGGTCCTGCTGGGACCGGAGCGGGTAACCGACCCCGGACGTACGCCGGCATTCCGGCGGGGCGTACGCACGGGCGGGGGTGCCCGGGGCGCGTCCTTCGGGGCGTGCCGGCGAAGGGCCCGGCGCACTGCCGGGTGGGGATTTCGGCATCGCTTTCCGGAACGGACCGCCCAGGGGGGAGGATGGACTCATGCAGCCACGCAACATGTCCATGAGCGGAGTCGTCGACCTCGGTGCGGTGAAGGCGGCCGGGGAAGCGAAGCAGAAGGCGGAGCAGGCGCGTGCCGAGGCCGCCCGTACCGGCGAGGCGCCCGTGAGCGGCGCCCGTCTGGTGTTCGACGTCGACGAGGCAGGTTTTCAGCAGGACATCCTGCAGCGGTCCAACGAGGTCCCGGTCGTCATCGACTTCTGGGCCGAGTGGTGCGAGCCGTGCAAGCAGCTGAGTCCGCTGCTGGAGCGCCTCGCCGGGGAGTACGCCGGCAAGTTCGTGCTGGCCAAGATCGACGTCGACGCCAACCAGATGCTGTTCCAGCAGTTCGGGGTGCAGGGCATCCCGGCGGTCTTCGCGGTCGTCGCGGGCCAGCCCATCCCGCTGTTCCAGGGTTCGGCGCCGGAGGCGCAGATCCGGGAGGTGCTGGACCAGCTGGTGCAGGCCGCCGAGCAGCAGTTCGGCATCGTCGGTGCCCCCCTCGCCCCGGAGGCGGCGGCGCAGGAGCCGGCCGAGGTGCCCGAGCCGGTCGGCCCGTATGACGCGCTGCTGGAGGCCGCGAACCAGGCGCTGGACTCCGGCGATCTGGGCGGCGCGATCCAGGCCTACCGGAACGTGCTCTCCGACGACCCGGCCAACCCGGAGGCCAAGCTCGGTCTCGCGCAGGCGGAACTCCTCGCCCGGGTGCAGGACCTGGATGTGCAGACCGTGCGCAAGGAGGCCGCGGAGAACCCGGCCGATGTGCCGGCGCAGATCCGTGCCGCCGACCTCGAGCTCGTCGGCGGGCATGTCGAGGACGCCTTCGGGCGGCTGGTCGACGCCGTGAAGCGGACGGCGGGTGACGACCGCGAGGCGGCCCGGGTGCGGCTGCTGGAGCTCTTCGAGGTGATCGGTGCGGATGATCCGCGGGTGACCGCGGCACGCACCGCGCTGGCGCGCGTGCTGTTCTGACCCGGCCTCTCTTTTCCCCTCCCACCTCCCGTGAGCCGTCTCGGCAAACGGAACGGCGGCCACGTTTTACCAAAACTTGGTAAACGTGGCCGCTGTTACTTGAAGTAAGTCCGAGAGGGGTTCTTGCGGTGCTGTGCCCGCAATTGCCCAATGTTCTCTCGGCGTGAGTGACGACCCTCTGTGCCTGGTTGATATCAGCCGGTCGCGACGTGGTTATCGGCCCGTTACCCGCAAGTAACGAGCCCCTTGTGCGGCGGCCTCGAATGCACCACGATCGGCCACGCTCGGTCCATTCCCGCAGCCCGGCATCCGGTCGGCGTCGCGGGGTACTTGGGTCCCCACCGAGTGGTCGGCGGCATCGTTGCCGGCCTTGGACAGGGGGGTTCCTGCCCCAATCCGGCAGGGCCTGTCCAGGAGGTTGCGCGAGAGCGTGGCCAGTGGTTGTCGCTCGGGGGTGATCGCCGGTAATCGGAACGCACTTCGCCTCCGAGGACAGGCGCTCTCCTTCCCGAGGACGTAGCACTTCTCCCATCCCAGGTGCGGCTGATCTCACGAGAGACGGCCGGTACCGGAGATGTACGTCCGAGAAGGAGGAAAGTCATGGAGTCCCTGGCTCGTGGCGGGACCAGATGGAAGCGGTTCGCCGTCGTCATGGTGCCGAGCGTCGCGGCGACTGCCGCGATCGGCGTAGCCCTCTCGCAGGGTGCGCTCGCGGCGTCTTTCAGCGTGTCCGGCCAGCAGTTCAAGGTCAGTACTGACCGTCTGGACGGCACCGGATTCGTGCAGTACGGAGCCGTTGACGCCCAAAAGGGCGGCAAGCAGGTCCCGGTGGCGGTCTCGGGGTTCTCGAACGCCAAGATCAAGAACCTGTGCCAGTCCGTCGTCGTGCCGGTTCCGGTGTTCGGCGATGTGTCGATGAAGCTGTCCGCCGGTGGCGGAGCCACTCCGGTGGAGGCGAAGAACCTCTACATCGACCTGGACCAGCTGGACGCGGACGCGACCTTCAACAACATCGACATCGGTGTTGCTGCGGGCTCGACGACCAAGGGTCCGGGCATGCACAAGGGCGACAAGGCCGACCCGGGCTCTTTCGCCCAGCAGGCCGACTCTGCCGTGCTGACCGGCGTCAAGCAGCGTGCCTGGGCCACGACGGCCGGCACGTTCAAGCTCAGCGGCCTGAAGATGAGCGTCGCCAAGGGCAAGAACGAGTGCTACTGACGCACTGAGCGTGCGGGCGCGGGGTGTGAGCTGTACGGCGACCCATGCCGTGCCCCGTGCCCGTACGCCGGCTGCGACCGGTAGCACACACCAGCTCAGAACCACCGATTTGCCAGTCCCGAGGAGCTGTACGACATGAGCGCCGATACGCGACCACGGCTGATCGAGACCATCGGCCGGAAGCGGATTTCGTTCCGGGAGTGGCGCGGACACCGCCCCTACTGGGGCGGTTTGCTGACTCTGCTGGCCGGCATCCCGATCATGTACATCCCTTACGCGAATCTCACGATCGGTTCCCTGACCGTCCGCATGGCGACCACCGCCGGCGCCGGCTCGCTGATCATCGGCGTATTGCTGGTCGTGCTCGGTCTGACCATGTGGTTCCAGCCCGCCTCGCGCGTCTTCGCGGGCGTGGCGGCGATTCTGCTCTCCCTGGTCTCCCTGGTCGTCTCGAACTTCGGCGCCTTTCTGATCGGCTTCCTGCTGGGGCTGATCGGTGGTGCGCTGGCGGTCTCCTGGGCGCCGGGCAAGGCCACGCAGGACAAGGGCGAGACGGATGCCGGCGAACCGGCCCGCAAGACCGTTGCCGGGCCGGTGGTCGACGCGCAGGCAGCGCCGGCCGGAGCGGGTTCCGGGTTGGGCAACGGACTGGACGACCTGTCAGGAACCAGCCCGACCAACGGAACGAACGGGAGGCACCGTGCCGGGTGACGAGCTGCACGACAACGCAGCCGCCGGGGCGAGATCCGGGCCGAGGCACGCGGCGCCGAGGAAGCCGTTGCTGACTCGGCTCCACGTGCCCGCGGGCAAGGCGATAGCCATTGCCGCGATGCCGTCCGCCGTGCTGATGGGGATCGGCATCACGCCCCAGCTGGCGGTGGCCAAGCCCGCACCTGAAAACCCCTTCAAGGACGGTCCGTGTGTGACCGCTCCGGACAAGCAGGATCAGGAGCAGGCAAAGGAAGAGAAGGCGGCCAAGGAAGCCAAGGCCGCCAAGGACAAGGCCGCGAAGGAAAAGGCGGCCAAGGCCAAGGACGAGGCCGCCAAGCCTTCCGCCTCGTCGTCGGCCGGCAAGGACGCGGACGCCACGCCCGAGCCGTCCGCCACCGAGAAGACCGACGAGCCCTCGGGCTCCGCGACCCCGTCGCCGTCGGCCTCCGAGGAGAAGAAGGACGACGGAGGTGTGCTGGGCGGCATCGGCGATGCGCTCGGCGGTCTGTTCGGCGGCAAGGAGTCCGAGGAGCCGTCGGCTTCCGCGAGCCCCTCGCCCTCCGGGTCCGCGTCCGAGTCCGCATCCCCCTCGACCTCCGCCTCCGCGTCCAAGGACACGGCGTCCAAGGATGCCGCGCCCAAGGACACCGGGTCCGCGACCGACAAGCTCACCAAGCCGGTCACGGACACGGTTGACGGCCTCAAGGACGGCGCGGACAAGGCCGGCAAGACGGCCAACGACACCGTCCACGGCGCCATCGGAACGGCGGACAACGCGCTGCCCGGTGGCGGTCTCGACGGGAAGGACGCCAGCGGCAAGAAGGCGTTCCCCTGCGTCGTCGAGAACAAGCAGAAGGGCAAGGACGAGCAGACGCCCGCCACCCTGCCCGATGCCCCGTGGCACCTGGAGTCCAGCGGGCTCACCCTGCGCGGTCTGGACTACGCGGGCGTCGTCAACGTCACGACGCAGGGCGGCCATGCCAAGCAGGTGCTGAAGTTCACGGCCGACAGCATCGACATCGGTGATCTGCACCAGATCGTCGACGATCCGGCGTCCGGCAAGAAGTACCACGTCCGGTCGACGCCGGGGTCCACGTCCAAGATCACCGGTGGCAAGGTGACGATGTACACGGAGCGGTTGCAGGGCAACCTCTTCGGCCTGATCCCGATCGTGTTCGACCCCGAGCACCCGCCGCCCATCAACGTCCCGTTCGCCTACTTCAACAAGGTGAAGCTCGACCAGGCGGGCCAGTTCGGCGGCAACCTCCATGTCCCCGGTATGCACGTGACGATCGAGGACTGACCGGGAGCACCACCCCGGCCGGAGCTTTTCCGGGAGCCGCGAAAACGGCGGTGGGCCGTCCCTCCTCGGAGGGGCGGCCCACCGCCGTTTCGTGTGCCGGGCGCGTCAGGCGCTCTGGCCGCCGAGGTGGTGCACCCGGACCATGTTGGTGGTGCCGGGGACGCCGGGGGGCGAACCAGCGGTGATGATCATGATGTCGCCCTTGCTGTGGCGCTGGAGCTTGAGCAGCTCGGCGTCCACCAGGTCGACCATCGCGTCGGTGTTGTCGACGTGCGGCACGACGTACGTCTCCACGCCCCAGCTGAGCGCCAGTTGGGCGCGGGTGGAGGCTTCGGTGGTGAAGGCCAGGATCGGCTGGGCGGCGCGGTAGCGCGACAGCCGGCGGGCGGTGTCACCGGACTTGGTGAAGGCGATCAGCGCCTTGCCGTCCAGGAAGTCTGCCATCTCGCAGGCCGCGCGGGCCACCGCTCCACCCTGCGTACGCGGCTTCTTGCCGGGCACCAGCGGCTGCAGGCCCTTGGACAGCAGCTCTTCCTCGGCCGCCTCGACGATCTTCGACATCGTCTTGACGGTCTCGATCGGATACTGGCCGACGGAGGACTCCGCGGAGAGCATGACCGCGTCGGCGCCGTCGAGGATGGCGTTGGCGACGTCGGACGCCTCGGCGCGGGTGGGCCGCGAGTTGGTGATCATCGACTCCATCATCTGGGTCGCGACGATCACCGGCTTGGCGTTCCTGCGGCACATCTCCACCAGGCGCTTCTGCACCATCGGGACCTTCTCCAGCGGGTACTCCACCGCCAGGTCACCACGGGCGACCATGATGGCGTCGAACGCCATCACGACCTCTTCCATGTTGTTGACCGCCTGCGGCTTCTCGACCTTGGCGATGACCGGGACCCGGCGGCCCACCTCGTCCATGACGCGGTGCACGTCCTGGACGTCCTTGGCGTCCCGGACGAAGGACAGCGCGACCATGTCGCAGCCCATGTTCAGGGCGAATTTCAGATCGTCGATGTCCTTCCCGGACAGCGCGGGGACGTTGACCGCGGCACCGGGAAGGTTGATGCCCTTGTGGTCGGAGATGACCCCGCCCTCGATGACGATGGTGCGCACGTGCGGGCCGTCGACCTCGACGACCTGGAGCGCGACATTGCCGTCGTTGATCAGGACCGGGTCGCCCTTGGAGACGTCGCCGGGCAGGCCCTTGTAGGTGGTGCCGCAGATGGTGCGGTCACCGGGGACGTCCTCGGTGGTGATGACGAACTCGTCACCGCGCACCAGCTCGACGGGGCCGTCGGCGAAGGTCTCCAGGCGGATCTTGGGGCCCTGGAGGTCGGCCAGCACGCCGATGGCGCGGCCGGTCTCCTCGGAGGCCTTGCGGACGCGGTGGTACCGCTCCTCGTGCTCCGAGTGGGTCCCGTGGCTCATGTTGAAACGGGCCACGTTCATACCGGCCTCGATCAGCGTCTTCAGCTGGTCGTAGGAGTCGACGGCGGGGCCCAGGGTGCAGACGATTTTGGAACGGCGCATGGGCTGAATCCTATCGGTTTGTTTCGGAGCGGAATATTCCGGCTGGTGGAAACGCCAAGTTCTCGCCGGGGCTCAGGCGCTGACCAGGGCGTATGTCTGCGATGCGATCTCCAGCTCTTCGTCCGTCGGCACCACGGCCACCGCGACCCGGGCGTATTCGGGGGAGATCAGCCGGGGCGCGTCGCCGCGTACGGCGTTGAGATCGGCGTCCACCGCCATGCCCATCTCCTCCAGGCCGGCGATCGCCGCCTCGCGCACCGGGGCGGCGTTCTCGCCGACACCCGCGGTGAACGCCACCGCGTCGACCCGGCCCAGCACCGCGCTGTAGGCGCCGATGTACTTCTTCAGACGGTGGATGTAGATGTCGAAGGCCAGCTTCGCGCGTGCCCCGTCCTCCCCGCCCGCGTCGATCCGGCGGCGGATCTCCCGCATGTCGTTGTCGCCGCACAGCCCGATCAGACCGCTCTTCTTGTTGAGCAGCTCATCGATCTCGTCCGTCGACATCCCGGCCACCCGCTGGAGGTGGAAGGTCACCGCCGGGTCGATGTCACCGGAGCGGGTGCCCATGACCAGGCCCTCCAGCGGCGTCAGACCCATCGAGGTGTCCACACAGCGGCCGCCGGCGACCGCCGAGGCCGAGGCGCCGTTGCCCAGGTGCAGCACGATGACATTGACCTCGGAGGGGTCCTTGCCCAGCAGCTGCGCCGTCTTGCGCGAGACGTACGCGTGCGAGGTGCCGTGGAAGCCGTAGCGGCGGATGCGGTGCGCGTCGGCGGTCTCGACGTCGATGGCGTAGCGGGCCGCGTGCTCCGGCATCGTGGTGTGGAACGCGGTGTCGAAGACGGCGACCTGCGGCAGGTCGGGGCGCAGCGCCTGCGCGGTCCGGATCCCGGTGAGGTTCGCCGGGTTGTGCAGCGGAGCGACCGGGACCAGCCGCTCGATCTCCTCGAGCACCGCATCGTCGATCACGGTCGGGGCGCTGAACTTCAGCCCGCCGTGCACGACCCGGTGGCCGATCGCGGCCAGCTCCGGCGAGTCCAGGCCCAGGCCGTCCGCGGCCAGCTCGGCGGCGACGGCCTTCAGGGCGGCGGCGTGGTCGGCTATCGGCCCCTCGGTCTCCCGCTTGGCCCCGTCGGAGGCCAGCGGGGTGTGGACCAGGCGTGAGGTCCCCTCCCCGATCCGCTCGACGAGGCCGACGGCCAGCCGGCTGCCGTCCGTCATGTCGAGCAGCTGGTATTTCACCGACGAGGAGCCGGAGTTGAGGACGAGGACGCGGGTGGCATTGGCAGTCATGGAGCGCTTTCCGATACGGGTGGGGGGTGGGGGCTCAGGCGGTGGGGGCCGCGCCGGGCTGTGCGCCCTGCGCCTGGATCGCGGTGATGGCCACGGTGTTGACGATGTCCTGGACCAGGGCGCCGCGCGAGAGGTCGTTGACGGGCTTGCGCAGGCCCTGCAGCACCGGGCCGACGGCGACGGCTCCCGCCGAACGCTGCACCGCCTTGTAGGTGTTGTTGCCGGTGTTGAGGTCCGGGAAGATCAGCACGGTGGCCTTTCCGGCCACGTCGGAGCCGGGCAGCTTGGTCTGCGCGACCGCCGCGTCGACCGCCGCGTCGTACTGGATCGGGCCCTCGACCAGCAGATCGGGACGGAGTTCGCGGACGATCTCGGTGGCCTTGCGGACCTTGTCGACGTCCGCGCCGGAGCCGGAGGTGCCGGTGGAGTACGACAGCATCGCGATCCGCGGCTCGACGCCGAACTGGGCGGCGGTGGTGGCCGACTGGATGGCGATGTCGGCGAGCTGCTCGGCGTTCGGGTCCGGGTTGACCGCGCAGTCGCCGTAGACCAGGACCCGGTCGGCCAGGCACATGAAGAAGACCGACGAGACGATCTGAGCGCCGGGCTTGGTCTTGATGATCTCGAAGGCCGGCCGGATGGTGGCGGCGGTGGAGTGCACCGCGCCGGAGACCATGCCGTCGGCCAGGCCCTCCTGGACCATCAGGGTGCCGAAGTACGAGACGTCGGCGACCACGTCGAAGGCCAGCTCGTAGCTGACGCCCTTGTGGGCGCGCAGCTTCGCGTACTGCTCGGCGAACCGCTCGCGCAGCGGGGAGGTCTGCGGGTCGGTGACCTGCGCGTGCGCCAGGTCGATGGCCAGGTCGGCGGCCCGCTTGCGGATCGCCTCCTCCTCGCCGAGCAGCGTCAGATCGCAGACGTCGCGGCGCAGCAGCACATCGGCGGCGCGCAGCACCCGCTCCTCGCTGCCTTCGGGGAGGACGACGCGGCGGCGGCCGGAGCGGGAGCGTTCGATCAGCTCGTGCTCGAACATCATCGGGGTGACCCGCTCGGAGCGGGCGACGGAGATACGGTTCGTCAGCTCCGCGGTGTCCACATGCCGCTCGAAGAGGCCGAGGGCGGTCTCCGCCTTGCGCGGCGAGGCGGCGTTCAGCTTGCCCTCGATGGCGAACAGCTCGCCGGCGGTCGGGAACGAGCCGCCGGGCACCGAGATGACCGGGGTGCCGGGGGCGAGCCGGCCGGCCAGCGCCATGATGTCGGGGCCGGGCCGCTCGTCGAGGGTGAGCACCACGCCGGCGATCGGCGGGGCGCCGGCGCTGTGCGCGGCGAGCGAGCCGATGACCAGGTCGGCACGGTCCCCGGGGGTCACCACGAGGCAGCCGGGGGTCAGCGCCTTCAGGAACGTCGGGAGCATGGCGCCGCCGAACACGAAGTCCCGGGCGTCCCTGGCGAGCCCGGAGTCGTCACCGAGCAGCACCTCGGCGCCGAGCGAGTGCACGATCTGGCCGACGGTCGGTGCGGAGAGACTGCCGTCCTCGGGGAGCGCGTAGCAGGGGACAGGGAGGTGGGCGGCGAGCCGTTCGGCGATCGACGCGCGCAGCTCGGGGGCGACCCGGTTGACGATCATGGCGACGACATCGCAGCCCAGCGAGTGGTAGGCGCGGTAGGCGTTGCGGGCCTCGGCGCGTACGGACTCCGCCTCCTGGCCCTGGCCGCCGACGACTGCCAGCACCGAGGCGCCGAATTCGTTGGCGAGCCGGGCGTTGAGGTTCAGCTCGGCCGGCAGGTTGGTGGCGGCGTAGTCCGAGCCGAGGACCAGGACGTACTCGTACTCGCGGGCGACCTGGTGGAAGCGTTCGACGAGCTGGGAGACCAGCTCGTCGGTGCCGCGCTCGGCCTGGAGGGTCGCGGCCTCCTCGTAGCCGATGCCGAAGACGGTGTCCGGGCTCTGGGTGAGGCGGTAGCGGGCCCGCAGCAGGTCGAACAGCCGGTCGGGGCCGTCGTGGATCAGCGGCCGGAAGACCCCCACCCGGTCGACATGGCGGGTCAGGAGCTCCATGACTCCCAGCTCGACGACCTGGCGGCCGTCGCCGCGGTCGATACCGGTCACGTACACGCTGCGCGTCACGCGTGCTCTCCGATCCATTTCCGATGCTCAGAGGGAAAAATACCCGTTATGGTGGGCTTGCCCCTCTTGACAATACCTTCGGGTCTCGATACGTCGCTCGACCAGTTTCCCTTGCGGAGCCGGTGAGGAGACAGTAGGGGTGGCCCGCGGGTAAGGGCAGGCCGGTGGGGCCGTGAAACAATCGGACCGGCTCACCAGATCCCACAGCGAGCACAGGAGACACAGCACGATGCGCATCGGAGTACTCACCGCAGGCGGCGACTGCCCCGGCCTGAACGCTGTGATCCGTTCTGTCGTCCACCGCGCCCTCACCGGCCACGACGACGAGGTCATCGGATTCGAGGACGGCTTCAAGGGACTCCTCGACGGCCGCTTCCGCAAACTCGACCTCGACGCGGTCAGCGGCATCCTCGCCCGCGGCGGCACCATCCTCGGCTCCACCCGCCTGGAGCGGGACCGGCTGCGCGAGGCCTGCGAGAGCGCCAAGGACCTGTCCAAGGACTACGGCATCGATGTGCTGATCCCGATCGGCGGCGAGGGCACGCTCACCGCAGCCCGGATGCTGTCCGATGCCGGGATGCCCGTCGTCGGCGTCCCCAAGACCATCGACAACGACATCTCCTCCACCGACCGCACCTTCGGCTTCGACACCGCCGTCGGCGTCGCGACCGAGGCGATCGACCGCCTCAAGACCACCGCCGAATCGCATCAGCGCGTCATGGTCGTCGAGGTCATGGGCCGGCACGCCGGCTGGATCGCGCTGGAGTCCGGGATGGCGGGCGGCGCCCACGGCATCTGCCTGCCCGAGCGCCCCTTCGACGTCAACGACCTGGTCACGATGGTCGAGGAGCGGTTCGCCCGCGGCAAGAAGTTCGCGGTCGTCTGCGTCGCCGAGGGCGCGCACCCGGCCGAGGAGACGATGGACTACGAGAAGGGCGCGATCGACCAGTTCGGTCACGAGCGCTTCTCGGGGATCGGCACCCACCTCGCTGTCGAGCTGGAGAAGCGCCTGGGCAAGGAGGCCCGCCCGGTCATCCTCGGACACGTCCAGCGCGGCGGCACCCCCACCGCCTACGACCGGGTGCTCGCCACCCGCTTCGGCTGGCACGCCGTCGAGGCCGCGCACCGCGGCGACTACGGCAAGATGACCGCACTGCGCGGCACGGACATCACGATGGTGCCGCTGCACGAGGCCGTCACCGAACTCAAGACGGTTCCCGCAGACCGCATGGACGAGGCCGAGTCGGTCTTCTGAGCCGCGTCGGCCGCCCCCGGGTTTCCTGACGACGGCGGCGGGGGCCCCCCCCCGCCCCGGGGGGGGGGGGCCCGGCCGGGCCCGGGGGGGGGGGGGGCGGCCCGCGCGACGGGCGGCGCCGGG
>NZ_JBIWNU010000001.1:341388-353381 GCF_044767385.1 Streptomyces sp. NPDC101393 | reverse complement strand
ACACCCACTTGGGTGCCCCCCCCCGGGGGGGGTGGGGCGGGGGGGGGGGGGGCCGCGGGGGGGCCCCCCCCCGGGGGGGGCCCCGGGGGGGGCCCCCCCCCGGGGGGGGGGGGGGGGCCCCCCCCGCCGTCGTCGTCCGTGCGGAGTGCTCACTCCGCGCCGATGGCCTGCAGCATGTTCAGCCGGGCCGCCCGGCGGGCCGGCCACAGCGCGGCCAGCACGCCGACGACGATCGCGATCAGCACGAACAGGCCCAGCCGCCCCCAGGGCAGCAGCAGTTCGTAGCCGGGCAGCCCCTGGGAGACCAGGCCGCCGACCGACCAGGACATGAAGACGCCGACGCCGATCCCCAGCAGTGCGCCGAACACCGCGATGACCACCGACTCCAGCCGCACCATCTGCTTGATGCCGCTGCGGGCCAGCCCGATCGCCCGCAGCATCCCGATCTCCCGGGTCCGCTCGAAGACCGACATCGCCAGGGTGTTCACGACACCGACGACCGCGATGACGACGGCCATCCCCAGCAGGCCGTAGACCAGGTTGAGCACGGTGTCGATTTCGCCCGCGGTCTCCTTGCGCAGCGCGTCGTGGTCCTGGACCTTCACCAGCGGGCTGTCACCGAGCGCGTGGCGGATCTGCGCCTCCAGGCCGTCGGCGCGGCCGTCCTCGGCCTTGACCAGCAGTTCGTCGTTCGTCTTCTTGGGGAGGTAGGGGTCCACCAGGGAGGTTGCCGCGAGGGACTCGCCGAGGACGGGGTTGTCGGCGTAGACACCGGAGATCTTCAGCCGCTTCTTTTCGAGGGTCTCGCGGAAGCCGAATTCGGCGTTGATCGTGTCGCCGGTGTGCCAGCCGTGCTCCTTGGACGCGGTCCGTGAGATCGCGAGGCCGCCGGTCCCGACCGCCGGCAGCGAGCCGCTGTCGAAGTCCAGCCGGGTGACCTGGGCGATCGAGGAGAGGTCGGTGCCGTTGACGTTCGCGTACTCGCCGTCGGCCGACAGCCCGGTGCCGCGGAGCGGGGCCATCGCCGCGACGTCCGGCAGCTCGGCCACCTTCCGGGACTGTCCGGCGTCCAGGCCGGTGTAGGTCGAGGTCTTGACCTTGAAGTCGGCGGTCATGCCGTTGGCCGCCATCTTGTCCATCGCCTGCTGCGCGGAGTTGCCCACCACCGTCATCGCGGTGATGGCCACCAGCCCGATCATCAGCGCCGACGCGGTCGCCGCCGTACGGCGCGGATTGCGCAGCGCGTTCTGCTTCGCCAGCTTCCCGCCGATACCGAAGAGGCGGACGGTGACGAGACCGGCCAGTGAGACCAGCGGCCGGGACAGCAGCGGGGCCAGGATGATCACGCCGGTCATCGTCAGCATCCCGCCCAGCATGGCGAGCGGCAGGTCGTCGGCCGAATCCAGGGTGGAGACATAGAGCAGCACCGCGGCGCCCAGGGCGGTGATGACGCCGCCCAGCGAGTTGCGCAGGACCAGGCTGCGCGGAGCGGGCGGTGCCTCGACGGTGCTGAGCGCCTCCACCGGCGCGATCTTCGCCGCCTTGCGGGACGGCAGCCAGGCGGAGAGCACGGTCACCACGACGCCCACACCCAGTGCGGTCAGCACCGAGGCCGGCCGGATGATGACTGGGCCGTCCGGGAAGCCCGCGCCGTTGGCGTCGAGCACGGCGCGCAGCGCCACCGCGATCCCGGTGCCCAGCGCGAGGCCCACGACGGATGAGAGAAGGCCCAGCAGGCCTGCCTCGGCCAGCACCGAGCGGACGACCTGCCGGCGGGAGGCGCCGACCGCGCGCAGCAGCGCGATCTCCCGGCTGCGCTGGGAGATCAGCATGGTGAAGGTGTTGGCGATGATGAAGACGCCGATGAACAGCGCGATACCGGCGAAGACAAGCAGCGTCTTGCTCAGCGCCTCGTTCTGGCCGGCGATCATCTTCGCCTGGTCGGCGTTGAGCTGGCTGCCGCTGACCGCCTCCGCGCGCTTGGCGGGCAACAGGTCGCGGACCTTCGTGGTCAGCGCCCGCTCGTCGGTGCCGGGCTTGGCGAAGACCACCAGCTCGTCGTACTGGCCGGGGTGCAGGAACAGCTTCTGCGCGGTCGCGGAGTCCAGCAGGACCAGGCTGCCGCCCGCGGTGACCTGCGGGTTTTCGGTGCCGACGAGCCCCACGAGCTTCTTCTCCAGCACCGGGCCGTCGGTCGCGAAGCGCACGGTGTCGCCGAGGGAGTAGCCGGCGGCCTCGGCGGTCTTCGCGGCCAGCGCGGCCTCGCTCCCGTTCGCCGGGCCGCGGCCCTTCGTCAGCGGGTAGCGGCTGTCCTTGCCGTCCTGGCCCGGCTGGTAGTTGACCGCGCGGTTGATGCGGTTGTCGCCGAGCGGCGGGCCGTCCTTGGCGGCGAGCACCGCCTCGCCGGAGATGTCGGGCCGTACGGAGGCGACGCCGGGCAGCGCGCGGATCTTGTCCGCCAGCTTGGCGTTCAGGGCGGTGGTCCGCTTGCCGTCGTCGCCGGTGAGCGGCTCGTCGGGATCCGACGTGGCCTGCACGGAGACGGCGACGCCCTTGAGGTCCTTGGCGGAGGCGTTCTTGACGGCCTCGCCGACGGTGTCGCTGAAGATGAGGGTGCCGGAGACGAAGGCGACGCCGAGCAGGACGGCGAGCGCGGTCATCATCAAACGGGCTTTGTGCGCAAGGACGTTGCGCAATGCGGTACGCAGCATGGGTGGTCTGTCCTGGGGTCCGGTGCTCGGGATGCGGAGGGCGGCGCGGGGCGCCGGGTCAGCTCGTACGGCCCTTGGAGTCGAAGAGCCGCATGCGGTCCAGGACGGCGTCGGCCGTCGGCTCGTGCAGCTCCTCGACGATCCGGCCGTCCGCGAGGAAGACGACCCGGTCCGCGTAGCCGGCGGCGACCGGGTCGTGGGTGACCATCACCACCGTCTGGTGCATCGCCCGCACCGACTCGCGCAGGAAGCCCAGCACCTCGGCGCCCGAGCGGGAGTCGAGGTTGCCGGTCGGCTCGTCCGCGAAGATGATCTCCGGCTGGGCGGCCAACGCCCGTGCGACCGCGACGCGTTGCTGCTGCCCGCCGGAGAGCTGGGCGGGCCGGTGGGAGAGCCGCCCGGACAGGCCGACGGCGGCGATCACCCGGTCCAGCCACTCCCGGTCGGGCCGGCGGCCCGCGATGTCCATCGGCAGCGTGATGTTCTCCAGCGCCGTCAGCGTCGGCAGCAGGTTGAACGCCTGGAAGATGAAGCCGATCTTGTCCCGGCGCAGCCGCGTCAGCTGCTTGTCGTTCAGCGACGCCAGCTCCACGTCACCGATCCGGGCGGAGCCGCCGGAGATCGAGTCCAGGCCCGCCATGCAGTGCATCAGCGTGGACTTGCCGGAGCCCGACGGGCCCATGATGGCCGTGAAGCGGCCCTTGCCGAACTCGACGGAGACGGAGTCCAGCGCGACCACCCGGGTCTCGTCCTGGCCGTAGACCTTGCTCAGATCCGTCGCGCGGGCGGCGACGGCCGCGGTGGCGCGAGTGGGGGCCGGGGAACCGGGGAAACCCGGAAAAGCTGCCGCGTGGGACACGGGGACTCCTGAAAGGGACGGGAAAAGGCGATGTCCCCATCCTTCTTGCGCGGATCGCCGGGATCCTCACCCGCAGGGCTCGAAAGCGGGACCGCCCGGAAGTCTCATCAGGACGTCCGCCGTCATTCCCTGGGGGGACCCGCGTCAGACCTTTGGCTGACGGGTGGTCGGTGACCGGCGGTGCCCGTATTGCCGCTCGCTCAGGCGGGCCGTTCCCCGGCCCGCGCCCAGAACTCGTCGAGAATCCGCTCCAGGAAGGCGCGTCCCGCCTTGCCCGACTGGTCGGCGCTGCCGCCGCCGCCCCAATTCAGCGTAGCGGTCATGGTCGAGTGGTATTCGTCGTGCAGCCCCTCGAGTACGCCCTCGATGCGCGTTTTCGGCAGCGGTACGAGCTTGCCGACCGGCCGTACATAGCCTTGCCAGCGGACGGTGGCCGCGCTGTGCAGCATCTCGATGAGTTTCGCCTCCTGCCCGGTGAAGCGGATCAGTGCGGGCAGCGGCAGATCCAGCGTCTGGGCGAGCGCCGCGGCCTGCCGGTCGTTGCCGCTCCACCTCTCGCCGGCCTCCAGCCGGCCGTACGCCCGCTGGTCCATGCCGATGCGCAGCGCCACGTCGGCCGGGGCCAGGCCGAGCGCGAGGCGGTGTTCGCGCAGGGTGCCGGGGGTGCCGAGGAGTTCGCTGGGCGCGCACCACAGGGCGCCCGCCAGCGCGGTCAGCTCGGCTTCGGTGGGAGCGGCCTCGCCCAGCTCCCAGGACGCCACTGCCGAGGGCGCGATCTGCAGTCCGTGGGCGGCCCAGATGCCGTAGGCGACATGGGCGGGGGTCATGCCGAGGGCCTCGCGGAGCCGGCGGGCGGCTTCGGCATTGAAAGGGGGCCTGCGCGGCTCCCCGGCTTGCGTGTTCACCGGCACACGGTAAGTGACGAATTGGCCGAGAACCTATCGTGCGTATATCCAAGCCTGAAAGTCGTAGGAAGCTACGTACGGGGTGGATTTGACGGCATTGCGCACCGTTATCCCTTCACCGCGCCGCCGAGTGCGAAGCCACCGCCCAGGCGCCTGGAGATCAGGATGTACAAGAGGATCACCGGTGTCGAGTAAAGAATGGAGAACGCGGCGAGTTCGCCGAAGGCGATGGCACCGTAATTGCCGAAGAAATTGAAAATGCTCACCGAGGCGGGCAGCTGCTCGGGGGAGAGCAGCAGCATGAAGGGCACGAAGAAATTGCCCCACATCATGATGAACGTGTAGATCGTGACGACGGTGAAACCAGGCCCCATGAGCGGCAGGATGACCCGCAGCAGCGTCTGGAACCAGGACGCGCCGTCCGTCCACGCCGCCTCCTCCAGCACCCTCGGCACCCCGTCCATGAAGTTCTTCATCAGCCAGATGGCGAACGGGAGTTGGGCGGCGGCCAGGAAGAGCGCGGTGCCGTACCTCGTGTCGATCAGATCGACCTGCACGAACAGCCCGTAGACCGGGACCATGATCGCGGTGATCGGCAGACAGGTCGAGAAGAGGATCGTCAGCAGGTACGGGCGGCTGAAGCGGGCGCGGAACCGGGACAGCGGATAGGCGGCCAGCGCGGCGCAGCAGACCGTGATCAGGGTCGCGCCACCGCAGATCAGCAGGCTGTTGAGCATCGGGGTGAAGGTGATCTCGTCGGTCAGTACCGCCGAGAAGTTGTCCAGGGTGGGGGAGCGCGGCAGCCGCACCCGCAGCGTCGCCTCGGTGTTCAGCGACGACAGCACCAGCCAGACCAGCGGGACCGCGAACGCCGCCGCCGCGACCAGCAGACCGGCGTCCGCGGCCAGCCGGTGCCGGGTGGACCGGGCAAGCGGACGGCGGGGCCGCGGCCGCGGGCCGGCGGCCGGCTTCCCGGCGGTGGTCCGCACCGGGGGCGTGGCCAGGCGCGACATCAGACCTCCTCGCGCATCAGGCGCAGATAGACCGCCGAGAACAGCGCGCCCACGACGAGCAGCAGCAGCGCCACCGCCGTGCCGTAGCCGATGAGCGACTTCATGAAGGCCTGGTCGTACATGAAGACCGGCAGCGTCTGGCTGCGATTGCCGGGGCCGCCGCGGGTCATCGCCCAGATCAGCCCGAAGACGGAGAGCGTCTGGAGGGTGTTGAGCATCAGATTGGTGCCGATGGAGCGGCGGATCATCGGCAGGGTGATGTGCCACAGCCGCTTCAGGCCGCCGGCCCCGTCCATCTGGGCGGATTCGGTGACCTCCTGGGGGATCTCCGCGAGCGCCGCGGAGTAGATCAGCATCGAGAAGGCGGTGCCGCGCCACACGTTGGCGAACGACACGGCGAGGATGGGCAGCGTGAACAGCCAGTTCTGGGTGGGCAGATGGAGCCATTCCAGGAGGGCGTTGAGGGTGCCGCGGCGCTCGAAGAAGGTGTAGAGCAGGAAGCCCGCGACGATCTCCGGGATCACCCAGGCGGTGATGACCACGGCGCCGGTCAGCGCCCGTACGGGACGTGAGGCGCGCTGCATGAGGCCGGCCAGCGCCAGGCCCAGGGTGTTCTGGCCGAGGATCGAGGACAGGACGGTGAACACCAGGGTCAGCACGACCGCGTTGCGGAAACGGTCGTCGGCGAAGGCGTGCCGGAAGTTGGCCAGGCCCACGAACGACGCGGATTCCTGGCCGGTCAACTGGGTGTCGGTGAAGGCGATGTAGACGCAGTAGCCGATCGGGCCGGCGAGGAAGAGCAGCAGGATGACGGTGGCCGGGGCCAGCGGTGACCAGCGCAGCAGGTGCTGGAGCCCGTTGCGGGGCCTGGTGGTGCGGGCGGCGCCGGCGCCGCTCATGGCTTGCGGACGACCCGGCCGTCGACGATGGACCGCAGTTGCTCGTCGTAGTCCTTGGCCGCCTTGTCCGGCGGGGCGTCGCCGGCGGTGACCGCCTCCATCGCCTCGCCGATCGCGGAGGCGACCTTGGGGTAGGCGGGCAGCGCCGGACGGTACTGGCTGATCTTGACCAGGCCGGTGAAGAACCCGATGCCCGGCACCGATTCCCGATAGCGCGGGTCGGCGGCGACGTCCTTGCGCACGGCGATCTGCGCGCCGCGCACACACCAGTTGAGGGCGTTCTGCTTCGACTGGAAGGTTTCGATCAACTTCCATGCCAGGTCGGGTTGTTGGGCGCGCTGCGGCACGGACCAGGTCCAGCCGCCGGCCAGGCTGACCTTGCCGGGTGCGGCGCCGTCCCGGGTCGGGAACGGTGCCTGGCCGAGCGTCGTCGACCAGGCGGGCCAGGGGTTGCCGCCGCCGGTCTTCTGCCACTGCTGGCCCAGCCACGAACCGTCGAGGTCGATGGCGAGCTTCCCCTCGGGCAGCAGTTCGGCGGCGACGTTGGTCTGGATGTTGGGGCTGAGGGCGTCGGAGACGTCCGGGCCGAGCTTCTCCTTGTAGACCGTGTCGAGGAATTCCAGGCTGTCCCGGAAGCCCTTGCTGCCGATGACCCACTTCTTCGATCCGGGGTCGTAGAGCTGGTCCTTGCCGGTGCCGTAGAGCAGCATTTCGAAGCCCTGCATCACGGCGGCCTCGCCGGCGCCCTTGCCGGTGAAGACGTTCAGCGGGATGACGCCGGGGACCTTCTTCTTGATCTTCCGGGCGGTGTCCAGCACTTCGTCCCAGGTGCGGGGCTGCCAACTCGCGGGCAGCCCCGCCTTCTTGAAGATCTTCTTGTTGAACCACAGGCCGCGGGTGTCCGTGCCGTCCGGCACGCCGTAGGTCTTGCCGTCCGCCGCCTTGGCCGCACGCTTCGCGGTCGGCTCGAACTGCAGCCAGTCGTCCCATTTCCCGATGTAGCCGTCCAGCGGGCGCAGCAGCCCCGCCTCGATATCGGAGTTGATCAGGAAGGTGTCCTCGTAGACCACGTCGGGGGCGGTCTTCGGGGAGCGCATCATCTGCTGGATCTTGGCGTAGTAGTCGTTCTCCGACGCCTGGATCGGGATGAGTTTGACCTTCTTGCCCGGGTTGGCCTTCTCGAACTGCTTCGCCACGATGCCGACATAGTCGTCCCGGACCGTGACCTTGCTGTTGGTGTCCTTGATGAAGGCGACCTTGACGGTGTTCCGGTCGCTCCCGGACCCGCTGCCGCAGGCGGTGAGCGTGCCGGCGGCCAGGACGGCGGCGGTGAGGAGAACCAGCGGGGTGGTGGAGCGCACGGCACGACCTCCAACTAACCACGGTCGCCGGCCGGGGCCAACTGACCACTGTGGGCTGCCCGGTGAAGGTAAGTCACGGCTCCAGGCGGGTCAATGGCCCGACCAGCGGTAGCGCAACTCCGGGCGCCCGACCTGGCCGTACTGCGGTGCGCGGGCGGCCCGGCCGCTCTCGACGAGGTGTTCCAGATAGCGGCGCGCGGTGATCCGCGAGATCCCCACATCGGCGGCGGCCTCGGCGGCCGTCAGCCCGTCGCCGGCGGCCCGCAGCACATCCGTCACCGCCCGCAGCGTGGCCGATGTCAGCCCCTTGGGCAGCTCGGCCGGGCGCGGTGAGCGCAGCGCGGCGATCGCCCGGTCCACCTCGTCCTGCCCGCTGGCCTCGCCCGCGGTCGCCCGGAAATCGGCGTAGCGGCTGAGCCGGTCGCGGAGGGTGGCGAAGGTGAACGGCTTCAGTACGTATTGCACGACGCCCAGCGAGACGCCTTCGCGCACCATCGTCAGGTCGCGCGCGGAGGTCACGGCGATGATGTCGGCGGTGTGGCCGGCCGCGCGCAGCGTGCGGACGAGCTGGAGTCCGTGGCCGTCGGGCAGGTAGAGATCGAGCAGCAGCAGGTCGACGGGGTGCTGGTCGAGGTGGCGGCGGGCGTCGCCGCCGGTGTGCACGGTGCCGGAGACGGTGAAGCCGGGCACCCGCCCGACGTACAGGGCGTGCGCGTCGGCGGCGACCGGATCGTCCTCGACGACGAGGACCCGGATGTCGGGCGCTTTCACCGGGCACCTCCTCCAGGGCCTGTCGTCGCAGCGGCCGGGCTGCGGGCCGCGTGGTCCGCGGCGCGCGTCATGCTGTCACGCCCGTGCGCAGCGGCAGCCGCACGGTGAACCGGGCGCCGCCCTCCGGCGCCCGGTCGAGGGTGATGGTGCCGTCGTTGCGCCGTACGGCCTGCTGGACGAGGGCCAGGCCGAGGCCGCGGCCGGACGCGCTCGGTTTGGTGCTCCAGCCGCGCCGGAAGACCTCCTCGGCGTCGTCGTCGGCGACGCCCGGCCCGTTGTCGGCGACGCGCAGCAGGAGCTCGCCGTCGCTCGCGCGGGCGGTGACGCGTACCAGGGGCGGGCCGCCGTCGCCCGGCCGGCGGGGCGGGGCCGCGGCGTCGATGGCGTTGTCGATGAGGTTGCCGAGCACCGTCACCAGGTCGCGGGCCGGCAGCCGCGGCGGCAGCAGCCCGTCGTCGATCAGGCTGTCGGCGCTGAGGGTCAGCTCGACGCCGTGCTCATTGGCCTGCGCGGCCTTGCCCAGCAACAGCGCGGCGAGCACCGGCTCGCCGACCGCGCCGACGACCCGGTCGGTGAGCGCCTGGGCCAGTTCGAGCTCGGCGGTCGCGAACTCCACGGCTTCCTCGGCCCGGCCCAGTTCGATCAGCGACACCACGGTGTGCAGGCGGTTGGCGGCCTCGTGGGCCTGCGAGCGCAGCGCCTCGGCGAAGCCGCGTACGGAGTCCAACTCACCGGACAGCGACTGGAGTTCGGTGTGGTCGCGGAGGGTGACGACGCTGCCGCGCTGCTCGCCGCCGGAGACCGGGGAGGAGTTGACGACCAGCACGCGTTCGGCGGTGAGGTGCAGCTCGTCGACGCGCGGCCCGGATGCCAGCAGCGCGTCGGTCAGCGGGGCGGGCAGCCCCAGCTCGGGCACGGCACGGCCCACCGCGTCGTCGGAGAGCCCCAGCAGTTCCCGGCCGCCGTCGTTGATCAGGGCGACCCTGCGCCGCCCGTCCAGCATCAGCAGGCCTTCGCGCACCGCGTGCAGGGCCGCCTGGTGGTAGTCGTGCATCCGGCTCAGCTCGTCGGCGTTCATCCCGTGGGTGTGCCGCCGCAGCCTGGCGTTGATCACGTACGTCCCCAGCCCGCCCAGGGCCAGCGCCGCCGCGGCGACCCCGACCACCGCGAGCACCTGGTCGCGCAGCTGCTCGCTGATGGTCTGGACGGTGATCCCGGAGCTGACCAGAGCCGTGATCCGGCCGCCGTGCCCGGGGTCGCGGACCGGCGCGACGACCCGCACGGACGGGCCGAGCACCCCCAGATGCGTCTCGGGGAAGATCTCGCCGCGCAGCGCGGGCCCGGTGTGCCCGAGGTACTTGTGGCCGATCGCGGACGGCTCGGGGTGCGTCCAGCGCGTCCCGTCCGGGGCCATCACCACCACGAAGTCCACTCCGGCGTCCTTGCGCAACCGCTCGCTGTACGCCTGCAGCGCGGCCGTCGGATCCTTCGAGCGGGCCGCGGCCACGACGGCCGGGGAGTCGGCGACGGAGGTGGCCACGGCGGTCGCCTGGCGCCGCGCGGTCTCCTCCTCCTGCCGGCCCGCGCTGACGTAGGCGAAGAGGGCGCAGCCCGCCACCACGGCCGCCACCAGCACCACCTGCATCGCGAAGAGCTGCCCGGCCAGGCTGCGCGGATGACGCAGCCGGCGGGGCCGCCGGGGGCGGGGGACGCGGGGGATGCGCATACGTAACAGTCTGCACGGTCACTTTTACGTGAACGAAATGTACGCAAGGGTGACGGGCGCCACACCCGGCGTGCATAGTCACCGGAACCCGTTGTGCCAGAGCCGCATTTGTGGTGAAGCCGCAGATCAGCGCACAGCCGTAGACCGAGGAGGCAGCCGTGGCTGCACAGACCCCGCCGTTCCGGGGGACGACCGAGGTGACCGCGCCGAAGAAGCGGGACCGGACCCATTTTCTCTATATCGCCGTGATCGCCGCGGTGCTGCTCGGCATCATCGTGGGCTTTGTCGCCCCCGGTGTGGCGGTGGAGCTGAAGCCGCTGGGCACCGGGTTCGTGAACCTCATCAAGATGATGATTTCGCCGGTCATCTTCTGCACCATCGTGCTGGGCGTCGGCTCGGTACGTAAGGCGGCCAAGGTGGGCGCGGTGGGCGGCCTCGCCCTCGGCTACTTCATGGTGATGTCCACCGTCGCGCTGGCCATCGGCCTGGTCGTCGGCAACATCCTGCAGCCCGGCGCCGGTCTCGATCTGACCGAGACCGTCCGGCACGCGGGCCAGGCCCAGACCGAGGGCGGCGGCGAGACCACCGCGGAATTCCTGCTCGGCATGATCCCGACCACCATGGTCTCGGCCTTCACCAAGGGCGAGGTGCTGCAGACCCTGCTGGTGGCGCTGCTGGTCGGCTTCGGGCTGCAGGCCCTGGGCAAGGCCGGTGAGCCGGTGCTGCGCGGTGTCGGGCACCTCCAGAAGCTGGTCTTCCGGGTGCTCTCCATGATCATGTGGGTGGCGCCGGTCGGTGCCTTCGGCGCCATCGCGGCGGTGGTCGGCGAGACCGGCCTGGACGCGCTGAAGTCGCTGGCCATCATCATGGTCGGCTTCTACGTCACCTGTCTGCTGTTCGTGCTGGTCGTGCTCGGCGCCCTGCTGCGGCTTGTGGCGGGCGTGAACATCTTCCTGCTGCTGAAGTACCTGGCCCGTGAGTTCCTGCTGATCCTGTCCACCTCCTCCTCGGAGTCGGCGCTCCCCAGGCTGATCGCGAAGATGGAGCACCTGGGCGTCAGCAAGCCGGTCGTCGGCATCACCGTCCCGACCGGCTACAGCTTCAACCTCGACGGCACCGCCATCTACCTGACGATGTCCTCGCTGTTCGTGGCCGAGGCGATGGGCAAGCCGCTCGCGCTCGGGCAGCAGATCTCCCTCCTCGTCTTCATGATCATTGCCTCGAAGGGCGCGGCGGGCGTCACCGGCGCGGGCCTGGCGACGCTGGCCGGCGGCCTGCAGTCGCACCGGCCCGAGCTGGTGGACGGGGTCGGCCTGATCGTCGGCATCGACCGCTTCATGAGCGAGGCGCGCGCGATGACCAACTTCGCCGGCAACGCGGTCGCCACGGTCCTGGTCGGCACCTGGACCAAGGAGATCGACAAGGGCCGGGTGGCCGAGGTGCTGGCCGGCCGGGCGCCGTTCGACGAGCAGTCGCTGGTGGTGGACCCGCACGGCGGGGACGGGGACGACGCGGACGGGGACGGCGCGCAGCGGCCCGCCGGGCCCGGGACCGAGGTCGTCGGGCAGCGCGGCGGCGAGGAGAAGACGCCCGCCAAGATGTGATCCCGCCGGGCGGACGACGGCAGCGGGGGGGGGGGCCGCGGGGGGGGGCCGCCCCCCCCCCCCCCGGGCCGCGCAGAGGCCCGGGCGCGCGCCCGGTAGGCGCTGACGAACCCCCCCTGTGCGGGGCGGGGGGGGTTTATAGGT
>NZ_JBIWNU010000001.1:224208-341378 GCF_044767385.1 Streptomyces sp. NPDC101393 | reverse complement strand
GGAGCTTGTTGTGGTGGGGGCGGGGGGGGCGGAGGCGACCCCCCGCCAATTTTGTCGCCCGCGGGGGGCGCCCGGGCGGGGGGGGGGGGGCGGGGGGGGCCCCCCCCCCCCCGCTGCCGTCCCGCCCCCGCCCGCTGCCCGGCCACACCCTCCGACCTGCAGTTTCACCCCTGCTCGGCCGTCGACGGCCGATTGTCAGTGCCCCCTGACACCATGCAGGTAACGGTCCGAAAAGCGGCCGGCGCGGGCCGGTCGCGGGCCGTGAAAAGGGGTGGGGATTGAACATTTGGGGGACGGGTCCGTTCGGTGTCGCCGCAGGGGACGACAGCAATCGACCGTAGGGGGGAGCGGGTCGTAGGGGGGATCAGGCGGGGCGGAACCAGACCGTGGCCAGCGGGGGGAGCACCGCCGTGACGGAGGTGGCGCGGCCGTTCCAGGGAGTCGGTTCGGCCTTGAGGGGGTCGGGGTTGGCGATGCCGCTGCCGCCGTAGCGCGGCTCGTCGGTGTTGAGGGCCTCACGCCAGGCAGGGATGTGATCGGGGACGCCGAGCCGGTAGGCGTGGCGGACGACGGGCGAGAAGTTGGTGACGGAGATCAGCGGGGAGCCGTCGGCGGCGAAGCGGAGGAAGGAGAAGACATTGTCCTCGCCGGCGTCCCCGTCGATCCAGGAGAAGCCTGCCGGGTCGGTGTCGCGTTCCCAGAGCGCGGGCAGGGCGGCGTAGCCGCGGTTCAGTTCGCGCACCAGATCGCGGACGCCCCGGTGGTCCGGCTCCGCCTCGTACGACGGGTCCAGCAGCCACCAGTCCGGGCCGTGGCTCTCCGCCCACTCCGCGCCCTGCGCGAACTCCTGCCCCATGAAGAGGAGTTGCTTGCCGGGGTGGGCCCACATGAAGCCGAGGTACGCGCGATGGGTGGCCCGCTGCTGCCACCAGTCGCCGGGCATCTTCGACACCAGGGAGCGCTTGCCGTGCACCACCTCGTCGTGGGAGATGGGCAGCACGTAGTTCTCGGAGTAGGCGTAGACCATGGAGAAGGTCATCTCGCCGTGGTGGTACTTGCGGTGCACCGGCTCCTTGGACACATAGCCGAGCGAGTCGTGCATCCAGCCCATGTTCCACTTCAGGCCGAAGCCGAGGCCGCCGAAGCCGTCCGGGCCGACGTGGTGCGTGGCGCGGGTGACGCCGTTCCAGGCGGTGGACTCCTCGGCGATGGTGACGACGCCGGGGCAGCGGCGGTAGACCGTCGCGTTCATCTCCTGGAGGAAGGTGACCGCGTCGAGGTTCTCCCGTCCTCCGTTGACGTTCGGCGTCCAATCGCCGTCCTCGCGCGAATAGTCGAGGTAGAGCATCGAGGCGACGGCGTCCACCCGGAGGCCGTCGATATGGAACTCCTCGCACCAGTAGACGGCGTTGGCGACGAGGAAGTTACGGACCTCGGTGCGGCCGTAGTCGAACTCCAGCGTGCCCCAGTCCGGGTGGGCGGCCCGTGCGGGGTCCTCGGGCTCGTACAGCGGCCGCCCGTCGAACTCCGCCAGCGCCCAGTCGTCGCGCGGGAAGTGCGCCGGCACCCAGTCCATCAGCACCCCGATGCCCGCCCGGTGCAGCGCGTCGACCAGGAAGCGGAAGTCGTCCGGGGTGCCCATCCTGGCGGTGGGCGCGAAGAACCCGGTCACCTGATAGCCCCAGGAGCCGCCGAAAGGGTGCTCGGCGACCGGCATCAGCTCGACGTGCGTGAAACCCAAATCCTTGACGTAGGCCGGGAGTTGGGTGGCCAGCTGGCGGTAGGTGAGGCCGGGCCGCCAGGAGGGGAGATGCACCTCGTAGACGGAGAACGGCGCCTCGTGCACCGGGCGTTGGGCACGCCCCGCCATCCATTCGGCGTCCTGCCACCGGTAGTGCGTCTCGTGCACGATCGAGGCATTGGCGGGCGGGCACTCCGTACGCCGCGCCATCGGGTCGGCGCGCACGCTGTGCGAGCCGTCCGGCCGGGTGATCTCGAACTTGTACAGCTCGCCCTCGCCGACGGCGGGAAGGAAGAGCTCCCAGACGCCGGACGAGCCCAGCGAACGCATCGGATGCCCGGTGCCGTCCCAGTAGTTGAAGTTCCCGACGACCCGGACACCTTGCGCGTTGGGCGCCCAGAGGGTGAAGCGGGTGCCCGTCACCCCTTGGTGGTCCATGGTCCGGGCACCGAGCGCGTGCCACAGCTGCTCGTGCCGGCCCTCCGCCAGCAGATGCAGATCCAGTTCGCCCAGCGCGGGCAGGAAGCGGTAGGGGTCGCGCACGGTGACGGTGGTGTCGTCGTACTCGACCTGCAGCTCGTACTCCGGGATCGTGCGCAGCGGCAGCACCCCGGCGAACAGCCCGTCGCCCTCCGCGTGCAGGCCCGCGCTCAGCCCCTTGGCCAGCACCGTCACGCTCCTCGCACAGGGCCGCAGCACCCGGATGAGCAGCCCGCCGCGTACGGGATGGGCGCCGAGCAGTCCGTGCGGATCGTGGTGCGCCCCGCCGAGCAGCCGCCCGCGGTCCTCGGCGCTGAGCGGCGGCGCGGCCCGCACCCCGCGACTGCCGCCCTTCGGCTGCGCCGCCCGGGGCCGGGCCTGCTCGGCCGTGCGCGCGGGGGCGGCGGCCGCGGCCCGCGGCGCGGGCGGCCGTGGGGACGACGCCGCGGGGGCGGCGGCCGTGGTGTCCACCACCGTCTCGGCCCCCGTCGGCGCGGGCGGGTCCGGGACGGCAGCTCCCGCCGTGGGTTCGTCGGTCGTGTCCGGGGCGGGCACGGGATCGGGGGTGGTGCGGCGGGACGGCGGACGGGCGGTCACGAGAGGAGCCTCCTCGGGGCGGCGGGCATCGGTCGGTTCGGTCGGATCGAAGCGGGCGGTGCGGGACGGTGCGGAGGTGCGGCGTCGGCATCACAGGGCCGTGCGCCGGCGTCGGTATCAGGGCTCCGTGCGCGGTGCGGGCCGGGGGCAGAAATGCCGGTGCCCACGGCCGCGCCGGGACGGCGGCACCCTCGGTGACGCGAACGGCCCCCGGCCGCGCGCCCTCACCGGCCATCGGCCCCGGGGCCCCCCGGGTCCCCGCCGGCGGGCCCCGCGGCCAGCCGGCGGATCGCGGCCATCGGGACC
Source organism: Streptomyces sp. NPDC101393 (assembly GCF_044767385.1). NCBI lineage: Bacteria > Bacillati > Actinomycetota > Actinomycetes > Kitasatosporales > Streptomycetaceae > Streptomyces > Streptomyces sp. NPDC101393. The sequence continues at coordinate 338,254 of NZ_JBIWNU010000001.1, read as the reverse complement.
GGCAGCCAGTCCGGCCGGTGCCGGGCCTCGTAGAGCACCTCGTAGACGGCCTTGTCGGTCTCGTACGCGCGCATCAGCTCCGGAGCCGAGCGCGGGTCGAGACCGCCGGCCTCGGCGTAGCCCAGGCAGTAGGCGGCGCGGGTGCGCCGGGCCCACTCCAGCGACCAGGGGTCACCGCCGGCCGGGCCGCTGCGCGCCGCGTAGTCGAAGGACCGCAGCATCGCGGCGACATCGCGCACCGCGGGCTGCGGCTGCCGCCGTTCGGCCAGCGGCCGGGCCGGTTCGCCCTCGAAGTCGATCAGCGACCAGCGGCCCTCGCCGGCGGAGCGCAGCGTCTGGCCCAGGTGCAGATCGCCGTGGATGCGCTGGGCGGCCCAGCTGCGGCCGTCATGGCCGACCGCGGCGAGCGCGTCGAAGGCGGACCGCAGCCGGGAACGGTAGGGCTGGAGTACGGGCACGGCGCGGGCGGTGGCGTCCAGCCGTTCGTTCATCTGCCCGGCGATGGCCTCCAGCTGCGGGCGGCGCAGCGCGGTGACCGGCAGGGTCTGCGCGAGCGCGGTGTGCACCTCCGCGGTGGCGTGGCCGAGGGCCCGCGCCGAGCCGGTGAAGTCGGCGCGTACGGCCAGCGCGTTGAGGGCCAGCTGCCAGCCGTCCGCCGAGCCCGGCAGGAAGGGCTGGAGGACGCCCAGCGTGCTCGCCTCACCGCCGCTGTCGGGGGCCGCCGACTCGAACCACGCGGCGGGCGCAGGCACCCGCGCGCACTTGGCGTCGGCGAGTGCGCGCGGCAGCTCCAGGTCCGGGTTGACGCCGGGTTCGATCCGCCGGAAGACCTTCAGAATGAACGTATCTCCATAGACGATGGAGGAGTTCGACTGCTCGACGGCGATCGGCCGGGCGGGCAGCCCGGAGGGGATGTCGAGGTCGCCGTCGCGGCGGAAGCGCAGCGTGCCGAGCCGGCCCGGCATCCGCAGCCGCTCCAGCAGCAGCCCGCACAGCCGGCCGTCCAGCAGCGCGTCGTAGACGGTGCGGCCGCGCAGCGGGCCGCCTGTCGGCCGGCCGATCGCGGCGGGCGCCAGCTGCGGGGGGAGCGCGGGGTGCACTCCGAGCAGGAGTTGGTAGCAGTCGCCCGCACCCGCCTCGCGGCCCGCCGGCGCGGACTGCTGGGCGCGTACCAGCAGGTGCAGCAGGCCGGGTGTGCTGCCGTCGGAGGTGCAGGGCAGCAGTTCGGTCGCCGCGACCAGGCCGAAGCCGGTGATCAGCCGCCCCTTGCCGGCGAACCAGCGTTGGCGTGGCACCCATTCGGCGAGCAGGGGTGCCAGCGAGGACAGCAGGTCGGGTGCGGTGACGAGCGGGCGGTCGGGGGTGTTTCGGGTGGCACGGGTCGAGGCGGTGTCCGACATGGCGTCGCGTCCTTTCCCCGGGCACACGACAGGTTGCGCAAGTGTCCCGGAATGCGGCCTTGACTGTGCGGCGGCGCGGTGGGGGTACCCCCGGACGGAGTCCGGGGAGCGGCGGGCGAGTTCGTCCGTACGGCAGCGCCGTCGACGTGCGCGCTGCGCGGCCGTCCCCCGTGCCGGGCTCATCCCGCCCGTGTGCAGTAGGGAGACTGCCCGAGCGAAAGGTCGAAAAACGCCCGTACGCGCCCTGCGGCCGCGTACGGGCGGATTTCTTGCGGCCCGCGCCCGGGGTCGGGCGCGACGACGTGCCGGTGGCCGGCGTCTCTACGTGGCGTTCCGGCGCAGCCGGAACCAGTAGAAGCCGTGGCCGGCGAGCGTCAGCAGATACGGCAGTTCGCCGATGGCCGGGAAGCGGACACCGCCGATCAGCTCCACCGGATGGCGGCCGCTGAACGACTGGAGGTCCAACTCCGTGGGCTGGGCGAAGCGCGAGAAGTTGTGCACGCACAGCACCAGATCGTCGTCCGCGCCCTCGCCGGTCGCCGGTGCCTCCCGCAGGAAGGCCAGCACCGCCGGGTTGCTGGAGGGGAGTTCGGTGTAGCTGCCGAGCCCGAACGCCGGGTTCTGCTTGCGGATCTCGATCATCCGGCGGGTCCAGTGCAGCAGCGACGAGGGGGAACTCATCGCCGCTTCGACATTGGTGACCTGATATCCGTAGACGGGATCCATGATGGTCGGCAGCGAGAGTCGGCCGGGATCGCAGGAGGAGAAACCGGCGTTGCGGTCCGGCGTCCACTGCATCGGGGTGCGCACCGCGTCACGGTCGCCGAGCCAGATGTTGTCGCCCATACCGATCTCGTCGCCGTAATAGAGGATCGGCGAGCCGGGGAGGGAGAGCAGCAGGGCCGTGAAGAGTTCGATCTGATTGCGGTCGTTGTCCAGCAGGGGTGCCAGCCGCCGGCGGATGCCGATGTTCGCGCGCATCCGCGGGTCCTTGGCGTATTCCGCGTACATGTAGTCGCGTTCTTCGTCCGTGACCATTTCGAGGGTGAGCTCGTCGTGGTTCCGCAGGAAGATGCCCCACTGGCAGCCGGAGGGGATCGCGGGGGTCTTGGCGAGGATTTCCGAGACCGGATAGCGCGATTCGCGGCGCACCGCCATGAAGATCCGTGGCATGACCGGGAAATGAAAAGCCATATGGCATTCGTCGCCGCCGACGCCGTAGTCACCGAAGTAGTCGACGACGTCCTCGGGCCATTGGTTGGCCTCGGCGAGCAGCACGGTGTCCGGATAGTGCGCGTCGACCTCGGCCCGGACCCGCTTGAGGAATCCGTGCGAGCGTGGCAGGTTCTCGCAGTTGGTGCCCTCCTCGGCGTAGAGGTACGGCACCGCGTCCAGCCGGAAGCCGTCGATTCCCAGGTCGAGCCAGAAGCGCAGGGCGGAGATCATCTCCTCCTGCACCGTGGGGTTCTCGTAGTTGAGATCCGGCTGGTGGGAGAAGAAGCGGTGCCAGTAGTACTGCTTGCGCACCGGGTCGAAGGTCCAGTTGGAGGCCTCGGTGTCGACGAAGATGATCCGGGCGTCCGGATACTGCTTGTCGTCGTCGGCCCAGACGTAATAGTCGCCGTACGGCCCTTCGGGGTCCGTGCGGGATTCCTGGAACCACGGGTGCTGGTCGCTGGTGTGGTTCATCACCATGTCGATGATGACCCGCATGCCGCGTTGGTGGGCGGCGTCGACGAATTCCACGAAATCGGCCAGATCGCCGAATTCGGGGAGTACCGAGGTGTAGTCGGAGACGTCGTATCCGCCGTCCCTCAGGGGTGATTTGAAGAACGGCGGGAGCCAGAGGCAGTCCACCCCCAGCCATTGCAGATAGTCGAGTTTGGCGGTGATGCCCTTGAGGTCGCCGACGCCGTCGCCGTTGCTGTCCTGGAAGGAGCGCACCAGGACTTCGTAGAAGACGGCCCGTTTGAACCAGTCGGGATCGCGGTCCTTTGCCGGAGTGTCCTCGAACTTGTCGGGAACCGGCTCATTGACGATCAATTGGGTGACCCTCCGATCGGTGAGGACGGTCGCAGCGACAGCACATGAGCGGGCGCGGGGGAGCGGCCCGGCTCAAGGCGCACATAGTTGTCCCTGCCCCAGTGGTAGGTGTCGCCGGTGAGCTCGTCGCGCACCGGCAAGGAATCGTGCCGGCCGAGGCCGAGTTCCGGCATGTCCAACGACACCGTCGCTTCCTGGGTGTGGTGCGGGTCGAGGTTGACCACGGTGAGGACGACGTCGGCCGCGGGGCCGTGACCCGCGCGTTTGGAGTACGCGAGCACGGCGTCGTTGTCGGTGGGGTGGAAGTGCAGCGACCGCAGCTGCTGCAGGGCGGGGTGCCGGCGGCGGACCCGGTTGAGCGTGGTGATCAGCGGCGCGATGGTGCGGCCCTCGCGCGCCGCGGCGTCCCAGTCGCGGGGCTTGAGCTGGTACTTCTCGGAGTCCGCGTACTCCTCGCTGCCGTGCTGTACGGGTGTCGACTCGCACAGCTCGTATCCGGCGTAGACGCCCCACGTCGGGGAGAGGGTCGCGGCGAGGACGGCGCGAACCTCGAAAGCGGTGCGGCCGCCCGTCTGGAGGTAGTCGTGCAGGATGTCCGGGGTGTTCACGAAGAAGTTCGGCCGCAGGTGGGCGGCGCCGTCACCGGACAGCTCGGTGAGGTACTCGGTGAGTTCCTCCTTGGTGTTGCGCCAGGTGAAGTAGGTGTACGACTGCTGGAAGCCGACCTGGGCGAGGGTGTGCACCATCGCGGGGCGGGTGAACGCCTCGGCGAGGAAGAGCACGTCGGGGTCGGTGCGGTTGATGTCGCCGATCACCTTCTCCCAGAAGAACAACGGCTTGGTGTGCGGGTTGTCGACGCGGAAGATCCGTACGCCCTTGGCCATCCAGAAGCGCAGCAGCCGTTCCGTCTCCCGGATCAGGCCGCGCGGGTCGGCGTCGAAGGAAAGCGGATAGATGTCCTGGTACTTCTTCGGCGGGTTCTCGGCGTAGGCGATGGAGCCGTCCGCGCGGTGGTGGAACCACTGAGGGTGCTCGGTGACCCAGGGATGGTCGGGGGAGCACTGCAGCGCGAAGTCCAGGGCGACCTCCATGCGCAGGTCGCGGGCGGTCCTGACGAAGTGTGCGAAGTCGTCGAAGGTGCCCAGGTCCGGGTGCAGGGCGTCGTGGCCGCCGTCGGCGGAGCCGATCGCCCAGGGGGAGCCGACATCGCCGGGGCCGGCGGACAGCGCGTTGTTGGGGCCCTTGCGAAAGGCGGTGCCGATGGGGTGGACGGGTGGGAGGTAGACGACGTCGAAGCCCATGGCGGCGACGGCGGGCAGCCGTTCGGCTGCGGTGCGCAGGGTGCCGCTGACGGGGGTGCCGTCGTCGGCGGTGGTGGCGCCCTCGGAGCGCGGGAAGAGTTCGTACCACGAGCCGTAGAGGGCGCGGCGGCGCTCGACGTTCAGCGGCATCGGGCGGGAGACGGTGAGCAGTTCGCGCAGCGGATGGCGCGACAGCGCGTCGGTGACCTCGGGGGACAGGGCCACGGCCAGACGGGTGGCGGCGGGCAGCTGGGCGTCGCGCAGCGCGTCGACGGCGCTGAGCACCGACTCGCGGCCGTCGTTCTTGGGGACGTCGCCGGCCGCCCGTTCGTGCAGCGCCGCGCCCTCGGCGAGCACCAGCTCGGTGTCGATACCGGCCGGGATCTTGATGGCGGCGTGCCGTCGCCAGGTGGCGACGGGGTCGGACCAGGCCTCGACGGTGTACGTCCAGCGGCCCTCCACGTCCGGGGTGACCTCGGCGCTCCAGCGGTCGGTGCCGGGCCGCTGCTCCCGCATGGGGGTCCAGGGGCCGCAGCGGCCGGCGGGATTGCGCAGCACCACATTGGCGGCGACCGCGTCGTGCCCTTCGCGGAAGACGGTGGCCGAGACTTCGAAGGTCTCGTCCACCACCGCCTTCGCCGGGCGGCGGCCGCAATCGATCTGCGGGCGGATGTCCAGAACAGGGATGCGACCGATCATGGGCTCACCAAGGGCTTGAACAGCTTTGCGGCATTTGTCTGCTTTGCAGGGTTTGTCCTTTGTATCCGTTCCACGGCTGGGGGGCAGGGTGCGGGCATGGGGGCTCCTGTCCGCTTTCACTCGGTTGGCGGGATGCGGAGGGCCGAGTCGGGCGCGTACGGATCCGGTACGGGGTGCGGCGTGCGCAAGAGGCTTCCCTCGGGCGGGCGCCCGGAAATCCGGCGCCCGGTGAACTACCGGTGCGTCACCACGGCCCCGCCGTGATCTGCCGGACACACCGTCGAACACCCGTGGGCGAGGGCCGCGCTGCGGTGCCACGGTCGGCGTACACCTCCTCAACCCGGTTCGATCACAGCGGAGTTGTGGTGTGCGGTGGCTCCCGTGCCGTCGCCGGCCGAGCGGCGGCACACCGCAGCCTCTCGCCAGGAGGGAGTCCGTACAAGAGCGCATGAGGGGGTGGAATCAGCCATATCGCCCGACGCGTCGGTACGGCGTTCCCGGGCGACCGGGGCGCGGCGCCGCTACCGTCGAGGAGTGAAGGCCATCCGTCGTTTCACCGTGCGCCCCGTCCTTCCCGAATCCCTACGACCCCTCGGCGACCTGGCGCACAATCTGCGCTGGTCATGGCACCCCGAGACGCGTGAGCTGTTCCGGGCCGTCGACCCCGGGGGCCGTTCGCCCGCAGGCGACGACCCCGTACGGCTGCTCGCCGAGGTCAGCGCCGAACGGCTCGCCGAGCTGGCCGCGGACCCCGGCTTCCTGGCCCGGCTCACCACCGCCGCCGACGATCTGCGCGACTACCTCGACGGCCCGCGCTGGTACCAGAGCGAGGACCCGGCCGCCGGCGAGGGCGCCGGCCGGCCCGGGGCCATCGCCTACTTCTCGCCCGAATTCGGCATCACCGCCGCCCTGCCGCAGTACTCCGGCGGCCTCGGCATCCTCGCCGGCGACCACCTCAAGGCCGCCAGCGACCTCGGCGTTCCCCTGATCGGCGTAGGCCTCCTCTACCGGCACGGCTACTTCCGCCAGTCGCTGTCCCTGGAGGGCTGGCAGCAGGAGCACTACCCCGTCCTCGACCCGCACGAGCTGCCGCTCACGATGCTGCGCGAGGACGACGGCGCGCCCGCCCGGATGGTCCTCACCCTGCCGGGCGGCCGCCGGCTGCACGCCGCCGTCTGGCAGGCCCAGGTCGGCCGGGTCCCGCTGCTGCTGCTGGACTCCGACGTGGAGGAGAACGGCCCCGTGGAGCGCGAGGTCACCGACCGGCTCTACGGCGGCGGCAGCGAACACCGGCTGCTCCAGGAAATGCTGCTCGGCATCGGCGGCGTACGCGCCGTGCGCGCCTACTGCCGGATCAGCGGGCACCCCGCGCCCGAGGTCTTCCACACCAACGAGGGGCACGCCGGATTCCTCGGCCTGGAGCGGATCCGCGAACTGACCGACGGTGGAACGGAGTTCGGCGCCGCGCTGGAGTCCGTACGCGCCGGCACCGTCTTCACCACGCACACCCCCGTCCCGGCCGGTATCGACCGCTTCGAGCGCGAGCTGATCGCCCGCCACTTCGGCCCGGACGGCGAGCTGCCCGGCGTCGAGGCGGAACGCGTCCTCGCGCTCGGCACCGAGCCCACCGCCGACGACGAGGAGCCGGGCCTGTTCAACATGGCGGTGATGGGGCTGCGGCTGGCCCAGCGCGCCAACGGCGTGTCCACGCTGCACGGGCAGGTCAGCCGGGAGATGTTCGCCGGCCTGTGGCCCGGATTCGACGCCGACGAGGTGCCGATCACCTCCGTCACCAACGGGGTGCACGAGCCGACCTGGGTGGCGCCCGAGGTGCTGCGGCTCGGCGCGGGGCGGACCGGCGGCGGCCGCACCGACGGGTCAGGGCCGGGAATCCGCGACGCGGTGGCCCGGATCCCGGACTCGGCCCTCTGGGAACTGCGCCGCACGCTGCGCGAACAGCTGGTGACCGAGGTCCGCGAACGGCTCCGCGCCTCCTGGCTGCAGCGCGGGGCCGGCAGCGCGGAGCTCGGCTGGATCGACGGGGTGCTGTCCCCCGACGTCCTGACGATCGGGTTCGCCCGCCGGGTCCCCTCCTACAAGCGCCTCACCCTGATGCTGCGCGATCCCGACCGGCTGCGGGCGCTGCTGCTGCACCCGGAGCGGCCGGTCCAGATCGTGGTCGCCGGCAAGGCGCACCCCGCCGACGACGGCGGCAAGGGCCTCATCCAGGAGCTGGTCCGCTTCTCCGACGATCCCCGGGTCCGGCACCGCCTGGTCTTCCTGCCCGACTACGGCATGGCGATGGCCCGAAAGCTCTACCCCGGCTGCGACGTCTGGCTCAACAACCCGCTGCGGCCCCTGGAGGCCTGCGGCACGTCCGGCATGAAGGCGGCGCTGAACGGCGCGCTGAACCTGTCGGTACGGGACGGCTGGTGGGACGAGTGGTACGAGCCGGACTTCGGCTGGGTCATCCCCACCGCCGACGGCTCCGCCACCGACGAGGACCGGCGTGACGAACTGGAGGCGAACGCCCTCTACACCCTGCTGGAGCAGCAGATCGCGCCGCGCTTCTACGACCGCAGCGGCGGCGTCGTCGCTGCCGGGCCGGGGCGCGGCGGGCCGGGCCGGGGCGGTGGGTCCGCCGTGGCGACGCTGCCGCGCAGCTGGGTCGAGATGGTCCGCCGCACGCTGCTCACCCTGGGGCCCAAGGTCCTCGCGGGGCGCATGGTGCGGGAGTACGTCGAGCGGCTCTACACCCCGGCCGCACACGCCCATCGCGCGCTGACCCCGGACGCGGCGGCCGAACTGGCCGGATTCAAGGCGCGGTTGCGCGACGCCTGGCCGCAGGTCTCCGTCGGCCGTGTGGAGACCGGCGCCACGGAACCGGCCGGCGGCAGCGGCGAACTCGGCACCTCGTTGACGCTGCGGGTGCGGGTGACGCTCGGCGACCTCACCCCGGATGACGTCGAGGTGCAGGTCGTCGCGGGCCGGGTCGACGGCTCGGACCGGATCACCGACGCCACGGCCGTACCCCTCAAGCCGGCCGCCGGACCCGACCTCGCGGGCGCCCACCTCTACGAGGGCCCGCTCGCCCTGGACCGCACCGGCTCCTTCGGCTACACCGTCCGTGTCCTGCCCGCCCACCACCTGCTGGCCTCCGGGGCCGAACCGGGCCTGGTCGCGGTCCCGGCGGACGTGAGCGCACAGGCGCCGGGGGTGCTCTTGCGGTGACCCGTGGCGACCGTGCCCGCGCGGTGGGGTACAGCCGCGCCGCGGCCCGGGAGCACGAAAAGGGACGGTGCCCGGAGGAAAACCTCCGGGCACCGCCCTGTGTGGGGTGACGTCACCCCGTAGCGCTCACTGTGCTGCCGTGCCGGGTGTCACTTGACGGCGACGCCGGTCCACGCGGCCTCGACGCCCTTGACCTCGGGGCTGCCGGCCTTGTAGAGGTCGGTCGCGGCCTTGACGGTCGCCTCGCGGGCGGCCTTGTAGTCCGTGTCCGAGGTCATGTACTCGGTCAGGGCCTTGAACCAGATCTTCTCGGCCTTGTCCCGGCCGATGCCCTCGACCTTCTTGCCGTCAGCCGTCGGGCTGTCGTACTTCACGCCACCGATCTCCTTCGCGCCGCTGCCCTCGGACAGCAGGTAGAAGAAGTGGTTGGCGACACCCGAGGAGTAGTGCGGGTCGAGACCACCGGTGCTGGAGTCCCAGTTGTCCTGCGACTGGCCGTCCTTGCTGGGCTTGTCCATGTAGCGCAGCGGGGTGCCGTCACCGTTGATGTCGATCTTCTCGCCGATGAGGTAGTCGCCCGGGTCCTTGTCGTTCTTGGCGTAGAACTCGACCGAGGTACCGAAGATGTCCGAGGTGGCCTCGTTCAGGCCGCCGGACTCACCGCTGTAGGTGAGGTTGGCGGTGGCGGAGGTGACACCGTGCGACATCTCGTGCGCCGCGACGTCGATGGCGGTGAGCGGAGCCTTGTTGCCCTCACCGTCGCCGTACGTCATGCAGAAGCAGCTGTCGTCCCAGAAGGCGTTGACGTAGCTGTCGCCGTAGTGGACGCGCGAGGAGGCACCCTTGCCGTCGCCCTTGATGCCGCTGCGACCGTGCACCTCCTTGTAGTAGTCCCAGGTCTCGGCGGCACCGTAGTGGGCGTCGACGGCCGCGGTCTGCGGGTCGTCGGGCTTGCCGGTGCCCCACTTGTCGTCCTCGTCCGTGAAGGCCTTGCCGTCGCCGGACTCGCCGTTCTCCAGGTTGGTGGTCTTGTGACCACCGCGCTCCTTGTCGGTCAGCGTGTAACCGCTGCCCTCCTTGGTGGTGCCCAGGTCGACGGAGCCGCTGAACTCGCTCTCGCCCTTGCCGGTACGGATCTCGTCGTACTGGAAGAGCTTCTTGCCGCTGTTGGCGTCGGTGATGACGTGCAGCCGGCTGGGGGTGCCGTCCTTCTTGACGCCCTTGACGACGGTGTCGTACGCGAGCACCGGCTTGCCGGAGGCGGCCCAGACGACCTTCTTGGGCGCCTGTGCGTCGGCCTTCTTCGCGCCGATGGTCTTCGTCGCGGTGCCCTGCGCGGACGCCGAGGCGGCCTTCGGGGCGATCTTCGCGCTGGTGGAGGCGACCTTGATGCCCTGGTCCGCCGCCTTGGTGGTGCTCTTGATGGCGCCGCCCTTGGCGGTGTGCACGATCAAGTCGCCGCCCAGGACCGGGAGTCCGGCGTAGGTGCGGTCGTAGCGGGTGTGCGTGGTGCCGTTGGCGTCCTTGATGACGTCCTTGACGACCAGCTTCTCCTGCGAGCCGAGACCCAGCTCCTTGGCGGTCTGCGCCTTGGTGGCGCTCGCGTCGCGCAGCAGTTCCGCGCGGTGCGAGGCGCTGAGCTTCAGCGGCGTGCCGCTCTGCGCGGACGGCTGGTTGGTGGAGGCGCCTGCGGTGCTCGCCGTGATGCCGGCGGCCAGCATGGCTGCAGCGGCGACGACGACGGTTCCGGTGACGCGGGTCTTACGGGATATGCGGGGGGTCACGCGAGCTCCTTCAACTTTGCCAAGTGGTGGGGGTGCAAAGCGATGCGGGTGTGACGTGCGTCGGGAAGACTGCCATTCGAACGCGTGCATGTCAGGAGGGTGTTCACAGGTTGGCTGAAAATCGTCCGTAGAGAGAAGATCGTTGTTCGTTAAACGGAGTGGGGCGCCGCCCCCGAAGATCCGGGGACGACGCCCAACTCGCTATCTCAGCAGGTCAGTTGTGACAGGTGACCCGCCGCCTGCACACGCGGGTGACGCTTCGGTGCCGCCGTGGGCTCAGAAGGTGAGCTTCCAGCCGTTGATGTAGCCCGTGTCGCCCGAGTAGACATCCTGCACCCGCAGCTTCCAGGTGCCGCTCGCCGCCTTCGTCGAGGCATTGACCGTGTAGGTCGCCTTCACGTTGGCCGCGGAGTCGAAGGCGCTGGCGCCCTTCAGCCGGTAGGCCGTGCCGTCCGGGGCGAGCAGGTCCACCACCAGGTCACCGCGGTAGGTGTGGACGATGTCCACCGCCACCTTCAGCGCGCTCGGCGCATTGCCGCTGCGGCTGACGGTGACCGGCGAGGTGACCGCCGCGCCCGCGTCCGGGACCGGCACATCGTCGGCGTTCTCGAAGACACTGCCGCCGCCGGCCGGGTTGACCGTCCAGGTGAAGGTGGCGGTGCCGGTCTTCTTCGCCGCGTCCGTGACGGTGACCGTGACGCTCTTGCTACCGGTCGCCGTCGGCGTACCGGATATCAGGCCGGTGCTCGCGTTGACCGAAAGCCCCGCCGGCAGCCCGCTCGCCGCGTAGGACAGGGCGCCCGCCGTGCCGCTGCTCGCCTTGATCTGCAGGCTCGCCGGCTGGTTCACGGTGCTGGTCTGGCTGCCCGGGTTGGTGACGCTGACCGCACCGCTGTCCGGCACGCGGGAGCCGACGTTCACCGCCGCCCAGGTGTTGGCGACCGTGTTGTACGTCGCGCTGCCCTGACCGAAGAGGTCGGCCGCGGCCGACAGCGTGGCGGTGCGTGCCGCCGCGTAGTTGGTGTTGGCGCTCATGTACTGGCTGAGCGCCTTGAACCACACCTTCTCGGCGTTGGCCCGGCCGATGCCCGGGACGGGCAGGTTGTCGTAGGTCGGGCTGTCGTAGTGGACGCCGCCGATGTCCTTCGCGCCGCTGCCCTCGGACAGCAGGTAGAAGAAGTGGTTGGCGACACCCGAGGAGTAGTGGACGTCGACATTGCCGATGCCGGAGTACCAGTAGTCCTTGGACGCGCCGTCCTTGCTGGGCTTGTCCATGTAGCGCAGCGGGGTGCCGTCGCCGTTGATGTCGATCTTCTCGCCGATGAGGTAGTCACCCGCATCGGTGGCGTTGCCGGCGTTGAACTCCACGGCGCTGGCGAAGATGTCGCTGGTGCCCTCGTTGAGGCCGCCGGACTCACCGCTGTAGGTGAGGTTGGCGGTGGCGGAGGTGACGCCGTGCGTCATCTCGTGCGCCGCGACGTCGATGGACGTCAGCGGCGCCGCGTTGCCGCTGCCGTCGCCGTACGTCATGCAGAAGCAGCTGTCGTCCCAGAAGGCGTTGACGTAGTTGTTGCCGTAGTGCACCCGGCTGTAGGCGCCCACGCCGTCGCCCCTGATGCCGCTGCGACCGTGCACGTTCTTGTAGTAGTCCCAGGTCAGCGCCGCGCCGTAGTGGGCGTCCACGCCGGCCGTCTGGACGTTCTGCGGGGTGCCGTCGCCCCACACGTCGTCCGGGTCGGAGAACAGCGTCCCGGTACCGGACGAACCGTGGTTGAGGTTGTACGTCTTGTGGTTGCCGCGCCCGGTGTCGGTCAGCGTGTACGACGGCGCGGTGCCCAGCGTCACCTTGCCGCTGTACTCGCTGTTGCCGGTGCCGTTCTCGATCCCCTGGTACTCGAAGATCTTGGCGCCGGTCGTGGCGTCCGTGATGACGTGCAGCTCGTTGGGCGTGCCGTCCTTCTGCAGCCCCCCGACCACCGTCTCGTAGGCGAGCACCGGCTTGCCGTCGGCGACCCAGACCACCTTGCGGGGGGCCTTGTCGGCCTCGGTCTTCTTCGAGCCCTGCGCCTGGGCCGACTTGAGGGCCTTCGCCTCGGCCGCGGCGGGCTTGATCTTCGCGGTGGTGCCCGCGACCTTGAGCTGCGAGCGCACGGCCTTGGTGACGCCCCGGAGGGTGCCGGCCTTGCTCTCGTGCACCACGAGGTCGCCGCCGAGGACGGGCAGTCCGTCGTAGGTGCGCTCGTAGCGGGTGTGCGTACTGCCGTCGGCGTCCTTGGCGACGTCCTTGACGACGAGCTTCTCCTTGGCGCCGAGCCCCAGCCGTTGGGCGGTGGCGGCGGTGGTGGCGCCGGCCTTCCGTATCAGCTCCGCACGCTGGGACGGGGACAGCTTGGCCGGCAGCGCGCCGGGGTCGGGCGTGGCGTGCGTGGTGCCCGGCCGCGGGGCGGCGGCCGTGCCGGTGCCGGCCTGTACGCCGACTGCCAGCATCGCCGTGACGGCGACAAGTGCGCCGGTCGCTACGGCGCGTCTATGGGGGGTGCGTCTCACACTGGCTCCTTCTGCGGTGGCCGCGGGAGTGCTCGTGCGGCCGAGGGGGACCGGAAGGCGAAGTGCCGTCCGGGCAGAGCGAGGCAGAACACGGAACGTGTGGGGGGAGACGTACGCGGTGGAACGGTGGCGCGGATGGATCCGGCTGTCGCGGGGAGCGGTGCTGTGGGGTCCCAGCGGCGACTGCGGGGAAGAGTCCCACCATGGGCGGGCTGTTGTCAGGCTCCCTTCAACGAAATGGCCGGAATCCGTCCGTTGCGCGAAATCCGTGTCCGGAAGACGGACGAAATGGGGGTTTCAGGAGGGCTTCGGGGCCATCGGTGGAGAAGTGACGCGGCGGGGCGGGCGCGCGGCCGCCGGGAGACTCCGCGACGCCGTGGACACCGCGCACGGCCGAAGTGCTCCGGCCCACGCGCTGGATGAGACGCCGCGTAGGTGACGCGCCACCCGTATGTGACACGCCACCTGTGGGTGACGCGGGCCGCCCCGGTGGTCCGCTGACGGTGAGGGGCCCCTCCCGGCCGGGCTCGTGACAGCGCGCAGGACGCACGCGGCGACCGGGCCGATGCGGAGCGGGCGCCGGGCACCCGGCTGCCGGACGGGACGACCACCGGCAGCCGGTGGAGCTGGACGTGGAGCTGGACGTGGAGCTGGACGTGGAGTTGGATCTGCCCTGGCCCTCGCCCTGTCCCTGCCTCTGGCCCTGAACCCTGGACCTGCCGCCGGCATCGCGCACGCCGGACGGCGTCACCCCACGCTGGACCGCCACGCCTGATGTAGTTCGGCGAACCGCCCGCGGTCCGCGATGAGTTCGGCCGGCGGGCCGTCCTCGACCACCCGGCCGTCCGCCATCACCACGACCCGGTCGGCGATCTCGACCGTCGACAGGCGGTGTGCGATCACCACGGCCGTACGCCCGCGCAGCACGGTGTCCATGGCGCGCTGCACGGCACGCTCGCCGGGGATGTCCAGCGAGCTGGTCGCCTCGTCCAGGATGAGCACGGCGGGGTCGGCGAGCAGCGCCCTGGCGAAACCGACCAACTGGCGCTGACCCGCCGAGATCCGTCCGCCGCGCTTGCGGACATCGGTGTCGTAGCCGTCCGGCAGTGCCGCGATGAAGTCATGGGCGCCGATGGCCTTCGCGGCGCGCTCGATGTCCTCACGGGTGGCGGCCGGGCTGCCGAGGGCGATGTTCTCGGCGACGGTGCCGGAGAACAGGAACGCCTCCTGGGTGACCATCACGACGCCACGGCGCAGCTCGGCGGTGGACAGTGCCCGCAGATCGACGCCGTCGAGGAGGACCTCGCCCTCGGTCGGGTCGTAGAAGCGGGCCAGCAGCTTGGCGAGAGTGGACTTGCCGGCGCCGGTGGCGCCCACCACCGCGACCGTCGACCCGGCGGCGAGCCGCAGATCGAAGCGGGGCAGCACCTCGCCGCCCGTGCGGTAGGCGAAGCGGACGCCGCGGAAGTCGACCGCACGCCCCGGCCGCCCCGCGGCCACCGCCGGCAAGGCGAGCGGCTCGGCGGGCTCGGGGACGGTGGGCCGCTGGGCCAGCAGCCCGGCGATCTTCTCCAGTGAAGCGGCCGCGGACTCGTAGGAGTTGAGGAACATCCCCAGCCGGTCGATGGGGTCGTAGAGCCGGCGCAGATAGAGCACCGACGCGGCCAGCACGCCGAGCGCGAGCCCGCCGGAGGCCACGCGGTAGGCACCCCACAGCACGATCGCCGCGACCGCCGCATTGGCCACCAGGCGGGAGGAGACGACATAGCGCGCCATCTCCAGGGTGGCGTCGCCGTTGACCCGCTCGTGCCGGTGGTTCAGCCGGCCGAACGCCGCGTCGTTCGACCGCTCCCGGCGGAACGCCTGCACCGGGCGGATGCCGTTGACCGTCTCGGTGAACTTCACGATGACGGCGGCGATCGCCGTCGACTTCAGGCTGTAGACACGCGCGGAGCGGCGCCGGAAGGAGCGTACGAGCAGCGAGAGCGGGCCTGCGGAGACGATCGCGGCGGCGCCGAAGCCCCAGTCGAGATACATCAGGGTCGCAGTGATGTAGAGCATCGACAGCACGATCGTGATCAGCTCCTGCAGCCCCTCGTCGAGGAGTTCGCGCAGCGACTCCACGTCGGTGGTGGCCCGGGAGATCAGCCGGCCGGAGGTGTAGCGCTCGTGGAAGTCGAGGCTCAGCGCCTGCGCATGGCGGAAGATCCGGCCGCGGAGGTCGAGCAGGGTGTCCTGGCTGATCCGCGCCGCGTGGTGGATGAAGACGGCCTGCAGCCCGCCGGATGCCACGGCGCACAGCGCGGCCGCCGCCGCCACCGCGAGCAGCGGGCCGTGATCGCCGGCCCGCAGCGCCGGCACCGCCCGGTCGAGCGCGAACGCGACCAGCAGCGGACCTGCCTGGACGGCGGCCTGCTGGAGCAGCAGGACGACTGCCACCCGCCACACGCGCCGCCGGTGCGGAGACAGCAGCGAACGCAGGAGGGTGCCCGAGGCGCCCTTGGGGGTGGGCAGCACATCGCGGGCGAACGCCGTGTCCTCCGGCGGCTGCTCCTCGTCCGGCCGCGGGGAGGCCTGGGAGGCCTGGGAGGCCGGCCGGCCGCCGCCCGGCGCGCCGTGATCCTCGTCGTCGGCCGGCCGGCCGGTCGCGGTGGTGGTCACCGGGCGCCTCCTTCCTCGCCGGACATCAGTGCGGCGTATTCCGGGTTGTCCCGCAGCAGTTCGTGATGGGTGCCGACGGCCGCGATCCGGCCGCCGGACAGCAGCGCCACCCGGTCGGCGAGCAGGACGGTGGACGGCCGGTGGGCGACGACCAGGGCGGTGGTCGTCGCCAGCACCCGGCGCAGCGCGGCCTCCACCAGGGCCTCGGTGTGGACGTCCAGGGCGGAGAGCGGATCGTCGAGGATCAGGAAGCGCGGTCGGCCCACCACGGCGCGGGCCAGCGCGAGCCGCTGCCGCTGCCCGCCGGACAGGCTCAGGCCCTGCTCACCGACCTGGGTGGCGGCCCCGTCCGGCAGTGACGCCACGAAACCGTCGGCCTGCGCGATCTTCAACGCCCGCCGCAGATCGTCCTCCTGGGCCCGCTCGCGGCCCATCAGGACGTTCTCCGCCGCGGTGGCGGAGAACAGCGTCGGCTCCTCGAAGGCCACCGACACCAGCGCACGGGCCTCGTCCCGGCCCAGCGTCGCCAGATCCCGGCCGTCGAGGGTGATCCGGCCCGCGGTCGGGTCGTACAGCCGCGGGACCAGCGCGGTCAGGGTGGTCTTCCCGCTGCCCGTCGCGCCGACCAGGGCCATGGTCTCGCCGGCCCGGATCCGCAGATCGACGCCCCGCAGGGTCGGCACGGAGCCCTCGGCGGCATCGGGATAACGGAACTCGACGCCCTCGAAGACCAGGCCCGCTCCGTCGGGGGCGTCGTCGACAGCGCCGCCGGTGGCCGGCGCCCGCGCGATCGGTCCACTTGCGATCGGCTCGCCCGCGATCGGTCCACTTGCGATCGGCTCGCCCGCGATCGGTCCACTTGCGATCGGCTCACCCGTGACCGGACCTCTTGCGATCGGTTCACCCGTGACCGGTTCACCCGTGACCGGTTCACCCGTGACCGGTTCACCCGTGACCGGTTCACTCGCGATCGGCGCACCCGCGGCCGATGCGTCCGCGGCCGATGCGTCCGCGACAGATACGTCCCCGTCGGATGCGCTGTCCCTGTCCTTGTCCCGGTCCCCGTCCCGGTCCCCGGCCCGGTCCCCGTCCGTGTCCCTGTCCGTGTCGCGCAGCGCCGCTTCGTCCATGACCTCGAAGTAGCGGTCGGTGGCGGTCGCCGCGTCGTTGCTCATCGCCAGCAGGAAGCCGATCGAGTCCACCGGCCAGCGCAGCGCCAGCGCCGTCGACAGGAACGCGACAAGGGTGCCCGCGGACAGCCCGCCGTCGGCCACCTGGAGGGTGCCGAGCACCAGGGCCGCGGCGATGGCGATCTCCGGCAGGGCGGTCATCACGGCCCAGATCGCGGCCAGCAGCCGCGCCTTGCGCAGCTCGGTCGTGCGCAGCCGGTGCGTCAGCTCCTTGAAGGCGCGGGCCTGGCTGCGATGGCGCCCGAAGCCCTTGATGATGCGGATGCCGAGCACCGACTCCTCGACCACGGTCGTCAGATCGCCGACCTGGTCCTGGGCCCGCCGCGCCGCGACCGCGTACTTCGCCTCGAACACCGAGCACATCACCATCAACGGCAGCACCGGTGCCAGCATTACCAGCCCCAGGGACCACTCCTGGGCCAGCAGAATCCCGCAGCCCACCAGAATCGTCGTGCCGTTGACCAGCAGGAACGTCAGTGGAAAGGCGAGGAACATGCGCAGCAGCTGAAGGTCGGTGGTGGCGCGGGACAGCAACTGGCCGGAGGCCCAGCGGTCGTGGAAGGCGACGGGCAGCCGCTGGATGTGCCGATACAGCGCCTCGCGCATCGCCGCCTCGACACCCGCCAGCGGCCGCGCCACCAGCCAGCGCCGCAGCCCGAACAGCCCCGCCTCGGCGATCCCGAGCAGCAGCAGATATCCACCGCCCCGCCACACCCCGCCCGGATCGCGGTGCGCCACCGGGCCGTCCACCAGCCACTTGAGGACCAGCGGGATGACCAGCCCGATGCACGACGCGAGGACCGCCACGAACGCGGCCGTGGACAGCCGCGCCCGCACCGGGCGGACGAACGGCCACAGGCGCAACAGCGAGCGCACTGCGGAGTGTTGGGGCGGATCGGAGCGGTCGGTCGGTGTCGTCAGCTGCGCGGTATCGGCCATCACTCGCGAGCGTACGGCGCACCACTGACAATGCTCACGCGGTTTTCCCGAGCCGGGCCCGGCAGGGAGGGGCGGAGGCCGGAAAGCACCCCCGGCAGGCCGCTGCGGACCGCTCTCCGGCGGCCCCCGGTCACCCCGGCACCACGCGGAACAGCAGCACCGACCGCCCCGGCACGGTGATCGTGGCGCCGGCCGCGTGCCGCGCCACGGCCGCCTCGCGCGCCCCGTCCCGCCGCCCCAGCCCCTCCACGCCCTCCTCCAGGCTTTCGTTCAAGTGGCCTTCACCCAAGTCCCCTTCGCCCAAGCCGCTTTCCGTCGGTTCCCCCTCCCGCGAGGTGTCGATGAGGAGTTCGTACTCCCGCGCCCAGGGCGGGCCCGGGAGGGTGACGGGGCGGGGCCCGGCGTCGGCGTGCAGGACCGCGAGGAAGCTGTCGTCGACGATGCGGACGCCCTGCGCGTCGCGCTGGGAGATGTCGTTCCCGGAGAGGTACATGCCCAGGGTGGCGCCCGGGGCGTACCAGTCCGCCTCGGTCATCTCCGTCCCGCCCGCGGTGAACCAGGCCAGATCGCGCAGCCCGCCCTGTTCCTGCGGGCGGCCGGAGAAGAAGGCGCGGCGGCGCAGTACGGGGTGGGCGCGGCGCAGCGCGATGAGGCGGGTGGTGAGGTCGGCCAGCGGCCGCCACCGCGGGTCGTCCAGGAGCGACCAGTCGAGCCAACTGGTGTGGTTGTCCTGGCAGTAGGCGTTGTTGTTGCCGTGCTGGGTGCGGCCCATCTCGTCGCCGGCGACCAGCATCGGGACGCCGGTGGACAGCAGCAGGGTGGTGAGCAGGTTGCGGAGCTGGCGCCGGCGCAGCGCTCCGACGGCCGGGTCGTCGCTCTCTCCCTCGGCGCCGCAGTTCCAGGCGCGGTTGTCGTGCGTGCCGTCGCGGTTGTCCTCGCCGTTGTCGGTGTTCCGCTTGTTCTCGTAGGAGACCAGGTCGCGCAGCGTGAAGCCGTCATGGGCGGTGATGAAGTTGACGGAGGCGTACGGGCGGCGGCCGCCCCAGGCGTACAGGTCGCTCGATCCGGAGAGGCGGTAGCCGAGGTCGCGGACGTCGGGCTGGGCGCCGCGCCAGAAATCGCGCACGGTGTCGCGGTAGCGGTCGTTCCACTCCGTCCACAACGGCGGGAAGGCGCCGACCTGATAGCCCCCGGCGCCCACGTCCCAGGGTTCGGCGATCAGCTTCACGCGGCGCAGCACCGGGTCCTGGGCGATGACGGCGAGGAAGGGGGAGAGCATGTCGACGTCGTGCAGGGAGCGCGCGAGGGCGGCCGCGAGGTCGAAGCGGAAGCCGTCCACCCCCATTTCGGTGACCCAGTAGCGCAGGGAGTCGGTGATCAGGCGCAGCACCTGGGGCTGGACGACGTGCAGGGTGTTGCCGCACCCGGTGTAGTCGGCATAGCGGCGGGGGTCGTTCTGGAGGCGGTAGTAGCCGCGGTTGTCGATGCCCCTCAGGGAGAGGGTCGGTCCGAGTTCCCCGGCCTCGGCGGTGTGGTTGTAGACGACGTCGAGGATCACCTCGATGCCGGCGGCGTGCAGCGCCCGCACCATCCGTTTGAACTCGCCGACCTGCTGGCCCCGGGTGCCGGTGGCGGCGTATCCGGCGTGTGGCGCGAAGTAGCCGATGGAGTTGTAGCCCCAGTAGTTGCGCAGCCCCCGGCGTACGAGGTGGTCCTCGTGCGCGAACTGGTGGACGGGCAGCAGCTCGACGGCGGTGACGCCGAGCCGGGTGAGATGTTCCAGCGCGGCGGGGTGGGCCAGGCCGGCGTAGGTGCCGCGCAGCCGTTCGGGGATACCGGGGTGCCGCATCGTGAAGCCGCGCACATGGAGTTCGTAGAGGACGGAATCCGGCCAGGGGGTTTTGGGCCGGCGGTCGTCCCGCCATTCATCGTCGGCGTCCTCGCCGGCGCGGCCCCCGGGGCTCTGCCCGACGACGACGCCCTTGGGGACGTACGGCGCGGAGTCGCGGTCGTCGCGCACGGTGTCGGCGACCTGCTGATGCGGCCAGTCGCGGACATGCCCGTAGACCTCGGCGGGCAGTGCGGGCCCGCCGGCACCCTGCTGCGTGCCGCCGGTGCCGCCGGTGCCGCCGAAGTCGCCGTCCACCGCCCTGGCGTACGGGTCGAGCAGCAGCTTCGCCGGGTTCCAGCGGGCGCCGGTCCACGGGTCCCAGCGGCCGTGCACCCGGTAGCCGTAGCGCTGTCCCGGGCGTACGCCGGGCAGGAAGCCGTGCCAGATCTCATGGGTCAGTTCGGTCAGCTGATGGCGCGTCTCCCGTTCCTCGTCGTCGAACAGACAGATCTCGACGGCCTCGGCGCCGCCCGCCCACAGGGCGAAGTTGGTTCCGGCGGTGCCGTCGGGTCCGGTGCGGTACCGGGCCCCCAGGGGTGTCGGACTGCCGGGGCGGACGGCGGCGGGCGGGACGGGCATGCGCGGTGTCGTGGCGGGCATGCCGCTGCGGCCCGCCTGTCCGCTCCGGCCGTCCGGTCCGTCGGGCCCGTCCTGTACTGCCTCCTGCTCGGGTGCGCTCGACACCTGCCGGCCTCCTGCGGCTCATGGCTCGGTCGGGCGGCGGCCCGTGCGCACGGCGTCCCGGCCGTACGGATGTCCCCGCCCTCCCCGTTGTTCTTCCCGCAACCGGGGGCCGCCGCACGTTTCTGTCCGTGTGGGCGTGCACCGGCACTCCCAAGACATTCCGAGTCCTGACATACACCCTTACTGACGCACCATCAGTCACAATTCGGTGCATGACCGTCGATGAGAAGGACCCAGCGGGAGGCCGCGGACAAGGTGGCGCGGGCAACGGCGCCCACGGCGCGGCCGGCGGCCCGGCGGGCCCGGTGGCGTCCCGGGCACCGCGGCGGGCCCGCGCCGCCGTCGTGGCCGTCGCCGCACTCGCCCTGGCGGCTTCACTGGCCGGCTGCGGTTCCTCGGACGACTTCATGGGGGACAAGGCACCCTCCTCGGACGACGCGATCCAGGTCGTCCCGCGCGACGGCGCGCACGGCGTACGGCTGGGGGAGCGGTTCGAGGTCCGGGTCCCGGACGGCCGGCTGGAGCGGGTCGACGTCAGACGCTCAGGGGACAGCGGTCAGGAGCCCGTCGCCGGCCGGATCTCCCAGGACGGGATGAGCTGGCGCCCGGCGGCCGGCCCGCTCGAATTCGGTGCGAAATACACCGTGGACGCGGTGGCGCTGGACGGCTCGGGCAGCCGTTCCGCCCGCCACACCACCTTCACCACCCTCGTGCCCTCGGAACGCTTCATCGGGTACTTCACGCCGGAGAGCAACGCCACGGTCGGCACCGGCATGATCGTTTCGCTGGAGTTCAACCGCCCGATCGCCGACCGCGCGGCCGTCGAGCGCGGGATCTCGGTCACCGCCGACCCCGGCGTGGAGATCGCCCCCCACTGGTTCGGCCGCCGGCGGCTGGACTTCCGGCCCCGCGAACGCTGGAAGCCGGGCACCCACATCGCGGTGGACCTGCGGCTGCGCGATGTGAAGGCCGGCCCCCGCTCCTACGGGACCCAGCGCAAGACCGTCCACTACCGGGTCGGCCGGGACCAGGTCAGCACCATCGACGCCGCGGCGCACACCATGACCGTGGTCCGGGAGGGGAAGGCGCTGGCGACGCTGCCGGTCACCGCGGGCAACGCGGGCAACCCCACCTACAACGGGAGGATGGTCATCCTGGAGCGGCACTCGGTGACGCGGATGAACGGCTCCACCGTCGGCTTCACGAACAAGGCGGGCAAGGGCGAGTACGACATCCCGGATGTGCCGCACGCGATGCGCCTCACCGGGACGGGCACCTTCGTGCACGGCAACTACTGGGCGCAGCCGGAGATTTTCGGCGCCACCAACACCAGCCACGGCTGCGTCGGCCTGGAGGACGTCAAGGGCGGCCGCAATCCGCACACCCCGGCGAGCTGGCTGTTCCACCAGTCGATCGTCGGTGACACCGTGGAGGTGCGGAACTCGCCGGAGCGTGTGGTCGCAGCGGACAACGGCCTGGGTGGCTGGAACATGACGTGGCAGGCGTGGAAGAACGGCTCCGCGCTGAAGTGACCCGGCCGCCGGAAAGCTTCTATTCCTGGATATCCACGGGCGAACCGGCCTTCCTCCCCGGAGCCGTCCGCACGCCCCCCGCACTTGGGACTGAACGGTGACATCGGTGGGGAGTTCACTGTCACCGCGGTGTGGTTATCTAACGGCAAGCGCGCGGCCGTACGCGTCCGCGCGCGGGGGACCGCGGGCCGTTGCGAGGGGAAAAGGGGCCAGTCGTGAAGGTGCAGCCGATATCGGGGGAGCCGGTTCGCCGGCGGCGGTGGCCACGCGGCGGAGGACCGCTCGCGGTGCTGCTCGGCTCCATGCTTCTGCTGGTGACCGCGTGCGGTGGCGGTGACTCCGGGGACGGAAAGAAACCGGCCGGAAAGGCGGGGGCGGGCAAGTCCGCCTCGCAGGCCGCCGTGACGATAGCGCCCAAGCAGGGCGCGGACGACGTCGCCACCAGTGGCGCGCTGAAGGTGACCGCCCGCAAGGGCAAGCTCACGTCCGTCAAGGTCAAGGACGACAAGGGCAACGAGATCGGCGGGAAGATATCCGGTGACGGCGCGCTGTGGCAGCCGAGCGGCCACCTCGGCGCCTCGACGGAGTACAGCGTCGACGCCGTGGCGGTGGACGGTCAGGGCCGGGAGGCCGCCGAGCACTCCACCTTCACCACCCTCGTCCCCAAGAACACCTTCATCGGCCAGTACTCCCCGGAGAACGGCCAGAAGGTCGGCGTCGGGATGCCGGTCTCGATCCGCTTCACCCGTGGGATCACCGACCCCAAGGCCGTCGAGAAGGCCGTCAAGGTCACGGCGAAGCCGTCGGTCCCGATCGAGGGCCACTGGTTCGGCAACGACCGCCTCGACTTCCGCCCCGAGAAGTACTGGGCGGCGGGCACCAAGGTCACCCTCAAGCTCGATCTGAACGGCGTCCAGGGCCGCCCCGGCGTCTACGGCACGCAGACCAAGCAGGTCTCGTTCACCGTCGGCCGCAGCCAGGTGAGCACGGTCGACGCCCGGTCGAAGAAGATGACCGTCGTCCGGGACGGCAAGACGCTCAAGACCATCCCGATCACGGCCGGCGCCCCGGGCACCGAGACGTACAACGGCCGGATGGTGATCAGCGAGAAGCACCCGGTGACGCGGATGAACGGCGACACCGTCGGCTTCGGCGGCGAGTACGACATCAAGGACGTCCCGCACGCGATGCGGCTGAGTACCTCCGGCACGTTCATCCACGGCAACTACTGGTCGGGCAAACCGGCGTTCGGCGCGCAGAACGCCAGCCACGGCTGCGTCGGCCTGTTCGACCAGCGCGGCGGCGGCGACAGCTCCACCCCCGCGGCCTGGTTCTTCAACAACTCGCTGATCGGCGATGTCGTGATCGTCAAGAACTCGCACGACGAGACGATCCAGCCCGACAACGGCTTCAGCGACTGGAACCTCTCCTGGGACAGCTGGCGGGCCGACCAGTAGGGCGAGCGGAACCGGCAGGGCAGTGGGCCCGGTGCACTGTGACCAAGTGCACCGGGCCCCGGTCGTTAACGCGGACTAACCTTCCTGCCATGACTGTGAACTTCGAGGTCGCCGACGGCGTCGGCACCATCCGCCTGGACCGCCCGCCGATGAACGCGCTCGACATCGCCACCCAGGACCGGCTGCGCGAGCTCGCCGAGGAAGCCACCCGCCGCGACGACGTGCGCGCCGTCGTCATCTGGGGCGGCGAGAAGGTGTTCGCGGCCGGCGCGGACATCAAGGAAATGCAGGCCATGGACCACCCGGCCATGATCGTCCGCTCCAAGGCGCTGCAGGACTCGTTCACCGCCGTGGCCCGGATCCCCAAGCCGGTGGTTGCCGCGATCACCGGCTACGCGCTCGGTGGCGGCTGCGAGTTGGCGCTCTGCGCCGACTTCCGGATCGCGGCCGACAACGCCAAGCTCGGGCAGCCCGAGATCCTGCTCGGCCTCATCCCGGGCGCCGGCGGCACCCAGCGGCTGGCCCGCCTGGTGGGCCCGTCCAAGGCCAAGGACCTGATCTTCACCGGCCGCCATGTGAAGGCCGAGGAGGCGCTCTCCCTCGGTCTGGTCGACCGGGTGGTTCCGGCCGCCGAGGTGTACGAGCAGGCGCATGCGTGGGCGGCGCGGCTGGCGGCCGGTCCCGCGCTGGCGCTGCGTGCCGCGAAGGAGTCGGTCGACGCGGGCCTGGAGACGGACATCGACACCGGGCTGACGATTGAACGCAACTGGTTCGCGGGGCTGTTCGCGACCGAGGACCGGGAGACCGGGATGCGCAGCTTCGTCGAGGAGGGGCCGGGCAAGGCCAAGTTCCGCTGAAACAACTGGTGTTGACGGGGCGTATGGGGTTTGGTCGGTTGTCCATGCCCCGTGTGGGCGAATTGCGGAAAACTTCATCGCGCCTTAAGGCCACCTTGGCGCCCGCCTGTTCACGACGCCCGGTGATGCTTTATGAGCGGGAGGTCATCGCAGGTCAGGAGCGGGTTGCCGGAGGCCTGGCCACCTTTGGCAGGCCTCCGGCAGGGGGGCGGGAACCGCCGATTCCGGACGATGGATTCCGTTGGTCCGCCCCCGTGGGCGTCAAGTAGCGGCCATGATGGGGGGCATGGCGGGCCTCGAAGGAATGGAGCAGCCGTGGCCGCGGAGCGGCTCGGCCGCCGCACGCTGGGGGCTCCCGGGTGCGGACAGGGATGTGGTGCCGGCTCCGGCCGGACCGGTCTCAGCGGCACTCGATCTGATCGGTGACCCGACCCTCGACGAGGTCCTGCTGCCCTCGCGCCCCGAGTCCGCCGGCACCGCCCGCAGGCTGACCGCTTCGGTGCTGCTGCACCAGTGGGCCCTGTCCCCCCAGCTCGCCGAACACGCCGTACTGCTGGTCTCGGAGCTGGTGGGCAACGCCGTACGGCACACCGGCGCCCGGACGTTCGGGCTGCGGATGCTCCGCCGCCGCGGCTGGATCCGTATCGAGGTGCGCGATCCGTCGCGCGGCCTGCCGTGCCTGATGCCGGTTCAGGAGATGGACACCAGCGGGCGCGGCCTGTTCCTCGTGGACAAGCTCTCCGACCGCTGGGGCGTGGATCTGCTGCCGCGCGGCAAGACGACCTGGTTCGAGATGCGCATCACGGACCGCTGAACCGCCGACCGCTGATCCGCCGGCTGCTGATCCGCCGGCCAGCGGTCCGCCGCCCGCTTCTCCCGCCCTCGCCGCGCTTGCCGCGCGGCTCCGGAAACGGCACTGGGGCCCTCCCGCGGATGCGCGGGTCGGGCCCCATGGCCGACCACCGGCGGACGGAAGGGGTGTGTCCGCGGGGTCTGTACGACCTGGCCCGGGTCAATGGGGGGTCGATGGGTCCGACTATGGCAGGTCGGGTGGTCCACTGCCAAAGCGGCAAATACGGGCAGAGCGGCAGATAAGTCAATGAACCCGGTCGCGATCAAAGGTGAGCTGCGCCACCGACCTTACAAAGGTCGGTTAGCTACGCGATTCCTGTGATGGATGTGTGGGCTGGGTAAGGACACGGTGATCGTTCCCCGAAGGTGGGGGAGGGGCCCGCCGGCGCCCTGCGCACGGCAGGTCCGCGCCGCGCCCGCGCGCCCGGCGGTCCGTAGGATGGCGGGCGATGCTCGTGCCCGGGACCGAGGGGGAGGGAAATGCACCACGTGCGCCGGTCGGCCGCGATGACGCTGCTGCTGCTCCTCGCGGTCACCTTCGGGCCGATGCTGTGCCGGATCGGCGGCGATCAGGCATGGCTGGCGGGCCGCGCGGCGGCGACCGCCGCGGCCGCGCCCACGGCTTCCGCCTCCGACGGCCCGCCCCGTGCCGCCGCGGCGCCCCTCGCCGTGGCCGAGGCGCCGAAGAAGTGCTCGGGCCGGCACGCCCCCGGGCCCGGCGAATCCGTCCCGGTGCCCACCCCGCACCGCGGTGAACTGCTCGCCCCCGCCGACACCGGGCCCGCGCCGCTCGCCACCCACCTGGCGGGGCGGTTCGCGCTCGCCCGGCCACCGACGGGCAGCGCACCCGCCACCGACCACACCGCGCTCCTCCCCGTACTGCGGATTTAGGCCGGCCCCGTACCACCGGTCCGACCTTCCTCTCCGTACGTCTGGAGCTCCCGCATGCCCGTTTCCGCATCCCCCACCCGCAAACTGGCCGCCATCGGTGCGGTCATCGCCCTGGTCATCGCCGTGATCGCGATCGGCATCGCCGTCGGGAAGGCCGTCGAGGGCGGCCGTGGCACCGACGCGCCCGAGGCCGCCGCCTCCGTCCGGCCCGACGAGGACCCCGCCCAGCAGAAGATGTACGACGACCTCGCCCAGCAGACCTCCCGGCGCAAGGACGGCGACCCGCTGGCCATCGGCAAGAAGGACGCCCCGGTCGTGCTCGTCGAATACGCCGACTACCAGTGCTCGTTCTGCGGGCGCTTCACCCGGGAGACCCAACCGGCACTGATCAAGAAGTACGTCGACGCGGGCACCCTGCGCATCGAGTTCCGTAACTTCACCCTCTACGGCGCCGACTCCGAGCGGGCCGCCCGCGCCTCCTGGGCCGCAGGGCAGCAGGGCCGGTTCTGGCAGCTGCACGACGAGCTGTACGCCACGACCCGCAAGGGCGACGCGCTGGCCGAGGACAAGCTCGTCGGTATGGCGCGCACCAGTGGCGTCAAGGACATCGAGAAGTTCCGCAGTGAGATGAACGGCGCGGACGCCGGACGGGCGCTCAAGGAGGACCAGGGCGAGGGCTACCAGCTGGGTGTGCAGTCCACCCCGTCGTTCCTGGTCAACGGGCGGCCGGTGGCCGGCGCCCAGCCCACCGAGGTCTTCGAACAGGCCATCAGGGACGCGGCGGCGACCGCGGGCAAGAACGGCGGCGGCAAGGGCGGCGACGGCGGCAAGGGGGCCGGGAAGTGACCGACATCGGCTACCTCGCGGCCTTCCTCGGCGGTGCCCTCGCCCTGCTCAGCCCGTGCAGCGCACTGCTGCTGCCCGCGTTCTTCGCGTACTCCCTGGCCGACCCCGGCCGGCTGCTCGCCCGCACCGGCGTCTTCTACCTCGGGCTCGCCACCACGCTCGTCCCGCTCGGTGCGGCCAGTACGGCGGCCAGCCGGCTGTTCAACGGCCATCGCGAGCTGCTGATCGCGGTCGGCGGCTGGGTCGTCATCGCGATGGGCCTGGCGCAGATCCTGGGCCTGGGCTTCGCCTCCCGGCGCGCACAGGCCGCCGCGGCCCGGATCACCCCGCGCTCGGCCGTCTCCACCTTCCTGCTCGGCTGCGTCTACGGCCTCGCCGGCTTCTGCGCGGGCCCGATCCTCGGCGCGGTACTGACGGTGACGGCGGTCAGCGGCTCACCGGCGTACGGCGCCTCGATGCTCGCCGTCTACGCGCTGGGCATGGCGCTGCCGCTGTTCGTGCTGGCGCTGCTGTGGGACCGCTGCAAGCTCGGCACGCGGGGCTGGCTGCGGGGCCGTGAATTCACCCTCGGCATGCTGCGGCTGCACACCACCTCGGTGCTGTCCGGGGTGTTCTTCATCGGCATCGGGGTTCTCTTCCTGCTCTTCAACGGGACGAGCGCGCTGCCCGGAATCCTGGACGCGGACGCCGAGTTCCGGGTCGAGGAATGGGCGAAGCGGATAGGGAACGGCGTACCCGACTACGTCCTCATCGCGCTCGCGGCACTCGCGGTCGCCGTGGTGCTGGGCCGGATCGCCCTGCGGCCGGAGAAGAAGCCGCGGGACGAGCCGACGGGGCAGCCGCAGGACTGACGCGGGGAACTGACACGGAGAACTGACACGGAGAACTGACGCGGGGCGGGCGAGCGGGCAGGTGACGGGGCGGGCAGCGGCCGAGGAGGCTGTGCCCGGCCCGGCCCGGCCCCGCCCCGCCCCGCTCTCACAGCCACACGTTGTCGCTGACCGAGCCGAGGCCCGTACCGGACAGCCGGCGGTGCAGGGCCAGCGCCTGGTCCTCGGTGAGCGAGGCGACATGGTCGGCGGCGGCCCGTAGCCGGTCGCCGTGCAGCGCCAGCTCCTCGGCCCGGTCCGGCGGCAGCAGCTCGGGTGCGTCATGGCTCCAGCGCAGCAGCTCGCCGACCACCCGCCGGCTGCCGTGCTGCTGGGTGGCGAGCGCCGGGCGGTCGATGACGTAGCACCACACCAGCTCCTTGAGCAGATCGCAGGCGGCCCGCCGCTCGTCGGGGATCACCAGCCGCGCCCCGTAGCGGATCGCCGCGGCGCCGCCCACCTCCAGCTCGATGCCGCGGGTGAAGTACGAGATCAGGTCGGCGGTGCGGCGGTTGACCGCGACCGCGTCCTCATGGCTCCCGCTGTACGGGGCGTGCACCGCCAGCCGCTTGCCGATGTCCGCCATCAGCAGCAGCGCCGCCGCCCGGTCGAAGCTCTCGCCCGACCGCCCCCGCTTGGCCTCCACATAGTCCAGGAAGCGGCGGATCTCGCGTTCGGTGTCACCGCCCGCGGCGCCGGCCGGGGGGAACAGCGCGGCCAGCGGGATCAGGCCCGTACGGTAGAAGTCCTCCACGTCATGGCAGGCGTAGGTGACATCGTCCGCCCAGTCCATGACCTGCTCCTCGACGGGCACGGCGGTGTCGTCACGGCCGGCCCGCACCCAGGCGAACGCCTCGCGGTCGGCGACGTAGACGCCCCACTTCACATGCCGCGCCGGATCCTGGTCGACCGGCGCCCGCTCCCACGGGTACTTCGTGGAGGCGTCCAGGCAGGCGCGGGTCAGGTGCAGCCCGCGGTGGCCGGGGTATTTGTGGGCGGCGAGGAAGGTCAGCACCCGTAGGGTCTGCGCGTTGCCCTCGAAACTGTCCAGCACACCGTCGGCGAAATGCAGCTCGTCCATGGTGGCGCGCAGGGCCAGCTCGCCCGCGTGCCCGAAAGGCGGATGCCCGATGTCGTGGGCCATGCACGCCGCCTCGACGAGGGCCGGATTCGGGCCGCCGTATTTGCGCTCCAGCCGCTCCGCCATCCGCCGCCCGAGCTGGGCGACCTTCATGGAGTGGGTCAGCCGGGTGTGGTACGCGCCCAGCTCGGCGCTCGCCACCACCTGGCTCTTGCCGGCCAGCGCCCGCCACTGCGTCGAGTAGAGGATCCGGTCGACGTCGTGCTCGAAGCCGGACCGCTGCCCGTCGTCGGGCACCCGCCGCCGCAGGGAGTGCTGTTCGAGGTCCTCATCGCTGTATGTGGCAGGTCGCATGCGCGGATGCTACGTCCTGACGGGCGGACCCGGCCCCTGCGGACGGGTGCACTGGACCGCCGCCCCGCCCGCCACCGCCGCCCCGGCCGCCCGGCTACGCGCTCAGCCGGCGGCGGAGGTGCGGATGCAGGCGGGGGCGAGGATGCGGATGGGGGTGGTGGGCGTCCGCCCGGCGCCGGCGGTCGTTGCAGAGCAGGCACTTGCCGTAGCCCGGCGGCAGCGGGTCCTCCGGGTCGCCGTAGAGGGGGTCGACGGCGCCGTGCGGATGGTCGGCGCAGCCGGTCGGGCCGGTCTGTGCCCCCAGCGAACTGGCAGCGGTCAGCGCCTGCCGGAGGACGTCGACGAGCTGGTCTGCGTCCCGCCGGGTCGGCGCGGACTGCAGGGAGGAGGCAATGTCGGAGGCGGTGGTCAGCGCGGTCTGGAGTTCGCGCAGGCTTGCGTAACCCATGCCTCGGAGCGTAGGCGGCCCCACTGACAGTTGATCTTCCGATCGGACTTCGCGGCTTCCCATGGCCGCATGCATGCCCCCTCCCGCCCACGATGTAGCACCCGGAGGGTGACCGTCCCCTTGCCGGCGCATGACATGTCCGTGGGGAGGGGGCTGCACGGCCCGGCTCAGGGAGCGATCGGCAGGGCGCGCTTGTGGTCGGTGAGGCGGTAGCGGCGGACGATCGCCTCGAAGGCGGCCTCGCCGACCGGCTTGCCCTCCAGGAAGTCGTCGATCTGGTCGTAGCTCACGCCGAGCGCGTCCTCGTCGGGCTTGCCCGGGTCAAGCGTCTCCAGGTCGGCCGTCGGAACCTTCCCCACCAGCTCCGCCGGGGCGCCGAGCGCCGCGGAGACGGCCCGTACCCGGCGCTTGGTCAGGCCGGTGAGCGGCACGACATCGGCCGCGCCGTCGCCGAACTTCGTGAAGAAGCCGGAGACGGCCTCGGCGGCGTGGTCGGTGCCCACCACCAGACCCTCATGGGCGCCCGCGACCGCGTACTGCGCGATCATGCGCTGGCGGGCCTTGATGTTTCCCTGGACGAAATCCTGGTGATGGTCGTCGCGGAAGGTGACATCGGCGTCCATCGCCGCCTTGAGCGCCGCATCGCTCGCCGGGCGGATGTCGACGGTCAGCAGTCGGTCGGCGCGGATGAAGTCCACCGCCAGCTGCGCGTCCTTCTCGTCCGCCTGGACGCCGTACGGCAGCCGCATCGCGAAGAACGTCGCGTCGTGCCCGGCGGCGCGGGCCCGCTCCACGGCGAGCTGGCAGAGCCGGCCCGCGGTCGTGGAGTCGACGCCGCCGCTGATCCCGAGGACCAGGGCGCGCAGGCCCGTCGACGTCAGGCGCTCCGCGAGGAAGGCCACCCGGCGCTCGATCTCCTGCTCGGCGTCGAAGGACGCGGTCACCTGGAGATCCCGGGCGATCTCCTGCTGCAGGGCCTTGGACGCCGGGTCGGTCACGGCTGCTCCTTATGTCAGGTGTTCCGCACGCGGTCGTACCGTCGGGCTGACGGGCCGGGCGCACTGGTGATGCGGATGATGCTGGTGGGGAAACCTTATGACGGGTGCGCCCACTTCTTGAGGGCGGCCTTGCTCGCGAAGTCCGCCACGTTCTTGTCCAGGGGCGTCGAGGTGTACTGATGGATGCGCCACTTCGCCTTGATCCGCGGGTGCCCGGCGGAGACGTAGTCGGCGATCCACAGCCCGTCGGCGGCGTAGGACGTCGTGTCGTGGTTGAGCCAGAAATCGCGGTTGCAGTAGAGCATCACGCGGTGCGTGGGCCGCAGCTTCTTGACCTCCAGCAGGAACTGGTCCTTCTGCGCGTTGCTCGCGTACGTGCCGTCGCCGGTGCGCTCCCAGTCGGCGGCCAGGATGTCGCCCTGGACGGAGGCGCACTTCTCGACGAAGTACTTGGCCTGCGCGGCGATGTTCCCCGGCCACAGGAAGTGGTAGAAACCGACCACGCATCCCGCCTTGCGGGCCTTCGCCGCCTGCGCGGACTGGTGGGGGTTGATGTAGGAACGGCCCTCGGTCGCCTTGACGATCACGAAGTCCAACCCCGCCGTGGAGAACGAGGTGTTGTAGGAGCTGACATCGACACCATGCAGCATGCGCGGCCTCCTGCCGATCGGGCCTTTCGAAGTAGAAGCGTCATCTGCGTTCCAGCAGTTCAGCACGTTCACGTCCTGGGACGCCAGATCAGGGCGGTGAAGTTCCCTACGCCGAGGGCGTGTTGGTGACAGGAGGGGCCTGCGGGGTGCGGCCGTACGGCCGGTGCTGGTGCGGCGGGTGTGGCGCGTCGAGGGCCGTCTCTCAGGGCCTGCCGCGACGTCCTTTCGGCCGCCCGGAGCGCCGTGAGGGACGTCGCGGACACGCCTCGGCCAACCGCTTCACCGGCCTCTGCGAACGACAGCCCCTAGCCCAGCCTGCGGCGGCACCGTCGGAGCAGGCCCCGGGCGCCGGCGCGGGCCCGTCCGAGGGCGCGCCGCCAGGCCCTCCTCCGGCGCGTCGACCGCAGCTCCTGGAACAGGCGCGCGTAGCGCTCCGCGATCGGCTCCGGATCGTAGCGATGGGAGCTCTCCAGGGCGGTCTTGGCCATCAGCCGGCGGCCTTCGGGGTCCTCGATGAGGTCGATCAGGGCGCCGGCCAGCGCCCGCCCGTCCCCGCGCGGCACCAGCCGACCGTCCCTGCCGTCGTGGATGATCTCGGCCGGGCCGAGCGGGCAGTCGGTGCTGACGACCGGGACGCCGCAGCGCATCGCCTCGACGATCGTCATGCCGAACGATTCGGCGTCGGAGGCCGAGGCGACGATCGACGCCTTGGCGAACTCCGCCTCGATCGGCGAACGCGGCCCGGTCAGCTCGGCCTGTCCGGTGAGCCCGAGCCCGTCGATCAGCCCTTGGAGCCGGGCGCGCTCGGTGCCGCCGCCGTGGATGCGCAGCCGCCAGTCCGGATGCTTGGTGGCGACCGCCGAGAAGGCCTCGATGAGCAGGTCGAAGCGCTTGCCGCGGACCAGCCGCCCGGCCGCGGCGATCACCTTCGCGCTGCCGTCGGAGGGCGGGCCGTCCGCCGGCGGCACGATGTTGGGCACGGACAGCACCCGTACGCCGGGCAGCGGCATCCGGGCGCGGTAGACGGCGGCGTCCGCCTCGGTGGTCGTGACCAGTGCGTCCAACCCTCGGTAGTGGCCTGCGAGTTCGGCCCTCAGGCGCTTGCTGTGCGCATCGTGCCGCAGATGCTCCTGGGCGATCCGCAGGGCCCGGTGGCGGCCGAACCGCGCGAGGTAGGCATTGATGCCGGGCCGGGTCCCGATCAGCACATCCGCGTCGCTGGCCCGCAGGAACTCCGCGGCCCGGACGTCGACCAGGCGGCTGTACTGGTCGTGCCGCTTCTCGGCGGCGGGGAAGTCCAGCGCGGGCTCGCCGAAGCGCGGGTCCGCCATGTCGTCGCTGCCGACCCGGGTGTCGACCAGCGGCACCAGCCGGACCCGGGGGTCCATGGTGAAACGCGGGACCTCGCGATGCCGGAGCATCGAGACGATCTCCACGTCGTGCCGGTCGGCGAGCGCCGCGGCGAGGTTGAGGGTGGTGCGGATGGTGCCGCCGATGGCGTAGGCGTTGTGCAGCAGGAGGGTGATCTTCAGACGGGGCGTCCGGACGCGGTCCCCGCCCCTGCCCGTGCCCCCGCTCCCGTCGCCGTTCCCGTCCCCGTGCTTCGTGTCCCGCATGCTGGGTCTCCCCCTTGCCGTGCCAAGTCGTCGGTGCCGAGGGCCCCTTGCCGCGGTGATCGCCGCGGCCGGAACGTCCGGCACGGGGCAACGCTGTCGGCAAGGGGTAAGCCGAGGGCGTGCGCCGGGTGAGAGCCCGGTAAGAAAGCCACCGGCGAACCGCCCGCCCGCGCTCCCGCCGTCGTGACCTTGGCAGACTTGCCGGGTGACCTATGCCGTACTGCTCGCCGAGGACGACCGCCCCATCCGCACCGCCCTGGAGCGTGCGCTGACCTTGGAGGGGTACCGCGTCACGGCGGTGGCCGACGGGATCCAGGCGCTCGCCGCCGCACACCGCGAGCGGCCGGATGTGATCCTGCTGGACGTGATGATGCCGGGCATCGACGGTCTCCAGGTGTGCCAGGTGCTGCGTGCCGAGGAGGACCGCACCCCGATCCTCATGCTGACCGCCCGGGTCGGGACGGCGGACCGGATCGCCGGGCTGGACGCCGGGGCCGACGACTACGTCGTCAAGCCCTTCGAGGTCGAAGAGGTCTTCGCCCGGTTGCGGGCGCTGCTGCGGCGTACGGCGCCGGAGGCGGCGGCGGACGGCACGGGTGGCGCGGACGGCACGGAGGACGGCCTCGGGGCCGGCCCAGGGACCGGGGCCGGTGAGACGGGTGAGGAGTACGACGCGCGGCTGGCCGACAGCGGGGTCGTCGAGGCGGCCGATCTGCGGATCGACGGCCCCTCCCGCCGGGCCTGGCGCGGTACGCGTGAGCTGGAGCTGACCCGTACCGAATTCGAGTTGCTGGAACTCCTGGCGCGGAACGCCGGGATCGTCCTGGACCACTCGACGATCTACGACCGGATCTGGGGCTACGACTTCGGCCCCGGCTCGAAGAACCTCGCCGTGTACGTCGGCTACCTGCGGCGCAAGGTCGATGTGCCGGGCAGCCGGCCGCTGATCCACACGGTGCGCGGCATCGGCTACGTCCTCCGGGAGGACTGAGGTGTCCGGGCCCCGCGGCCGGTTCGGATCCTGGGCACGCCGGTGCGGCGGCCGGCCGGTCGCCTGGCTGCGGACCCGCAAGCCGGCCAGCCTGCGTACCGCCTTCGCGGTCACCTTCGCCACCTTGGCGGCGGCGGTGACCGTACTGGTCGGGTTCCTCAGTTATGACGCGGCGGCCAGGCTGGTCAGGGTGGATGAGAAGTCGGTGTTCTCGCAGGTCGTACGGGATCTGCGGACCCAGGTGCGGGAGAAGCCGTTCGGGCCGGCCGACTACGTGACGTCCGACCCCGACCACGACGGCCCCCGCGACGACCTCACCCGGCCCACCCGTACCAACGTCCAGGTGCTGGGCACCGGCGGCCGGATCGAAGACCCCGGGCGCCCGGCGCTCCCGGTGGGCGCCGAGGAACGCGGGACCGCGTCGGCGGCAGAGGCGGGCCGGGAGGCACAGCGGGAGGCCGAGGTCGGCGACGAGGAGTACCACGTCGCGACCGTGTCGCTCGGCGGCGGACGCGGCGCCGTCCAGGTCGCCCAGAAATTCAGCGAGACCGAGGACCTGCTCTCCGCCCTCCAGCAGCGCACCGCCCTGCTGGCGGCCGCGGTCATCGCCCTGTCCGGAGGCGCCGGCTGGTGGCTGGCGCGCCGGATCACCGGCCGGCTGGTCCGGCTCACCTCGGTCGCCGAGAGCGTGGCGGAGCACGGCCGGCTGGACGTCCCCGTCCCGGTCGCGGGCCGCGACGAGGTCGCCCGGCTGGGGCGGGCCTTCGACGACATGCTCGGCCGGCTGGCGAACTCCGTGCAGGACCAGCAGCGGCTCGTCCAGGACGCGGGCCACGAGCTGCGCACCCCGCTGACCTCGCTGCGGACGAACATCTCGCTGCTCAAGCGGTTCGAGGAACTGCCGCCGGACGCCCGCGAGGAACTCCTCGCCGACCTGGCGGGCGAGGCCAGGGAACTCACCGACCTGGTCAACGAGCTGGTCGACCTGGCGGCCGGACAGCGCGACGACGACCCGCTGGCCGAGGTGAACCTGGCCGACGTGGCGGAGAAGGCAGCGGCGTCGGCGCGGCGCCGCACGGGCCGGGAGATCGCCGTACGGACCGTCCGGCCGGCGGTGGTCGAGGGCCGCCCCGCCGCACTGCACCGGGCGCTGTCCAACCTCCTGGAGAACGCCGCCAAATTCGACGCGGGCGGCACGGAGCCGATCGAGGTCGTCGTCACCCGCGTCCGGGTGGAAGTCCTCGACCGGGGGCCCGGCATCGCTGACACGGACCTGACCCGGGTCTTCGACCGCTTCTACCGCGCCCCGGCCGCCCGCGGCCTGCCGGGCTCCGGGCTCGGCCTCGCCATCGTCCGCGAGATCGCCACCGCCCACGGCGGCCACGCCTTCGCCGCCCACCGGCCGGGCGGCGGCGCCACCCTCGGCTTCACCGTCGGCACGGGCAACGGCGCGGGCACGGCACCGGGGCCGACACCGGGGACGGCTCCGGGAGCGGAAACCGGCCCCGGACCGGCACCGGGATCAGGCCCCGGCGGAACGGACACGGGTGCGGGTACGGGCGGGGGCACGGGGAGGGGCTGACGGGGCGACGGGGTGACGGGTGACGGGTGGGGCGAGTTGGACGCGTGGGACGACTTGGACGCGTGGGACGGGCGCGGCGGTTGGGGATCGCCTGGGTCACACGGATCGCCTGGACCGTCTGGACCGTCTGGACCGTCTGGACCGCCGGATCGGGCGGGCCGGGGGCCGATTCGGTGGCCGTGGCCGCCCGGGTTGCGCCTCCACCTCGCCACGCGCGTCGCTCTGAGAGGCCTCACCCGGCCACGCGCGTCACCCGGCCACGCGTGGGACCTGCAAAGCCCGGCCACGCGCGGGACCTGGACGGGCTTCATCCGGCCACGCGTGGAACTGCACGCGCCTCCCCCGGCCACCCGTGGGACCTACGCCCGCCTCACCCGGGCGCTGTGCATCATCCGGGTACCTGCGTCACCCGGGCGCCTTGGGCGGACTCCACGTTGTCGTGCAGGTCGGCTGCGGCGTCCACGGCGGCGGCCGCGGAGAACGCGACACAGGCGAGCAGGGCGGCCGCGATCACCCGTCGGCCCTGGGAGCGGGCGCGTGTCGGCGGGTGGCTGTGGCCGTGGCCGGGGGGCGGGGCCAGGAGGGCCGCGACGCGGCGGGGGACGGGGCCGGCGGTCGCGGCGAGGACGCTGCCGGGGCGGTTCGGCGTCATGGCATGCGGAGCGGCGGCGAGGGCCGCGCGGCCGATGGCGCGGGCGGTGAGCCGCCGGTCGCCGACCCGCGACGCGGCCGATTCGTCGGCCCAGCGCTCCAGGGCGTACGCCAGCGGCTCGTGCAGGACGCGCAGGAGCGGATGGCAGGCGGCGGCCAGCGAGGCGGTGAGCAGGAAGAGGTGGTGCCGGCCCGCGAGATGGGCGCGCTCATGGGCGAACAGCGCCTCCCGCTCGGCGGCCGACAGCGCCCGCAGCATCCCGGCGGTGACCACCACCCGGCCGCCGCTGCCGGTGCGTCCCGGGAGGGCGTACGCGTCGGGGGCGGAGTGGGGGAGGACGCAGAGGCCGCCCGCCGTGGGGTGGGCGTCGGCGGCACGCCGGGCGCGGCGCAGCTCGGTGTGGTGGCGGTGGGTGCGCCGGGCGACGGTGGCGGCGCAGGCCGCCAGCAGGGCGCCCGCGGCGCACGCCACCGGGACCGTCACGGCCTGATAGCCGCCGGTGCCGCCGAGCAGCGCAAGGGAGAGGTGGCCGAGCGCGGCGACCGGGGGCAGCCGCAGCGCTCCGGCGGCCAGCAGCAGCCCGAGTGCCGCGGCCGTGCACCCGGCCAGGACGGCGGCGCAGCCCGTCAGCAGCCAGGCGGCGGCGTGCGGCGGCAGCGACTGCGCCAGCCGCCGCGCGGCGGGCACGGCGAGCAGCGGCATCAGCAGCGGGATCCACACGGCGAAGATCATGGGGCGGCATCCGGATCGGGCGGCGCGGCACCACCGGCGGGGCCCGAGCCGGCTCCGGCCGGACTCCCTGCCGCGCCCGCCCCGGCCTCCGCCTCCGCGCCGTCCAGCAGCGAGCGGAGCAGCCGCTCGTCCTCGGTCGAGAGCTGGGAGACGAAGCGGGCCAGCGCCGTGCCGCGGTCGTCCTGCTTGTCGAGTTCGCTGCGCATCCGGCGGGCGGTCAGCCCTGCCGAGTCCTGTATGGGGGAGTAGGCGAAGCCGCGGCCTGCCCGGGAGCGGGAGACGGCCCCTTTGTCGTGCAGCCGGGTGAGGATCGTCGTCACGGTCGTGCGGGCGAGCCGGCCGCCCAGGGCGTGCTGCACCCCGGCGGGGCTCAGCGGTTCCCCGGCCGCCCAGAGCGCCGCGAGGACGCTCGCCTCCAGCTCGCCCGCGGGGCGCCGCTGCACGGGTGGTGTGTCCGTCATCGAACGCCCTCCGCCGTTCCGTCGTCTACAGTTTCGTAGACCGTCTACGGGACTGTAGTCGGTAGGGCCGTCCGAGCGACAGGCCCGGAGTCCATTATGGGAGCGCCCGCCGACAGAGCTTGAGCCGCCGCAGAACCGCAGGTGAGGGCGCCCCCACCACACCGCCGCAGCACCCACCGACCTCGTCCACCCGCCCGGCACAGCCGCCGCACCCACCGCCTAGGAGAACCACAGTGAGCGTCCCAGCCTTCGGCGGAGCCTCGATCGACGGCGGCCTGTACACCTGGATCACCGGTCTCGCGCAGCACACCCCGCACACCCTCAACACCGTCATCTCCTACTGGACCGACTACGGACTGGTGCTCTTCGCGGCCCTGATGGTGCTCGGGTGGTGGCGGGCCCGGCGCTCCGGCGCGGGCGCCGGCGCGATGGCGATGGTGCTGGCCGTTCCCGTGGTCGTGGTGGTCGCGTACCTGGCCAACGACGTCATCAAGAGCTTCTTCGACGAACAGCGGCCCTGCCAGACGCTGCACACGGTCACCGTCGAGGCCTGCCCGGGCCTCGGCGACTGGTCGTTCCCGAGCAACCACTCGGCCATCGCGGCCGCCGCCGCCGTGGCCCTCGTCCTGTGCGGCAGCGGGCTCGGCCGGATCGCCGTGCCCGCCGCGCTCCTGATGGCCGCCTCCCGCATCTGGGTCGGCGCCCACTACCCCCACGACGTGCTCGTCGGCCTGCTCGTCGGCGTGGTCGTCGGATGGCCGCTGACCCTCCTCGCCCGCCGCGCCGCCCCCGCCGTCGAACGCGCCCGCGCCACGCGACTGCGCCCCCTGGTGGCTTCCAGGTGACGCCGACCGGACGGGGGGAGCGGTCCCGGCCGGCGGTGGCACCCCACCCGGCGGCACCGCCACGGGGCGGCCCCCGGCCCGCGCTGCTCGTCGCCCTCGCGGCCGTCTGCGCGGCGCTCTTCGCCGCCGCGGCCGTCGTCGTGGCCGTACGCCACGGCGCGCCCCTCGCCCCCGAACAGGCCGCCCACGACTGGTCGGCGGCACACCACGGTGAGCCGCTGCGCTCGCTGGCCCGTGCGCTCACCGCGACCGGCAGCGGCCCCGTTCCGTACGCGATGGCGGTGCTCGCCGGGCTGCTGGCCGCGCGCGGCACCCTCGGCCGGCTCCGCGCGGTGGCCTGCGCCGTGGTCGTTCTCGCGGTCGGCCAGGCGATCCGCTACGGCCTGATGGAACTGCTCGCCCGCCCCCGCCCGCCACAGGCCGACTGGGCGGGGCGGGCCTCCGGCTACTCCTTCCCCTCCGGCCACGCCACCACCGCCGCCCTGGCGGCCGGGCTGCTGGCCTGGGGTGTGCTGCACCGCGCCCGCCCCGGCACCGCCCGCACCTGGTGCGCGGTGCTCGCCCTGTGGGCCCTCGGCGTCGGCGTCACCCGCGTCTATCTGGGCGTCCACTGGCCGGGCGATGTGCTGGCCGGCTGGCTGCTGGCCACCGCGCTGCTCGCTCTGGCGCTGCTCGCGGAGCCGTTCGCCTTCCGCCACCCGGGGCCGCCCCGATCCCCCGACTCGCCCTCCACGCCCACCAGTTGACCCGACGCGCACCGCGCGTCCCCCGCCACACGCCCCCCTCACGGCGCACCCCGCCCCGCAGCGCGCCATGAATGGTTGACGATCGGACCAGGTCTTCCCCAAGTCCGCATGGACGCGGGTCGCACCGAGCAGCACTGTCCTGGACACCGGGGGCGGGCCGGCACAACGGGCGGCGCCACCGGTCGGCACACGCGCCACCAGGGGGACTCCATGGATCAACCGCTCGGCAACCCACGCATCCCACTCGCCCCACCGGGCCCGCACAGCCGCTGCGCCGCCGCCGTCGCCGAGGACCCGGTGCCCTGTGAGGGCCCGCACGACACCGCCACCATCGTGGACCGCCTCGGCAGGGAGGTGGCCGGCTGCGTCCAGCACTGCGCGCGTCTGCTGGCCGGTCTCGACGGGGCCCGCGTGCACCCCTTCGTCCCGGCGCACCATGCCCTGGACATCTACTCCCGGGCCCGCGAACTCCCGCCCTCCGCCTGGGAGATCGGCAGATAGCGCGAACGCCGGACGGGTGCGCCGGGGCCCGGCCCCGGGCGCACCCGTCCGCCTGCTCAGCACTCGATGATGTTCACGGCCAGTCCGCCGCGCGCCGTCTCCTTGTACTTGACGCTCATGTCGGCGCCGGTCTCCTTCATGGTCTTGATGACCTTGTCGAGGGAGACGTGGTGGCGGCCGTCGCCACGCAGCGCCATGCGGGCGGCGGTGATGGCCTTGACCGCCGCCATGCCGTTGCGCTCGATGCACGGGATCTGGACGAGTCCGCCGACGGGGTCGCAGGTCAGACCGAGGTTGTGCTCCATGCCGATCTCGGCGGCGTTCTCGACCTGCTCCGGGGAGCCGCCGAGCACTTCGGCCAGGCCGCCGGCCGCCATGGAGCAGGCGGAGCCGACCTCGCCCTGGCAGCCGACCTCCGCGCCGGAGATGGAGGCGTTCTCCTTGAAGAGCATGCCGATGGCGCCGGCGGCGAGCAGGAAGCGGACGACGCCTTCCTCGTCCGCGCCGGGCACGAAGTTGATGTAGTAGTGCAGGACGGCGGGGATGATGCCGGCCGCGCCGTTGGTGGGCGCGGTGACGACCCGGCCGCCGGCCGCGTTCTCCTCGTTGACGGACATCGCGTAGAGGGTGACCCACTCCATGGCGTGCGCGAGCGGGTCGCCGTCGGAGCGCAGCTGGCGGGCGGAGTTCGCGGCCCGGCGGCGCACCTTGAGGCCGCCGGGGAGGATGCCCTCCTGGGACATGCCGCGGCTCACACAGGCCTGCATGACCTGCCAGATCTCCAGCAGGCCGTCGTGGATCTCCTCTTCCGTACGCCAGGCCTTCTCGTTCTCCAGCATCAGCGCGGCGATGGACAGGCCGGTGTCCTGGGAGAGCCGCATCAGCTCGTCGCCGGTGCGGAAGGGGTACTTCAGGACGGTGTCGTCGAGGACGATGCGGTCCT
Organism: Streptomyces sp. NPDC101393; assembly: GCF_044767385.1. Classification (NCBI taxonomy): domain Bacteria; kingdom Bacillati; phylum Actinomycetota; class Actinomycetes; order Kitasatosporales; family Streptomycetaceae; genus Streptomyces; species Streptomyces sp. NPDC101393. The sequence continues at coordinate 297,980 of NZ_JBIWNU010000001.1, read as the reverse complement.
CACCGACCGCGTCCTCGTCGACGACGAAGCCGCCGCCGACCGAGTAGTAGGTCTTCTCCAGGAGCGGGGCGCCGGTGCCGTCGTACGCGAAGAGGGTCATGCCGTTGGCGTGGTAGGGCAGGGCGCGGCGGCGGTGCAGGATCAGCTCGGTCGACTCGTCGAAGTCGATCTCGTGGGCGTCCCCTATTTCGGCGCCCATCAGCCGCAGCCGCTTGGCCGTGCGGATCCGCTCGACCTCGGCGTCCGCGTTCTCGACGTCGACGGTGCGGGGGGAGTGGCCCTCCAGGCCGAGGAGTACGGCCTTGGGGGTGCCGTGGCCGTGGCCGGTGGCACCGAGCGAGCCGAACAGTTCGGCGCGTACCGAGACCGTCTGCGCGAGGAGACCGTCCTTCTTGAGGCGTCCGACGAACATGCGGGCGGCACGCATCGGACCGACCGTGTGCGAGCTGGAGGGGCCGATGCCGATGGAGAAGAGGTCGAAGACGGAGATGGCCACGGTGGCGGACTCCCTTGTCTGCTCGTGGTGGACGGTGGAGCAATGGGGCAGGAGGTACGTTTCTGCGCCGACTGTCGAGCGTAACGCGGACCCGGCGCTGTGCCGTCGGACGGGAACCGTCGGGCGGCCGTCGTCGGGCGTAAGGGCAGGTGACGGCAGGGCTTCGGCTGCCGGGGTGTGGGGGCGGGTGACCCTTGGGGCCGGTGCGGCACGGGGCCGGACCCGGTCGGTCCCGGCCCGGCCCGGTGGGCGTCGTCACCGGCCCGTAGGGCCCGGAGGGAGCGGTCCCGGACGGCGGCCGGAGCGATGTCCGGGCCGCCGGGAAGGATGCCACGGCCGCCGGAATCGGGGCTGCCGGGCGCGGTGACCGGCGCCGTCCCGAGCCGGAAGGCGCTCGTCCACCGGGCGGGGGCGGCCTGCCGGCGCAGGCCGCCCCCGCCCTTCGAAGGGGAAAGGGACGGGGGTGCGGGCGGCAGGCCCGGAACCCACGGCCCCGGGCCCGCTCGTCCCCGGTCCGCCGGATGTCCGGCGGACCGGGCCCTCACGTCGTGCATCGCGTCACGTGACCCGGCTCACGCCGGACCGCGTCCCGTCTCAGAGCGACGGGTAGAGCGGGTGCTTGTCCGCCAGCGCGCTGACCCGGGCCTTGAGCGACTCGGTGTCGTAGGACGGCTTCAGCGCCTCGGCGATGATGTCGGCGACCTCGCGGAAGTCCTCCTCCTGGAAGCCGCGGGTGGCCAGCGCCGGGGTGCCGATCCGCAGGCCCGAGGTGACCATCGGGGGCCGCGGGTCGTTCGGGATGGCGTTGCGGTTGACCGTGATGCCGACCTCGTGGAGGCGGTCCTCGGCCTGCTGGCCGTCCAGCTCGCTGTTGCGCAGGTCCACCAGGACCAGGTGCACGTCGGTGCCGCCGGACAGGACGGACACGCCGACCTCGGTGACGTCCGGCTGGACGAGGCGCTCGGCGAGGATGCGGGCGCCGTCCAGGGTGCGCTGCTGGCGCTCCTTGAAGTCGTCGGACGCCGCGACCTTGAAGGACACCGCCTTCGCCGCGATGACGTGCTCCAGGGGGCCGCCCTGCTGGCCCGGGAAGACCGCCGAGTTGATCTTCTTGGCGAGTTCCTGGGTCGACAGGATCACACCGCCGCGCGGACCGCCGAGGGTCTTGTGCGTGGTGGTGGTGACGACGTGCGCGTGCGGCACGGGGGAGGGGTGCAGACCCGCGGCGACCAGACCGGCGAAGTGCGCCATGTCGACCATCAGGTAGGCGCCGACCTCGTCCGCGATCCGGCGGAACTCGGCGAAGTCCAGCTGGCGCGGGTACGCGGACCAGCCGGCCACGATCAGCTTCGGGCGGTGCTCCTTGGCGAGGCGCTCGACCTCTTCCATGTCGACCAGGTTCGACTTCTCGTCGACGTGGTAGGGCACCACGTTGTAGAGCTTGCCCGAGAAGTTGATCTTCATGCCGTGGGTCAGGTGCCCGCCGTGCGCGAGGTTCAGGCCCAGGATGGTGTCGCCCGGCTTGATCAGCGCGAACATCGCGGCGGCGTTGGCCTGCGCACCGGAGTGCGGCTGGACGTTCGCGGCCTCGGCGCCGAAGAGCGCCTTGATCCGGTCGATGGCGATCTGCTCGACGACGTCGACGTGCTCACAGCCGCCGTAGTAACGGCGGCCGGGGTAGCCCTCGGCGTACTTGTTGGTCAGGACCGAGCCCTGGGCCTCCATGACGGCGACCGGAGCGAAGTTCTCCGACGCGATCATTTCGAGGGTGGACTGCTGACGGTGGAGCTCGGCATCGACGGCGGCGGCGACGTCGGGGTCGAGATCATGGAGGGAGCTGTTGAGAAGCGACATGAGTCTTCCTGGAGAGGTCAGGGGGCGCGAAGCACTTCCCCGCGGGCGGTGGCGGGACGGCGGGCCGGGTGGCTCAGCCGGTGACGAAGGCGGCGTACTCGTCGGCCGAGAGCAGTTCGCCCGGCTCGCCCGAGATCTTCACCTTGAAGAGCCAACCGCCCTCGAACGGGGCGGAGTTCACCAGCGAGGGGTCGTTGCTGACGTCCTCGTTGATCTCGGTGATCTCGCCGTCCACAGGCGCGTAGAGATCACTGACCGACTTGGTCGACTCCAGCTCACCGCAGGTCTCGCCCGCGGTGACCGTGGTGCCGACCTCAGGAAGCTGCACGTAGACGACATCGCCGAGCGCGTTCGCCGCGTGCTCCGTGATGCCGACCGTCGAGACGCCGTCCTCGGCGACCGACAGCCACTCGTGCTCCTTGCTGTAGCGCAGCTGCTGGGGGTTGCTCATGGCTCGATTCTCCTGTACGCGAAGGGGTGATCGTGAAGGGGGTCTTGCACAGTGAGACGCGCGGTGCGTGCCGGGGCACGCCTGCCGCCCGTGTGGCGCTACTTCTGTCGCTTGTAGAACGGCAGCGCCACGACCTCGTACGGCTCATGGCTTCCACGGATGTCCACCGCGACACCCTCGGTGCCCGGTGTGGCGTAGGCGGCGTCGACGTACGCGATGGCGAGCGGCTTGCCGAGGGTGGGGGAGGGCGCACCGGAGGTGACCTCGCCGATGACGGTGCCGTCGGCGGCGACGACCGGGTAGCCGGCGCGCGGGACACGACGGCCCTCGGCGATCAGGCCGACCAGCTTGCGCGGCGGGGCGCTCTCGGCGCGCTCGGCGGCCGCGGCCAGCGCGGTACGGCCGACGAAGTCGCCGTTGTTGGAGGTCTTCTCGAATTTCACGACCCGGCCCAGGCCCGCGTCGAAGGGGGTGGTGGCGGAGGTCAGCTCGTGGCCGTAGAGCGGCATGCCCGCCTCCAGGCGCAGCGTGTCGCGGCAGGACAGCCCGCAGGGGATGAGCCCGGCGTCCTTGCCGGCCTCGGACAGCGCCTCCCAGAGGGCGACCGCGTCGGCGGGCCGTACGAACAGCTCGAAGCCGTCCTCGCCGGTGTAGCCGGTGCGGGCGATCAGTGCGTCGATGCCGGCGACCGTGCCGGGCAGCCCCGCGTAGTACTTGAGGCCGTCGAGGTCGGCGTCCGTGAGGCCCTTGAGGATGCCCGGGGACTGAGGCCCCTGCACCGCGAGCAGCGCGTAGGCGTCCCGGTCGTCGCGGATCGCGGCGTCGAAGCCCCCCGCCCGCTCGGTCAGCGCGTCCAGTACCACCTGGGCGTTGGAGGCGTTGGCGACGACCATGAACTCCTGGTCGGCGAGCCGGTAGACGATCAGGTCGTCGAGGATGCCGCCGGCGGCCTCGCAGATCATGGTGTAGCGGGCGCGACCGGTCTTGACGCCGCCGATGTTGCCGACCAGCGCGTAGTCGAGGAGGTCGGCGGCCTGCGGGCCGGTGACGGTGATCTCGCCCATGTGGGAGAGGTCGAAGAGGCCGGCGCGGGTGCGGACGGCGACGTGTTCGTCGCGTTCGCTGCTGTAGCGCAGCGGCATGTCCCAGCCGGCGAAGTCGGTCATGGTCGCGCCGAGCGCGCGGTGCGTGGCGTCGAGCGCGGTGAGGCGGGGGGCATCTGTCATGGTTCTGGGCTCCCAGGCATGGGTGACAGGACGTTCTCCCCATCTGTCATCGGAACCTGAGAGGTTCACCGGGAGTCCGTCCGCGAAGAACGACCCGGTTTGCACCTTGGGTGGAGCCGCCCCCTGAAACCGGGCACTGCTCGCTTTTCAGATCTGCCTCGCCCGCGCGGTATCGGGGCCTGAGAGATTCAAGGGAGGACTTGCTCCTTCGGCGCCCCGCCGTGGCGGCCGGGGACTCTCCCGCGCGGATTCAAGCGGCCGGTATGGAGTTGGCCGTGCACGGTCGAACGAAGGTGTGCACGTGGCGCCGACATCATTGCACGGGATCGCCTGATGCAGGAGCCCTGGCCGCCGGGCCGCCCCGCGCCCCGCCCGCACCCGGGTCCCGTCCGGCGGACCGGGCCCGGCGCGCGGCGTCCGGCAGACACTTCCCGTACGCCTCGGGGCCCGGCGGACCCCGTCGCGCTGCCTCGCTCCTCCGCCCGGCGGCTGCCCGCACACCGGCCCCGCGCCCTGATCCGCCCCGATCCGGGCTGCTCCGCACGGCAGGCACCGGGGGACGGATCGGACAATCGCCTTGATGCGCATTACCTTTTCTTGACACTCTGCGGGTAGGGGACGGGCTCGAACCGGAACCGAACCGGACCGGGAGGGCGATCACGGTGCACAGCGAAGCGGCATTCGCGGCAACTTCAGGGGTCGCGCCCACGGAACCCATCACTCCCGCGGCACCGCCGGAGCTGCCCCGGCCCAGACGCGCGCCCGCCGCCGTCCGGCCCGGACGCGGCGCCACGACCATGGACCTGCGCGGCGCCCGGGGCGATCGCCCCGCGGCCGAGCTGCGCTTCCCCGCGGGCGATCTGGTGGTCGTCTCCGGTCTGCCGGGCAGCGGCAAGAGCACCCTCATGCACCGCATCGTGCCGCCGCTGGACGGCCGGGGCGCCGCGGTGCACCGCATCGATTCGCAGGACGTCCGCGTCCGCTGGGAGCGCGGCCGGCTGCGCCGCCTGCCGTACGCCCTCTACCGCCCGCTGGTCCGGGCCTCTCACTACCTCGGCCTGCGCCGGGCGCTGCGCTCCGGCGACAGCGTGGTCGTGCACGACTGCGGGACGCTCGCCTGGGTGCGCCGCTGGATCGCCCGGTCGGCCGGGCGGGGCGGGCGCGGGCTGCATCTGGTGCTGCTCGATGTGCCGCCGGAGGTGGCGCTGTCCGGCCAGGAGTCGCGCGGGCGCGGGGTGTCGGGGTACGCCTTCGCCCGGCACCGCAGGGCGGTGGGCCGGCTGGTCGGCGAGGCCGAGGCGGCCCGCCTGCCCAGGGGCTTCGCGTCGGCGGTGCTGCTGGACCGGGCGGCGGCGACCGCGCTGGAGACCGTCCGCTTCGACTGACTTCGACCGGAGCGGTACGCCGCCGGGCCCGGTCCGCGCCCGAGCGGACCGGCCGGCCGTACCTGCCCGCGCCCAACCCCTTTCGAACACCCCGTCGTCTCCCGCTAGGGTCGTTTGCCAGACAGTGCGGTTCGGAACGGGTGGGCACGATGACTTTTCAGGGGAACGTCCCCGAGCAGGGGATACCGCAGCTGGCATGGCCTGCGAACGAGCTCGAAGAGGTGCTCTCCGCCTCGGTGGGGCATCCGGGCGCCGGTGGCCGGATCGTTGAGGTCCTGGGCCGCAGCCGGGTCTGGGTGCCGCTGCCCAACGGCGGCGGTCCGGAGAGCGCGGGGATGGGTGCCGGCGGGCTCGACCTGCCGACGGTGGAGATCGGCGGCGCGGCGTTCGTCCCGGTCTTCAGCTCCGAGCAGGAGTTCCTGCGGGTGGTCGGCACCCATATGTCCTTCACCGTCGCGCCGGCCCGGGAGTTCGCCCGCGGCCTGCCGCCGCAGATCGGTATCGCCGTCAATCCTGACGGGACGGTCGGTGTCCCGCTGGGGCCGCCCGCGGTGGCCGAACTGTGCCGGGTGGGGCGTACGGAGGCGGACGGTCCGGCGAGCGGCGGACGGGTGCGGCTCTTCGAGCCGGACTGGCAGGACGAGCCGGTGGACTTCCTGGCCGCTGCCGGACTGGAGTTCTCCGGTGCCGGATTTGTCCTGACTGCCCGGCGTGCCCTGGCAAGTGTCGAGGCCGACACGCCCGCGCTGTTCGTCGGTGTTCAGGTCGAGGCGACCGCCGCCGCACTGCACGACGGCACCGCCCGGGAGGCGGCGCTGGCAGCCCTGGGACGTGCGCTCGGCGCCGTGCCGGTGCGCTGGCCCGTACAGCTCGTCATGCTGGACATCGCCATGGGCGACCCGGTCGCCGACTGGATGCTGCAGCGCGTGCGGCCCTTCTACTCTCGGGACCACTCGTAAGCTGGTTGGATGACGGCGGGCGCACCCCAACGTGCCCTGCAGAGTGAAGGGACGGACCACGTGAGCGCGGGTGCGCAACAGGGAGCGGCCGCGGCCGGACAGGTCGAGCAGATGCTGCAACAGGTCTCGCCCGGTCGCTATGACGCCTATGAGGCGTTGCTGCACGCACTCGCCGCCGGACAGGTCTGGATGCTGCTGTGGCAGGGCCGGGCCGGAATGCCCGACGCGCAGTACGGAAACATGGAGGTCGAGGGCCTCGGCTACGCGCCGTGTGTGACCTCGGCCCCCGAGCTCGCCGCGTCCGGCTGGAACCGCGATCACGAACTCGTCACCGGCCTCGACATCGCCACCACCCTCTTCCCCGACCGCTGGGGCCTGTGGCTGAATCCGCACGCCGTCGGCGGCGGGGTGGGTATCCCGTGGCTGGATCTCCGCCGGATCGCCGGCGGCCTCGACCGGCTGCCCGCCGGCCCGCTGCGGATCTCCGAACCGGCCATCGACATTCCGCAGTTCTATGCACTGCTCTCGCAGAATGCCCACCGGACGCCCGCTGTGCGGTCCTTGCGCAGGGCCTGGGTGCAACCGGCCCTCGGTGCCCCTTATCTGGCGATCGGGCTGGATCTGTACGACACCGGCCAGCACGCCGTGGATTCGGTGCGGTTGATGATCCAGCAGTCGATCGGTGCGGTGCCGGACGGTCTGCCCGTCTCGACCGTCGCGATGAACGACGACTACGACCCCGTCGGGATGTGGATGCGGGCCTCCGCGCGCCCCTTCTTCGACCGCGACGGCTACGGGCGGCCGCCCGGCCAGGCCCCGGCCCCCGCGCCCTCCTACGGCTACCCCCGCCCGTACTGACCGCACCCCGAGGCGGGCGCCGCACCGCCGTCCTGGCCTGAATTCGCCCCATGTGCCCCGCGGTTGAGCCGCGCTTCCGGGGCTGATCCTTCCGCTCAGCCGGGCCGTCTGTCCGTATAACGGAAGCCCGTGGGCCACATCACAGTTACGCATCCATTCACCGCCAGGGCTGGTGAGTGATCGCGAATCGGATGAAGACTCCCGGCATCAGAGGGCGTCGCCCCTTGTACGAGCGTCATCTCCACCGGCGTCGTGTGAACCTCCGAGCTGTCGTGCCGGGCGCTTCGGCGATGTCCGAGCGACATGCACCAGTGATCTGAATCAGGCCGCTTCAGCGGCGGGCGTGGGCCGAACCACCGTCGGCCGAGAGGGGTCAAAAGCACCGTGACCGCACCGATCGAGACCACCGCGGCGGCTGCTCAGGCGCAGCCGGAAGCGGTGCTGAAAGGCGTGGCGAGCAAGCGCATCGAGGGGCGCTCGCTCGGGCAGATCGCGTGGCTGCGCTTCCGGCGCGACAAGGTCGCGGTGGCGGGTGCCATCGTTGTCATCCTGCTCGTCCTGACGGCCGTGCTCTCGCAGCCCATCCAGGCGGTGTTCGGGCTGGACCCCAACGCCTTCAACCAGAAGCTCATCGATCCCGAACTGCTCTCCCCCAAGGGAGCCCTGGGCGGCATCAGTTGGGAGCACCCGCTGGGCGTCGAGCCGCAGACCGGCCGCGACATCCTGGCCCGCATCATCGAGGGCTCCTGGGTGTCGCTGGTGGTCGCGGCCGGTTCCACCCTGCTGTCGGTGGCCATCGGCGTGGTGATGGGAGTGGTGGCCGGCTTCTACGGCGGCTGGGTCGACAGCGTCATCAGCCGGCTCATGGACACCTTCCTCGCCTTCCCGCTGCTGCTGTTCGCGATCTCCATTTCCGCGTCCCTGCAGAACGGCGCGTTCGGGCTGGAGGGGCTGCCGCTGCGGATCGCCGTCCTGGTCTTCGTGATCGGCTTCTTCAGCTGGCCCTACATCGGGCGCATCGTGCGGGCCCAGACGCTGAGCCTGCGCGAGCGGGAGTTCGTCGCGGCGGCCAAGTCCCTCGGTGCGCGCGGACCGTTCATCCTCTTCCGGGAACTGCTGCCGAACCTGGTCGCGCCGATCCTCGTCTACGCCACGCTGCTGATCCCGACGAACATCCTCTTCGAGGCGGCGCTGAGTTTCCTCGGCGTCGGCATCGCGCCGCCGCAGGCGTCCTGGGGCGGCATGCTCACCACGGCCGTGGACCTCTACCAGGTCGACCCGATGTTCATGGTGATCCCCGGTATGGCGATCTTCATCACCGTGCTGGCCTTCAACTTGCTGGGTGACGGGCTGCGTGACGCGCTCGATCCCCGCAGTAAATAACTGCGGCTGCGCCGCATCGACCGAGCGAGGGGTGTGCTCAGGATGAATACCAGGAAGACGGCCGCGGTGATAGCGGTGGCCGTGGCGACCGCGGTGGGCGCTTCGGCCTGCAGTGGTGGCGGCGGCGCCACCGGCAGCGGTGGGGGCAAGGCCGACGCGGGCATGTCCAGCATCGTCAACAAGTCGGACAAGAAGGGAGGGACGGTCACCTACGAGCACTCCAGCGGCCCCGACTCGCTCGACCCGGGCAACACGTATTACGGCTGGGTGCAGAACTTCTCCCGGCTGTACGGGCGTTCGCTGGTGACGTTCAAGCCCGCCCCCGGCAAGAAGAGCCTGGAGATCGTCCCTGACCTGGCCACCTCGCTCGGCAAGGCCAGCAAGGACGCCAAGACCTGGACGTACACCCTGCGCAAGGGCGTGACGTACCAGGACGGTTCGAAGATCACGTCCAAGGACGTCAAGTACGCCATCGAGCGCAGTAACTTCGCGCCCGAGGCCCTCTCCAACGGCCCGACGTACTTCAAGTCGTACCTGGAGGGTGGCGACAAGTACAAAGGCCCCTACAAGGACAAGTCGGCCGAGGGTCTGAAGTCCATCGAGACGCCGGACGACCAGACGATCGTCTTCCACCTCAGCAAGCCGTTCGCGGACATGGACTACCTCGCCTCCTTCTCGCAGACGGCTCCGGTGCCGCAGAAGTCGGACAAGGGCGCGGAGTACGTGAAGAACATCGTTTCTTCCGGCCCGTACAAGTTCCAGTCCTACAACGAGAGCCGCGGCGCCACGCTGGTCCGCAACCCGAAGTGGGACCAGAAGTCGGACCCGATCCGCAAGGCGCTGCCGGACAAGATCGAGCTGAAGTTCAACGTGAACGTCACCACGCGTGACGAGCACCTGCTGAACGACACCATCACCGCCGACATCGCCGGTACCGGGCTGGAGGCCAAGACCCAGCCGAAGGTGCTGCCCAAGCCGGCGGAGAAGGCGAAGACGGACAACCCGTACGCCGGCGCCACCTCGTACCTGGCGATGAACCTGCACGTGAAGCCGTTCGACAAGATCGAGTGCCGCAAGGCCGTGCAGCTCGCCATCGACAAGGCCGGTGTGGTCGACTCCATCGGCGGCCGGCCGAAGGGCGACCCGGCGAGCACCCTGATCCCGCCGTCGGTCAGCGGCTACAAGAAGTTCGACCTGTACAAGACGCCCGGCAACAAGGGTGATCTGGCGAAGGCCAAGGACCAGCTGAAGCAGTGCGATCTGCCGAAGGGCTTCAAGACCACGCTGACGGCGCGTTCGGACCGTCCCGACGAGGTCACCGCCGCCACCCAGATCCAGGGCACGCTGAAGAAGATCGGCATTGACGCCGAGATCAAGACCTTCCCGGCGGACAAGTACTTCACCGACTACGTCGGCGTCCCCGAGTACGTCCACAAGAACAAGATCGGCATGATGATGATGGCCTGGGGTGCCGACTGGCCCACCGGCTACGGCTACCTCGAGTCGATCATCAACGGTGCCGCCATCAAGCCCTCCGGCGGCAACAACCTGATGGAACTCGACGACCCCAAGATCAACAAGGCGATGGCCGAGGGAATCGGCACGCTGGACGACGCCAAGCGCGAGAAGATCTGGGGCGACGTCGACCAGATGGTGGCCGAGAACGCCTCCGCGGTGCCGCTCTTCTACCGCAAGAACCTGCTGTACCGGCCCAACTCCGCAGCCAATGTCACCGTCACCGAGGCCTACCTCGGCATGTACGACTACGTGCTGATGAGTTCCACCAAGTAGGCCCGAATTCCAGAGCATTCAGCACCTTGAAAGGCAGGTGAAGGCACCGGGTCCGGCGGGCGCACCCCGCCCGCCGGACCCGGCGCCGCACGGCTGTGGCTGCGTACATCATCCGACGCGTGTTCGCCGCGGTACTGCTGCTGTTGGTGGTCAGCGCAGTCACGTTCGCGATCTTCTTTCTCGTGCCGCGACTGGGCGGACAGACGACTGATTCGCTGGCCGCCCAGTACATCGGCAAAAACCCCGACGCGGCCTCCATCGCCGCGGTCAAAAAGAACCTGGGCCTGGACCAGCCCCTCTATCTTCAGTACTGGCATTTCATCAAGGGCATTGTGGTCGGCGCGAATTACAATTTCGGCCCCAACCCCTCGGTGTGCAACGCCCCGTGCTTCGGCTATTCCTTCAAGACCCATGTCGAGGTCTGGCCGGAAATCGTCCAGAGAGTTCCGGTGACCTTCTCCCTCGCGGTCGGCGCGGCGGTCATCTGGGTCATCTCCGGTGTCGCCACGGGCGTGGTGTCCGCGCTCCGCCCCGGTTCGTTCTTCGACCGACTGGCAATGGGCATCGCCCTGGCCGGGGTCTCGCTGCCGATGTTCTTCACCGGCCTGGTCTCGCTGGCCCTGTTCAGCTTCAACTGGCCGATCTGGACGAATCTGCATTTCGTCCCCTTCGGTGAGAGTCCCGGCCAATGGGCCTGGAACCTGGTACTCCCGTGGTGTTCGCTGGCCTTCCTGTATTCCGCGCTCTACGCACGGCTGACCAGGGCCGGAATGCTGGAGACGATGGGCGAGGACTACATCCGTACCGCGCGCGCCAAGGGCCTGCGGGAGCGGACCGTCGTCGTCAAGCACGGTCTGCGCTCCGCGCTCACCCCGCTGATCACCATCTTCGGTATGGACTTCGCGCTGCTTCTGGGCGGCGCCGTCATCACCGAACGGGTCTTCTCCTTCCAGGGGATGGGCGCCTACGCCATTGAGGGCGTCACCCGCAGCGACCTGCCCATCGTCATGGGCGTGACGCTGGTCGCCGCCTTCTTCATCGTTCTGTGCAATCTGCTGGTGGACCTGGTGTACGCCGCGATCGACCCCCGCGTGAGGCTGTCATGACCGAGCCGAACAAACCGCCCACGTCCGAGCCGGCACCGGAGGGCGCGGACCGGGACGCCCCGGCCGCGTCCGCCGCCGCCCCGGCCGCGACGGCCGAGGCCCCGGCCGCGACGGCCGAGGCCCCCGTCGCGCAGGAGCACGAACCGCCCGCCGCGGACAGCTTCCTCTCCGTCCGCGACCTCAAGATCCACTTCGATACCGACGACGGCCTGGTGAAGTCCGTCAACGGCGTCAGCTTCGACCTCCAGGCCGGAGAGACGCTGGGCATCGTCGGCGAGTCCGGCTCGGGCAAGTCCGTCACCTCGCTCGGCATCATGGGGCTGCACCGCTCCCACCGGGCCCGGATCTCGGGGGAGGTGTACCTGGAGGGCGAGGAGCTGATCGGTGCGGACCCGGAGCGGGTGCGCAGGCTCCGCGGCCGCAAGATGGCCATGATCTTCCAGGACCCGCTGTCGGCACTGCACCCGTACTACACCGTCGGCGCGCAGATCTCCGAGGCGTACCGGGTCCACAACCAGGCCGACCGGAAGACGGCGCGCAAGCGGTCGGTGGAGATGCTCGACCGGGTCGGCATTCCCGAGCCCGGCAAGCGCTTCGGCGACTATCCGCACCAGTTCTCCGGCGGCATGCGCCAGCGCGCCATGATCGCGATGGCGCTGGTCAACAACCCCGAGCTGCTGATCGCCGACGAGCCGACCACCGCGCTCGACGTCACCGTCCAGGCGCAGATCCTGGACCTGATCCGCGATCTGCAGAAGGAGTTCGGCTCCGCCGTCATCATCATCACCCACGACCTCGGAGTGGTCGCCGAACTCGCCGACCGGCTCCTGGTGATGTACGCCGGCCGGTGTGTGGAGAGGGGCCCCGCGGAGAAGGTGTTCTCCAGTCCCCAGCACCCCTACACCTGGGGCCTGCTCGGATCCATGCCGCGGATCGACCGTGACCAGACCGACCGGCTGATCCCGGTCAAGGGCTCGCCGCCCAGCCTGATCAACGTGCCGTCCGGCTGTGCCTTCAATCCCCGTTGCCCGTACGCGGACGTCCCCAAGGACAACGTCACCCGCACGGTGCGCCCCGAACTGCGGCAGGTCGTGGGCGGGCATTACTCCGCCTGCCACATGTCGCAGGAGGAGCGGGAGCGTATCTGGACCGAAGAGATTGCGCCGAAGCTGTGACCGAGACGACTGACGACGAGAGCAAGAAGATCCCGCTCCAGAAGAAGTCCGCGGACGGGGGCGCGCCGGACAGCCACCGGCGGAACTCCGCGCAGGACTCCGACGCCGAGCCGCTGCTGCGGGTCCGCGGTCTGGTCCGGCACTTCCCGATCACCAAGGGCCTGCTCAAGCGGAAGGCCGGGGCGGTGCAGGCGGTCGACGGCATCGATTTCGACGTCCGCCCCGGCGAGACGCTCGGCGTGGTCGGCGAGTCCGGCTGCGGCAAGTCGACGATGGGCCGGCTGATCACCCGGCTCGACGAACCGACCGGCGGCTCCATCGAGTTCGAGGGCCGGGACATCACCCACCTGTCCGCGGGCCGGATGCGGCCGATGCGCCGCGACGTCCAGATGATCTTCCAGGATCCGTACGGTTCGCTGAACCCGCGGCACACCATCGGCGGCATCATCGGCACCCCCTTCCGCCTCCAGGGCGTCGAGCCCGAGGGCGGCGTCAAGAAGGAGGTGCAGCGGCTGCTGGAGCTGGTGGGCCTGAGCCCCGAGCACTACAACCGCTATCCGCACGAATTCTCCGGCGGCCAGCGCCAACGCATCGGTATCGCGCGGGCGTTGGCGCTCAAGCCGAAGCTGGTGGTCGCCGACGAGCCGGTCTCGGCCCTAGATGTCTCCATCCAGGCGCAGGTCGTCAACCTCATGGACGACCTCCAGCAGGAGCTGGGCCTGACCTACGTCATCATCGCCCACGACCTCTCGGTCATCCGGCACGTCTCGGACCGGATCGCGGTCATGTACCTCGGAAAGATCGTGGAGTTGAGCGACCGTAAGTCGCTCTACGAGTCGCCGATGCATCCGTACACCAAGGCGCTGATGTCCGCGGTGCCGGTGCCCGATCCCAAGCGGCGGACCGAGCGGGACCGGATCCTGCTCAAGGGCGATGTGCCCTCGCCGATCAACCCGCCCTCCGGCTGCCGGTTCCGTACCCGCTGCTGGAAGGCGACCGAGGTGTGCTCGACCACGGAACCGCCGCTCGTCGCGCTGCGCAGCGGCCACCAGGTGGCCTGCCACCACCCGGAGAACACCCCGGACCGGGGCGCGGAGCCGCCGGCCGAGCCGGGTCCCGTGAAAGAGGCACCAACTGATCACTAATTCCTGAGGAGTTGGCAAAGTCCCGGGAAACACGGGGCGGGAGAGCGCAGAGTCGGCGCGGTTGTGCAGTCTTCATCCGTGTGTTCGAAGGGACGGCTCATGGCACTCTCCCGCTTCGCGCGTGGCACCTCCCGCTGGCTCGCGCTCGCCACGGCGGTGGCATCGGCCGCCACCATCGCCGCGGCACCGGGCGCCTCGCCGGGCGCCCCCGGCGCCGGTGACCCGTACTTCCCCCAGCTGGGCAACGGCGGCTTCGACGCCCTGCACTACGACCTCGGCGTGAGCTACGACCCCGACAGCGGCCGTCTCACCGGCCGCACGACCCTGACCGCCAGGGCCACCGCCAGCCTCTCCTCCTTCGATCTCGATCTGCACAAGCTGACGGTCGACTCGGTCCGGGTCAACGGCCGCCGGGCGCACTTCGGCAGATCCGGCGACGAGATACGCATCCGCCCCGACTCCCGCTTGCGGCGTGGCCGGACGTTCACCGTCACCGTCTCCTACGGCGGCGTTCCCAAGCCGCTGAGCGGCCCGATCGTCTTCGGCTCCGACTACGGCTGGATGAAGACCAAGGACGGCGTCTTCGTCGCCTGCGAGCCGAACGCCGCCTCGACGTGGTTCCCCTCCAGCGACCACCCCGGTGACAAGGCGACGTACGACATCCGCATCGACGCCCCCAAGGGCCTGACCGGCGTCTCCAACGGCCGGCTCGTCAGCTCCGGCGAGGCGCACGGCCGCTCCTACGCCCACTGGCGGGAGAAGCGCCCGATGGCGACGTACCTCGCCACCGCCACCATCGGGAAGTTCGACGTCCGTACGGGCACCACGCCCGGCGGCACGCCCGTCTACGTCGCCACCGACCCGACCCTCCCCACCGGCAAGGTCGACGTCTACGGCATCACGTCCGAGGCCACCGACTACTGGTCGAAGGTCTTCGGCCCCTACCCCTTCGAGGAGACCGGGGCGATCGTCGACGACATGCCGCAGGCGGGTTTCTCGCTGGAGGTGCAGTCCAAGCCGGTCTACTCCGCGGTGCGCAGCGAGACGACCATCGTCCACGAGCTGGCTCACCAGTGGTTCGGCGACTCGGTCTCGGTCAAGCAGTGGAAGGACATCTGGCTCAACGAGGGCTTCGCCAGTTACGCGCAGTGGCTGTGGGCCGAGCACCGCGGCACCCAGAGCGCCCACGACGCGTTCCGTGAGGAGTACGACGCGCTGCCCGCCGGGGACGACTTCTGGAAGGTGAAGGTCGCCGACCCCCAGCGGGACACCATGTTCTCCGGGGCGGTCTACGAGCGGGGCGCGATGACGCTCCAGGTGCTGCGCGAGCGGATCGGCGACAAGGCGTTCTTCAAGCTGCTGCCCGCCTGGACGGCGCAGCACCGCTACGGCAACGCGCGGACCTCGCAGTTCATCGCGCTGGCCGAGAAGATCTCCGGGCAGCAGCTGGACGATCTCTTCGACGCCTGGCTGAGGACCGGCAGCAAGCCGGCCCTGCCGGGCGCGTAAAAGGCCCCGGCCCCGGCGCGGGACGCGGTCAGTCCGCGTCCCGCCTGCTGCGCAGCTGCTGCGGGCGCGGCAGATGCAGCCCGAGGTAGACGGCCCCCATCCGCAGCGCGAACACCACCCCCGCCGAGATCGCCGCGGCGGGGGTGGCCCCGAAGCCGAGCGAGTACAGCGCGAGATAGCAGCAGGCGCCGGCCAGCGCGGCGATCGCGTAGACGTCCTCGCGCAGCAGCAGCGGGGGGAATTCCCCGCACAGCACATCGCGGATGACCTCGCCGGCCACTCCCGTGAGCACCGCGAGGATGATCACGGCGAGCGGGGTGGCGCCCGCGTCGATGGCGGCGCGGGCCCCGATGACCGTGACGACGGAGAGCCCGACGGCGTCGACCACCAGTAGCGATTTGTGCGGCAGCACCCAGAACCGCAGGTAGATCATGGTGCCGACCCCGACGCAGATGATCAGCGTCAGCAGCACCCAGTCGTGGGTCCAGTACAGCGGCTCGCGGTTCAGGATGAGATCGCGCAGCGTGCCGCCGGAGATGGAGGCGGCGAAGGCGAGCACGAGGCCGCCGAACGGGTCCATGTTGGCCCGGTATGCGGCCAGCACCCCGCTCGCCGCGAAGGCGGCGACGCCGACCAGGTAGAGGACGTGAAGCATGGCGACATGATGGCAGGCGCGGTATCCGGCGGTCCGCTTGCGGCCAGGGAAATTGACACTACCGGTCGGTAACCATCCGGTGTAGCGTGCACGCCATGGCACAGGCGACCATAGGTAACAGCGAGTTCGACCGTGACACGGCGGTCACCCGTCGGGCCGAGGGCGTCTACGACGCACACCTCTCCGCGGGCTGGACGATCATCCGCGCCGTCAACGGCGGCTATCTGCTCGCCCTCATGGGCCGCGCCCTGGGCGACGCCCTGCCGCACCCGGACCCGCTCTCGATCACCGCGCACTACCTCCGCGCCTCGGTGCCCGGCCCCGCCGTCATCCGCACCGAAGTGGTCCGCACCGGCCGCACGATGTCCACCGGCACCGCCTCCCTCATCCAGTTCGCCGAGGACGGCACCGAGGTCGAGCGGCTGCGCGTGCTCGCCTCCTACGGCGACCTCGACGCGCTGCCCGAGGACGTCCGCACCACCGCCAAGCCGCCGGCCATCCCGCCGATCGAGCACTGCCTGGGCACCGACAGTGCGCCCGACGACGCACCCGCCATCCCCGGCAGCACCGCCATCGCCGACCGGCTCGCCATCCGCCTGGACCCGGCCACCGCGGGCTGGGCGGTCGGCGCGCCCTCCGGCAAGGGCGAGATGCGCGCCTGGTTCGGCCTCGCCGACGGCCGCGAGCCCGACCCGCTCTCCCTCCTGCTGACCGTCGACGCCCTCCCGCCGACCGCCTTCGACATGGGCCTGACCGGCTGGGTCCCCACCGTCGAACTCACCACCCACGTGCGCCGCCGCCCGGCCCCCGGCCCGCTCCGCGTCGCCATCACCACCCGCAATCTGGCCGGCGGCTTCCTGGAGGAGGACGCCGAGATCTGGGACTCCGAGGACCATCTGGTCGCCCAGTCCCGGCAGTTGGCCCGCGCCCTGCTGGAGGGATGAGGGCCGCGCCCCTCGGCGCGCTCCTCACCCGAAGAACCGCTCCAGCTCCGCCGTCAGCAGCTCCGGCGCGTCCTCCTGCACGAGATGCCCGGCATCCTCGATGAGGCGGAGCTCGGCGCCCGGGATGGCGGCGGCCAGCTCGC
Organism: Streptomyces sp. NPDC101393; assembly: GCF_044767385.1. Taxonomy (NCBI): domain Bacteria; kingdom Bacillati; phylum Actinomycetota; class Actinomycetes; order Kitasatosporales; family Streptomycetaceae; genus Streptomyces; species Streptomyces sp. NPDC101393. Next base: position 280,900 of record NZ_JBIWNU010000001.1, on the reverse strand, counting down.
GCCCCTTGGCGGCCGGGATCCAGCTGTCGTGCGTGCCCCAGCAGACCAGCGTGGGCACGGCGATCTCGCCGTAGCGCCCCTGGATGTCGTCGGTGAACCGCTGGTCGTTCTGCTCGATCTGCCGGTAGAACGCCGCCTGCCCCTCCTCGGTGGTCCACGGGGCGACCAGCCGGTCGAGGACCTCCGCGGAGAGCCCCTGCCGGCTGCCGTTGGTGATGAACTCCCGCACCAGCGCCCGGTGCAGATGCGGCTGGAGCTGCGCGAAGACCTCGGGATGCGCGTGCATCAGCCGGTAGGTCGGTGAGCCCCACGGCGCCAGCGCCACCGCGTCGACGAGCGCCAGCCGGTCGTAGCGCACGCCGTGCACCAGATGCGCCCGCAGCGCCACGCACCCGCCGAAGTCGTGCGCGACGACGGCCGGTTCGGTCAGCCCCCAGTGCGCCAGCAGCTCGCCGAACACGACGGCCTGGGAGTCGAGGGTGACGTCCTGTCCCGCGTGCTTCTCCGAGGCGCCGTACCCCGGCATGTCCCACACGAAGACCCGGCGGCGCTCGGCGAGGGCGCGGGCCACGGTGCGCCAGGCGTACGACGAGAACGGCGTGCCGTGCAGCAGGACGACCGGCGGGGCGTCGCCGGCCGCCGCGTCCTCGCCGAGCACGGCCCAGCGCACCTCCCCCGCCTGACTGCGGAACGTGCGGTCCAGATGCCACGGCGTCATGAGCGTCTCGGTCCTCTGCGTCTGTGTCATGAGTGTCAGGCTAGTGACTCCTTACATGGGTGTCGAGAGGCCGGACGGCATCGTGCGCCGGCGCGACGAAGAGGGCAGGTCCCCTCACCCAACGGGCAGCGGGAAACGGGCCGGTCACGGCAGGTGGACGCGGGCCGCACCCGCGCGCCGGACACGCGCCCCCACGGCCCGCGGCGGCTGCTCGTAGAATCGGCGCACCATGGTTTACCTCGACCACGCCGCCACCACTCCGATGCTTCCGGAGGCGGTCCAGGCGATGAACGCCCAGCTGACCGTCACCGGCAATGCCTCCTCCCTGCATGCCGCCGGACGGCGGGCCCGTCGTGCCGTGGAGGAGGCGCGGGAATCCCTCGCCGTCTCGCTCGGCGCCCGCCCCAGCGAAGTCGTCTTCACCGCGGGCGGCACCGAGGCCGACAACCTCGCGGTCAAGGGCCTGTACTGGTCCCGCCGCGACGCCGACCCCGCCCGCACCCGCGTCCTCGCCAGCCCCGTCGAGCACCACGCCGTCCTGGACGCCGTGGAATGGCTCGCCGAGCACGAAGGCGCGCACGTCGAATGGCTGCCGGTCGACAGCTACGGCCGGGTGCCCGCCGACGCGCTGCGCGAGGCGATCGCCCGCAACCCCGCCGACGTCGCGCTCGCCACCGTCATGTGGGCCAACAACGAGATCGGCACCCTCCAGCCGGTGCACGAACTCGCACGGGCGGCAGCGGAGTTCGAGGTCCCGCTGCACGCGGACGCGGTCCAGGCCTTCGGACAGCTGGACGTCGACTTCGCAGCCTCCGGACTCGCCGCGATGACGGTCTCCGCCCACAAGATCGGCGGCCCCTACGGCATCGGCGCACTGCTGCTGGGCCGCGAACACACCCCGGTGCCCGTGCTGCACGGCGGCGGCCAGGAACGGCACGTCCGCTCCGGCACCCTCGACACCCCCGCCATCGCCGCGTTCGCCGCCGCCGGACGGCACGCCGTCGCGCACCGCGAGGACTTCGCCCGCGACATCGGCGCGCTGCGCGACGACCTGATCAAGGCGGTCCGCGCCGCCGCACCGGACGCCGTCCTCGGCGGCGACCCCGACCCCGCCGGCCGGCTCCCCGCCAACGCCCACTTCTCCTTCCCCGGCTGCGAGGGCGACTCCCTGCTCCTCCTCCTGGACGCCCAGGGCATCGAGTGCTCCACGGGCTCCGCCTGCACCGCCGGTGTCGCCCAGCCCAGCCACGTCCTGCTGGCCACCGGCATGGCCCAGGACCTGGCCCGGGGCACCCTGCGCTTCTCCCTGGGCCACACCTCCACCGCCGCGGACGTCGCGGCCCTCGCGGACGCCATCGGCCCGGTGGTCGAGCGGGCCCGCAGCGCGGGACTGAGCTGACGGCGCGCCCGGCCCGGGACCCGGCAGCCGGCCTCGGGTAGGGTCGCGGCGCCGAGCGGGCCGCACCACGAGGAGATGCCGTGATCTGGACAGGTCTGATCGCTTTGGTCGTGGCGGTGGCCTGCGGGTGGCTGGCCCGCCACTCCAACAACCGCGCCCAGGTGATGGAGCGCACCGAGACCCTGCCCGTGGCGGAGCTGCGGGCACTGCACTCGGCAGCCACCCAGGCCGCGGGCGACGGCGTCTTCCGCTACCGCTGCGAGATCGTCGGCCGGGCACTCCCGCACAAGGACGGCGCGCTCCGCTCACAGCTCGGCGGCCTGGAGTGCGTCTGGCACCAGCACAAGATCACGCGGCGGTACGAGGAGACGTACCGCGACGGCCGCGGCAGCCGCAAGCGCCGTACCAGCAACGAAGTGGTCTCCCGGCACACCAGCAGCACGGCGTTCTTCGTGGAGGACGCCACCGGCAAGATGGTGATCCACCCCGGTGAGCACCCCGTCACCGGCGCGGAGAAGACCGTCGACCGCTTCGACCCGCACACCTCGTCCGGCGGCAAACGCCTCCAGATCGGCCCGATCGGCCTCGACCTGGGCGGCGGCGACGGAACCATCGGCTACCGGCACGAGGAGTGGATAGTGCGCCCCGGCAGCCGCTTCTACGTCAACGGCGAAGCCGGCGACGGCAACGGCAGGCTGGCGATCGGCGCCCCCGCCGAGGGCGGCGTCTTCGTCATGTCGCCCAAGTCGGAGGAGGAGCTGCTGCGCGGCGAGAACCGCAACGTCATGCTCTTCGGCAGCGGCGCGGGCGTCCTCGCCCTGACCGGGATCGTCCTCCTGGTCCTCGGCATCATCCGCTGAGCCCCCACCGGCCTACGGGCCCGGCTTCTCCTTCTTCTCCGCGCGCCGCATCTCCGCCCGTATGAGCTTCAGATAGCGGTCCCAGTCCCAGTGCGGCCCGGGATCGGTGTGGTCGGCGCCCGGCACCTCCGTGTGCCCGATGATGTGCTCCCGGTCGGCCGGGAAGCCGTACCGCCGGCAGATCCCGGCCGTCAGCCGCGCCGACGACGCGTACATCGCGGCCGTGAAGGACTCCGGGCGGTCCACGAACCCCTCGTGCTCGATGCCGATGCTGCGCTCGTTGTAGGAGCGGTTCGCCGCATGGAAGGCCACGTCCAGTTCGCGCACCGTCTGCGCCACGTGTCCGTCCTTGCGCAGCACGTAATGCGCGGCGGCGGCGTGTCCCGGATCCTTAAAGACCCGCAGCGCGTCCCCGAAGCTCCCCTGCACGACGTGTATGACCACCCGGTCGATTCCGTAGTCGGCCGGCCGGTCCGCGCGCCGCCAGTTCTCCGGGGACGCCGCGACCCACGCGGCGCCCCGGTAGTCGACCGCGCCCGGCGTGCGCGGCTTGTCATGGCCCGGGACCCGCCACCACCAGCGCGCCAGATCCTCCCGCGCACCGAGCGCGGCCGCCCCGGCGGCCAGCACCCCGCCGCCCCCGATCCACAGCGCCCGACGCCGCGTGACACCGCCCCCGGAGCCCTTGTCCGCGCTCCCGGAGCCCTGCTCCTGCCCGCCTTCTCGGCCGCTCTTCCCCATGCGCTGCATAACGCTTTCGGGACTGTCGGTGGTTCCGTCTACCCTGGGGTGGTTATGACTGATGCTCCCCGCCGCCTCCGCGTGCTCGCCGCCATGTCCGGCGGTGTCGACTCCGCCGTCGCCGCCGCCCGCGCCGCCGAGGCCGGCCATGACGTGACCGGTGTGCACCTCGCCCTCTCCGAGAATCCGAAGTCGTTCCGTACGGGCGCCCGCGGCTGCTGCACCATCGAGGATTCGCACGACGCGCGCCGTGCCGCCGACGTCATCGGCATCCCCTTCTACGTCTGGGACCTCGCCGAGCGCTTCCGCGAGGACGTCGTCGACGACTTCATCGCGGAGTACGAAGCCGGCCGCACCCCCAACCCCTGCCTGCGCTGCAACGAAAAGATCAAGTTCGCCGCGCTGCTCGACAAGGCCCTCGCCCTCGGCTTCGACGCCGTCTGCACCGGCCACTACGCCACCGTGGTGCTGCGCGAGGACGGCTCCCGCGAGCTGCACCGCGCCTCCGACATGGCCAAGGACCAGTCCTACGTCCTCGGCGTGCTGGACGACCGCCAGCTGGCGCACGCGATGTTCCCGCTCGGCGACACCCTCACCACCAAGCCCGAGATCCGCGAAGAGGCAGCCCGCCGCGGCCTGTTCGTCGCCAAGAAGCCCGACAGCCACGACATCTGCTTCATCGCCGACGGCGACACCCAGGGCTTCCTCGCCAAGCGGCTGGGCACCGCCGAGGGCGACATCGTCGACGAGTCCGGCACCCGACTCGGCTCCCACGACGGCGCGTACGGCTTCACCATCGGCCAGCGCAAGGGCCTGCGCATCGGCCATCCGGCGGCCGACGGCAAGCCGCGCTACGTCCTCGACATCTCCCCGGTGGACAACACCGTCACCGTCGGCCCCGTCGAATCCCTCGACGTCACGGCCCTGACGGCCATCCGCCCCCGCTGGTGCGGCCGCCCGCCGGCCCCGGGCCGCGCGACCTACACCGCCCAGCTCCGCGCCCACGGCGGCGAGACGGAGGTGACGGCCGAGGTCATCGACGACACCGAACTCCAGGTGACCTTCACCGAACCGGTCCGCGGCGTGGCCCCCGGCCAGGCGATCGTCCTCTACGACGACACCCGGGTCGTCGGCTCGGCGACGATCGCGACGACGGAGCGCAGGGCGCGGGCGGAGGCCCCTGCCGGCTGACGCCGCCGTTCGTACGGATCGGCCGAGGGCCGGCCGGCGGGGCTCGGTCGGTTCAGAAGGGGAAAATCCGCGTCAGCAGGACGCTGTGCTCCTCGGTCTTGATCAAATATTCGGCGATTCCACCGCCATCGGGGAGGGGAACTGTCCGCCAGGCTCCGCCTTGGAGAGCGGGCTCGCTGCTGTCCAGCCACGGGTCCTCGGCGATGGCCACGGTGAGGGCGACGATCTTCGAGAAGAGTTCGACGGGGAGCGCTGGATCGGCGAGCGTTTCTGCTACGGCGGTGGAAGGCTCGACCGGCCAGAGATCTCCGCGTCACTCACCCGGCATCTCCCCGCCGTTCGCACGGCGGCGGCGCGAGATCTCTTCCCAGGTCGTAGTCGGCAGAGTGCCCGCTTCGGCAGCTGCGACGAGCTGTTCACGTGACGGGTCGGATTCGAGCATGGCTTGCCCCCACCAGGTGGCGATGGCGTGCTCAAGCTCGGGCCCGGCCTCTGCTTCCCCGATGGCCCGGTAGAACTCCATGCGCCGGCTGCCGCTCAACGCGTCGGCGATCCCATTGATCGTCCGAGGGACCCTCGGCGTCGGGTCGTGCGGGTGTAGCGGCTGTGCGCTCATGTGCCCCTCCCGGGCTTTCCTGGCTGCCGCGTTCACAGTACGCCGGGGCGGTAGCGGGTGGTTCAGGGTCGGGCCGGCGGTGAGATCGGCTGTGCCTTCCTCCTGCCCGTCCGGAGGTGGTGGAGACGTCATGGGCCGACTCATCTCAGCGAGTGCGGAACTCATTTTCTGTCCTTTCAGGTTACGGCGTTCAGTGCGGGTAGGGACGGCGGTGACGGGGCGAGGTGCCGCCCCTTCAGGCGGCTCTTCGTGCTGTGGCCGAGCCGCTGCGGCAGTCGCGGCAGAGGCCGGGGGAGGGGCTCCGGAAGGCGCGGTCGCAGCCGTCGCAGTTCCGGAGCGGGACGGCGGCGGGCCGGTCGGGCGCCGCATCCGGCAGGAGGCCCGTACGGGCCGGTGGCCGCAGGACGGCCAGGCGATGGGCGAGCAGGCGGGCCGGGCGGCGGGTGAGGCGCGCGGGGAGGTTGCCGGTGAGCGCGGCGCTGATCTCCTGCGGGGAAACCCCCCGGTCGAGCCACTCGGTGACCGCCGGCGCGAGCCCGCCGATCTCCCGCTCGGAGAGCAGCAGCCGCCGGTCACGCTCCGGGAGCGCGGCGAGCAGGGCCACGGCTTGTGGAGCCGTGGGGGCGGGTGCGTCGTCCGCGGTGCCGGGTTCGGATTCCGGCTCCGGTTCGGGGCTGCCGGTGGGGGCCGGGGAGGCGCCCGGCAGGTCGTACGCGAAGGTGCGCGTCACGATCCGGCCGTGCGGCCCGCGCTCGACCCGGCGCTCCAGCCAGCCCTCGGCCTCCAGCTCGCGTAACGCCCGCGCGATGGCGATCTTGCCTTCGGTGAAGTGCGTACACAGCGCGCCGATGGTGATCGGTGCGCCATCGGGGAGCGAGAGGACGTACGCCGCGACCCCGACCGTGATCGCGCTACCGGCGCGCTGTGCAAGGCGGTTGGCGAGGACGGTGAAGCGGGAGGTCTGTCGCGTACGGATGTGGATGACGCCACCGGCGCCGCGCGGGGACGCGGACGAGGGCGCGCTAGACTGCGCTGAAGTCATGGGGAAGGGTTCTTCTTCCTGGTGATCAGGCCCTCGGACCGGGATTGCCGTCCCGCCGGGGGCCGTTCTGTGTCCTGTTGTGGCGCGCCGATCGGTTGTGCGACGTCGACGCCGAACTGCGGCGAGCGTAACCGCATTCCGGACGGATTCGCCTCCAAGTCACCCGATGGGGTGATGAGTTGGGGGGCGGTAGGTGGGTGGGAGTTCTCCGCCCCGGTCCTTTGGTGATCGTCCGACGCGCCGCCGGACGGTGGGGCGGAACCTGGCGCCGCCCCACCGGTATCCGCTCAGACGGCTTCCGGCGCGACCTGCGCATACGCGACGAAGGACGCCCAGGAGGCGGGAGCGACGGCCAGGGACGGCAGCGAGATGTCCTTGGAGTCGCGGATGTGGACGGTGTGCGGGCAGGCGGCAACCTCGACGCAGGCCTCGCCCTGGCCGCCGCTGTAGCTCGACTTCCGCCAAGCGACCGCTATTTCGACGCAGGATTCGTCCTGTCCGCCGCTGTAGCTGCTCTTGAACCATGCCAGTTCGGTGTTCATGCCTCTCCTACCAGCAGACGCTGAATGAGGCCGCGCGACGCCTCGGCGTCGAGGGCTTGGGATCGAATTGTGCCGTAGCGGTGGCTCATCGCGCTGATGTCGTCCGGCTTTGTGAGGAAGTAGCTGCCCTGTTGGCCCTCCACGTAACCGACGGTGTGGTGCTTCGGCGTCTCCAGCAGCGTCATCGGGCCATCCATGCCCGCATGCGTCTCCCGGCTGAGCGGCATGATCTGGAGCTGGAGATTGTGCAGCCCGGAGAGCTTGAGCAGGTTGTGCAACTCGCCCTCCCAGACGGCCTGTCCGCCCATCCTCCGGGACAGCACGGGCTCCTCCAGGACGAAGGTCATGCGGCAGGCCGGTTTGCGGGTGAGCAGCTTCTGTGTTGCCAGGCGGGCCTGGACGGAGCGCTCGATCTCGTCGTCCTCCATGCTCGGCCGTACGCACCGGAAGACCGCCCGCGCATACTCCTCCGTCTGTAAGAGGCCGTGCAGGAAGTGGGTGGAGTAGGAGTGCAGCGCCAACGCCTCCGCCTGCAGTTTCACGTACTCCTCGGCCCACGCCGGATGGTGTTTCTCCGCCACCTCCTCGATGAGTACGAGGAGCACGCCGCCCGCGCCGAGCGCCGCGTCCACCGCCTCGACGTATCCCGGCTTGGGTGGCCGTTCGCCGCGTTCGACCATCGCGATGAAGGATTCGGAGTACGGGACGAGCGCGCTGAGTTCGCGGCGCGTCATCCCGTGCCGTTCGCGCAGGAAACGGGACTGTTTCCCGAAGATCCTGAGGCTGGTGGGTGGTTCGTTGTTCTGGGGCATCGCACACCTCGCACAGTTGCGGAGTGGTAGCGCACAGTAGGCGCCGTTCTGTGGCCAGGCTAGACGCGGGCGGGAAGGCTTGTCCGCATGACGAACGAACCACCACGATCCGAACCTTCCGCCCCTCGTATGCGGTTGCTGCCATGGAGTACTCCCGATGACCGCCCCTGTTTTCTGCTCACCGACGGTGAGGGCGGCATGGTGTCCGATCTCGCCGACAGCATCGAGTCGATGCAGCTGGACATCGGCGAGGAACTGCTGCGTCATGCGCGGGCGATGCACGCCGATCCGAAGGTTCCGGACCGCGAGTTCCGCTTCCTCTCGCGCCGGCTGGCCGAGGCCCTGAGTGACGCGCTGCGGGTGGCCCGGAACTGACGGCCCCCGGGGCCGGCGGCCGCCGGGACCTGACAAATGTCATGGGGATCCCGGGACGTACGCGACTGTTGCGGGCCGGGGGTGTGCCGGAGGCTGGGTGTGTGGAAGAAAGACGCAGTCCAGCGTCCCAACTCGGGGGAGTCCGCCGTGAGTCAGAGCAAGGCCAAGGCCCGCAATCCGCTCCTGGAGGGCCTTCTGCCGCTGATCGTGGACGTCGGCGTCCCGCTGGCGTCGTACTACCTCCTCAGCGGCGCCTTCGGGCTGAGCGAGGTGGCCGCGCTGGGGTGGAGCAGCGTCGTGCCCGCGCTGCGTACGGTCTGGGGGCCGGCCAGGGGCCGCGGGGTGAACGGCCTGGCGCTGGTCATGCTCGTCGTCAATGGCGTGGGGCTGGGGCTCAGTGCCGTGGCCGGTGACCCGCGGCTGATGCTGGCCAAGGACAGCGGGGTGAGCAGCGTCGTCGCGATCTCGATCCTGCTCTCCCTGAGGACGGGGCGGCCGCTGATGTCCGCGGGGCTCAAGCCGTGGGTGACGAAGGGGACCGGGGCCGGGGCGGCTGCCTGGGACCGGCTCTCGGCCGGGTCAAAACCCTTCCGGCGGGCCGAGCGGAGGTTCACGGCGATATGGGGGAGCACGCTGGTGGCCGAGTGCGTGCTGAAGGTGATCGGCGCGTACACCCTGCCGGTGGCCACGATGGTCTGGCTGGGCACGGTGCTGACGGTGGTGGCCATTCTGGTGGTGATGGTGGTCGCCGGGGGGAGTTGCGCCGAGCCGATGCAGAAGCTGGTCAACGCCGAGGTCGCTGCCATGGGGGCCTCGGGGGGCGCCTCCGAGGCCCTCGCCGAGGGCGCCTCCGGGGTGGCCTCGGCGGTGCCGGGCGCGGGCGGTGTGCGCCGGGACGCAGTGGAGAGGGGCGGGGCTGACGCGCCCGCCAGGCCCGCTGGAGTCGGGGCCTCGTCGTCGAACCGGTCGTGACGGCAGCCGAGGAGATGATCGTCAACGCATGGTTGACGAGGGAAGGTGCGTCAACTTATGGTTGACGCATGGCGAATCCTGGAAATTCCGAAAGTCCGGCGGACCCCGTCCGCATGACGCATCCCGTCCGGCTCGACGACCTGATCGCGGCCATCAAGAAGGTGCACCCCGAGGCTCATCTCGACCAGCTGTCGGACGCGGTCCTCGCCGCCGACCATCTCGGTGAGGTGGCCGACCACCTGATCGGCCACTTCGTGGACCAAGCGCGGCGCGCGGGCGCCTCCTGGACCGAGATCGGGCGCAGCATGGGGGTCACCAAGCAGGCGGCCCAGAAGCGGTTCGTGCCGAAGGCCGGGGAGTCCTCGGACCTCGACCCCGGCCAGGGGTTCGGTCGCTTCACTCCACGGGCGCGGAGCATCGTGGTGACCTCGCAGAACGAGGCCCGCGAGAGGGGCCACGCCGAAATCGGCCCCGAGCACCTGGTGTTGGGGCTGCTGGGCGAGCCGGAAGGGCTCGGCGCCCGTGCGCTCGTCGCGCAGGGCGTGTCACCGGAGGCCGTGCGGCGCGCCGTCACCGGGTCCCTGCCCGAGGCGTCCGGTGAGCTGCCCGCGCTGATCCCGTTCGACGCGCGGGCGCGCAAGGCGCTGGAGCTGACCTTCCGCGAGGCGCTGCGGATGGGGCACAACTACGTCGGCACCGAGCACGTCCTCCTCGCGCTGCTGGAGCTGGAGGACGGCGCGGGCCTCCTCACGAGCCTGGGCGTGGACAAGGCCGCCGCCGAGGCCTGGGTCGCCGAGGCGGTGGACCGGGCAGCCGCGGCCGTCAAGGAGGGCTGAGGCGGAGTCGCGCGCGGACCTCTCGCCCACCCGGGCAACCGAGTGGGCGAGAGGTCCGTGGCCGTTGGCGGGGGCGCGTGATCAGCCGGCGGAGCCGCCGCGCATGGCCTTGCGCAGGTCCCGCGCCTGCCGGGCGAGCGCGTCGAGGTCGACCTTCGCGGGGGAGGCGGCGGGCTCGCCCACGGGGATCACGTCACCGACCGAGGTGCTGTCGGCCCATACGCACAGACCGATATGGTCCCCGCCGGCCGTGACGACGCCGCAGCGCAGCAGGCTGCCGGGTGCGCCGGGGTCTTTGAGGGCGAAGTCCTTCGGCTCCTTGGACATGGTGTTGGGGGCGAACGCGTCCTTCACCCGCTGGGCGGGGTCGGACACGCTGCCGGCGCCGGTGTGCACCGCCAGCGGGCCGGCGCTGCCGCCCGTCGGGACGTAGACGGAGTCGGTCTGCGTCAGGCCCTTGAGCTCCGGGTAGTCCGCGGCGTCGCGCTTGGCCGCCGGATACATCCGCGCGGTGGCTTCCTTGTCGTAACGAAGCGCGCCCGAGGCCGACTTGACGCTCGCGGGTGTACTCAGTCCGCCCGAGGCCGCGCTGTCCGCCTTGTCCCCGAGCTGCGACCAGGCCAGGTAGCCCGCGCCGGCAAGCAGGGCGACGGCGACCGCGACCGCGGCCAGGATCAGGCCGGAGCGGCGCTTCGGGGGAGCGGGCGGCTGCGGGGAGAAGCCGCCTCCGTAGGCGGGCAGTCCGTTGGGCGGGATCTGGCCGTGCGGCGATGCCGGGCCGGGCGGCGGCGCCTGCGGAGCGTGCGGCATCGGGGGTGTCTGCGGTGTCTGCGGCGGGCGCGGCGGCTGCTGGGTCACGGTTCCGGGCCTTACATGATCGATTCCAGGGAGCGGCTCATCCTGCCGTACTTCATGAACATGCCACAGCTTCGGGGTGCGGGGGCCGGGGCAAGTAGGGTCGGCGCAGCGACGGGACGAGTCAGGCCGCTGCGTCCGCGATTTCTTCCGGAATCCGGACCGTGGGCGGCTTTTCATCGGTCACGAAGGGAACGGAAGTCATGTCGACTGTTCAGTCTGAGGTCAAGCCCGGGGTCCATTCGGCCGGGCCGGCATCCCTGCACGCGGAGCTGGTCCGGCGGAATCCCGGGGAGCCGGAATTCCACCAGGCGGCCCTGGAGGTACTGGAAACGCTGGCCCCGGCGCTGGCCGCACGTCCGGAATTCGCCGAGGCGAAGATCCTGGAGCGGCTCTGCGAACCGGAACGGCAGATCATGTTCCGGGTGCCCTGGCAGGACGACTCCGGGGCGATTCACGTCAATCGCGGCTTCCGGGTGGAATTCAACAGCGCGCTCGGCCCGTACAAGGGCGGCCTGCGATTCCACTCGTCCGTCAACCTCGGAATTGTGAAGTTCCTGGGCTTCGAGCAGATCTTCAAGAATTCCCTGACCGGCCTGAACATCGGCGGCGGCAAGGGCGGCAGCGACTTCGACCCGCACGGCAGGTCGGACGCCGAGGTCATGCGGTTCTGCCAGTCGTTCATGACCGAACTCCACCGCCATCTGGGCGAGCACACCGACGTACCGGCCGGTGACATCGGCGTCGGCGGCCGTGAGATCGGCTTCCTCTTCGGACAGTACCGGCGGATCACCAACCGCTGGGAGGCCGGCGTGCTGACCGGCAAGGGCCTCGAATGGGGCGGCTCCAAGGCCCGTACGGAGGCCACCGGCTACGGCAACGTCCTGTTCACCGAGGAGATGCTCAAGCGGCGCGGCGAGGAGCTCGACGGCCAGCAGGTCGTGGTCTCCGGTTCCGGCAATGTCGCGATCTACACGATCGAGAAGGCCCAGGCACTCGGCGCCAACGTGCTGACCTGCTCGGACTCCGGCGGCTACGTCGTCGACGAGAAGGGCATCGACCTGCCCCTCCTGAAGCAGGTCAAGGAGGTCGAGCGCGGCCGCCTCACGGAGTACGCCGCGCGGCGCGGGGCGTCCGCCACGTACGTGCCCGGTGGGCGGGTGTGGGACGTCGCGTGCGATGTGGCACTGCCGTCGGCGACGCAGAACGAGCTGGACGCGGACGCCGCCCGGACCCTCATCCGCAACGGCGTCAAGGCGGTCTCCGAGGGCGCCAACATGCCGACCACCCCGGAGGCGGTGACGCTCCTGAAGGAGGCCGGCGTGGCCTTCGGCCCGGGGAAGGCCGCCAACGCGGGCGGTGTCGCGACCAGCGCGCTGGAGATGCGGCAGAACTCCGCGCGGGAGGCATGGGCCTTCGAGCGTACGGAGGGCGAACTCGCCACGATCATGCGCGGGATCCACGACACCTGCTACGAGACCGCCGAACGGTTCGGCCTGCCGGGCGACTACGTCGCGGGCGCCAACATCGCCGGCTTCGAACGGGTCGCGGACGCGATGCTGGACCAGGGCCTGATCTGAGCGGCGGGGCGCGGGGCGCTGATGGATGGGGGTCTGATCTGGCGCCGGGGCGCGGGGGGTTGCCGTGTCGGGGCTTGTCCTGAGCCCGGTGCGGCTCTGCTCCCACAGTCGGCGCTGAGCCTGGTGTGGCTGTCCCCGCACCCCGGCTTTCCGGCTCCGAGCCCGGTGCGGCTGATCGCGCACCAGCGCGGTGTGGCTGCCCGCGCGCCGGGTTCCGAGCGCGGTGCGGTTGTCCCCGTCGCCCGGCTCGGAGTCGCGTGAGACTGCCCCCCCACCCCCGAACCCACCCCCCGCCCCCTCCCCCGAAGGGGGAGAGGGGGGAGGGGCCGGGGGCGCCAGAGCGTGCCGCCCATCGCCCTCCCCCCCCGCTCCCGTGGGTCCCTCCCGAGCCGGATGCCGGTCCCCGCTTCCGCGTGGCCTCCCCGGCCGGGATGCCGGTCCCGGAACTCGCGGGCCGGGATGTCAGTCCCGGCTCGTACAGTGAGGCGCATGAACATCTGTGTCTTCTGCTCCGCCGCCGACCTCGACGACCGCTATGTCACGCCCGCCCGCCAGTTCGCCGAGCTGATCGGCAAGGGCGGGCACGCACTGGTCTGGGGCGGTTCGGACACCGGCCTGATGAAGGTCATGGCCGACGGCGTGCAGGGGGCCGGCGGGAAGCTGATCGGCGTCTCCGTGGAGTTCCTTGCGCACAAGGTGCGTGCGGGCGCCGACGAGATGCTCGTCACCGCGGACCTGGCCGAGCGGAAGGCGCAGCTGCTGGCGCGGGCCGACGCCATCGTCATCATGGTCGGCGGTACGGGCACCCTGGACGAGGCGACCGAGATCCTGGAGCTGCGCAAGCACGGGCTGCACACCAAGCCGGTGGTGCTGCTGAACACCGCCGGTTTCTACGACGGGTTGAAGGAGCAGTTCCAGCGGATGGAGTCGGAGGGCTTCCTGCCGATTCCGCTCACCGAGCTGGTCTTCTTCGCCGAGGACGGTGTGGGCGCCCTCGCCTACCTGGAGGAGAAGGCGGGCGTGCAGGGCTGAGCTGCCTGCCCGCCCCGCCTGGTGCCCGCCGTGCCCCTGCCCGGCCTTGCGCCCGTCCTCGTGCCTGTCCTCCCGGGCCCGGCTGTCAGCCGCCCGGTCGTGCCCGGTAACGCCTGGTTAGGATCGGTCTCATGGGTACCCACTTGATCACAGGCGCAGGGTCCGGCATCGGAGCGGCGGTCGCGCGGCGGCTCGCGGAGCGCGGGGAGGACCTGTGGCTGCTGGCACGGGACGCCGTACGCGCGAAGGAGTTGGCCGCGCAGTTCCCGGGCGCCCGCACCCTGGTGGGCGATCTCGCGAACCCGGAGAAGCTCTCCTGGGGCTTCGGCAAGCAGCCGCTGCCGGAGCGTATCGACTCCCTCCAGCACATCGCGGGCGTCATCGAACTGGGCGCGGTCGGTGACCTGCCGGCCAAGGCGTGGCAGCGGCAGCTCGCCGCCAACCTCGTCTCGCCGGCCGAGATCACCCGGCTGCTGCTGCCGCTGGTGCGCGTCTCCCAGGGGCACATCGTCTTCGTCAACTCCGGTGCGGGGCTGCACGCCCACGCCGAATGGGGCGCGTACGCCGCGAGCAAGCACGGCCTGAAGGCGCTCGCCGACTCGCTGCGGGCGGAGGAGCACGGCAACGGCGTCCGCGTGACGTCGGTCTATCCGGGCCGTACGGCCACGCCCATGCAGGAGAGCACGCACCGCCAGGAGGGCAAGGAGTACGACCCGTCGCGCTGGATCGACCCGGAGTCGGTGGCCACGGCCATCCTCACCGCCATCGACCTGCCGCGGGACGCGGAGATCAACGACGTTTCGGTGCGGCCGGGCCGCTGAGCCGCTGCCCGAGCCCGGCGCCGTCCCGTCTCCCCGCTCGGTTCCGCCGGGGCGACGTACGCTGCAAGGGTGACCACTGAAGTGAAGTCGACCGCGGCGGCGGGGTGCGGGTTCCGGGAGATCCGGGGGCTCGTCACCGAACTGAGCCGTCGGCTGGACGCCCATCAGCGTGAACGGATCGCCGAGCTGGAGCTGACGCCGACGCAGGCGAAGGCGCTGGAGGAGCTCGGCGAGCCGAAGACGGCGCGGGAGCTGGCCGGAGTGCTGTGCTGCGAGCCGCCGAACGTCACGTACGTCATCTCCAAACTGGAGAAGCAGGGCATGGTGGAGCGGCAGCCGCACCCGTTGGACGGGCGGGCCAAGCAGCTCGTACTGACCGAGGCGGGGCGGGAGTTGCGGCTCGATCTGCTGAGCCGGATGGGCACCGCTTCGCCGCTCGACCACCTTTCGCACGCCGAGCGGGCGGCGTTGCGCGATGACCTGCTGAAGGCGCTGGGGCGGGGCGGCACCCCGGAGGGCTGACCTCCCGCAGGCTGCCGCACCGCCGGACGGCAGCCGTGCCGCATGCCGAGCCGTGCCGCATACCGAGCCGTGCCGCATGCCGTTCGTGAAAGGCCCCGGGGTGTCCCGGGGCCTTTCGTATGGGTTCAGTAAAGTTATAGCTGTAATCATTGCCGACGGAGATAGGTACAGCTTTAACTAATGCCATGATCACTAAGACGGCGGCGCCACGGGTGCCGGAGCGCGGAACACGGCAGGCACGGATACCGGCGCAGCTCCCGGAGGCGCCGCGCCCCGCGGCCCGCGGCGGGGTCCAACTCCTGGTGCTGGCCCTCGGGTTCGTGATGGCGAGCCTGGACACCGGCATCATGAACGTCGCCTCCCACGACCTGCGCGCCCGGCTCGGTCTGACCATGTCCGGCCTCACCTGGGTCGTCGACGGCTACGTCCTCGCCTTCGCCGCGCTCCTGCTGCTGGCCGGTGCGCTCGCCCAACGCTTCGGTGCCCGCCGGATCTACCTCATCGGCCTGGCCGTCTTCACCGCGGCGTCCCTGCTGGGCGCCGCCGCGCCGAACGGCACCGCCCTGGTGGCGGCCCGCTTCGCCCAAGGGGCGGGCGCGGCCCTCTTCATGCCCAGCTCGCTCTCCCTGCTGATGAACGCCTTCCCCGAACCGGCCCGCCGGGCGAAGATCCTCGGCATCTGGTCGGCGATCGTCTCCACGTCCGTGGGGCTCGCGCCGACCATCGGCGGCCTCCTGGTCGGCACTCTGGGCTGGCGCAGCATCTTCCTCGTCAACCTCCCCATCGGGATCGCCGGGCTGCTGCTCACCCGGCGGGTCATCGAGGCCGTCCCGGGGCGCCGCTCCGCGGTCGGCGGCAGCGGTCACGTCCTGGGCCTGCTCGCCCTCGGATCGCTCAGCTACGCGCTCATCGAGGGCCCCGCCGAGGGCTGGGGCGCGCCCCGGGTGCTGGCCGCGCTCGTCGTCACACTGCTCGCCGCGGCCGGATTCGTCGTACGCGAGCGGGCCGCCCACACGCCGGTCCTGCCGGTCGCGCTCTTCGCGGACAGTAGCTTCTCCGCGGCCAACATGGTCGGCTTTCTCTTCAACTTCGCCTTCTACGGGGCGCTGTTCGTGCTCGGGCTCTTCCTCCAGACGGCGCGCGGTGCGAGCCCGGTGACGGCGGGGCTGCAGATGCTGCCGGCCGTCCTGGTCATCCCGTTCGGCAATGTGCTCTACGCCCGCATCGGGCAGCGCATCGGCAACCGGACGGCCCTCGCCGCCTCGCTGGCGCTCTCCGCCACCGGCTACCTCGTGCTCTTCCTGCTCCTCGGGCCCGGCCTGCCGTACTGGGCGATCGCGGCGATCCTCGCCCTCGCCAACCTCGGCAGCGGCATCAGCTCCCCGGCGATGACCGGGGTCCTGATGGCGGCCGCCGGGCGTGCGCACGCCGACATCGGCAGCGCCACGCTGAACGCCAACCGCCAGATCGGCTCGCTGGTGGGGATCGCCGGCATGGGCGCGGTGCTCGCGGGTACGGGCGGCGGCTATCAGGGCGCGGGGCACGCCTTCGCACTGACGGCGGGCGCCCTGGCCGTCGCCGCGGTGGTGGCGTGGCTGGGCGTACGCACCCGGCGGTGAGCTCCCGCTTCCGCACCTCCACCGGGGCCGTCCCCGCGCCCGCCCGGCGGACCGCTTCCGCGCCCGCCCGGCGGGTCGGCTCCGTGCCCGCCCGGCGGACCGCTTCCGCGCCCGCCCCGGCGGATCGGCTCCGCGCCCGCCCGTCGGACCGCTTCCGCACCCGCCCCGGCCTGCCGCATACCCTTCCCGGGTGAGCGAGAACAGCACGCAGAAGTGGGCCGCGGGCGCGGCGACCGGTATCGGGTCGATGCCGGGCGGTGACGCGCGGGAAGCGGCGAAGACGGTGACCGGGTCGGTGGAGGGCTTCCCGTATCTGCCGGAACTGCCGGCCCGGGGGCCCGGGGCCGACATGATCGGGCGGACCATCGGGATGCTCGTCGAGGTGTACGCCCATGTGGAGCCCAGCGGTTGGCGGATCAGTGACCGGCCGGGCCGGGACACCCGCCGGGCCCGTTCCTGGCTCGGTGAAGACCTGGACGCCCTGGAGGAGTTCACCCAGGGCTACGAGGGGCCGCTGAAGGTCTCGGCCGTCGGCCCGTGGACGCTGGCCGCCTCCCTGGAGCTGCGCAACGGCGAGGCCGCCCTCAGTGACCCGGGTGCCTGCCGGGATCTCGCGGCATCGCTGGCGGAGGGGCTGCGCGGCCATCTCGCGGACGTGCGGCGGCGGATGCCGGGCGCGCAGGTCGTGCTGCAGCTGGACGAGCCGTCGCTGACGTCGGTGCTGCAGGGGCGGGTGAGGTCGGCGAGCGGCTACCGCACGCACCGCGCGGTGGACCGGGTGGTCGTCGAAGGCGCGCTGCGTGATCTTGTCGGGGTGGCGGACGGCGGTCCCGTCGTCGTGCATTCGTGCGCGCCCGAGGTGCCGTTCGGGCTGCTGCGGCGGTCCGGTGTCGCGGGCGTTTCGTTCGATTTCTCGCTGCTCACCGAGCGTGAGGAGGAGGCGATCGGCGAGGCCGTCGAAGGCGGTACGACCCTGTTCGTCGGCACGGTGCCGGGTGTGGACGGCCCATTGTCAGACCCTGCCGGTAGCGTCATGGGTGTCAGGACGCTGTGGCGCAGGCTGGGGCTGACACCGGGGTCTCTCGCGGAGTCCGTGGTCGTCACCCCGTCATGCGGGCTGGCGGGCGCTTCGCCCGCATATGCCCGCTCGGCCCTCGCTCATTGTGTCCGGGCGGCGAGGTCGCTCGCAGACAACCCTGAGTGACGGCACTCAAGGACAACGGGAGGACATGACGGTGGCTGGCGAACAGCACGCAGCGGCATCCGGGGTGCCCGCGGAGGCGCGGGAGAAGCACGCGCAGCTCGCTGAGCAGATCGAGGAGCACCGCTTCCGGTATTACGTGAAGGACGCCCCGGTCGTCAGTGACGCGGAGTTCGACAAGCTGCTGCGCGGCCTGGAGGCCCTGGAGGCCGACCATCCGGAGCTGCGCACTCCCGATTCCCCGACCCAGAAGGTCGCCGGCGCGTACGCCACGGAGTTCACCGAGGTCGAGCACCGCGAGCGGATGCTCTCGCTCGACAACGCCTTCGACGACGCGGAGTTGGCGGCCTGGGCCGAGCGCCTGGCCGGGGAGCTGGGCGGCGACCCGAAGACCGCCGGGTACCACTTCCTGTGCGAGCCGAAGGTCGACGGCCTCGCCGTCAACCTCACCTACGAACACGGCCGGCTGACCCGCGCCGCCACCCGCGGCGACGGCCGCACCGGCGAGGACATCACCCCCAACGTCCGTACGATCGCCGAGATCCCGCACCGCCTCAAGGGCGAGCGGATCCCCGCGCTGGTGGAGGTCCGCGGGGAGGTCTTCTTCCCGATGGCGAGGTTCCTGGAGCTCAATGAGCGCCTGGTGGCGGAGGGCAAGCCGCCGTTCGCCAACCCCCGTAACGCCGCGGCGGGTTCACTGCGCCAGAAGGACCCGAAGGTCACCGCGAGCCGCCCGCTGCACATGGTCGTGCACGGCATCGGCGCCCGCGAGGGCTTCGACATCGACCGGCAGTCGCAGGCCTACGCCCTCCTGGAGGAGTGGGGCCTGCCGACCGCCACACACAACCAGGTCGTCGACTCCCTCGAAGCGGTCCGCGCGTTCATCGCGCACTTCGGCGACGCCGAGAACCGCCGCACCGCCGTCGAGCACGAGATCGACGGCGCGGTCGTCAAGCTGGACGAGATCCGGCTCCAGGGGCGGCTGGGCTCCACCTCGCGCGCCCCGCGCTGGGCGATCGCCTGGAAGTACCCGCCGGAGGAGGTCAACACCAAGCTGGTCGACATCCGCGTCGGCGTCGGCCGCACCGGCCGGGTCACGCCGTATGCCGTGGTCGAGCCGGTGACGGTGGCCGGCTCCGAGGTCGAGTTCGCGACGCTGCACAACCAGGACGTCGTCAAGGCCAAGGGCGTCTTCATCGGCGACACCGTCGTCCTGCGCAAGGCCGGCGATGTCATCCCCGAGATCCTGGGCCCGGTCGTCGACCTCCGGGACGGCAGCGAGCGGGAGTTCGCGATGCCGGCCGACTGCCCCGAGTGCGGGACGGCGCTGCAGCCCGCCAAGGAGGGGGACATCGACCTCCGGTGCCCCAACGCCCGTTCCTGCCCCGCCCAGATCCGCGAGCGGCTGTTCTACCTGGCCGGCCGCAAGTGCCTGGACATCGAGAACTTCGGGTACGTCGCCGCCACCGCGCTCAGTCAGCCGCTGGAGCCCGCGGAGCCGCCGCTGAAGGACGAGGGAGATCTTTTCGGCCTCTCGATCGAGCAGCTGCTGCCCATCAAGTCGTATGTTCTCGACCCCGATTCGGGGCTGCCCAAGCGCGACCCGAAGACGGGCGAGGAGAAGGTCGTCACCTTCTTCGCCAACCAGAAGGGCGAGCCGAAGAAGAACGCCCTGGCGATGCTGGAGAACATCCAGGCGGCCAAGGAGCGCCCGCTGGCCCGGATCATCACCGGCCTGTCCATCCGGCATGTGGGACCGGTGGCCGCGGAGGCGCTGGCCCGGGAGTTCCGTTCGCTGGACCGCATCCGGGACGCGAGCGAGGAGGAACTCGCCGCCGTCGACGGGGTCGGAGGGACCATCGCCGCCTCGCTGAAGAGGTGGTTCGCCGAGGATTGGCACCAGCAAATCATCGAGAGCTGGCGGGCGGCCGGCGTCCGAATGGAGGAGGAGCAGTCGGGTGACGAAGGCCCGCGTCCTCTGGAAGGCGTCACCGTCGTGGTAACGGGCACACTTCAATCACACACAAGAGATGGCGCGAAAGAGGCTCTCCAGGGCCTTGGAGCGAAGGTGACCGGTTCCGTTTCGAAGAAGACCGGTTTCGTGGTGGTGGGAGAAAGTCCGGGTTCGAAGTACGACAAGGCCATGCAGCTGAAGGTGCCTGTGCTGGACGATGACGGCTTCGCGGTGCTGCTGGAGCAGGGTCCCGACGCAGCAAGAGCGGTAGCCGTCACTCCGCCTGAGGAGGAGTGAGGTGTCACCCCATCGGCGCATACCAGATTGATCCGGGATGCCAGGTCGCATTCGGGCAACCGCTGCCGATCGCTGCCCGTGGCGGCCATCCGCGGCCTACTGTTGACGTGTGCGCCTGCCGTGGCGCGGGCACAGCCGGCTGTGAGAGGGATCGGAATGAAACCGACCGACAGCGCCGCTCCGGCGTCGCGGCTCCGCCGGCTCGTCGTGCCCGCGCTGCCCGCGGTGCCCGCGATCCTCGTCGTCGTGGCGGGCCTCGCGCTCGCCACGGGCGTGATCCGGACCCTCGGCCAAGGTGAGGCGCTGTTCCCGTCGGGCCAGGTCGGCTGGTCGCTGGCGATCCTCACCGGCGTCATCGTCGGCCATCTCGTCGCCCTGGGCCGCGACCGCGGCTGGGGTGGCACGGGATCCGGCGCCGCCCTCGCCCTCGCCGTCCTGGTCCTCTACGGCTGGATGCCCGCCACCCTGGTCAGCCTGGCCGTCGTTGTCCTCGTCGGCGCCGCCCGCCGGCACCGCTGGCGGCAGGCCGTGGTCCACGGCGCCGTGGACATCCTCGGCATCGGCGCGGCCGCCCTCGCCCTCGCCGGATTCGGTGTGGTCCCCAGCGTCCGGCACCCCTGGACCCCGGACGCCTGGGACCTCTCCGTCCTCCCGGACGTGATCGCGGCGGCCGCCGGCTATCTCCTCGTCAGCCGCGCCCTGCTCTGGTGCAGCCTGGCCTCGCGGGGCGGCGGCCTGCCCACCATCGCCCGCACGGCCGTGTGGCGGCAGGCCCTCGTCGGCGTCGCGCTGCTCGGCATCTCCCCGCTGCTCGCCGTCTGCGCCGTCCACGCGCCCCTGCTGCTCCCGCTGTTCGCCGTCCCGCTGATCGCGCTGGACTCCACCCTGTGGATCGCCCGCGCCCGCGCCGAGGAGCAACTGCGCGACCCGCTCACCGGCCTGCCGAACCGTCAGTGGCTGCTGGAGCGCACCTGGACCGCGCTGGACGAAGCCGAGCGCATCGGTGCCCGCTCCGCCCTCGTCCTGATCGACCTCGACCGCTTCCGCTCCGTCAACGACACCCTCGGCCACCTCGCCGGCGACCGCCTGCTGCTGCAGATCGCCGACCGGCTGCGGCACGCCCTGCCGCGCGGCGCCGAGGCGGCCCGGCTCGGCGGCGACGAATTCGCCGTCCTGCTGCCGACCACCGACTCCCTCACCAGCTCCCAGCGCGTCGCCCGTAACCTCGTCGCCGCCCTCGGATCGCCCCTCGACCTCGACGGCCTGACGCTCGTGCTGGAAGCCAGCGCGGGCGTCGCCGTCTTCCCCGACCACGCCCTCGACGCCGAAGGGCTGCTGCGCCGCGCCGATGTGGCGATGTACCAGGCCAAGCGGGACCGCAGCGGCGTCGAGCTCTACGAGGCCAAGCGCGACGGCAACACACCCGACCGCCTGGGGCTGTTGGGCGACCTGCGCCGCGCCCTGGACGCCGGTGACGTCGAACTGCACTACCAGCCCAAGGTCGGCTTCGACGGACACGTCGCCGGTCTTGAGGCGCTGGTCCGCTGGGTGCATCCGGACCGCGGCAGAGTGCCACCGGACGAGTTCATCGCCATAGCGGAGTCCTCCGGGCTGATGCCGAGGCTGACGGAGTACGTCCTGGAGACGGCCCTCGCCCAGGTGGCGCGCTGGCGCGCGATGGGACTGGAGGTCCCGGTCGCCGTCAATGTCTCCCCGCGCGATGTGCACTCCCCGGGCTTCGCCGGCGCGGTCGCCGCCCGCCTCGCCCGCCACCGCGTGCCACCGGGCGCCCTTCAACTGGAGATAACCGAGCACGTCCTGCTGGAGGACCCGCAGCGGGCCGCCGACACCCTCGCCGGGCTGACCGCCCACGGCGTCAAGATGTCCCTCGACGACTTCGGCACCGGCTACTCCTCCCTCGTCCACCTCCGCCGGCTCCCGGTCAGCGAGCTGAAGATCGACCGTTCCTTCGTGGCCCGGCTGGCCGTCGACAACGAGGACGCCGAGATCGTCCGCTGCACCCTCGACCTCGCCCACTCCCTCGGCCTGCTGGTCGTCGCCGAGGGCGTCGAGGACGACGAGACCTGGGAGCGGCTGCGCGACCTGGGCTGTGACGCCGTACAGGGCTGGCTGGTGGCCGCCGCGATGCCACCGGACGAGACCACCGCATGGCTGCGGGCCCGCGGCGAGCACGGCTGGCACCGCGAATCGGAGACGGCCGCCCTGGCGGCGGAGAAGGCGTCCGAACGCCCTTCGGGACAGGTCCTGAACTGACCCGGCCACCGGCCGTCCCGTGTCCCCGCTCCGAAGAAGCACCCGCGGCGCCTCCTGGCGACACCCCCGCGGAGCCCTCCGGCGATCCCTCCGCCGCGCCCGGATCCGCCACCCCGGAAACCCCGGAGCGCTCTGCTCCGCATGCCCCGGAACCCCGGCCCGGACCGCCGCCCGCCGACGGCCCCGCACCGGGCTGACCCGCCCGCCGCGCGCCCGCGCCGGCGGCCCGCGGCACACAGTTTCGCGGGAGCTCTCCCGTACGCCATAGGATTGGCCGAGAAACGAGACCCTTCAAAGGTCACCGCACACTCCGCCCGAGAACATCACCCAGAACACCAGAGGATCGCTGCATGCCTGGCATCACGCGCGAGGAGGTCGCCCACCTCGCCCGGCTGGCACGTCTGGAGCTGAAGGACGAAGAGCTCGACCACTTCGCCGGACAGCTCGACGACATCATCGGCGCGGTCGCCCGCGTCTCCGAGGTCGCCGACCAAGACGTACCGCCGACCTCCCACCCGCTGCCCCTGACCAACGTCATGCGCGCGGACGAGGTCCGTCCCTCGCTGACCCCCGAGCAGGCGCTCTCCGGCGCCCCGGCCCAGGAGCAGCAGCGTTTCAAGGTGCCGCAGATCCTGGGGGAGGAGTGACGGTGAGCGACGCACGCGCAGCCGCCGGGCCGCACCCGACCACGAACGCCGCACCTCTGCGCCGCGCGGGCGGAGAAGCGAACAATGAGGCAGAGGGCATGGCTGACCTGATCAAGCTCACCGCCGCCGAGATCGCGGCGAAGATCGCCTCCGGCGAGGTCACCGCTGTCGCGGTGACCGAGGCCCACCTGGCCCGCATCGAGGCCGTCGACGAGAAGGTGCACGCCTTCCTGCACGTCGACCGCGAGGGCGCGCTCGCGCAGGCCCGCGCCGTGGACGAGAAGAAGGCCCGCGGCGAGAAGCTCGGCCCGCTGGCCGGTGTGCCGCTCGCGCTGAAGGACATCTTCACGACGCAGGACATGCCCACCACCGTCGGCTCGAAGATCCTCGAAGGCTGGATCCCGCCCTACGACGCGACGCTGACCAAGAAGCTCAAGGCCGCCGACGTCGTCATCCTCGGCAAGACCAACATGGACGAATTCGCCATGGGGTCCTCGACCGAGAACAGCGCCTACGGCCCGACCGGCAACCCCTGGGACCTCACCAAGATCCCCGGCGGCTCCGGTGGCGGTTCCTCCGCCGCGCTCGCCTCCTTCCAGTCCCCGCTGGCCATCGGCACGGACACCGGCGGCTCCATCCGCCAGCCCGCCGCCGTCACCGGCACCGTCGGCGTCAAGCCCACCTACGGCGGCGTCTCCCGCTACGGCATGGTCGCCTTCTCGTCCTCCCTCGACCAGGGCGGGCCCTGCGCCCGTACGGTCCTGGACGCGGCGCTGCTCCACGAGGCCATCGCCGGCCACGACGAGCTGGACTCCACCTCCATCGACGCGCCCGTCCCGGCCGTCGTCGAGGCGGCCCGCAACGGCACCGTCCAGGGCATGCGGGTGGGTGTCGTCAAGCAGTTCCGCGGTGAGGGCTACCAGGCGGGCGTGCTCCAGCGGTTCGACGAGTCCGTCGCGCTGATGAAGGAGCTGGGCGCCGAGATCGTCGAACTGGACTGCCCGTCCTTCGACCTCGCGCTCGCCGCCTACTACCTGATCGCGCCGTCCGAGTGCTCGTCCAACCTCGCCCGCTTCGACGCCATGCGCTACGGCCTGCGGGTCGGCGACGACGGCACGAAGTCCGCCGAGGACGTCACCGCGCTGACCCGCGAGGCCGGCTTCGGTGACGAGGTCAAGCGCCGCATCATCCTCGGGACGTACGCGCTCAGCTCCGGCTACTACGACGCGTACTACGGCTCCGCCCAGAAGGTGCGGACGCTGATCACGCAGGAATTCGAGAGGGCCTTCGAGCAGGTCGACGTGGTCGTTTCGCCGACGACGCCGACCACCGCCTTCCCGATCGGCGAGCGTGCCGACGACCCGATGGCGATGTACCTCGCCGACGTGTGCACGCTCCCCACCAACCTGGCAGGCAACGCAGCCATGTCGCTGCCCTGTGGACTGGCGCCCGAGGACGGGCTGCCGGTGGGTCTGCAGATCATCGCCCCTGCCATGGCCGACGACCGGCTCTACAAGGTCGGTGCCGCGGTCGAGGCCGCGTTCACCGCCCGCTGGGGGCACCCGCTGCTTGAGGAGGCACCGTCACTGTGAGCGCAATGACCAAGAAGGCCAAGAACTTCAAGAAGTCCAAGTCCGGCGTGTACCTGTCGCTCGGCACCACCGCGTTCGGCGCCCTCAGCGTCTTCAAGCAGGCCAAGCTGGCCCGCGCGGAGAACGACACGCTCCGCCTGGTCGACGCCGCCGTCTCGGCCGCAGCGATCGTCACCGGTATGGCGATCCTCTACCGCGAACTGAAGCGCCTGGGCGACGACGACGTCCTGCTGGGCTGAGAGGGAAAGTTTCACCGTGACCGTCACTGAACTGGTGCCGTACGAGGACGCGCTTGCGACCTATGACCCCGTGATGGGGCTCGAGGTGCACGTCGAACTCGGTACCAAGACCAAGATGTTCTGCGGGTGCTCCACCACCCTGGGTGCCGACGCCAACTCGCAGACCTGCCCCACCTGTCTGGGCCTGCCCGGCTCGCTGCCGGTCGTCAACGCGATCGGTGTCGAGTCCGCCATCAAGATCGGCCTGGCCCTCAACTGCTCCATCGCGTCCTGGTGCCGCTTCGCCCGGAAGAACTACTTCTATCCGGACATGCCGAAGAACTTCCAGACCTCCCAGTACGACGAGCCGATCGCCTTCGACGGCTACCTCGACGTACAGCTGGAGGACGGCGAGGTCTTCCGCGTCCAGATCGAGCGCGCCCACATGGAGGAGGACACCGGCAAGTCCCTCCACGTCGGCGGCGCGACGGGCCGTATCCACGGCGCCTCGCACTCCCTGCTGGACTACAACCGCGCCGGCATCCCGCTCATCGAGATCGTCACCAAGCCGATCGAGGGAGCCGGCGCGCGCGCCCCCGAGGTCGCCAAGGCGTACGTCGCCGAGCTCCGCGAGCTCATCAAGGCGCTGGGCGTCTCCGAGGCCCGCATGGAGCAGGGCCAGATGCGCTGCGACGTGAACCTGTCGCTGCGCCCGAACGGCACCGAGAAGCTCGGCACCCGCTCGGAGACCAAGAACGTCAACTCCCTGCGTTCCGTGGAGCGGGCGGCGCGGTTCGAGATCCAGCGGCACGCCGCGGTGCTCTCCTCCGGCGGCTCCATCGTCCAGGAGACCCGGCACTTCCATGAGGAGGACGGCTCCACCACGGCCGGCCGCATCAAGGACAACGCCGAGGACTACCGCTACTTCCCCGAGCCGGACCTGGTGCCGGTGGCCCCTGAGAGCGCCTGGGTCGAGGAACTGCGGGCGGCACTGCCCGAGCTGCCGCGGCTGCGCCGCAACCGGCTGCGCGAGGAGTGGGGCATCTCCGAGCACGACATGCAGTCGATCCTCAACGCCGGCGCCGTCGACCTGATCACCGCCACCGTCGACGCCGGCGCGGACTCCGCCTCGGCCCGTAAGTGGTGGATGGGCGAGCTGGCCCGCCGGGCCAACGAGGACGGCGCGGAACTCGCCGCCCTGCCGATCACCCCCGCGCAGGTCGCCCGGGTCACCGCGCTGGTCACCGAGGGCTCCCTCAACGACAAGCTGGCCCGCCAGACCATCGAGGGCGTGCTCGCCGGCGAGGGCGACCCGGACACGGTCGTCGACAAGCGCGGCCTGAAGGTCGTCTCCGACGAGGGTGCCCTGGGCACCGCCGTCGACGAGGCGATCGCCGCCAACGCCGCCATCGCTGACAAGATCCGCGGCGGCAAGGTCGCCGCGGCCGGCGCCCTCGTCGGCGCCGTCATGAAGGCCACCCGTGGCCAGGCGGACGCGGCGCGGGTACGCGAACTGATCCTGGAACGGCTGGGCGTCGAGGGCTGACGCGCGCCGTCCCGCGGACGACGTGAGCGGCCGTCCTTCTCCGGAAGGGCGGCCGCTTCGCTGTTCCCGCGGCCGGTCGGAGCGCCGCGGAATGCCCCGGTGCGCCGGCGTGCTGAGATCGGTAGCGGCGCCGCCGTCAAGGACATGGCGGGGCCACCACTCTGGTCACTGGAGGAAAACGTGCAGCAGCGGGCTCTCGCGTCAAGGCTCGGCCGCGTCGGTGTCTGGCACGGCGGGATCGGCCGGGTGCCGTCCGGGACGGCACGTCAGGCGGCGGCCGAGATCGAGCGGTTGGGGTACGGCGCCCTCTGGTTCGGCGAAGGACCGGGGTCGGAGGCGGTCGCGCATGCCTCGCTGATGCTCTCCGCCACCGAGCGCATCACGGTGGCCACCGGCATCGCCAACATCTGGGTCCGGGACGCCTCCGCCGCGCACGCCGCCGCGCACATCCTCGCCGAGGCGTACGACGGCCGCTTCCTGCTGGGCCTGGGCGCCAGCCACGCACCGCTGGTCGACATGCGGGGGCACACCTACGCCAAGCCGCTCGCGGCGGTGCGGGATTATCTCGACGCCATGGACGCGGCCCCGTATGGCGGGCCGGCCGCCGAGTCCGCGCCGGCCCGGGTGCTGGCGGCGCTCGGCCCGAAGATGCTGGAGCTGGCGAGGGACCGGACCGCGGGCGCCCATCCGTACTTCGTGACCCCCGAGCACACCGCCCGTGCCCGTGAGATCCTCGGTGCCGACCCCGTGCTCGCCCCCGAACAGGCCGTACTCCTGGAGTCCGACCCCGCGACGGCCCGCTCCCTGGCCCGCGAACACCACACGCGCTTCTATCTGGAGCTGCCGAACTACACCGCCAATCTGCGCCGGCTCGGTTTCGGTGACGACGACTTCGCGGGCGGGGGGAGCGACCGGCTGGTGGACGCGATCGTGGCGTGGGGAGACGTCGACGCCATCGCGCGCCGTATCGCGGAACATCACGACGCCGGTGCGGATCATGTCGCCGTCCAGCCGCTGGCGGTCGGAGGGGACCTCGGCCTCGACCAACTGCGGGAGCTTGCCCCGGTGTTGCTGGGCTAGAGCGCGCGCCCGGCCCGCCACTCCGCCGATGCGGGCCCAGGGCCCGGCCCTTGGCCCCCGCCCCCGGGCCTGCCCCCGGCCCCGGGAAGGGACCGCCGAAGCACGTTCAACGGGGCGCCAGGGCCGGGCCAACCGTTCCCAAAGTTGTCACCCCGATACCTATCGCCCGACACAGAGGTCCACTAGCGTCCCCGTCGCACCATCTCAATGGGCTGACCGCAGACCAATGGTGCCGTTGTGTCGGTGGGTTGACGGTGGCGACTGGGAGGTCGGGGCGTGGCACCTGAGGTATCGCGTAGACGGGTTTTGGGCGTGGGCGCCGCCGCGGCGGGGCTGGCGGCGGCCGGTTCGCTGCTGCCGCCGTCGTTGCAGCAGGCGCTGGCCGATGAGCCGGCGCGCCCGAATCCCGGCCGGGGCGGGCTCGGCGACATCCGGCACGTCGTCGTGCTCATGCAGGAGAACCGCTCCTTCGACCACTACTTCGGCATGCTGCGCGGCGTACGCGGCTACGCCGACCGCAATGCCGTCGAACTGCCCGGCGGCGACAGCGTCTACGAGCAGCCGGGACTGCTGGGCATCGGCACCGTCCTGCCCTTCTCGGTGCGTGCGGCGGCCGCCGAGCAGAAGAAGGACCTGCAGTACATCGGCGCGCTCAACCACGAGTGGGACGGCGGGTCCAAGGCCTGGAACGGCGGGTGGATGAACAACTGGGTCACCGCCAAGACCGCCGCCACCATGGCGCACTACGACCGGCAGGACGTCCCGCTGCACTACGAACTCGCGGACACCTTCACCGTCTGCGACGCCTACCACTCCGCCATCCACTCCTCCACCAGCCCCAACCGCAACCACCTCGTCAGCGGCTGGACCGGCTTCGAACCGGGCAGCGGCGACCGCGCGGTGGGCAACGACGCGTACGCCGAGGACACCCACACCGGATACACCTGGACGACGTACCCGGAGCGGCTGGAGAAGGCCGGGCACAGCTGGCGCGTCTACCAGGAGTGGGACAACTTCACCGACAACAACCTGGAGTTCTACGCGAGCTTCAAGGCGGTGGCGAAGAAGGCGCTGGCCAAGGTGGACGGCGCGGCGAACATGACCGCCTTCTACGGGAAGGTCGCGGCCGCCGACGAGGCCGGACGCACGCGGCTCCAGGGGCTGTTGGAGGAGGGCGTCAAGGGCCTCACCCGCGCCGACCGCAGCCTGTTCGAGCGGGCGCTGCGGCGCGGCGAGCCGGACACCACGGCGACCGCCTTCGCCGCCGACGTGGCGAGCGGCAAGCTGCCCGAGGTGTCGTACATCGTGCCGTCCGCCGCGGACTCCGAGCACCCCGGATCCTCGTCGCCGGTCGAGAGCGCCACCATCGTCTACAAGGTGCTGGACGCCCTGGGCAAGAACCCGGACGTCTGGCGGCACACCGCGCTCTTCCTGACGTACGACGAGAACGACGGGTTCTTCGACCATGTGCCGCCGCCGGTGCCGCCGTCCGGGACGGACGGGGAATTCTGGGACGGCAGGCCCACCGGTCTGGGCATCCGGGTCCCGATGATCGTCATCTCGCCGTGGACGGTGGGCGGTTACGCCTGCTCCGAGGTCTTCGACCACACCTCGCTCACCCGCTTCCTGGAGAAGTGGACGGGCGTGCGGGAGCCCAACATCAGCGCCTGGCGGCGGACCGTGTGCGGCGATCTGACCGGCGCGTTCGACTTCTCGCGCGGGCGCCGCCGGCCGTCCCTGGAGCAGCCGGGCGCGATCCCGGAGTTCAGCGGCCGCTGGGCGCCGCGGCCGCCGGCCGAGCAGGCGATACCGCAGCAGGAGCCCGGCAGCCGCCCGGCCCGCCCGCTGCCCTACCGGCCGGACGCCGACGGCGGGCTCGACGCGGGCGCCTCGGTCTTCCGGATGGCGGTGCGCAACGGCGGCCGCGCCTCGGCGCACCTGGCGCTCTACCCGTACGCGAAGGAGTACGACGTGCCGCAGCACCGCGAGGTGGCGGGCACGGCGCAGTGGGACGTCCCGGTCAAGGACGGTGCCTACCGCTTCACGGTGACCGGCCCGAACGGCTTCCGGCGCGAATTCGCCGGCACGGCCGACGGCGCCGCCGCGGCCGTCAAGATCGGCAGCTGGATCGACGAGCGGCGGCGGGAGATCCATCTGACGGTCGTGAACGGCGGCACCACCGACCTCACCCTCACGCTCGAACCGCTCGCGTACTCGGTCGCCGCGCCCCGCAGGGTGAAGGTGAAGGCCGGCAGTACCCGCACCGTCGCGCATCCGGCGGCGTCCGCGCACGGCTGGTACGACCTGGCGCTCACGGCCGCCGAGGACGCGGGCTTCCGCCGCCGGCTGATGGGCCATGTGGAGAACGGGAAGGAATCGGTCACCGGCTGACAGCGGAGCCGAGTTCCCCTTTGGCCCCTTTGTGGTGAAGTCCACAAAGGGGCCAAAGGATCTTTTCGGGCTGTCACCCTGCTCGCAGAAGTGGGCCGCCGCCCCTCCGTACGCCGGGCATTCCGGCCGGCCGGAGTCCGGTACCGTGCCTGCCACCTCCACGTACATTCGCGCTCGGCACCACCCGCACCCGGGAGTTATCGACGCACGACCCGGGAAGCAGACGAGGTCCGTGACCGCTCTGGCTCGGTGGTGTCTCCGGCGCCGCATCGTGGTGATCGTCCTGTGGCTCGCCACCTTCGCGGGGGTCGCCGTCGCCGCGGGCCTGATGGGCTCCGCGTACTCCGACAACTACGAGGTCCCCGGCACCGAGTCCGGGCAGGCGTCCGCCCTGCTGGCGAAGGGCTTCCCGGGACAGTCCGGCGACAGCGACACCATCGTGTGGCACACCGGATCCGCGACCGTGCGCTCCGGCCCGGTCGAGAAGACGATGACGCGCACCCTGGAGGAGATCTCCCGCCTCCCCGGCGTCGCCGGGATCCACAGCCCCTACGACCGGCGGGGCGCAGGCGGGATCAGCGAGGACGGGCACACCGCCTACGCCTCCCTGGGCTTCGACGCCCCCACCGACCAGCTGGACGCGGGCGAGGTCCGGCGGGTCGTCGACACCGCGCAGGCCGCCGCCGGCGACGGTCTGCAGGTCGAACTGGGCGGCGCCGGGATCGCGCTGACCGAGGCCCCACGCGCCCAGCTGCCGGAAATCATCGGGCTCTGCGCCGCCGCCGTCGTCCTCTTCCTCGCCTTCGGGTCGCTCGCCGCGACCTTCCTGCCGATCATCACCGCGCTCGCCGCCGTGGGCACCGCGTCCGCCGGCATCACCCTGCTCGGCCACGTCATGACCGTCGCCGACTTCGCGCCGATGCTCGGCATGCTCATCGGCCTCGGCGTCGGCATCGACTACGCGCTGTTCATCGTGACCCGGCACCGCAAGGGCCTGCGAGCCGGGCTGCCGGTCCAGGAGGCCGCGGAACGCGCCGTCGCGGTGTCCGGGCGCGCGGTCGTCTTCGCCGGCGCCACGGTCTGCATCGCCCTTCTCGGCATGCTGATCCTGCGGCTGGACTTCCTCAACGGCGTGGCCCTCGCGGCGTCGCTCACCGTGGTCCTGACCGTCGCCGCCTCCATCACCCTGCTGCCCGCACTCCTCGGGCTGATCGGCACGCGGGCGCTGAGCCGCCGCGAGCGCCACCGGCTCGCCACGAGCGGGCCGCGTCCCGAGTCGCCCACCGGCATCGCCGCCCGCTGGTCGGGCTTCGTCGAACGCCACCCCAAGCTGCTCGGCCTGACCGCCGCCGCCGTCATGCTCGTCCTCGCGCTGCCCACCCTCGGCCTGCACCTGGGCACCTCCGACCAGGGCAACAACCCGGCCACCTCCACGACCCGGAAGGCGTACGACCTGCTGGCCGGAAGCGGTGACACGGGCGGCGGCCGGGGCGACGGCAGCGAACCGTCCGGAGCCGGGTTCGGGCCCGGCTCCAACGGCCCGCTGACGCTCGTCGGGAGCCCGGACAACGCCCGCGAACGGCGCGCCTTCGACGCGCTCCCGCACACCCTGCGAAGCGTCTTTGGCGTCGCCCGGGTCAGCGGGCCGCAGATCAACAAGAGCCGCGACACGGGGGTGATCACGGTCGTCCCGACCAGTTCCCCGCAGTCCCAGCAGACCTCCGACCTGGTGCGACGCCTCCGCCACGACGTGCTGCCACCGGCCACCGCCGGCACGGGGCCGGACGTGCACGTCGGCGGGATCACCGCCGGCTACGACGACTTCGCCTCCGTCATCGTCGGCAAACTCCCGCTCTTCGTCGGCGTCGTCATCGCCCTGGGCTCCGTCCTGCTGCTGCTCGCCTTCCGCAGCATCGGCATCCCGCTCAAGGCCGCGGTGATGAACGTCGCGGCCGTCGCCTCGTCCTTCGGAATCGTCATCGCGATCTTCCAGTGGGGGTGGGGGAGCGAGCTGCTGGGGCTGGGCAGCGCGGGCCCGATCGAACCGTTCCTGCCGGTCATCATGGTGTCGGTGCTCTTCGGCCTCTCCATGGACTACCAGGTCTTCCTGGTCAGCCGGATGTACGAGGAGTGGCAGCTGACGCACGACAACCGCCGGTCGGTCCGGGTCGGTCTCGCCGAGACCGGCCGCGTGATCAACTCCGCGGCCGTCATCATGATCGCGGTGTTCGCCGCCTTCATCCTCAGCGGCGACCGGATCATCGCGATGTTCGGCATCGGCCTGGCAGCCGCCGTCGCCCTGGACGCCTTCGTCCTGCGGACGCTCCTGGTGCCCGCCCTGATGCACCTGCTCGGCGGCGCCAACTGGTGGCTGCCGGCCCGGCTGGACCGCCTGCTGCCCCGGATCAGCATCGAACCGCCGCCGGACGAAGTGGTTCCGCACCGCCCGGACGTGTCCCCGCACGGCCTGCCCGGCCCGCGCGACGAGGACAAACCGCTGGTCAACGCCTAGAGAGCAGGATGCGCCGGTGCGCGGAGGGCCGACGCCGAGAGGCCTGCCTCATGGCTCTCATCCGACTCTCATCGGACTCTCATCCGGGGCACCTACGGTCGCGACCATGGGAACCAGGACGACCGAAAAGCGAACCGACGACGAGAAGGTGCCGGCCCAGGCCGACGCCGAGGGCGCAACGAAGGTGGACGCGACCACCAAGGCCGATCCGGGCACCACGTCCGCCGGGTCCGCCGGGCCGGAGGACACGGCCCCCGCCGGCGACACGAAGAGCGCCACGACGGACGCCCGCGACGAGACCGCCGACCTCGATGACGACGCCGTCGACGACGCCGACGCCGAGGGCCCCGACCAGGACGTGGCCGCACGCTCCACCGGCGCGGTCGCCGCGGGCGCCGGCGCCGTCGTCGCCGCGGGACTGGGCCTCGCCTCCGTCACCGGCACCTGGCTGGGCACGCTGATGGCCGAACGGCAGACCCTGATGGGTCAGATCAAGCTCCAGTCGGGCAAGGCCACCGATCAGATCTCCGCCGTCTACGGCACCCCCTGGCACACCACCGCCCTGGTCAACGGCACCTTCGCGCTGCTCGCCGTGATCGTCTCCGCGGTG
The DNA here is from genome assembly GCF_044767385.1 of Streptomyces sp. NPDC101393. Classification (NCBI taxonomy): domain Bacteria; kingdom Bacillati; phylum Actinomycetota; class Actinomycetes; order Kitasatosporales; family Streptomycetaceae; genus Streptomyces; species Streptomyces sp. NPDC101393. Next base: position 248,045 of record NZ_JBIWNU010000001.1, on the reverse strand, counting down.
GTCCTGACCAAGCCGCGCGCCACCTGGGTGCGCGCCGTGGCCTGGGGCGCGCTGGCGCTCGGCGTGCTCGGCATCCTCATCTCCGCGGGCATGTACCTCGACCTCTTCGGCAGCCTGCCCAGCATCCCCAAGGGAGCCGGCGCCGGCGGACCGGCCGCCTGAGGCGGCCGACCGCACGCCTGAAGCCAGGGCCTGTCCGCAAAGTCCCGTCGTTCGTCCGTAGAGGCGGACGGGGCTTTGCGGACAGGCCCTTGGGGCGTCGGCACCGGAACCTGAGTACTCAGCGGCCGGGCCGGCGCCCCACCTACTGATCCGAAGGACCCGCCCTAAGGCGTTCACGAGCAGCCGTCCCCTCCCTGAGGCATGCCCGCCGGTATTTCTAAGGCACCGCGGCCGCGAAGATCGGGCACTCTCCCGATGTGGCACACCCCCCTCGGCGACGAGGCTTGAGCCCATCGACACACCGTCGAGTCACCAAGCCGTCGAGTCAGCACGCAGCACGTCACTGACTCGTCACGTCATTGCCGACAGGGAAGAGACACCGTGTACACCTCCGAGATCGAGATGCGGATCCGCTACGAAGAACTGCGCCGTGAGGCCGACCGCCGGCGCCTGGTGCGCGAGGCGACCGCCGGAGCGCGCACCCGCCGCCACGCCGAGGCCCGCTCCGGGGCGGACGAACCGGGAGGGCGGGTGAGGAGCCGGTGGACGCGGGCGCGGCGCGCCACCGCCTGAGCCGGGGGCCCGCATGCCACCCCCGCAGTCCGTACCACCCGTCGCCCGGCCGCAGGTGCTCCCCGCACCGGGCCGGGCGTTTCGCCTGCTGAAATCGGGTGCCGGATTGTCAGACGCCTGTGCGATGCTCACCAGCGTGGAGACCAGGTCCGTCAGTCCCGTGTTCGTCGGCCGCGCGGCCGAACTCACCGCGCTGCGTGACGCGCTCGCGCGTGTCACCGCGTCCGGCGCCCCGCAGGCGCTGCTGATCGGGGGCGAGGCCGGTGTCGGCAAGACCCGGCTCATCGAGGAGTTCACCGAAGCCGCCCGCGCCGAAGGCGCGTTGGTCGCCCTCGGCGGCTGCATCGAGATCGGGTCCGAAGGCCTGCCCTTCGCGCCCTTCTCCGCGATCCTGCACACCCTGAACTGGCACCTGCGCGACGAACTCGCCGCAGCCGTGGCCGGCCAGGAGGGCGAACTCGCCCGCATCCTGCCCGAATTGGGCGAGACGGCCGGCGAGTCGCACGGCGAGGAGACCGGCCGCGCCCGGCTCTTCGAGCTGACCGCCCGCCTCCTGGAGCGGCTCGCCGCCCACCGCAGCGGCGGCCCCCGCGTCATCGTCGTCGTCATCGAGGACCTGCACTGGGCCGACCGCTCCACCCGTGAACTGCTCGCCTACCTCCTGCGCTCACTGCACGACGCCAACGTCCTCCTCGTCGCCACCTACCGCTCCGACGACATCCACCGCCGCCATCCGCTCCGCCCCTTCCTCGCCGAGATCGACCGGATGCGTACGGTCCAGCGCGTCGAGCTGGACCGCTTCAACCGCGCCGAGGTCCGCTCCCAGATCGCCGGGATCAATGGCGCCGACCCCGAAGAAGCCACCGTCGACCGCGTCTTCGACCGCTCCGAGGGCAACGCCTTCTTCGTCGAGGAGCTGGCCCGCAGCCTCTCCGACGGCTGCCTGCACGGCCTCAGCGACCCGCTGCGCGACCTCCTGCTGGTGCGGGTCGAGGCGCTGCCCGAGGACGCCCAGCGCGTGGTGCGCACCGCCGCCGAGGGCGGCTCCACCGTCGAACACGAACTCCTCGCCGCCGTCTGCCGGATGCCCGAGGACGACCTCATCGAGGCCCTGCGGGCAGCCGTCGGCAGCAACGCCCTGGTGCCGACCCAGGACGGCACGGGCTACCGCTTCCGGCACGCCCTCGTCCGCGAGGCCGTCGTCGACGACCTGCTGCCCGGCGAGCGCACCCGCCTCAACCGCCGTTACGCCCAGGCCCTGGAGGCCGAGCCGGGCCTGGTCCGCTCCGACGTCTGCGCCGCCCGCCTGGCGAGCTACTGGTACAAGGCCCATGACGCCGCCAAGGCGCTGCCCGCCGTCCTCGCCGCCTCCGTCAAGGCCCGCCGCCGCCACGCCTACGCCGAACAGCTGCGGCTGCTCGACCGCGCCCTGGAACTGTGGGACGACGCCCCCAAGGAGGTCCGCCATGGCGTGCGCCCGGTCGATCTCACCGAGGCGTATCCGGCCTGCGGCGACGACGACACCGGCGAGGCGCTGCGCTTCCTCGACCTGCTCGCCGAGATCACCGTCGCCGCCCGCCTCTCCGGCGACAGCGAGCGGGCCTTCACGATCACCAAGCGCGCCCTGCGGGCCCTGCGCGAGGAGAGCGACCCCCTGCGCACCGCCTGGTTCCTGGTGCAGCGCTCCCGCATCGTCCAGGGCACCGGCCGCGGCGACGGCTGGGAGGACCTGGGCAAGGCGCAGGAGCTGATGCGCGGCCTGCCGCCGTCCCCCGTGCACGCCACGGTCCTGGCCACCGTCGCCAGCTGGGCGGTGCTGCACGAACCGGGCCCCGGCACCTTCGCGACCGCCGAACGCGCCGTGGAACTCGCCAAGTTGGTGGGCGATGAGGAGGCCGAGCTGAACTCCCGGGTGACCCTGGCAGGCCTGCGCGTCGACGCCGGCGAGGTCGAGGCGGGCATCACGGACCTGCGGGCCGCGCTGGACCTCGCCCTCGACCGCGGCTACCACGCCGTCATCGCCCGCGGTTACGTCAACCTCCCCTCCACCCTGGAGGGCGTCGGCCGCTCCCGCGAGGCCGTCGAGGCCGCCGAGCGCGGTGTCGAGCTGACCACCCGCTACGGCCTCAAGACCAGCACCTGCTGGGTGCAGGGCAACCGCGCCGAATCGCTGCAGTCGCTCGGCCTCTGGGACCAGGCCGCGGAGGCCGCCGCCGACGCCCGACGCCTCGCGCAGAACACCCGGTCCATCGCGCTGGCCACCAACCGCCTCATCGACCTCGCCATCGGCAAGGGAGAAATCGCCCTCGCCGAGCAGCAGTTGGCCGTCGCCCAGCAGCACTACGGCACCCACGACCCGCAGCCGCAGCACGCCATCCCGATGTCCCGGCACGCCCTGTGCATCGCCGCCGCGCAGGGCCGGATCCTGGACGCCCGCAGCATCCTCCAGCAGAGTCTGGACTCCGGCTTCCCGCCCGGCACCCAGCGCTACGCCTGGCCGCTCCTGTGGTCGGCCACCACCGCCGAAGCCGATGCCCGTGGCCTGCCCGCCGCCGGACCGGGCCGTGCGGCAGTCCTGACCCGCATCAGGGAAGCCGCCAAGTGCCTGCCCCGGCTCTCCCCGGTCTGGGATGCCTACGGCCTCGCCGTCGACGCCGAACTCCTGCGCGCCGAAGGCCGGGAGACCCCGGACGCCTGGGCCCGCGCCGTCGCCGCCTTCGACCCCCTCCAGCGCCCGCACGAACTCGCCCGCGCCTGCTACCGCTGGGCCGAATCCCTGCTGCACGGCACCGAGCGCGCCACCACCGGCCTGGGCGGCCGCACCCCGCGCGAGGCCGCCGTACTCCTCCTCGCGCAGGCCCACACCGCCGCCGCGCGCATGGGCGCCCACCCCCTGACCGGCGAACTCGAACTCCTCGCCCGGCGGGCCCGCGTCCCGCTCCCGGGCCTCTCGGCGACCACCGTCCCCGTGGCGTCCGGTGACCCGACCCCGGCCGACGCCCCGGGCGGCTCACCGGCCGCCCCCGCCGAGGAGCTGGGCCTGACCCCGCGCGAGCGGGACGTCCTGCGCCTGGTCGCCGAGGGCCACAGCAACCGCCAGATAGCCGACACCCTGTTCATCTCGCCGAAGACGGCCAGCGTCCACGTCTCGCACATCCTCGCCAAGCTGGGCGTCTCCGGCCGTGGTGAGGCGGGCGCCGTCGCCCACCGGCTGCGCCTGTTCGGCGAGCCGACGGTCGGCTGACGGCGCGGGCGGCCGGGCCTCAGCCCGCGTCGTCCGGGGCGTCCCTGGCCGGGCGCGCCTTGACGACGACCGTGCCCGAGGACAGGTCGATCGGGCCGGTGCCGGGATCGGCGTCCCCCACATCGTCGACGACGAGCGACATCTTCTGCCGCTCCTCCTCCGTGTGCTGACGGCCGGGTGCGAACAGTTCTTCGGCAACGTTGAACATCAAGCCCCCAATCGAGTGACCTGCCCCCCTGGTACCCGAGTGTAGGCAGGCCACGCGAAAGAGGGATCAGGTCACCTTGAGCCGGAGAATCCGGTCATCTCCGCCGCGCACCTCGCCCCGGCCGTCCGTATTGCTGGTGACCAGCCACAACACGCCGCCACCCGCCGAGACGACCGTCCGCAGCCGCCCGTACTTCCCGTTCAGGAAGGCCTGCGGGGCCGCCACCGGCTTCGTCCCGTCCAGCGGGATCCGCCACAGCCGCTCGCCCCGCAGCCCCGCCATCCAGAGCGAACCCTTGGCGTACGCGATTCCGCTCGGCGAGGCGTCCGCGGTCTTCCACTGCGCGACCGGGTTCACGAACCCCGCGTCCGCGGCGCTCCCCTTGCCCTCGACCTCCGGCCAGCCGTAGTTCTTCCCCGGCTCGATCAGATTCAGCTCGTCCCAGGTGTCCTGCCCGAACTCCGAGGCCCACAGCCGCTTGGCGCCGTCCCAGGCCAGGCCCTGCACATTACGGTGGCCGTAGTCGTAGATCACCGAATCCGCCGACGGATTGCCGTGCACCGGTTCGCCGTCCGGCGTCATCCGCAGGATCTTGCCGCCCAGCGACTTCTTGTCCTGCGCCAGCCCGGTGTCCGAGGTCTCGCCCGTCCCGGCGTAGAGCATCTTGTCCGGGCCGAACGCGATCCGGCCGCCGTTGTGGATCTGCCCCTTGGGAATGCCCTTGAAGACCGTGTCGGGCTGGCCGAGCTGCACCCCCTTCGGCCGCTGCTCGTCGTAGAGCATCCGCGCGATGCGGTTGTCGGTCTCGGTGGTGAAGTACGCGTAGATCAAGTGGTCGGTGCCGAACGTCGGGGACACCGCGAGTCCCAGCAGCCCGCCCTCGCCGCCCGGCTTCACACCCGGCACCGAACCCAGCACCGTCTTCTTCCCGCCATCGGCGGCGACCCGGATGATCTCCCCGGTGTCGCGGGAGGCGACCAGCAGATCACCGCCCGGCAGCACCGCCACGCCCCACGGCGACTTCAGGCCGGTGGTGAGGGTGGCGGTCACCTTCACCGACCCCTTGGCGGGCGGCGCCGGTGACGCCGTCGACGACGGGGCGGCGCTCCCCGAGCCGGGTGAGACACCCTCGCCGGGGCGCTCGGCCGTGGCCGCGGCCCCGCCGTTCGACGTCGGCGCGCCGCCGGAGGAGCAGCCGGCCGCCAGAAGCAGCGAAGCGGCGGCCAACACGGCGGTCCGGGAACGGTGTTGCACGGCAGGGTCCTCTCGTCGGCAGGCGTGGACAAGGACACCACATCGCACCGCCCGGCGCCGCGCCTTCCCCGGTCCCCGGGGGGTGTCGGCAACGTCCCGTCGGCGCCCACGGGCGGGCTCGCGGCAGTGGTCCTCCGCGTTCACGGCGCTCACCCCGTCCCGGCGCGTCATCTGACGACATCACCGGGCCTGGCCACCGCCACCCGCCATGATCCGGCGCGGGGCGGCCGGCCGCGAGCCGGACGGCGGGCCCCGGCGGCATCACGCGTTCAGTACCAGGACCCCAGGGCCGGCGGCAGCGCCGCGATCTCCGCCAGGTCCGCGCCGTCCAGCCGCAGCTGAGCCGCTTGCGCGTTCTGCACCGCCCAGCGTTCCTTCTTCGTCCCGGGCACCGCGACCACGTGCCGCCCCTGCGCCAGCACCCAGGCCAGGGCCACCTGCCCCGGCGTCGCGCCGTGCCGGGCGCCGACCCGCCGCAGCCCCGCCACCACCGGCTGGTTCGCCGCCATCATCTCGGCGGTGAAACGGGGATGCCGGGCCCGTAGGTCCTCCGGTTCGAAGCCCTGCCCCGGGGTGAGGGTGCCGGTCAGATAGCCGTTCCCCAGCGGCATCGCCGCCAGGAAGCCCACCCCGCGCGAATCGCACCACGGCAGCAGCTCCTCCAGCGCGTGCGCCGACCACACCGACAGCTCGGCCTCCACACTGCTGACCGGGAACACCTGCTGGATACGCTCCAGTTGGCGCAGCGTCCCGTCATGCATCCGCGACCGGGGACGCGCCCCACCGGCCGGCTGCCGCTCCGTACGGGCGGCCCGCGGCGGCCGGACCGCCCGTGCGCCCACCGCGCACAGGCCCAGCGACCGCACCTTCCCGGCCGCCACCAGCTCCGCCATCGCGCCCCACGTCTCCTCGATGGGCACCTCGGGGTCCGCGCGGTGCAGCTGGTAGAGATCGATGCAGTCGGTCTGCAGCCGGCGCAGCGACGCGTCACAGGCCCGCTTCACATAGCCGGGCCGCCCGTTGGCGACGATGTGCTGCTCGCCCACCAGCAGCCCGCACTTGGTCGAGACGAAGGCGTCCCGCCGCCGTTCCTTCAACGCCCGGCCCACCAGCAGTTCGTTGGTGAAAGGGCCGTACATGTCGGCGGTGTCCAGCAGGCTGCAACCCTGGTCGAGCGCGGTGTGCACGGCCCGCAGCGAGGTGTCCAGGCTCCGCTGCGAGGCGGTGTAGCCCCAGCTCATCGGCATGCAGCCGAGTCCGATGGCGCCCACTTCGAGCGCTGCCGCACCGATTGTCCTGCGCTCCACCTGATTGTGCCTCCGTCCCCTCGCCCCCGATCAAGGGCCGCACCCAAACTAACGTCTGAACCGAACGCCACTTCGCATAGCCTCTGACCATGGCTTCTTCAGACCCGCGCGCAGACGTGCCCGACGTGTGGCTGCCCATCCCGCCCGACGAGATCGACGGTCTGCCCGACGGACTCCACTACGTCCACTGGGACGCGGGGCCGGAGTATCCCGCCGACCCCGAGCGCTGCGTCTTCTACGGCGTCCCCTACATGAAGAGCCCGGAGACCTGCCTGCGCCCGCTGTCGCGGATGAGCCGGGTGCGGGTCGTACAGACCCTGACCGCCGGCATCGAGCACATGCTGCCCGCACTGCCGGAGCTGCCGTCCGGTGCCGAACTGTGCAACGCTCGGGGGCTGCACGACGCCAGCACCGCCGAACTCGCGCTCACCCTGACCCTGTCGGCGCTGCGCGGCATCCCCGACTTCGTCCGCGGCCAGGATGCGGGGGAGTGGCGGCAGGGCTTCCAGCCGGCACTCGCCGACAAGTCGGTGCTCATTGTGGGCTACGGTTCGATCGGCAGTGCCATCGAGGACCGGCTCACTCCCTTCGAGTGCGCGCGGGTGGCGCGCATCGCGCGCACCGCTCGTGAGACTGTGCGCGGTCCCGTGCATCCACTCTCCTCCCTGTCCGCCCTCCTGCCCGATGCCGACGTCGTCGTCCTGGCCACCCCGCTCACCGAAGACACTCATGGCCTGGTGGGACGGGATTTCCTGGCGCGCATGAAGGACGGCGCACTCCTCGTCAACATCGCGCGCGGCAAAATCGTCGACACCCAGGCGCTGCTCGCCGAGTTGGAAGCGGGACGGCTGCGCGCGGCACTCGATGTGACCGACCCGGAACCCCTGCCGGCCGGTCACCCGTTGTGGCACGCTCCGGGCGTGCTCATCACTCCACACGTCGGCGGCCCCAGCTCTGCCTTCCTGCCCCGCGCGAAGCGGCTGCTGCGTGATCAGTTGGCGCTTTTCGCGGCCGGCGAGCCCCTGCGGAACGTGGTCGCCACGGCCCGCTGAAACGCTTGCGGGTAGCGCTACGAGGCCGTACGACTGCATGGGGTGTTCGCAATCCCGCAGGTAGTCACGCTCCGTAGAGAGACTATGTCCCTGAGTGACGGAACTGGTGTATCGTCCCGATCGGGGGCCGCGCCACGCTGCAAGCGACGCGGTGCGAAGGATCCGGAACTCGAGGGGGGCGACGGGCGATGTACGGCCGATGGACGAATCGCGAGACGCGCGATCCACGAGCGCCCGCGGGAATACCGTTGGACCCCAAGGTGCGCCGACCACGATCGCGCGCATCGACGAGCGGGAGAGAACGGTGAGCGCCCCGGGGGCGGTGCTCTCACGGTCACCCGCGCCGACCGGCGGCCCGGCCGGCGCGCTGCCCCAGATCGCGCTGGCCGGCATCTGCGGCGGCTATGCCGTCGGCGCCGCTTTCGGCTGGGGATCCGCCGAAGTGGCGCTGTTCATGGGGGACTTCGGTCTCAGTGTCGCGGCCCTCGTGGCGGCCGTCTCCTGCGGTCTGTACGCCCGCAGGCACCACAGCCGCTTCCGTCCGGCGTGGATACTGTTCGCCGCCTCGTCCGCGATGGCAGGCATCGGCAACGGCATCTGGGGCTGGTACGAAGTGGTCCGGCGGACCGCCGTGCCCAGCCCTTCCCTCGCCGACTTCTGCTTCCTGCTCTTCGCGCCGCCCGCCATCGTCGGCCTCCTGGTGCTGGCCAAGCGGCCGGTGACACGGGCCGGCTGGATCTGCCTCGGGCTGGACGCCTGGCTGATCGGCGGCTCGCTGCTCACCCTCTCCTGGAGCCTGGCGCTCGCGCACACCAGCCACCTCCAGGGCCGCAGCGTGGCCCAGGCGGCCTTGTCGCTCGCCTACCCGCTGCTGGACATCGTGCTGGTGAGCATGGTCCTCGCGCTGCACTTCAAACGCTCCTCCGTGCACCGCTCCGCCGTCAACACCGCCATCGCCGCACTGGCGTTGACCGTGTTGTGCGACGCCCTGTTCAGCTCGCCGCTGCTGCGCGAGCACTACCGCTCCGGCCAGATCCTGGACGCCGGCTGGTTCGCCGGTTCGATACTCCTCGCGTACGCCCCCTGGGTGGCCCGCCGCACGGCCCCCGGCGACGAGGACGTCCAGCGCGTCGGCGACGACTTCGAGCGCGCCGCGCGCCGCGCCCAGCCGCACGGCAGCCGCCCCATCGCGGGCTCGCTCGCCGCCCTGACCCCGTATCTCGCCGCCGCCGTCTGCACGTTGGGCATCCTGACCAACGTCCTGGACGGCCGGCGCCTGGACCGCGTGGTGCTCTTCACCGGCTGCACGGTCGTGCTCGCCCTCGTCATCCGCCAGGGCATCATGCTCCTCGACAACATCACCCTGACCCAGGAACTCGCCCAGAAGGAGAACCACTTCAGGTCCCTGGTCCAGGGGTCGAGCGACGTCATCATGATCGCCGCCCCGACCGGCGTGCTGCGCTACGTCAGCCCCGCCGCCGCCGGCGTCTACGGCCGCGACGCCGAGGAGCTGGTCGGGTCCGAGCTGGCGACCCTGATCCACCCCGAGGACCTGGGGCGGGTCGTCCATGAGGTCCGCAGGTTCCTCGCGGCCTCGCCCGAAACCGAACCGACCACCCGCATCGAATGCCGCTTCCGGGCCGGCGAGCAGCGCTCCGGCGGCGACGGCTGGCTCAACGTCGAGTCCACCGTCAACCGCCACCACGGCGGCCTGATCTTCAACTCCCGGGACGTCACCGAACGCGTCCGCCTGCAGGCCCAGCTCCAGCACAACGCCTCGCACGACGCCCTCACCGACCTCCCCAACCGCGCGCTGTTCACCGAACGCGTCAGCAAGGCCGTCACCGGCCGCCGCTCCACCGACCACGACACCGCCGTGCTCTACATCGACCTCGACGGCTTCAAGCAGGTCAACGACACCATCGGGCACCAGGCCGGCGACGAACTGCTGGTGCAGGCCGCCCGCAGGCTCGGGGAGTCCGTGCGCTCGGGTGACATAGCGGCCCGGCTGGGCGGCGACGAATTCGCCGCGCTGATCACCGGTGACGGCACCCGCGACCAGGCCGCCCGCGAGTTCCGCATCCACGAGATCGCCGACCGGCTGCGCATCAAGCTCTCCGAGCCGTACCCCATCGACGGCCGGCAGGTCCGGGTCGCGGCCAGCATCGGCGTCGCCTTCGCCGAGCCCGGGGTGACCCCGGCCGGCCTCCTGCGCAACGCCGACGTCGCGATGTACCGCGCCAAGCAGGCCGGCAAGGGCCGGGTGGAGCTGTACGCCCCGCAGATGCAGGCCGAGGTGGCGCACCGCGCCGAACTCGCCACCAAGCTCCGTACGGCCCTGCACGAGGGTGAATTCGCCCTGCTGCACCAGCCGGTCGTGGAGCTCGCCAGCGGCCGCGTCACGGCCGTTGCCGCGCATGCCCGCTGGCGCTCCGCGCAGGGCATCCTGTTCACGCCCGCCGAGTTCCTCCGGGTCGGCGAGCGCGGCCGGCCGGGCGAGGAGGCCGACCGCACCGCCGAGCTGGGCCGCTGGCAGCTGGAGGAGGCCGTCGAGCAGGCCGCGCTGCGGCATCACGCCGGGCATCAGGCCCCGGTCGCCGTCCGGCTCTCCGCCCGCCGGCTGCTGGACGCCGACCGGAAGGGGATGTCTCCCAAGATGATCGAGACGCTCCTCGCCCGGCACGGCCTCCCCTCGGGCGCGCTCGTGCTGGAGCTGTCCGAAAGCGACCCCCGGATTCCGCTGGACGAGCTGGAGCGCCGGCTGGTCGCGCTGCGCCGGCTGGGCGTACGCATCGCCCTCGACGGTTTCGGCAGCGGTTACGCCGCCATCAGCGCGCTGCGCCGGCTCCCCATCGACGTGCTGCGGCTGGACCGCGGTCTCGTCGACGGCGTGGTGGAGTCCGCCCGGCTGCACAAGATCACCGCGGGGCTGCTGCGGATCGCCTCCGACCTCGGCATGAAGTCCGTCGCGGACGGTGTCGATCTGCCCGAACAGGTCCTCGCGCTGCGCTCCATGGGCTGCACCCACGGCCAGGGCATGGCCTTCTCCGGGCCGCTCGACGAACACCGGCTGCGGCGCGCCCTGACGCTCGGCGCGTACCCGGTGCCGGAGGCGGCGGGCGGGAGCCGGGCGGTGGTGCTCAGCGGCAGTGGCCTGCCCGTCCGGCACGGCGGCGCGGCGGGTCCGGATTCGCTCACCCATCCGCCATTGCGCTCAAATAGTGAGACCCCTGTCCCACCCACTTGACACTCATAGCGCGCCGGGGGGAAGGTCAGTGCCATGCGCACCCGAATTCTCGTACTTGGAAAGCGCGTCGGCTGAAGCCGGGCCCCTGACGAAGCCCAGCTCACTCCCCCCGACGCGCTCCCCTCGCTTGCCATACGGCACGAGGGGTTTTTTGTTGCACAGCAACCTCACAAATCCCGTCAAAACCCTCAGCTTCGAGAAGAGACGCAGATGACCGAGCAGGCCTCCGGGGCCCACCATCCGCAGCCGCGGGCCCGTAACTCCGGCGGAACGCAGGCGCCCGCCGCCGTCGAGCACGTCACGGGTGCGCAGTCCCTCATTCGTTCGCTCGAGGAGGTCGGGGCCGACACCGTGTTCGGCATCCCCGGCGGTGCGATCCTTCCCGCGTACGACCCGATGATGGACTCCTCGAAGGTCCGGCACGTGCTGGTGCGGCACGAGCAGGGCGCGGGGCACGCGGCCACCGGTTACGCCCAGGCCACCGGCAAGGTCGGGGTGTGCATGGCGACCTCCGGTCCCGGTGCCACGAACCTCGTCACCCCCATCGCCGACGCCCACATGGACTCCGTCCCGCTGGTCGCGATCACCGGTCAGGTCGCCTCCGCGTCGATCGGCACGGACGCCTTCCAGGAGGCGGACATCTGCGGCATCACGATGCCGATCACCAAGCACAACTTCCTCGTCACCGACCCGGCCGAGATCCCGCGGACGATCGCCGAGGCGTTCCACATCGCCTCCACCGGCCGTCCCGGCCCGGTCCTGGTCGACATCGCCAAGGACGCGCTGCAGGCCAAGACCACCTTCGTCTGGCCGCCGCACACCGAGCTGCCCGGCTACCGCCCGGTGACCAAGCCGCACGCCAAGCAGATCCGCGAGGCCGCCCGGCTGATCGTCGAGTCCAGGCGCCCGGTGCTCTACGTCGGCGGCGGCGTGATGAAGGCCGGCGCCACCGCCGAGCTGAAGGTGCTCGCGGAGCTGACCGGCGCGCCGGTCACCACGACCCTGATGGCGCTGGGATCGTTCCCCGACAGCCACCCGCAGCATGTCGGCATGCCCGGTATGCACGGCGCGGTCACGGCCGTCACCGCCCTGCAGAAGTCGGACCTGCTGATCACCCTCGGCGCCCGCTTCGACGACCGCGTGACCGGCAAGCTGGACTCCTTCGCGCCGTTCGCCAAGGTCGTGCACGCCGACATCGACCCGGCGGAGATCGGCAAGAACCGCGCCGCCGATGTGCCGATCGTCGGTGACGCCCGCGAGGTCATCGCCGACCTGATCGTCGCCGTCCAGGCCGAACACGAAGCGGGCCACCGCGGCGACTACAGCGCCTGGTGGAAGGACCTCAACCGCTGGCGCGACACCTACCCGCTGGGCTACGACCTGCCGGAGGACGGCAGCATCTCCCCGCAGCAGGTCATCGAGCGGATCGGCAAGCTCGCCCCCGCCGACACCATTTACGCCGCGGGCGTCGGCCAGCACCAGATGTGGGCCGCCCACTTCATCGACTACGAGCAGCCCTCGACCTGGCTGAACTCCGGCGGCGCCGGGACGATGGGCTACGCCGTTCCCGCCGCGATGGGCGCCAAGGCCGGTCAGCCCGACCGGATGGTCTGGGCGATCGACGGCGACGGCTGCTTCCAGATGACCAATCAGGAACTCGTCACCTGTGCGCTGAACAACATCCCGATCAAGGTCGCGATCATCAACAACGGCGCGCTGGGCATGGTCCGCCAGTGGCAGACGCTGTTCTACAACCAGCGTTACTCCAACACCGTGCTGCACAGCGGTCCCGAGGACGGCGTCGCCGCCCCGGGCAAGTCCAGCGGCGGCACCCGCGTCCCGGACTTCGTGAAGCTGTCCGAGGCCATGGGCTGCGTCGCGATGCGCTGCGAGGACCCGGCCGAGCTGGACGCGGTCATCGCCAAGGCCAACGCCATCAATGACCGCCCGGTCGTGGTCGACTTCATCGTCCACGAGGACGCGCAGGTGTGGCCGATGGTCGCCGCCGGCACCTCCAACGACGAGGTCATGGCCGCCCGGGGCGTGCGTCCCGACTTCGGCGACAACGAAGACGACTGAGCCCAGGACGTCACGGACGCACGGAAGAAGAGAGAAGACCGACCATGTCCAAGCACACCCTCTCCGTCCTGGTGGAGAACACGCCCGGCATCCTGGCCCGGATCGCCGCCCTGTTCTCCCGCCGCGGCTTCAACATCGACTCCCTCGCGGTCGGTGTCACCGAACACCCCGACATCTCCCGCATCACCATCGTGGTCAACGTCGAGTCGCTGCCGCTGGAGCAGGTCACCAAGCAACTCAACAAGCTCGTCAACGTCCTGAAGATCGTCGAGCTGGAGCCGGGCCACGCCATCCAGCGTGAGCTCGTCCTCGCCAAGGTCCGCGCCGACAACGAGACCCGGTCGCAGATCGTCGAGATCGTCCAGCTCTTCCGCGCCAAGACCGTGGACGTCTCCCCGGAGGCCGTCACCATCGAGGCCACCGGATCCAGTGACAAGCTGGAGGCGATGCTGAAGATGCTGGAGCCTTTCGGGATCAAGGAGTTGGTGCAGTCCGGCACCATCGCCATAGGGCGCGGCGCCCGGTCCATCACGGACCGTTCGCTGCGGGCCCTGGACCGTACGGCCTGATCCACCCCCCGGTCCCTTCCGGACCGCCCGGCGCCGTGCCCGGCCGGCACGGCGCCACCCCCCCGTTCGCATGGCGAGACCCGCGAACCTTCACCACCACGCCCGACGTACTGTGTGGGCAACCAGCTAGATCCAAGGAGATACCCGAAGTGGCCGAGCTGTTCTACGACGACGATGCCGACCTGTCCATCATCCAGAACCGCAAGGTCGCGGTCATCGGGTACGGAAGCCAGGGCCACGCCCACGCCCTGTCCCTGCGTGACTCGGGTGTCGATGTGCGCGTCGGTCTGCACGAGGGCTCCAAGTCCAAGGCGAAGGCCGAGGAGCAGGGCCTGCGCGTGGTGACGCCCGCCGAGGCTTCGGCCGAGGCCGACGTCATCATGATCCTGGTGCCGGACCCGATCCAGGCGAAGGTCTACGAGGAGTCCATCAAGGACAACCTCAAGGAGGGCGACGCGCTCTTCTTCGGCCACGGCCTGAATGTCCGCTACGGCTTCATCAAGGCCCCCGAGGGCGTCGATGTGTGCATGGTGGCCCCCAAGGGCCCCGGTCACCTCGTGCGCCGCCAGTACGAAGAGGGCCGCGGCGTGCCGTGCATCGCGGCCGTCGAGCAGGACGCCACCGGCAAGGGCTTCGCGCTGGCGCTCTCGTACGCCAAGGGCATCGGTGGCACCCGTGCGGGCGTCATCAAGACGACCTTCACCGAGGAGACCGAGACCGACCTGTTCGGTGAGCAGGCCGTGCTCTGCGGCGGCGCCTCCGCGCTGGTCAAGGCCGGCTTCGAGACGCTGGTCGAGGCGGGCTACCAGCCCGAGATCGCGTACTTCGAGTGCCTCCACGAGCTGAAGCTGATCGTGGACCTCATGTACGAGGGCGGCCTGGAGAAGATGCGCTGGTCGGTGTCGGAGACCGCCGAGTGGGGCGACTACATCACCGGTCCGCGGATCGTGAACGACAACACCAAGGCCGAGATGAAGAAGGTGCTCGCCGAGATCCAGGACGGCACCTTCGCCAACAACTGGATGGCCGAGTACAACGCCGGTCTGCCGAAGTACAACGAGTACAAGAAGGCCGACGAGAACCACCTCCTGGAGACCACCGGCAAGCAGCTGCGCAAGCTGATGAGCTGGGTCGACGACGAGGCCTGAGCCCAGGGGACGACGCGGCGCCGCCTCGTGCGGCGCCGCGTTGTCCACCGCGTAGAACACGCACGGGTGATCCTTACGCTTCGGCGCAGGACGCTCCCTGAACCGCCACTACACTCAACACCACAAGCGCGTCAGGCTCACAGCGTCGTGCGTCTTCCACGCGGCTGCCCCCTTCACCGCCTTCGGCCGTCGGGACGGCCGTCCGCGAAGGACTAGTGAGGACTGAAGACCACGTGAGCTCGAAACCTGTCGTACTGATCGCCGAAGAACTGTCGCCCGCCACCGTCGACGCTCTCGGTCCGGACTTCGAGATCCGGCACTGCAACGGCGCGGACCGCGCCGCCCTGCTCCCCGCCATCGCCGATGTCGATGCCATCCTCGTGCGCAGCGCGACGAAGGTCGACGCCGAGGCCATCGCCGCCGCGAAGAAGCTGAAGGTCGTCGCCCGTGCGGGCGTGGGCCTGGACAACGTCGACGTGCCCGCCGCCACCAAGGCCGGCGTGATGGTCGTCAACGCCCCGACCTCCAACATCGTCACCGCCGCCGAGCTCGCCTGCGGTCTGCTGGTCGCCACGGCCCGCAACATCCCGCAGGCCAACACCGCCCTGAAGAACGGCGAGTGGAAGCGCAGCAAGTACACCGGTGTCGAGCTGAGCGAGAAGACCCTCGGCGTGGTCGGCCTCGGCCGGATCGGCGTCCTGGTCGCGCAGCGGATGTCCGCCTTCGGCATGAAGGTCGTCGCGTACGACCCCTACATTCAGCCGGCCCGCGCGGCGCAGATGGGCGTCAAGCTCCTCACCCTCGACGAGCTGCTGGAGGTCGCGGACTTCATCACCGTCCACCTCCCCAAGACCCCCGAGACGGTCGGTCTGATCGGCGACGAGGCGCTGCACAAGGTCAAGCCCTCGGTCCGGATCGTGAACGCCGCGCGCGGCGGGATCGTGGACGAGGCGGCGCTGGCCACCGCGCTGAAGGAGGGCCGGGTCGCCGGCGCCGGCCTGGACGTCTACACCTCCGAGCCCTGCACCGACTCGCCGCTCTTCGAGTTCGACCAGGTCGTCGCCACCCCGCACCTCGGTGCCTCGACGGGTGAGGCGCAGGAGAAGGCCGGTATCTCGGTCGCCAGGTCGGTGCGCCTCGCGCTCGCCGGCGAGCTGGTGCCGGACGCGGTCAACGTCCAGGGCGGCGTCATCGCCGAGGACGTCAAGCCGGGTCTGCCGCTGGCCGAGCGGCTCGGCCGGATCTTCACGGCGCTGGCCGGCGAGGTCGCGCTGCGGCTCGACGTCGAGGTCTACGGCGAGATCACCCAGCACGACGTCAAGGTGCTCGAACTCTCCGCGCTCAAGGGCGTGTTCGAGGATGTCGTGGACGAGACGGTGTCCTACGTCAACGCCCCGCTGTTCGCGCAGGAGCGCGGCGTCGAGGTGCGGCTGACGACCAGCAGCGAGTCGCCCGAGCACCGCAACGTCGTAACCGTGCGCGGCACGCTCGCGGGCGGTGACGAGGTGTCGATCTCCGGCACGCTCTCCGGCCACAAGAACACCCAGAAGATCGTTGCGGTGGGCGAGCACTCCATCGACCTGGCGCTCGCCGACCACATGGCGTTCCTGCGCTACAGCGACCGTCCCGGTGTCGTCGGCACCGTCGGAAAGATCCTGGGCGAGGCGGGCATCAACATCGGCGGCATGCAGGTGTCGCGCGCCGATGTCGGTGGCGAGGCGCTGGTCGCGCTGACCGTCGACGACACGATTCCGCCGAGCGTGCTCACCGAGATCGCCGAGGAGATCGGCGCGACCTCTGTGCGCGCCGTGAACCTCGGCGACTGATTCTTCGGTTTTCGCAGGTCAACGGGCCCGTTCTCCGCTTCGGCGGGGTCCGGGCCCGTTTGCGTGCGCTCGTGGCGGTGGCGGTCGCGCCGCCCGGCGGAGTGGGTGAGCGGTCAACAATTCACCCGAATGGCGTAGTGACCGGTGAGGGCACGGAGCCCGCCATCACCCTAATGGCGGCGCCGGAGCCCGCTCGGCGCCTGTCTCCCGACTCGCTCAGGGGGTTTTCGCGGCGCGCAATGGGAACTGCGCGTGCCCCTGCCGGCGCGTGCGGAAGGAGAAAAGACGCCATGAATGCACCCCTGGGTGACACCCCTCAAGACCTGACAGGCATGAATGTGGTCGATGAGGACGGCGCGAAGGTGGGCTCGGTCCAGCAGGTCTACCGTGACGACGCCACCAACGCCCCCGAGTGGATCACCGTGCGCACCGGGCTGTTCGGGATGAAGGAAACCTTCGTACCGCTCGCCGGGGCGCGCCGGGCGGGCGACGAACTGCGCGTTCCGCACGCCAAGGACACGATCAAGGAAGCACCCCGGATCGATGCCGACGGACACCTCGACCCGTCCGAAGAGGCGCAGCTCTACCGCCACTACGGGCTGACCCGTCCGGGAACCACCGCCGGCGACACCACCACACGATCCGACACCGTCACCTCGACCGGCACGACCATGGCCGGCGGCGCGGCCGCCGGTGGTGCGGCGGGCCTCGCGGCGAGCGGCGCCGGCGGCAAGGGAGGCGCAATGGGAGACACCACACAGTCCGGCCGTATGCCGGAGGGCGAGCGGAACAAGCTGGTCACCGAGCGCACGGAACGCACGGACCGGCCGATGGCCGGGGCGGGTGCGGGCGCCGGAGCCGGGAAGATGGCCATGTCGCGCGGCCGGGACGAGGACGACGCCCGGACCAAGGAGCAGAACCCGGAGATCCTCCTCTCCGAGGAGCGGATGCAGATCGGCACCGAGGAGCACGAGAGCGGCCGGGCCCATCTGCGCAAGCACGTGGTCACCGAGGACGTGCACCGCACTGTCCCGGTCAGTCACGAGGAAGTGCGGATGGTCCGCGAGCGGATCACCGAGGACGAGCGGATGACGGGCCGTACCGCGCCGAAGCTCGGCGAGGGTGAGGTCGAGGTCGTCCTGCACGAGGAAGAGGCGGTGGTCAGCAAGAAGACCGTGCCGGTCGAGCGGGTGCGGCTGGAGACCGAGCGGGTGACCGAGCAGAAGGAGATCGACACCCAGATCCGCAAGGAGGAGCTGGAGTTCGACGACGGACTGCACACCGGCAAGGGCGACCTGAAGAAGGGGCAGGGGCCGGACCGGCGCCGGTGACCCGGGTGCGGCGTCCCACCCGGGGGAGCGGCGGAGGGCCCGGCTGAAGGGGCCGTCCGCCGCACGCCCCGCCCGGCCGCTGCGAGCGCCCTGTCCCGGCGCGGCCGGCCCGGTCCTCCCGGCGCATTCGCGCGAGGGCCGGGCCCCTTGGTTCCCGGGCCCGACGGGCGAGGGGCCGGCGGGTAGGCGTGCGGCGTGCGTGACACGTACGCCTCTGCGCGCTCCGCGCGGCTGCGCCATGCCGTGACGCTGCGCCATCCGTGATTCTGCGGTTCTGCGGTTCTGCGAATCCGGGATTCCGGGATCCGAGATTCTGGTTTACACGTACGTCTAAAACATCCGTCTGGTACGGGCGTATGGCGCGGCGCTAGTCTGGCCCCATGGGACACCGCGAAGATCTTCTGGCCGGCGCCAAGCAGTGCCTGCTGGAGAAGGGGTACGCGCGCACGACCGCCCGCGACATCGTCGCCGCATCCGGCGCCAACCTCGCCTCCATCGGATACCACTACGGCTCCAAGGACGCCCTGATGCGCAAGGCGCTCATCGCTTCCATCGAGGAGTGGGGCGCGGGCGTCGACCACGGCGGTGACCGGGCCGTCGCCGAGGCCGAACCACTGGACCGCTTCGCCGCCACCTGGGACCGGATCCTGCAACAGATCGCCTCCGAGCCGCAGTTCATCGCCGCCCAGCTTGAGGTGCTGGGTCTGCTGCCGCGTGACGCGGCACTGCGCGAGGCCATCGGTGAGGCGCATCCGCAGGGCGGCGAGGGGCTCGTCGCGGTCTTCGAAGGCGTCCCCGACACCGAGGTGGGTCCCGAGGCGGCGCGCGTCGTCGGGCCCTTCTACCAGGCCCTGCTCACCGGCTTGATGGTGCAGTCCCTGATCTCCCCTGACGCGATGCCCACCGGCCGCGACCTGGCCACCGCGCTGCGCCGGGTCACGGCGGGCGAGGTGCTGGGGCACGAGAAGGGGGCGGGCGAGGAGGTGCGGTGACGGCGGGCGGCACACCGGCTCCCGACCGGCCGCACGCCGGTTCCCGACCGGCGGATCCTGCCCCGCCGCAGGGCAGGCGGGGCCCGTCCCCTGCGGTGTGCGGCCGGGTGAGCGGCGCCAGGTGCCCACCGACCGGCTCACCGCGGAGTTCGGCCCACACCTGGGGGAGCGACGGACGGTCCGCACGGCACCTGGTCCACCGGGCGGTGCGCACGGCACCTGGTCCACCGGGCGGTGCGCACGGCACCTGGTCCACCGGGCGGTGCGACCACCTGGAGCGCCCGGGACGTACGGGGCGGACACCGGGCAGGGCGACGGCGGACCGGCCGGCCGGGCGCCGGATCACGGTTTCACCCTGACCGTGTGCCGCCTCGGGAACCCGGCCGTGCCGGTGGCCGCCGTCGCGTTCACCTGAGTCCTTCGGCGGGATGGCCGGACGCCGCCCGTCTCACAGTCGTGCGGCCTTCAATCCCATGTGCAGCAGCAGTCGGTCCTCGCCCTCGTTCAGGTCGAGGCCGGTCAGCTTCTCCACCCGGCCCAGGCGGTAGTAGAGGGTCTGGCGGTGGATGCCCAGCAGCTGTGCGGTGCGGCCCGCCTGGCCGGCGCAGTCGAGGAACGTCTCGGCGGTACGGGCGAGTTCGGCGTGCGCGGGCGCCAGCAACGGGGCGAGCGCCGCGTCGGGTTCGGTGTCCGGCAGCGCGGTCAGCAGGCGGTAGGAGCCGATCGTGTCCCACTGGGCGACGGTGCCCAGCCGCGGCTCGGCACGGGCCGCGCGTGCGGTGTCCAGGGCCTCCTGCCAGCTGTCCGGCAGCCCGGCCAACTCGCCCGTGGCGCTGCCGATTCCGGCGGCGCCGGGGCGGGGCGGGGCGGATCCGGTGGCCCCGCCGCCGGAACGCGACGCGGTGCGCGGCGGGCGGGTCCCGGCGGCGGCCGGTACGGCGCCGGCGCGCGGGGAGCGCAACAGTTGCTCGGCGACCGTATGGGCGGGGGCGAGCGAACCGGGCGACCGCAGCCGCACCAGCGCGGCCAGCGCGGGCGCGGGCTCCGGCGGATACGAGGTGCCGCTTGAGCCCTCCGCGCCGGCCCCGCCACCGGTACGGCCGTCGCGCCCGGGGCCGGCCCCTGCCGCCGCGTCCGGCGCGTCGTCGGGGAGGCCGCCGCCGGCCGGCAGGGCGCAGGCCGCGAGCAGGCCGGGCAGATTCGGCAGCGGCGCGGCGTCGGTGTCGGTGATGTCCCAGGGCAGCACCGCGACCACGGTGAGCGGCGAGCCCGGGGTGAAGCGCAGGCCCTCCCGCAGCGCGTCGCCGAGCGCGGCCGCGGCCGGCGGCCGGCCGGCCCGTCCGGCGAGCAGCAACTCCCGTAGCAGGTCGCCGAGTTCGGAACCGGCGCGGGCCTCGTCCGCCAGCTGCGCGCCGATCCGGGCGGCGGTCTCCATCGCCTGCGCGATCCGGGGGTCGGGCTCCGTGCCCTGGCCGCCCAGCGCCAGGTGCGTCAGGTGCCCGTCGTCCAGCAGCCAGACGTAGCCGTGCACGATGCCGCCATGGCGTACGGGCAGACAGATCCGGCCCTTGAAGACACCGGCCGCGGGGTCCGGCGGAATGCGCAGTGCCGTCTTGGCGCGGGCGATCCCGAACGCCTCGAACCAGGCGCGTACCGCCGCCGACGACCGCCGCTGCAGGATCGACCGGGTGCGTACCGGGTCCATGACCTCGTCGTCGTCACCCTCGTGCGCCCCGAACGCGATCAGCCCGAAATCCCGGTCCTCCAGGGTGGCCGGCGCGCCGAGCGCCGCCGAGATCTCGTCCACGAGCTGTTGGTAGTCGCCCCGCATCGCGTGCTCGGGCCCCTCTCCCTCTCGCACCACGGCTGACACCTGTGTCACGGGCGTCACTCACGCGGCTGCCGTCACTTCACTTCCGCCACTCTCCCTCATTCTCATACATCTGTCTGAGATCCCGGCCACGAAGGCGTGACAGCTGTCGATGGCAGGAAGATGGCGAGATCCTTAAGTTTCAGGTGGCTCACCTTGCCGTTGCGCCCGCCCCCGGCGCCCGCCCGGCATTCGTCATCCTGAATCGTGGAGGTGCCCATGCTGGGTCCCGTGCTCCTCGCCGCCGCGCGCAGCGACAGCATCCGCCGCCTTGTCGCGGCCGCTCCGGTCACCCGCCCCGTGGTGGACCGTTTCGTGGCCGGCGAGCGGCTCGACGAGTCCATGACCGCCGTACGGTCGCTGGCCGCACGCGGCATGGAGGTCACCCTCGACCACCTCGGCGAGGACATCACCGACCCGGCCGAGGCGCTGCGCAACCGCGACGCCTACCTCCAGCTGGCCGAGGGGCTGCGGGCCCAGGGCTTCGGCGAGCGGGCCGAGATGTCCGTCAAGCTCTCCGCCTTCGGGCAGGCGCTGCCCGGCGGCCACGAGCTGGCGCTGAAGAACGTCACCCCGGTGGTCGAGGCCGCGGCCGAGGCCGGCACGACCGTGACCCTCGACATGGAGGACCACACCGCGGTCGATTCCACCCTCGCGATCCTCGCCGAGCTGCGTGCCCGCTTCCCGCAGACCGGCGCGGTGCTGCAGTCCTACCTCTTCCGTACGGAGGACGACTGCCGGGCCCTCGCCGGGGAAGGCTCCAGGGTGCGGCTGGTCAAGGGCGCGTACAACGAGCCCGCGACCGTCGCCTACCAGGACAAGCGGGAGGTCGACAAGGCCTATGTGCGCTGCCTGAAGATCCTGATGGCCGGGCAGGGCTACCCCATGATCGGGTCCCACGACCCGCGGATGGTGGCCATCGGCCAGGAGCTGGCGCACCGCAACGGCCGCAAGCCCGCCGAGTTCGAGTTCCAGATGCTGTACGGCATCCGGGAGGCCGAGCAGGAGCGGCTGGTGGCCGAGGGGCACCGTATGCGGGTGTACGTCCCGTATGGGACAGACTGGTACGGGTACTTCATGCGGCGGCTCGCCGAGCGCCCCGCCAACCTCGCGTTCTTCCTGCGGTCGCTCGCCAGCCGCGGCTGACCGCACACGACAACCGACGATCGATCGAATTCGAAGGAGACACGGCCGCTATGGACGCTGTGACCCAGGTCCCCGTGCCGGTTAACGAGCCGGTCCACACCTACGCCCCCGGCACCCCGGAGCGTTCCCGTCTGGAGGCCAAGCTCAAGGAGCTGGCCGGCAACCCGATCGAGCTGCCGATGACCATTGGTGGCGAGCGTCGGCTGGGCGGTGGCGAGCGCTTCGACGTCGTGCAGCCCCACAACCACGCGGCCAAGCTCGGCACGTACGCCAACGCCACGGTGACCGACGCCCAGGAGGCGGTCGACGCCGCGCTGGCCGCCGCTCCCGCCTGGCGCGAGATGGCCTTCGACGACCGCGCCGCGATCATCCTCAAGGCCGCCGACCTGCTCTCCGGCCCCTGGCGCGAGACGCTGGCCGCGGCCACCATGCTCGGACAGTCCAAGACCGCGCAGCAGGCCGAGATCGACACTCCCTGTGAGCTGATCGACTTCTGGCGCTTCAATGTGCACTTCGCGCGCCAGATCCTTGCCGAGCAGCCCCCGGTGAACTCCCCCGGCGTCTGGAACCGCTCGGACCACCGCCCCCTTGAGGGCTTCGTCTATGCGATCACGCCCTTCAACTTCACCGCGATCGCCGGCAACCTCCCGACCGCGCCCGCTCTCATGGGCAACGTCGTCGTCTGGAAGCCGTCCCCGACCCAGACCCTCGCCGCCGTCCTGCTCATGCAGGTGCTGGAGGAGGCCGGGCTGCCCAAGGGCGTCATCAACCTCGTCACCGGCGACGGCAAGGACGTCTCGGAGGTGGCCCTGAACCACCCCGACCTGGCGGGCATCCACTTCACCGGTTCCACCAAGACCTTCCAGTACCTCTGGAAGACGGTCGGCACCAACATCGAGAAGTACAAGACCTACCCGCGTCTCGTCGGCGAGACCGGCGGCAAGGACTTCATCGTCGGCCACCCCTCGGCCGACCGCGCCGTGCTGAAGACCGCCATGACCCGTGGCGCCTTCGAATTCCAGGGCCAGAAGTGCTCCGCGGCCTCCCGCGCGTACGTCCCGGCCTCCCTCTGGAACGCCGGTCTCAAGGAAGAGTTCGCCGCCGAGGTCGACTCCCTCTCCATGGGTGACGTCAGCGACCTCACGAACTTCATGTCCGCCGTCATCGACGAGCGCTCCTTCGCCAAGAACAAGGCGGCGATCGACCGCGCCAAGGCCGACCCGACCGTCGAGGTCGTCGCCGGCGGCACGTACGACGACAGCGAGGGCTACTTCGTCCGCCCGACGGTCCTGGTCTCCACCGACCCGGAGAACGAGATCTTCAAGGACGAGTACTTCGGCCCGATCCTCGGCGTGTACGTCTACGAGGACGCCGAGTACGACGCGATGCTGGAGCAGATGGAGTCCGCGTCGGCCTACGGCCTGACCGGCTGCGTCATCGCCCAGGACCGCGCCGCCGCCGCCCGCACCTGCGAGAAGCTGCGCTTCGCGGCCGGCAACTTCTACATCAACGACAAGCCCACCGGCGCCGTCGTCGGCCAGCAGCCCTTCGGAGGCGGCCGCGCCTCCGGCACCAACGACAAGGCCGGTGCCAAGCAGAACCTGATGCGCTGGACCTCCACCCGCTCCATCAAGGAGACCCTGGTCCCGCCGACGGACTACCGCTACCCGCACATGGGCTGAGGCCCGCGCGGACGACGGCGGGGGGGGGGGGGGGGGGGGGGGGGGGGGGGGGGGGGGCGCCGGCCCGCGGGGGGGGCCGCCCCCCGCCCCCCCGCCCCCCCCCCCCACCACCGCCAAACAGCAAAGGAGGCGCGCGGGCGCCGCGGG
>NZ_JBIWNU010000001.1:109088-224199 GCF_044767385.1 Streptomyces sp. NPDC101393 | reverse complement strand
CGGGGCCCCCCCCCCCGCCCCCCCCCCCCCCCCCCGGGGGGGGCGCCCCGGGGCCCCCGGGGGGGCGCCCCCCCCCCGGGGGGGGGGGGCCGGGCCCGCCGCCGTGGTGTCAGCTGCCGGACCGGGAGGGGCCGGTGACGGACTCGCCGATCACGAAACCCTTGGCGGGGCCTTCGGAAATGATCACGTCCGTGCCGTACGGCCTGCGGGTGGAGTCCGCGTAGGCCCCTTCGCCAGGGGAGGGAGAGGTGAGCACGGTGCCATGGCCGTGGCTGTCGTAGTCGTCGATGATCACGTACACGGGGATACCGGCACGGGCGTATGCGCGGACCTTGCGGACGCGGTCGCGCTGGGGGCAGTCGCGGCCGGGGGAGGCCACCTCGACCACGAGATGCACGGCAGACGCCTTGATGCCCAGGCCGTCGTCGGTGATGTGCTCCTCGGTATCCTCGGGGACGAGGAAAAGGTCAGGAATCCCTACTTTGCGGCCGTGGATGATGTTCATGTCCTGGCGCGCGGCCGCATCGCTCTGCGCCAGGTGGACGACCAGCTTGTCCCGTAGCCGGTTGATGACCAGACCGTGCGTGCAACGACCTGTGGGTGACACCTCGATGGACCCCTCGATGATCTCGGCGTGGAAGCCCTCGGGGAGTTCCATGGCTTTCCATGCCTGCCACGGGACCTCGTCAAGATCGTGTCCGGACATTGTGGCCTCGGGCTTCTCGTGTGCGAGAGCGGTCAGGGTGCAGCACCTCCTCCTCAAATGTGGGCGGGCTCGGCCTCGTGGCACAAGCGACGCCGCCAAGCCAGGCAGGGGCACCCTCACCCAGCTGCGGAGCCGCCATGATTCACCACTTCGTACGACTATCCGCTCCACCCGTTGACGATCATGCCCAGGCCCAGCGTGAAGCCGCCGCCCAGCAGCGCGGCATACGCCGGATAGCGGCGGCGCCAGGGCCGGGCCGCGGCGCCCAGGGCAGCGAAGGCGAGGCCGACGGTGAGGGTGCGGGTGCCGCGGGCGCGGGCGGAGGTGAGGAGCCAGTCGGCGGCGGGGACGCCCGCGCGGCCCGCCCCGGCGGCGTAGACCTTGAACGGGATGCCGTCCCACGGCTGGTGGCGTACGGCGGCGGCGCCCTCGTCGGTCAGCTGCCGGGAGACCTCCGCGCGCATCCGGTCCGTGGTGAGCGGGGCCGGCAAGTGGGCGCCCGAAGCGGCCAGTTGGAGTGACAGAAGGCCACCGGCCAGGCTTCCCGCCAGGGCCGTCAGGGACAGTCGCAGGCCGGCGCGGGGCGCGGCCACGCACGCCACGGCGAGGAACAGCTCCGGCATCAGCGGCCAGCTCAACGCCTCGGCGAAGGCCCAGGCGAAGGCGAGCGGCAGCCCCCAGCGGGAGGCGGCCACGGCCGCGACGCGGCGCCGCAGCCGGGAGTCGGGGAGCGGGGCGCCGGCCGCGCGGTCGGTCAGCTCCTGGACGGCGTCGCGGGCGGCGGCCGGGGGGACGGCGCCGTACAGCGGCGCGCCGATGTGCACCCGGACGAGGGTGCGGCGGAGCCTGCCGTGCTTGGGCAGCAGCCGGTCGGTGCCGGCCAGGCCCACCGGGACGACGGGGACGCCCGCGCGCTCGGCCAGCAGCAGCGCACCGCGCCGGAAGTCGCCGACCGCGCCGTCGCGCCCCCGGGTGCCCTCCGGGAAGAGGACCACGGCCCGGCCGGCGCGCAGCGCGTCGGCCATACCGAGCAGGTCGTCGAGGCCGCCGCCGGTGCGCCGCACGGGGAAGCCGGCGGCGAGGTGGCGGCAGACGCGGCGGCGCCAGGGGGTCGCGAACCAGTAGTCCGCGGCGGCGCCGATGAGGGGCGCGTGCCGGGAGTCGAGGGCGGCGAGCAGGGCCGCCGTGTCGGCGTGCGAGGAGTGGTTGGCGACGACGACACAGCCGCCGCGGGGGAGCCTGCCCCGGTGGGTGACGCCACCGGTGAGGGTGAGGACGACGGACCACAGGGCGCGGCGCAGCCAGGCCGCGGTGGCGGAGGGGAGTTCCGTGCGGGGGAGTTGGGGGAGTTGGGGGAGCAGCGGTGCGGCGGGGTATCCGGGCGCCCGGCCGTGGCGGCGGTGGCCGCGGGGCCGGGTGAACGGGCCGTAGCGGCGGTTTCGGCTGCGCCGGTCGGCCCGGTCGGCCCGGTCGGCCCGGTGCGTCCCGGGGAAGGGGTGGGGCAGGGTGCGGCGGGCCCGGGTGCGGGTGCGTGCACGGCGGCCGGGGTGTGCGGGGCGGCGGGTGGCGAGGGCACGGCGGCGGGTACGGCCGCGTCGGCCCGTACCGTCCTCCAGGGCGGTGGGCCGGGGGCCGGTGGGGGAGAGCAGGCCGGCAGGGGCCGGGGTGCGGGGTTGCGGCACGGTCGTCACAGGGTCACCACCATCGCCAGCAGCAGCGCCACCAGCAGCGAGTCGATACGGTCCAGGAGCCCGCCGAAGCCGGGCAGCCAGCTGCCGGCGTCCTTCACCCCCGCCTCCCGCTTGACCATGGATTCCAGCAGGTCACCGAGGACGCAGCCGGCCAGCACCGCGACCCACAGCAGGGGGCTGAACGCGCCGACGGCCAGCAGCGCACCGGCCGTGGCGACGGCCGAACCCAGCACCCCCGCCCAGGTTTTGTTCGGGGAGAGCGGCGACAGCGGCCGGGCGAGGGCACCGCGCCGCCCCAGCGCCGTACCGCCGCACCAGGCCCCCACATCGCCCAACGCGACGGCCACGCCCACCGCGACGGCGGTGCCGCCGAGCAGAACGAGGCCGGTGAGGGCGACGGGGATCCAGAGCAGGCCGAAGAGGGCGCGGGAGGTACGGGCGGTGCCGCTCCGGTGGTCGCCGGAGAGCAATGCGGGCAGCGCGGCGGCGATCAGCAGCACCGCGACCACCCGCAGATCCAGCCACTGCGGCCGCAGCCAGGCCAGCAGCGGCAGGACGACGGCGGCCACGGCGAGCACATGGCGCTCGGCACCGGCAGCCGCACCCGTGGTGCGCTCGGTCGCGCCGCCCGGCGTCATCCGGGCGAATTCGTTGACGGCGATCAGCCCGAGGGCGGCCGCCAGGACCGCAGCGCCGGCCTCACCGAAGAACAGCGAACCCAGGAACACCGGGGTGGCCAGCGCCCAGGTGCGCCAGCGGCGGCGCAGTTCGCGGCGCATCCGCACCCGGTCGGGCAGCGCCGCGACGGCCACGCCGCCCAGCCCCAGCACCCCGCCGACCACCGGCGCGACCCGGCCGACGGCCTCGCCGCCGGTGAGCAGCGCTCCGGTGGCGCCCGGCGCGCCCAGAAGGCCCACCAGCGCGCTCATCGGGCCGCCACCTCGTCCGTCACGTTGCCCGGCGCGTCGCCGGCCCCGTCGGCCAACTCCCGCCACAGCCAGACCAGTCGGAGCGCCGCCGTCAGGGCGGATCCGGCCGCGAGCACGATCAGTACGGGTACCGCCCAGCCGGTCGCCGCGGCCACCACCGCCAGCAGGCAGCGCTCGGTCTTGCCGACCGGGCCGCCGTTGCGGCGCGGCGCTCCGGCCGCGGCGCCGGCCAGGGCCACCCAGGACGGCAGCGTCGCGGCGAGCGCGGCGACGGCCACCAGCGACGGCGGAGCCAGGGTCAGGAATCCGGCGACCACCAGAAGGTCGGCCGCCCGGTCGCCGAGTTCGTTGAGCACCGACCCGCGCCGGGTGCAGCGGCCGGTGTCCCGGGCCAGCGCACCGTCGAGGTTGGCGCACGCCAGCCGGGCGGCGAGGAGTGCCGCGACCGGGAGAGCCGCGAGCGGCGCGGGCAGCCAGGCGAGCGCGGCGGCAGCACCGGCGGCGGACAGCACACCGGCGGCGGTCAGCGCGTCCGGCGAGACGTTCCGGCGTACCAGCGCGCCGCGGATGCCGCCGAGCCGGGCGGCGTACCAGGGCTTGAGTGCATAGAGGCCGTTCATGGGGGCCACTCTTGCCGGGGGCCGCGGGATGCGGCTCGGCGCTCGTACTCACGGGACGTACTCAAAAGGGGGGCGGCGCCGGGGTGAGTACCTGTGCGCCGAGCGGGGCCGATCGCGGCCTTTGGGGCGGCTCGGAGCGGGCCGGATCGCGGGATCCGTCTCAGATAGTAGGAAGCCCAAGTAATTGTGCAGACATCACGGCCGAGCTGTCCTAGCTTTGTAGGAGCCGAACGTATCGCTCCATCGAGCGAAGGCGGATGCGGCCCGGTGCGCGAGCGCAGGTGACCCCTGCCGCGCCGAGGCCCCCGCTCCTTCCGGCCGTTTCTGGATCGACGCATCCCATTTCTCGGGGCTCTGGCATTGGAGACGTGAATCATGGCCGAGACTGCCGTCCGCAGGACCCGTCACACCGCCCGCACCACCAACGAAGCCGACCGCAGGGCAGCCGCTGCCGCCCTCCAGCGGGCGCTCGACCGTCGCGACAACGGCGGCGAGACCGGGCACTGAGCCTGCCCCTGGCACTCGATCCCTGATACCTCGATTCCTGGCGCCGTTGCTTCAAGGCACCTCGATCCCTGGTTCCGTGTTCATGGCTCATCGTGTCCCGACGGGACGGATGTCCCGCCGGGACACGATGGGTGTATGGTGCAAGTATGAGCGTGGAAGGAACCGGCCCCGATCCCGGGCACCCGCGGCGCGACCGCCGGGCCCGCGGGTCGCGCCGGACCCGTGAGGCGCTGGCACAGGCCGCGTGCGAGCTGGTGCTCGACCGCGGGCTGCGCGAGGTCACCGTCGAGGGCATCGCCGAGCGCGCCGACGTGGCCCGCCGGACCTTCAGCCGGTACTTCACCGGCAAGGAAGACGCGGTCGCCGACTGCCTGCGCGCCGACACCGCGCGCATCAACGACGCGCTGCGCGCCCGCCCGGCCGATGAGGCGCCGCTCGCCGCCTACCGCGCCGCCGTGCTGACCTGGCTCGCCGACGAGGACGAGCCCGCCTGGCACCGCCGCCCGCGCGTCCTGGAGCTGCTGACCCTCGCCGAGCGCGAGCCGACGCTCTACGCCGCACTCCAGCACGCCCGCGTCGCCGCACAGGACGACTCGGTGGACATTCTCGCGGCCCGGCTGGGCGTCGACCCGGCCGCCGATCTGCGCCCCGCCGTCCTGGTCGGGGCGGGCGCCGGCGCGCTGGTCGCCGCGCAGCACGCCTGGGTGCGGGGCGGCGAGGCCGCCGCCCTGCCCCGTTTGGCCGAACAGGCCTTCGCGGCTCTGACCGGCGCACTCCCGCAGCAGGGGAGCTGAGCGCCGACGCGCCACCGCCCGCCGACCCGCACCGGACCCTCCACCCGTCACGAAGGGCCGGTCGCCCACCACCACACCTCGGGGTATCGAGAGAAGAGCACCGCCATGAAGGCAGTCCAGTACCGCGAAATCGGCGCCGCGCCGCAGGTCGTCACCGTTCCCGATCCCGAAGTCGGGCCGGGACAGGTGCTGTTGAGGATGACGGCGGCCGGGGTGTGCCACTCCGACATCGCCGTGATGAGCATGCCGGCCGAGGCGCTGCGCTTCCCGCTGCCGCTGACCCTCGGCCACGAAGGCGTCGGCGCGGTCGCGGCACTCGGCGCGGGGGTGAGCGGATTCGCGGTCGGCGACGAGGTGGCCGTCTACGGGCCGTGGGGCTGCGGCTCCTGCGCCAAGTGTGCGCAGGGAAAGGAGAATTACTGTCTGCGCGCCGCCGGACTGGGCATCTTCCCGCCCGGCCTGGGCGCCCCGGGGGCGATGGCGCAGTACATGATCGTCGACGACCCCCGGCATCTGGTGCCGCTCGACGGGCTCGACCCGGTCGCCGCGGTGCCGCTGACCGATGCCGGCCTGACGCCTTATCACGCGATCAAGCGCTCGCTGCCCAAGCTGGTCCCGGGTGCCACGGCGGTCGTCATCGGGACCGGCGGGCTGGGGCATGTGGCGATCCAGCTGCTGCGTGCCATGACCACCGCCCGCGTCATCGCGCTGGACGTGACCGAGGAGAAGCTGGCGCTGGCCCGCGCGGTCGGCGCGCACGAGGCGGTGCTCTCCGACGCGCGGGCGGCCGCCACCGTCCGGGAGCTGACCGGCGGAGTGGGCGCGGAGCTGGTACTGGACTTCGTCGGCGCCCCGCCGACCGTCGCCACGGCCGGTGCGGTGGCCGCCGTCGAGGCCGATGTCACCCTCGTCGGCATCGGCGGCGGCACCCTCCCGGTGGGCTTCGGCTCGCCGGCGTACGAGGTCTCGGTCTCGTCGCCCTACTGGGGCAGCCGGTCCGAACTGTCCGAGGTGCTGGCGCTGGCGCGGGCCGGGTCGGTCGCGGTGCACGTCGAGACCTACGGGATCGACGAGGCGCCGCTGGTCTACGAGCGGCTGCACGCGGGGAAGATCAACGGCCGGGCCGTGATCCTCCCCAACGGCTGAACCGCGCTCAGGTGCGCCCCGGCGGGCGGGTCACCTCGAAGTGGTCGATGCGCTCGCCCGATTCGGCGAGCGCGGTGACCTTCATCCTGGGCCGGTGCCCCGGCTCGACCTCGACGGCGAGGAACGAGAAGCCGGTGTAGCGCACCCGCGACCACTCGGCCTTCTCCGTCGCCTTCGTCCGGTCCTTGGTCCAGTGGTACGTCGGCACCTCGTCGAGGTCCTTCACATGGCCCTCGTAGCTGTCCGGCACCGGGAAGTCGTACAGCGCACGGCCCGCGCCGCCCGCCGTGACGTACACGATGCCCTCGCGGGCGGCGTCGACGTGCTCGCCGATCGGGACCTTCTTGGTGACCCGGCCGCCCTTGAGCGCGTCGGTCCGCTCGTAGACGTGGTTGTGGCCGTTGATGACCAGGTCCACCCGGTGCTTGTCGAACAGCGGCAGCCAGGCGTCCCGCACCCCGCCGTCCGAGGCGTGCGAGTTCGTGGTGGAGAACGCGCAGTGGTGGAAGAAGACCACGATGAAGTCGATGTCCGCGGCGGCCCGCAGCTCGCCCAGGCGGCGATCCAGCCAGCGGGTCTGCCGGCCGCCGGTGTAGCCCTGGTTGGCCGGGATCTCGTACGAGACGTCATTGGCGTCCAGTGCGACGACCGCGGTGTTCCCGTAGGTGAAGGAGTACACGCCGGGGGCGTGCCGGGCGTCCGGGCCGTTGCCGGGCAGCGTCCAGCGGGCGTTCTGGCCGCCGTAGCCGTTGGGGGAGTACCAGGCCTCCATGTCGTGGTTGCCGGTCGTCACCATCCACGGCACGGATTTGGCGACCGACTCGGTCTGGGCCAGGAACTGATCCCACACCCGCGCGTCGTAGGTGTCGTCCTCGGAGCCCTGCCCGTCCGGGTCGGCGTAGCAGATGTCGCCGGCGTGCAGGTGGAACGACGGGTTCTGGCCCAGGATCAGCTGGTCGTTGGCGAGCGCGTGGTAGCTCACCCCCTGGTCGCCGAAGGCCGTGAAGACGAACTTCTCGGCCCGCGCCGGGGCCGTCCGGAAGGTGCCGACCGTCGAGAAGTGCCGCGGATCGGCCGGGTCGAAGCCGTCGTGCCCGACGCCGTAGTAATACGTCGTGCCGGGCCGCAGGCCGTCGAGCGCGGCGTGCAGGTAGTACTGCTGCACGGCCGGCAGCTTCGCCGAGAGCGACGGGGTGTGCAGATCACGCACCTCCGCCTCGATCTTGCGCCCCAGGTCCCACGGCTTGAGCCCCACCCGCAGATACGGCCGCCGGACCGCGAACGGCACCTGCCAGCCGATGCGCATCTCCCGCTTCGGATCGGCGCCGAAGGCCAGATGCCGGCCGAAGGGCGCGACCAGCGAGCCGTTGACGGCGGCGGAGGCGTGCGACGCCAACAGGGTGGGCGAGGCGTGCGCCGAACCCGCCAGCAGACCGGAGCCCGCCACCACCCCCGCGGTGGCCGCCGACGTGCGCAGCAGGCCCCGCCGGGTGAGCTTGGTACGGAGGTACTCGTGCTGCTCGGGCATGGTCATCCGGGACGCGAGCTGCTCCGGTATCCCGACGCGCGGGGTGTGCGAGGGCAGGGGGTGCTCCCCCCGGAGGTTTCCAGTCATGGCTCGAATGTGGCAGCGCGAGCCGACCTGGTGCGGTCCGCAGGGTGAACGGGAGTTGACCGACTCCCCACGTGTCCGTATGCCGGACGTTACGTGTCAGCTGATGGGACGAAGAGTAGGGTCCAAGCCATGACTCGCAGCATTCGCCTCGCAGTGATCCCCGGTGACGGTATCGGCCAGGAGGTCGTGGCCCAGGGCCTCAAGGTCCTGACCGCGGTCCTCCCGCAGGACGTCAAGCTGGAAACCAAGGAGTACGACCTTGGTGCCAAGCGATGGCACGCGAGTGGCGAGACCCTCCCGGACGAGGAGCTGGAGTCGCTCAAGCAGCACGACGCGATCCTGCTCGGCGCCATCGGCGACCCGTCCGTACCCTCCGGCGTCCTGGAGCGCGGCCTGCTGCTCAAGCTCCGCTTCGCCTTCGACCACTTCGTGAACCTGCGACCGTCGAAGCTCTTCCCGAACACCACCACCCCGCTCGCCGGGCGCCCCGACATCGACTTCGTCGTGGTCCGCGAGGGCACCGAAGGCCCCTACACCGGCAACGGCGGCAGCCTGCGCACCGGCACCCCGGCCGAGGTCGCCACCGAGGTCAGCCTCAACACCGCCTACGGCGTCGAGCGTGTGGTCCGGGACGCGTACGAGCGGGCCAACTCCCGCCCCCGCAAGAAGCTGACGCTGGTCCACAAGAACAACGTCCTCGTCTACGCCGGCCACATGTGGAAGAACATCTTCGACAAGGTCGGCCAGGAGTACCCCGAGGTCACCACCGACTACCTGCACGTCGACGCCGCGACGATCTTCTTCGTCACCCAGCCCGAGCGGTTCGACGTCATCGTCACCGACAACCTCTTCGGCGACATCCTCACCGACCTCGCCGCGGCCGTCACCGGCGGCATCGGCCTCGCCGCCTCCGGGAACATCAACCCCACCGGCGAGTTCCCCTCGATGTTCGAGCCGGTGCACGGCTCCGCCCCGGACATCGCGGGCACCGGCAAGGCCGACCCGACGGCGACGATCCTCTCCGTCGCGCTGCTGCTGCGCCACCTCGGCTTCGAGGCGCAGGCCGCCCGCATCGAGGAGGCCGTCGCGGCCGACCTGGAGGCCCGGGACGGCTCCCCGCGCAGCACGGACGAGATCGGCGACGTGCTCGCCGCACGCGTAGCGGGCTGACGCCCTCGGGGCGGCAGCCCCCCCGCAGTAACGCACAGCGCCGGGCCGCACACAGGCCCGGCGCTGTGCGCTTCTCACACCCGCCACAGCTGTAACTGCGCCCGGCGAGGTGCGACCATCAGACCCGGAACGCGCACACGTTTCCGACAGCGGATCCTCACGAGCGATAATCGGACGTGGGCCGCCGTCCGCGAGGAAGCTCGGACGTCCCAGTAACGTCCGTACGTCGCGAGACGTCGTGAGCGCGGCCGACAAACCGGCACCGGTGCCGCAAACCCGGGGGAGGCCCCTCGGGCCCCCAGCCCTCCTGCCGGAGGACTGGGCCGGTGACGCGCGGCACACGGAACACGCAGTGAAGGACACGATTCATGACGACGCCCACGATCGAGCTCAAGCCCTCCTCGCACCCGCTCTCCGACGCGGAGCGGGAGCAGATCCTGGCCGGGCCCGGCTTCGGCCGCTACTTCACCGACCACATGGTGACGATCAAGTGGACGGAAGGCCGCGGCTGGCACGACGGCCAGCTCGTGCCGTACGGGCCGCTCTCCCTCGACCCGGCGACCAACGTCCTGCACTACGCCCAGGAGATCTTCGAGGGCCTCAAGGCCTACCGCCAGCCGGACGGCTCGGTGGCCTCCTTCCGTCCCGACGCCAACGCCCGGCGCTTCCAGTCCTCCGCCCGCCGGCTGGCCATGCCGGAGCTGCCCGTCGAGACCTTCATCGAGGCATGCGATGTGCTGGTCCAGCAGGACAAGGACTGGGTGCCCGCGCACGGCGGCGAGGAGTCCCTCTACCTGCGCCCCTTCATGATCGCGACGGAGGTCGGCCTGGGCGTGAAGCCCGCCAACGAGTACCTCTTCGTGGTCATCGCCTCGCCCGCCGGCGCCTACTTCGCCGGTGGCGTCAAGCCGGTCTCCATCTGGCTGTCGCAGGACCGGGTGCGCGCCGTCCCCGGCGGCATGGGCGACGCCAAGACCGGCGGCAACTACGCCGCGTCGCTGCTCGCGCAGGCCGAGGCCGCGGCGCAGGGCTGCGACCAGGTCGCCTACCTCGACGCCGTGGAGCACAAGTGGGTCGAGGAGCTCGGCGGCATGAACCTGTACTTCGTGTACGGCGACAAGATCGTCACTCCCACGCTGACCGGCTCCCTCCTGGCCGGCGTCACCCGTGACTCCCTGCTCTCCGTCGCCCGGGACCTGGGCTACGAGTCCCAGGAGGCCCGCGTCTCCATCGAGCAGTGGAGGACCGACGCGGCGAACGGCACCCTCACCGAGGTCTTCGCCTGCGGCACGGCAGCCGTGATCACCCCGGTCGGCACGGTCAAGAGCGCGGGCGGCGAGTGGACCCAGTCCGGCGGCGAGCCCGGCAAGGTCACGCTGAAGCTGCGCGAGGCGCTCCTCGACATCCAGCGCGGTGTCGCCGAGGACGCGCACGGCTGGATGCACCCGCTGGGCTGAGCCCCCGGCGTCACCCCCGACACGGCCGAGGCCGCCCCCGACATCGCGTCGGGGGGCGGCCTCCGCCGTGTCCGGGCCCGCTCAGCCGGCCTCCGCCGCGGCCTCCGCGGGCGGCCCGGCCGGGGCCGTCGTGGGCGTCGTGGGCGTCTCCGCACAGGAGGGCGCGGACGCCGGCGCGGCGGGGCGCACGGCAGTGACGGGACGCGGGTCGCGGGCGCCCAGGGCCAGGTACGCCAGGCCCGCCACCGCCGCCGCGAGCAGGAAGCTGACGTCGATACCGCCGGTGAGCGGGAGCAGCGGCCCCTGGTAGAAGGGCGTGTCGACGCCCATCAGGCCCACCGCGGAGCCGAGGGCCCACGCGAGCGCCGCGTGGGCGTTCCAGCCCGCCCGGTACCAGTACACGCCGCCCCGGGTACCGCGGTTGTAGACCTGCAGCGCGTCCGCGTCGTACCGGCCGCGGCAGCGCACGAAGCCGATCACCGTGATGACCGCCCAGGGCGTGCCCACGGCGGTCATCAGCAGCACGAACGACGTCATCGCGTCCTGCGCCGCCCACAGGAAGTGGCCGCCGAAGACCAGCACGGTCGAGACCGCGGCGACGACGTACGTGGCCTGGGTACGGGTCGCGCGCGGCAGGATCGCGTCGAGGTCGAGGCCCATGCTGTAGAGCATCAGCCCGGCGTTGCCCACGGAACCGGCGGAGGCGTTGAGCAGCAGCAGCGCGAGGTACCAGAAGGGCGCGCCGGCCACCAGCGGGCCCGCGTAGTCACCGCCCGCGCCGACGGCGAGTGCGGTGAAGGTGCCGAACAGCTGCGGGATCAGCAGGCCGACCACCAGGCCGAGACAGGCGGCGCCGAAGACCTTCTTGGAGCTGTGCCGCCGGGGGGAGATGTAGCGGCTGTAGTCGCCGAGCAGCGTGATGAAGGCGATGGGGCCGCTGAGCCCGGCCGACACGGCGGCCAGCAGCCAGGTCTGCCAGAAGCCGCCGAGCAGATACGACGTCCCGTGCGGTGCGGCGGTGGTGAAGGTACCGGCGTACGCGACGATGCCCAGGGCCAGCAGGATCGTCAGGCCGACGGCGAGCACCTTGCTCAGCCGCAGCAGCACCCGGTAGCCGTAGACCGCGCCGACGGCGGTGGCACCGGCCAGCAGGGCGTAGACCAGGGCGTAGGTCGGGCCGCCGGCCGGCAGCCCGATCAGGCGGTGCAGGCAGCCCACCACGGCGTCGCCGCCCACCCACAGCGTGAGCGCGGTGTAGCCGAGCGAGAGCAGCAGGCCGATGACCGAACCGATGAGCCGGCCGCGTACGCCGAAGTGGGCGCCGCTGCTGGTGGAGAGGTTGGTCGCGCTGCGCAGCGACACCAGCGCGAGCGGGGCGGTCAGCAGGGTGCCGACGGCGGTGCCCGCCACGAGCGAGGTCACCGAGGGCCAGAATCCGAGCCCGAAGGAGACCGGGAGCCAGCCGAAGATCACCACACCGAGGGCGAGGTTCGAGCCCAGCAGGATCGAGATGAGGTCGCGCGGACCGCTGGTGCGCTCCTCGTCCGGGATGGTGTCGACTCCGCGTTGTTCTATCGGCATGAGGGCTCCCCTGAGAGGCCGGACAACAGTGTGTGCGTGGCGAGCGGTGGTTCGTTCGGTGAGCGGTGCTCCGGAATGGTGAGCGGTGCTCGGGGTGCTGAGCGGTGCTCGCGAGGCTGAGCGGGGCTCTGTGGGCGG
Organism: Streptomyces sp. NPDC101393; assembly: GCF_044767385.1. NCBI lineage: Bacteria > Bacillati > Actinomycetota > Actinomycetes > Kitasatosporales > Streptomycetaceae > Streptomyces > Streptomyces sp. NPDC101393. Next base: position 211,845 of record NZ_JBIWNU010000001.1, on the reverse strand, counting down.
GTTCCGCGCCTGGTGCGGCCGGTGGGTGCCTGACGGCTGCGGGCCGATCGCGGTGAGTGCCGCCCGACCGGACCGCCTGTCCGCCGCAGTATTAGAGCAGCACTCAATGTCACTCACAGCCCTGGGCCACGTCAATGCTTTCCGTCATGCGTTTTGCGGGTTAGAGTGTCGCTCAAATCGATCTGCCGTATCGATCTGCCCAATCGATCTGGAGGTGTGACGGGATGCGGTTGACCCCGACGGAACGCGATCGGCTGCTGCTGTTCGGCGCGGCCGAGCTGGCGCGGGCGCGCCGCTCCCGCGGGCTGCGGCTGAACGTGCCCGAGGCGACCGCGCTCATCGCGGACACAGTCTGCGAGGCGGCGCGGGACGGGCGCCGCCTCGCTCAGGCCATCGAGGCGGCACGCGATGTGCTCGGCCCGGACGATGTGCTGCCCGGAGTGGCGGACGTGGTCACCGAGGTGCATGTGGAGGCCGTCTTCGACGACGGCTCCCGCCTCGCGGTGGTCAGCGACCCGATCCGCGGCGGCGCGACGGCCCAGCAGCCGGCGACGGACGGCGGCCACGGCGCGGACACCGGCCCCGACGGCCCCGGCGCACCGGCCCCCGGCGCTGTACTCCCGGGCCCCGCCGACCGCGCGCCCGAGCCCGATGTCCGCCTCACCGTGCACAACACCGCCACGGTGCCGGTCAGCGTCACCTCGCACTTCCACTTCTTCGAGGCCAACCCCCGGCTGGAGTTCGACCGCGGTGCCGCCTACGGCATGCGGTTGTGCGTCCCCGCCGGTTCATCGGTGCGGTTCGACCCCGGCGGCTCCTCGGAGGTCGGTCTGGTGCCGATCGGCGGCGACCGGATCGCGATCGGCTTCGCCGGTCTTGTCGACGGCCCGCTGGACGCACCGGGCGCAAAGACGGAAGCGCTGCGGCGGGCGGCCGCCTGCGGCTACCTGGGAGCGGAGGAGCAGGCATGACCGGGAGCATCGACCCCCACGACTACGCGTCGGTACACGGCCCGCGGGCCGGCGACCGCGTCGTCCTCGGCGACTCGGGCCTGGTCGTCCGCGTCGAGTCCGACGCCCAGAAGCCCGGCGACGAATTCCTGGCCGGCTTCGGCAAGACCGCCCGCGACGGACTGCACCTCAAGGCCGCGGCCGTCCGCGAGACCTGCGACGTCGTGATCAGCAACGTCCTGGTCATCGACGCCGTCCAGGGCATCCGCAAGGTGTCCATCGGTATCCGCGAGGGCCGCATCCACGCCATAGGGCGGGCCGGCAACCCCGACACCCTCGACGGCGTCGACGTCGTCGTCGGCACCGGCACCTCGATCGTCTCCGGCGAAGGCATGATCGCCACCGCGGGCGCCGTCGACACCCACGTCCACCTGCTCTCGCCCCGTGTCATGGAGGCCTCCCTCGCCTCCGGCGTGACCACGATCATCGGCCAGGAATTCGGCCCGGTGTGGGGCGTCGGCGTCAACTCCCCCTGGGCGCTGGGCCATGCCTTCAGCGCCTTCGACGCCTGGCCCGTCAACATCGGCTTCCTGGGCCGCGGTTCGTCCTCCGGCGACGCGCCGCTGGTCGAGGCGCTGGCCGAGGGCGGCGCCTGCGGTTTCAAGGTGCACGAGGACATGGGCGCGCACACCCGTGCCCTGGACACCGCGCTGCGTGTCGCCGAGGAACACGATGTCCAGGTCGCCCTGCACAGCGACGGCCTCAACGAGTGCCTGTCGGTGGAGGACACCCTCGCCGTCCTCGAAGGCCGCACCATCCACGCCTTCCACATCGAGGGCTGCGGCGGCGGGCACGTCCCCAACGTCCTTAAGATGGCCGGCGTCCCCAACGTCATCGGCTCCTCCACCAACCCCACCCTCCCCTTCGGGCGGGACGCGGTCGCCGAGCACTACGGCATGATCGTCTCGGTCCACGACCTGAAGACCGACCTGCCCGGCGACGCCGCCATGGCCCGCGACCGCATCCGCGCCGGCACCATGGGCGCCGAGGACGTGCTGCACGACCTGGGCGCGATCGGCATCACCTCGTCCGACGCCCAGGGCATGGGCCGCGCCGGCGAGACCGTACGCCGCACCTTCGCGATGGCCGGCAAGATGAAGGCCGAGCTGGGCCCCGCGCCGGGCGACGGCGCGCACGACGACAACGCACGGGTGCTGCGCTACATCGCCAAGCTCACCATCAACCCCGCCATCGCGCACGGGCTGTCGCACGAGATCGGATCGATCGAGGTCGGCAAGATGGCGGACATCGTGCTCTGGAAGCCGCAGTTCTTCGGCGCCAAGCCGCAGCTGGTGCTGAAGTCCGGCTTCCCGGCCTACGGCGTCACCGGCGACCCGAACGCCGCCACCGACACCTGCGAACCGCTCGTGCTCGGCCCGCAGTTCGGCGCGTACGGCGCGGCGCCCGCCGAGATCTCGGTCGCCTTCGTCGCGCGCGCCGCCGTCGAAGCGGGCAACGACGGCATGCCCACCCGCCGCCGCCGGGTCGCCGTCCGCGGCACCCGCGGCATCGGTCCCGCCGACCTCGTCCACAACTCCCGTGTCGGGCAGGTACAGGTCGACGGGCACAGCGGACTGGTCACCCTCGACGGCGAGGCGATGCGCTCCGAGCCCGCCGACTCCGTCTCCCTGTCCCGCCTGTACTTCCTGTAACTCCGGTTCGGGGCCCGGCCGCGCACCGGCCGGGCCCACCCCGCCCCTCCCCGCGAACGTGAGGACCCCGCATGAACACCCCCGCCGCCGACGGCTTTTGCATGCCCCCGGAGTGGGCCCGCCACGAGCGCACCTGGATGGCCTGGCCCGGCGCCAACTTCACCTTCGGGGAGGACGGCGGCGAGGCACTCGCCGAGGCCCGCGGCGCCTGGGCCGCGGTGGCCCGCGCCGTACGCCGCTTCGAACCGGTCACCGTCGTCGCGGGGACGGGGCAGGCCCCAAGTGCCCGCGCGCTGCTCGGCCCGGACATCGAGGTCGTCGAGCAGCCGCTGAACGACGCCTGGATGCGCGACATCGGCCCGACCTTCCTCACCGACGGCAACGGCCGCCTCGGCGCCACCGACTGGGTCTTCAACGGCTGGGGCGCCCAGGACTGGGCCCGCTGGGAGCACGACGCCGAGATAGCCTCGGCCGTCACCGAATTCGCCGGCGCCCGCCGCTACGCCACCTCCCTGGTCAACGAGGGCGGCGGCATCCACGTCGACGGCGAGGGCACCGTCCTCCTCACCGAGACCGTCCAGCTCGACCCGGGCCGCAACCCCGGCCGCACCATGGAGGAGGTCGAGGCGGAGATCCACGCCCACCTCGGCACCACCAAGGCCATCTGGCTGCCGCGCGGACTCGCCGCCGACTACGGCCGGTTCGGCACCCGGGGCCATGTCGACATCGTCGCCGCGTTCGCCCGCCCCGGCGTCGTCCTCGTGCACACCCAGCCCAACCCCGACCACCCCGACCACGCCATCTGCAACGAGATCGCCAAGCTGCTGCGCTCCGCCACCGACGCCCGCGGCCGGCAGCTGGAGGTGGTCGAGGTACCCGCCCCCACGGTCATCGAGGAGGACGGCGCGCTCGTCGACTACTCCTACATCAACCACTACCTCTGCAACGACGGTGTGGTGCTCTGCGGCTTCGACGACCCGCGCGACGAGCACGCCGCCGGAATTTTCCGCCGGCTCTTCCCCGACCGCACGGTGACCCTGGTGGACGCCCGTACGATCTTCGCAGCGGGTGGCGGAATCCACTGCATCACCCAGCAGCAGCCCAAGGTCTGACCCGCAGGCCCAGCCGACCTCGGAGGTCCCCCGTGCCCGGACCCGTGCCCGCGCGCCGTCCCCGGCGACGGCTCAACCAGCCCCGCGAGCAGGTGCTGGCGGCGGCGATGACCACCATCGCCGCCGAGGGCCTGGACCGGCTGACCATGGCCGGGCTGGGCCGCGAGGTCGGCATGAGCAGCGGCCACATCCTCTACTACTTCGGTACGAAGGACGAGCTGCTGCTGCAGACCCTCCAGTGGAGCGAGGAGCAGCTCGGCGCCGAACGCCGGGCCGCCCTCTCGCGCCGCGTCCCCGCCCGCGAGCGGGTGGACGCCCTCGTCGACCTCTACCTCCCCGAAGGCCACCGCGACCCGCGCTGGACCCTGTGGCTGGAGGTCTGGAACCGCTCCCAGAACGCCGACGAGGAAACCCGCGAACGCCAGCTCGACCTCGAACTCGCCTGGCACCGCGACCTGGTCGCCCTCCTCGTCGAGGGCATGTCGAAGGGCGAGTTCCGCCCCGTCGACGCCGAACGCTTCGCCACCCGCACCCGCGCCCTCCTCGACGGCTTCGGCACCCATCTGGTGGTGGGCCTGCCCGGGACGGACCGGGCACAGGTGCGGCGCGATGTGACGGAGTTCCTGGACGAGTCGCTGTCCGTGCCGCAGGAATGACCGACGCCCGGTCCTGAACGGACGCGTGAGCCGCGCCGAGACCTCGTCCCCAGGACGAGGTCTCGATGCGTTTCCACTCCACCGTTACGGCTCCCACAGCCCGGCCGGCGTACGGAGACGGCCCTCACGCCTCCCGGCGGAAATGGCTGCGGTACACCTCGACGGCTTGCTCCGGCGGATAGTTGGGCAGCGCGCTGACCTCGCCGTCCGCCTTGGAGATCACGATGTGGGAGCCGCCGGATCGCGCGGACCGGCGGCGGGATCCCTGGGCGGGAAGACGGGATACACGAGGTAGCCGATGTCGAATTCCTGAACGTGCAGGGTCGGTTCCTCCCCGCCCGGCCAGACCCTCGGGAAGGGGTTGCGGCCGATCTCCCACGCCTCCGCGGCACTGCCGGGAATCGGTCGCTGTCCTGCCGGGGGGTTGCGGTTCGGACATATCGCTTCTTCCTCGTTTCTCGGGCTGCAGCCGGCACGGGGCGGAGGCCGGGGCGATGACGCGCATCCGGATGCCCCGGAACCCGTTCGACGTGCCCCGGGGCCGCAGGGGCGCGGTGCGGCGCCACTGGTCCCGTGTCGGTTCCGGGCCGCGGCCTCACCGTGACCACAACGCACGTAAGTACCTACGATCGTTGCCTCCTGTGCTCTTGCCCAGGGCCCCCGGGTCCGAGACCGTGAGCGGCTATGGGACGAGAGCAGTGGAAGAAGATCTGGGTCGGCTCGGCCGGCAACATGGTGGAGTGGTTCGACTGGTTCGTGTATGCGAGCTTCGCCGTCTACTTCGCCGATTCGTTCTTCCCGAAGGGGAATGACACCGCGAACCTCATGAACACCATGGGGATCTTCGCGGTCGGCTTCTTCATGCGTCCGGTGGGCGGCTGGGTGCTCGGCCGGATCGGGGACCGCAAGGGCCGTAAGGCCGCGCTCACGCTGACGGTCACCCTGATGTCCGCGTCGGCGATCCTGATCGCGGTCGCGCCCACCTACGACGTGGCGGGTTACGGCGGCGTCGCCGTGCTGCTCGTCGCGCGGATGCTCCAGGGGCTGTCGGTCGGTGGCGAGTACGCGGCCAGCGCCACCTATCTCACCGAGGCCTCGGCCCCCGGCCGGCGCGGGTTCGCCTCCAGCTTCCAGTACGTGTCGATGACCGCGGGGCAGCTGCTCGGGCTCGGCCTGCAGATCGTCCTCCAGCGCACCATGTCCGACGAGGCGCTGCACAGCTGGGCCTGGCGGATCCCGTTCATCGTCGGCGCGCTCGGCGCGGGCGTCGTCTTCTATCTGCGGCGCAACATGCTGGAGACCGAGGTCTACGCCGGGGACGACGCGGCGAACGCGGACCCGGACCGTGGCACGCTCAAGGCGCTGCTGGCGCACAAGCGGGAAGCGTTCCTGGTCATCGCGCTGACCATGGGCGGCACGGTCGCGTACTACACCTACACGACCTACCTCACCAAGTACCTCTCCAACAGCGCCGGGATGGAGAAGTCGACCGCCTCGCTGGTCAGCTTCTGCGCGTTGTTCCTGTTCATGTGCCTGCAGCCGCTGGCGGGCAAGCTGTCGGACCGGATCGGCCGCCGCCCGCTGCTGATCACCTTCGCGGTCGGCTCGACGTTCCTGACCGTGCCGATCATGACGCTGCTGCGGCACGTCGGCGGCTTCTGGCCCGCCCTCGGCCTCTCGCTGCTGGCCCTGGTCATCGTCACCGGCTACACCTCGATCAACGCCTGTGTGAAGGCCGAGCTGTTCCCGACCGGCATCCGCGCGCTGGGCGTCGCCCTGCCGTACGCGATCGCCAACGCGCTCTTCGGCGGCACCGCGGAATACGTCGCTCTGTGGTTCAAGGAGGGCGGCATCGAGTCCGGCTACTACTGGTACGTCGCCGGCTGCGCCGCCGTCTCGCTGATCGTCTACGTCACGATGCGGGAGACCCGCACCATCGACCTCCAGCGGGTCGGCAAGGACGCCGAGGGCGCGCGGAGCGGCAAGGACGGAGCGCGCAGCAAGGCCTCTGCCTGAGCCGGCCGGCTGTCCGGCGGCGGCCCCGCACCGGGGCGTCGCCGGACACCGCCGCCCGCATCGTGAGACGCCGTTCCCCGGCCGGCGGACGCGTGCCAGACTGCCCCCGTGCTCTCGTTCGCCATGATTATTGGCAGCAGGCGCGCCGGTCCGCAGTGACCGCCCCGTACATACCGAGTACGGCGCGGCCATCGTCGTCCCAGACCCGCGCGCAGACCTCTCGCACCCGCGAGAGGTTTTTTCGTTTCCGGCCCACCCGTCACCGGAAACGGAGCGCGAGGGATCATGGAGGGACGGTGGAGCCGGTCATTCCGGTAGACCGAGATCCCGACAGGAGCCAGACCAGCATGACGGACGTACACGAACCCTCCTCGTCCCCGCACCCCGGCCCGCAGAGCCCGGTGTCCGACGACTTCCATGTGTTCGACACGACGTTGCGCGACGGCGCACAGCGCGAGGGCATCAACCTGACCGTCGCCGACAAGCTGACCATCGCCCGGCACCTGGACGACTACGGGGTCGGCTTCATCGAGGGCGGCTGGCCCGGCGCCAACCCCCGGGACACCGAGTTCTTCCAGCGCGCCCGCGAGGAGATCGACTTCCGGCACGCGCAGCTCGTGGCGTTCGGCGCCACCCGCAAGGCCGGCGTACGCGTCCAGGACGACCCGCAGGTCGCCGCGCTCCTGGACTCCGGAGCCCCGGTCATCACCCTCGTCGCCAAGTCCCATGTCGGGCATGTGGAACTGGCCCTGCGCACCACGCCCGAGGAGAACCTCGCGATGGTGGCGGACACCGTCGCCTACCTGCGCGGCCAGGGCCGCCGGGTGTTCCTCGACTGCGAGCACTTCTTCGACGGCTACGCGCTGGACCCGGTCTACGCCAAGCGGATCGTCCGGACCGCCTCCGACGCGGGCGCCGATGTCGTGGTGCTCTGCGACACCAACGGCGGCATGCTCCCCGCGCAGGTCACGGCCGTGGTGCGGACCGTCCTCGCGGACACCGGGGCGCGCCTTGGCATCCACGCGCAGGACGACACCGGCTGCGCCGTCGCCAACACCCTCGCCGCAGTCGACGGGGGCGCCACCCACGTCCAGTGCACCGCCAACGGTTACGGCGAGCGGGTCGGCAACTCCAACCTCTTCCCGGTCGCCGCCGCCCTGGAGCTCAAGTACGGGCGCCAGGTGCTGCCCGAGGGCAAGCTCGCCGAGACCACCCGGATCTCGCACGCCATCGCCGAGGTCGTCAACCTCACCCCCTCCACGCACCAGCCCTACGTCGGCGTCTCGGCGTTCGCGCACAAGGCCGGGCTGCACGCCTCCGCGATCAAGGTCGACCCGGACCTGTACCAGCACATCGACCCGGCGCTGGTCGGCAACACCATGCGGATGCTGGTCTCCGACATGGCCGGCCGGGCCTCGATCGAGCTGAAGGGCAAGGAGCTGGGCATCGACCTGAGCGGCGACCGCGCTCTGGTCGGCCGGGTCGTCGAGCGTGTCAAGGAGCGTGAACTGGCGGGCTACACCTACGAGGCCGCCGACGCGTCGTTCGAGCTGATGCTGCGTGACGAGCTGCAGCGGGCGGCCGGCGAGGGCCCGCGCAGCTACTTCCGGGTGGAGTCCTGGCGGGCGATCGTCGAGGACCGCCCGGACGGTACGCACGCCAACGAGGCGACCGTGAAGCTGTGGGCGAAGGGCGAGCGGATCGTCACCACCGCCGAGGGCAACGGCCCGGTCAACGCCCTGGACCGGGCGCTGCGTCTCGGCCTGGAGCGGATCTACCCGCAGCTCGCCCACATGGAGCTGGTGGACTACAAGGTCCGCATCCTGGAGGGCCGGCAGGGCACCGGCTCCATCACCCGGGTCCTGGTCTCCACCAGCGACGGCCGGGGTGAATGGTCCACGGTCGGCGTCGCGGAGAACGTCATCGCCGCCTCCTGGCAGGCGCTGGACGACGCCTACGCGTACGGGCTGCTGCGGGCCGGGGTGGAGCCGCAGGAGTAGCCGGCCGACCGGGTACGGCACGCGCCGCGGCCCCGCGCCGGCCCTCGGGGGAGGGACCGGCGCGGGGCCGCGGCGCTTCGGGGCGGGCGGGCGCTCACCCGGCGGGCCCGTGGGCTCAGGCCGCTTCCGGTGCCGCCTTGACCGCCGAGATGTCGAAGGTCAGCTTGACCTTGTCGCTGACCATGACGCCGCCGGTCTCCAGCGCGGCGTTCCAGGTCAGGCCCCAGTCGGAGCGCAGGATCTCGGCGCTGCCCTCGAAGCCGACCCGCTCGGCGCCGTAGACGTCGGTGGCCGAGCCGTTGAACTCCAGGTCGATGGTGAGCGGCTTGGTGACGTCCTTGAGGGTGAGGTCGCCGGTGACGCGGTAGCGGTCCCCGCCGACCTGCTCGACGGCGGTGCTGCGGAAGGTCATCAGCGGGAAGGTGTCGGCGTCGAAGAAGTCGCCGCCGCGCAGGTGGCCGTCGCGGTCGGCGATGCCGGTGTCGATGCTGGCGATCGTGACGTCGAGGCTGGCGGAGGAGCGGGCCGGGTCGGCGCCGTCGAGGTGCAGCGTGCCCTCGTGCTCGCCGAAGGCGCCCCGCACGTTGGTGACCATCGCGTGCCGGACCGTGAAGCCGATGCTGCTGTGCGCGGGGTCGACGGTGTAGTCGCCGGTCAGCGCGGCGAGCGCGGGGTCCGCGTCAAGGACGGCTGCGGTCCCGCCGTGGGCGGCGCGGTCGGCGGTCTCGGTGCGCTTGCGGTGGAACAGAGCCATGGCTCCTCCTCGAAGACATTTTGTTTAACCTTCAACGAGATTCACTGTAGCGATATCTGGTTCAACATTCAACCGTTCTCTGGGCTGCCGCCGCCCGGTGCCCGTCGCAGCCCGTTCCGGCGCGGTCATTGCCGCTGCGCCGCGGCCCGTGCTAGACCATCGGAACGCCGCCAAGTGGTCTGCACCACTGTCCAGTTGATGCTCCGGAGAGGATCGACCGTGCCGCCTGCGTCCGCCTCGTCCGCCTGGTCCCGCCGAGGATTTCTGACCGCCACCACCGCGAGCGCGCTCGGCCTCGGGGCCGGTGCCACGCCCGCACACGCCGCGCCCCCCGCGACCCCGGATCCCGCCTCCGGGACGGAGTACGACACCCTCCGCGGCCGCTGGACGGAGCTCGCCCTCGGCTCCGGATTCGACCCCGCCGCCGCGCCGTACGCCGCCGCCCTGAAGGAGACCGGCGACTTCGCCCGCACCTTCCGTACGGGCATGCGGCCGGCCGGCGGATCGCTCTGGCCCGACTGCCCGTACGACCCGCCGGCCGGCATCACCCGCAGCTACCAGCGGCTGCACACCATGGCCGAGGCCTACGCCCAGCCCGGCACCGGCCTCACCGGTGACGCCGGACTCGCCGCCGACATCATCAACGGCCTCGACCACCTCGAAGCCACCGTCTACAACACCGCCACCACCCGCTACGGCAACTGGTGGGAATGGCAGATCGGCACCCCCAGACTCCTGCTCGACACCATCGCGCTCCTCGACCAGCACCTCCCGGACGGCGGCATCGGCGACGACCTGCGCACCCGCGCGCTCGCCGCCGTCGACCACTTCGTCCCCGACGCCATGCTGGGCGACTACACCGGCACCAGCACCGGCGCCAACCGCGTCGACCTGTGCCGCGTCGTCGCCCTGCGCGGCATCCTCGGCCGCGCCCCCGACAAGATCGCGCTGGCCCGCGACGCGCTCGGTCCCGTCTTCCCGTACGTCGGCAAGGGCGACGGCCTCTACGCCGACGGCTCCTTCGTCCAGCACATCTGGGTCGCCTACTCCGGCACCTACGGCAACGTCATGCTGGACGGCCTCGGCCGGCTCTTCACCCTGCTCGCCGGCTCCACCTGGGAGGTCACCGACCCGGGCCGCCGGATCATCTTCGACAGCGTCGAGCACGCCTACGCCCCGCTGCTCTACAACGGCCTGATGATGGACAGCGTCAACGGCCGTGCCATCAGCCGCGGTTACCTCGTCTCCGACGAACGCAAGGTGATGCGCAGCGACCACTTCCACGGCCATGCGCTGATCGCCGCCATCGCCCTGCTCGGCGGCGCCGCGAGCGAGACCGAACGCACCCGCTGGAACGCCATGGTCAAGGGCTGGATCGCCCGCGACCGCACCCTGCCGGTCCTGACCGACCGGCAGTACACCGTCGCCGACCTCGCCCGCCTCCAGCAGATCGCAAAGAGCCCCGGGGCCGCCGCCCCCGAGAGCGTCGGCCACCACCTCTTCGCCGCCATGGACCGCGCCGTGCACCGCCGCCCCGGCTGGGCCGCCGGCCTGGCCATGGCCTCCGACCGCATCACCTACTACGAGAACGGCAACGGCGAGAACCCGCGCGGCTGGCACACCGGCGCCGGCATGCTCGCCTGGTGGGGCGCCGACTTCGGGGGCGACCAGTACACGGACGCCTTCTGGCCCACCGTCGACCCCTACCGGCTGCCGGGTACGACGGTGTCCACCAAACGGCTCGCGGACAACGAAGGCGGCGGCTGGGGCGAGCCGAAGCCCGCTGCCCGCTGGGTCGGCGGCAGCACCGACGGCGAATTCGCCGCCCTCGGGCAGGACCTCCGCGGCCTGTCCTCCACCCTCACCGCCAAGAAGTCGTGGTTCTGCCTCGCCGACACCGTCGTCTGCCTGGGCGCCGGTATCAGCTCACGCGACGGCGTGCCCGCCGAGACGGTCGTCGACAACCGCGCCCTGGGGGAGTCCGGCACCGCCGTCCTCACCGTCGACGGCGTCCGCCTGCCCGACGCCCTCGGCGAGACCACCGCCCTCCGGGGCGCCCGCTGGGCCCATCTCGCCGGGCACGGCGGCTGGGTCTTCCCCGGATCCTCGGGCCCGGCGCCCCTGAAGATCCTGCGCGAGGACCGCACCGGTGCCTGGCGCGACATCAACACCGGCTCCTCACCGGCCCGCCTCACCCGCCGCTACCTCACCCTCTGGCACGACCACGGCACCGACCCCACGGACGCCGGATACGCCTACCTCCTCATGCCGGGCGCCACCCCGGGCGCCCTCGCCGCCCGCGCCGCCGACCGGCGCTGGCTCACCGTGCTCGCCAACGACGCGGACCGGCAGGCCGTCGCCGTCAACTCCCTCGGAGTAACCGCCGCGAATTTCTGGCGGCCCGGCCGCGCGGGACCGCTCGGCGCCGACGGCCCGGCGAGCGTCCTGGTCCGCGAACACCGGCCGCAGGGCGCGGCCGGACCCCGCGCGCGGACGGCACAGCTCTCCGTCGCCGCACCGGAACGCACCGGCGGGAGTCTGGAAATCACCTGGTCCCGGCGGCTGCGCGGGGTGCTCTCGCACGACCCGTCCGTCGAGGTGCTGACGGCCGGCGACACCCTGCGGCTGCGCATCACCCCCGGTACCGCCTGCGCCACCCACAGCTGCACCGTCGCCCTCCTCTGACCGCGGCGCCCCGTCTGCCGCCTCGCGTGCACCCGCCCGTCGCTCCCCGTACGACCGCCCGCCGGCAATCCCGCTCACTTTCACGGATCGTGACAACGCCACTCCGGCTCCGTTTGTGGGGCCCATACAGATGACGGATGGCCCATCCACCCATTTGGAGGCCCGGACGCAGCGCGTCCACAGGACGCTTCTGTGACGCCTGCCCACCAAATCGCACTCGACGTTGTACGAAACCGACATCGGTCCGAGGGCCCTCGGCCACGTACCGTCGATACATGACCACTGTTGAAGATGTGCCCGCCGGCGCCAACGACGCCCGCGGGCGCGTCGCCGAACTGCACGCCATCCGTGAGCAGGCTCGGCGAGGCCCCAGCGAGCGTGCCACCGAAGCGCAGCGTGCCAAGGGGAAGCTCACGGCGCGTGAGCGGATCGAGCTGCTGCTGGACGAGGGCTCGTTCAACGAGGTCGAGCCGCTGCGGCGGCACCGCGCGACGGGCTTCGGCCTGGAGGCGAAGAAGCCGTACACCGACGGCGTGATCACGGGCTGGGGCACCGTCCACGGCCGCACCGTCTTCACCTACGCGCACGACTTCCGGATCTTCGGCGGGGCGCTGGGCGAGGCGCACGCCACCAAGATCCACAAGATCATGGACATGGCCATCCAGGCCGGTGCGCCGCTGGTCTCGCTGAACGACGGCGCGGGCGCCCGTATCCAGGAAGGCGTCTCGGCGCTGGCCGGCTACGGCGGCATCTTCCAGCGCAACACCAAGGCGTCCGGCGTCATCCCGCAGATCAGCGTGATGCTCGGCCCCTGCGCGGGCGGCGCGGCCTACTCCCCGGCCCTGACGGACTTCGTCTTCATGGTCCGCGAGACCTCCCAGATGTTCATCACCGGCCCGGACGTGGTCCGCGCGGTCACCGGTGAGGAGATCACCCAGAACGGCCTGGGCGGCGCCGATGTGCACGCCGAGACCTCCGGCGTGGCGCACTTCGCCTACGACGACGAGGCGACGTGCCTGGAGGAGGTCCGCTACCTGATCTCCCTGCTGCCGGCCAACAACCGCGAGAACCCTCCGACGGTGCCCTGCGAGGACCCCGCCGACCGCCCCGGCGACGCCCTCCTGGACCTGGTCCCGGCCGACGGCAACCGCCCCTACGACATGCGCAAGGTCATCGAGGAGATCGTCGACGACGGCGAATACCTCGAAGTCCACGAGCGCTGGGCCACCAACATCATCTGCGCGCTGTCCCGCCTGGACGGCCGCGTGGTGGGCATCGTCGCCAACCAGCCCCAGTCGCTGGCCGGCGTCCTGGACATCGAGGCGTCCGAGAAGGCCGCCCGCTTCGTCCAGCTCTGCGACGCCTTCAACATCCCGATCCTCACCCTCCTGGACGTCCCCGGCTTCCTGCCCGGCGTCGCCCAGGAGCACGGCGGCATCATCCGGCACGGCGCGAAGCTGCTCTACGCCTACTGCAACGCCACCGTCCCGCGGATCTCGATCGTGCTGCGCAAGGCCTACGGCGGCGCCTACATCGTCATGGACTCGCAGTCCATCGGCGCCGACCTGACCTACGCCTGGCCCACCAACGAGATCGCCGTGATGGGCGCCGAGGGCGCGGCCAACGTCATCTTCCGCAAGCAGATCGCCGAGGCGGACGACTCCGAGGCCATGCGGGTGCGCATGGTCAAGGAGTACAAGTCCGAGCTGATGCACCCGTACTACGCGGCCGAGCGCGGCCTCGTCGACGACGTCATCGACCCGGTCCAGACCCGTCACACGCTGATCCGGTCCCTGGAGATGCTGCGCACCAAGCACGCGGACCTGCCCGCCCGCAAGCACGGCAACCCGCCCCAGTAAGCCCACCGCAACCGCACCCGGCACTGCGCCACCGCGACGACGGAGACGAACGAACGTGAACCCTGCCGACAGCATCAGCACCGCCCCGATCCGCGTGGAGAAGGGTCAGGCCAGTGAGGAAGAGCTGGCCGCCCTGACCGCCGTCCTCCTGGCCCGCGCGGCGCACCGCCCGGCCACCGCCCCGGCCCGCCCGGGTGCCACCGCCGCCCGCTGGCGCCGCCTGGAGCGCCAGTACGGCTTCCACGGCGCGAGCAGCTGGCAGCGCTGACCCGCACCGCACCCGCCGGCGCCTCGCGCACGACGGCAGCGGCCCCGCACCGATGAGGGTGCGGGGCCGCTGCCGTCGTGCCCCGCCGGAGCCGCAGCCCGCTCCGGTCACCGAGACGGCCCACGCGCCCACCGCCACCGAGGGCCGCCGGGTCCGGGAAACCCGGCCGCGGCCGCCATGCGGCGCCATCGAACCGGTCATCCCCGCCGCACCCGGCAGCCCCCGCCGCGCGCGGCCCCGGAACCCCTCCGGCCGCCGCGTCCGCCCACCCGTCGCGGCGGTCCGTCCGGGCCCGCACCCGGCGTCGTATCCGGGGAGCCGGCAGCCGCGTCCGACCACGGGAGCGCAGTCCCCGCCGGGCCGCCCCCACGCACGGCACCCACATGACCGTGACCGCGACCGCCCCCCAACGGGCCGACGAGCAGCGGCAATCGGGGCCCGGCATGCCTCTCGGCGCGACCGCTCACCGGGGCAGGACCGGCCGCGCCACGCGGTGGGCGAGGTCCCGTGGGGCTGATGAGGTTGGCGCCGGCGGCCGAATCGAGGCGTAGGTTCGCCTCAACCCTGGGGAGCGGAGCTGTGCAAGGGCAGCTCTCCGTGTTGGCATGCGCTGGTCATCCCGCTCCTGGAGTTCCCGCGCCGCGGGTCCTAGGACGACCGGAAGGAAGAGCCCATGCTCAGCACGCTCAGTGCTGGTGCCGCAGTGGCATCATTGCTCCTCGCCGGATCGGCATCCCCCACAACGGCCGTGCGGTTCGGCGACGAACCGCCGACCGGCAAGATCACCATTACCGTCGCGACGGTCAACGGCTCGGGCTGCAGACCCGGCAGCGCCGCGGTGGCCATCGCACCCGACAACACGGCGTTCACCGTCACCTACAGCGAATACCTCGCGCAGGCGGGCGGCAGCAGCAAGCCCACCGACGCCCGCAAGAACTGCCAGATCGCGCTGAACGTCCATGTCCCGCAGGGCTTCACCTACGCGGTCGCCAGGGCCGACTACCGGGGCTACGCCTCGCTGTCCCCGGGCGCCACGGGGCTGGAGCAGGCGAGTTACTACTTCCAGGGCCAGCAGGAGACGGCCCGCAAGAGCCACAGATTCAGCGGTCCCTACGACGCCAACTGGCAGTCGTCGGACGAGACCGACGTCGACGCGCTCGTGTACGCGCCCTGCGGGGAGGAGCGCTACTTCAACATCAACACCGAGCTGAGGGTGGACGCCAAGTCGGCGAAGTCCGCGGACACCAGCTTCATGGCCATGGACTCCACCGACGGCAGCATCAACA
Source organism: Streptomyces sp. NPDC101393 (assembly GCF_044767385.1). NCBI lineage: Bacteria > Bacillati > Actinomycetota > Actinomycetes > Kitasatosporales > Streptomycetaceae > Streptomyces > Streptomyces sp. NPDC101393. The sequence continues at coordinate 196,547 of NZ_JBIWNU010000001.1, read as the reverse complement.
CGCTCTATCACTTCGCATGGAAGGAGTGCCCCGCGCGCACCTGACCCGGGGCGGTGACCAGGGGCCCGTGCGCGGTGCGTGCGGGCCTCCGGACGGGTCCGGCGACGCGGCACCACGGCGGTCGCCGGCGGCCACCGGCGGCACCACGAGGGCCCCGCGCCATCGACGGATCGATGACGCGGGGCCCTTTGCCGTCTCCGGCGTGCGCGACGAGCAGCGCGCCTACGCCCGGATCAGAGCTTGAACGACGGTGCGCCGACGTTCTTGCTGCTGCCGGCCGGCAGCATCGTGCCGGTCACCTTCGTCCCCTTTTTGAACGTCTTGTTGATGTGCCACTGCCGCGCGCACTCGCCGTAGGTGCAGACGTGCGACGTGTTCTTCAGCCGCTTGCCCCCGACGTACAGCCGGAAGGTGTAGCTCGCCCCGGCGTGCCCGAGCACATCCTCCAGCTCGACGGTCACCGTGCCGAGCTTGACGCGGGACCCGGACGCGGAGGTCCCGATCACCAGCTCGACGTTCCGGTTGGTGGTGTGGCGGGTGCCCTTGATCTGGACGGACCGCGCGGTCTGCTGTGCGCTCTGTCCCTTTGCCGCGGGCTGTGCGGCGGCCGGTCCGGCGGTCAGTGCGGTGGCCACCGCGGCCGCCGCGATCGTGCCGGCCACCATGCTGCGGCCATACGTCATGCGCCCCATGAGGCGTCCCCTCGTTTCCCTCGTTCTCGGTACGCCGGCGAAAAAGCGCGCCCGTCATTCCGGTCGGTGGGCTGCCGTCGTACCAGGTCGCAGGTCACGCTGAGGGAACCGCCCCGCCCCTGTCAAGGTCAACGACCTTGGTCGAAACGGTTTCTGGCGATCCGTCACCAAAGGCGCCCGGGGTTCCTCCGGCATCGGCCGCCGCGTCGTCGGGCAGCTTCAGATACAGCGTCAGCAGCGCCGCGACGACATAGAGACCCGCGAAGATGAACACCACACCGCCCGCGCCGAGCGGGCCGAGGAAGATGCTGACGATGGCGGGCCCGACGAAGGCCGCGCCGCCGGCCCCGAGGTTGAGCAGTGCCATCGCGCCGCCCTTGTTGTCCGGCGCGAGGGACGGGACCAGGGCCGAGATGGAGACGAACCCGGCCAGCGTGACGCCGTAGAGCATGCCGACCACGATCGCGACCCAGTAGTGGCTGCCGACGGCCTTGGGGACGAAGTACAGCGCCAGGGTGGTGACGGCGCAGCCCAGGCCGCCGAAGGTGGCGATCGTCTTCCGCCAGCCGATCCGGTCGCCGATGGCGCCGAACAGCAGATTGCAGAAGACGTTGGTGCCGTAGATGACGGCGAGCAGGGTGAGCCAGCGGCCCTCGCCGAAGCCCAGCTCCTGGGAGAAGAAGGTCGGCAGGAAGACCAGGAAGCCGAACTCCGGGGCGGTGTTGATGATCCGGACCACGCAGCCGACGGCGACCCTGGGGTGCGTCCAGGCGATGGACAGGCTGGAGAGCAGTGACTGGACGGGCCTGACCTCCGCGGGCGCCAGCCGGGCGAAGCCGGTGCGCTCGCGGACGCCCAGCAGGCAGCACGCGCCGCCGATGGCGATGATGGCGAGCGCGACCCACAGGGTGCCGAAGCGGCCGAACCACGGGTTGGTGACGCCGGCGACGAGGGAGCCGAGGGTGGGCAGACCGCCGGTGAAGGCGACGTAGAACCAGCCGACGGCGGTGCCCATCCGGGCCTTGGGCGCGGTGGCGGTGATCCAGACGAGGAAGCCGAACGCGAAGAGCGGGTAGCCGAAGCCGCGCAGGCCGTAGAAGACCAGCATCAGGGTGTAGTTCTGCGGGCCGAGCGCGAGGGTCAGGAAGAGGACGTCGAAGACGATCCAGACCGCCAGCCCGAGCTGCATCACCCGGCGCGGGCCCCACAGGTCGGAGAGGGCGCCGGAGAGCCAGGAGGCGAGCATCACCGTGATGCCGTAGACGGTGATGACGTACGAGGCGTGGATCTCGGTGCCGGCGCCGTGGCCGGCCATGTACGGCGCGATGAAACCGGACTCCACACCGTCGCCGACCATGAACAGCAGCACGCCGATGTAGCCGAAGACCAGGGCTTTGGGGATGCCGATCCGGTCGAGGAGTGGGGGTGGTGCCATGTCGCGCCTCCGTCGGAGCGAGTGCGGGTGGTCGGGTGCCGGTCCGTGGTCGGTGCCGGCCGGGGCTGCCGGGTGAGAAGGGTCTGGTGCGGTGCGGAGGGGGTGTGATGCGGTGGGCAGGTGAGCGTGCGCCGCGTCCCGGGTCCGCCGTGCGGCAGGTGTGATGCGAGCAGCATGAATCCTGAGAACTTCACATGCAAGATGTGATGCTGGGTTTTCTTGTCGGGGATTCTCACAGCTTCGACGGCGCTTTCTGCTGTGAGGGGTGACGAATCTGTGATCTGGGTGTTAAATCCAACAGGGACGAAACAAAGGAGTGTGCCCTGATGACCACCACCCCCGCCGGCCTCGGACACCACGCCGAGACCTTCCGTGAGGACTGGCTGGAAGGACTGGCCGACGCCTACGCGCGCACGGTCCGCCGGGTCCCGGGTGCCTACGGCGTCGTCGGCCGCCACGCCCCCCGCCCCGGCAAGGTCGCGGTCGTCATCGGCGGCGGCTCCGGCCACTACCCCGCCTTCGCCGGCCTGGTCGGCCCCGGCCTCGCCGACGCCGCCGCCATCGGCGACGTCTTCGCCAGCCCCAGCGCCGAACAGGTCCACCGCACCGCACGCGCCGCGGACGGCGGCGCCGGCGTCCTGTTCACCTACGGCAACTACGCGGGCGACGTCATGCACTTCGGCCTCGCCGCGCGCCGCCTCGCCGCCGAAGGCATCGACACCCGCACCGTGCTGGTGACCGACGACGTCGCCAGCGGCCCGCCGCCCGTCGACGGCCAGGACATCGACCCGTCCCACGACCGCCGCGGCGTGGCCGGCGACTTCTTCGTCTTCAAGGTGGCCGGCGCCGCGGCCGAACGCGGCGACGACCTGGAGAGCGTCGCCCGCATCGCGGCCCGCGCCAACGCCATGACCCGCACCTTCGGCGCCGCCTTCGCCGGCTGCACGCTGCCCGGCGCGTCCGAGCCGCTGTTCACCGTCAACTCCGGCACCACCGAACTGGGCATGGGCATCCACGGCGAACCGGGCCTGCGCACCACCCGCAGCCTGTCCGCCGCCGAACTGGCCGACGAACTGGTCGACAACCTCCTGGACGAACTGCCCGCACCACCCGCCGGCGGCGACGGCCGGGTCGCGGTGCTCCTCAACGGCCTCGGCCGCACCAAGTACGAGGAGATGTTCGTCGTCTACCGCCAGGTCAACCGCCGTCTGCGGGACGCCGGACTGCGCCCCCACCGCCCCGAGGTCGGAGAGTTCGTGACCTCCTTCGACATGGCCGGCATCTCGCTGTCGCTGATGGTCCTCGACGACGAACTGGCCGAGCTCTACGACGCTCCGTGCGACACCCCCGCCTTCCGCAGCCTCCCGGGCGCGTACACGGCCGAGGACGACCTACGGGCCGACGCCCCCGCCCCCGTACGGGAGGCGATGGCCCGTCCCGTACGGGACGGCAGCACCCCCGGCGGGGATCTGCCCGCGACGGTCGCCCTCCAAGCCGCCCTGGACCGGGTCGCCGCCCACGAGGACGAGTTGGGGCGGCTGGACGCGGTGGCCGGCGACGGTGACCACGGCATCGGCATCGTCCGCGGCCTGCGTGCCGCCGTCGCCGCCGCCCGTACCTCCGAACCCGGCCCAGCCGGCGACCCGCACTCGGCCGGCACCGCGCTGCTCACCGCGGGCCTCGCCCTCGCGGACGCCTCGGGCGGCGCATCGGGCGCCCTCTACGGCGCGCTGCTGGCCGAGACCGGCGCCGTCCTGACGAAGGGCGGGCCCGCGGCCACGAGCGGCCAGGACACCGCCGCACAGGCGGCCGGCAGCGGGGGAGCGGCCGGGCGGTGCGCGGTCACGCTGCTCGCCGACGCCGCGGACGCCGCCCAGCGCGCCGTCAGCGACCTCGGCGGGGCCGAGGTGGGCGACAAGACGATGCTGGACGCCCTGGACCCGTTCCGCCGCGAGCTGCGGGCGCGGGCCGGGGACGGGCTCGCCAAGGCGTGGCAGGCCGCCGCCGAGGCCGCCACCCGGGCCGCCGCCGACACCGCGCACCTCACCCCCGCCCGCGGCCGCGCGGCCCGCATGGGCGCCCTGAGCCACGGCCACCCGGACGCCGGAGCCGTCTCGCTCGCGCTGCTCCTCACCGCGGTCGGCGAAACCCTCGCCTGAACCGTCCCCCGGCGGCCCGGGACAACGCCGAAGGCCCCCGCCACCTGAGAGGTGTGCGGGGGCCTTTCGTGGTGCGGCGCGGTGCGCGGCCGTAAAGCTGCGGGTCAGCGCAGGCGGGCCATCAGCGCGTGCTCGACGAGCGTGATGAGCGCGCTCTTGGCCTCGCTGCGGTGCCGCGCGTCGGTGATGATGATCGGCGCGTCCGGACCGATCTGGAGCGCCTCACGCACCTCGTCCGGCGTGTACGGCTGATGTCCGTCGAAGCCGTTGAGGGCGATGACGAACGGAAGCCCGCTGTTCTCGAAGTAATCGACGGCCGGGAAGCAGTCGGCGAGCCGGCGGGTGTCGACGAGGACGACCGCCCCGATCGCACCGCGTACCAGGTCGTCCCACATGAACCAGAACCGGTCCTGACCCGGTGTACCGAAGAGGTACAGGATCAGGTCCTGGTCCAGGGTGATGCGGCCGAAGTCCATCGCCACGGTCGTGGTCGTCTTGTCCGGCGCGTGCGTGAGGTCGTCGATGCCCGCCGAGGCGGAGGTCATCACGGCTTCGGTGCGCAGCGGGTTGATCTCTGAGACGGCCCCGACGAACGTGGTCTTGCCCACGCCGAAGCCGCCCGCCACCACGATTTTCGCGGAGGTGGTGGAGCGGGCTGCACCGCTAGAGCTTGCGAAGTCCACTGAGCACCCTTTCGAGCAGTGTCACATCTGGCTGTCCGCCGGCGGTCTCGTCCCCGCCGGGCTGATGGATGGCGACGAGTCCGGCCTCTGCCAGGTCGGCGACGAGGATCCGGGCGACGCCGAGGGGGATGGAGAGAAGCGCGGAGATCTCGGCTACTGACTTGATCTCGCGGCAGAGGTGGCAGATGCGCTGGTGCTCCGGCAACTGGCCCTGCAGCTTCGAGGGGTCGGCGGTCGTGCTGACCAGTGCCTCGATGGCGAGCTGGTAGCGCGGCCTGGTCCGGCCTCCGGTCATGGCGTACGGACGCACGAGCGGGTTGTGCATGCCCCCGGTGGGGGCGGAGGGCTCGGGCGCGCGCCGCTGGGGCTGCACCGTCTGGATGCGGGGCGCCTGCGGCTGGTCGTACACGGACGGCTCGTACGGCTGGGAGTCGTACGGCCTTTGCTGCTGGTGGCGCTGCGGGCGTTGCGGACGCTGCGGCTGCTGCGGCGGAGGCTGCTGCTGCCGACGGCTCGGCGCGGACGGAAAGTTGAAGCGGTTGTTATGGGTCTCGCCCTGGGGGCCGGACTGCTGTCCGGACCCGTACGGGTATCCGCTCGGGGGCGTTGCCACGTCTCCTCCTCCAACTTGCCTGTCTGACGCCGGTCGCGCCACCGAACCTTATGGCGCGGTGGCAGGAAACGCACTGCCTGTCTGTTAGTTGAGAAGGCTGCCCTGCAGTTCGGCCCGCAGATCGGGCGTGAGAACGCTGCCCGCGCGGTCGACCAGAAGGGCCATCTCGTAACCGACGAGGCCGATGTCGCACTCGGGGTGCGCGAGCACGGCCAGCGATGATCCGTCGGAGACGGACATGATGAAGAGGAAGCCGCGCTCCATCTCCACCACGGTCTGATTGACGCTCCCGCCTTCGAAGATGCGGGAGGCGCCGGCAGTCAGCGAAGTGAGGCCGGAGGCCACCGCCGCCAACTGATCGGCTCTGTCGCGAGGGAATCCCTCGGACATGGCGAGGAGGAGACCGTCCGCGGAGACCACAACCGTGTGGGACACCCCTGGGGTGTTGTCCACGAAGTTGGTGATCAACCAGTTCAGATTCTGCGCCGCCTGGCTCATCGGGCTCACACTAACGCTCCTGATCGTAGGTGCTGCCGGGGCCGAAGCCCTGTTGGTCATTCTGGGGAACCTCCGAGCGGTCCGAACCCGCGTTGCGTCCCTGCTGGACACCGCGGCGCAGATTGCTCAGCCTGCCGCGCACGTCCTCCGGGGCACGGGAGACCTGGGGGCCGCCCTGCGGGGTCTGCTCCGCCGTACCCTCGACCAAATTGGCCTTGGGCACCCGCCGGGGAAGGCCGGAAGAGGTGATCCCGCCCGCCTTCGGCTCGCGCAGCCGCTCCGCCCGCTCCCAGCGCTCGTCGTTGGACGTGCGCCAATCGGAGTCGTCCTGGCCGGTCTCCGGCGCGCTCCGCTGTTGCGGCGGCGTCACCGGCTCCACGGGCTCCTGCCACTGCTGAGCCTGCGGGGAGCCGCCTCCGCGGCGCGGAAGGCCGGCATTGGTCAGCGAGTGGGAGTCGCTCGGGGATGGGCCCGGACGCTCGAATGTTACGCGCTCGGACGCATCAGCGGGAGCGGCAGTTGTATTCCGGTCAGATTCCGCTTCGGTACCGAAGTAGCCGTCATATGCGGGGCGTTCGGCCCACTCGTCCGGCTGCGCCGGCTCGTGGGAGACGTATGCCTGCTGGCCGGTGGTCTCCGGGTGGCCCGGCTGCCCGAACGCCTGGCCACCGTAGGACCGGTCGTCATAGAGCGGTTGATCGGCTTCCGCATACCCCTGGTCGGCGTAGCCCTGGAAGGAGCCACCGGACGGCGCCTCGTCCCGGAAGAGCGGGCGCCCCGGCTCCTGGTACCCGTCGGCCCCTTCGCCGCCCGCCTGGGCCTCCAGGGCCGCACGGCGCTCCTCACGGAGCAGCGAGCGGCCCACCGGGTCCAGCTCGGCGGCGTCGGACGGGCCGTAGCCGTGGTCGTCGAAGCCCAGCTCGGCGGCGGTGCGGTGATCGCTCTCGTAGGCCGCGTGCTGATGCTCGGGAACGATCCGGGACACCGTGAAGTCGTCCTCGAACTGCTCCTCGCCGCCGCCACCGTGGGTGATCGCCTCGGGCAGCATGACCAGCGACGTGGTGCCGGCCTGCTCGCCGGAGGGCCGCAGCTGCACCCGGATCCCGTGCCGGTCGGCCAGCCGGCCGACCACGAACAGGCCCATGCGCTGGGAGACCGCGGCATCCACGCTCGGCGGGTTGGCCAGCTTGTGGTTGATGTCCGCGAAGTCCTCGGGGGTGAGCCCGATGCCCTTGTCGTGGATCTCGATCATGACCCGGCCGTCCGGCAGCCGGGTCGCGGCGACCCGCACCTTCGTCTGCGGCGAGGAGAACGTGGTGGCGTTCTCCAGCAGCTCGGACAGCAGGTGCACGAGGTCGGTCACGGCGGTGCCGTGGATCTCGCTCTCGGGGACGCCGGTGAGTTCTATTCGCTCGTACGACTCGACCTCGGAGGTCGCCGCCCGAAGAACGTCGACCAGCGGCACCGGCTGGTTCCAGCGGCGGCCGGGCTCCTCGCCCGCGAGGATCAGGAGGTTCTCGCCGTTACGCCGCATACGCGTGGCGAGGTGGTCCATCCGGAAGAGGTTCTCCAGCTGGTCCGGGTCCGCCTCGTTGTTCTCCAGGTCCGTGATCAGCGTCAGCTGACGCTCGATGAGGCCCTGGTTGCGCTGCGAGAGGTTGGTGAAGATCGCGTTGACGTTGCCCCGCAGCAGTGCCTGCTCGGCCGCCAGCCGGACGGCCTCGCGGTGCACCTGGTCGAAGGCGCGGGCGACCTCGCCGATCTCGTCGGTGGTGTTGATCGGGATCGGCTGCACACGGGTGTCGACCCGGCCCGGGTCCGTCCGCGACAGCTGGTCGACCAGCATCGGCAGCCGCTGCTCGGCGATGCCGAAGGCGGCGGTGCGCAGCTGGCGCATGTTCCGGCTCATCCGGCGGGCCATGAGCCCGGCCACGACGAACGCGATGATCAGGGCCGCGAGCACGATCGCGGAGTCGGTGAACGTCGACTGCTTGGCCTCGGCGGAGATGTCCGCCGCCTCGTTCACCGCCTTGTCGGCGAGGTCCTTCTCGATCGACCGGTACATGTCGAACTTGCCGGTCGCAGTCGCGAACCAGGTGTCGGAGGTGATGCCCTTCGGGGCCAGCGTCTCCGGGGCCGCGCCGGTGGCGACGGCGGTCGACATGCTGTCGATCGACGGCGGGGTGCGGAACGGCCGGCCGGCGGCCTCGGCCTGCTCCTTGGCCTGCGCGACCTTCTGCTTCGCCGCCTGCTTGAGCGCGGCCGCGTCCTTCTGCAGCCGGGCGACGTCCTCGGGCGTGCCGCCGGAGGTGTACTCGCCGATGGCGATGCCCTCCAGGTAGCGGTACGACGCGAAGGCGGTCAGCTGGAGCTTGTGCTCCTTGCCGCCCTGCGGTGAGGCCGGGTCGACCAGGAGGTGGGTGCCGATGGAACGCTGCAGCGACTCGGCGGCCTGTGCCAGCGCGACGGCGTAGACGGTGCGGCCGTAGGAGGTGATGTTGCCGGTGCCGAGCCCGAGTTCGTTGGCGAACTCCATCAGCGGGTGCTGGATCTCGACGTAGCCCTCTTCGGTCTGCACACCGCGCAGCTTCGAGGTGTACGCGGCCTGGCGCAGCTTCTCCAGCTTGGGCTCGGTCTTGTCGAACACCGCGAGGCGGCGCTTGAGACCGGGCTTGTCCGGCATGTTCTTGGCCGCCGCGCGGAACGCGTCGGCCGCGGTGTCGGTGGAGTTCCGCGCCTTGAGGACGGCCGGGTCGTCGGTCTTGCCCTTCAGGAGCGGGGCCGCGGTGCGGTCACGCTCGTCGATCAGGGCATTGCTGTAGGAAAGTGCGGCGCGCACGAGCTTCGCGGTGTTCTCCGCGTCCTGCGCTTCCTGCCAGGTGCCGAACGAGCTGTCCACCCGCAGGCCGCCGAAGAGCAGCGCGACCATGACGGGGATCAGCAGGATGGCGTTCAGGCGGGTGGCCACACGCCAGTTGCGCGGGGAGTACTTGCCACCGCTGGACGCAGGCTTTTCGACGGTGTTTTCCGATACGTCGGAAACCGGCGCCGTACCACGCGACGGCGGCGTGAAGTTGCCCCGCCGCGGCTCCTGCGGCTCGGGGCTCGACTTGCTTCGCCTCACTCGACCAACAACCTCTCGGCGCCGGCACTACCTGCTGTGCCGTTTCTTCTGGGCGTTACTACTCCGGAGTTCAGCGAATTTCAGCACGTCAGGGCGGTGCCTTCCAAACACTGGGTAAAGCTGGAGTGGGTACGCGAGAGGTCCAGATAAAAGGGGCGTTAAGGGCGAGCCGCGCCAAAAGGCGAGAGGAATATGAGCGCAGCGAAGCCGGACGTGCGCGCGGGGTTCCGAATCTCGTTCAATTCACTGTCGAAACGTTATGAACAGCAACTGTGGGCGTGTTGAAGGACACAGATCGATTCGGCGCGAAACGGGAACCGGGCCGGCCTGGAACAGGGGCCGCCCGTGGCACGGAAGGGGAGCGGCCCGCGCCGGCAAGGCGCGGGCCGTCGGTACCCGCTACTGCAGACGCGCCATCAGGGCATGCTCGACGAGCGTGATGAGAGCGCTCTTCGCTTCGCCGCGATGCCGCGCGTCGGTGGTGATGATGGGAGTGCCGGGCCCGATCTGCAGCGCTTCGCGCACCTCGTCCGGCGTGTACGGCTGATATCCCTCGAAGCCGTTCAGGGCGATGACGAACGGAAGTCCGCTGTTCTCGAAGTAATCGACGGCCGGGAAACAGTCGGCGAGCCGGCGGGTGTCGACCAGCACCACCGCGCCGATCGCACCGCGCACCAAGTCGTCCCACATGAACCAGAAACGGTCCTGACCCGGCGTACCGAAGAGGTACAGGATCAGGTCCTGGTCCAGGGTGATGCGGCCGAAGTCCATCGCCACGGTCGTGGTCGTCTTGTCCTGGACATGGCTCAGATCGTCGATCCCCGCCGAGGCGGAGGTCATCACGGCCTCCGTACGCAGCGGGTTGATCTCCGAGACCGCCCCGACGAACGTGGTCTTGCCCACGCCGAAGCCGCCCGCCACCACGATCTTGGCGGAGGTCGTCGAGCGGGCGGTGTTCTGGCCCGCGCCCCCGTCAGAGCTTGCGAAGTCCACTGAGCACCCTCTCCAGCAAGGTCACGTCCGGCGTACCGCCGGCTTCACCGCTGCCGCCGGGCTGGTGGATCGCCACCATCCCCGCTTCCGCCAGGTCCGCGACCAGGATCCGCGCGACACCCAGCGGGATGTGCAGCAGCGCGGAGACCTCGGCCACCGACTTCACCTCGCGGCACAGGTGGCAGATCCGCTGGTGCTCGGGCAGCAGCCCGGGGAGCTGAGAGGGGTCGGCGGTCGTGCTGACCAGCGCCTCTATGGCGAGCTGGTAGCGCGGCCGGGTCCGGCCTCCGGTCATGGCGTACGGGCGCACCAGCGGCTGGTCACCTTCGCTCCCGTACGGCGCTTGGCTGTAGGCGCCGTACGGGCCGGAAGTGGCAGGTGGCGGGGTCATGGGTCCTCCGGGCGGGACAACTGACTGTCGTCGGGTTGGGCCGGTGGGGGGTGCGGCACTGTGGTCGGTGGGGCTGGCGGTGGTGCGGCAAGGCGCTGCGGGCGCCTCAGTGCAGCAGGCTGCCCTGCAGTTCGGCGCGCAGGTCGGGCGTCAGGACGGTGCCGGCACGGTCCACCAGCAGCGCCATCTCGTAACCGACCAGGCCGATGTCGCAGTCGGGGTGCGCGAGCACCGCGAGCGACGAACCGTCCGAGACCGACATGATGAAGAGGAACCCCCGCTCCATCTCCACCACGGTCTGGTTGACGCTTCCGCCTTCGAAGATGCGGGAGGCGCCGTTGGTCAGCGAGGTGAGGCCGGAGGCCACCGCCGCCAACTGGTCGGCACGGTCACGCGGGAAGCCCTCGGACATCGCGAGGAGCAGCCCGTCCGCGGAGACCACCACCGTGTGGGACACCCCTGGGGTGTTGTCCACGAAGTTGGTGATCAACCAGTTCAGATTCTGCGCCGCCTGGCTCATCGGACTCAACTAACGCTCCTGCTGGTGTGTGGGGTCAACAATGCCGTGGTTGCCCGTGGACGATGTCCCGGCCTGCCGGCCCTGCTGGATACCCCGACGGAGATTGGTCAGCCGCCCGCGCACTTCACTGGGCGCGCGCGAGACCTGCGGACCGGTCTGGGTGGACTGCTGCTGTGCGGTGCCCGCGACGAGATTCGCGCGCGGGACCCGGCGGGGCAGCCCTGACGTGGTGATCCCGCCGGCGGCCGGCTGGCGTACCTGCTCCGCCTGCCGCCAGCGCTCGTCGTTCGGCGAACTGCGCCACTGCGCACCGCTCTCGGCGGGACGCCCGCCGTCGGCCTGCGCGCCGTTGCGCGAGCCGTTGGCGGTGTTCGCCGGGGCGTCACCGCGCGCGGAGCTGTTCTGCGCCCGGCGCGGCATCAGCGGCGCATCGGCCTCGTCGTCGCGTGCCGGAGGAGTCGCGCCGGCAGCGGCGGCCGCCGGGTGGTTGAACCAGTTCGACTCGATGGTGTCGAAGATCGGCGTACGTCCGTCACCGGGACCCGCGTCCGCGTCGCCGAGCATGTCCGAGGACGGCGCACCGTCCTGCGGCTGCGGGGCGGGGAACTGCCCGGTGCCCTGCGACTCGTCGCCGTACGCACCGCGCGCCGCGTCCCGCTGCGGGAGCCGGCCCGTGTCGTACTGCCCGGTGTCGCTGTCGGGCCGCTGGAACTGGCCCGTCTCGTACTGACCCGTTTCGTACGGGCCGGAATCGTACTGACCCGTGTCGCCTTCGGGCTGCGGGAACTGGCCGGTGTCGTAGCGGCCCGGGTCGCTCCCCGGCCGCGCGAACTGTCCGGTGTCGCCGGGGCCGTTGCCGGCGCCCCGGCCGGCCGGCCGCTCGTCGGCGGGCAGCGCGAATTCACCGGTGTCGCCGGGACCGGACTGCCGCGGGAAGGCGTCGGCGGCCGACGGGCCGCGTCCGCCCTGGCCCGGGTCGGAGCCGGGCGGCGGGCCGTTGAAGTCGGGGCGGGCGAACGGCGTGGTGTCGGCCGGGCCGCCGGCCGGAGCGGGCCGCTCGAAGCTGCCGGTGGTCTCCGGCTCCTCGTGGCCGCGCGGCCGGTCCTCCTGCGCCTCGCGGGGCGCCAGCGGCCAGTCGTCGCCGGATCCGCCGCGATCCCGGCGGGCGCCCCAACTCGTGGTGCCCGCCTGCTGGTTGGTCGGACCGTCGGCACGGTCGGGGCCGCCCTGACGGCCCTGGCCGCCGGACGTGTCGGAACCGCCCGGCAGCGCGGCCGCGGGACCCCGCGGCGGCAGTTGCGGACGCTCCGTACGGCGCGGCGCACCGGTCGGCGGCGCCACGGTCGGGCCCTGCGGGTTGCCGGGCTGCGTACCGCTGCCCTGCTGGAAGGAGGCCGGCTGCGGGGCGTCCGCGCCGCGGGTGGGCAGCGAGGGGCGCGCACCGGGGCGTCCGGCGGCCGGGCGGGCGTCGCCGCCCTGTGCCGGAGCGCCGGGACGGCCGGCCGGAGGGGCACCGAAGGCATTCGGCGCACCGCCACCGGGAGCACCGCCACCGGGGCCGCCGCGACCGGGCAGCGCGGGGCGCCCTCCGGCGGACGGACCGGCGCCGACCTGGCCGCGCGGGGTCAGACCGGCGAGCCGGCTGGACTGCGCGCCGCCGCCGCCTTCACCGGCACCGGCCTTGGGGCTCGGCGCGGGCTTCTTGCCGCCCTGGGCGACATCGACCGGCAGCATGACCAGCGCGGTGGTGCCGCCGGAGTCGGAGGGCCGCAGCTGGATACGGATGCCGTGGCGCAGCGACAGCCGGCCGACCACGAACAGACCCATCCGCCGCGACACCGAGACGTCCACGGTCGGCGGGCTGGCCAGCCGCTCGTTGATCGCCGAGAGGTCCTCGGGGGACAGGCCGATACCCGTGTCGTGGATCTCGACCAGCACCCGCCCGTCGGGCAGCGCGTGGCCGGTCACCTTGACCTTGGTCTGCGGGGAGGAGAACGACGTGGCGTTCTCCAGCAGCTCGGCGAGCAGGTGCACGAGGTCGTTGACGACGCGTCCGGCGACCTCGGTCTGCGGAACGGCGTTGAGCTCGATCCGCTCGTACTGCTCGACCTCGGACGCCGCGGCACGCAGCACGTCGACGAGCGGCACCGGCCGCGTCCACCGGCGGCCCGGCTCCTCGCCCGCGAGGACGAGGAGGTTCTCGCCGTTACGGCGCATGCGGGTGGCGAGGTGGTCGAGCTTGAAGAGGGAGGAGAGCTGGTCGGGGTCCGCCTCGCGGGACTCCAGCTCGGAGATCAGCGACAGCTGCCGCTGGATCAGGCCCTGGCTGCGGCGCGAGAGGTTGGTGAACATCGCGTTGACGTTGCCCCGCAGCAGCGCCTGCTCGGACGCCAGCCGGACGGCCTCGCGGTGCACGTCGTCGAAGGCCGCGGCCACCTTGCCGATCTCGTCCCGGCTGTGCACACCGACGGACTCGACGGAGGTGTCCACGTCCTGCGGGTCGGTGTCGGACAGCTGCTTGACCAGCTCGGGCAGCCGGTCCTGGGCCACCTTCTGCGCGGTGTCCTGGAGCCGGCGCAGCGAGCGCACCATGGACCGCGCCACGACGAAGGCGCCGACCAGCGAGACACCGAGGACGAGCAGGATCAGCGCACCGTTGATGATCGCGGTCTGCGTCGCGTCGTCGCGCAGCTCACGGGACTTCTGCTCCATCTCGGAGAGCAGCGTCGTCTCGATCCGCGACATCTCGTCGATCTTGACGGTGTCCGAGTCGTACCAGTCGAGGTACTGGTAGTCCTGGCTGTTGATGCCCTTGGGGCTCGCGAAGGAGCGGTGCGCGAAGGCGACGGCTTCCTTGATCGCGTCGTTGTTGCCGTCCAGGCCGCGGGTCAGCGCGCCGGCGTTGTTCCCGTAGATCTGCTGGAAACGGCTGCGGGCGGCCTTCTCGTTGTCCTCGGCGGTACGGCCGGAGAGCCGGTCGTTGGAGGAGAGTTCGGGGCCGCCCTTGTGGGCGAGGCCGACACTGACCAGGGCACGCTGGATCGACGCGTACTCCTTGGCGGAGGAGAACGCCGCCAGGGCACGGGTACTGGCGATCATCTCCGGGTTGCTGGTCGCCTGCGCCATGTCCTGGGAGAGCGACAGCAGCGAGGTGATCAGCTGGTTGTAGCTGGTCACCGTGCGCGCGGCGTTGTCGTCGTCCTTGTAGGCGTTGGAGCGGATCTCGTTGAGGGTGTTGAGCTGGCGCCCGATCTCCAGGACGGTCGCCCGGACACCGGTCATGGTGGCGTCCTGGCCCTGCAGGTCGCCGGTGGCCTGATTGAACGAGATCTTGGCGCGGTCGGTCGCCTCACGCGGCGCGACGACGTTGGCGTCGTCCTTGGTGTTGCCGCTGCCGGAGATCGGACCGGCGGACTTGTCCCGCTCCACCTGCAGCGCGTCGGCGAGCTCGGTCGCCTGCCGCGTCATCTCGGTGAGCAGCTGCATCTTGTCCAGCTGGTCGATGTTCTCCAGCGAGCTGGAGATACGGGCCCCGCCCAGCGCGGTCGCGGCGACGACGGGCAGCGCGAGCAGGGAGACCAGGCGGGTGCTGATGCGCCAGTTGCGCAGCGCTATTCGCGACCCGGGCCCACTGGGGCCGTTCGACGCGGTGGGTGTACCGCTGTCCGCGGAGCCGCCGCCCGGCGCCTGGCTGCCCCGGTCGGACGACACAGTGGTGCCGTCCGCCGGACCGTTGCCCTGGGCGCGCTGGGGCGAGGAGGCGCGGTCGGTCCCGCCGCGCAGCTCCGGGTCCGCCGCAGCATCCCCGCGGCCCTGGCGGGCCTGGGGAGACCCCATGCCATCCCTCTTGAAACGTCCCTGCACTAGCGTCGCAACCTCTGGACCAGGCGTCCCTCCGCGCGAACGGCGGGACGGTGTCGAGTCGTGGGGGACCGCAAGTCCCCCATGGCGGTCGTGAGTGACCGGCGGGCTGCCCCCTCTGGCCGAGAGAGCGGCACCACCGCGCGGCGCTACTTTGCGCCCTGCGCACCGGCTGAAACGTGCGGCGGTCCGTGGAATTCCAGCACAGTGCAGGATCTCCAACAAGAGCGGAGCCGGTGCCTGTGACATGGGTGACGCAATGTAGGGACCGAGTGACGACACGTAGAGGATTGCGCTACCAATAACGGACTTTTACCCGCGAGTCGTTCACCTGTACCCCCTGTCCCAGGTGCGGTGATCGGGAGCGGAACGTGCGCTTCACTACACCAATGTCCGATTCGCCCATGGTTGTTGATCATGGGAAATGCGGCATTTGTCACACCCTTCGTGAGCAAACTCACAGGAAGATCGCGGACTTGGCCACCACATCGCAGGGAATAGCGCGCATAGCCTGAGGCTTTACAGAGTGGCCCTCTTCGACAAGAGCGGCCTCTCCGTACCGCGGCAAGCTCCGTTTTTTCGTTTGTCCGTCGTTCCCCATCACAACGCGAGGCGTGAAGCAGTGAAGACCACGATGTTCCGCAACATAGCCAACCCGCGGCGCACCACCCTGGCGCACCTCCAGGACGCCGACGAGCTCGGCACCGCGGCGCCCGAGGCCCCGGAGCACTCCGTCGAACTGCCCGCCCAGACCGCCAACCCCCGCCGCACCGTCCTGATGGACGCCCCGCAGCAGGAACTCACCGCCTGACCGGGGAGCCCCCGGCGACCTGCCGCAACGGATCGGCCGCGCCCCCGCGATAGCCTGGAGTGTCAACTCCGGCCAGTGATCAATGAGGGGCAGCGGCACCCGTGCGCATCGCCAGATTCTCCATCGACGGCAACGTCGGCTTCGGCGTCCTCGAAGGCGACGAACTCGACGTCATCAAGGGGCACCCCTTCGCGGAATTCGAGCGCTCCGGCCAGAAGGTCCCCCTCGACAAGGTCCGCCTTCTGCCGCCGGTGCTGCCCAACAAGGTCGTCGCGATCGGGCGTAACTACGCCGACCACGCCGCCGAACTGGGCAATGAGGTCCCCGACGCCCCGGTCACCTTCTTCAAGCCCTCCACCTCCGTGGTCGGCCCCGGCGACCCCATCGCGTACCCCTCCTTCTCCCAGGAGGTGCACCACGAAGCGGAACTCGCCGTCGTCATCGGCCGCATGTGCCGTGAGGTGCCCCGCGAGCGCGTCAAGGACGTCATCCTCGGCTACACCTGCGCCAACGACGTCACCGCGCGCGACGTCCAGAAGCGGGAGAAGCAGTGGGCGCGGGCCAAGGGCTTTGACAGCTCCTGCCCGCTCGGCCCCTGGGTCGAGACCGAGCTCACCCCCGCGGACATCGCCGCCGGCCTCGCCATCCAGTGCACGGTCAACGGCGAACAGCGCCAGCTCGGCCGCACCAGCGAGATGGTCCGTCCGATCGAGGACCTCATCGTCCACATCACCGAGGCGATGACGCTGCTCCCCGGCGACGTCGTCCTCACGGGCACCCCGGCCGGAGTCGGCCCGCTCAACGTCGGCGACGAGGTCGCCGTCACCATCGAAGGCATCGGCACTCTCACCAACAAGGTGATCAAGCGTGGCTAACGCGACCCCCTCCGCCCCCGTCCGCGTACGGTTCTGTCCCTCCCCGACCGGCAATCCCCATGTGGGTCTGGTCCGCACCGCCCTGTTCAACTGGGCGTTCGCCCGGCACCACAAGGGCACCCTGGTCTTCCGGATCGAGGACACCGACGCGGCCCGTGACTCCGAGGAGTCCTACAACCAGCTGCTGGACTCCATGCGCTGGCTGGGCTTCGACTGGGACGAGGGCCCCGAGGTCGGCGGCCCGCACGCCCCCTACCGCCAGTCGCAGCGGATGGACCTCTACAAGGACGTCGCCGAAAGGCTCCTCGCCGCCGGTCACGCCTACCACTGCTACTGCACCACCGAAGAGCTCGACACCCGCCGCGACGCCGCCCGCAAGGCCGGCAAGCCCTCCGGCTACGACGGCACCTGCCGCACGCTCACCGCCGAGCAGAAGGCCGCCTATGAGGCCGAGGGCCGCTCGTCCATCGTCCGCTTCCGGATGCCCGACGAGCCGATCACCTTCACCGACCTGGTGCGCGGCGAGCTGACCTTCACCCCGGAGAACGTCCCGGACTACGGCATCGTCCGTGCCAACGGCGCGCCCCTCTACACGCTCGTCAACCCCGTCGACGACGCGCTGATGGAGATCACCCACGTCCTGCGCGGCGAGGACCTGCTCTCCTCCACCCCCCGCCAGATCGCCCTCTACAAGGCCCTGATCGACCTGGGCGTCGCCAAGGAGATCCCCGCCTTCGGCCATCTCCCCTACGTCATGGGCGAGGGCAACAAGAAGCTCTCCAAGCGCGACCCGCAGGCCTCGCTCAACCTCTACCGCGAGCGCGGCTTCCTCCCCGAGGGCCTGCTGAACTACCTCTCGCTGCTCGGCTGGTCCTTCTCCGCCGACCAGGACATCTTCTCGGTCGCCGAGCTGATCGAGAAGTTCGACATCGCGGACGTCAACGCCAACCCGGCCCGCTTCGACCTCAAGAAGGCCGAGGCGATCAACGCCGACCACATCCGGCAGCTGGACCTCGCCTCCTTCATCACGGCCTGCGAGCCCTGGCTGAAGGCCCCGCACGCCAACTGGGCCCCCGAGGACTTCGACGAGGCCGCCTGGCAGGCCATCGCCCCGCACGCCCAGACCCGCGTCACGGTCCTCTCGGACATCACCGCCAACGTCGACTTCCTCTTCCGCAAGGAACCGGTCGAGGACGAGGCGTCCTGGGCGAAGGCGATGAAGGGCGACCCGGCGGCGCTGCTCACCACGGCCCGCGCCAAGCTCGAAGGCGCCGACTGGAGCAGCCCCGAGGCCCTCAAGGAGGCCGTCCTGGCCGCCGGCGAGGAGCACGGCCTCAAGCTCGGCAAGGCCCAGGCCCCGGTCCGCGTCGCCGTCACCGGACGCACCGTCGGCCTGCCCCTCTTCGAGTCCCTGGAGATCCTGGGCAAGGACCGCACCCTCACCCGCATCGACGCGGCCCTGGCGAAGCTCGCCGGCTGACCCCGTCCGACCCGAGGGCCCGGATGCCGCACGGCGTCCGGGCCCTCGGCGCATTCCGGGACGCACCCCGGAAGTGGGATGCTTCCCCCATGGCCGTCCACGCCGTCCTCTGGGACATCGACGACACCCTCTTCGACTACACCGGCTCCGACCGGGCCGGCGCGCTGCGGCACATCGAGGAGGAGGGTCTGCTCGCCGCGTACGGCGGCGAGGAGGCGGCGCTGGAGCGGTGGCGGGCAGCCATGGAGGCCGAGTTCGCCCGTTTCCTCGCCGGCGAGGTGGGCTTTCTCGACCACCGGCGCGCCCGCGCCCGCAGGTTCCTGGGCACCGAACTCCCCGACGACGAGGCCGATGCGTGGTTCGCCCGCTACATCGCCCACTACGAGGCGGCCTGGAGGCTCTTCCCGGACGCCGGGCCCGCGCTCGACGCCCTCGCCCCGCTGGTCCGCCAGGCCGTGCTCTCCAACTCCTCGACGGCCAACCAGGAGCGCAAGCTCACGAGACTGGGCATCCGCCCCCACTTCGAGGCCGTGCTCTGCGCCGATGCCCTGGGTCACGCCAAGCCCGCCCCCGAGGCGTTCCACGCCGCCTGCGCGGCACTCGGCCTGCCGCCGGCCGAGGTCGTCTACGTCGGCGACAAGCTCGACATCGACGCACTCGGTGCCAGGGACGCCGGTCTGCACGCGGTGTGGCTGGACCGTACGGGCGCGGAAGATGACCTTCCAGCGGGCGTCCGGCGCGTCGCGAGCCTCGCGGATCTGCCCCGGATGCTGCAGGTCCTTATGCGTTTTGGTGCCCCGTCCCCCATCAGGTAATGTTCTTCCTGCGCCGCCCGAGAGGGCCGAAAGGCCTGGCCGGAAAGCGCAAACCAAACAAACCCCCTACCGGGGGTTGAGTTTTGGTGGGCTATGGTGTAATTGGCAGCACGACGGTTTCTGGTTCCGTTAGTCTAGGTTCGAGTCCTGGTAGCCCAGCAAGAAGTCTTCTTCCAGTAGGCCGTAGGCCGAAGGCTTCTTGATCGCAGTACCAGGCCCCCGTTGTGTAGCGGCCTAGCACGCCGCCCTCTCAAGGCGGTAGCGCCGGTTCGAATCCGGTCGGGGGTACAGATCCTTTCTTTCCATCGCCTTCGGGTCGCTCCCGGATGCAATGACGCAAGGATCGCTAGAGCCCCCGTTGTGTAGCGGCCTAGCACGCCGCCCTCTCAAGGCGGTAGCGCCGGTTCGAATCCGGTCGGGGGTACTGGTCTAGACCACCATGGGCTATGGTGTAATTGGCAGCACGACGGTTTCTGGTTCCGTTAGTCTAGGTTCGAGTCCTGGTAGCCCAGCGCAGAGTGTCCTCAGGGCGCATCTCAACTGCAAGAAGACACGCCCCCGTTGTGTAGCGGCCTAGCACGCCGCCCTCTCAAGGCGGTAGCGCCGGTTCGAATCCGGTCGGGGGTACGTGAACGACAAGGCCCTCGCTTCGGCGGGGGCCTTTGTCGTGCGTGTGCGGCGCCCCGGGCTCCGGGCCGCGCGGTGCGCGGGACTCAGAGGCCGTAGCGCCGCGCCGCCAGTTCCTCCTGGGCCAGCCGCCGCAGGCTGAGCAGCACCGGCTCGTAGAGCACCGTCGCGGCCACCGCCGTCTCGACCTTCTCGACCTCCTCCGGGAGCGCGGCGAGGGCGTCGTGATCGTGCTCCGCCACCGCTTCCATCTGCCGTGCGTACGGGGCGAGTTGGGCCGCGCCCACCTCATACCCCAGCTCCGCCAGCCTGGCCACGGTCGTGACCAGGGTGCGGTAGGAGGGGGAGAGGTCGCCGAGGTCCTGGGCCCTGTCCCAGCCCAGCTCCGTCAGCAGCGCCTCGGTCTCCTCGCGCGCCCGGACGGTCGCGGGGGCCGTGGGATCGGCGTCGGGGGGACGGGGGAGTGCCCACAGGGCCGCGCCGAGCCGGACGGTGCGCCCGAGGGTCTCGTCGTCGACCGCGGCGAGCACGTCGCGGGCGGCCGCCACCGGGACCTTGCCGACCTGGATCAGGGCGCGCACCAGCCGCAGCCGGCGCAGATGGGAGTCGTCGTACTCGGCCTGCGTCGCGGTGATCCGGCGTCCCTGCGGGAGGAGTTGCTCGCGCAGGTAGTACTTGATCGTGGCGGTGGAGACCCCACTGCGCTCGCTGAGTTCCGACAGTCGCATCCCTTGCACCTCCTTGAGGGGAGTGTCAGTATCCCCCCACTGGATAGTGAGGCTATCCAACATCTGCGAGCCAGGGAGCCGTCATGCGCAGCAAGACCCGACCCGGCCGGACCACCGCTGCGGCGACGGGCGACGTGGTGGTCTTTCTCCTCGGGATGCGGATCAACCACTTCTGGGCGGTGCACCGTTGGCTGCCCGTCTTCCTCGCCATGCCGCGCATGCTGCGGGAGCTGTCGCGCGATACGTCGTCGGGGCTGCTGAGTTACCAGCTGTTGTCCGGTTCCCCCAAGACGTACTACGTCGTCGAGTACTGGGAGTCCAAGGAGAAACTGCTCGCCTACGCCGCGGCGCCGGACAAGCTGCACCGGCCCGCGTGGGCGAAGATCAACCGCCACCTCCGCAAGAGCGGGCAGCACGTGGGGATCTGGCACGAGACGTATGTCGTGCCGGAGGGGTCCTACGAGTCCATCTACGGCGATATGCCGCCGTACGGCCTGGGCAAGGCCTATGGAGTCGCCCCGCTGGGCGACGGCGTGCAGGCCGCCGAGCGGTTGGCGGCGTGAGGGTCTGAGGGGGCGGGTGTCCGAGGGGGTGCATGACAGGGGAGTGCACCCCCGGCCGGGGCCGTCCGGCGGTCCGCGAGGACGCTGCCGCACGGCCCTGCCGGTTCAGCTGGTGCGGCGCAGGCCCTCCGAGAGCCGTGCCGCGGCGTCGATGACCGCCTGGGCGTGCATCCGGCCCGGGTGGCGGGTCAGCCGCTCGATCGGCCCGGAGACCGACACGGAGGCCACCACGCGGTTCGAGGGGCCCCGCACGGGCGCGGAGACGGACGCGACGCCCGGCTCCCGCTCTCCGATCGACTGGGCCCAGCCGCGGCGCCGTACGCCGGACAGGGCGGTCGCCGTGAAGCGCGCGCCCTGCAGGCCGCGGTGCAGCCGCTCCGGCTCCTCCCAGGCCATCAGGATCTGCGCGGCCGATCCGGCCTTCATGGGGAGCGTGGAGCCGACCGGAACGGTGTCCCGCAATCCGGACAGCCGCTCCGCGGCCGCCACACAGATCCGCATGTCGCCCTGCCGGCGATAGAGCTGAGCGCTCTCGCCGGTCACATCGCGCAGGTGCGTGAGGACCGGGCCGGCGGTCGCCAGCAGGCGGTCCTCGCCGGCCGCGGCCGCGAGCTCGGAGAGCCGCGGGCCGAGAATGAACCGGCCCTGCATGTCCCTCGCCACCATCCGGTGGTGTTCCAGAGCCACGGCCAGCCTGTGTGCCGTGGGTCGTGCAAGCCCTGTCGCCGCGACCAGCCCGGCGAGGGTGGCCGGACCGGACTCCAGAGCGCTCAATACCAGAGCCGCCTTGTCGAGAACGCCGACGCCGCTAGAGTTGTCCATGCAACGATACTCGCGTCTCACACTGTGAAACGCAAGTTCAATTTTCCGGGGAAGTCGTCAATCTGTAGGTGTGGCCCTCTACCAGGGTCCGGCGCAGAGCGCGGCACCGGGGGTGCCGGCTGGGCGCGCACAGTCGAGTTAGGCCGGCAATGCGGCCGGCCGGAGGGAAAGCGATGGGACGGACACTCGCGGAGAAGGTCTGGGACGACCATGTCGTCCGGCGCGCGGAAGGCGAGCCCGACCTCCTCTTCATCGATCTGCACCTGCTGCACGAGGTCACCAGCCCGCAGGCCTTCGACGGGCTGCGCAAGGCCGGACGCCAGGTGCGCCGCACGGATCTGACCATCGCCACCGAGGACCACAACACCCCGACCCTCGACATCGACAAGCCGATCGCCGACCCGGTCTCGCGCACCCAGCTGGAGACGCTGCGCAAGAACTGCGCGGAGTTCGGTGTCCGGCTGCACCCGCTCGGCGACGTCGAGCAGGGCGTTGTCCACGTCGTGGGACCGCAGTTGGGACTGACCCAGCCCGGCACCACCGTGGTCTGCGGTGACAGCCACACCTCCACCCACGGCGCCTTCGGCGCGCTGGCGTTCGGCATCGGCACCAGCCAGGTCGAGCACGTCCTGGCCACCCAGACGCTGCCGCTGGCCCCCTTCAAGACCATGGCGATCACCGTCGAGGGCGAACTGCCCGACACCGTGACCGCCAAGGACCTGATCCTGGCGATCATCGCCAAGATCGGCACCGGCGGCGGCCAGGGCTACGTCCTGGAATACCGCGGTTCCGCCATCGAGAAGCTGTCGATGGAGGCCCGGATGACCATCTGCAACATGTCGATCGAGGCGGGCGCGCGGGCCGGCATGATCGCCCCCGACCGGACCACCTTCGACTACCTGCAGGGCCGTGACCACGCCCCCGCCGCGGGCGAGGAGTGGGACGCCGCCGTCGCGTACTGGCAGACGCTGCGCACCGACGACGACGCGGTCTTCGACGCCGAGGTCGTCATCGACGCCTCCTCGCTGGCCCCGTTCGTTACCTGGGGCACCAACCCCGGCCAGGGTGCGCCGCTTTCGGCGAACGTCCCCGACCCCGCTTCGTACGAGGACGCCTCGGAGCGCTACGCCGCTGAAAAGGCCCTGGAATACATGGGGTTGACGGCGGGTCAGCCGCTGCGCGAGATCAACGTGGACACCGTCTTCGTAGGTTCGTGCACCAACGGCCGTATCGAGGACCTGCGCTCCGCCGCCTCGATCCTGGAAGGCCGTTCGGTCGCCGAGGGCGTACGGATGCTGGTCGTTCCCGGCTCGGTCCGGGTCGCGCTGGAGGCCGTCGCCGAGGGGCTGGACAAGGTGTTCACCGCGGCCGGCGCCGAATGGCGGCACGCGGGTTGCTCGATGTGCCTGGGTATGAACCCCGACCAGCTGGCCCCCGGTGAGCGCTCCGCGTCCACCTCCAACCGCAACTTCGAGGGCCGGCAGGGCAAGGGCGGCCGCACGCACCTGGTCTCGCCTCAGGTTGCCGCCGCAACGGCTGTTCTCGGCCATCTGGCCTCACCGGCCGATCTGTCCGACGCCGACGTCGCTACGCCCGCGGGAGTCTGAGAACCATGGAAGCTTTCACCACCCACACCGGCCGGGCCGTCCCGCTGCGCCGCAGCAACGTCGACACCGACCAGATCATCCCGGCGCACTGGCTGAAGAAGGTCACCCGCGACGGCTTTGAGGACGGGCTGTTCGAGGCCTGGCGCAAGGACCCCGAGTTCGTCCTCAACCAGCAGCGATACCAGGGCGCCAGCGTCCTGGTGGCCGGCCCCGACTTCGGTACCGGATCCTCGCGTGAGCACGCTGTCTGGGCCCTGCAGAACTTCGGCTTCAAGGCCGTCATCTCCTCGCGCTTCGCGGACATCTTCCGCGGAAACTCCCTCAAGAACGGGCTGCTGACGGTGGTCCTGCCGCAGGAGACCGTGGAGCGTCTGCAGACGCTCCTGGAGGCCGACCCGACCGCGGAGGTGACGGTCGACCTGGTCGCCCGCAAGGTCACCGCCGAGGGCATCAGCGCCGACTTCGAGTTGGACGAAAATGCCAGGTGGCGCCTGTTGGAGGGGCTGGACGACATCAGCCTCACCCTTCGGGAGGAGTCCTCCATCGTGGAGTACGAGGCGAACAGGCCGTCGTTCAAACCGCGTACGGTAGAGGTCTGACCTCGGGTTTTATGGCTCAAAGCCTTATTGCGTACGATGCGCCCCCTGTGCAGTTGGCAGGGGGCGCATCGGCCTTTCGAGGCGGCTGTTGAGGCCCCGTGAAGCGACAACTCGCCGCAGATGGCACAATTAGCGCATGGAACGCGACGGCCAACTCGAGCTCTACGGTCACGTCGCCGACCGGCTCAAGGTCGCACACGCAAGAGTGCGGACACTGCAAGTCCCGGAGGGCGTACGGATGGCGCTGACCCGGAAGCTGCTCGTCATCACGGCCGCGGCTAAACACGATCTTGCGGACGCGGCAAGGCGTCTGGAGTGGTTCATGGATGACCTCGACGAAGGTCGTTTTCCCGAAGATGTGCGCCCCGATGGAAGTCCGTGATGGTCGAGTTCGTTGCGGCACAAGGGTGATTAGCCCGTTTCGTGTTTGATTTGCGGTATATATCTGCCTAACGTGCGAAAAAGCTTGGACACTTTCGTTCCAGCAATGTCTCCGAAGGGGAAGACGTGAACAAGGCGCAGCTCGTAGAAGCCATTGCCGACAAGCTCGGCGGCCGTCAGAACGCCGCGGACGCGGTGGACGCAGTACTGGACGCAGTCGTCCGTGCGGTGGTCACCGGCGACCGCGTTTCGGTCACCGGATTCGGTTCGTTCGAGAAGGTCGACCGTCCGGCCCGCTACGCCCGTAACCCGCAGACGGGTGAGCGGGTGCGGGTCAAGAAGACCTCCGTGCCGCGTTTCCGTGCGGGTCAGGGCTTCAAGGACCTGGTGAGCGGCTCGAAGAAGCTCCCCAAGAACGACGTGGCCGTCAAGAAGGCCCCCAAGGGCAGCCTCTCGGGTGGAACTTCCACCCGTACGACGGTCAAGAAGGCGGCCGCGAAGAAGGCCACCACCGCCAAGAAGGCCGCCGCGAAGAAGGCGACGCCGGCGAAGAAGACCACCGCCACCGCGAAGAAGGCGGCGGCGAAGAAGACCACCGCCAAGAAGGCCACCACGGCCAAGAAGGCGACGGCGAAGAAGGCCACCACCGCCAAGAAGGCGACCCCGGCCAAGAAGGCCACCACCGCCAAGAAGGCGACGGCGAAGAAGACCGCCCCCGCCAAGAAGGCGACGGCGAAGAAGGCCCCCGCCAAGAAGACCACGGCGCGCAAGACCACTGCCAAGAAGACCACCGCCCGCAAGCGGTAATTCAGCAGCGGCGACGCCAACGCGTCGGGCCGGTCTCCCTTCGGGGAGCCCGGCCCGCGGTGCGTTCAGGGGCCCGCTGCTCCTCTAGGCTCTCTCCCATGCAGGCCACCGCGTACACCTACGACTCCGAAACCCGCTCCGGCAGTGTGCTGCTCGACGACGGGACCCCGCTGCCCTTCGAGGCGCCGGCTTTCGACGCGGGCGGCCTGCGGCTGCTGCGGCCCGGTCAGCGGGTCCGTATCGAGATCGAGGGCGGGACGGCGGACTCCGGGGACGGCCGACGCGTCGTCCTCGTCACGCTCCAGACGTTCTGAGGCCTTCCACACCGCCCGAGCCGTCCGTGCCGACCGGGCCGTCGACGCCGCCCGTGCCGATCTCCGGGGCCGGCCCGGCCGTCCGGCAGCCCGGCAGATGAGGCGCCTGGTGCGCCGTGTGCGGGCCCACCCCCAGCGCCAGCGCGGCGCGCAGATCCTCGCCGGTGTCCACGTCCCGGCGCACCGACGGCACATCCGGCGCGGTGATCTCCCGCGCCCCCGAGGCGAGGTGCCGCGCCCGCGACGGACCGCCGAATGCCGGTTCCAATTCCACACCGGAAGTCGCGGTCAGAAGTGTTGTCCCGATATCCGCCGCATCCGCGAGAAATGCGCGGGGAAATAGCGCGGCAAAATGGAGCACCTGTTCAAGCTCCGCCGGACGCAGCGCGGGAAGATCGGCGTTCAGCGCGGCGACCGCCGCACCGGGACGGCGCGCGCGGACCGTGCGCGCTCCGTGCGCCAGCGCGGCGTTGAGCCCGCCGGCCGGAGTGTCGGGCACGATGCGCGCCCCCAGGCCCGCCAGCCGCTCGCCGGCCAGCGGATCATCCGTGACAACCGCCACATCGCGCACGTCGGTGCAGGCCAGCGCGGCCGTCACGGTGTCCAGGGCGAATGCCAGCGCCAACCGGGGCCGGAACTCCTCACCGGCCGCCGGGGAGAGCCTGCTTTTGGCCCGCACCAGGGGTTTCAGCGGTACCACCAAGCTCCATCCCACATCCGCTCCGTCTCTTCGCATCGGCATCATTCTCGCCCGCTGCCGCCGCCATACGGGAGCGTCGGGGTTACGGTGTTCTCGACATAGCGGGTACCTGGGGCGACACTTGTGCGGCTGCCGGCTCGCAGCAGCTCAGCAGGTCCCACAAGGAGGGTGTCCCAGTGTCCCGCCGCAGAATCGGCTTCTGGTACCGCTTGGCCGCGGTCATCTGCAAACCGCCGCTCTTGGTTCTGTTCAAGCGGGACTGGCAGGGAATGGAGAACATTCCGGCCGACGGCGGATTTATCACCGCGGTCAACCACAACTCGTATCTCGACCCGCTCTCCTATGCGCACTATCAGTACAACACCGGACGGGTCCCGCGATTCCTCGCCAAGGCCGGGCTCTTCAAGAGCGGCTTTGTCGGCGTGATGATGCGCGGCACCGGCCAGATCCCGGTCTACCGCGAAACCACCGACGCCGCCACGGCGTTCCGGGCCGCCGTCGCCGCGATCGACAAGGGCGAATGTGTCGCCTTCTACCCCGAGGGCACCCTCACCCGCGACCCCGAGATGTGGCCCATGCAGGGCAAAACCGGTGCCGCCCGTGTCGCGTTGCTGACCAAGGCGCCCGTCATTCCCGTCGCACAGTGGGGCGCCAATGCGGCGATGCCGCCGTACGCCACGGAGAACAAGCTCAGCCTCTTCCCGCGCAAGACGCTGCGGGTGAAGGCGGGACCGCCGGTCGACCTCAGCGAGTTCTACGGCAAGGACCCGACGGCCGAGGTGCTGCGCGGCGTCACGGAAGCCATCATGGCCGCCGTCACCGCGCAGCTGGCCGAAGTCCGCGGCGAGCCCGCACCGGCCGAACCGTACGACCACCGCAAGACCATCGCCCGCGAGAGGCGCGCCGCCCGCGAGGCCCTCAAGGCGGCCAAGGCCGCGGAGGAACCGGGCGCCCCCGCCGTGGGCCCGCAGCAGGCCCGAAGCACCCAGCAGGCACAGGAGGATGAAAGCAAGTGACGCGCTGCGCCGTCTACGGCACGGGGTCCTGGGGCACCGCATTCGCGATGGTGCTCGCCGACGCGGGATGCGAGGTGACCCTGTGGGGGCGCCGCGCCGCCCTCGTCGACGCCATCAACAACGGCCGGACCAACCCCGACTACCTGCCGGGTGTGGAGCTCCCCGAGTCCGTGCGCGCCACCACGGACCCGGCGCGGGCCGCGCACGGCGCGGAGTTCACCGTCCTTGCCGTCCCCTCCCAGACGCTGCGCGAGAACCTCGCCGTATGGGCGCCGCTGCTGCCCGTCGACACGGTCCTGGTGTCCCTGATGAAGGGCGTCGAACTCGGCACCGCCAAGCGGATGAGTGAGGTCATCGAGGAGGTGGCCAAGGCGCCCGCGGAGCGCGTCGCCGTCCTGACGGGCCCCAACCTCGCCAAGGAGATCGCCGCGCGGCAGCCCGCGGCCGCCGTCGTCGCTTGCGCCGACGAAGCGGTCGCCCAGCGCCTGCAGAGGGCCTGCCACACCCCGTACTTCCGCCCGTACACCAACACCGACGTGGTGGGCTGCGAGCTGGGCGGCGCGGTCAAGAACGTCATCGCGCTCGCCGTCGGCATCGCCAACGGCATGGGCCTGGGCGACAACGCCAAGGGCTCCCTGATCACCCGCGGCCTCGCCGAGACCACCCGCCTCGGTCTCGCCATGGGCGCCGACGCGCACACCTTCGCCGGCCTGGCGGGCATGGGCGACCTCGTCGCCACCTGCTCCTCGCCGCTGTCGCGCAACAACACCTTCGGCACCAACCTCGGCCGCGGAATGACGCTGGCGGAGACCATCGCCGTCACCAAGCAGACCGCGGAGGGCGTCAAGTCCTGCGAATCCGTGCTGGATCTGGCCCGCAGGCACGGCGTCGACATGCCGCTCACCGAGACGGTCGTGGACATCGTCCACGAGGGCAAGCCGCCGATGGTGGCGCTGAAGGAACTGATGTCGCGCAGCGCCAAGCCCGAGCGGCACTGACCACCGGCTCCGGCGGCGCGCACCGCCCGCGCGGCACCCTCCCGCCGGCGACGCGGCACCACGAACGGCCGCCGCCGCACTGACTCCGCGCCGGTCAGCAGGTACCCTCAACGCGATATGAGCAGCGAGACCACCTCCCACAAGCCCCGCGTCGCCGTCGTGTTCGGCGGCCGCAGCTCCGAGCACGCCATTTCCGTGATCACCGCCGGAGCCGTGCTGGCCGCCATCGACCGTGAGAAGTACGACGTGCTGCCCATCGGCATCACGACCGACGGACGCTGGGCCCTGACCGCCGACGAACCCGAGCGGATGGCCATCGCGGACCGCAAGCTGCCCAACGTGGCCGAGCTCGCCGAGTCCACCGAGGGCGGCGTCGTGCTCCCCGTCGACCCGACCAACCGCGAGCTCGTCTACAGCGAGCCGGGTTCGGTGCCCAAGGCACTCGGTGAGGTCGACGTCGTCTTCCCCGTGCTGCACGGCCCGTACGGCGAGGACGGCACCCTGCAGGGCCTGCTGGAGCTCTCCGGCGTCCCCTACGTCGGTTCGGGCGTGCTCGCCTCCGCCGTCGGCCAGGACAAGGACTACATGAAGCGGGTGTTCACCTCCTTCGGGCTGCCCGTCGGCCCGTACGAGGTCATCCGCCCCCGCGAGTGGGAGAACGATCCCGCCGCGGCCCGCAAGAAGATCGTGGAGTTCGCCGAGGCGCACGGCTGGCCGCTGTTCGTGAAGCCCGCCAGGGCCGGTTCGTCCATGGGCATCACCAAGGTCGACGCCATCGAGGGCCTGGACGCGGCCATCGAGGAGGCCCGCCGCCACGACCCCAAGTTCCTCGTCGAGTCGCTGCTGAGCGGCCGCGAGATCGAGTGCGGGGTGCTGGAGTTCGAGGACGGCCCGCGCGCCAGCGTGCCCGCCGAGATCCCGCCGGTCACCTCGCACGACTTCTACGACTTCGAGGCCAAGTACATCGACTCGGCCGCCGGACTGGTGCCCGCGCCGCTCAGCGCCGAGGAGACCGCCAGGGTCCAGGAGCTGGCCGTCGCCGCCTTCGACGCGGCGTCCTGTGAAGGCCTGGTGCGCGCGGACTTCTTCCTGCAGGACAACGGCGAGTTCGTGATCAACGAGATCAACACCCTCCCCGGCTTCACGCCCATCTCGATGTACCCGCGGATGTGGCAGGAGAGCGGTGTGAGCTACCCCGAGCTGATCGACCGGCTCATCCAGGCCGCCCTGCACCGCTCCACCGGCCTGCGCTGAGCCCGCTCCGCCGGCTGCCGCCCCCGCCGGGGCCCCGAGGACCTGTCCGCACGCTCCCTCCTGCCTCGCGGGAGGGAGCCGGGACGTCCGAGGGCGTTCCCCGCACAGTCCCTGTGCGGACAAGCCCTAGACCCCGGCGGGTACGGACTTCTTCACGGCGTGCGCGAGATCGGTGAGCACATCGACTTCGGGGGCGTATTTCCCCGGAACATTCACCTCGACGTAAGCCTTCCGCAGGACCGTGGTGAAGCGGTATCCGTCGTCCTGCTTCTCGAAGAGCCATTCGACGCCGTTGACTTCCGCGGCGTCGGGGTTGGGGTTGTAATGTTCACTCCCGGCCGTCAAAACGGCGGGCTTCGGCACCCCACAGCGCAGTTGCACGGCAGGATCGCCCCACATGGCAGTGAAGTCGGAGACAGGCTCGGCAGTACGCCGCTCCAGCCCGTCGAGGATCCGCGGCAGCTTCTCGTGGAGCGCCCGGCAGTGCTGCACGGCATCGCCCTCGGGGGAGGGCACCGCGACCTCGGGGGAGGAACAGCTCACCGCGGCGAACAGCACGGCGAGTGCGGGCAGAGCCGCATACCGGCGGCGCGAAACGGTCACCCGGCCGAGCATACGGGGGAGCTAGATATGGACGACCGGGCAGGTCAGAGTGCGCGTGATGCCGTCCACCTGCTGGACTTTGGCGACCACCATGCGACCCAGCTCATCGACCGTATCGGCCTGCGCGCGCACGATGACGTCGTAGGGACCCGTCACATCCTCGGCCTGCAGCACGCCGTGGATGCCGGCGATCACTTCTGCTACCGCCGAGGCCTTGCCGACCTCGGTCTGGATCAGGATGTACGCCTGTACCACGGGACCTCCAGGGCGGCTGGGGCTACGAGGATCATGTGGGAAGAAGGGACGCCACGGTACCGCGTCACCGAGCGGAGCGGGGAGACCCGCGCGGTGAACACGGCAAGTGCGGCGCAGTCGTCGACCAAGTACGGACCGTCCGTACGCATGGGAAGGGCAACAGCATGAAGGGCACCGTGGGCGAGTTGGGGGAATTCGGGCTGATCAGGGAGCTCACCTCCCGGCTCACCTCCACCCCGGCCGTACGGATCGGGCCGGGGGACGACGCCGCGGTGGTCACCGCGCCCGACCGGAGAGTCGTGGCCAGCACCGACATCCTCCTGGAGGGCCGGCACTTCCGCCGCGACTGGTCCACCGCCTACGACGTGGGCCGCAAGGCCGCCGCGCAGAACCTCGCCGACATCGCGGCGATGGGCGCCGTCCCCACCGCGATCCTGCTCGGCCTGGTCGTGCCCGCGGAACTCCCCGCGACCTGGGCGACCGAGCTGATGGACGGGCTGCGCGACGAATGCCAGGTGGCCGGTGCCGCCGTCGTCGGCGGCGATGTCGTACGCGGCGACACCATCACCGTCGCCATCACCGCCCTCGGCGACCTGCGCAACGCCGAACCGGTCACCCGGGGCGGCGCCCAGCCCGGTGACGTCGTCGCGGTCACCGGCTGGCTCGGCTGGTCCGCCGCGGGCCATGCCGTCCTCTCCCGCGGCTTCCGCTCGCCGCGCGCCTTCGTGGAGGCCCACCGCCGGCCCGAACCGCCGTACCACGCCGGTCCGGCGGCCGCCGGGCTCGGCGCCACCGCCATGACGGACGTCAGCGACGGACTGGTCGCCGACCTCGGGCACATCGCGGAGTCCAGCAAGGTCCGTATCGACCTGCGCTCCGCCAAGATCGACATCCCCTCGCAGATGTCCGACATCGGCACCGCCGTCGGCGTGGACCCGATGCAGTGGGTGCTCAACGGCGGCGAGGACCACGCGATCGTGGCCACCTTCCCGCCCGACGTGAAGCTGCCCGCCCGGTGGAAGGTCATCGGCGAGGTCCTCAACCCCTCCGCGCTGCCCCAGGTGACGGTGGACGGCGCGCCCTGGGCCAAGGCCGGCTGGGACCACTTCGGCGACACCGGGGACGACGACTAGAGCACGGGCGGGCGGCGGGCGCCCGGCCGCCGCCGAGTAGATTCGGCCGTATGCAGATACCTCCACGCGTCCTGACCGTCGCCGGGTCCGATTCCGGCGGCGGCGCGGGCATCCAGGCCGACCTGAAGACGATGCTGGCCCTGGGCACCCACGGCATGAGTGTGCTCACCGCCGTCACCGCACAGAACTCGCTCGGCGTCCAAGGCGCGTGGGAGCTGCCCGCCGAGGCCGTACGCGTACAGTTCCGCAGCGTCGTCGACGACATCGGCGTCGAGGCCGTGAAGACCGGGATGCTCTCCTCGCCCGAACTCGTGGAGACCGTCGCCGGACTGCTGGCCGGGCTGCCGGTACCGGTCGTCGTCGACCCCGTCGGCGTCTCCAAGCACGGCGACGCACTGCTCGCCGCCACCGCCCTGGACGCGGTCCGCACCCAACTCCTGCCGACCGCCACCGTCGCCACCCCCAACCTCGACGAGGTCGCCCAGCTGACCGGCGTACGGGTCGAGGACGAAAGCGGCATGCGCCGGGCGGCCACCGCGATCCTGGAGTTCGGGCCGCGCTGGGCGCTCATCAAGGGCGGCCATCTGACGGCCGGGCACGGGGACACCGCCGTCGACCTGCTCACCGACGGCACCGAGGAACACTGGCTGCGCGCGCCCCGCCACGACAACCGGCACACCCATGGCACCGGCTGCACCCTCGCCAGCGCCATCGCCGCGCAGCTCGCCAAGGGGGACACCGTCCCGCAGGCCGTCGCCGCCGCGAAGGAGTACGTCACCGGCGCCATCGCGGCCGGCTTCCGCCTGGGCGCGGGCATCGGCCCCGTGGATCACGGCTGGCGGCTGCGGCGCGAGGACTGAACGCCCGCGAGGACTGAACGCCGGGGCGGGCGGCGGGCGGAGCGCCGGTACGCCCGCCGCCGCACCGCAGCCCCGTCCCGGGAAAGGCGAAAGCCGGCCCACCTCTCGGTGGACCGGCTTTCCAAGCAACCGGCTGGGCTGCGCTACGGCTAAGACGTCAGCGCGAGACCTTGCCGGCCTTGATGCACGAGGTGCAGGCGTTGAGCCGCTTCGGCGTGCGCCCGATCACTGCACGCACCGTCTGGATGTTGGGGTTCCAACGACGGTTGGTACGGCGATGCGAGTGCGAGACACTCTTGCCGAAGCCCGGCCCCTTGCCGCAGACGTCGCAGTTGGCAGCCACGGGTCACTCCAAAGACTTCAGATGCACTTACGGTGAAATCCCGACGAGCCGAGTGCATTGACCGACCGGCTTCGCCAGGAGAGGAATGGCCCGATTTTCATCGGGCAACCGGAGCAGCATACAACGACCGCTCCCGTGGAACGAAACTACCACGGGTGCCCCGGCCCCCGCCCCGGCCTCCCCACCGGACCGCGGCTACTGTGCGGTGCATCCCGTGACCCAGGAGGACGACGTGCCGCACCCGCTCGACGCCACCGCGGTACGCGCCTGGTGCGGGCTGGCCCTTGAGGCGCTCGGCCGGGAACGCGAGCGGATCGACGCGATCAACGTCTATCCGGTGGCCGACGGCGACACCGGCACCAACCTCTATCTGACCCTCGAATCCGCCGCCCGCGCGGTCGAGGCCGCCTTCGACGGACACGCCTCCACCGGCACCGCCCCCCGCCTCACCGACGCGATGGGCGCCATGGCACACGGCGCCCTCATCGGGGCCCACGGCAACTCCGGCACCATCCTCGCGCAGCTGCTGCGCGGGATGACGGAGGTCCTCGCGGCGGCGGACGGTGCGGTGAACCCAGCGGCGGGCGCCGGTGCCGACGTGCTGCGGCGGGCGCTGCGCCGGGCCGCCGCCGCCACCTACGAGGCGGTCGCGCACCCGGTGGAGGGCACCGTGCTGACCGTGGCGGGTGCCGCGGCCGACGCGGCGGAGCGGGCCGGCGGCGACGTCTGCGAGGTCGCGCGGGCCGCCCACCACGGAGCGAGCGACGCCCTGCGGGCCACCCCGGGACAGCTCGCCGTCCTTGGCCGTGCGGGTGTCGTGGACGCCGGCGGCTGCGGACTGGTCGCGCTGCTGGGTGCGCTCGCCGACGCCCTCTCCGGCGAGGTCTGCGCGGCCCCCGTCACCGTACGGGCGGACGCCCCGCTCCCCGAGGCGGCCGGCTGTGAGGTCGCGGGCGGCGACGCGGCGGACGACTGCGGCGCTCCGGACGGGGACGGCCCCGCCTTCGAGGTGATCTACCTCCTGGAGGCCGACGACACCGCCGTGGCGCGCCTGCGCACCCGGCTCGACGGGCTCGGCGACTCCCTCGTGGTGGTCGGCGGCGACGGCCTGTGGAACGTCCACGTCCACGTCGACGACGCGGGCGCCGCCGTGGAGGCCGGGATCGAGGCGGGCCGCCCGTACCGGATCCGCATCACGCACTTCGGCGCCGCCACCCGCGGCAAGGAACCCGAGATGGCGGCACGGGCCGTCGTGGCGGTGGTGCCGGGCGCCGGGCTCGCCGGGCTGTGCACGGACGCGGGCGCCACCGCGGTGTCCGTACGCCCTGGGGAGCCGCCCGCCAGCGGCGAACTGGTGCAGGCGATCCGGCAGGCCCGCGCCCGCGAGGTCATGCTGCTGCCGAACGACCCCGAGCTGCGGCACACCGCGGCCGCCGCCGCGGAACAGGCCCGCACCGAAGGGGTCCGGGTGGCGCTCATCCCGACCCGGTCGGCCGTCCAGGGCATCGCGGCGCTCGCCGTGCACGAGCCCGCCCGCAGCTTCGACGAGGACGTCGTGGCGATGACGTCGGCCGCCGGCGCGACCCGGTACGCCGAACTGGCCGTCGCGGAGCGGCAGGCCTGGACGATGGCCGGGATCTGCCAGGCCGGGGACATCCTCGGGCTGATCGACGGTGATGTGGCGCTGATCGGAACCGATCTGACCCGGAGCGCGATGACGGTGCTGGACCGGATGCTCTCCGCGGGCGGGGAAATGGTCACGCTCGTTCTGGGCGCGGACGCTCCCGAGGCGCTGGGCGGGCGGCTGGAGCGGTATGTACGCGAGCGGTATCTCGCGGTGGACACCGTCGTCTACGCGGGCGGACAGCACGCGGCGCCCCTGCTCATCGGCGTCGAATAGCCGAAGGGTCGGATGGCGGAACAGCGGTGCGGGAGAGCCGTGCGGGCAGCTGGTGGCCCGCGGGCGGTCTCGGCTCCGCAGCCCGCGGCCGCGCCGGGCAACCGGCCGCAAAGCCGTAATTGCGGGCCGTAAGAGACGGATTTCCTTGATACGGGACCGGAAAAAGCGGGGAATCCGGTTCGTTGTCAGTGGCGTGGTGTGCAATGTAAGGCGTGGCAGCGCTCGACGAACCCCTGAAGAAAATCCTCGGTGGCACCACCGCGAAGGTGCTGGCCGAGCATCTCGACCTGCATACGGTCGGGGATCTCCTGCATCACTACCCGCGGCGCTATGCCGAGCGCGGTGAGCTGACCCGCCTCGCCGACCTGCCCCTGGACGAGCACGTCACGGTCGTCGCGCAGGTGGCGGACGCCCGGGTGCTGAAGTTCAACCACGGCCGGGGCCAGCGGCTCGAAGTGACGCTCACCGACGGCAGCGGCCGGCTGCAACTCGTCTTCTTCGGCAAGGGCATCCACAAACCCCACAAGGACCTGCTGCCCGGCCGCCGCGCGATGTTCGCGGGCAAGGTCTCCGTCTTCAACCGCAAACTCCAACTCGCCCACCCCGAATACGAACTGCTCGACCGCGAGGCCGACACCGGCGCCGAGGCGGCCTCCGCCTTCGCCAATCAGCTCATGCCGATCTATCCGGCCTGCCAGCAGATGGCGTCCTGGAAGCTCTCCAAGGCGGTCGACGCGGTGCTGCCCAGCGCGCAGGACGCCATCGACCCGCTGCCGGACGCGCTGCGCGAGGGCCGTGCGCTGGTCCCGCTCCCCGAGGCCCTGCTGAAGATCCACCGGCCGCGCAGCAAGGCCGACATCGCGGACGCGCGCTCCCGGCTGAAGTGGGACGAGGCGTTCGTCCTCCAGGTCGCGCTCGCCCGGCGCCGGCTCGCCGAGACCCAACTCCCGGCCACCCCGCGCCCGTTGGTGGCCGGCGGCATCCTCGACAGCTTCGACGCCGACCTCCCCTTCACCCTCACCGACGGCCAGCAGAAGGTCAGCCGGGAGATCTTCGACGACCTCGCCACCGACCATCCCATGCACCGCCTGCTCCAGGGCGAGGTGGGCTCCGGCAAGGCGCAGCCGCTGGACGCACTGGTGCTGACCCCGCACGGGTTCCGGCCCATGGGCGAGATGACCGTCGGCACCGAGGTGGTCGTGCCGTCCGGTGAGCCCGCCTTGGTGGACGGAGTCTTCCCCCAGGGGGAGCGCGAGGTCTGGCGGCTGGTGCTCTCCGACGGCAGCACGGTCGAATGCGACGACGAACACCTCTGGATCGTCGGGCGCAACGCATCCGGGGAGCGGCCGCCGGGCGCACCGGGACCCGGCCGGCACACCACGCAGGTGCTGACGACCCGCGCGCTGCGGGCCCGGCTCCGGGACGCCGACGGCCGCCCCCGCTGGTCCATCGCCCCGGTCACCCCGGTGGACCTCGACGACGGCGCCCACCGGCCGCTCGACCCGTATCAGCTGGGCCTCTCGCTGGGCGCGGACGCGGGAGCCGACCTGTCCGCCGACCCGGGCGGCGAGGCGGACACGGCCGCGTCCGGCAGCGGGACGGACCGCGCGCGGCGGGTGCCGGACGCCTACCGCAACGCCCCGGTGAAGGACCGGCTGGCGGTGCTCCAGGGCCTGATGGACGCCGCGGGCACGGCCACTCCCCAGCTCGCGTTCCCCGGCGCGCCCGCCGCGCTGGCCGACGACCTCGCCTGGCTGGTGCGCTCCCTGGGCGGCCGCGCACACCTGCGGCCCGCAGCGACCGGGGAACGGCCCATGGCGTACGACGTCCCGCTCACCCTGCCCGACGGCTACCCGCCGTTCCGGCACCCGCAGGCGCCTGCGGTGGCCGCGCCGCCCGCGGGCGACGACCTCTTCCGGCGGGACGTGGTCGCCGTGGAGCACGCCGGGCGCAAACCCGTCCAGTGCATCAGCGTCGCGCATCCGGGCCACGCCTACATCACCGACCACTTCACGGTCACGCACAACACCATGGTCGCGCTGCGCGCCATGCTCGGCGTCGTGGACACCGGAGGCCAGGCGGCGATGCTCGCGCCGACCGAGGTGCTCGCCCAGCAGCACCACCGCTCGATCACCGAGATGATGGGCGAGCTGGCCGAGGGGGGCCTGCTGGGCGGCGCCGAACACGGCACGAAGGTGGTGCTGCTGACCGGCTCCATGGGCGTGGCCGCGCGCCGTCAGGCGCTGCTCGATCTGGTCACCGGCGAGGCCGGCATCGTCATCGGCACGCACGCCCTGATCGAGGACAAGGTCCAGTTCCACGACCTCGGCCTGGTCGTCGTCGACGAACAGCACCGCTTCGGCGTCGAGCAGCGGGACGCGCTGCGGAACAAGGGCCACTCCCAGGGGGAGAAGCGGGCGCCGCACCTCCTGGTGATGACCGCGACGCCCATTCCGCGCACGGTCGCCATGACCGTCTTCGGCGATCTGGAGACCTCCGTCCTGGACCAACTCCCCGCCGGCCGTTCGCCGATCGCCAGCCATGTGGTGCCGGCCAAGGACAAGCCGCACTTCCTCGCCCGCGCCTGGGAACGGGTGCGCGAAGAGGTCGAGGCGGGGCACCAGGGCTATGTGGTGTGCCCGCGGATCGGCGACGAGGAGGAAGCGCCCAAGGGGGCGAAGAAGGGGGCGGCCGGCGCCAAGGGGGCGGCCGCCAAGGAGAGTTCGCCGGAGGACGCCGAGGACAAGCGGCCGCCGCTCGCCGTGCTCGAAGTCGCCGAACAGCTCGCCAAGGGCCCGCTCGAAGGCCTCCGGGTGGCGGTGCTGCACGGCCGGATGGCCCCGGACGACAAGGACGACGTGATGCGCCGGTTCGCGGCCGGCGCGCTGGACGTCCTGGTCGCGACCACGGTCATCGAGGTCGGGGTGAACGTTCCCAACGCCACCGCCATGGTGATCATGGACGCGGACCGGTTCGGCGTCTCCCAGCTGCACCAGCTGCGCGGCCGGGTGGGCCGGGGCGCGGCACCCGGGCTGTGCCTGCTGGTGAGCGAGATGCCCGAGGCCAGCCCCGCCCGCGCCCGGCTCGCCGCCGTCGCCGGCACCCTCGACGGCTTCGAGCTCTCCCGTATCGACCTGGAGCAGCGGCGGGAGGGTGACGTCCTCGGGCAGGCCCAGTCCGGCGTCCGCACCTCGCTGCGCATGCTCTCCGTCATCGACGACGAGGACGTGATCGCAGCCGCCCGGGAGGAGGCCGCAGCGGTGGTCACCGCCGACCCCGAGCTGACCGGCCACCCCGACCTGCGGCTCGCGCTGTCCGCCCTGCTGGACGACGAACGGGAGCAATACCTCGACAAGGGCTGAACGAGTTCCCCGGGGACCGCCCGAACCGTCCCGGCACCCCGCCCCGGCCGTCCGGCATCCCGCCCCCACCGTCCCGGCACCCCGCCCACGTGAGATCGATCACCGCGCCGGGGGAGCCGGTGGACGGCCGGGCGGCGCCGACCGCCACCCGACGGAATATCGTGGGAGGGCGGGCCCGACCCGGCCCGCCACCGCCCACCTACCGCACCATCCCACCCACCGCGCGATCCACCCCGCGCCACGCACCACGTAAGGACGGGCCCATGACCCGCGTGATCGCCGGTACGGCCGGCGGCCGCCGACTGGCCGTACCACCGGGCAACGGCACCCGCCCCACCTCCGACCGGGCGCGCGAGGGCATGTTCTCGACCTGGGAATCGCTTGACGGGCCGCTGGCCGGCGCCCGGGTGCTCGACCTCTACGGCGGCTCCGGCGCGGTCGGCCTGGAGGCACTCTCCCGCGGCGCCGCGCACGTCCTGCTCGTCGAGGCGGACGCCCGCGCCGCCCGCACCATCCGGGACAACGTCCGCACCGTCGGCCTCCCCGGCGCCGAGGTCCGCGCCGCGAAGGCCGAGCAGACCGCCGCCGCCCCGGTCCCCGGCGAGCCGTACGAC
Organism: Streptomyces sp. NPDC101393; assembly: GCF_044767385.1. Classification (NCBI taxonomy): domain Bacteria; kingdom Bacillati; phylum Actinomycetota; class Actinomycetes; order Kitasatosporales; family Streptomycetaceae; genus Streptomyces; species Streptomyces sp. NPDC101393. The sequence goes on along the minus strand of NZ_JBIWNU010000001.1, from coordinate 158,111 downwards.
ATCGTGTTCCTGGACCCGCCCTACGCCGCGACCGATGAGGATCTTCGCGAGATCCTGCTCACACTCCGTGGTCAGGGCTGGCTTGCGGAGGAGGCACTCGTCACCGTGGAGCGCAGCACCAGAGGCGGCACGTTCCCATGGCCGGACGGTTTTGCAGCGATCAGGTCCCGTCGCTACGGCGAGGGGACGCTTTGGTACGGTCGCGCCGCTTCGACGTCCACCGAAACGACGTCAACAAGCGTGTCATGACCGGATCGGAGAGCGAGGAACCGAAGTTGCGCCGCGCCGTCTGTCCGGGGTCATTCGACCCCATCACCAACGGGCACCTGGACATCATCGCCCGTGCTTCCAAGCTGTACGACGTCGTCCACGTCGCAGTGATGATCAACCAGTCCAAGCAGGGGCTGTTCACGGTCGAGGAGCGGATCGACCTGATCCGCCGGGCCACCGCCGAATACGGCAACGTCGAGGTCGAGTCCTTCCACGGCCTGCTCGTCGACTTCTGCAAGCAGCGCGACATCCCCGCCATCGTCAAGGGGCTGCGGGCCGTCAGCGACTTCGACTACGAGCTGCAGATGGCCCAGATGAACATAGGGCTCTCCGGCGTGGAGACCCTGTTCGTCCCCACCAACCCCACCTACAGCTTCCTCTCCTCCAGCCTCGTCAAGGAGGTCGCGGCCTGGGGTGGCGACATCGCCCACCTCGTCCCGCCCTTCGTCCTCGACGCCCTCACCGAGCGCCTGAAGAAGGACCGGTGACGCGGCGCGACGCCCACTGAGCCCGGCGTCGGACTGATGGGACGTCAGCAGGTGTCGGGCCGAGGGCCGGTGGCCGTACAGTCGTCCCGTTCCCTCGTTCCATCCCTTCAGAGAGTGGCGAGTCCAAGGTGGACGTGCAGAAGAAGCTCGACGACATCGTCGAGACCATCGGCAGCGCCCGGTCCGTGCCCATGTCGGCCTCGTGCGTGGTCAACCGCGCCGAGCTGCTCGCCCTGCTCGAAGAGGTGCGCGCAGCGCTGCCGGGGTCGCTGGCACAGGCACAGGAGCTGATCGGCGGCCGGGAGCAGATGGTCGAGGAGGCGCGGGCCGAGGCGGAGCGGATCATCGAGTCCGCGCACGCCCACCGCGGTTCCCTGGTCTCCGACACCGAGGTCGCCCGCCGGTCCCAGGACGAGGCGGACCGGATCCTGGGCGAGGCCCGCCGGGACGCGGAGGAGATCCGCGCCGAGGCCGACGACTACGTCGACAGCAAGCTCGCCAACTTCGAGGTCGTCCTCACCAAGACCATCGGATCCGTCGACCGCGGCCGCGAGAAGCTGCTCGGCCGGGGCCCTGGTCTCGACGAGCAGGGTTACGCGGACAACGAGGCGCCCGAGCGCAGTGCCGACCCGGAGACCCTCAAGCAGCGCGCCGACACCTATGTGGACGCCAAGTTCGGCGCCTTCCAGGCGGTGCTGACCAAGACGCTGGAGGCCGTCGGCCGCGGCCGGGACAAGCTCCAGGGCGCACGGGAGACCGACGAGCTCGGACTGCACATGGCCGCGCTGGGCGACCCGCAGGGCGGCCGGCACCAGGCCGACGCCGAATATCTCGCCGGTCTGGCCGACATCGGCGCCGACCAGGGCACACAGCAGCCCCAGCCGGTCGAGGCGCCCCAGATGCCTCAGATGCCCCCGGCGCAGCCGCAGCCTCAGGAGCAGCACCCGCAGTACGCCGATCACCAGCAGTCACTGCAGCCTCAGTTTCAGCAGCAGCCGCAACAGGGCTACTACACCGACCCGGGGTATCAGCAGCAGGACGCCTACGCCTACCAGCAGGCCCAGTACGCCCAGCAGCAGGACCCGTACGGCTATGACTGGCAGCAGCAGGCCGCCCAGCAGGCCCAGCAGCAGGGCTACGACCCGAACGCCGGGTACCTCCCGCAGCAGATGCCCCAGCAGCCCCAGCAGGGCCAGGGTGCCCAGCCCGGCGCCCTCGACGAGACCAGTCTCTTCGACACCAGCATGATCGACCTGGACCAGCTCCGGGCGTACGAAGAGGGCCGCCAGTAGGCCCCGAGCAGGCCGTCGGCGGAGGGCCGGCCGCGGATTGGGCCTATCGGGGCCCGTCCAGTATCCTGGCTCTTCGGTCGCGTGTGTGCCTTCGGCATGACTTCGTATACGTCCGCGATCTTGGTCGCCCGTCCATCGTCTCCGGTGGCGAGCGGCTCGTACCGCAGTACAGAAAGCAGGAAGCCATCAACGCCCGCCTAGACCACCGTTCTCCGCTCGTGTTCGATACACGCGAGCTGGGTCGTCGTCCCGGCACGCTCAAGCGGCTGTCCCGCACCGCCGAGGCCCCCCGGGACCTCGGCAATGAGGTCATCGGAGTGCCCGAGGGCGCGCCGATCGAGCTCGACCTCCGCCTGGAATCGGTCATGGACGGGGTGCTTGTCACAGGCACCGGCCGTGCAACCGTGAAGGGGGAGTGCGTAAGGTGTCTGGAGCCGCTGGAGCGACAGCTCGACGCGGACTTCCAGGAGATGTTCTCCTACCCCGACGCCGACGCCCGGAACCGCACCGCGGATTCCGACGACGACGCCGAGGACGAGGAGGACACCCTCTTCCTCGAGGACGACTTGTTCGACCTCGAACCCGTGCTGCGGGACGCGGTGGTGCTTGCACTGCCGCTGCAGCCGGTGTGCCAGGACGACTGCCCGGGACTGTGCTCCGAATGCGGAGTGCGGCTCGCGGACGACCCGGACCACCACCACGATGCCGTCGACATTCGGTGGGCGGCACTGCAGGGACTCGCCGGGACCAACCAGGACGGCGAGAAGGACAACATGAGCGGCGACGCGCCTCGATCAGCGCACGTCGACGAGAAGCAGGAGAAGTAGCCGTGGCTGTTCCGAAGCGGAAGATGTCGCGCAGCAACACGCGCCACCGCCGGTCGCAGTGGAAGGCTGCGGTCCCCACCCTGGTGTCGTGCGAGCGCTGCCATGAGCCGAAGCAGCAGCACATCGCGTGCCCGAGCTGCGGCACCTACAACAAGCGCCAGGTCCTCGAGGTCTGAGCGGCTGGTGACAGGCAGCGTGTCTAGCCCAAAGAAGGCGGAAGACGCCCATTCGTCTTCCCGCAAGCGCGGGGAAGAACCGACACCGGCGGACACAGCCTCGTCCCACACGCTTCTGGAAGGGCGGCTCGGCTACAAGCTCGAGTCCGCCCTTCTGGTGCGTGCACTGACGCACCGCTCGTTCGCGTACGAGAACGGCGGTCTGCCCACCAACGAGCGGCTCGAATTCCTCGGGGATTCGGTGCTCGGCCTGGTGGTCACGGACACGCTGTACAACATCCACCCCGACCTGCCGGAAGGCCAACTGGCCAAACTCCGGGCCGCGGTGGTCAATTCGCGTGCGCTTGCCGAGGTGGGCCGCGGCCTCGACCTCGGCGCCTTCATCCGCCTCGGACGGGGCGAAGAAGGTACGGGCGGCAGGGACAAGGCCTCGATCCTCGCCGACACCCTTGAAGCGGTGATCGGCGCGGTCTATCTCGACCAGGGTCTCGACGCGGCAGGGGAGCTGGTCCACCGGCTCTTCGACCCGCTCATCGAGAAGTCCTCCAGCCTGGGCGCAGGCCTCGACTGGAAGACGAGCCTCCAGGAACTCACCGCGACCGAAGGTCTCGGCGTCCCGGAGTACCTGGTCACCGAGACCGGCCCCGACCACGAGAAGGTCTTCACTGCTGCTGCCCGCGTCGGTGGTGTCTCGTACGGCACCGGCACCGGCCGCAGCAAGAAGGAAGCCGAGCAGCAGGCGGCGGAGTCCGCGTGGCGTGCGATTCGCGCCGCGGCGGACGAAGCGGCCAAGGCCGGGGAGCAGGTCGCCGACGACAGCACGTCGCCGGCCTCCGAGGACCCGGCTCCGGCTTCCGACGACAGCACGTCGTCGGCACACTGAAGCACCTCTTCTGACCCTGTCCGGACGGCCCGCCGCCCGGACAGGGTCAGAAGTGTTTCCGCGGGCCCGAGGAGGACCGCGGTGAGCACCGCGCAGACCACCGTGACGAGGACCGAGAAGGAGCGCCCCCCGTGCCCGAGCTGCCCGAGGTCGAGGTCGTACGCCGCGGACTGGAGCGCTGGGTCAGCGGCCGGACGGTCGACGCCGTCGAGGTCCTGCACCCGCGCGCGATCCGCCGCCACACCGCCGGCGCGGCCGATTTCGCCGCCCGCCTCAAGGGGCTGCGCTTCGGTGCGGCGTGCCGCCGCGGCAAGTACCTCTGGATCCCGGTGACCGGCGGCGGCCCGGCCGCGCAGACCGCCGCCGAGGGCATCGGCCCGATGATCGCGCCGTCCGTCACCCACGGCCTGGCGGTCCTCGCCCACCTCGGGATGAGCGGCCAGTTGCTGGTCCAGCCGCAGGACGCCCCCGACGAGAAGCACCTGCGGGTCAGGATCCGCTTCGCCGACGCCGTGGACACCGAACTCCGCTTCGTCGACCAGCGCACCTTCGGCGGCCTCTCGCTGCACGACACCGTGCCCGGGGCCGCCGACCACCTCCCCGACGTCATCGCGCACATCGCCCGCGACCCGCTGGACCCGGCCTTCGACGACGCCGCCTTCCACGACGCGCTGCGCCGCCGCCGGACCACCGTCAAGCGCGCCCTGCTCGACCAGTCCCTGATCAGCGGCGTCGGCAACATCTACGCCGACGAGGCGCTCTGGCGCGCGAGGCTCCACTACGACCGGCCGACGGCCACCTTCACCCGCCCGCGCACCGCCGAATTGCTCGGCCACATCCGGGACGTGATGAACGCCGCGCTCGCCGTCGGCGGCACCAGCTTCGACAGCCTCTACGTCAACGTGAACGGCGAGTCCGGCTACTTCGAGCGCTCGCTGGACGCGTACGGCCGTGAGGACGAACCCTGCCGCCGCTGCGGCACCCCCATGCGCCGTCGGCCCTGGATGAACCGTTCCAGCTACTTCTGCCCCCGCTGCCAGCGCCCGCCCCGGCCGACCCGCCTCGGCTGAGGACGGGGCGGGGGCGGCTTCGCGGTACGGCGTCGAGCAGCGTCCGGCCACGGCCGCGCGGGCCGCAGTCCGATAACTACCTGCACGTAGCCGGTGACCGGGGCGGAGGGCACCGGGTAGGTTCTGCGCCCATGACAGAGGATGGCACGGGGATCGACCGGCAGCAGCTCCTGGCGCAGTCACTCCAGGACTTCGGCTCGCGCACCGACGATCAGTTGGACTGGATACTCGGTCTCGTCAGACATCGCCTCGGGGCCGCGCGGCGCCTGGGTGTGGCCGTGCCGGAGGACTTGGCCGGCCGGGTCTCGCGGCTGTCCGCGAAGCGCGGCTGGACGGACGACCAGCCCTGCCCCTGAGCGCGGCGGCACGGTGTGCCCCCGCCCGCCTCCCGGGAACCGCCTCCGACGGCGGCCGGTCACTGACACGGCAGGTCCCGGTGCCCGCGTCTCAGAACCCGAAGTCCTGCGTCCACCAGGGGCCGCCCGCACCGAAGTGGACGCCGACGCCGAGGGTCTTGTACTCGCAGTTGAGGATGTTCGCGCGGTGGCCGGGGCTCTTCATCCAGGAGTCCATGACGGACTGGGCGTTCGCCTGGCCCTTGGCGATGTTCTCGCCGCCCAGATTGCTGATGCCCTGGGCACGGGCGCGGTCCCAGGGGCTGCGGCCGTCCGGGTCGGTGTGGTCGAAGAAGTCCCGCTGGGCCATGTCGTCGCTGAACCGTTGCGCCAGCGAGCCCAGTTCCTGGTCGGCGGTCACCGGGGAGCAGCCGGCCTGCGCACGCTCCTGGTTGACCAGCGACAGCACCTGGGACTCGGCCGACGACTGGGTGTCCGGGGCCTTCGACGGGGTCGCCGACCGCTTCGGCGCGGCGGTGGCCGGCCGGTCGGTCTTCTCCGGGGCCTGCGGTGAACCGGTCGTCGCGGCGGAGGACTTGGACGGCTTGTCCGGTGATGGGGAGGCCGAAGAGGTGCCGGGGGAGGAGTCGCGGCCCGTGCCGGCGCCGGGAGCGGTGGGGCGGTCGCTGCTGCGGCTCGCCGCCTCCGTCGCCCGGTCCGTGGGCGTCACGGACAGCGAACCCCGCGGCTCGGCGTCCGGCAGCGAGTCGGCGCGTACCCGCTCGCCGCTGCCGCTGCCGCCGCCGACATCGAACTGGCTGCTGCCGGGGACCAGTCCGGAGGCGACCGCCACGGCGCCCATGGCCACGGCGGCGGAGGCGCCGAGCAGTCCGGTGCGCACCGGCGCCATCCGGCGGCCGCGCGCCGCACGGTGGCCGTGGTGGCGCGTGGCAGTGGCCCGCGCGGCCGGTGATGCCACGGCCGGGGCCTCAACAGGCGGCGTGCCTATGGGTTCGGGCGCTTGGGGAGCAGAGCGTCGATGGCGGCCCATCCGCTGACTTCCTTCCGTCCTCAGCGTCAATAACTCTCACCCGAAAGAGTGAGTTTCGTTGTCGGGGGACTGTACGCCATGACGTACGAGGCGGAAGTGACTGCTGAGCAATTGGCCGGTTAGCGTGCACACATGAACGAAGATGTCCGCGTCACGGCCTGGGTGCGGGGCCGGGTGCAAGGAGTTGGCTTCCGCTGGTTCACCCGCGCGAACGCCCTGCGTATCGGCGCACTCGCCGGATTCGCCGTCAATCTCGGCGACGGCCGCGTCCAGGTGGTCGCCGAAGGCCCGAAGGATCACTGCGAACAGTTGTTGGACTGGCTGCGCACGGGGGACACGCCCGGCCGGGTCGACGGAGTCACTGAGATCTGGGACACGCCCCGGGGCGGATACGACGGCTTCGAGATCCGCTGAGCGGCCCTCGCGAAACCCTCCGCACGGCCACCCGGCATGATCTTGCCAAGGCGCCTTCGTCACCTGGTCACAGGAGATATCGGCAGGTGGTTGCCAACTCGGCCGACCCGTGCAAGGCTGCCGCTGTACGGATGATCTCCACGCCCCGCGGGACCTTTCTGGAGAGTCTGCGCCGAGCCTTCGCGGCCGCGCACTCTCAGGTGCCCGAGGATACGGGGTGTGATCGTGTTGACCCTCAAACCTTTTGGTGAGACTCTGGAATCCCCGCGCACCTTAGCTGTTTGGCATTGAGTGCACCAGATAATGACAAGCACCGCGGGTGCGAATCCCTCACGACCCACACCGCTTCGGTCGGTCACTCATTGTGGAGGACCATCCATCATGGCAAAGGCGCTTCTCGGTTACGTCGGCGGCTCCGACCCCCGAGTCCACTCCGAGATGCGACGGCTTCAGCAGCGCGTCCAGGACCTGGAATCCGAGCTGATTCGGATGCAGGCCCAAAACGACATGCTGTCCGCTGCCGCACGGCACGACGACTCGATGCTCGACATCGACGTACCCCAGGCGGAGCCCGCGCTCACCTGACCCCAACCCGAGGGACGGTGGGCTGCTCGTCAGCTGCTTGAGGCACCGCTCTCTTCAAGATCTGCAAGGGACGCTTCGGCGTCCCTTCGTCATTCCCCGTCCTGTCGGTGCCTTTCGCGCCACTTCTGGGCTACCGACTTCCTTACCGCATGATGTGCCCTGCACTTTCCCCGGTGAAACCGAAAATGAACGCCGTGACATACCCGGGGGCCGTAAGCGTGCCGTGGCGGGCGACGGAATGTTGGGGCCGCCCGCCGGCCGGTGCCCGGTAGAGTCCAAAGGCGTGCATCTCAAGAGTCTGACCCTGCGAGGCTTCAAGTCCTTCGCCTCCGCCACGACGCTGAAGTTCGAGCCCGGCATCACCTGCGTCGTGGGCCCCAACGGTTCCGGCAAGTCCAATGTGGTGGACGCGCTGTCCTGGGTCATGGGAGAGCAGGGCGCCAAGTCGCTGCGCGGCGGCAAGATGGAAGACGTCATCTTCGCCGGGACGACCGGACGGCTGCCGCTGGGCCGGGCCGAGGTGTCGCTCACCATCGACAACTCCGACGGTGCGCTGCCCATCGAGTACGCCGAAGTCACCCTCACCCGGATCATGTTCCGCAACGGCGGCAGCGAATACCAGATCAACGGCGACACCTGCCGGCTCCTGGACATCCAGGAGCTGCTGAGCGACTCCGGCATCGGCCGCGAGATGCATGTGATCGTCGGGCAGGGGCAGCTCGACGGGGTGCTGCACGCCGACCCCATGGGGCGGCGCGCCTTCATCGAGGAGGCGGCGGGCGTCCTCAAGCACCGCAAGCGCAAGGAAAAGGCGCTACGGAAGCTCGACGCGATGCAGGCCAACCTCGCCCGCGTCCAGGACCTCACCGACGAGCTGCGCCGCCAGCTCAAGCCGCTGGGGCGGCAGGCCGCCGTCGCCCGGCGGGCCGCCGTCATCCAGGCCGACCTGCGGGACGCCAGGCTGCGGCTGCTCGCCGACGACCTCGTCACCATGCGCCGGGCACTGGACGCGGAGATCGCGGACGAGGCGGCGCTCAAGGAACGCAAGGAGAGCGCGGAGGCACGGCTGCGGACCGCCCAGCAGCGCGAGGCGGTGCTGGAGGAAGAGGTCCGTACGCTGACGCCGCGCCTGCAGCGCGCCCAGCAGACCTTCCACGAGCTGTCGCAGCTCGCCGAGCGGGTGCGCGGCACGATCTCGCTGGCCGAGGCGCGGGTCACGAGCGCGTCGGCGGCCCCGCCGGACGAGCGGCACGGGCGCGACCCCGAGGACATGGAGCGCGAGGCGGCCCGGATCCGCGAGCAGGAGGCGGAGTTGACGGCCGCGCTGGAGGCGGCGAGCCGGGCCTTGGAGGACACCGTCGAACACCGCGCCGGGCTGGAGCGTCAGTTGGCGGACGAGGAGCGGCGGCTGCGGGATGTGGCCCGCGCCATCGCCGACCGGCGTGAGGGACTGGCCCGGCTCAGCGGACAGGCCACCGCGGCCCGCGGCCGGGCGGCCTCGGCGCAGGCGGAGATCGGCAGGCTGGCCGAGGCCCGGGACGACGCCCGGCAGCGGGCGGCCGCGGCCCAGGAGGAGTACGAGCAGCTCAAGGCCGAGGTCGACGGGCTGGACGCGGACGACGAGGAGGCCGGCGCGCGGCACGACGCGGCCCGCCGCGAGCTGGCCGGTGCCGAGACCGCACTGACCGCCGCCCGCGAGGCGCTCACCACGGCCGAGCGTGAGCGCGCCGCGACCGCCGCCCGGCACGACGCGCTGGCGCTCGGGCTGCGCCGCAAGGACGGTACGGGCGCGCTGCTGGCCGCCGCCGACCGGATCGGCGGTCTGCTCGGGCCGGCCGCGGAACTGCTGACCGTCACCCCGGGTTTCGAGATCCCCGTGGCGGCGGCTCTGGGCGCGGCCGCCGACGCCCTCGCGGTCACCGGCCCGGCCACCGCCGCCGAGGCCATCCGCCTGCTGCGCGAACAGGACGCCGGCCGGGCGGCGATGGTGCTGGGGTCGGCGGGGCCGGCCGGCGGCTTCGGGGATGAGGGTGCGGAGCACGCGGGTGCGGCCCGGGTGCCGGGCCCGGCGCGGGCCGCCGAGGCGGCCGAGCGGATCGGCGCGGGGCCGGGCCGTACGGCGGTCGGAGCGCAGGCGACACGCGGGGAGGGGGCTGCGGTCGCGCCCGCGGTGGATGCGGCGCAGACGCCGCGTGTCCCCACTCCGCGCTGCGGGCCCGTACGCGCGGCTGAACTGGTGCGCGGGCCGGAGGAATTGACGGCGGCGGTGGCCCGGCTGCTGCGGGATGTGGTGGTGGTCGGGACGCTGGAGGAGGCGGAGGCCCTGGTGGCGGCGCGGCCGGAGCTGACGGCCGTGACCGGTGAGGGCGATCTGCTGGGGTCGCATTTCGCGCAGGGCGGGTCGGCCGGTGCGCCGAGTCTGCTGGAGGTGCAGGCGTCCGTCGACGAGGCGGCGGCCGAGCTGGAGGAACTGGCGGGGCGCTGCGAGGCGCTGGCGGGGGAGCAGCGGGCCGCGCAGGAGCGGCGTACGGAGTGTGCCGCACGGGTCGAGGAGCTGGGGGAGCGGCGCCGGGCCGCCGACCGGGAGAAGTCGAAGGTCGCCGGTGACCTGGGGCGGCTCGGCGGGCAGGCGCGGGCCGCGGCGGGGGAGGCGGAGCGTTCCGGGGCGGCGGCGGCCAAGGCCGAGGAGGCGCTGGCGCGGGCCACCGAGGAGGCCGAGGAGCTGGCGGAGCGGCTCGCGGTGGCCGAGGAGGAGCCGGGCGTCGGCGACGAGGAGCCGGACACCTCCGTACGGGACCGGCTGGCCGCCGACGGGGCCAATGCGCGGCAGACCGAGATGGAGGCCAGGCTCCAGGCGCGTACGCACGAGGAGCGGGTGAAGGCGCTTGCCGGGCGGGCGGATGCGCTGGACCGGGGAGCGCGCGCCGAGCGTGAGGCGCGAGCGCGGGCGGAGCAGCGGCGCGCCCGGCTGCGGCACGAGGCGGAGGTGGCCGCAGCGGTCGCCTCCGGCGCGCGGCAACTGCTGGCACATGTCGAGGTGTCGGTGGTGCGGGTGGAGGAGGAGCGCGGCGCGGCCGAGCGGGCCAAGGCCGAGCGGGAGCAGGCGCTGGTGGCCGAGCGGAACGCCGGCCGGGGGCTGGCGTCCGAGCTGGACAAGCTGACGGACTCGGTGCACCGGGGGGAGGTGCTGGGTGCCGAGAAGCGGATGCGGATCGAGCAGCTGGAGACGAAGGCGCTGGAGGAGCTGGGCGTGGAGCCGGCCGGGCTGATGTCCGAGTACGGCCCCGACCGGCCCGTACCGCCGTCGCCGGCCGCCGAGGGCGAGGAGCTTCCCGAGGACCCGGAGCATCCGCGCAACCAGCCCGTGGCCTATGTGCGGGGGGACCAGGAGAAGCGGCTCAAGGCGGCCGAGCGGGCGTATCAGCAGCTCGGGAAGGTGAACCCGCTGGCGCTCGAGGAGTTCGCCGCCCTGGAGGAGCGGCACAAGTTCCTCAGCGAACAGCTTGAAGACTTGAAGAAGACCCGGACCGACCTGCTGCAGGTGATCAAGGAGGTCGACGAGCGGGTGGAGCAGGTCTTCACCGAGGCCTACGAGGACACGGCGCGGGAGTTCGAGGGGGTCTTCGCGCGGCTCTTCCCGGGCGGCGAGGGGCGGCTGATCCTGACCGATCCGGACAACATGTTGACGACCGGGGTGGATGTGGAGGCACGTCCTCCGGGCAAGAAGGTCAAGCGGCTCTCGCTGCTGTCCGGTGGCGAGCGGTCGCTGACGGCCGTGGCGCTGCTGGTGTCGATCTTCAAGGCGCGGCCCAGTCCGTTCTATGTGATGGACGAGGTCGAGGCGGCGCTGGACGACACGAATCTGCAACGGCTGATCCGGATCATGGTGGAGCTGCAGGAGAGCTCCCAGCTGATCGTGATCACCCATCAGAAGCGGACGATGGAGGTCGCGGACGCGCTCTACGGGGTGTCGATGCAGGGTGACGGCGTATCGAAGGTCATCAGTCAGCGGCTGCGCTGATCACGTAGCGAGCTTGAGGACGCAACTGTTCATAACTTGAACGAAGTGTCTCGCGAGGGGCCGGGGAACGAATTTGTTACGGCCTATTGACTTCGAAACTTGAAGGCATAGTCTCGGCAACGTTGCTTTTACCTTCAAGTGGTGGGTACCCCCAACCTATGCGCCACTGGAAGGGCCAGCCCCCTACGCCCGGCAGCGCAGCCGGGCCACTGGAGTACACGTTGACCAGCACCGCGCAGCCGACGGAAGGCCGCAAGGCCCACCCCGACCATCTCGGCCATGTCATCTTCATCACCGCGGCTGCCGCAATGGGCGGCTTTCTTTTCGGATACGACAGTTCCGTCATCAACGGCGCCGTCGAGGCCATCCGCGGCCGTTACGACGTCGGGTCCGCCGTCCTCGCCCAGGTGATCGCCATCGCGCTGATCGGCTGTGCCATCGGTGCCGCGACCGCCGGCCGGATCGCCGACCGCATCGGCCGCATCCGCGTGATGCAGATCGCCGCGGTGCTGTTCACCATCAGCGCCGTCGGCTCCGCCCTGCCGTTCGCCCTCTGGGACCTGGCCATGTGGCGGGTGTTGGGCGGTATCGCGATCGGTATGGCCTCGGTCATCGGCCCGGCCTACATCGCCGAGGTCTCACCGCCCGCCTACCGCGGCCGCCTCGGCTCGTTCCAGCAGGCCGCGATCGTTGTCGGCATCGCCGTCTCCCAGCTCGTCAACTGGGGCATCCTCAACCTCGCCGACGGTGACCAGCGCGGCGACATCGCCGGCTTCGAGGCCTGGCAGTGGATGCTCGGCGTGATGGTCGTGCCCGCCATCCTTTACGGGCTGCTGTCCTTCGCGATCCCCGAGTCGCCGCGCTACCTCATCTCCGTCGGCCAGGCCGCACGCGCCAAGGAGGTGCTCGGCGAGGTCGAGGGCCACACCGTGGATCTCGACGTCCGGGTCGCCGAGATCGAGGACGCGATGCGGCGCGAGCACAAGTCGACCTTCCGCGACCTGCTCGCGGCCGGCAGCAAGATGCGCTTCCTGCCGATCGTCTGGGTCGGTATCGGCCTGTCGGTCTTCCAGCAGCTGGTCGGCATCAACGTCGCGTTCTACTACTCCTCGACGCTGTGGCAGTCCGTCGGCATCGACCCGAGCAGCTCGTTCTTCTACAGCTTCACCACGTCGATCATCAACATCATCGGCACCGTGATCGCGATGATCTTCGTCGACCGGATCGGCCGCCGGCCGCTCGCGCTGATCGGCTCCGCCGGTATGGCCGTCGCCCTCGCGCTGGAGGCCTGGGCCTTCTCCGCCAAGACCGCGGCCGGCACCCTGCCGACCACCGAGGGCACCGTGGCGCTGATCGCCGCCCACGTCTTCGTCCTCTTCTTCGCCCTCTCCTGGGGCGTCGTGGTCTGGGTCTTCCTCGGTGAGATGTTCCCGAACAAGATCCGCGCCGCCGCGCTGGGCGTCGCCGCCTGTGCGCAGTGGATCGCCAACTGGGCCATCACGGCGAGCTTCCCGAGCCTGTCGGACTGGAACCTGGCCGGCACCTACGTGATCTACACATTCTTCGCTCTGCTCTCGATCCCCTTCGTGCTGAAGTTCGTGAAGGAGACCAAGGGCAAGGCGTTGGAGGAGATGGGCTAACCCCCCCCGCCAGCCCTTCTCCTCAGTTCTGGGCGCTGCCCCGGCTCATCCGAGAGCCGGGGCAGCGCTCTGTTCCGTACCGGCCGCTCCCCCTGTTCGTCCGCCGGGGCCCACCTCACTCCTTCAGGCGCGGCAGCACCCGCTCCGCGAAGAGGTGGAGCGAGCGCCAGCCCTCGTCGACGGGCATCCCGCCGCACAGCGGATGCAGCACCAACGAGCCCTGGGCGCCCGCCTCTTCGGCGAGCCGCACACACTCGTCCGGGGTGACGATGCGGTAGACGCCCTCCCGGCGCAGCTCCTCGGCGTCCTCGGCGGTGGAGCGCACCGCGGAGCGGATCCCGGCGGACTGCCAGGACGCGTAGGTACGCGCCTCGTGCAGCAGATGCGCGCCGTGGTCGGCCCAGGTGCGGTCCGGGTCCTCGGAGACGTGCAGCAGGCAGGTGCGTTCCTGCGGCAGCATCACCCAGCCGTCGGTGCCGAACTCGGCCCGCTGCGCGTGGTAGTACGCCTCCAGTTCGGGGAGGTGGGCGCTCGGGAACAGCGGCAGCCCCAGCCGGGCCGCGCGCCGGGCCGCGGGCCGCGAGCTGCCGCCGATCAGCAGCAGCGGATGCGGCTGGGTGTACGGGCGCGGGGTGACGCGGACCGTACGGCCCCGGTAGGTGAAGGGCTCGCCGGTCCAGGCGTCCAGCAGGGTGCGCAGCACCTCGTCCTGGAGCGCGCCGCGCCCCTGCCAGTCCTTGCCGTGCGCCGCGTACTCCTCGGGCCGGTAGCCGATTCCGGCGACGGTGACGAGGCGGCCGCCGCTGAGCAGGTCGAGCGAGGCGATGTCCTCGGCCAGCCGCAGCGGGTCGTGCAGCGGGGTGATCAGCGCGGAGACGGTGACGCCGATGCGCCGGGTGGCGCCGAAGACGGCACCGGCGAAGGCGAGCGGGGAGGGCATCCAGCCGTTGGTGGTGGCGTGGTGCTCCTCGGTCTGGATCATGGTGATGCCGCGGTCGTCGGCGAATGCCGCCATGTCGACGGCGGCCCGGTAGCGCGCGGCGAGCGTGGTGGGGGTCGGTGCGGGGTCGACGAGATTGAAGCGCAGGACCGTGACGGGCATGACGGACGTCCCCTTCGCCAGGCGGTTGGCGGAGGGGACGGTAGTTGACGAAGCGTCAGATAACCAGGGGTGGAGTGCCCTTGTGTGCGGCCGGTACGTGCGGCGCGGCCGTACGCGGGGACACCCCGGGTACGGCCGCGCCGTCCGCGGTCAGGAGACCTGCGACGGCTGCCGCGCCTCGGTGGCCGGGGCCGCGCCAGTGGTCGGGGCGGTCTCCTTCGGCCGCGGGAGGACCGCGAAGAGCAGCGCGGCGATCAGGATCGTGGCCGCCCAGCCCAGACCGTTCTCGCCGATCCAGGTGGTGGCCAGCGGGCCGGTGAACCACTGCACCTTGGTGAAGCACAGCCCGGCGACGAGCGCGGCCGCCCAGGCCGTCATCGCCTGCCAGCAGTAGCCGCCGGCGTACCAGTAGCGGCTGCCCCGGCCGGTGTTCATCAGGCTCTCGGCGTCATAGCGGACGGCGAGCTTGCGGCGCCGGGCCATGTCGATGCCGTAGACGCCGATCCAGGCGGAGAAGGAGACCGCGAGCAGCGTCAGGAAGGCGATGAACTGGCCGATGAAGTCCTTGGCCACCAGCATCATGAACAGGCCGCCGACCAGGCTGATCACGGCGTTGATGCTCACCGCCATGGCGCGCGGCAGCTTGACGCCCATCGTCTGGGCGGTGAAGCCCGCGGAGTACATCGAGAGGCTGTTGATCAGCACCATCCCGACCAGCGCGGTGACCAGGTACGGCACCGCGAGCCAGGTCGGCAGGATGGTGCCGAGGAAGGACATCGGGTCGGTGTTCTGGCCGGCCAGCTTGGGGTTGGAGACCGCCATCACCCCGCCCATCATGACCATCGGGAGCAGCACCAGGGCCGCGCCGGAGATGGTCGTGCCGACGATCTTGCGGCCCGACGCGGAGTGCGGGAGGTAGCGCGCGAAGTCGGGCCCGGTCGGGACCCAGCTGATGCCGCCGGCCGCGATCGTGCCGATGCCCGCGATCACCATCGCGGTGGTGCCGGCCTTCTTCGAGAAGACGGCGTCCCAGTCCATGGTGGCGATCAGATAGACCAGCACCATGATGCTGAACAGGCCGAACAGATACGTCGAGTACTTGTTGCAGACGTTCAGCGCCTTCCGGCCCATGCCGCTGACCAGGAACGTCACGGCCACGAACGCCAGCAGCGTGACGACGACCAGGACGTTGTTGCTCCGGACGCCGAACAGCAGATTCAGCACGGTCAGCACGGCATACGCGCCGGTGACGGCGTTGATCGTCTCCCAGCCGAAGCGGGCCACCCACAGGATCGCGCCCGGGAAGTAGTTGCCGCGCACGCCGAAGGCCGCCCGGGAGAGCAGCGCGCCGGGCGCCCCGCCCCACTTCCCGGAGACCGACAGCACGCCGACCATGCCGAAGGCGACGGCCGCGGCGATCGCCGCCACGAGCACGACCTGCACAAAGTTCAGGCCGTTGTTGACCACCAGCGAGGCGCCCATGGTGAGCAGCAGCACGCTGATGTTGGCGGCGACCCAGGTGGGGAAGAGTTCGCGGACGCGGCCGTGGCGTTCGCTGTCGGGGACGGGCTCGATGCCTCGTGTCTCGACGGCGCCTTCGGTTTCTGGAGCGGACGTGGTGCCCATGGTGCAGGTGTCTCCGTGCGCGGGTTCTGGGAGGCACCCCCGGGGAGGAGGTGCAGGCAGCGGCTGTGGTGCCCGGCCAGCTTGATTGCCAGGACTCTACGCGCGTTGCGTGGCCGTGGACCATCGTACTTTGATCCAACTTCTGGCTGTACGTCCCGTTGGGTTCCCCGACGAGTACGGGCCGCGCACGCACTCGTCGGGGCATCCAGCCACCAGGCCATGACCGGCGTCGTACGGCCCGCCGGCGGCCCCGGCGGGCGAACGGCGGGGCGCGCCAACCAGGTCCGGCGCGTGCAGTCCCCAGGGGCCGGGCGTGACTGATACTGGAGGGGTTATGGAAATCGTCATCCTTGCTGTAGTCATCGCCGTGGTCGTGCTCGGCGCGATCAGCGGGCTCGTCGTCAGCAGCCGCAAGAAGAAGCAGCTGCCGCCGTCCCCGCCGGCTGCCCCCGAGCCCACCCTCACCGCGCCCCCCGCCGAACCGCAGGTCGGCGAGGAGGCCGAGACCCCACGCGACGAGGAACGTCGCACCATCGAAGAAGTCGGACTGCCGACCGCCGAGGCTCCCGAGGCCGAAGCGCCGCCGGCCGAGGCCGCAGCGCCTCCGGCCCCGGAGATCGAGGTCCCCGAGCCCACCGCCGGACGGCTCGTCCGGCTGCGCTCCCGGCTCTCGCGCTCGCAGAGCTCCCTGGGCAAGGGCCTGCTCACGCTGCTCTCCCGCGAGCACCTCGACGAGGACACCTGGGAGGAGATCGAGGACACCCTGCTGACCGCCGACGTCGGCGTCGCCCCCACTCAGGAGCTGGTCGAACGGCTGCGGGAGCGGGTCCGGGTCCTCGGCACCCGCACCCCCGAGGACCTGCGCGCGCTGCTGCGTGAGGAACTGCTCACGCTCATCGGCACCGAAGCGGACCGCACCGTCCACACCGACAACGGCATCGGCAACGGCGGCGAGGAGATCCCCGGCGTCGTCATGGTCGTCGGCGTCAACGGCACCGGCAAGACCACCACCACCGGCAAGCTCGCCCGCGTCCTGGTCGCCGACGGCAAGTCCGTCGTCCTCGGCGCGGCCGACACCTTCCGTGCCGCCGCCGCCGACCAGCTGCAGACCTGGGGCGAGCGGGTCGGCGCCCGCACCGTACGCGGCCCCGAAGCCGGCGACCCCGCCTCCGTCGCCTTCGACTCGGTGAAGGAAGGCATCGCCGAGGGCGCGGACGTCGTCCTCATCGACACCGCCGGCCGGCTGCACACCAAGACCGGCCTGATGGACGAGCTCGGCAAGGTCAAGCGGGTCGTCGAGAAGCACGGCCCGGTCGGCGAGGTGCTGCTCGTCCTGGACGCCACCACCGGCCAGAACGGCCTGGTCCAGGCGCGGGTGTTCGCCGAGGTCGTGGACATCACCGGCGTGGTGCTCACCAAGCTCGACGGCACCGCCAAGGGCGGCATCATCGTCGCCGTCCAGCGTGAGCTCGGCGTGCCCGTCAAGCTCGTCGGCCTGGGCGAGGGGGCGGACGACCTCGCGCCCTTCGAGCCCGAGGCATTCGTCGACGCGCTGATCGGCGACTGACCCCCCGGGGCGCCACGCCCCGGCCCGTCATCGGCCCCCGGACCCGCATACGGCGGGCGCCGGGGGCCGACGTCGTGGGGCACGGGGAGGGTATGGCCGGATTTCGCGTCCACCGCAGGCACGGCGGGCACCCAGGTGGTGGTTTCTGACGCGGTCCCGTGACGCACCTGGGATCACGGGACCGCACTCACCCCACCGAGCGGTGGCAGACGTACGCGAGCGTGCCCAGCAGCAGCCGGGCCTGCGGCGGGCACCCCGCGCTCTCCAGGGTGGGCGGGCGCAGCCAACGCATCGGGCCCCGGCCGCCGAGGTCGGACGGGGGTGCGGTGATGTGGTCGCCGTCGCCCAGCGGGCGCAGGTCGAGGCCGGTGTCGTCCCAGCCGGTGCGGTAGAGGAGGCCGGGCAGGTCGGCGGCGGCACCGGGGGCGACGAAGAACAGCGCCCGGCCGGTCGGGGTGGCGGCGACCGGGCCGAGCGGCAGGCCCATCCGCTCCAGCCGCGCCAAAGCGCACCGCCCCGCAGCCTCCGGCACGTCGAGGATGTCGAACGACCGGCCCACCGGCAGGAGCACGGCAGCACCCGGGGTCTCCGCCCAGGCCGCGGCGGCCTTCTCCAGCGTCGCGCCCGCCGCCAGCTCCAGGCCGTGGCCCAGAGGATGGGCGCCGGGGGAGGGGCAGTCGGCGGCGCCGCAGGAACACTCCGTACGGCCGCCGCCGGCCCGGACCGCGCGGGCGCCGGGGACGACGTCCCAGCCCCACAGTCCGGTGTACTCCGCCACCGCCGTGCTCTCGGGCGAGCGGGCGCGGCGCCGCGTGCCGGATCGAATCTCCCGGATGCCGCCGATCGTGAAGCCCATGCCCCCTCCAACGGGTGGTGCGTGTCTGTGGTTACGAAGCGCAGGGTTGACGGGCCCGCCGGCCGAGCGCAACGCCGGGTGGGTGACGCTCCGTTGGCGGTGTGCGGCCGCCAGGGGTGTGACGGGGTGTGATGTGCTGCGCCAGGGGGTGCGGCGGCGCGCGCACGCCCTCGCGCACTCCGCTCCACCCGGCCGTTCTCCACCTGTGTCAAGTCAATCGTGAGAGCCCGTTGGGGAGTTCATTCGTAGGGGTGGCGAATGGTGGCGTTTCCGCGATCGCCCTCGCGAGGAGCGTGATCGTAGGATTACTTTCGGTACACGAACTCCGGAGGGGCATCGTTCGCACGGGTATGCCGATGGCAATGCACCAGCCGCGCACCGGCCGGAGGTGTGGACGGAATCCGTGATCGGGTAGATGTACCCCGGACAGGCGTCGCAACAGGCGGCATCCTGCGGGTGGTTCGCAACGAGTGCGCAAATCGGGGGCGACAAAGGGAGTGGGGGCGTTCCAGTGGGCGGCAACGGCGGTACCGCCGGATCCGACGGCGCGGACGGCACCGATGCCGTCAAGCGTCCGAACGCGCAGTTGGGTTCGTGGTTCGTGCGCAGCGGCTGGTCCAAGGGCGAGCTGGCGCGCCAGGTCAACCGCAGAGCGCGCCAGATGGGCGCTCACCACATCAGCACGGACACCTCGCGGGTGCGCCGCTGGCTCGACGGTGAGCAACCGCGCGAGCCCATCCCGCGGATCCTGTCCGAACTGTTCTCGGAGCGCTTCGGCTGCGTCGTCGGCATCGAGGAGCTGGGACTGCGCTCCGCGCACCAGTCCCCGTCCGTCTCCGGCGTCGACCTGCCCTGGGCCGGGCCGCAGACCGTCAGCCTGATCAGCGAGTTCTCGCGCAGCGACCTGATGCTGGCGCGCCGCGGGTTCCTCGGCACCTCGCTGGCCCTGGCCGCCGGCCCCTCCCTCATCGAGCCGATGCAGCGCTGGCTGGTGCCGATGCCCGCCGGGCAGGCCGCCGGCGAGGCGCAGCCGGACCGCTCCCGGCGGCCCGCCCGGCTGTCCGGCCCGGAGCTGGACCTGCTGGAGTCGACGACCGCGATGTTCCGGCAGTGGGACGCGCAGTGCGGCGGCGGTCTGCGGCGCAAGGCGGTTGTCGGCCAGCTCCACGAGGTCACCGACCTCCTCCAGGAGCCGCAGCCCGGACCGGTCGCCAAGCGGCTCTTCAAGGTCGCCGCCGAGCTCGCCGAGCTGGCCGGGTGGATGAGCTACGACATCGGGCTGCAGCCGACCGCGCAGAAGTACTTCGTGCTGGCGCTGCACGCCTCCAAGGAGGCCGGCGACCGCCCCCTCGGCTCGTACATCCTCTCCAGCATGAGCCGGCAGATGATCCACCTCGGCCGGCCGGACGACGCGCTGGAGCTGATCCACCTCGCCCAGTACGGCAGCCGCGACACGGCCACCGCGCGCACCCAGGCCATGTTGTATGCGATGGAGGCCCGCGCGTACGCCGGGATGGGCCAGCCCGGCAAGGTCAAGCGGGCCGTCCGGATGGCCGAGGACACCTTCTCCGACACGCTGCCCGGCGAGCCCGACCCCGACTGGATCCGCTTCTTCTCCGAGGCCGAGCTGAACGCCGAGAACGCCCACTCCTACCGCGACCTCGCCTACGTCGCCGGCCGCAGCCCCACTTACGCCTCGCTCGCCGAGCCCGTGATGGAGCGGGCCGTCGACCTCTTCGGCAAGGACCCCGAACACCAGCGGTCGTATGCGCTCAACCTCATCGGGATGGCCACCGTACGGCTGCTCCAGAAGGAGCCGGAGGCCTGCGCGGAGATGGCGCAGCAGGCGATCCCGTTCGCCAAACAGGTCAGGTCCGAGCGGGTCAACACCCGGCTGCGCAAGACCGTCGACACCGCGGCCCGGGAGTTCGAAGGCGTCGCCGAGGTGATCCGGCTGAGCGACGAACTCTCCCGGCAGCTGCCGGAGGCCGTCTGAGCGCAGCCCCCAAGCCCCCGGCCGCGGCCACCACCCCGTACAGCCCGACTCGGCTCCCCCGCGCCAGGTCACGAGGGTGGCAGCCGCGGCCGGGCTGTTTGTCGGGGAAGGGAGGGGGCGGCCCGTTTCGGCGGGTTGAACAGGCGGTGCCGCACCGACCTGGGAGTTCACCGGGGCGTAACACTGGTGCGGCCTTCGTCACTGCGGTGAAACACCGGCAAGGTTTGGCCGAAACCACGCTGCGACAACCTCATGGCGAAGTCGGCCCACCGGATCACACCCGCAGGTGGCCGCATCGACGACGAGGAGACGCCGATGCCCCCAGGCATCCTGACGATCGCAGCGGAGAAGGCAACACTGAGCCCGGCCAACACCGGGTTCATGCTGATCTGCTCCGCACTGGTGATGATCATGACCCCCGGACTCGCCTTCTTCTACGGCGGCATGGTCCGGGTCAAGAGCGTGCTGAACATGCTGATGATGAGCTTCATCAGCCTGGGCATCGTCACCCTGCTGTGGGTCTTCTACGGCTTCGGCCTGGCCTTCGGCGACGACGCCGGCGGCTTCATCGGCTGGAACGGTGACTTCGCCGGCCTCAGCGGAATCGGTGTCACCGAGCTGTGGGGCAGCACCACCATTCCGGTCTATGTCTTCGCGGTCTTCCAGCTGATGTTCGCGGTGATCACCCCCGCGCTGATCAGCGGTGCCCTCGCCGACCGGGTGAAATTCACCGCCTGGGCGCTGTTCATCGCCCTGTGGGTCACGGTCGTCTACTTCCCCGTCGCCCACTGGGTGTGGGCCGAGGGCGGCTGGCTCTTCAAGCTGGGCGTCATCGACTTCGCCGGCGGCACCGCGGTGCACATCAACGCCGGCGCCGCGGCCCTCGGCGTGATCCTCGTCGTCGGCAAGCGCATCGGCTTCAAGAAGGACCCGATGCGGCCGCACTCGCTGCCCCTGGTGATGCTCGGCGCCGGCCTGCTGTGGTTCGGCTGGTTCGGCTTCAACGCCGGCTCCTGGCTCGGCAACGACGACGGCATCGGCGCCGTCGCCTTCGTCAACACCCAGGTCGCCACCGCGGCCGCGATGCTCGGCTGGCTCGCCTACGAGAAGATCCGGCACGGCTCGTTCACCACTCTCGGTGCGGCTTCCGGCGCCGTCGGCGGCCTCGTCGCCATCACCCCCGCCTGCGGCGCCGTCAGCCCGCTCGGCGCCATCGCCATCGGAGTGATCGCCGGTGTGCTGTGCGCCATGGCCGTCGGCCTGAAGTACCGGTTCGGCTACGACGACTCCCTCGATGTCGTCGGTGTCCACCTCGTCGGCGGCATCGCCGGATCCCTGCTGATCGGCCTGTTCGCCACCGGCGGCGTGCAGAGCAAGGCCAAGGGCCTCTTCTACGGCGGCGGCTGGGACCAGCTCGGCAAGCAGGCCGTCGGCGTGGTCTGCGTCCTGCTGTACTCCCTGGTCGTCTCGTACGTCCTTGCCAAGCTCATCGACCTGGTGATGGGCTTCCGCATCGACGAGGACGAGGAGATCACCGGCATCGACCAGGCCGCACACGCGGAGACCGCATACGACTTCGCCGGCGCCGGCGGTGGCGGGCTGGGCCGCAAGGGCCCGGCGCTCGGCGAGACCCCGACAAAGAAGGTGGACGCGTGAAGCTCATCACGGCAGTAATCAAGCCGCACCGGCTCGACGAGGTGAAGGACGCCCTGCAGGCGTTCGGTGTACACGGCCTGACGGTCACCGAGGCCAGCGGCTACGGCAGGCAGCGCGGGCACACCGAGGTCTACCGCGGCGCCGAATACACCGTCGACCTCGTCCCCAAGGTCCGCATCGAGGTCCTCGTCGAGGACGCGGACGCCGAGGAACTGGTCGAGGTCGTCGTCAAGGCCGCCCGCACCGGCAAGATCGGCGACGGCAAGGTGTGGAGCGTCCCCGTCGACGAGGCGGTCCGCGTACGGACCGGCGAGCGCGGCCCCGACGCCCTGTGACACCCCGCCCCGGCCTCCGGCACCACCCGCCGCCGGAGGCCGGGGCCCGGCGGGCACCACCGGCGCCGCCCGCGGCGCGCGCAAGGGACGCCCGAGCGGCGGATAGCCGCGCCCCCCGCCGCACCCCAGACTGAACCGGGGACATACGGGCGGGGACAACACGACCAAGGAGCGCCCGAGTTGACGGAGAGCGTCGAGGACACGGCAGAACCGGCCGGCACCCACGGACCGGGCGGAGGCGGCTACTCCGCGGCCCGGCTCCGGCTCCTCCGGGGCGACACCCCCGCGGGCACCGACCGCCGCGCCGCCCTCGCCCGCCTCACCGACGACTGGCTCGCCGGCCTGATGACCGAAGCCGCCACCGCGGCGGACGTCCCCGGCGCCGCCCTCGTCGCCGTCGGCGGCTACGGCCGCGGCGAGCTCTCCCCGCGCAGCGACCTCGACCTCCTCCTGCTGCACGACGGCAGCGCCGACCGCGGCGCCGTCGCCGCCCTCGCCGACCGCCTCTGGTACCCCGTCTGGGACCTCGGCCTCGACCTCGACCACTCCGTACGCACCCCCGCCGAGGCCCGCAAGGCCTCCCACGACGACCTCAAGGTGCAGCTCGGGCTGCTCGACGCCCGCCACATCGGCGGCGACGCGGCCCTGACCGCCGCACTGCGCACCGCCGCCTACGCCGACTGGCGCGCCGCCGCCACCAAACGGCTGCCCGAACTCCACGACCTGTGCCAGGAACGCGCCGAACGCCAGGGCGAACTCCAATACCTCCTCGAACCCGACCTCAAGGAGGCCAGAGGCGGACTCCGGGACGCCACCGCGCTGCGCGCCATCGCCGCCTCCTGGCTCGCCGACGCGCCGCGCGGCGGCCTGGAAGCCGCCCGCACCCGGCTCCTCGACACCCGTGACGCCCTCCACCTCGTCACCGGCCGCGCCACCGACCGGCTCTCCCTCCAGGAACAGGACCAGGTCGCCGAGGCCCTCGGCGTCCTCGACGCCGACGCCCTGCTCCGCCAGGTCTACGAAGCCGCCCGCACCGTCTCCTACGCCGCCGACGTCACCTGGCGCGAGGTCGGCCGGGTGCTGCGCGCCCGCTCCGTCAAACCCCTGCTGCGCGGCCTGCTGCACGGCCGCACCGCCGGCAAGGGCGAACGCACCCCGCTCGCCGAAGGCGTCGTCGAACTCGACGGTGAAGCCGTACTGGCCCGCTCCGCGCGCCCCGAACGGGACCCGGTGCTGCTGCTGCGCGCCGCGGCCGCCGCCGCCCAGGCCGGACTGCCGCTGTCGCTCCACGCGGTCCGCCGGCTCGCCACGGCCGCCGCGCCACTGCCCGTACCCTGGCCGGCCGAGGCCCGCGAGCAGCTGGTGACGCTCCTGGGCGCCGGCACGCACGCCGTCCCCGTATGGGAGTCCCTGGAGGCCGAGGGTCTGGTGACGCGGCTGCTGCCCGACTGGGAGCGCGTCATCTGCCGCCCGCAGCGCAACCCCGTCCACACCTGGACCGTCGACCGGCACCTCGTCGAGACCGCCGTCCGGGCCTGCGCCCTGACCCGCCGGGTGCACCGCCCCGACCTGCTGCTGGTCGCCGCCCTGCTGCACGACATCGGCAAGGGCTGGCCCGGCGACCACTCCGTCGCCGGCGAGACCATCGCCCGCGACATGGCGGCCCGGATCGGCTTCGGCGCCCGCGACGTCGACGTGATCGCCACCCTCGTCCGGCACCACCTGCTGCTCATCGACACCGCCACCCGCCGCGACCTGGACGACCCGGCGACCGTCGGCGCGGTCGCCGACGCCGTCGGCTCCGCCGGCACCCTGGAACTCCTGCACGCGCTGACCGAAGCCGACGCGCACGCCACCGGGCCCGCCGCCTGGAGCGCATGGCGCGGCGGCCTCGTCGCCGACCTCGTCAAACGCGTCGCCGCGCAGCTCGCCGGGGAAGCGGTGCCCGACGGGACGGCGGACGAGCCGACCGCCGAACAGGAGCGGCTGGCCATCGAGGCCGCCCGCACCGGCGGCCCCGTCCTGGCCCTGCACACCGGGGGCGGGGCCGCCGCCCCGGCCGAGGACGCCGACCCGCAGGCGCCCGCCACCGGCGACCGCGAGCCCGTCGGCGTCGAACTGCTCATCGCCGTCCCGGACCAGCCCGGCGTCCTCGCCGCGGCCACCGGAGTCCTGGCGCTGCACCGTCTCACCGTCCGCGCCGCCGACCTGCGCGGCCTCGACCCCCTCGGTGAGGGCCCGGTCCTGCTGCTGAGCTGGCGGGTGGCCGCCGAATACGGTTCGCTGCCGCAGGCCACCCGGCTGCGCGCCGATCTCGTACGGGCCCTCGACGGCTCCCTGGACATCCCCGCCCGCCTCGCCGAACGCGAACGCGCCTACGCCCGCCGCTCGCGCGCGGTCCTCGCCCCGCCGCCCCGGGTGACCGTCGCCCCCGGCAGCTCCCGCACCGCCACCGTCATCGAGGTCCGCGCCCAGGACGCGCACGGCCTGCTGCACCGCATCGGGCGGGCCCTGGAAGCGGCCGGGGTGCAGGTGCGCAGTGCGCACATCAGCACGCTGGGAGCGAACGCGGTGGACGCCTTCTACGTGACCGACACGAAGGGCGCCCCGCTGCCCGCCGAGCAGGCCACGGCCGTCGCCCGCGCGGTGCAGACCGCCCTGGAGTGAGGGGCCCGCGCCGCTCCCGCGACCGCCCGCCGGCCGCCGGGGAGGCGGGCAGCGACGGCGCGCTTGCCGGGCCGGATACCCTAGGAGGCGATTGTCTCCGCCCCCGACCCCGAGGATCGACGACCGCCGTGTTCGATACGCTTTCCGACCGCTTGGCGAGTACCTTCAAAAACCTCCGGGGCAAGGGCCGCCTCTCCGAGGCGGACATCGACGCCACGGCGCGCGAGATCCGTATCGCCCTGCTGGAGGCCGATGTCGCGCTGCCCGTCGTCCGCGCCTTCATCAAGCAGGTCAAGGAGCGCGCCACCGGCATCGAGGTCTCCCAGGCGCTGAACCCCGCCCAGCAGGTCATCAAGATCGTCAACGAGGAGCTCGTCGGCATCCTCGGCGGCGAGACCCGCCGGCTGCGCTTCGCCAAGACCCCGCCCACCGTCATCATGCTGGCCGGCCTCCAGGGCGCCGGTAAGACGACCCTCGCCGGCAAGCTCGGCCGCTGGCTCAAGGCCCAGGGGCACGCCCCGCTGCTGGTCGCCTGTGACCTCCAGCGCCCCAACGCCGTCAACCAGCTCTCCGTCGTCGCCGACCGCGCCGGCATCGCGATCTTCGCGCCGGAGCCGGGCAACGGCGTCGGCGACCCCGTCAAGGTCGCCCAGGACTCCGTCGAGTTCGCCCGCGGCAAGCAGCACGACGTCGTCATCGTCGACACCGCCGGCCGCCTGGGCATCGACCAGGAGCTGATGCAGCAGGCCGCGGACATCCGTGACGCCGTCAGCCCCGACGAGATCCTCTTCGTCGTCGACGCGATGATCGGCCAGGACGCGGTCAACACCGCCGAGGCGTTCCGCGACGGCGTCGGCTTCGACGGTGTGGTGCTCTCCAAGCTCGACGGTGACGCCCGCGGTGGTGCCGCGCTCTCCATCGCGCATGTCACCGGCAAGCAGATCATGTTCGCCTCCAACGGCGAGAAGCTGGACGACTTCGACGCGTTCCACCCGGACCGCATGGCGTCCCGCATCCTCGGCATGGGCGACATGCTGTCGCTCATCGAGAAGGCCGAGCAGACCTTCAGCCAGGCCGAGGCCGAGAAGATGGCGGCCAAGCTCCAGAAGGGCCCCAAGGAGTTCACGCTCGACGACTTCCTGGCCCAGATGGAACAGGTCCGCAAGATGGGCTCCATCTCCAAGCTCCTCGGCATGCTGCCGGGCATGGGCCAGATGAAGGACCAGATCAACAACCTCGACGAGCGCGAGGTCGACCGCACCGCCGCCATCATCAAGTCGATGACCCCGGCCGAGCGCCACGAGCCGACGATCATCAACGGCTCGCGCCGCGCCCGTATCGCCAAGGGCTCCGGTGTCGACGTCAGCGCCGTCAAGGGCCTCGTCGAGCGGTTCTTCGAGGCCCGCAAGATGATGTCGAAGATGGCCCAGGGCGGCGGGATGCCCGGCATGCCGGGGATGCCCGGCATGGGTGGCGGCGGCGCCAAGAAGAAGAAGCAGGTCAAGCAGGCCAAGGGCAAGCGCAAGAGCGGCAACCCGATGAAGCGCAAGGCCGACGAAGAGGCCGCGGCCGCCCGCCGCGAGGCCGCCCAGTCCGGCAACCCGCTGGGCCTGCCGCAGGGCAGTGACGAACCGCAGAACTTCGAACTCCCCGACGAGTTCAAGAAGTTCATGGGCTGAGCCACCCGGCAGCCCGCCGCGAGCCCCCGGTCACCGCTTCGGCGGCCGGGGGCTCGCGCACGCTCACCCCCAAGGACGGCCCCACGCGTCATAGCAGCCCGTCAGCCGCGGCACACCGGCCGACAGACCGGACACCACCGCGACCGTGCTGCGGGTCACGAACACCTGCGTACGGAAGGCCAGCACCGCCGTGTCGCCGACCCGCGCGTCCCCCGGCTCCAGCAGCCGGTAGTAGTCGATGTGCCCGGCGGCCGCACCACGCACCGCCAGCCGCGCCCCGGTACGCGGAACCAGCGCGGAGGCGACACCGGCCCGGGGGTAGAAACCCCCGCCGAACAGCGCCGGACTGCCGTCGGCGAGAGTGTGCGCGACCTCGCTGACGTAGACGTACGCGGGCCGCTCCGGCTGCCGCCGGTCCACCGCGTGCAACGGGGTCGTACCGGTCAGCGCATGACCGGGCTCCCCGTGCGTCGCGCCCAGCCGGGCCAGCAGCGGCAGACTCGCCACCGACGTCGCACCGGGCGCACTCAGCAGCAGCCGCGACGGCCGCACCCCGGCCCGCGCCGCCAGCACCTCCCGCGCGGACACCGCCAGGGCGGCATTCGCGGTCGGCTGCGGCCGGCCCGTCCCCGGCGCGCACCGCACACACGGGAAAGCCGTGACCCCCGCGATACGCACCCCCGCCAGCCGCTCCACCGCCCCGGCGAACGCGTCCAGACCGGCGAGCGGCACCCCGCCCTCCTGGCCGGGGAACACCGCACCCGGCGCGCCCTCGACCCGCACCAGGATGTCCTGCACGAACCCCAGCCGCCCGGCCGCCTCCGACACCGCCCGCGCGTTGGCCAGGTCGTAGACCGTCACCGCCGCCGGGCGCCAGGCCAGCATCCCCGGCAGCGCGCGGACCGGGATCTGCACCAGATGCCCCAGATTCCCGGCCCGCGCCCCCGCCGCGCGCAGCACCCGCGCCTCGGGCGGGTCGATCGCGGCGAACTCGGGGATATGACCGGCCACCGCGCGGATCAGCTCAGGGTTGCGGCCGAACTGCTTGGCCACGAACCACAGTGACAACCCCAGCCGCCGCGCCCCGGCGGCCAGCAGCGCGGCGTTCTCCCGCACCGCGTCCAGGTCCATGACATACGTGTCCGGCGCGATGGCGCCGCCCTCGTGCAACTCCGTGGCGAAGGCGACCAGCCGCGGATTGCGGGCCAGCACGGTGTCCAGGAACATCCGTCAGCCCTCCGCGGCGAGCGGCCGCCGCCGGTCCTGCCGGGCCCCGCCCCCGTCGCCCGCCGCGCCCAGATCGTCCAACGCCCGCCGCAGAATGCCCAGGACGAGATCCGCACCGGCCCGCATCGGGTTGATCCGAACCGCCCAGTCGGCGAGCTCGGGGGCATCGGCCAGCGCCGAGCCGGACAACCGGTAGAAGAGCGGCGCGATCTCGTAACGGGAGTTGGCGCCCACCGGATACGCCGCCGCCCCGTGCCGCGCGGCCGCCGCCGGCAGCCCGCGCGCCAACGGCCGCTCCAGCCGCACCAGCAGACACCGGTCCTGAACATTGGCGAGCGCCACCTCCGCGACGCCCGGCACCTCACCCGCCGCCAGCCGCCCGGCGGCCTCCGCCGCCACCCGCGACTGCACCGCCCACATCACCGGCACATGGGTCAGCGCCCGCAGCGCGTCCAGCGCCTGCCCGCCCTGCACCTGGCCGCCGCCCGAGTAGTTGTCCCGGCGCACCCGCTCCACCACCTCCGCGGCCCCGACGACCGCCCCGACCCCCTCCGGGCCGTGCAACTTGAACAGCGAGAAACACGAGACGTCCCCGCCCAGCTCCACCCCGCACGCCGGGACCCGCAGCACCGCGTAATTGTCGTCCACCACCGTCCGCACCCCCGCCGCCCGGCACGCCGCGAGCACCGCCGCCGGCTCGTACGAGTCGCCGAGCCGCTGCCGGGTGTGCTGGACGTACGCCCACCGAAAACGCCCCGACGCCAGCGCGCCCTCCAGCGCCCGCGGATCGTTGAAATCCGCCTCGGCCACCCGCACACCCAGACCGCGCAGGGTCTGCGCCGTCGTGCGGTAGACCGGCGCCCGGTGCACCAGCAGCGGATCGCCCGCCGCGAGCACGGCGCCCAGCGCCGCCCGGATCGCTCCGGTCCCCGCGCCCTGCACCAGCGCCGCCGCCCCCGCCCCGAAGAAGTCCGCGAGCACCGCCTCGACCCCCGCGGTGCTCCGCGGCCGCCCCAGCCCCGGCACCACCCCCACGTCCGCCGCGAAGAGCTGCTGCCCCTCGAAATGCCGGGCGGTGCACTCCAGCAGACGGAACTGACGCCGCAGCGCACCGTCCCACGACACCGTCGCGAGCGGGAACGTCGGCGGAAGGACCGGCGGGCCCGACGCCGCCCCGGTCATCCCCGTGCCCCCTCCTGCCCGGTCAGGAACCGCAGCGGATTGCGCCGCGTCAGCCCGTCGATCATGTCGTCGTCCACCCCGGCCGCCCGCAACCGCGGCAGGAACGACCGGAACAGATGCCCGTAGCCCCAGCCGCCCTCACTCACCAGATAGCCGTGCCGCGAGATGTCGCAGCTCAGCAGCACCCGGTCCGCATGCCCCGACTCCAGCAGCGCCAGCAGCAGCCGCAGCCGCACCGAGTCGCTCTGATACGCCTCCTTCCCGACCGTGTCGAAGGCGATGTACGCGCCGGTCGCCGCCAACTCCCGGTGCACCGCCGGATCGTCCAGCAGATCCTGATGCCCGATGCTGATGCGGTGCGGCGGCAGCCCGGCCGCCGTCAGCAGCTCCAACTGCGCATGCCCGCCCCGCCCGAACTGCGCATGGGTGGCCACCGACAGCCCGGTCGCCACCGCCGCCTGCGCGGCCGCCGTCAGGCTCTTCACCTCCTGCCCGCTGGGCACGTCACCGTGGCTGCCGACCTCACCGATCACCCCCGGCCGGATCCCCGTACCGCCCGCCCCCCGCTCGATCTCCCCGACCAGCGTCCGCGCCAGCCGCTCGGCGCTCGTATGACTCAGCTCGCGCGGATGGTACGGCTCGTAGTACCAGCCGGTCGCCGCGACGACCGCGACCCCCGACCGCTCCGCGATCCGCGCCAGCCCGTGCACATCCCGGCCCATCCCGCGGCAGGTCAGCTCGATCACCAGCGCCAGCCCGAACTCCTCACGCAGCGTCGCGAGTTCCTCGGCGATCGCCGCCCGGTGCCCCGGCGTCAAGGTCGCCGACTGCCCGGCGCCCCGCGTCAGATCGAGGGCCAGATGCTCGTGCGCGAGCACCGGACCGCGCACGGAGGACGCGGACAGCGGGCCCGAAACGGTGTGCAGCAGGTCGTTCATGACTACCTTCCCGGCCGTGCAGGCACGGCCGTGTCCCGCCCGGAACGTCGTACCCGAGCTCAGGTGGTGACAGGGGTGAACAGGTCCAGCCAGTACAGGACGTTGAGGACGACACCGCCGACGACCACCGCGGCCGGGCCGGCGGCCATCCGCACCACCACCCGGCCCATCGCCTCGTTCAGCAGATACAACCCGCCGACGATCAGGATCCCCGGACCACCGCCCATCACGTTCGCCGCCATCAACGACCCGAAAACGATGGCCAGTTGCAGGGTCTCGCCGATCGCACCCCGCAGCCGCTCCGAGGAATCACGCACCGACGGCAGCCTGCCCAGCACCTTGCCGATCGCACTGAGCGCCAGCACCTCGACGGCGAACACCAGCGCCCCGCACACCGCCGCAAGCCACGGAGAAGGCAGCAGATAACCGATCGGATAGACGAACGTGAAGCCCGCGATGCCATACGCACCGGAGGCCAGAGCCGTGGTGGCGATCAGCGGCAGGAACCCGAACGCTCGGTAGAAATCGACCTGCGCCGCCTCCGCGTACTTCCCCTTGGCGATGAGGAAGCTGGTCGCCTCACCGCCACCGAATATGTGCAGCTGCGCCAGCACGCACACCCCGGCGCCCAACGCCATGAACAACGGCAGGAACCGCCGCAACCGCGCCGCACTCGCCCCGAACAGTGACGCCACCGGATCCACCGCCCCGGCTCCGCCCTCCTCCTCGGCGCCCCCGGCCCGCACCGGCTCCCGCGCCGTCTCCCGCCCGTCCGCCCGCCGCGCCCGCAGATCCCTGACCACCGCGAACCCGATCAGCAACAGCACCCCGGCCGCCATCGCCAACGCCCCCGCGAACACCTTCGGCCACAGCTTCATCGTCAGCACGACCAGGGCCAGCTCCAGGACACCCGCGAGCGCACCCCGCAGCCGCCCGAACTGCCGGGTGATCGCCAGCACCGGGAACAGCGCGAACAGGAACAGGATCGGCGTCGACATCTGCTGCATCGCCGTCAGAAAATCCACCGGCAGCTCATGCGCCGCCTCATTGGCGCCCTTCAGCCCGAACACCACCACCGCACCCCAGGCACCACCCAGCAGCGGCGCCAGCCACTTGCGCGGCGCGAGAATCCCCAGGATGTCCGTCGGCAGGAACACCAGCCACGGATTGAGCACCCCGGACGACAACGCCATCGGCGCCCCCAGCCCGAAGATGAACCCCGCCGAAAGACCGAACGAGACCGCCGTCGTCGCGCCGCGCGTCGTACGCCCCTGGACGAAATCCAGCATGAAGGGCCGCACACCGTCGTTGAAGACCGCCAGCGCCAGATGCGAGACGAACGCGGCCAGCGCGCACAGCCCCACCACCGTCAACTGCTGCGGCAGCGAGAAGACGAGCCCGGCCGCGGCGGGCCCGCCGGCGAGAAGGGTGCTCACGGATCACTCCTTGGTGCCGTGGCGGACAAGCGGCCGTGCCGCACGGCCGCCCCCGGTCAGGTGCGGTCAGGTCCGGTCAGGACGTACGGGCCGCGATCGCGCGGGCGAGCGCCGGCGTGACCGTGTCCAACTGGTCCAGGGCGAAGCCGAACACCCGCTTGCCCTCGTCCAGCAACGCCTCGATCTGCTCCGCACCGGGCACCGCACGCCCGAAGGTGTGACAGGCCGCCGAACCCATCAGCCCCACCAGCACCCCCAACGACGCACCCGCACCCGTGTGACAGGTCCCCAGGAAGTAATCGGCCTGCCCGGCCCGCAGCGCCAGGGCCGCGTCCATGTCATTGCTGACGACGACCTCGACACCCGGCAGCCCGAGCCCCGTCACGGCGCCCGCGACCTCGGACTTGCCGACGCCACCGGTCAGGATCTTCGTCATGGGATGTCCCTTCGCGACGAGGCGTCCGCCCGCGCGGGCGGACCTGCGGGCAACGGCCCGCCGCCGTACAGCACGGCGAGATGCAGGGCCAGGAAACGGATCTCCGACTCGGGCAGCGCGGCCCCCAGCTCACGACCGGCCCGCAGCGCCACCACGCGGGCCCGGGACACCGCCTCCGGACACCCCGCGAGCTCCGCGGCCACCGCCGCATCCGTACGGAACTCCGCCACGGCCTCACCGTCCAGCAGCCGCGTCAGCGCCATCAGCAGATGGCTGGTGAGCATCCCCGCGCTCTCCTCGGTGACGCGGCACCCCTCAGCGGCCAGCGCCACCAGCTCCGCCGTCACGAACGACGCGACCTCCGGCCGTACCTGACCGCTCTCACGAAAGAGCCGGACACGACGGGCGAGCGGGGAGTCCATGGCCGTGCGTCCTTCCTCCCGGGGCAGGAAAAGCAACAGTAACCAGGAACCTGGATTCTTCCTCTCAGGCCGACACCACTATTTCGCCGCCGCATTTCGCCGCCGCATTTCGCCGACGCAATGCGCGCCCGCATTCCGCCGGCCGGGGCCCGGACCGGCCTTCCCCGCCGACAGCGCGGCCACCCGCTCCGCCGCCCCCTCCACGTGACCTTGAAAACACACGGGACCCTGGACGCTCGCAAGGCATGAACGGCGCCACCACCAGGGACGACGCCGCACCCCCAACGCCCGCCCGCCACCTACCGATTGCGCACGCCCCCCATGCCGTCCGCCCACGGGCGCTGCTCACGGGCGCTGCTCATGGGCACTTCTGACGGGCCGTTCACGCGTCCGCCCATGGGCGCCGCCAGGGCATCCGTGAGCCGGACCGCAAGACGGCGTCCGCTTTACGACGTCCGCTTCACGACGTCTGCTTCACGGCGTCCGAGCGATCAGATACCGGAACACATTCGGCATCCAGACCGTCCCGTCCGCCCGCTCATACGGATGCAGCGCCTCCACCAGCTCCTTCTCCACCTGCCGCTGCTCGACCCCCTCCAGCGCCGCATCGAACAACCCCGTCGACAACAGCCCGCGCACCGCACTCCCCATGTCCGCATAGCCGAACGGGCAGGCCACCCGCCCCGACCCGTCGGGCCGCAACCCGGCACGTTCCGCCAACTCCTCCAGATCGTCCCGGCCGCTGAGCCGCCACCCGGCAGAACCGGCCGCGAAATCGATCGGCCCGTCCGCCAGCCGCTGCGCCCCCCGCAGCACCCCGGCCGTCGCACACCGCTCGACCGGCCCCCAGCCGCCCAGCACCACGGCACTGCCGCGCTCCACCAGCCCCGCCGCCGCGGACAGCACCGCCGGCAGCCCCTCGACCGAGCCCCCGCACCCCACCGGGTGGAACGCCGTCACCACATTGAAGGCCGCACCGCCCGCCGCAGCGGCCTCCAGACCGCCGCTGACCAGCCGCGTCGCCTCCGCCCCACCGCCCGGCGTCAGCCGCTCACGCGCCAGCTCCAGCCGGCACTCGTCCGCATCCACACCGCTGACCTGCGCGCCGCGCGTCGCCGCGAGCAGCAGCGCCAGCCCGGACCCGCAGCCCAGCCCCAGCAGCCGGGAGCCCGCACCGACCCCCAGCCGGTCGTACGCCGCCTCATACAGCGGCACCAGCATCCGCTCCTGGATCTCGGCCCAATCCCGGACGCGATCCCGCGAGCCGGCCGCCACGGGAGGTTCGTCGCCGTCCATGGATCCGGAGGCAGGAAGCTGGTGCCGCACGAGCGTGGGTGACATCGAAAGCGCCCCTATTCGCCGAGAACCCGAAGCTGTTCCGTACCGATCGCCCCCGTTTTCGCGCGTCGTGCGCCCCCCGCATCCCAGACAACTGCGCATCCGTCCGGCCGTCCAGGGGTGCGCCGGGGTTGTCTCCCGCGCGCCCCCGTATGCGCCGGGGCCCGCACCCTGGAGCGCCGTTCCAGAGTGCCCCGGCCCGCGCCGATCCGCCACGGCAGCGCCCGCACCCGTGCCACCGCCGTGCGTTCACCCACCGAAGGGGCCCTACGGTGGGTGATGCCATGGCGCACCGGGGCCGGGCCCCGGTGGCGGAGCGTGCCGATACCCCCCGTAGCATCGCCGCCGCCGACCTTGCCGTCGTACGCCCGGCCTACGCCGTGCGGCGTACGCGGGGGTACGTACCGGCTTGGCCGCCGCTGGGCGCCTTCTCCGCAGATCGGCGCACCCGGCCCTCGGCATAACCCATGACCAGAAACTGACTGGTACGTGCAAATTATTTGAGATGCCCCGGAATCGGAACACTGGGCGACCCCGGCTCGTTGTCACGACGTGAGCACGACACCGCCTGTTCTCGCCGCCGAGCTGGCGCTCGCGTGGGCCGATATTCAACGGCACCACCCCGAGCTGCCGGACCTGGCCGCGCCCGAGTCCCTGATCGGAGAGTCCTCGTCCGCCTGTGGCGCCGAGCTCTCCTTCGAACGGCTGCTCCATGAGGCAGTTCACGGCATCGCCGCCGCCCGCGGCATCCGCGACACCTCCCGCGCAGGCCGCTACCACAACCGCCGGTTCCTGACGATCGCCGAGGAACTGGGCCTGGACCACGTCGACGAACCGCATCCCAGCAGCGGCTTCTCGCTGGTCACGCTCAACCCGGAAGCCAGGAGGCGCTACCGCCCCACCATCGAGCGACTGGCCCGCGCCCTCAAGGCGCACACCATGGCCACCGCCACCGACACCACCCGCAGCTTCCGCGGCCCCGCCGCCCGGCACGGCTCCTCCGGAGGCGGCGTCCGCGTCAAGGCCGTCTGCGACTGCGGACGCAACGTCCGCGTCGTCCCGTCGGTGCTGGCCCAGGCCCCCATCGTCTGCGGCGGCTGCGGCAAGCCCTTCCGGATCCCCGAAGTAGCCGCGGTCGGCTGACCCGGAGGCGTGTGGCACAATGGCTAGCTGTACTCGACAGTCGCACAGGACCCCTCTCTCCTCCGGCTGACGCGTCCATCGGGCATACCGAGTACCGCAACCCCACGTGGCATCCCGTTGTGCCCAACCACGTCAAGACCAGGAGACACCACTTCCGTGGCAGTCAAGATCAAGCTGAAGCGTCTGGGCAAGATCCGCGCGCCTCACTACCGCATCGTCATCGCCGACTCCCGTACCCGCCGCGACGGCCGGGCCATCGAGGAGATCGGCCTGTACCACCCGGTGCAGAACCCCTCGCGCATCGAGGTCGACTCCGAGCGTGTCCAGTACTGGCTGGGTGTCGGCGCGCAGCCGACCGAGCCCGTCACGGCCATCCTCAAGGTCACCGGCGACTGGCAGAAGTTCAAGGGCCTCCCGGCCCCGGCGCCGATGAAGGTCGCCGAGCCGAAGGCCGACAAGCGCGCCCTCTTCGAGGCCGCTGCCAAGGACTCCGGCAACGAGCCCAAGGGTGAGGCCATCACCCCGAAGGCGAAGAAGGCTGACAAGAAGGCGGACGAGGCTGCTGAGGCCGAGTCCACCTCCGAGTCGACCGAGGCCTGAGCATGCTCGAGGAAGCCCTCGAGCACCTCGTCAAGGGCATCGTCGACAACCCCGACGACGTGCAGGTAGCCTCGCGCACCCTGCGCCGCGGGCGCGTGCTTGAGGTCCGGGTCCACCCCGACGACCTCGGCAAGGTGATCGGCCGCAACGGCCGTACCGCCCGCGCCCTGCGGACCGTCGTGGGCGCCATCGGCGGACGAGGCATCCGCGTCGACCTCGTCGACGTGGACCAGGTTCGCTGAAGAAGTTGCACACCGGCACGGGCCGGGGAGGGCTTTCGAGCCGTCCCCGGCCTTTGTCGTCCGCAACCATCGATCCCGAAAACCATCACCTGAGGAACCAAGACGGACCTCAGCCACCGCCCGCGAAAGCGGCGGCGGCTGCGCCGCAAAGAGGAGCGCAAGTGCAGCTGGTAGTCGCACGGATCGGCCGCGCCCACGGCATCAAGGGCGAGGTCACCGTAGAGGTGCGTACCGACGAGCCGGAGCTGCGGCTCGGCCCTGGAGCCGTCCTGGCCACCGAACCGTCCTCCGTCGGACCGCTCACCATCGCGACCGGCCGGGTGCACAGCGGCCGCCTGCTGCTGCGCTTCGAGGGCGTCAAGGACCGCACCGGCGCGGAAGCGCTGCGCAACACCCTGCTGATCGCCGAGGTCGACCCCGAGGACGTCCCGGAGGACCCCGAGGAGTTCTACGACCACCAGCTGATCGACCTCGACGTCGTCACCCGCGACGGCACTGACGTCGGCCGCATCGCCGAGGTCTCCCACCTGCCGTACCAGGACCTGCTGATCGTCAAGCGGCCCGACGGCAGCGAGGTCATGATCCCCTTCGTCTCCGAGATCGTCCCGGAGATCGACCTGGAGGAGCAGCGCGCCGTCATCGACCCGCCGCCCGGCCTCCTCGACGACAGCCAGGCAGAGGTCGCGACGGACCGCGAGGACAGCTGATGCGGCTCGACGTCGTCACGATCTTCCCCGAATACCTCGAACCGCTGAACGTCTCCCTCGTCGGCAAGGCCCGCGCCCGCGGACAGCTCGACGTACGCCTCCACGACCTGCGGGACTGGGCGCACGACAAGCACAACACCGTCGACGACACCCCCTACGGCGGCGGCCCCGGCATGGTCATGAAGCCCGAGCCGTGGGGCGAGGCCCTCGACGAGGTGCTGGCATCCGGCGACGGCGAACCGGTGATCGTCGTCCCCACTCCGAGCGGCGAACCCTTCACCCAGCAACTGGCCGTCGAACTCTCCGCCAAGGACTGGCTGGTGTTCACCCCGGCCCGCTACGAAGGCATCGACCGCCGCGTCATCGAGGAGTACGGCGACCGCGCCGACGTCCGTGAGGTCTCCATCGGCGACTACGTCCTGGCCGGCGGCGAGGCCCCCGTCCTCGTCATGGTCGAAGCCATCGCCCGGCTGCTGCCCGGCGTCCTCGGCAACGCCGCCTCCCACCAGGACGACTCCTTCGCCCCCGGCGCGATGGCCGACCTCCTGGAAGGCCCCGTCTACACCAAGCCTCCCGAGTGGCGCGGCCGCACCATCCCCGACGTGCTGGTCAGCGGCCACCACGGCAAGATTGCCCGCTGGCGCCGCGACGAAGCCTTCCGCCGCACCGACCTCAACCGCCCCGACCTGATCGAGCGCGCCGACCCCGCGGCCTTCGACAAGAAGGACCGCGCGATCCTCGCCGCCCTGGGCTGGTCGGCGGGCGAGGACGGCCGATTTGGGCGGACGACCGAGGCCGTGGAAGAATAGGCCGCTGCTGTGTGCGTCCGGCGCGCGCCCCTGCCACAGGGGGAACGACGCCCGCCCGACGGAACAGCATCCGAAACATCATTCCGATATCCCGTTGATGACCTGTGGCATCAGCGAAGAAAGCAGTAGGTCATGAACCTTCTCGACTCCGTCGACTCCGCATCGCTGCGCGACGACGTCCCCGCGTTCCGCCCGGGTGACACCGTCAACGTCCACGTCCGCGTCATCGAGGGCAACCGCTCGCGTGTCCAGCAGTTCAAGGGCGTAGTCATCCGCCGCCAGGGCGCCGGCGTCCGCGAGACCTTCACGGTCCGCAAGGTCAGCTTCTCCGTCGGCGTCGAGCGCACCTTCCCCGTGCACACCCCGATCGTCGAGAAGATCGAGGTCGTGACCCGCGGTGACGTCCGCCGCGCCAAGCTCTACTTCCTCCGTGAGCTCCGTGGCAAGGCCGCGAAGATCAAGGAGAAGCGCGAGCGCTGAGTCTGCCGCCCCGGACCGCGATTTTTTGCGCCGGAGCAACGCAAACCCAAGCTCAGGTCCGGCGTCCGGACCCGGCCGGATAGGCTCAGGGTCCGATGGACACCGACGCACAGCACACGGAGCGCGACCACTCTCCCGCCCCCGACCAGGGGCCGGAGCAGCGGTCGCGCTTCGCGCGTTTGCGCACCGCGACCGCGAACCTGCACCGCCGCCCCGCCACCCTCCTCGCGCTGTGCCTGGCCTTCCTCCTCCTGCTCAGCGCCTTCGTGATGCAGCCCTTTCTGATCCCCAGCTCCTCCATGGAGAACACCCTGCGGATCGGCGACAGAGTGCTGGTCAACAAGCTGGCGTACCGATTCGGCGGCGAGCCGCGAAGGGGCGATGTCGTGGTATTCGACGGCACGGGGTCTTTCGTTCACAGCGACTCGGGGGAGAATCCCGTCACGGCCCTGGTGCGCGGGGCCGGCGCGGCGCTGGGCCTGGCCCGGCCCGCCGAGACCGATTTCGTCAAGCGCGTGATCGGCGTCGGCGGTGACCGCGTGACCTGCTGCGACAAACGGGGGCGGATCAAAGTGAACGGTGAGCCCGTGACCGAGGGCTATCTCCACCCGGGGAACGCGCCGTCCTCGGTGGACTTCGACATCGTGGTGCCCGAGGGGAAGCTGTGGGTCATGGGGGACCACCGCGCCAGATCCAGCGACTCCCGCGACCACCTCGGCGAACCGGGCGGCGGCACCGTCCCGGTCGACAAGGTGATCGGCCGGGCCGACTGGATCTCCTGGCCCTTCAGCCACTGGACCACCCTCGACCACCCACGGTCCTTCGACGCGATACCGGCGCCGGCAGGCACCCATGGGTAACCGCGGACGCCCCCGGCACGGCCACCAGGGCACCTCAGGAACCGACCGGCCCGGTGGCCACCGGGCCCGGGGAACACACACCGACGGCACCGTCGATCCGTCCGCGGACAGCGGCACCGGGGAGCCCGGCGGACCGCGCAGCGCCCGCAACGGCCGGCCGGCGACCGGCGGGCGCGCCGAACGGCGCCGCCAGGCCCGGCGCATCAAACGCCGCAGGCAACGCTCCTACATCAAAGAAATCCCCATCCTCATCGGCGTGGCCCTCGCCATCGCCCTCGTCCTGAAGACGTTCCTGGTGCAGGCGTTCGTCATCCCGTCGGGCTCCATGGAGGAGACGATCAGGATCGGCGACCGGGTACTGGTCGACAAACTCACCCCCTGGTTCGGCTCGAAGCCCGAACGCGGCG
The DNA here is from genome assembly GCF_044767385.1 of Streptomyces sp. NPDC101393. Taxonomy (NCBI): domain Bacteria; kingdom Bacillati; phylum Actinomycetota; class Actinomycetes; order Kitasatosporales; family Streptomycetaceae; genus Streptomyces; species Streptomyces sp. NPDC101393. Next base: position 119,348 of record NZ_JBIWNU010000001.1, on the reverse strand, counting down.
ACGTCGTCGTCTTCAAGGACCCCGGAAACTGGCTCCCCAAGGAAGAGAAGCAAGCGCCTTCCGCGGCGGGCATCAAACAGTTCAAGGAGTTCATGACCTTCATCGGCCTGCTCCCCTCGGCCGATGAACAGGACCTCATCAAGCGCGTCGTCGCGGTCGGCGGTGACACCGTCAAATGCTGCGACAAGCAGGGCCGCGTCACCGTCAACGGCACCCCGCTGACCGAACCGTACGTCCACAAGGGCAACCCGCCCTCCACCCTGAAATTCACCGTCAACGTCCCCACCGGGCGGATCTTCGTCATGGGCGACCACCGCTCGGACTCCGCGGATTCGCGCTTCCACCTTGACGAGCCGTACCGTGGCACGGTCTCGGAGGAGAACGTCGTGGGACGGGCCGTCGTGATCGCCTGGCCCTTCGGCCACTGGCGGCGCCTCGAAGAGCCCGACACCTTCGGCACTGTGAGCGACGCGCCGGGCGCGCGGGCAGCGGCCACAGGAACGCCGCATAGGCTGTCCCCCGAGAGTTTGGCTGTACTCCCGACCCCTGCGGAACTCCCGCTCGTTATGGGAGTGGTGGGCCTGCACCGGTTGACGGGCAGGCGTGAGCGTGGAGTAAGGAGCAGATGTGGGGGACTTGGCGGTCGGCGCGCGGTCCGGTACCGAAGAGCCCGAAGAGCCGGCAGGGCACGATGAGCCCCCGCAGCAGGCGTCGGGCGATGCGCAGCAGTCGCAGCCGTACGGATCACCGGCGTCGGAACGGTCAGCGGCCGAGGAGGAGAGCGGCAGCGTGAAGAAGGGCAAGAAGCCTCGCGCCTTCTGGAAAGAGCTGCCGATTCTCATCGGCATCGCCCTGGTCCTCGCGCTGCTGATCAAAACGTTTCTGGTGCAGGCGTTCTCCATCCCGTCCGACTCCATGCAGGACACCCTGCAGCGCGGGGACCGGGTCCTCGTCGACAAGCTGACCCCGTGGTTCGGCTCCAAGCCGGAGCGCGGCGAGGTCGTCGTCTTCCACGACCCGGGCGGCTGGCTCAACGAAGCACCCACCCCCGAGCCCAACCCCGTCCAAAAGGTCCTCAGCTTCATCGGCCTGATGCCGTCCGCCGAGGAGAAGGACCTGATCAAGCGGGTCATCGCGGTCGGCGGCGACACCGTCGAGTGCCACGGCACCGGCCCGGTCAAGGTCAACGGGAAGGCCCTCAAGGAGGACTCCTACGTCTTCCCCGGAGCCACGCCCTGCGGCGACCGCGCCTTCGGCCCGATCCACGTCCCCAAGGACCGGATCTGGGTGATGGGCGACCACCGCGACGACTCCCTCGACTCCCGCTACCACCAGAACCTCAAGGGCAACGGCACCGTCTCCGTCGACGAGGTCGTCGGCCGCGCCTTCACCATCGCCTGGCCGATCGACCGCTGGTCGACCCTCCCGGTGCCCGACACCTTCGACCAGCCCGGGATCAATCACGCCATGTCGGCCGCTCCCGCCGCACTCGGTCTCGTCGGCGCCGTGCCGATCGTGCTGTGGCGCCGCCGGAGGCTGACCGGAGCGAGTAACCCCAGGTAAGGTGCCGTCCCAGATCTTCGATGCGGGCCGCGCCCGCGGGGCGGGAGCGCTGGGATGAGCAGCAGTACGCAAAGCCGGACACCACAGCACATTGACCGCGGTCGGACCACGGGCAGTGTGCTGTCCGGTCTTGCCGTGGGCCTCGGCTGCGTGCTGTTCCTGGGTGGCTTCATCTGGGGAGCACTGATCTACCGCCCCTATACGGTGCCCACCGACTCCATGGCGCCGACCATCGCGGTCGGCGCCCGGGTCCTGGCCGAAAAGGTCGACGGCAGCGAGATACGCCGCGGCGACGTCGTCGTCTTCCAGGACAAGACCTGGGGGGACCTGCCCATGGTCAAGCGCGTCGTCGGCGTCGGCGGCGACAAGATCGCCTGCTGCAGCAAGGACGGCCGGATGACCGTCAACGGCACCCCGGTCGACGAACCGTATCTGCAGGGCGACGGACCCGCCTCACCCATCGGCTTCAAGGCCAAGGTCCCCACCGGCCAGCTCTTCCTCCTCGGCGACCACCGCAGCGACTCCCTCGACTCCCGCGTCCACCTCTCCGACGGCCACCAGGGCTCCGTACCCCGTGGCGCCGTCACCGCCCGCGTGGACGCCCGCGCCTGGCCGATCGGCAGCGTCGGCGTGATGCAACGCCCCGACGGCTTCGCCGACCTCCCCGGCGGCACCTCGCAGCCCGGCCCGATCCGGCCCATCACCTTCGCCGTCGTCGCCGGCGCAGTGCTCATCCTCGGCGGCGCGGCCTACGGGCCCATCGCCCGGCGCAAGGCCCGCACGCGTGCCTGAGGGCGCCCCCGGCAGCCGGCCCGGCGCCGACCCCCAGCTCCCGCCCCACGGCCCGTCCGAACGCCCGGAACCCGCCGCCGGCCCGGTGGCCGAGGTGCGCCAGACCTCCCGCATCGTGCTCCTCGATCCGGACAACCGGATCCTGCTGCTGCACGGCTTCGAACCGGACCGGCCCGCCGACACCTGGTGGTTCACCCCCGGCGGCGGCCTGGAAGGCACCGAGACCCACGAGGAGGCTGCCCACCGGGAACTCGCCGAGGAAACCGGCATCACCCACGCCGTCCTCGGCCCCGTCCTGTGGAAGCGCCGCTGCGCCTTCCCGTTCGACGGGCGCCGCTGGGAGCAGGACGAGTGGTATTACCTGGGCCGAACCGACCGGACTGCAACCGACACCGGCGGGCAGACGGACCTGGAGCGACGCAGCGTCTCGGGACTGAGGTGGTGGACTTCAGAGGAACTGTCAGCGTCGCATGAGACGGTGTATCCGACCAGACTCGCCGAGCTGCTGCGCACGCTGCTCGACGAAGGGCCCCCAAGTGCGCCGGTGCTCCTGGAGACCGAGAGGGTCTGACGCACAATAGGGGGACGCACGGCTGAAGGGGATCTGCCATGAGCGCCGAGGACCTCGAGAAGTACGAGACCGAGATGGAGCTGAAGCTCTACCGGGAGTACCGCGACGTCGTCGGGCTGTTCAAATACGTGATCGAGACCGAGCGTCGCTTCTACCTCACCAACGACTACGAGATGCAGGTGCACTCCGTTCAGGGTGAGGTGTTCTTCGAGGTCTCGATGGCCGACGCCTGGGTCTGGGACATGTACCGCCCGGCCCGCTTCGTGAAGCAGGTGCGCGTACTCACGTTCAAGGACGTGAACATCGAGGAGCTCAACAAGAGCGACCTCGACCTCCCGGGAAGCTGAGGGGGCCGAGGGCGGGCGCGGGGGCGTGGGGCGGGGCGCTGTGCCGCGTGGCCGCTGCGGGCGGTCGCCTGGGCGGGCACTGGCTCGTATTCGTGCGGGGGCACCGGTCGTATGCGTCGGGGTGGGGCGCTGACGGAGGGCTAGCACCGGTGATCGCCGTGAGCCGAGATCGACGTGATCCGTGACTTGTCTCGGCGGCTGACTCGTGGCGTTGACGTGGGGGATCGCGGCGGTGGTGGGCGCTCGGTGGGGCCGGGTGGCTCCCGGCCGATGGTCCGGCCAGTGCTCCCTTGCCAGTGGTGCTTGATCAGCGGAGTCGGTACCACGCACGGGTGACGGAGTTATCCACAATCGACACGTTGTCCACCAAGATCCAACAGCTCTGCGCACCGGCATCACAGTCGGTGCCGGAGGTGGTGCCGCATGAACGCCATGCAGGCCGGCCGGCAGGCCAGCGACGCAACACCGTGCGGGGGCCGCACACGCGCCGACGACGGCACACGGGCACGACGGCCCGGCACAGCAACGGGAACGCCCCGAGCAGACAGCACACAGCTCCCGGCAGGGACATGCCTCAGGGGCGGCGCGAGTCCCGCTACGGACAGTACGGGGAGCGTGCCCGGTCAAGGGCAGGCGCCGAACGCGGGGCGGGGGAGCGAGCCCGAAACCAATCGCCGACCTCACCCCCGACCCCGATCGCGGCCTCGGCGTGAGGGCGAGCCCCGACTTCCGCGTGACGCCGATCCCCAGCCTCAGCGCGAGAACGAGCCTGAGAACCGATCCCCGGTCCAGGCGGTGAAGCGCCGGCCGGCCGCTGCTGCCAAGACGACGAGGGCTGGGGCCGGGGCGGCTGCGCCCGGGGCAGGGGGCGGCTCCGGAAATGGCAAAGCCCGCCCCTCCGCCAAGACAACCGATCCCCGGCGCGCCCTCGGACGCTACGGTGAGGATCTGGCCGCCCGACGGCTCATCGAAGCCGGGATGCGGATCCTGGACCGCAACTGGCGCTGCCGGGACGGCGAGATCGACATCGTGGCCGCGGACGGCGACGCGCTGGTCGTCTGCGAGGTCAAGACCCGTCGCGCGGGCTGGTACGAACACCCCATGGCGGCCGTCCGCGCCGACAAGACCCAACGCCTGCGACTGCTGGCGGAACGCTGGCTGGAACGGAACGGCGGCCCACCTCCCGGCGGTGTACGGATCGACGTGATCGGCGTACTGCTGCCGGCCCGCGGCGCACCCGTGGTCGAACACGCACGGGGGGTGGCGTGATGGGCTTCGCCCGTACCTGCTCCGTCGCCCTGGTCGGCGTCGAAGGAGTCGTCGTCGAGGTCCAGGCCGACCTCGAACCCGGCGTCGCGAACTTCACCCTTGTCGGGCTGCCCGACAAGAGCCTCGTCGAATCCAAGGACAGAGTGCGCGCCGCGGTCGTGAACTCGGGAGCCGAGTGGCCGCAGAAGAAACTCACCGTAGGTCTCAGCCCGGCATCCGTCCCCAAGAGCGGCAGCGGGTTCGACCTGGCGGTGGCCTGCGCGGTCCTCGGAGCCGCCGAGCGCCTCGACCCCCGGGAACTCACCGACCTCATGATGATCGGCGAACTGGGACTGGACGGCCGGGTCCGGCCCGTACGAGGAGTGCTGCCCGCGGTCCTGGCCGCGGCCGACGCCGGATACCGCCAGGTCGTGGTGCCGGAACGCACCGTCGCCGAAGCATCCCTGGTCCCCGGCATCTCCGTCCTCGGCGTCCGCAGCCTCCGCCAGCTCATCGCCGTGCTCACCGACGAACCGGTCCCCGATGAGGACGGCACACCGGAAGACGGCCGCCCCGACCCGCTGCTCGCCGGTCTGGTCGTCCCGGGCACCGGCGTCGGGGCGGGCCTGCCGCCCGGGGACCGCGCACTCGACCTGTCAGAAGTCGCCGGGCAGCACAACGCCCGCCGTGCTCTGGAAGTCGCCGCCGCCGGACGCCACCACATCTTCTTCAAGGGGCCACCCGGCGCCGGAAAGACGATGCTCGCCGAACGCCTCCCCGGCCTGCTCCCGCCCCTGACCCCCAAAGAGTCGCTGGAGGTCACCGCGGTCCACTCGGTAGCCGGCACCCTCCCGCCAGGACAGCCCCTGGTCGACCGCCCGCCCTACTGCGCCCCGCATCACTCCGCGACCATGTCCTCCCTCGTCGGCGGTGGCAGCGGGCTGCCCCGCCCAGGAGCCGTTTCGCTGGCCCACAACGGTGTGCTGTTCGTGGACGAGGCTGCCGAGTGCAGCGCACGCGTCCTGGACGCGCTACGCCAGCCCTTGGAGGCCGGACACGTCGTCGTCGCACGGGCCGCCGGCATGATGCGCATGCCCGCCCGCTTCCTCCTCGCCCTCGCAGCCAACCCGTGCCCGTGCGGGAGGCACGGGACGCTCGGTGGCGGCTGCGAATGCCGCCCGTCATCCATCCGCCGCTACCGAGCCAGGCTCTCCGGGCCCCTCATGGACCGCATCGACCTGCGCATCGCCGTGGAGCCCGTGGCACGGTCCGAACTGATCGCCCTCGGACGGGGCGCAGAATCCACCGCGGAAGTCGCCGAACGCGTACGCGCTGCCCGTGAACGTGCCGCAACGCGCTTCGCCGCCACGCCCTGGCACACCAACAGCGAAGTCCCCGGCCATGAACTGAGAACCCGCTGGCAAGTACACCCCGGTGCCCTGGGACAGGCCGAACGCGACCTGGAGTGCGGCCTGTTGACGGCCCGCGGTCTGGACCGAGTCCTACGGGTCGCCTGGACAGCCGCCGACCTCGCCGGCCGCGACCGCCCCACGGCGGAGGACGTCAACTGGGCCCTGGAACTCCGCACGGGCGTACGACGCGGTGCTCTGCCGGTGGGGGGACGCGAAAGAGGGGAGGTGGTGGCCTCTTAGGGCTCAGAGCTCAGGGCTTATGTCTTGGAGCAGGGGTGAGCGGCGAGGACCCTTGAAACCGCTGAGTCCCGACGAATCGGGGAATTGGTCGCTCGCCATCGCGGCCACCCTGCCCCCGTCCTCGTCCTCCTCCTTTTTCACGTCCCCGTCCTGGCCCGCGCACTCAGCTGCGGGCTTGGCGGATCCCTGCCTCCCGTTTTCCTTGAGGTCTCTTGTGAGCGCGATCGCGAGAGACCTGAAGGGGGCGCGCGGGAGGTGACCCAGGAGGATCGCGACCGCTTTCGCGAAGGCTGTGGCGAGAGCTGTGGCCACCCTGATCGAGAGGACGAGGGGGAAGACGAGCGGGAGGGCGAGGCGAGCGGGAGGGCGAGGCGAACGGGAGGACGAGGGCCGAAGGCGAACGGCGGCGGTGGGAGGGGTGGGGAGGGGCGGGGGAGAAGGGGTCAGGGGCGGAGAAAGGACAAGGTGGCGCCACACGAATCCGCCCCCCCACCGTGGCCACGCCGGAGCAACGGACCGCAGCAACGGACCGGAGCGCCACTGCAGAGCGCCAAGCCAGAGCACCGCACCGGAGCGCCAAGCCAGAGCACCGCACCGGAGCGGCAAGGCGGATCGCCACACCAATCGCGGTCGCGCGCTCGCGCGGCCGCCGTACGAGACGGGGGTCAGTGATGAACGGAATGGACGGTTGGGGTTTCGCCAAGCAGGCGCCGGATGAGGCAACCAGTGCCCGAAGGCGTAATGGCGATGCGGACGCGCGCGGCGACGTGGTGACGGCGCGACACCACACGACGGCCGACGAAGGGCAGATGGTGGCCGCCGAACACCACACGGTGGAACACCACCCCGTGGCAGACCGTCCCGTAGTGGAGCCGCCCGACCCTGCGGACCAGGCCCAGGCCACCGCGGATGGGACCGCGCAACGCATCGCGCGCGCCGCGCTCACGCGCATCCTCGAACCGGGCGACGAAACCGCAGGCCGCTGGCTGCGCGAAATGGGCCCGGTGGCGCTCTGGCGTGCTCTGTCCGGCGCGGCGGCCCCGCCCAGTGGCGCACTTACCAACAAGGTCAAGGGGTTGCGCCTGCGCGCCGTGCGCGCGGACCCCGAAGCGGACCTCGCCGCAGTGGCTGCGCTCGGCGGCCGCTTCATCTGCCCCGGGGACGAGGAATGGCCTCGCCAGTTGGACGACCTCGGTGACGCCCGCCCCGTTGGCCTGTGGGTCCGAGGGGCGGCGAACCTCCGGATCTGGGCGTTGCGCTCGGTGGCCATCGTCGGCGCGCGGGCCTGCACCGATTACGGTGCCCACCTCGCTGCCACCCTCGGCGCCGGCCTCGCGGACCGCGGCTGGGCCGTCGTGTCCGGGGCGGCGTACGGAGTCGACGGCGCAGCGCACCGTGGCGCGCTCGCCGCGGACGGAGCGACCGTTGCCGTACTCGCCTCCGGCGTCGACCATGCGTACCCCGCCGGGCACACCGAACTGATCGGTCGTATCGCCCAACAAGGCCTGCTCGTCGCGGAGTTGGCGCCTGGCGACCATCCGACCCGCAGCCGTTTCATTCAGCGGAACCGTGTGATCGCCGCCCTCACCCGGGGCACCGTCGTGGTCGAGGCCGAACTGCGCAGCGGCTCCCTTGTCACCGCCCGACGAGCGCTGGCCATGGGGCGGTTCACGATGGGCATGCCGGGGCCCGTCACCAGCGGCCTGTCCGCCGGAGTGCATCAACTGCTGCGCGGCGAGGCTGCTGTGGTCACCGATGCTGATGAGGTTGTCGAACTCGTCGGCAGTATGGGCGATCTCGCCCCTGAGAGGCGCGGGCCGATCCTCGCCCGCGACCTTCTGGACCCCGTTGCGGCCCGCGTCCTGGAAGCGCTGCCTGCCCGAGGGGGAGCGGATGCGGGGCGCCTGGCCCGGGAATCGGGCACGCCACGCGATGTCGCACTCGGCAAGCTCTTCGAGCTGCAGTCCCTCGGATTCGCTCAAAAGTGCGGTGATCGATGGGAGTTGGTGCGACGTGCCGACTCCACCCGCGGTCCTCGGCGAGGCGGTCCTTGACCTGGGGCGAACGGGTGAAAGGGTGAGGGGAATGACCGCAGAATCCAGGTTTGCCTTGCTTCGGTACACGGGGCCGCCCCGTCGGACCACGGCGCTGTGGCGCAACGGCCCTACAAGGTCCCACGCGCCGTGTCACCGCCCCCGTCCGCACGGTCCCGCGGCGGCTCGCGTCCGACACTGCGTCCGGGTGTCGGCACGCCGTACGAAGTAACCCTGAGGTGCGGGCAGCGGAACGTATCTGCGCACGCCCGAACCCCCCTTCCTCGCACACCGCGACGTTGCGGTCACGCTACGCTCACAGACAATTCAACCCTCACACATCCACCGACCAGTGTCTCGGCAGAACGGCTCAAGGCGACGAATGCCCCAGCACACCTCCGGGTCTGACCGTGCGGCAGTACCACCCGCCGCACGCGGCAGCGTGCGCCCCGCAGCGCCCACCGCGCTCGACGAGCTGTGGCGCTCCTACAAGGCATCGGGCGACGGCCGGTTGCGGGAGCAGCTGATCCTGCACTACTCGCCGCTGGTCAAATACGTCGCCGGACGCGTCAGCGTCGGACTTCCCTCGAACGTCGAACAGGCCGACTTCGTTTCCTCCGGAGTTTTCGGCCTGATCGACGCCATCGAGAAGTTCGAACCGGAACGCTCCATCAAGTTCGAGACCTACGCCATCACCCGCATCCGCGGCGCGATGATCGACGAGCTGCGCGCGCTCGACTGGATCCCGCGATCCGTACGTCAGAAGGCCCGCGCCGTCGAACGCGCCTACGCCACGCTCGAAGCGCAGCTGCGCCGGACACCGTCCGAGCCGGAGGTCGCCGGCGAGATGGGTATCGCGCTGGAGGAGCTCCACGGCGTGTTCAGTCAACTTTCCCTGGCGAACGTCGTGGCGCTCGAAGAGCTCCTGCATGTCAGCGGCGAGGGCGGTGAACGGCTGAGCCTGATGGACACGCTCGAGGACACGGCCGCCGACAATCCCGTCGAAATCGCCGAGGGCCGCGAGCTGCGGAGGCTCCTGGCCCGCGCCATCAACACCCTCCCCGACCGGGAGAAGACCGTGGTCACGCTCTACTACTACGAAGGCCTCACGCTCGCCGAGATCGGCAACGTCCTCGGCGTCACGGAGAGCCGTGTCAGCCAGATCCACACCAAGTCCGTACTCCAGCTCAGAGCGAAACTGGCCGACGTCGGACGCTGAGTCACGTCGATGGGTCGGCATGCGGAGTGCCACGGCGGGCACGCCATCCGTAGAGTGGTGGTGTGCCAAGGATTCGAGCGGCCTCTGTGGCCGAGCACCGGACAATGCAGCGCGGCGCCCTCCTGGACGCCGCCCGCACCCTGCTGTCCGAAGGCGGAACGGAAGCGCTGACCTTCCCCGCCCTCGCCGAGCGCACGGGACTCGCGCGCTCCTCCGTGTACGAGTATTTCCGCTCACGCGCGGCCGTCGTCGAGGAGCTGTGCGCCGTCGACTTCCCGGTGTGGGCCGCGGAGGTCGAGGCAGCGATGGAACGCGTCGATACGTCCGAGGGAAAGGTCGAGGCGTACGTGCGACGGCAGCTGGCCCTGGTCGGCGACCGGCGCCACCGCGCCGTCGTCGCCATCTCGGCCGGCGAGCTGGATGCAGGTGCGCGCGAAAAGATCCGTGCGGCTCACGGCGGGCTCATCGCCATGATCGTCGAGGCTCTCGCCGCGCTCGGCCATGAGCAGCCACGACTGGCGGCCATGCTGCTCCAGGGAGTCGTCGACGCGGCGGTCCGCCGTATCGAACTCGGCGCTGCCGAGAACCCCGACGAGATCACGGAGGCGGCGGTGGGCATGGCCCTCCGCGGCGTCAGCGGCTGACCGGAGGCCGGTTCTCTCCGCCCCGCCCCGCCCCGCCCCGGCCCCCGCCCCCCACCCCCCACCCCGCCACCACTCGACGCTCGTTGGCCCCGCAGCCCGCAGCCCGCAGCCCGCAGCCCGCAGCCCGCAGCCCGCAGCCCGCAGCCCGCAGCCCGCAGCCCGCAGCCCGCAGCCCGCAGCCCGCAGCCCGC
>NZ_JBIWNU010000001.1:65552-108992 GCF_044767385.1 Streptomyces sp. NPDC101393 | reverse complement strand
CCGCAGCCGCGCGTGGTCACCGCGTCCCGGGCGCGGCGCCACGGTTAGGGAGTCGGCCGGTCACTGCGGCGCGAACTCCTCCCTCCCTCCCTCCCTCCCTCCAACCCCTCCCTCCCTGCCCACCCCCGTCCCCTCCTCAGCCTCAAGCTCAGCAATCTCAGGGTCTGTGCTCATGGTTCTTGCCGACGGACCTGCCTAAGGCGGAACCCTGGAGTCTGGCCCGGCGGCGAATCCCGAGATCGCCGGCACGCTTCGCCGAACGTTTCGGAGTGATCGGAGTGAGGCGGCCGAGTGCCCACAGCGTGGTGGCGGCGAGCGCGATAGCCCCCAAGAGGGCGGCCTCGGTCGATGCGGCTGCGGTTGAGTGAGGCGCCCCGGGAACAGGGATGCCGATCACCGGGAGCAGCCGCGATGGGCCACCTCTGAGCATCTCCGGCGGCATGAGCGATATCGGGTCCAGGTAGGACTTCCCTCGGCGCAGACCCCAGTGGAGGCACGGCGCCCGGCAGTGGAACGGTCCGTGTTGGAGGACGGCGACCGGCTGCCCCGCCCTGACGCGTTCCCCTTTCCGGGCTGTGGGACGCACGGGCTCGTACGTGGTGCGTAAGGGGGGACGGCCGGAGCGCGACAGCTCGATGGTGAGGACTCCCCGGCCGGCGACCTTGCCCGCAAAGGCCACCCGGCCGGCAGCGGCTGCCCGGACCGGTGAGCCGATGGCGGCTGCCAGGTCCACCCCGCGATGACCTGCCGCCCATGGCGACGGCGGAGGCTCCCAGCCGTGTAAGACAGTGGGCCGCAACCCGGCTACGCCTTTCACGGGCCAGGCCCGGTCATCCCCTGCCGGTATCGCAGCGGAGACGTGCTCCCTGGCCTCGGCAGATTCCGCCGTTGCGTCACGCCCATGCGCATCTCCAGCCTCCGGCCCGGTAGCCGGGTTTCCCGATGCAGGCGACGAGGACGGGGACGGGGCCGGACCGGCGGAGACGAGGGGTGCGGAGGCCGCCGAACTGGTGCTGCTCATGGACCGTGGCCAGGTTCCCGGCCCCGGTCCCGCCCCAGGCTCCGGGCCAAGCGTCAGCCCCGGTACCGACAGCACGGCCGCCGCCGCTGCGGCTACAGCCACGACCACGGAGGCGTTCACCGTCCGCCCTCGCGCAGGGAAGAAGCAGCTCGGCCCGTACCGCAGAGGCACCCCGGGTGCCCCAGGCGACCCCGGCCACTGCCACGGGGAGGGGAAAAGCGGAAACGGGTACCCAAGTAAGGGGCGAAGGGGGAAGGGGAGAAGGAGAGACGGTAGTCGCCACCGCGGAGGTTTTCGGACGCTCCCGCACCCTTCGGCGATGCCGGAGTCCCCGAAGTTCCCGGAGTCACTGGCGCCTCCACAGTTTCCCGAGGCCCCGGAGCCACTGGAGCTCCCACAGTCCCCCGAGGCCCCGAAGTCTCGGGAGCGCCCGGGGCCTCGAAAGCCCCACCGTGAGGACGAGGAATCGGCGGCGCCCTGCGCCGACCGTGCCCGGCGCCTCCGCCTGAACGACAGCGGAGCCCGGTCAGCACCTGGACTCGGACCCGGGCCCACACCCGGGCCCACAACCGGCCCCCGGGTCGGAGCCGGGACGGTGACCACCACCGTCCCCGGCCCCACCCCAGGCCCGGCCCCCGGCCCCACCCCGGGCCCGGCCCCCGGCCCCACTCCACGCCCCGCCCCCACCCCCCGCAGGGACAGGAAAGGGTTCCGCGAATTGTTCAGGTTCTGTCGCATGTCCCGACCGTGCCGTAGCGCGGTCGTCGCGCGGGGATCTTGGTCCGGAGCTGTGGATAACCGGCGGGTTGTGGACAACGGTGTCACTCGTCCAGGGCGGGACCCGGGTGGGGAGAGGTGTGTGTCGCTCAGTGCATCGGCAGTCCCGTACACTTCTTGTGGCGATCCGGGTCACCGGGTCGACTTCGCACGCCCCGCCGTCAGTGCACCAGTCCCGTTCGGGCAGCACGACGGCCGCGCTCCTCGGTCCTCGGACGGTTCCGCAAGGTTCCTCCTCGGCAGGCGCGTCGGGGCGTCAGGCACCGCGGCCGACCGGCCGCAGTGAAACCGAGAAAACGAGGAGTACGGCCATGGCCGTCGTCACGATGCGGGAGCTGCTGGAGAGCGGCGTCCACTTCGGGCACCAGACCCGGCGCTGGAACCCGAAGATGAAGCGCTTCATCTTCACCGAGCGCAACGGCATCTACATCATCGACCTGCTCCAGTCGCTGTCGTACATCGACCGCGCCTACGAGTTCGTCAAGGAGACCGTCGCCCACGGCGGCTCGGTCATGTTCGTCGGCACGAAGAAGCAGGCGCAGGAAGCGATCGCCGAGCAGGCGACGCGCGTGGGCATGCCCTACGTCAACCAGCGCTGGCTCGGCGGCATGCTGACCAACTTCTCGACCGTCTACAAGCGCCTGCAGCGCCTGAAGGAGCTCGAGCAGATCGACTTCGAGGATGTGGCCGCCTCCGGCCTCACCAAGAAGGAGCTCCTCGTCCTCTCCCGCGAGAAGGCCAAGCTGGAGAAGACCCTCGGCGGTATCCGCGAGATGCAGAAGGTGCCCAGCGCCGTCTGGATCGTGGACACCAAGAAGGAGCACATCGCCGTCGGTGAGGCGCGCAAGCTCAACATCCCGGTCGTCGCGATCCTCGACACCAACTGCGACCCGGACGAGGTCGACTACAAGATCCCGGGCAACGACGACGCGATCCGCTCCGTCACCCTGCTCACCCGCGTGATCGCCGACGCCGTCGCCGAGGGCCTCATCGCCCGTTCCGGTGCCGCCACCGGCGACCAGAAGCCCGGCGACAAGGCTGCCGCCGAGCCGCTGGCCGAGTGGGAGCGCGACCTGCTCGAGGGCGAGAAGAAGGCCGACTCCGAGGACGCGGCCGAGAAGCCCGCCGAGGCCCCGGCCGCCGAGGCTGCTGCCGCCACCGAGGCGCCCGCCGCCGAGGCCGCTCCGGCCGCCGAGGCCGACGCCGAGAAGCCGGCTGCGGACTCCGAGCAGGCCTGACCTCAGCACCGGTTGAAGACGGCGGGGGCCGGCGCCACAAGCGCCGCCCCCGCCGTCCACCCGTAGATCTTTCGACTGTCGAGATTTCGAGAAGAGATTCACAGACCATGGCGAACTACACCGCCGCTGACGTCAAGAAGCTCCGCGAGCTCACCGGCGCCGGCATGATGGACTGCAAGAAGGCCCTGGACGAGGGCGACGGCAACGTCGACAAGGCCGTGGAGATCCTGCGCGTCAAGGGTCAGAAGGGCGTCGCCAAGCGCGAGAGCCGTTCGGCCGAGAACGGTGCGGTCGTCTCCCTCATCGCCGACGACAAGTCCGCCGGCGTGCTGCTCGAGCTGAAGTGCGAGACCGACTTCGTCGCCAAGGGTGACAAGTTCCAGGCCGTCGCCAACACGCTCGCCGCGCACGTCGCCGCGACGAAGCCCGCCGACCTGGAGGCGCTGCTCGCCTCCGAGATCGAGGCCGGCAAGACCGTCCAGGCGTACGTGGACGAGGCCAACGCCACGCTCGGCGAGAAGATCGTCCTGGACCGCTTCGCGCAGTTCACCGACGGCTTCGTGGCCGCGTACATGCACCGCACCATGCCCGACCTCCCGCCGCAGGTCGGCGTCCTGGTCGAGCTGGACAAGGAGAACGCCGAGGTCGCGAAGGACGTCGCGCAGCACATCGCCGCGTTCGCGCCGAAGTTCCTCTCCAAGGACGAGATCCCGGCCGACGTCGTCGAGAACGAGCGCCGCGTCGCCGAGGCCACCGCGAAGGAGGAGGGCAAGCCCGAGGCCGCCCTTCCGAAGATCGTCGAGGGTCGCGTCAACGGCTTCTTCAAGGAGAACACGCTGCTCGCGCAGCCGTTCGCCAAGGACAACAAGAAGACCGTCCAGAAGGTTCTGGACGAGGCCGGTGTCACGCTGAAGCGCTTCGCGCGCATCCGCGTCGGCGCCTGAGCCTGCACGAAGGCAGCGAATGACCTACGACCCCGCTAGGGTCGTACGCAGTCGGCCGCTCACCGGCCGGCCGCAGATGTGACGAGGAGGCCATTGCCGCACAGGGATCTGACCCAGACCCACGGCAATGGCCTTCTTCGTATGTGCACGAGGAGAGCGCAATGAATCACGGTGCCGACGGCGCGGACACAGACAAAGCCGTTCATGGCGGGACGCGGCGCTTCCTGCTGAAGCTGTCGGGCGAGGCATTCGCCGGCGGTGGCGGGCTGGGCGTCGACCCCGATGTCGTGCACGCCATGGCCCGCGAGATTGCCGCCGTGGTGCGCGAAGGCTATGAGATCGCCATTGTGATCGGCGGCGGCAACTTCTTCCGCGGAGCCGAACTCCAGCAGCGCGGCATGGACCGGGCCCGCTCCGACTACATGGGCATGCTCGGTACGGTCATGAACTGCCTGGCCCTCCAGGACTTCCTGGAGAAGGAGGGCATCGACTCGCGCGTGCAGACCGCCATCACCATGGGTCAGGTCGCGGAGCCGTACATCCCGCTGCGCGCGGTGCGCCACCTGGAGAAGGGGCGGGTCGTCATCTTCGGCGCCGGTATGGGCATGCCGTACTTCTCCACCGACACCACCGCCGCACAGCGCGCCCTGGAGATCGACGCCGAGGCGATGCTGATGGGCAAGAACGGTGTCGACGGGGTCTACGACTCCGACCCCAAGAAGAACCCGGACGCGGTGAAGTTCGACGCCCTTGAATACGGCGAGGTCATCACCCGCGACCTGAAGATCGCCGATGCCACCGCCATCACGCTCTGCCGCGACAACAAGCTCCCGATCCTCGTCTTCGAACTGCTCGCCGAGGGCAACATCGCGCGCGCGGTGAAGGGTGAGAAGATCGGCACGCTCGTCAGCGATCAGGGCACCCGGGCCTGACAGGGGCCCCAACTGCCGTGATTCCGTACGGGCATCGGCCTGTACGGGCGGCAACTCCCGGCCGTGGCTAGACCTCGGTACGGGGATGGACAACCGCCTGCCGGTCGGACACCGTGCAGGAGAGGACGCACGGCAGGGGCGAGGCTCTGCTTCTTACCGAAAAGACCAGGAGCAAGTGGTGATCGAAGAGATCCTCCTCGAGGCCGAGGAGAAGATGGAGAAGGCCGTCGTGGTCGCCAAGGAGGACTTCGCCGCGATCCGCACCGGGCGTGCGCACCCGGCGATGTTCAACAAGATCGTGGCGGACTACTACGGTGCCCTGACGCCGATCAACCAGCTGGCGTCGTTCTCGGTTCCCGAGCCGCGGATGGCCGTGGTGACCCCGTTCGACAAGAGCGCGATGCGCAACATCGAGCAGGCGATCCGCGACTCCGACCTCGGCGTCAACCCGAGCAACGACGGCAATATCATCCGGGTGACGTTCCCGGAGCTCACCGAAGAGCGCCGCCGGGAGTACATCAAGGTCGCCAAGACCAAGGGCGAGGACGCGAAGATCTCGATCCGCAGCGTGCGCCGCAAGGCCAAGGAAACCCTCGACAAGCTCGTCAAGGACAAGGAGTCCGGCGAGGACGAGGTGCGCCGCGCGGAGAAGGAGCTCGACGACACCACCGCGAAGTATGTCGCGCAGGTGGACGAGCTCCTCAAGCACAAGGAATCCGAGCTCCTCGAGGTCTGATGAACGAGTCATCCTGGGGAGCCCCGTCCCGCGCCGGACAATGGGGACCACCCGACCAGGGAACGGCCTCCCCGCTTCGCGGGGCGGCGCCCCCCGCCCCGGCGGGTCCCGTGCACGACTGGGCAGAGGCGGCGCAGACTCGGCCCATGCCCATCGTGCCCGACGCAGGCGGACACCAGGACGACGACCGGGTCCACCGGGAAATCCGGGACGACCTGGATCACCGGGACGACCGGGGGGCTGCTCGACTGAGCGGCCCCCTGTTCCGCGACGAAAAGCCGCAGGAGCCCATGCCCACTGCCTTCCCCGGTTCTCCCGGGCCTGACAGCTCGCAGAACCCGCCGCAGCCGAAGAAGAGCGCGGGACGAAATCTGCGCGCCGCGATAGGGGTCGGCGTCGGCCTCGGCGTGATCATCATCGCCTCGCTCTTCGTCTACAAGCCCATCTTCATCGGCGTGATAGCGGTCGCCGTGGTCGTGGGCCTGTGGGAGCTGACCTCGCGGCTGGCGGAACGCAGGGACATCCGGGTGCCGCTGGTGCCGCTCGCGGTCGGCGGCACCGCCATGGTCGTCGCGGGATACGTACGCGGCGCCGAGGGCGCCTGGGTGGCGATGGCACTGACGGCGCTGGCCGTCCTTGTCTGGCGGATGACCGAGGCACCCGAGAACTACCTCCGGGACGTCACCGCCGGTGTCTTCGCGGCGTTCTACGTACCGTTCCTCGCGACCTTCGTGGCCCTGATGCTCGCGGCCGACGCCGACGGGCCGCAGCGGGTGCTGACCTTCCTGCTCCTGACGGTCGTCAGCGACACCGGTGCGTACGCGGTCGGCTGGCGGTTCGGAAAGACCAAGCTCGCGCCGCGCATCAGCCCCGGCAAGACCCGCGAGGGACTCGCCGGCGCCGTCCTGTTCGCCATGGTCGCCGGCGCGCTCTGCATGGAGTTCCTGATCACGAACGGCGCCTGGTGGCAGGGCCTGCTGCTCGGCCTCGCCGTCGCCGCCAGCGCCACCCTCGGCGACCTCGGCGAATCCATGATCAAGCGGGACCTCGGCATCAAGGACATGGGCACCCTGCTGCCCGGCCACGGCGGCATCATGGACCGCCTCGATTCCCTGCTGCCGACCGCCCCCGTCGTCTGGCTGCTGTTCGTCATCTTCGTCGGCTCCGGCTGAACCACCGCCGCCCGTTCTCCAGGGAACGTGCTGCGTACGGCGGGTACGCGAAGCCCCGAGGGGCCTGCCACCAGGCGTGGCGGGTCCCTCTTCGCGCGTCCGGGACGCGAGGAACCAAGCGATGCACCCGGAGATCTCAGGCTCCGAGGGTGCGCCAGAGCCCCCACCAGCCCGGTTTGCGCTCACGCCATGCGCGGGGTGGAACGCCCCAGGCGTGTCCCGGCCTCTCGGACCGAGCCGCGGCTTCCGCCCACTCCTGGCCGGGAGCGAGTCAGTTGCGAACACTTCGACCGACAAGGGCCGCTGCGGAACCGCGCTGCCGGACGACGCCGGAGTCGATCTGCGACACTGGGAGAAACATGCCGGCACCGCAGGGCTGACAGCAGCGGTTGGCAACATCAGCGTCGCCGATCACGGTGAACGGGGCACGCCGGGCCAGGACCGGGTGCCGCCTACGAGCGCTCTTCCGATAGGCGCGAGAAGCAGTGATCGGCTCGCCGGCCCGCTTCTCCCCGAAGAGGACAAGAAGCCCACCGCATGCGGCCCTGGTGTCCAAAGCGGCATGACGGCTCGATCTCACCGTCATTGTGGGAGGCATCCGATGCCATTCATCGACATCAAGGTGATCGCGGGAGTGTTCACGCCCGAAGAGAAGCAGAAGATGGTCAAGGATGTCTCGGAGGCGTTGATCGCCATCGAGGGCGAGGCTCTGCGACCGGTCACGCATGTCGCGATCACCGAGACACCCAGCGGCGAGTGGGCGGTCGGTGGCAACGCCCTGACAGCCGACGACGTCAAGGCCAAGAGGGCCGGCTAGCGCGTGCGGTACGTGGCCGGCACGCTCGGCACCGGCTCTACGAAAGGTCAGCCCTGACCGGTTGAGCTGGAAGATTCCGGGTCGGCTGAACCATGCCTCGCCCATGCCTCGCCCACGAAGGTCATCCGATGTTCCGGGCTCCCGGGCAGGCTGGACACCCGTGGGCCCGGCCGTGGATCCTCAGCACGCAGGCGGCATGCCGCCGCACCGCCCGCCCCGTCACTGCTCTTTGGTCCCCTGGCGGCGCAGCCCCACCTGGACGGCCTGAAGCATGACCCGGGCCGCCACGGCCACGAGCAGGATGGTGCCCGCCATCTGCGCCATCGTGACCGCGCGTGCGGCCTCCGTCCGGGCGGTGATGTCGCCGAAGCCGACGGTGCTGAACACGGTGAGGGCGAAATACAGCGAGTCGGTCCTGGTGAGGGGCTCGCTGAAACTGCCGGGCCCGCCGCGTTCCAACAGGTAGTAGGCGCTCGCGAAGAGCAGGAGGAACAGCGGGACGGTGGTGGCGACAGCCTCCAACGCCCGCAGCCGAGGGGTGGCGGAACGCGTGATCATGACGGTATGCCAGGCGAGGAGCAGCACCAAGGCCGCCAGCCCGATGATGAGGCCGGCCGCCGTACCGCCGGTGAACGCTCTGTCCATGGGCAGCAGGTAGTACGCGAGGAAGCAGCCGGTCGCGGTGATGGTGCACCGCAGTACGGCGAACAGCGTCCGACGGCGGCTGTCCGGTCGGGACCGCGGTCGTTCCGGGCTCGTGCCCATCCCCTGCGACTCAGGAGCTTCCATGGGTTCCCCTCGGCATGAGCCTGTGGTCGCGGTCGGCCGTCCCACGCGAGGAGAAGGCCGGTGCTGGAGGGTGCATAACCTACCAAAGGAGAGGTAAGTGGTAGCTCTCGGTAGCGGGCCGGGGGTGGCGGTCCCGGAGGCGGCCGAAGTGGCGACCGGGACCGAGGGCCGAGGGTCGAGGGCCGCGAGGCAACGCCCCGTCACGAGAGGTGATCCTGGGTGGCCAGGGCGCCGGGCGGTCGTGGCGGCACCCGCACGGTGACGGAAGACGGCCTGGGCCGTCCCCGGGCCGTGCAAGGCGGGCCGCCAGGGACAGGGCCACCGGGGGTGACCGGGCCCACCTGCCTGTGGCCTGGGGGGCCGTGGACGATCTGCCACACTGGACGCACCATGCCTGCACCCGGAGAACTCACTTTCGTCGCGCCGCGCGGAGCCAAGAAGCCGCCGCGGCACCTTGCCGATCTGACCCCTGTCGAGCGCCGCGAAGCGGTGGCCGCGATCGGTGAGAAGCCGTTTCGTGCCAAGCAGCTGTCGCAGCACTACTTCGCCCGCTACGCGCACGACCCGGCGCAGTGGACCGACATCCCGGCTGCGGCGCGCGAAAAGCTGGCGGCGGAGCTGCTGCCGGACCTGATGAACGTCGTGCGGCACATCTCGTGCGATGACGACACCACCCGCAAGACCCTGTGGAAGATGCACGACGGGACGCTCGTCGAGTCCGTGCTGATGCGTTACCCGGACCGGGTCACCATGTGCATCTCCTCGCAGGCCGGCTGCGGGATGAACTGCCCGTTCTGCGCCACCGGCCAGGCCGGCCTGGACCGTAACCTCTCGACCGCCGAGATCGTGCACCAGATCGTCGACGGGATGCGGGCGCTGCGCGACGGCGAGGTGCCCGGCGGGCCCGCGCGGCTCTCCAACATCGTCTTCATGGGGATGGGGGAGCCGCTCGCCAACTACAACCGGGTGACCGGCGCCATCCGGCGGCTGACCGACCCCGAGCCGGACGGCCTCGGGCTGTCCCAGCGGGGCATCACCGTCTCCACCGTCGGCCTGGTCCCCGCGATGCTGCGGTTCGCCGACGAGGGCTTCAAGTGCCGGCTGGCGGTGTCGCTGCACGCGCCGGACGACGAACTGCGCGACACCCTGGTGCCCGTCAACACCCGCTGGAAGGTGCGGGAGGTGCTGGACGCGGCGTGGGAGTACGCCGAGAAGTCCGGCCGCCGCATCTCCATCGAGTACGCCCTGATCCGTGACATCAACGACCAGGCGTGGCGCGGTGACCTGATGGGACGGTTGCTGAAGGGCAAGCGGGTCCATGTGAACCTGATCCCGCTGAACCCGACTCCCGGCTCGAAGTGGACCGCCTCGCGGCCCGAGGACGAGCGGGCGTTCGTGAAGGCCATCGAGGCGCACGGCGTGCCGGTGACCGTCCGTGACACCCGGGGCCAGGAGATCGACGGCGCCTGCGGGCAGCTCGCGGCCTCGGAACGCTGACCGCCCGCTGGTATCGTCTGATCGAACAAATGCACATTCCGACAGGGGAGCGCCACAGCGCTGAGAGTGCGGAACCGTCGTAGTCATCCGGCGGCCGCAGACCCTTGAACCTCGCCCGGGTCATTCCGGGTAGGAAGTTCGGTCGTCACTCATGCTGTTGCGCCCCGCCCACGCTCCGCTCGCGGTACGTCGTTTGACGCCGCGCCCGCGGACACCGGGCGGGGCCGCGTCTCTTCCTGGCCAGCCAGGAGGAAATCAGTGAGCATCACGCGCACCATCCATGGCCGTAGACCGGCCGCCGCGGCGCTCGCCGCCATGCTGGGCATGACCGCGCTCGCCGCCTGCGGCTCCGGCGGCAAGGACGGCGCGGACGCCAAGACGGTCACGCTCGTCACCCATGACTCGTTCAGCGTCTCGAAGTCGGTACGCGCCGCCTTCGAGAAGGAGAGCGGCTACCAGCTCAAGGTGCTCCCCGGCGGCGACGCCGGCAAGGCCGTCAACCAGGCGATCCTGTCCAAGGGCAACCCGCAGGGCGATGTGTTCTTCGGTATCGACAACACCTTGCTCTCCCGCGGCCTGAAGGAAGGGATCTTCAGCCCCTACCGCGCCAAGGGGCTGGACAGCGTCCCGGCCGCACTGCAGCTCGACAAGGGCGAGCACCGCGTCACGCCGCTCGACTACGGCGACACCTGCGTCAACTACGACCGCGCCTACTTCGCCAAGCACAAGATCGCGCCGCCGAAGACCTTCGACGACCTCGTCAAGCCCGCGTACAAGAACCTGCTCGTCACGGAGAACTCCGCGACCTCCTCCCCGGGCCTCGCCTTCCAGCTCGCCACCGTCGCGAAATACGGTGCGGAAGGCTGGCAGGGCTACTGGAAGAAGCTCAGGGCCAACGGCGTGGAGGTGGTCGACGGCTGGGAGCAGGCTTACAACGAGCGGTTCTCCGGCTCCGCGGCGGCCAAGGGCAAGGGCGACAAGCCGCTGGTGGTCAGTTACGCCTCCAGCCCGCCCTCCGAGGTGCTCGGCACGAAGCCCGCACCCAAGGAGGCGCCCACCGGGATCGCCACCGGCACCTGCTTCCGGCAGATCGAATTCGGCGGCCTGCTCAAGGACGCGCCCAATGAGAAGGGCGGCAAGGCGCTGCTGGACTTCCTGCTGAGCAAGAAGTTCCAGGAGGACGTGCCGCTGCAGATGTACGTCAACCCGGCCCGCAAGGACGCCAAGGTGCCGGCGCTGTTCACGAAGTACGGAACGACGATCGACAAGCCGGAGACGCTCGCACCGGAGACGATCACCAAGAACCGCGAACAGTGGATCAAGCAGTGGTCCTCGCTCGTTCTGAAGTAACCCGCACCCGGCGCGGGAAGCCCACCCGGGCGACGGCGGTGCGGCTCGGCCTGATGGCTGTGCCGCTCGCCTTCTTCGCGCTGTTCTTCGCCTACCCGGTCGTCGCGATCGTCGGCCGGGGGCTGAAGGACGGCGGGCAGTGGCGGCTCGGCCGGATCGGCGAGGTGCTCGGCGATCCGGACGTGCTCCACGTCCTGTGGTTCACCGTCTGGCAGGCGGCGGCCTCGACCGGGCTGACGCTGCTGATCGCGCTGCCCGGCGCGTATGTCTTCGCCCGCTTCGACTTCCCCGGCAAGCGGCTGCTGCGGGCGCTGGTGGCAGTGCCGTTCGTGCTGCCGACGGTGGTCGTAGGATCGGCGTTCCTGGCGCTGGTCGGACGCGGCGGGCTCCTCGACGACCTGTGGGGCCTGCGGCTGGACACCTCGGTGTGGGCGATCCTGCTGGCGCACGTCTTCTTCAACTACGCGGTCGTCGTCCGCACCGTCGGCGGGCTCTGGGGGCAGCTCGACCCGCGCCAGGAAGAGGCGGCGCGGGTGCTCGGCGCCGGACGGTTCGCTGCCTGGCGGCGGGTGACGCTGCCCGCGCTCGGCCCGTCCGTCGCCGCCGCCGCGCTGATGGTCTTCCTCTTCACCTTCACCTCCTTCGGGGTGGTACAGATCCTGGGCGGGCCGACCTTCTCCACCCTGGAGGTGGAGATCTACCGGCAGACCGCGGACTTCCTCGATCTGCCGACGGCCGCCGTCCTCACCATGATCCAATTCGCGGCGGTGCTGGGACTGCTGGCGCTGCACGCCTGGACCGTGCGCCGGCGGGAATCCGCGCTGCACCTCGTCGACGCCGCGCAGACCGCACGACGGCCGCGCGGCCGCGGCCAGTGGGCGCTGCTGTGGGCCACCCTCGCCGTCATCGCGGTGCTGCTCGTCACGCCGCTCGTCGTCCTCGCCGAGCGGTCCTTCGCCGGGCCGGACGGCTACGGCCTCGTCTTCTACAGGGCGCTGGCCTCCGCCGCGTCCGCCGACAGCACCTTCGTCGTCGCCCCCCTCGACGCCCTGGGGAACTCCCTCGCCTTCGGCGCGGCGGCCACGGTGATCGCGCTGGTGGTGGGCGGGCTGGCGGCGGCCGCGCTGACCTCCAGGGCCGGCCGGCTGGTGCGTGGTTTCGACGCCCTGCTGATGCTGCCCCTCGGCGTCTCCGCCGTGACCGTCGGCTTCGGATTCCTGATCAGCCTCGACACCCCGCCGCTGGACCTGCGCTCCTCGTGGTGGCTGGTCCCCCTCGCGCAGGCCCTGGTGGGCGTGCCGTTCGTGGTCCGCACCATGCTGCCCGTGCTGCGCGCGGTGGACGGGCGGCTGCGGGAGGCGGCCGCGGTGCTCGGCGCGTCGCCGTGGCAGGTATGGCGCGAGGTGGATCTGCCGATGGTGCGGCGGGCCCTGCTGATCGCGGCGGGCTTCGCCTTCGCCGTGTCCCTGGGCGAGTTCGGCGCCACCGTCTTCATCGCCCGCCCGGACAATCCGACCCTGCCGGTGGCCGTGGCGCGGCTGCTGGGGCGTGCCGGTCAGCTCAACTACGGGCAGGCGATGGCCCTGTCGACCATTTTGATGGTGGTGTGCGCCGGCGCCCTGCTGGCCCTGGAGCGCATCCGCACCGACCACTCCGGGGAGTTCTAGGTGAAAGACCAGGCCGAGAGCGCATCGCGGGAACTGCTGCGGCTCGCCGGAGTGAGTGTCCGCTTCGGTCCCGCCGGCGGGCACCCGGCGCTCGACGCGGTGGATCTGGACGTCGCCGCGCACGAGATCGTGTGCGTGCTGGGCCCCAGCGGCAGCGGCAAATCCACTCTGCTGCGGGTGGTGGCCGGACTCCAAAGCGCCGACACGGGAAAGGTGTTGCTCGAAGGGCGGGATCTGCGGGGGGTGCCCACGCACCGGCGCGGCGTCGGCCTGATGTTCCAGGACCACCAGCTGTTCCCGCAGCGCGACGTGGCCGGAAACGTCTCCTTCGGCCTGCGGATGCGGCGCACCGCACGCGCCGAACAGGAGCGTACGGTCGCCGGGCTGCTGGAGCTTGTCGGGCTGCCGGACGCCCAGCGCCGGGCCATCGCCTCGCTGTCCGGCGGCGAACAGCAGCGGGTCGCGCTCGCCCGCGCGCTCGCCCCGCGCCCCCGGCTGCTGATGCTGGACGAGCCGCTCGGCCAGCTCGACCGCGGCCTGCGCGAACGCCTCGTCGTCGAACTGCGGCGCCTCTTCCGCGAGTTGGGCACGACGGTGCTCGCCGTCACACACGACCAGGGCGAGGCGTTCGCGCTCGCCGACCGGGTCGTGGTGATGCAGGACGGACGGATCGCGCAGACGGGCACCCCCCTGGAGGTCTGGCAGCGGCCCGCCACCGAATTCGTCGCCCGCTTCCTCGGCTTCGACAACGTCGTGGCGGCCACCGTCCAGGGCGGGTCGGCCGCCACCCCCTGGGGCAAGGTGCCCGTCCCCGAAGGGACGCCGGACGGCCCCTGCCGGCTGCTCGTCCGCCCGGCGGGCGTCCGGCTGACACCGCTCCCGGAGGGCCTGCCCTGCACCGTGACGGCCCGGACGTTCCGCGGCACCCATGTCGCCCTGCTGCTCCAGCCCGCCGGCGGACCGCAGGTCGAGGCGGCCTGTGCGCTGCGGGACGCCCCGGAGACCGGCGAACGGGTCGGCATCGCCTTCGCCGCCGACGACGTGGTCGTCCTGGACACGCCCCCGGCGTAGCGTCCCCGGGAGCCCTACGCGGAACGGCCGGAAGGCCCGGCCAGGGAAGGCGCGGAGCCCTCCGCGGTGCCCGCGTCCACCGGCAGCCCACCCGGACCGTCGTCCGGCTCCGGCTCGCCGAACCAGGCGACGGCGACGGCCCCGGCCACCGCCACCACGAACCCGAGGACGGCGACCCAGGCGAAGCCCGGACGCGAGGCGTCGCCCAGCCACAGCACCCCGAGAATGCCGGGCACCACCGTCTCGCCCACCACCAGCGCCGCCGTGGCGCCGTTCACCGAACCGATCTGCAGCGCGACGGTGTGCAGATACATCCCGCCGATCCCCGCGACGAGAATCGCGTACAGCGCGGGATCACCGAGGAGCGACGGCAGGTCGAACGGATCCACGCCGTCCAGCACCCGCACTCCCACGCCCAGCGCGCCGAACCCCAGCCCGGAGAGCAGCCCCGCGAGGATCGCCGCCCGGCCGCCCAGCAGGCGCACGAGCAGGGTGCCGCCGCCGATGAGCACGACGGAGGCGGCCAGCAGCCACCAGTGGGCGGCCCGTGAGGTGTCGCCGCCGCCCTCCGGGCCCGCGGCCGTGGCCAGCAGCACCAGTGCCGAACAGACGACGGCGATGGAGGTCCACTCGGGACGGGTGAGCCGGATGCCGAGCAGCTTGATGCTCAGCACCGCCGTGATCACGAGGTTGGCGCTGATCACCGTCTGGGAGAGGAACAGCGGCAGCAGCCGGGCGGCCAGCGCGCCGAGCCCGAACCCGATGAAGTCCAGGACGGTGCCGACCATGAACTCCCAGGTCACCGCGGCCTTCGCGGTGGAGGAGAGGCTGGGGCCGCCGTGCTGGGTGACACCGGAGGTGGACGCGGCGGCGGCCTCCCGGCGGGCGGACCTGCGCGAACCCACCGCCTGCAGAACCGAACCCGTGCCGTAGCAGGCAGACGCCGCCACGGCCGTCAGAAGGCCGATGATCACCAAGAGCTCCGATCGTGCACTGCCTGCATTACCTGTTCATTACCTGGCTTGGCAGACGCACATTCCGGGACATGCGTTGCCTCGGCAGCGCACCCGGATCCGGAAACCGCACGGATCCGGTGCGTTCAGGAACCGTCCCCCGTCGACAGCCTGGCCAGCGCTTCGGGGACCTCGTCCACCGAGTCGACCAGCGCGATCCGGGCCGCCATCGGCCGGTCCGCGGCCAGCGCCTGCAGCAGCGGCCAGGTGGGCAGCTTCTGCGTCCAGTGCGCACGGTCCACCAGCACCATCGGCGTCGGCTCGCCGCGCGACCCGTAGTAGTTGGGCGTCGCGTTGTCGAAGATCTCCTGCACGGTCCCCGCGGCGCCCGGCAGGAACACCACCCCCGCGTTGGACCGCGCCAACAGGCCGTCCTCGCGCACCGCGTTGACGAAGTACTTCGCGATGTGGGTGGCGAAGGCGTTCGGCGGCTCATGGCCGTAGAACCACGTGGGGATGCCCACGGAGGCACCGCCGCCCGGCCGGTCCCGGCGGACGTCGAAGGCCGCCCGCGCCCAGTCCGTGACCGACGGGGCGAAGCGCGGGGCCTTGGCGAGGAGTTCGAGCGCCGAGTCGAGCATGGTGTCGTCGAACGGCGCGGCGTACGCACCGAGGTTGGCGGCCTCCATGGCACCCGGGCCGCCACCTGTGGCGACGGTCAGCCCGGAACGTGCCAGCCGGCGGCCCAGCCGCGCCGCGCCCGCGTACGCAGCCGAGCCGCGCTCCAGCGCGTGCCCGCCCATGACGCCCACCACGCGGGCACCGGCGAGGTGTTCGTCCAGTGCGTCCGAGACGGCGTCGTCATGGACGCTGCGCAGCATCGAGGCGAAGACATCGCCGTCCGTCCTGGTGCGCCGGTACCACTCGTACGCGCGGGCGTCCGGCGTCGCGTCATAGCCGCTGTCGGTCAGCCCCTCGAAGAGCTCCTCCGGTCCGTACAGGCTGCCGCGGTACGGGTCGAACGGCAGGCCCGGTATGGGCGGGAACACCAGGGCGCCGCCGGCCCGCACCTTCGCCGCGGCGTCCGGCTCCATCTCGCAACCCAGGAACACGGCTTCGGTGGTGTCCGTGCCGAGCAGCGCGAACGTACGGTCCGTCAGATCCACCGACTGGATGCGCCGCCCGGCGAGGCTGCCGGCGGTGACGGCCCGGTCGAACTCCTCCAGGGACTCGATCTCGTTGTCATGAGAGGCGGGGCGGGCGGATCGCTCGCGGTGGGACGCGGGGGACTCTGAATTCGGCTGCACGTCGGCCATGTTAGGTCGGCGGTGGAGCCGCCAGGGCCCCAAGGCCCCGCCGGCCCCACCCGTCACGCGAGCAGCGGCATCGTGGCCAACTCCGCCACGGCCCACGTCAGCGGGCCCAGCACGAGGACCAGGGCGAGGGCGCGCAGGGCCGCCGCGCGACGGAGGACGGAGGCGGAGGCGCCGAGGCGGCGCAGGGCGGACATGGTGTGGGCGCGGGCCGACCGGGATTCCAGGGCGGCGGCCAGCGCGCTGGCGAAGACGCAGCCGAGGACGACCGCGGTGCCGATGGCGGTGAGCGGCCCGAAGGGCCGGGAGGCCGACGACTGGTGGACCTGGACGGCGGCGCAGACGGCGGAGGCGACCGCACACAGGACGCCGAGGGGGCGGCCGACGCGGTGGGACTCCTCCTGGAGCATGCGTCCGGACAGCAGCCGCAGCGCGCCGGGCCGGCCGGCGCACAGCAGCAGGCCGCAGACGTGCACCAGGCCGGGGCCGGCCAGGACGAGGCCGAACGCGGACAGCGCCCAGCCGGCCAGCACGCCCGGAGGGCTGCCGATCAGCCGGCCCGGGAGCGACAGCAGGCCGCCGGGGGCCCCGACGCCGCGGCCGGCGTACGCCTCGATCGCCAGGCCCGCCGCCGCCAGGGCGATGCCCCAGGGGAGCCCCGAGGGCGCGGCGGTGCCGGCGCGGGGCCCGGCGGGGACGGCCTGGCGGCGCGGGCGGCGCGGGCGCAGCGAGACGGCGGTCGCGGCGGCGGCCGTCAGCGGGACGACCGACAACAGCAGGAGCGCCCCGATGAGCGGCACCGGGTGGCCGGCGCCGAGCAGATCGGCGCCGATTCCGGCGGAGGAACCACCGAGTCTGCCGCGGAGCCGGAGGAAGACGAGCAGCGCGAGGACGATGCCCAGGACGCAGGACACCGCGGTGGTCGAGGCGGCGAACAGCGTGAGCCGGACCGGCCCCAGCCCGGCCGCGGCCATACCGCGGGGGAGACGGGCGGCGGGGTCCGTACGGGCCACGGACACCGCGAGCTGGGCGGTGGCGGCGAGCGGGGCGGCGCACCACAGCAGGCGCACCAGCGAGTCGGCGGCCGTGGTCGGGTGGCCGGCGGCGTGGCCGACGGTGGACAGCAGCAGGAAGCCGGTGCCGCCGGCCGCCGCGGCCACGAAGAGGCGGCGCAGCTGGACGAGGGGGTGGGAGCTGCGGGCTAGACGGAGAGCGAGCACGCTGCCCTGCTTTCCTCATCGGGGGAATCGGCGGCGGCGGGCGTGGTGCCCGCATGGCTGCCGTCGAGGAGGGTGAGGGTCCTGTCGGCGAGCGTGGCCACGTCGGGGTCGTGGGTCGCGAGGACCACGGCGATCCGGTGCGAGCGGGCCGCGGTGGTCAGGGTGCGCAGGGCCTGGGTGCCGTCGGTGCGGTGCAGCGGCGCGGTCGGTTCGTCGGCGAAGAGGATCTGCGGGGTGGCGGTGAGGGCGCGGGCGATGGCGATGCGCTGGCGCTGCGACTGGTCGAGCCGGGCGGGGCGGCGCTTGGCGCACATGCCGACGTCCAGCCGGTCCAGCCATTCCATCGCGGCGTGCTTGGCGGCGCGGTGGCCGGCGCCGCGCAGCAGGAGCGGCAGCGCGGCGTTCTCCCAGGCGGTGAGTTCCGGGACGAGGTGGGGTTCGGTGTCGATCCAGCCGAACCGGTCCAGGCGCAGCCGTTCGCGGCTGAGGGCGGAGAGGGTGTGTACGGGGGAGCTGTTGAACCAGACCTCGCCCTCGGACGGGACGAGTTGGCCGGAAAGGCACTTCAGGAGGGTGGTCTTGCCGCTGCCGCGCGGGCCGTTGACGGCGAGGATCTCGCCCTCGCGGACGCCGAGGGAGACCCCGGCGAGCGCGACGCTGCCGCCGTGCGTGTGGTGCAGGCCGCGGGCCCAGAGAACGTCGTTGTCAGGCGGGGCCACCATCTGCGCACCTCTTGCTTGTTCGCGTCGACTCGTTCCCCTGACCGGGTGAACGACCCTGGAGGGTATCGGTCACTGGCACGGTAAGGACTGGGGACCCCCGGTAATCGTCGCTGGGCACGGACAACGGCCCAGATTCACTCGTATGGCTTCAAGTGAGTGAATCCGGGCCGTTGGATATTCATGTGTGCATCAGCGCAGGGGTGGCCTACGCGGTGAGGCGGGGATCAGAGCTTGGTCCAGGCCTCGGTCAGCACTCCGCGCAGGATCTGCTCGATCTCGTCGAAGACCGTCTGGTCGGCGATCAGCGGCGGGGCGAGCTGGATGACCGGGTCGCCACGGTCGTCGGCGCGGCAGTAGAGGCCGTTGTCGAAGAGCGCCTTCGACAGGAAGCCGTACAGGACGCGCTCGGTCTCCTCGTCCGTGAAGGACTCCTTGGTGACCTTGTCCTTGACGAGCTCGATGCCGTAGAAGAAGCCGTTGCCGCGGACGTCGCCGACGATCGGCAGGTCGTGCAGCTTCTCCAGGGTGGCCTTGAAGGCACCCTCGTTGGCGAGGACGTGCTTGTTGAGGCCCTCGCGCTCGAAGATGTCGAGGTTGGCGACACCGACGGCCGCGGAGACCGGGTGGCCGCCGAAGGTGTAGCCGTGCAGGAAGGTGTTGTCACCCTTGTAGAACGGCTCCGACAGGCGGTCGGAGATGATGCACGCGCCGATCGGGGAGTAGCCCGAGGTCATGCCCTTGGCGCAGGTGATCATGTCCGGCACGTAGCCGAACTTGTCACAGGCGAAGGTCGTGCCGAGGCGGCCGAAGGCGCAGATCGTCTCGTCGGAGACGAGCAGCACGTCGTACTGGTCGCAGATCTCGCGGACCCGCTGGAAGTAGCCGGGCGGCGGCGGGAAGCAGCCACCGGCGTTCTGCACCGGCTCCAGGAAGACGGCGGCGACGGTCTCGGCGCCCTCGAACAGGATCTGCTGCTCGATCTGGTCGGCGGCCCAGCGGCCGAAGGCCTCGGGGTCGTCGCCGTGGATCGGGGCGCGGTAGATGTTGGTGTTCGGGACCTTGTGCGCGCCCGGGACCAGCGGCTCGAAGGGGGCCTTCAGGGCCGGCAGACCGGTGATGGACAGGGCGCCCTGCGGGGTGCCGTGGTAGGCCACCGCGCGGGATATCACCTTGTGCTTCATCGGCTTGCCGGTGAGCTTGAAGTACTGCTTGGCCAGCTTCCAGGCGGTCTCGACGGCCTCGCCGCCACCGGTGGTGAAGAAGACCTTGTTCAGGTCACCGGGGGCTTCGCCCGCCAGGCGCTCGGCGAGCTCGACGGCCTTGGGGTGCGCGTAGGACCAGATGGGGAAGAAGGCGAGTTCCTGCGCCTGCTTGTAGGCGGTCTCGGCGAGCTCCACCCGTCCGTGGCCGGCGTTGACCACGAAGAGGCCGGCAAGGCCGTCGATGTAGCGCTTGCCCTTGTCGTCGTAGATGTTGGTGCCCTCGCCGCGCACGATCGTGGGCACGGGGGCATTCTCGTACGACGACATGCGGGTGAAGTGCATCCACAGGTGGTCGTACGCCGTCTTGGAGAGGTCGGCGCTCATTGCTATCTCGTTCCCCAGGTGTAGGTCTGCTTCCGGAGCTTGAGGTAAACGAAGCTCTCGGTGGTCCGTACGCCGGGCAGCGTGCGGATCCGCTTGTTGATCATTTCGAGCAGGTGATCGTCGTCCTCGCAGACGATCTCGATGAGGAGATCGAAGGAGCCTGCGGTCATGACGACGTATTCGACTTCTTCCATGGTCGTCAGGGCGTCGGCCACGGGATCGAGGTCACCCTCGACGTTGATGCCGACCATTGCCTGCCGTCGGAAACCGACCGTGAGGGGGTCGGTGACCGCGACGATCTGCATCACGCCTTGGTCGAGCAGTTTCTGTACGCGTTGGCGTACCGCCGCCTCGGAGAGGCCGACGGCCTTGCCGATCGCGGCGTACGGACGGCGCCCGTCCTCCTGGAGCTGCTCGATGATCGCCAGGGAGACGGAGTCGATCGACGGAGTGCCGTTTCTGTCACGTGTGGCCACGTCCCTCACTGTGCACGAGCCTCGTCTGTCGTGCAACCCTAAATCGATGAAATCAGTCGTGTCGCGATCGAAACTTCACTGATTTCGTTGTTCCGGGGTGGTGGGTGTGTTGAAAACGTCGACTTCATGGCTAGGGTGGGTGTCTCAACCACCGGACATCTGACTGAAGGGGGCGCACAGTGACCACCTCACTGCGTCGTCTGCGCAACTACATCGACGGGGAGTTCCGGGACGCCGCCGACGGGCGGACCACGGAGGTGGTCAACCCGGCGACGGGTGACGCGTACGCCACCGCCCCGCTCTCGGCCGCCACCGACGTCGACGCGGCCATGGCCGCCGCCGAGGCCGCCTTCCCCGCCTGGCGGGACCTGATCCCGGCCGAGCGCCAGAAGGTGCTGCTCAAGATCGCCGACCGCTTCGAGGAGCGCGCCGAGGAGCTGATCGCCGCCGAGTCCGAGAACTGCGGCAAGCCGCTGGCCCTCGTACGCTCCGAGGAAATCCCGCCGATGGTGGACCAGATCCGCTTCTTCGCGGGTGCCGCCCGGATGCTGGAGGGCCGCGCCTCCGGTGAGTACATGGACGGCTTCACCTCCATCATCCGGCGCGAGCCGATCGGCGTCTGCGCCCAGGTCGCGCCGTGGAACTACCCGATGATGATGGCGGTGTGGAAGTTCGCCCCGGCGCTCGCCGCGGGCAACACCGTCGTCATCAAGCCGTCCGACACCACCCCGGCGTCGACCGTGCTGATCGGCGAGATCATCGGCAGCGTTCTCGACGAACTCGGGCACTCCCGCGGCGTGTTCAACGTCGTCTGCGGTGACCGCGAGACCGGCCGGCTGATGGTCGAGCACCACGTCCCGGCGATGGCCTCCATCACCGGCTCGGTCCGGGCCGGCATGCAGGTCGCCGAGTCCGCGTCCAAGGACCTCAAGCGGGTCCACCTGGAGCTGGGCGGCAAGGCGCCGGTCGTCGTCTTCGAGGACACCGACATCGCCAAGGCCGTCGAGGACATCTCCGTCGCGGGCTACTTCAACGCTGGCCAGGACTGTACGGCCGCCACCCGGGTGCTCGTCCACGAGTCCATCCACGACGAGTTCGTGACCGCGCTCGCCAAGGCCGCGGCCGACACCAAGACCGGTGCGGCCGACGACGAGGACGTGCTCTACGGACCGCTGAACAACGCCAACCAGCTCAAGCAGGTCCAGGGCTTCATCGACCGGCTGCCCGCGCACGCCAAGATCGAGGCCGGCGGCCAGCGGGTCGGCGAGAAGGGCTACTTCTTCGCCGCGACCGTCGTCTCGGGCCTCAAGCAGGATGACGAGATCATCCAGCAGGAGGTCTTCGGCCCGGTCATCACCGTCCAGTCGTTCTCCGACGAGGCGCAGGCGCTGAGCTGGGCCAACGACGTCGAGTACGCCCTGGCGTCCTCGGTGTGGACCAAGGACCACGCCCGTGCCATGCGGATGTCCAAGAGCCTCGACTTCGGCTGCGTGTGGATCAACACCCACATCCCGCTGGTCGCCGAGATGCCGCACGGCGGATTCAAGAAGTCCGGTTACGGCAAGGACCTTTCGGCCTACGGCTTCGACGACTACACCCGCATCAAGCACGTGATGACCTCGCTGGACGGCTGATCCGGCAGGATCCGCGAGGATCCGCACCGTCGCGCGGCACCGGCCGCTCGACACACCGTCGCGGGCGGAGGCCCGGCAGTTGACGAGCTGTCTCTTGCCGCCTCCGCCCGCGTCGCGTGAGAGTGCTCACATGGCTGATCTTTCGCGGCGTTCGCTGCTTCGGGGTATGGGCGGAATCGGTGTGACCGGGGCGCTGGCCGCCCTGACCGGCTGCGGGGTGCCGCCGGCGTACGTCAAGGCCGCCGACCGCGGCAGCCCCGACCACTCGGCGCGCGACCACGACATCGTCTTCGCGAACTGGCCGCTCTACATCGACGTCGACGACCACGACAAACAGCGCCGGCCCACCCTCGACCGCTTCCGGCGGCGCACCGGGATCTCCGTCACGTACACCGAGGAGATCAACGACAACGACGAGTTCTTCGGCAAGATCAGCCCGTCGCTGATGAACCACCAGCCCACCGGTCGCGACCTCATCGTCATCAGCGACTGGATGTGCGCCCGCTTCGTCCGGCTGGGCTGGGTCCAGGAGATGGACCGGGCGGCGCAGCCGCACGTGGCCGCACACCTCGACCCGCTGCTGCGCTCCCCGCACTTCGACCCGGGACGCAAGCACACCGTGCCCTGGCAGTCCGGGATCACCGGCATCGCCTACAACCGCAAGAAGCTCGGCCGGGAGATCCAGCACACCTCGGACCTGTGGAAGGACGACCTGCGCGGCCGGGTCACGCTGCTCTCCGGGCTCGACGAGTCGTTCGCGATGCTGATGCAGGGCGACGGCGTCGACATCACCCGCTGGACGGCCGACGACTTCCACCGGATGACCGACCGGATACGCGGTCTCGTCGGCAAGGGCCACATCCGGCGGTTCACCGGCAACGACTACATCAAGGACCTCGACTCCGGTGACGTGCTCGCCGCGCAGGCCTACTCCGGCGATGTGATCCAACTCCAGGCGGACAACCCCGACATCGAGTTCGTGGTGCCGCAGGAGGGCGCCGAGCTGTGGTCGGAGAGCCTGATGATCCCCAACCTCGCCGACCACAAGCGCGACGCCGAGCGGCTGATCGACTACTACTACCGGCCAGAGGTCGCCGCGGACCTGGCGGCCTGGGTCAACTACGTCTGCCCCGTGCCCGCCGCACGCGAGATCCTCGCCGACTCCAAGGACAAGGAACGCTCCGCCCTCGCCGAGGACCCGCTGATCTTCCCGGACGCCTCGATGCGCAAACGGCTGGCCATCGCCCGCGACATCACCTCCCAGGAGCGCACCGCCTTCGCGAAGGAGTGGAACGCGATCGTGGGGCTGTGAGCCCGAAGCTGTAAGCGGGGGGTTCCCGGGGGTGTTTGGGGGCGTTGGGGGGCGGGAGGGGCGGCGGCCCGCGTTCCGCCCGACGCGGCCGGAATCGAGCAGGTCAGGGCCCGGCGACCGTATGCTCCGCACATGAGCCGCACCCCGGTCCGCAGCCCGCTGGGCGCCCCCGCCCGCACCCTCGCCCTCCGCAACCGGACCGCCGCTCCCCAGGGGCCGCGGCGTGCGCCGCGGCGGTGTCCGGGATGAAGGCGGCGGTCAGCCGCTGGGAGGCGGGCATCTGCCGGTCCCGGATGCTGCGGGAGCCGGACCGCGCCGGGCTGGAGGCCGCGCTGGCCGAACTCGACGGCGAGATCTGCACGGAGCTCTCTCTCGACCGCTGGGAGGACGGCGGCGGCTGCCTGACGGTCAGCGGGGGGCCGGACGTCTTTCTCGTGACCGGTGAACGTGACGACGGAGCGCTGCTCCAGCTGTGCCGGGCGCCGGAGGCGGTCTCCGCGGGCGGGCGGCGGCGGGCGCGGACGGCGGCGCGCGACGCCCGCTACCTCGCCGGGGACCCGGACCGCCCGCCGGAGGAGGCGATCTGGCTGGTGTGCGGCGGCCAGGGCGCCTACTTCCCCGCCGACGAACTGGTCGGCGCCGGGGCCGCCCGCTGGGCGATCCGGCAGTTCATGGGCGGCTTCCCCGACGGCCTCGGCGCGCCCTGGCGGGTGGAGTAGACGCCCGCCCCGGAGGGGAAGCGGCCGGGGGCGGGCGGTGGCCGGGGGAGCGGGACCGCCCTCCCCGGCAGGTGCGACCGCCCCCTCGGGACGGCGTACGCGCAGGTCAGCGGGGGCGACGTCCGACGACCAGCGGGCGGAGTACGTCGACGCGGTTGGTCGTCACCGCGTCGACGCCGGCGCGCAGCAGCCGGCGCACCGCGCGCGGGGTGTCGACGGTCCAGGCGGCGCACGCATAGCCGTCGTCGTGCACCCGGCGGACCAACTCCCCGGTGACCAGCCCGAAGTGGTAATTGAGCCAGCGCGGACCGATGCGCTCCAGGAGCGCCCGGCGGGGCGGTGCCGAACGCGCCCAGGACAAGGCGATCTCGGCGTCCGTGTCCTCGGCGCGCACGGCGAGCATGGCCCGCCCGCCGCCGCAGTAGTACGCGCGCCCGGCGGCGCCCGACTCATGGACCTCGGTGACGGCGCCGGAGGCGGCAGCGGCGTCGGGGAGGTCGATCAGCGCACGCGCCGCGGGATAGCCGGCGGTCAGCGCCAGTGCGTCGCGCAGGGTGGGAACGCCGCCGGACGTCAGCTCGCAGAGCTTCTCGAACGTCAGCGACGACAGCGGGCGGTCATGGCCCCACAGCCGGTCGAGGGTGGCGTCGTGCAGCAGCACCGGGGTGCCGTCGCGGGTGAGGCGGACATCGATCTCGACGGCGTCCGCGCCCGCCTCCAGCGCGGAGCGCAGCGAGGCGAGGGTGTTCTCGCGGTGGGCGTACGGCGCGCCGCGGTGCCCGATGACCGCGGGCCGGCCGGCGGGTCGTACGCCCGGCGCGGTGCGCGTCGCCGCGGACGGCGGTGCGGCGGTCGCGGCGGGCGCCACGGCTACGCGCCCCATGACGCGGTGTAGGTGTCGATCTCGGAGGCCAGCCGCGCCTTGGCGGGCGCGTCCATGAAGGAGGCCGTGACGGCGTTCTTGGCGAGCGCGGCCAGGCCGGTGGTGTCCAGCCCCAACAGGCGTGCGGCAACGCCGTATTCGGTGTTCAGGTCGGTGCCGAACATGGGCGGGTCGTCGCTGTTGACGGTGACCTGCACACCGGCCTCGACCATCTCCTTGATGGGGTGCTCGTCCAGGGTGCGCACGGCGCGGGTGGCGATGTTGGAGGTCGGGCAGACCTCCAACGGGATGCGGTGCTCGGCGAGATGGGCCAGCAGGCGGGGGTCCTGGACGGAGCTGGTGCCGTGGCCGATGCGCTCGGCGTGGAGGTCGCGCAGGGCGTCCCAGATGGTTTCCGGGCCCGTCGTCTCGCCGGCGTGCGGCACGGAGTGCAGGCCGACCGATCGGGCGCGGTCGAAGTACGGCTTGAACTGGGGGCGCGGCACACCGATTTCCGGGCCGCCGAGGCCGAACGAGACCAGTCCCTCGGGCTGCAGGTCGCAGGCGATCCGGGCGGTCTCCTCCGCGGCCTCCAGACCTGCCTCACCCGGGATGTCGAAGCACCAGCGCAGCACGACACCCAGCTCGGACTCGGCCGACTTGCGGGCGTCCTCGATGGCCTCGACGAAGGCGGCGTCCGGGATGCCGCGACGGGTCGAGCTGAAGGGGGTGACGGTCAGTTCGGCGTAGCGGATGTTCTGCCGGGCCATGTCGCGGGCGACTTCGTACGTCAGCAGCCGGACGTCCTCGGCGTTGCGGATCAGGTCCACGACGGAGAGGTAGACCTCGATGAAGTGGGCGAAGTCGCGGAAGGTGAAGAAGTCGGCGAGCGCTTCGGGGTCGGTGGGGACGGCCGAGTCCGGGTGCCTGGCGGCGAGTTCGGAGACGATCCGTGGCGAGGCCGAGCCGACGTGGTGGACGTGCAGCTCCGCCTTGGGCAGGCCCGCGATGAAGGCATCGAGATCGGACAACGGGTCCTCCTGGTCAAGCGGTGTGCCGGTGTGTGCCGGGGTGCGTGCGGCGGCCCGGCCATCGTATGCGGCGGGCGGCCCCGCTACGCGGGCTCCCCCGCAAGTCGCTGCCGGGCTTCCATGAGGGCGAAGCCCAGCAGATTCAGGCCCTTCCAGAGCGCCGGATCCGCGGTCCGCTCATCATCCGCGGACAGGCCGATGCCCCATATCCGGTCCCTCGGGCTGGCCTCGACCAGCACCCGGGAACCCGTGCCCAGCAGATAGGCGCGGAGCGCACCGTCCTGGCCGAATTTGTGCAGGCTGCCCTCGGTCACCAGGGCGAAACGGTGCCGCTGCCAGACCGCGTCGTCGAAGCCGCGGACCGTGCGGCCGATGTCCTTGGCCTGCTTGGGGTGGGACGCGGCGATCGCGGCCCGCTCCGCCTCCCGGTCGTCGAACAGCCGGGCCTTGGCCGCCATCATCCAGTGTTCGGCGGTGGCGTAGGTGACCGTGCCGACCGTGAAGGGGGACGGCCACCACTGGCTGAGACAGCCGGCTCCGAGGCTGCCGTCACGCCGCGGGGTGTGGCCCCAGAAGGGAAGGAACTTGAAGGTGCTTCCGGCGGCGGTCGCCGCGCGCAGTTCCTCGACGGTGCGCGGGCCGTCCGGGGCGGCGCGGTCCGGGGCGGCGCGCCGACCGGTGTCCTGCGGGTGTTCCCCCGTGATGTTGTGCATCATGCCGGGATTCTGTCAGCGGGCACCGACAACGTGTCGGGGGCCTTGACCACGGAAACCGCAGAATCCGTTGCGTAACCAAATGGCAACAACGGAATCACTTGTTGAGGCCCTATCCCTCTGTCAGGATCAGCCATCGATTCCAGAAATAGCTACGCCAGGCAGTGCCGCTGAGCGGCCCCGGCGCCCGGCGGAGGAGAGCACCATGGATCAGCCTTTCGATGTCACCGAGCGATTCGCCGAAGGCGCGCAATTCATCGCGGGCGGGCTGCGGGGCGGCAGTTCCGGCCGTACCCAGACCGTCGTGGACCCGGCGACCGGCGAGCAGGTGTATTCCTACGCCCTGGCCAGCACGGCCGACGT
The DNA here is from genome assembly GCF_044767385.1 of Streptomyces sp. NPDC101393. Classification (NCBI taxonomy): domain Bacteria; kingdom Bacillati; phylum Actinomycetota; class Actinomycetes; order Kitasatosporales; family Streptomycetaceae; genus Streptomyces; species Streptomyces sp. NPDC101393. Next base: position 82,077 of record NZ_JBIWNU010000001.1, on the reverse strand, counting down.
CGACGCGGCCGTCGAGGCCGCCGCACGCGCCTTTCCCGAATGGGGCGGCGCGACGCCCGGCGAGCGCTCCGACGCCATGCACCGCTTCGCCGCCGCGCTCGCCGAGGACGCCGACGACCTCGCCCACGCCGAGTCGCTGAACTGCGGAAAGCCGATCAAGCTCAGCAAGGAATTCGACGTACCGGGCTCGGTCGACAACGCCGCGTTCTTCGCGGGCGCCGCCCGCCACCTGGAGGGCAAGGCGGCCGGTGAGTACAGCCCCGACCACACGTCCGCCATCCGCCGGGAGCCCATCGGCGTCGTCGGCTCCATCGCCCCCTGGAACTACCCCCTCCAGATGGCTGCCTGGAAGGTGCTGCCGGCCATCGCCGCGGGTAACACCATCGTCCTCAAGCCCGCCGAGATCACCCCGCTGACCTCGCTGATGTTCGCGCAGGCCGCGACGCGTGCGGGACTGCCCGACGGCGTGATCAACATCGTGTCCGGGGCGGGCCGGGACTCCGGCGAACACCTGGTGGCCCATCCCGGTGTCGCCATGACGTCCTTCACCGGCTCGACCGGCGTCGGCAAGCGCGTCGCGGAGATCGCCACCGGCACCGTCAAGCGGCTGCACCTCGAACTCGGCGGCAAGGCCCCGTTCGTCGTCTTCGACGACGCCGACCTGGAGGCCGCCGTCCACGGCGCCGTCGCCGGCTCGCTGATCAACACCGGCCAGGACTGCACCGCCGCCACCCGCGCCTACGTCCAGCGTCCGCTCTACGACGCGTTCGTCAGCGGCGTCGCCGACCTGATGGCGACCGTACGGCTCGGCGACCCCTTCGACCCGTCGACCGACCTCGGGCCGCTGATCACGCACACCCAGCGCGACCGGGTGGCCGGCTTCGTCGACCGGGCGCGTGGCTACGCCACCGTCGTCACCGGGGGCGAGGCGCCCGGCGGCGAGCTCGCCAAGGGCGCCTACTACCGGCCCACGCTGATCGCGGGCGCCGCCCAGGACAGCGAGATCGTGCAGTCCGAGATCTTCGGCCCGGTGCTGGTCGTGCTGCCCTTCGACAGCGACGACGAAGGCATCGCGCTCGCCAACGACACCCCCTACGGGCTGGCCGCCTCCGCCTGGAGCCGGGACGTCTACCGCACCGGCCGCGCCACCCGCGAGATCAAGGCGGGCTGCGTCTGGGTCAACGACCACATCCCGATCATCAGCGAGATGCCGCACGGCGGTGCCAAGGCATCCGGCTACGGCAAGGACATGTCGGCCTACTCCTTCGAGGAGTACACCCAGGTCAAGCACGTCATGTACGACAACACCGCGGTCGCCAGGAAGGACTGGCACCGCACGGTCTTCGGCGACCGCCCGTAGCGGACCACCGAGCACGGCGTGCCGAGCCCCCGCCCACCCCTGCGGCCGGCGCCGCGCGGCACCGTTTCCACCGGCCGAGTGCCGGGCCCCTGTCCGTGAACCCTGAAAGGGCACCGCGCATGGAGCACCACGAGCAGCCCGAACCTCTGTCCCCGGTGGAACTCGCCGCCATGCGCCGCAGCCTGGCCAACGGCAGGCTCGCCATGACCCGGCGCTCGCTGCTGCGGGCGAGCGCCGCGACCGCGGTCGCGGTGGGCGGCCTCGGCGCCCTGTCGTCCTGCGGTATCCCGCCCGCGGGCCGTACCGACGCGGCCGGCTCCACGGACCACTCCTCGGCGGAGAAGCGCGTGAACTTCTCCAACTGGACCGAGTACATGGACGTCAGCGACGACGGCAAACACCGCCCGACGCTGGAGGCCTTCACCAAGCGCACCGGCATCGCCGTCAAATACACCGAGGACATCAACGACAACGACGAGTTCTTCGGCAAGATCCAGGCCCAGCTCGCGGCCGGCCAGGACACCGGCCGCGACCTGATCGTGCTCACCGACTGGATGTGCGCGCGGATGATCTCGCTGGGCTGGATCCAGTCGTTGGACCCCGCCAACCTGCCGCACGCCTACAGCAACCTCGCCCCCCAGTTCCGCAACCCGGGCTGGGACCCGGGCCGTGCGCACTCCTATCCCTGGCAGGGCATCCCCGCGATCATCGCGTACAACAAGAAGGCCACCGGGGGCCGGAAGGTCGACTCCATCAGCCAGCTGCTGGAGGACCCGAAGCTCAAGGGCCGGGTCGGGTTCCTCTCCGAGATGCGCGACAGCGTCGGGCTGACCCTGCTGGACATGGGCAAGAAGCCCGAGACCGTCACCGCCGACGACTTCGACGCCGCCATCGCCCGGATCCAGAAGGGCGTCGACAGCAAGCAGATACGCCGCTTCACCGGCAACGACTACACCAACGACCTGGACAAGGGCGATATCGCCGCCTGCGTGGCCTGGGCCGGCGACATCGTCCAGCTCCAGCACGACAACCCGGACATCGCCTACGCCATCCCCTCCTCCGGCTACATGACGTCCACCGACAACCTCATGGTGCCGAACAAGGCCCGCCACAAGCAGAACGCCGAACGGCTCATCGACTACTTCTACGAGCCCAAGGCGGCGGCGCGGCTCGCGGCGTACATCAACTACGCCTGCCCCGTCGACGGCGTACGCGAAGAGCTCGCCAAGATCGACAAGGATGCCGCGGACAACCCGCTGATCCTGCCGGATGCGGAGATGGCCGCCCGGTCCCACTCCTTCCGTGCCCTGAACGCCAAGGAGAGCAAGGAGTTCACCCAGAAGTTCTCCGACCTCACCGGCGCCTGACCGCACCCGCCCGATCCGCAACCGCCGCCAGGCCCGGATGAGCTGTTCCGACCTCCGACACACGGGACGACCGACATGACCAAGACCGCGACCTCCCAGAGCAGCGGCGGCGACGTCCGCCTCCAGGGGATCAGCAAGACCTTCGGCTCCTTCACCGCCGTCCACCCGCTCGACCTCACCGTCCCCGCGGGCTCCTTCTTCGCGCTGCTCGGCGCCTCGGGCTGTGGCAAGACCACCACCCTGCGCATGATCGCCGGGCTGGAGGACCCCACCACCGGGACCGTCGAATTGTCCGGCCAGGACGTCACCGCCCTGCCGCCCTACAAGCGCCAGGTCAACACCGTCTTCCAGAACTACGCGCTCTTCCCGCACCTGGACATCTACGAGAACGTCGCCTTCGGACTGCGCCGCCGCGGCATCAAGTCCGTCAAGAAGCAGGTCGAGGAGATGCTCGACCTCGTCCAGCTCGGACCGATGGCACGCCGCAAGCCGCAGCAGCTCTCCGGCGGCCAGCAGCAGCGCGTGGCCGTCGCCCGCGCCCTGATCAACAAGCCGCAGGTGCTGCTGCTCGACGAGCCGCTGGGGGCCCTGGACCTCAAGCTGCGCCGCCAGATGCAGCTGGAGCTCAAGCGCATCCAGACCGAGGTCGGCATCACCTTCGTACACGTCACCCACGACCAGGAGGAGGCCATGACGATGGCCGACACCGTGGCCGTGATGAACGGCGGCAGGGTCGAACAGCTCGGCGCCCCGGCCGACCTCTACGAGAACCCCGCCTCCACCTTCGTCGCCAACTTCCTCGGCACCTCCAACCTCATCGCCGCCGAGGTCGTCGCGGTGAGCGGCGACGACGTGCAGGTCACGGCCGGTGACGCCAAGCTGCGGCTGCCCGCCGCCCGATGCAGCGCCACGCTCGCCGCGGGCGAGAAGCTGCTCGCCGGCGTCCGTCCCGAGAAGGTGAGCCTGGCGCACGCCGACGACGCCGAGGCCATCCCCGACGGCCGCAACCGGCTGCCCGCCCGCATCAAGGACGCCAGCTTCATCGGCGTCTCCACGCAGTACGTCATCGACGCCGGCGCCCTGGGCGCCCTCGCCGTCTACGAGCAGAACATCGAACGCGACGGCCGCCTCATACCCGGCGCGGACGTCGTCCTGCACTGGAACCCGGCCCACACCTTCGGACTCGACGCCGCCCAGGACATCTCCGCCGGCGCGGACCTCGACGAGGAGGCCGCGTGACCACCACCGAGGCGCCCGCGCCCGCGCCGGAGACCGAGCGGCCCGCGATCCGCAAACCGCCCGCCCGCAAACGGCTCGTCCCCTACTGGCTGCTGCTCCCCGGCATCCTGTGGCTGGTCGTCTTCTTCGCCGCGCCCCTCGTCTACCAGGCGTCCACGTCCATCCAGACCGGCTCCCTCGAAGAGGGCTTCAAGGTCACCTGGCACTTCGCGACCTACTGGGACGCCCTCGGCGAATACTGGCCGCAATTCCTGCGGTCGGTGGGCTACGCCGCCACCGCCACCGTGCTCTGCCTGCTCCTGGGCTACCCGCTGGCCTACCTCATCGCCTTCAAGGCCGGCCGCTGGCGCAACGTCGTGATGATCCTCGTCATCGCCCCGTTCTTCACCAGCTTCCTGATCCGCACGCTGGCCTGGAAGACGATCCTGGCGGACGGCGGACCGGTCGTCGGCATCCTCAACTCGCTGCACGTCCTGGACGTCACCAGCTGGCTGGGCCTCACCGACGGGCAGCGGGTGCTGGCCACCCCGCTCGCGGTGGTCTGCGGACTGACGTACAACTTCCTGCCGTTCATGGTCCTGCCGCTCTACACCTCCCTGGAGCGCATCGACCCGCGCCTCCACGAGGCCGCCGGCGACCTCTACGCCCGCCCGGCCACCACCTTCCGCCGGGTCACCTTCCCGCTGTCCATGCCCGGCGTCGTCGCGGGCACCCTGCTCACCTTCATCCCCGCCGCCGGCGACTACATCAACGCCGAACTGCTGGGCTCCACCGACCAGAAGATGATCGGCAACGTCATCCAGTCGCAGTTCCTGCGTGTCCTGGACTACCCGACGGCCGCCGCCCTCTCCTTCATCCTCATGGCGGCCATCCTCGCCATGGTCACCCTCTACATCCGCAAGTCCGGGACGGAGGACCTGGTCTGATGGCCGTCCGCGAGAGCACCGCACCCACCGCACCACCGGCCGCACGCGCCCCCCGCACGGCACTGCGCTGGCTGCGCCGCCGCATCATCGTCATCGCCGGACTGTGCACGCTGGGCTATCTCATCCTGCCCAACCTCATCGTGCTGGTCTTCTCCTTCAACAAGCCCAACGGCCGCTTCAACTACCAGTGGCAGCGCTTCTCCACGGACGCCTGGACCGATCCGTGCGGCGTCGCCGACCTCTGCGGCTCACTGGGCCTGAGCCTGCAGATCGCCGTATGGGCCACCATCGGGGCGACCGCCCTGGGCACGATGATCGCCTTCGCGCTGGCGCGCTACCGCTTCCGCGCCCGGTCCTCCGTCAACACCCTGATCTTCCTGCCGATGGCCATGCCCGAGGTCGTCATGGCCGCGTCCCTGGCGACCCTGTTCCTCAACATGGGCATCCAGTTCGGCTTCTGGACGATCCTCATCGCCCACATCATGTTCTGCCTGAGCTTCGTCGTCACCGCCGTCAAGGCCCGCGTGATGAGCATGGACCCGCGCCTCGAACAGGCCGCGCAGGACCTCTACGCCTCCCCGCTGCAGACCTTCTGGCGGGTGACCCTGCCGATCGCCGCCCCCGGCATCGCGGCCGGCGCCCTGCTGTCCTTCGCGCTGTCCTTCGACGACTTCATCATCACCAACTTCAACGCCGGCTCCACCGTGACCTTCCCCATGTTCGTCTGGGGATCGGCACAGCGGGGCACACCCGTTCAGATCAATGTCATCGGAACGGCGATGTTCCTGGTCGCCGTGTTGTGCGTAGTCGTCGGCCAACTGGCCGGCAACCGCCGTAAGAGGAGCAAGAGGAGCTGAGAACCATGGCACGAGCTGCCATGACCCCGTCCGCCGCCCAGGCACTCGCGGACGCCGAACCCACCCCCTTCTGGCTGGCCGATCCGGACCGCCCGGCGGCGCTCCCCGCCCTCGTCGGCGACGAGACCTGCGACCTGCTGGTCGTCGGCGGCGGCTACTCCGGGCTGTGGACCGCGCTCATCGCCAAGGAACGCGACCCGGACCGCGATGTCGTCCTCATCGAGGGCGCCGAGATCGGCTGGGCCGCCTCCGGGCGCAACGGCGGTTTCTGCGCCGCCTCGCTCACCCACGGCCTCGGCAACGGCATGGCCCGCTGGCCGGACGAACTCGCGCGCCTCGAAGACCTCGGCATCCGGAACCTCGACGCCATTGAGGACGCCGTCGCCCGCTACGGCATCGACTGCGCCTTCGAGCGCACCGGCGAGATCGACATCGCCACCGAGCCGCACCAGGTAGCCGAGCTCCAGGAGGCCGCCGCGGACGCCGCCGAACTCGGCCTGGACCGCCACCGCTTCCTCGACGAGGACGCCCTGCGCGCCGAGGTCGACTCACCGACCTTCCGCGCCGGACTGTGGGACCGCGACGGCGTCGCCATGCTCAACCCCGCCCGGCTCGCCTGGGGTCTGAAGAAGGCCTGCCTCGGCCTCGGGGTCCGCATCTACGAACGCACCCGCGGCACCGACCTCGCCTCCGAGGGCACCGGCATGGCCGTCCGCACCCCCTACGGCCGCGTCTTCGCCCGCCATGTCGCCCTCGGCACCAACGCCTTCCCGTCGCTGGTCAAGCGGGTGCGCCCGTACATCGTCCCGGTCTACGACCATGCCCTGATGACCGAGCCGCTGAGCGAGGAGCAGCTCGCCGCCATCGGCTGGAAGAACCGCCAGGGCCTCTCCGACAGCAACAACCACTTCCACTACTTCCGCATCACCCCCGACCACCGCATCCTGTGGGGCGGCTACGACATCGTCTACCGCTACGGCGGCGGAGTGCGCTCCGAATACGACCAGCACCCCGACACGTCACTGAAGCTCGCCCGGCACTTCTTCCGCTGCTTCCCGCAGCTGGAGGGCCTGCGCTTCACCCACACCTGGGGCGGCGCCATCGACACCTGCTCCCGCTTCTCCGCCTTCTTCGGCACCGCGCACGCCGGCCGGGTCGCCTACGCCGCCGGCTACACCGGCCTCGGTGTCGGCGCCACCCGCTTCGGCGCCGAGGTGATGCTCGACCTGCTCGGCGGCGAGCGCACCGAACGCACCGGACTGGAGATGGTGCGCAGCAAGCCGCTGCCGTTCCCGCCCGAACCGCTGCGCTGGGCCGGTATCGGCATCACCCAGTGGTCGATGACCCGCGCCGACAGCCGCGGCGGACGCCGCAACCTGTGGCTGAAGGCCATGGACAAGGTGGGAATGGGCTTCGACAGCTGACCGCGGGACGAACCGGCGGACGCGGAGCGGACCGTTGTTGACGGCTCGTCGAAAAGAGTGCGCCGACCCGTGTAAGGATGCCGCCCCCGTGCGCTCTCCCCTCCGACACCACGGCCCGACCGGGCCGGGAGAAGGAGGGCGGCATGAGCTCCACGGGGGCGAAGAACGCGGTGGACTGGCTGGTCTCGGCGGCACCGGACCCCGATGCCTGCCGGTGGGAATGGGAGCGGAACCCCCTGGGGGTCGCCCTCCTTCCCGCGGGCAGGCTCTGGGACGTCCTGATCATCGAGGGCGAGCTGGGCTATCCGACCCTCGACGTGCTCGCCCGGATCCTCGCCCGGCCGGGCCCCGTGCTGGCCGACTTCGGCGAATCCCGGATGGGCTTCTTCGTGCCCGCGGGCACCGTGACCCGCTGGCTGGGCACCGGAGTACGGGGCGCCGGGCACGGCACCTGGATCGTGGTGCCCTACCCGGGCCGGGTCACCGGTGGCGTCCGCTGGATCGTTCCGCCGGACGGCACCGGCAACCTCACCGATCCCGGGGTCCTGGAATTCGCCATGCACGAAGCGGCCGCCTCGCTGGCGGGGGAGAGGTAAGCCGGCGGGGCTTCGGGGTGCACCCGGCTATGCCGGGGCGCCGCTTCCCCCGGCATCCGCCCGGTCGCCGCCGCTGTGGTGCGCCCACCGCCGGCACACCACGCACCACACCGCCATCAGCATCCCCGCCAGGCACCAACTGCCCAGCACATCCAGCGGCCAGTGATACCCCTGGCGCACCAGCCCGGCGCCGACTCCGGCATTGAGCAGCACCACCCCGGCAGCGAGCGCCCGCCCACCGCCGGGCCCGCCGCCCCCGCGCCGCCGGGCAGCGGCCACCAGCAGCGCGGCGACGCCGTACGCGACCGCGGCCGTGGCGCTGTGGCCGGAGGGGTAGAAACCGTCGTGCGCGCCGCCCGCCATCCGCGGCGGCCCCGGCCGGGCGAGCCACAGCTTGAGCGGGACGACCAGCGCGGGCACCGCGACGAGCGCCAGCAGACCGCCGAGCGGCGGCAGCCACCAGCGCGCCGGGGCGCCGCCGTCCCCGCCCGCGCGGCCCTCCCACCTGCCGCGTCGCAGCCGCCACCCGGCATACGCGGCGGCCGCCAGCAGCACCGGAAGGGCCACGGCGGTGTTGCCGAGGTCGGCGAAGAACTCCGCGAGAGGGGCGGGAACGGCGCTCGCGGCGAAGGCCCGGCCGCACCGTTCGTCGAGGGCGCGCAGCGGGCCGTGGCCGGCCACCTGCCAGGTCAGCGCGGCGAAGAGCAGTGCACAGAGGGCGAAGAGCTTGGCCGGCGCGGACCGCGCGGCAAAAAAAGTCGGCCGCCTCGGAACAGGGGGGGTGGTTCCGAGACGGCCGAGCTGACCGGTGTCCCGCGCGCCCCGGGGGGTGTGGGGCGGGCGGACATCCGATCGGTGAGGATTCCCGGAGCCGGAAGCTCCGGTGTTGTGCGCGAGGGCACAGCCTGGTCGGAGCCGGGGAAGCGCCGACCGGGCGTCGCCCGCAGTCCCCTGCGGGCGGGGTGTTTCTCTCATCTGCAGAAACCGTACGACACCTGGAGCGGACCCGACAGGCGGATCACCTGGCCACCATCGGCCCCGCACATCTTCTTCACGCCGCGCCACCGGCTACGCGCGTGGCACACACCGGCCCCCGCACACGCCACGGCCCGGGACACGGCATTCGCCGCACCCCGGGCCGTACCCGGAAATTCCGTGTCCGTGCAGGTCAGAGCGCGCCGAGCGCCGCCTCCAGGATGTCCAGGCCCTCGCCCAACAGGTCCTCGCCGATCACCAGCGGGGGCAGGAAGCGCACCACGTTGCTGTACGTGCCGGTCGTCAGGACCAGCAGGCCCTCCTGGTGGCACGCCTTGGCGAGCGCGGCGGTGGCCTCGGCGTTCGGCTCCTTCGAACCGGACTGCACCAGCTCGATCGCGATCATCGCGCCGCGGCCGCGGACCTCACCGATGATGTCGAACTTCTCCGCCATCGCCTCCAGGCGCGGCTTCATGATCTCGCCGATCCGGCGGGCCTTGGCGTTCAGGTCCTGCTCGCGCATGGTCTCGATGGAGCCCAGCGCGGCAGCGCAGGCCACCGGGTTACCGCCGTAGGTGCCGCCCAGGCCGCCCGCGTGCGCGGCGTCCATGATCTCGGCGCGGCCGGTGACCGCGGCCAGCGGCAGACCGCCCGCGATGCCCTTGGCCGTCGTGATCAGGTCCGGGACGATGTTCTCGTCCTCGCAGGCGAACCACTGGCCGGTGCGGCAGAAGCCGGACTGGATCTCGTCCGCGACGAAGACGATGCCGTTCTGCTTCGCGAAGTCCGCGATGGCGGGCAGGAAGCCCTTGGCCGGCTCGATGAAACCGCCCTCGCCGAGCACCGGCTCGATGATGATCGCCGCGACGTTCTCCGCGCCGATCTGCTTGGTGATCTGCGAAATGGCCTGGTCGGCGGCCTCCTGCGCGCAGTTCTCCGGGCCGGTCAGCCAGCGGTAGGGGTAGGCGACCGGCACCCGGTAGACCTCGGGCGCGAACGGGCCGAAGCCGTTCTTGTACGGCATGTTCTTCGACGTCAGCGCCATCGTCAGGTTCGTACGGCCGTGGTAGCCGTGGTCGAAGACGACGACCGCCTGGCGCTTGGTGTACGCACGCGCCACCTTGACGGCGTTCTCCACGGCCTCCGCGCCGGAGTTGAAGAGCGCGGACTTCTTCGCGTGGTCGCCCGGCGTCAGGTCGGCCAGCTGCTCACAGACCTCGACGTACGGCTCGTACGGCGTGACCATCGCACAGGTGTGGGTGAAGTCGTTGAGCTGCGCGGTGGCCCGCCGGACCACGGCCTCGGCGCTGTTGCCCACCGAGGTCACCGCGATGCCCGAGCCGAAGTCGATCAGGGAGTTGCCGTCCACGTCCTCCAGGACACCGCCGCCGGCCCGCTTGGCGAAGATCGGCAGCACGGCGCCGACGCCGGCGGCGACGACTGCCTGCTTACGGGCCCACAGCTCCTGGGACTTGGGGCCGGGGATCGCGGTGACGACGCGACGCTCCTGGGGGAGGGCAGGGCCTCCGGACAGTTCGGTCATGGCAGTCTCCTGGGGGTGGAACGGGCACGTGACGAAGGTTGTTCTCGCAGGCTAGGGGCGGGCGGCCGGGTCTGGCATGTTCCGTTCGGGAGAAGTGCGCGTGTTGCGTTGTCCTCGGCGGACATAGCGACGCGCCGCGGCCAGTAGATTGAGCGACGGCGCGACGACACCCGGTGGCGGCACGCCGACGCAGAACCGGCGGTGCCGTGGCCTGTCGCGGCGCCTTGAGGAACAGCCACGGCTCAAGGGGGACCAGAGCACCGGATGGACACCGAGGGCACGCACGACGCACACCACATCGCTTCCCAGCCGTCCGGCGGGGCGAAGCCACCCGAACCGACCGTGCCGCGCCCCGCGGCACCGCCCGCCCCACCGGCAGCACCGCCGCCCATGCCCGCGACGCCCCCCACCGCCCTTCCCGCGGGCTCCGCCACCGCGCCCGAACCGCCGCTGCTCGGCTGGCTGCGCACCCCGCGCCCGGCCGCGGCCCCCGGCATCTGGACATACGGACACCGTCCCCGGCCCACCGAGGAGCCCGACCGGGTCCCGACCCGGCAGCTGGTCAGCGGCGCGGTGATCGCGTTCCTGTGCGGGTGGCTGCTGTGGTCGCTGCTGTGGAACGGCTATCTGGGGGGCTACTGGCTGTGGCCGCTGTACGCCCTCACCCCGGATTCGTGGCGCACCAGCGGCTCCTTCGCGGTGTGGGTCGTGTACCTCTACTACGGACTGATCCTGGCCCTCCTCGTCGTGGTGTTCGGCCGCCTCGGCCGCTGGCCCGAACTCCTCCGCCGCTTCGTGCTCCCCCTCGTCCGGCGCGCCCGCCCCCGCGCACCCGCCCCCGCCCCCCAGCCCGCCGCCGACCGCGCGCAGTGGCCCGAACTGCGCGCCCGGGGTGCGGCCGACGCCGCCGACAAGCTCGCCTCCGAGGCGCGTGCCGGGCGGATGAACGACGTGGACGTGGCCAGGATCGAGCGCGCCTGGAGCTCCGTCCGCTCCGGCCGCAACTCCCTCGCCACCTTCACCGACACCGTGCTCCGGCATGGCGCCGAGGCCTGCGCACACCCCTCGGGGCGGCGCGACCTGGTCCGCAGGACCGCGCATCACGACCTGCTCGCGCACCAGGTGCGGATCGGTGTCGCCGCCGACCACGCCCGCAACCCGTACCAGCACCGGGGCGCCGGATGCGCCCTGGAGCCGGGGCTGTTGGGCACCTCGCTGCTGGCTGTGGGCCCTTCGGGCAGTGGTAAGACCACCCGCGTGGTGAAGCCGGTCGTGGAGTCGATGTGCCTGCAGGCGCTCGCCGGGCAGGCGGCGGTCGTCGCCGTCGGGCCGGCCGGCAGTGATCTCGGGCCGGACGACGCCTTCGACGTGGTCGTCCGGATCGGCCGCCCCGGCCCGGAGTGCGACCTCGACCTCTACGGCGGCACCACCGACCCGGACGAGGCGGCCGGGATTCTCGCCGAGGCGCTGGTCGGCGACCTGGCCGAGCAGCTGCCCGGCGGCGACAGCCGGCGGGCCGCGACCGCCCTCTCCCAGCTGCTGGGCCCCTTCCGGGCCGTCCACGACCGCTTCCCCTCCGTGCCCGAGCTGCGCGAACTCCTCGACGGCGCCCAGGGCGCCACCGCCGCGCTGCGCAGCGCCCTGGAGGGCGCGGGCCGGCACCCCCTGGTGCGTGAACTGGACGCCCGCGCCCGGCAGTCGGAGCGCGCCGGGGACGTGGGGGTGCTGCTCGCCGACCGCATCGCGCTGCTCGACCGGCCGGCCTTCGCCGACTTCTTCGACCCGACGGGACGCACCCGCCAGGTGTCCCTGCGCGCCCTGGACCACCCGCTGCGGGTCCGTATCGAACTGCCCGAGCGCGGCCACACCGAGGCCTCGCGGATGCTCGCGCGGCTGGTCCTCGCGCAGTTCACGGAGTGCGTGGTGTCCCGCGCCGACCGTTCGGTGTTCGCCTGCCTGGTGCTCGACGAGGCGGCACACACCGTCACCGCCGAGGCGCTGCGCGGGCTGCAGCGGCTGCGGTCGGCCAATGCCGGGGCGGTGCTGACGCTGCGTTCGCTGGACGACGTCCCCGACGCGCTGCGCAGTGCGCTGCTGGGCGCGGTGGGCTGCCGGATGGCGTTCGCGGGTGTCACGACCTGGGACGGTGCGCGGTTCGCCGAGGTGTGGGGCAAGGAGTGGGTGGAGACCCGCGATGTGACGGACCGCCAGATCATCGCGGAGAGCGCCGCGGGCAAGGCGTTCCACATGTTCCGCCAGCTCATCACCGGCAAGGCCGCCACCGCCAAGGCCGTCACCGTACGCACCGTCGAACGCGAACGCTGGTCCGCCTCCGACCTCGCGAACTCCGTCCCGGCCGGTCACGCGGTGCTGTCGGTGACCTCCGTCAAGGGGGAGCACGCACCGCCGGTGCTGGTGGACCTGCGGGAGTGAGGCGGCGGCCCGGACGAGGGGGCGGGGCCGGCCGGCGAGCCCGGATCAGCGCCTCCTCCGGGTGACGCGCCTGCCGGAGGGCTTCCCGGATTCCGCCATTGAGGCAGAATCGAAAGAGGCCGTTCGTACGGGACGGCGAAAACGCTGCCCGGCACCCGCCGTGCCGTCGCGCCCCACGCATCGACGCCGCAATCGAAGGTCCCATGCCGCACACCCTCGCTTCCCTGGTCAGCCACACCGCGCTCAAGCTCACCGTCCTCGCGGGCGAGGGCCGGCTGAACGTCCCGGTGCGCTGGGCGCACGCCAGCGAGCTGATCGACCCGGTGCCCTACATGGAGGGCGGTGAGCTGCTGCTCATCACCGCCCTCAAGCTGGACGCCGAGGACGCCGAGGCGACCCGCACCTACATCCGGCGGGTCGCGCAGGCCGGCGTCGTCGGGCTGGGCTTCGCGGTCGGCGTCAACTACGAAGGTGTACCGGACGCGCTGGTCGAGGCGGCCCGGCAGGAGAATCTGCCGCTCCTAGGGGTACCGCGCCGGACCCCGTTCATCGCCATCAGCAAGGCCGTCTCGGCCGCCGTCGCCGCCGACCAGTACCGCGCGGTGACCGCCGGTTTCGAGGCGCAGCGGGAGCTGACCCGGGCGGCGCTCAGCGCGGAGGGCCCGGCCGACCTGCTGGCCCGGCTCGCCGCCCACCTCGACGGCTGGGCCGCCCTCTACGACGCCTCGGGCGCGGTGGTGGCCGCCGCCCCCGACTGGGCCGCGCGGCGTGCCGCCCGGCTCACCGACGACGTCGGCCGGCTGCGTGAGCGCCCCGCCCCCGCCAGCTCCGTCGTCAGCGACACCGACGGCGACGACCGCGTCGAGCTCCAGTCGCTGGGCACCGGCCGCCGGGCGCGCGGCGTCCTCGCCGTCGGCACCGGCGCCCCGCTGGGCACCGCCGAGCGGTACGCCGTGCACTCGGCCGTCGCGCTGCTCACCCTCACCACCGAGCGTTCCCGGTCCCTGCAGGAGGCCGAGCAGCGGCTCGGCGCCGCTGTGCTGAAGATGCTGCTGGCGGGCGAACCGGACCATGCGCGGGCGGTGGCCGGGCGGCTCTACGGCGGGCTGCTGGACGCCCCGTTCCGGGTGGTGGTGGCCGAGCCCGTCGCCGCGGACGACGACCCGTCCGCGGCGCAGCCCGCCGCTGCCGGGTCCGCGGAGTCCACCGCCACCCTGGACGCGCTCGCCGACGCGATGGACTCCGCGGCCGCCAGGACCGGCGAGGCGGTGCTCGCCGTCCCGGACCCGGGGCGGCTGGTCGTGCTGGTCGTCGACGGCGGGGCGGCGGCGGAGGCCTGCGCCGCGCACGCCGCCGTCGCCGAGGCCCGCGCCGGCACGCCGCCGCGGTCGCGCGGCCGGTCGGCGCGGGCCGAGGCCGGGCGGACCGGCACGGGACTGGCCGTCGGGATGTCCGCACCGACCGGCCCGACGGCCGCGGCGAACGCCTACCGGCAGGCCGAACAGGCCCTGTCGGTGGCCCGCCGCCGCGGCCGCGCCCTCGTCGAACACGAGGACGTGGCGGCCGGCTCCGTCCTGCCGCTGCTCGCCGACGACGCCGTACGCGCCTTCGCCGACGGACTGCTGCGCTCGCTGCGCGACCACGACGCGACCGGCCGCGGCGACCTGGTGGCCTCGCTGCGCGCCTGGCTCTCGCGGCACGGCCAGTGGGACGCGGCCGCCGCCGACCTGGGCGTTCACCGCCACACGCTGCGCTACCGGATGCGGCGGGTGGAGGAGATCCTGGGCCGCTCGCTGGACGACGCGGACGTCCGCATGGAGCTGTGGCTGGCGCTGAAGGCCACCTCGACGCCACCGGGGGAGTGAGGCGCCCCCGCGCGCACCCTCCACCGCGGAGAGACACGCGGACGGATTACTCCGCTTCGGACAAACGCCACGGCGCCGTCGCGCCCCTACGGTGGAGCCAGAGCCGAACCCGTTTGACACGTCGGCCGCGTGGACGGACGGATGCCGTCGACGCGGTGCACACACCGAAACGCAGAGCCGCTCCCAGAGCCATGCGCACCACCCACCACTTCGGAAGGGCCGGGATCCACTGTGCCGATCCACAATGATGCAGCCCCCACCGCCTTCTGGCTCGCCGGCCGCAAGGCCACCGGCGACGCCACCTTCGATGTCACCTCCCCCTGGGACGGACGTCTCGTCGGCACGGTGAGCCTCCCCACCGAGGATCAGGTCGAGGAGGCCATCGCCGCCTCCGTCGCCGTGCAGGCCGAGTTCGCCGCGACCCCCGCGCATGTGCGTGCCGCCGCGCTGGCCCACGTCGAGCGCCGCCTGGTGGAGCGTACGGAGGAGATCGCCCGGCTGATCTCCGCGGAGAACGGCAAGCCCATGAAGTGGGCGCGCGGCGAGGTCGGCCGTGCCATCTCCGTCTTCCGCTTCGCGGCCGAGGAGGCCCGCCGCTTCAACGGCGGCGACGCGCAGCGCCTGGACACCGACGCCGGCGGCGCCGGCCGGCTCGCGCTGACCCGCCGCTTCCCGCGCGGCACGGTCCTGGGCATCGCGCCGTTCAACTTCCCGCTGAACCTCTGCGCCCACAAGATCGCCCCGGCGATCGCGGCCGGCGCCCCGATCCTCCTCAAGCCGGCCCCGGCCACCCCGCTCTCCGGCCTGATCCTCGGCGAACTGCTCGCCGAGACCGACCTGCCGGCCGGCTCCTGGTCGATCCTCCCGGTGCCCAACGACCGGATGGAGGCGCTGGTCCAGGACGAGCGGCTGCCCGTCGTCTCCTTCACCGGCTCCGAGAAGGTCGGCTACGCCATCCTCGACTCGGTGCCCCGCAAGCACTGCACCCTGGAGCTCGGCGGCAACGGCGCGGCCGTCGTCCTGCCGGACTACTCCTCCGAGGCGGACCTGGACTGGGCGGCGCAGCGCATCGCCACCTTCTCCAACTACCAGGGCGGCCAGTCCTGCATCTCCGTGCAGCGGGTGATCGCCGACGCCACCGTCTACGACCGCCTGGTGCCCAAGATCGTCGCGGCCGTCAACGCGCAGGTCACCGGCGACCCGTCGGACGACGCCACCGAGGTCGGCCCGCTGGTCAGCGAGGACGCCGCCAAGCGCGTCGAGAGCTGGGTCGACGAGGCCGTGCAGCGCGGCGCGAAGCTGCTCGCCGGCGGTAAGCGGGACGGCGCCTCGTACGCGCCGACCGTGCTCGCCGACCTGCCCGGCGACGTGACGCTGGCCTGCGAGGAGGTCTTCGGCCCGGTGCTCAGCGTCAAGAAGGTCGAGGGCGAGCAGGAGGCGTTCGACGCGGTCAACGACTCCAAGTACGGCCTCCAGGCGGGCGTGTTCACGCACGATCTGCAGACCGCCTTCCGGGCGCACCGCGCGCTGGACGTCGGCGGCGTGATCGTCGGCGATGTGCCGTCCTACCGTGCCGACCAGATGCCGTACGGCGGCGTCAAGCAGTCCGGTGTCGGCCGTGAGGGCGTCCGCTTCGCCATGGACGACTACACCTACGAGCGGGTCATGGTCCTCACCGGCCTGGACCTGTAACCCACCGGGTATCCGCCAGACCGGCCTGGACCGGTGGACAGCGGCGGCCTTCCCCCGGGCCGCTCGCCGTCCAGGCCCCGGCCGGCCCGCCCCCCCGGCGCCGGCCTCGGTCGCGGGGGGGGGCCGGCCCCCGGGGGGGGGGGGGCCCCCCCCCCCCAGCCCCCCCCCGCCCCGGCCCCCCCCCGCCCGGCCCCCCCCGGTGAGGCCGGGCCCAACCCCCCGCCACCCCCCGGATAACGGCCCCCCCC
>NZ_JBIWNU010000001.1:0-65542 GCF_044767385.1 Streptomyces sp. NPDC101393 | reverse complement strand
GTGCCCGGGGGCGCCCACCCCCGGGCCCCCGCGCCCCCCGGCCCCGGGCCGCCCCCCCCCCCGGGGGGGGCCGGGGGGGGGGGGGCCCCCCCCCCCCGGGGGCGCCCCCCCCCCGCGCCCCCCTTTTTCCCGCCGGCATGGGCCCCCGACTGCCGGAACTCGACGGTACGGCCTGCGCACACCCCGCTTCCTCCGCTCTGAGACGGACCCGCGACTGTGCCCGGGGGTGGAAGCCGCCGCCGGGTCTGCAACCAGCGCAGTACGCGGGGTTCCCCCCGGAAGGCCGATGCGCCCCGCGACCGCCGCCTCCCCATCGGCAGCCCCGCAACCACGCGCCCGATTCCACCCGTTCACCGGCTTGCGGTGGCCCTTCGCGCGCTCCCGTGCTCGTCCCGCCGGCCTGCGCCCCACCGGCGAAGCGGCCCAAGGCGCCGGGCGTACGGCGCGGGGAAAACGGGATGTCCCGCCCTTGGTACGCCACCAGTGGTGCAACCCCCGCGGATCGGGTAACTCTCACAAGTAGCACCGCCCGGTGGCCGCCCGGTCCGCCGGCGCCATCCCGATCAGCGGTGAGGTGAGCTCCTGATGACCGCTCCGTCCGTCCGCAAGGTTTCCGAGCGCGAGGCACGGCAGGTGGCCGAGGCGGCCCGAGAGCAGGACTGGCGCAAGCCCAGCTTCGCCAAGGAACTGTTCCTGGGGCGCTTCCGGCTCGACCTGATCCATCCGCATCCGACGCCGGCCGCGGACGACGTACGGCGCGGGGAGAAGTTCCTCGCCACGCTGCGCGAATTCTGCGAGACGCAGATCGACAGCGCCCGGATCGAGCGCGAGGGCCAGATCCCCGACGAGACCATCCGGGGCCTGAAGGAACTCGGCGCGCTCGGCATGAAGATCGACACCAAATACGGCGGCCTCGGACTCACGCAGGTCTACTACAACCGCGCCCTTTCCCTGGTCGGCACCGCCAGCCCCGCCATCGGCGCGCTGCTCTCCGCGCACCAGTCCATCGGCGTACCCCAGCCCCTGAAGATCTTCGGCACCCAGGAGCAGCGGGAGGCCTTCCTGCCGCGCTGCGCCCGTACGGACATCTCCGCGTTCCTGCTGACCGAACCGGACGTCGGCTCCGACCCCGCACGCCTGGCGACCAGCGCCGTCCCGGACGGCGACGACTACATCCTGGACGGCGTGAAGCTGTGGACCACCAACGGTGTGGTCGCCGACCTGCTGGTCGTGATGGCGCGGGTGCCCGCGTCCGAAGGGCACAAGGGCGGCATCACCGCCTTCGTCGTCGAGGCCGACTCGCCGGGCATCACCGTCGAGAACCGCAACGCCTTCATGGGCCTGCGCGGCCTGGAGAACGGCGTGACCCGCTTCCACCGGGTCCGGGTGCCCGCCGACCAGCGCATCGGCGCCGAGGGCGCCGGGCTGAAGATCGCCCTGACCACGCTCAACACCGGCCGGCTGTCGCTGCCCGCGATGTGCGTCGGCGCCGGCAAGTGGTGTCTGAAGATCGCCCGCGAATGGTCGGCGGCGCGTGAGCAGTGGGGCAAGCCGGTCGCCGAGCACGAGGCCGTCGGCGCCAAGATCTCCTTCATCGCCGCCACCACCTTCGCCCTCGAAGCCGTCGTGGACCTCTCGTCCCAGATGGCCGACGAGAACCGCAACGACATCCGCATCGAGGCCGCCCTCGCCAAGCTCTTCGGCTCCGAGATGGGCTGCCTGATGGCGGACGAGCTGGTGCAGATCCGCGGCGGCCGCGGCTTCGAGACCGCCGCCTCGCTCGCCGCCCGCGGCGAACGCGCCGTCCCCGCCGAACAGCTGCTGCGCGACATGCGGATCAACCGCATCTTCGAGGGCTCGACGGAGATCATGCACCTGCTGATCGCCCGCGAGGCGGTGGACGCCCACCTGTCCGTCGCCGGGGACCTCATCGACCCCGACAAGTCCCTCGCCGACAAGGGCCGGGCCGCGGCCAAGGCCGGCGGCTTCTACGCCCGCTGGCTGCCCAAGCTCGTCGCCGGTCCCGGCCAACTCCCGACCACCTACCAGGAGTTCGGAGAACTGGCCGGGCATCTGCGGTACGTCGAGCGGGCCTCCCGCAAGCTCGCCCGGTCCACCTTCTACGCCATGTCGCGCTGGCAGGGCCGGATGGAGACCAAGCAGGGCTTCCTCGGACGGATCGTCGACATCGGCGCCGAACTCTTCGCGATGAGCGCCGCCTGCGTCCGCGCCGAGCACCTGCGGATCACCGACGACCACGGCCGCGAGGCGCACCAGCTCGCCGACGTCTTCTGCCGCCAGTCGCGCATCCGCGTCGAGGAGCTGTTCGCCCGGCTGTGGGCCAACACCGACGACCTCGACCGCAAGGTCGTCTCCGGCGTCCTGGCCGGCAGTTACACCTGGCTGGAGGAGGGCGTCATCGACCCCAGCGGCGACGGCCCCTGGATCGCCGACGCCACCCCGGGCCCGAGCACCAAGGACAACCAGCACCGCCCGATCCGCTGACACCGGCGGGTCCGGCACCGCTTCGTACTGGTGGCCCACGGGCCGCCCGTACGAGGCGGTGCCCACACCGCCCCGCCGACCGGCCACAATGGACCACATGACGGACTCCCTCGCCCACCCGCACCTGCGTTTCGAGCCGGCTCCCACGGCCTCAGGAGCGGGCCCCCGCTCCCTCGTCATCCTCGGGTCGACCGGTTCGATCGGCACCCAGGCGATCGACATCGTGCTGCGCAACCCCGACCGCTTCCGGGTGACGGCGCTCTCCGCGGCCGGCGGCCGGGTGGACCTGCTCGCCGAGCAGGCGCACCGGCTGCGGGTGACCGCCGTCGCGGTGGCGCGCGAGGACACCGTGCCCGCGCTGCGCGAGGCGCTGTCGGCGCGCTACGGGGCGGGCGAGCCGCTGCCCGAGATCCTGGCGGGCCCCGACGCGGCCACCGAACTCGCCGCCTCCGACTGCCACACCGTCCTCAACGGCATCACCGGCTCCATCGGTCTGGCCCCCACCCTCGCCGCCCTCAAGGCCGGCCGGGTGCTCGCGCTGGCCAACAAGGAGTCGCTGATCGTCGGCGGGCCCCTGGTCAAGGCCGCCGCCGCGGCCGGCCAGATCATCCCCGTCGACTCCGAGCACTCCGCGCTATTCCAGGCACTGACCGGCGGCGCCCGCGCGGAGGTCTCGAAGCTCGTCGTCACCGCCTCCGGCGGCCCGTTCCGCGGCCGGACGAAGCAGGAGCTGACCGGCGTCACCCCCGAACAGGCACTGGCCCACCCCACCTGGTCCATGGGCCCGGTCGTCACCATCAACTCCGCGACCTTGGTCAACAAGGGCCTGGAGGTCATCGAGGCGCATCTGCTCTTCGACGTCCCCTTCGACCGCATCGAGGTCGTCGTCCACCCGCAGTCCTACATCCACTCGATGGTGGAGTTCACCGACGGCTCGACGCTCGCCCAGGCCAGCCCGCCCGACATGCGGATGCCGATCGCGCTGGGCCTGGGCTGGCCGGAGCGGATCCCGGACGCCGCCCCCGGCATCGACTGGACCACGGCGCAGACCTGGGAGTTCTTCCCGCTCGACGAGGCGGCCTTCCCGTCCGTCCCGCTGGCCTGCCACGTCGGTGATCTCGGCGGCACCGCGCCCGCCGTCTTCAACGCCGCGAACGAGGAATGCGTGGACGCGTTCCTCAACGGCGGGCTGCCATTCACAGGGATTGTGGATACGGTCGCCGCAGTGGTCGCCGAGCACGGCACTCCCGCACAGGGAACCTCCCTGACCGTCGCGGACGTCTTGCAGGCGGAAACCTGGGCGCGCGCCCGCGCCCGCGAACTGGCTGCCCGTGCGGCACGTACACCTTCGGAGGTTCGCGCATGACGACGTGGATGACCATCCTCGGCATAGTCGTCTTCGTCGTCGGCCTGCTCTTCTCCATCGCCTGGCACGAACTCGGCCACCTCTCCACGGCCAAGCTCTTCGGCATCCGGGTACCGCAGTACATGGTGGGCTTCGGGCCGACGATCTTCTCCCGCAGGAAGGGCGACACCGAGTACGGCATCAAGGCCGTCCCGCTCGGTGGCTACATCCGCATGATCGGGATGTTCCCGCCCGGCGACGACGGGAAGCTGCAGGCCCGCTCCACCTCACCGTGGCGCGGCATGATCGAGGACGCCAGGTCCGCCGCGTTCGAGGAGCTCCAGGAGGGCGACGAGAAGCGGCTGTTCTACACGCGCAAGCCGTGGAAGCGCGTCATCGTGATGTTCGCCGGGCCGTTCATGAACCTGATCCTCGCGGTCGTGATCTTCATGAGCGTGCTGATGGGCTTCGGCATCAACACCCAGACGACTCAGGTCGGCTCGGTCTCGGACTGCGTCATCTCGGCCTCCGCCAAGTCCGACAAGTGCCCCTCCTCCGCCAAGGACTCCCCGGCCAAGGCCGCCGGCCTCCGTGCCGGCGACAAGATCGTCTCCTTCAACGGCCGGCCCGTCCCGGACTGGGACGCCCTCCAGCAGCAGATCCGCGACACGACGGGCCCCGCCTCGATCGTCATCGACCGCAAGGGCACCCAGCGGACCCTGCACGCCGACCTCATCGAGAACAAGGTCGCCAAGACCGACGGCCGCGGCGGCTATGTCCCCGGCGAGTTCGTCACCGCCGGTTTCCTCGGCTTCACCCCGGCCAGCGGCGTCGTCCAGCAGTCCTTCGGCCAGTCCGTCGACCGCATGGGCGGCATGGTCCAGCAGGGCGCCGAATCGC
Organism: Streptomyces sp. NPDC101393; assembly: GCF_044767385.1. Classification (NCBI taxonomy): domain Bacteria; kingdom Bacillati; phylum Actinomycetota; class Actinomycetes; order Kitasatosporales; family Streptomycetaceae; genus Streptomyces; species Streptomyces sp. NPDC101393. The sequence continues at coordinate 60,792 of NZ_JBIWNU010000001.1, read as the reverse complement.
TGGTCAACCTGCCCACCAAGATCCCGGACCTGTGGGACGCCGCGTTCAACGGCGGCGAACGCAAGCAGGACTCCCCGATGGGCGTCGTCGGCGCCGCCCGGGTCGGCGGCGAGGTCTTCTCCCTCGACATCCCGCCCGAGCAGCGGGTGGCGACCATGCTCTTCCTGGTCGCCGGATTCAACCTCTCGCTGTTCCTGTTCAACATGCTGCCGCTGCTGCCGCTCGACGGCGGACACATCGCCGGCGCGCTCTGGGAGTCGGTCCGACGGGCCTTCGCCAAGATCGTCCGGCGTCCCGACCCGGGCCCCTTCGACGTCGCCCGGCTGATGCCCGTCGCCTACGTCGTCGCCGGCATCTTCATCTGCTTCACCCTGCTCGTCCTGGTGGCCGACGTCGTGAACCCGGTCAAACTCACCTAGCGGGTCTTCGCACCACCACGGCCGGGCGCTCCCCAGAGGCACAGGAGTGCCCGGCCGCCCCCATTCGAGGGGCCACGAGGGATCGATGTGCCCCGGGTCGGCCCGGTGACGTAATCTCGATGGCCGGAGCCCGTCGAATTCGGGACCTGGATCCACACCTTGGGGTTGCTCGCCAGATGACTGCCATTTCACTGGGAATGCCGGACGTACCGACCAAGCTGGCCGACCGCCGGGTCAGCCGCCAGATCCAGGTCGGCACGGTCGCCGTGGGTGGAGACGCACCGGTCTCGGTGCAGTCGATGACGACCACACGCACGTCCGACATCGGCGCGACGCTGCAGCAGATCGCCGAGCTGACGGCCTCCGGCTGCCAGATCGTGCGGGTCGCCTGCCCCACGCAGGACGACGCCGACGCGCTGTCCGTCATCGCCAGGAAGTCCCAGATCCCGGTCATCGCGGACATCCACTTCCAGCCGAAGTACGTCTTCGCCGCGATCGACGCCGGCTGCGCCGCGGTCCGCGTCAACCCCGGCAACATCAAGCAGTTCGACGACAAGGTCAAGGAGATCGCCAAGGCGGCCTCCGAGACCCGCACGCCGATCCGGATCGGCGTCAACGCCGGCTCCCTGGACGCCCGCCTCCTCGCGAAGTACGGCAAGGCCACCCCCGAGGCGCTCGTCGAGTCCGCCCTCTGGGAGGCGTCCCTCTTCGAGGAGCACGGCTTCCGCGACATCAAGATCTCGGTCAAGCACAACGACCCGGTCGTGATGGTCAACGCCTACCGCCAGCTCGCCGCCCAGAGCGACTACCCCCTCCACCTCGGCGTGACCGAGGCGGGGCCCGCCTTCCAGGGCACCATCAAGTCGGCGGTCGCCTTCGGCGCGCTGCTGTCCGAGGGCATCGGCGACACCATCCGCGTCTCGCTCTCCGCGCCGCCCGCCGAAGAGGTCAAGGTCGGCCTGCAGATCCTGGAGTCCCTCAACCTCAAGCCGCGCCGCCTGGAGATCGTCTCCTGCCCGTCCTGCGGCCGCGCCCAGGTCGACGTCTACAAGCTCGCCGACGAGGTCACCGCGGGCCTGGAAGGCATGGAGGTGCCGCTGCGCGTCGCCGTCATGGGCTGCGTCGTCAACGGCCCCGGCGAGGCCCGTGAGGCCGACCTCGGAGTCGCCTCCGGCAACGGCAAGGGACAGATCTTCGTCAAGGGCGAGGTCATCAAGACCGTCCCCGAGTCGAAGATCGTCGAGACCCTCATCGACGAGGCCATGAAGATCGCCGAGCAGATGGAGAAGGACGGCGTGGCCTCCGGCGCCCCGGTCGTCACCGCCGGCGAGTAACCCCCGGCGCCGCCCCCGCAGCGCCGCCGCACCGCGTCCGAGCCCCGCCGCCCGCCCCGGGCCGCGGGGCTCACGTACGCCCCGATAGCAGCCGCCGCCCCCGTGGGCCGGGCCCTTGGGAGCAGTGGGAGGTAAAGTTTCCAGACCTGCTCCCGCCTGGCCTCCCAGGCCCGTATCGGTGAGGCATTCCCACACGTGCTGACGACCACAACCATCAAGGTCCTGGAGCCCGGGGAGCTCGACGACGCCCTCGCGGTCCTGGACCGCGACCCGGTCGCCAACGCCTTCGTCGCCGCCCGCGTACAGATCGCCGGGCTCGACCCCTGGCGGCTCGGCGGCGAGATGTGGGGCTGGTACGTCGACGGACGGCTCGAATCCCTCTGCTACGCCGGAGCCAACCTCGTCCCCGTCTGCGCCACCTCCGAAGCCATCCGCGGCTTCGCCGAACGCGCCCGCCGCCAGGGCCGCCGCTGCTCCTCCCTCGTCGGCCCAGAGGGCCCCACCGCCGAACTGTGGTCCCTCCTGGAACCCCACTGGGGACCGGCCCGCGAGATCCGCGCCCACCAGCCCCTGATGGTCACCAGCGCGCCGTCCACCGAGATCGCCCCGGACCCGCACGTCCGCCGGATCCGCAAGAACGAGATGGACGTGATCATGCCCGCGTGCGTGGCCATGTTCACCGAAGAGGTCGGCATCTCCCCGATGGCCGGTGACGGCGGACTTCTCTACCAGGCCCGGGTCGCCGAACTCGTCGGCTCCGGCCGCTCCTTCGCCCGCATCGAGGACGGCAAGGTCGTCTTCAAGGCCGAGATCGGCGCGGCCACCCAGAAGGCCTGCCAGATCCAGGGCGTCTGGGTCGACCCCGCCCACCGCGGCCAGGGCCTGTCCGAGACCGGCATGGCCGCGGTGCTGCGCTACGCCCTCAGCGACGTCGCCCCCGTCGTCAGCCTCTACGTCAACGACTTCAACGCCGCCGCCCGCGCCTCCTACCGCCGCGTCGGGTTCCAGGAAGTCGGCGCGTTCATGAGCGTGCTCTTCTGACCCGGGGCCTTGTACGCTCCCGCCCATGGATGACGTCGCGGTCGGCCCCCTCGATCTCGCTGCCCGCGTGGACGACGCGCTCGCCGTCCAGGCGCTCGCCTTCGGCCTCACCGACGACGAGATCACCGTCCGCCGGCACATCGTGCTGCGCCACCTCGGCTGCCCCGGCGCCCGCGCGCTCGGCGCCACCACCCCCGCCGGCCGCCTCGTCGGCTTCGTCTACGGCATGCCCAACGACCGCGCCCACTGGTGGTCCACCGTCGTCGAGCCCTGCCTGCGCAACGAGCGGCTCGACCACTGGCTCGACGACTCCTTCGTCATCACCGAGCTGCACGTCCACCCCTCCTACCAGGGCCGCGGCATCGGCCGGAGCCTCATCACCCGCCTCACCGACAGCGCCGCCGAACCCCGCAGCATCCTCTCCGCCATCGACATCGAGAGCCCGGCCCGCGGCCTCTACCGCTCGCTGGGCTACCGCGACCTCGCCCGCCGCGTCCTGTTCCCCAGCGCCCCGACGCCGTACGCCGTGATGGGCGCACCGCTGCCGCTGCTGCGCTCCTGAGGCCACGGGGCCGTCCGCCGCGCAAGGAACGCATTTCCTTGTGCCACATCCCTGCGGCTAACCTCCTGGGAGTCATCGTTCTTACGCAGGAGAAACTCCCATGGCCAACGCCGCACAGGTCCAGCGCATGTCCCGCTTGATGATCAAGACGCTGCGCGACGACCCGGCCGACGCCGAGACCGCCAGCCACAAGCTGCTCGTGCGCGCCGGGTACGTCCGCCGTACCTCCGCCGGCATCTGGACCTGGCTGCCGCTGGGCAAGAAGGTCCTGGAGAACGTCTCCCGCATCGTCCGGGAAGAAATGGACGCCATCGGCGGCCAGGAAGTCCTCCTCCCGGCCCTGCTGCCCAAGGAGCCCTACGAGGCGAGCGGCCGCTGGGAGGAGTACGGCGACCTGCTCTTCCGCCTCAAGGACCGCAAGGGCACCGACTACCTCCTCGGCCCCACCCACGAGGAGATCTTCACCCTGACGGTCAAGGACCAGTGCACGTCCTACAAGGACCTGCCCGTGATCCTCTACCAGATCCAGACCAAGTACCGCGACGAGGCCCGCCCCCGCTCCGGCGTGCTGCGCGGCCGCGAGTTCCAGATGAAGGACTCGTACAGCTTCGACACCACCGACGAGGGCCTGGTCGAGTCCTACGCCCTGCACCGCGAGGCCTACACCAAGATCTTCGAGCGGCTCGGCCTGGACTACCGCATCGTCTCCGCCGTCTCCGGCGCGATGGGCGGCTCCGCCTCCGAGGAGTTCCTGGCGCCCGCCACGGCCGGCGAGGACACCTTCGTCGACTGCCCCGCCTGCGACTACGCCGCCAACACCGAGGCCGTCACCGCCAAGATCGCCCCGGCCGACGGCTCCGCGCACGGCCCCGTCGAGGAGCTGGACACCCCCGACACCCCGACCATCGAGACGCTCGCCGAGCACCTCGGCGTCCCGGCCTCGGCGACCCTGAAGAACCTCCTGGTCAAGGTCGACGGCGAGATCGTCGCCGTCGGTGTCCCCGGCGACCGCGAGGTCGACCTCGGCAAGCTCGGCGAGCACCTCGCCCCCGCCGCCGTCGAACTCGTCACCGCCGAGGACTTCACCGACCGCCCCGACCTGGTCCGGGGCTACGTCGGCCCGCAGGGCATGGCCGGCAAGTCCTTCCGCTTCATCGCCGACCCGCGCATCGCCCCCGGCACCGCCTGGATCACCGGCGCCAACAAGCCCGGCACCCACGCCAAGAACGTCGTCGCCGGACGGGACTTCGACGTCGACGACTACCTCGACGTGGTCGTCGTCGAGCCCGGTGACCCCTGCCCCAACTGCGGCACCGGACTGCGCATCGACCGCGCCATCGAGATCGGCCACATCTTCCAGCTCGGCCGCAAGTACGCGGACGCCTTCGAGCTGGACGTACTCGGCCAGAACGGCAAGCCCGCACGCGTCACCATGGGCTCCTACGGCATCGGCGTCTCCCGCGCGGTCGCCGCCCTCGCCGAGCAGACCCACGACGCCTCCGGCCTGTGCTGGCCCCGCGAGGTCGCCCCGGCCGATGTGCACGTCGTCGCTGCCGGCAAGGCCAAGCAGACCGAACTCGCCCTGGAGGTCGGCGACAAGCTCGGCGCCGCGGGCCTGCGGGTCCTCGTCGACGACCGTCCCGGCGTCTCGCCCGGCGTGAAGTTCACCGACGCCGAACTGCTCGGCGTCCCGACCATCGTCGTCGCCGGCCGCCGTGCCGCCGAGGGCGTCGTCGAGGTCAAGGACCGCCGCACCGGCGAGCGCGAGGAGCTGACGGTCGAGGAGGCCGTCGCCCGCCTCAGCGCGTAACACCCGCACGACGAAGGGCCGGCCGGGGTGCGACACCCCGCCGGCCCTTCGCGCGTATCTCCGGCCCCGCCCTACAGCCAGGCCGCGAACTCCAGCAGCAGCTCACCCCGCTGCCGGTCACCCACCGCCGACTCCCGCACACCCGCGTCCACCGCGCGGTACAGCGTCCAGTCGCGCAGCCGGTCCCGGTCCACCTCCAGCGAGTCCGCCAGCTTCGCCACCCGGCGGCGGGTCGCGGCCGCCGCCCCCGAACCGGCCACCAGATCCTCGAAACGGTCCAGCACCAGACCCGCCAGGTCGTACGCACGCTCGCCGACCACCGGCGCCGGCCCGATCGCCAGCCACGGGGACCGCTCGGCGGCCAGTACCTTTCCCTGCCGGAACGCCCCGTGCAGCAAGACCGCCTCCGTGCTCCCGGCCGGCAACGCCCGCCGCAGCTCCAGCGCCTCGTCCACCAACGGCCCGGCCGCCGCCACCAGCGCACCCGCCGTCCGCAGCGACTCCGCCGCCTCCTCGGTACGGCCCGACAACGTCTCGAAGGGATGCCCCTCACCGGGCTCGACCCACAGCCGCCGCGCCGTACCCGCCGCCTCCAGCAACGCCTTCGCCTCCGGCAGCGACCGCAGCGACACCGAGCCCTGCAACCGCTCCAACAGCAGCGCCCCACTCGCTTCGTCGGACCGCAGCAGCCGCACCGCACCCCAGCCGTCCCATACCCGCAGCGCCGCACCCTCGTGCGCGGAAACCCGCCCCGGCACCGGGAACTTCAGCGCCGCCGGCGACCCGTCCCGCTGCCGTACGAGCGCCAGCAGACTGCTGCGGCCACCCGGCGCGTGCACCCGCTCCAGCGTCAGCTCCCAGGCGTCCAGCCGCTGCTGAACCACTGCCGGCAGCGCGGCCAGCCAGACCCGTACGGGACTGTCCTGATCGCCGCTCAGCGAGCTCACCAACCGTTGCGGCAGTTCGATGGGTGCCGTTGCCATGCTTGAGCTGTCCCTTTCGTGGGGCGGTGGCCGTGGGGCGGCCGGTCGTTCAGAGCGCGTTCGCCGACGCGCTCGGGGAGCCGGACGGAGCGCCGGCCGTGGCCCGTTCCACGAGCCCAGGGAAGGCTACGCCGCTGCCCCGCCAGCGCACCGCCCGCACCGCCGCCGCCCGCAGCGCGGCCGCGGCCTCCTTGCGGCGGGCCGCACCGCCGGCCCGCACCAGGTCCGCGTAGACGGCGGCCAGCCGGTCCTCCAGCTCTGCCGCGAGCCGGGCCGCGGCGGCCGCGTCCGGTACCGGGAACGGCAGTTCATAGGCGGCGGCCGCGGCGTGCGGCTTTCCGCCGAGGTCGCGCACCGTGCGCCGCAGTGCGTCGCGCTGCGCCCGGTGGCCGTCGTACGCGGCCTGCGCCTCCTTGCGGTGGTCGCCCGCGACCCGCCCGCCGACCACGCCGTAGCCGTACACCGCCGCATGCTCGGCGGCCAGCGCCGCCTGCACCGCCGCCAGCTCGTCGCTCGTCTCAGCCGTCATTCGTCGTACGCCCTGTCCGTGGGTCGGGTGGGTTCGGTTGGTGGGTGGTGGGGCCGGGGGGGGGGGGGGGGGGGGGGGGGGGGGGGGGGGGGGGGGCGGGGGGGGGCCCGCCCCGGGGTGTCTCCTCGACGCATGTGCCCTCGGGTACGTGGAATGGGTGGGGCCGCGTCTGGCACCTGTCGCTGCGGGGACACCCCGGGGCGGCCCCCCTCCGGCCGTCCGCCGTCGCCGACTCTCCCGCCGTGCCCATGACCGTCCAGGGACACGAGAGACGTGCGCCGGGGCCGCTGCTCGCAGGTGCGGGCCCGGGGGGTGGGTCTGCGCGCGCCCCTGGGGCTGGGTGCCTGTGCGGCCCCAGGCGCTGCGTGTGTCTTGGTGTTGTGGTGACGGTCGTGGAGCGGTGAGGCGGTCGGGAGTGTACGTAGGGCCGGAGGGGCCGTACCGGGGAGTCCCCGCAGCGACAGGTGCCGGACGGGGGCCCACTTCTGCACGTAGCCGAGGGCACATGCGTCGAGGAGACGCCCCGGTGCGGACCCTCCGGCCCCCACCCACGCACCCCGGCCGAACCCCCGGCACAGGCCGCCCCAGGCACGCGGCCCGCACCCCGAGGGCCCGCCCCCGGGCAGCCCGCCCCGCGGCGGCCCGTACGCCACCGTCACGCCCCGCCCTCAGCCAGCAGATACGCGTGCGCCGCACCGGACGCCGCCACCGAGGCGAGCAGCCGGGCCACCTCCGGCGGGGCGTCAACCAGCGCCTTGGTCCGGGCGTCCGCGAGCTTGCGCTCCGCCTCGGCGAGCGACGCACGCGCCGCCTTCTCGTCCTTCGGCACCTCCGCCCCACCCGCCGCACGGTGCGCCGGACCGCCGGATCCCGCGCCACCTCCAGGAGCGGGGGCATCCGCGTCGTCGGCGAACGCCCGCACGTGCCGGGCGACTTCGGAGCGCAGCGGCCGCAGCCGGCCGGCGAGCGCCGGGTGCGCGCTCAGCGTCGCGTCGTAGCGGGCCAGCAGGGCCGTGCTGTCGTCCGCCGCCCCGGCGCGCAGCCGCTCGGTACCAAAGTCGCGGTCGGTCCGGCCGGGGCCGGAATCCTCGGAGCAGCCGACGAGCAGGGCCGCACCCCCGAGGGCGGCACCGGCCAGCAGGGTCCTTCTGCGTGTGAGGGCCACGTTCCACTTCCCGGGGTCTTCCGTAGTGATCACCGCAGGCGAGCGTATCCGTGACGGACCACGGAATCGTCAGTACCCCGCCGGAACCGATAGGCTTTGACCCGACACGCGACCAATCCCACAACAGCACACGCGGCCGAGGAGTCACCCGGATGAGCACGACCCAGAGCGAGAGGCTGCGCGGACTGCTTGAACCGCTCGTCGCCGCGCGAGACCTGGATCTGGAAGAGATCGAGGTGACACCCGCAGGCAAGCGGCGAGTGCTGAGGATCGTGGTCGATTCCGACGAGGGCGTCCAGCTGGACGAGTGCGCCGAGCTGAGCCGCGAGGCCTCCCAGGTCCTGGACGATGCCGATGTGATGGGCGGCCTCCCGTACACCCTTGAGGTCACCTCGCCCGGCGCCGACCGGCCGCTGACCGAGCTGCGGCACTACCGCCGCGCCGTCGGCCGCCTCATCAAGGCCCAACTCCACGAGGGGGGCGAGCTGGTGGCGCGCATCATCACCGTGGACGACGAGGGCCTGGACCTCGAAGTGCCGGGCGTCAAGGGCCGTAAGCCGACCGCCCGCCGGGTCGCGTTCGACGAGATCGCCAAGGCGCGGGTCGAGCTGGAATTCAACCGCAAGTCGGACAAGCCCGACGCGGAGCATGACGAGAAGATCGACGAGAACAAGGAGGAGGCGTAGCCGTGGATATCGACATGAGTGCCCTGCGGGGTTTGGTGCGGGAGAAGGAGATCTCGTTCGACCTGTTGGTCGAGGCGATCGAGTCGGCCCTCCTCATCGCCTACCACCGCACCGACGGCAGCCGCCGTCAGGCGCGGGTGGAGCTGGACCGCAGCACCGGTCATGTGACGGTGTGGGCCAAGGAGGACCCGGCGGACCTGGAGGAGGGCGCCGAGCCCCGCGCCTTCGACGACACCCCCTCCGGTTTCGGGCGGATCGCGGCGACCACTGCCAAGCAGGTCATCCTGCAGCGGCTGCGGGACGCCGAGGAGGAGATCACCTTCGGCGAGTTCGCCGGGCGTGAGGGCGATGTCATCACCGGCGTCGTCCAGCAGGGCAAGGACCCGAAGAACGTCCTGGTGGACATCGGCCCGATGGAGGCCATGCTGCCGGTGCAGGAGCAGGTCCCCGGTGAGGACTACACGCACGGCACCCGCCTGCGCTCGTACGTCGTCCGGGTGGCCAAGGGCGTGCGCGGCCCGTCGGTGACGCTGTCGCGTACGCACCCCAACCTGGTGAAGAAGCTGTTCGCGATGGAGGTCCCGGAGATCGCGGACGGGTCGGTGGAGATCTCGGCCATCGCCCGCGAGGCCGGTCACCGCACCAAGATCGCCGTACGTTCCACCCGCTCGGGGCTGAACGCCAAGGGCGCCTGCATCGGCCCGATGGGCGGCCGCGTGCGTGCCGTCATGGCCGAGCTGCACGGCGAGAAGATCGACATCGTGGACTGGTCGGACGACCCGGCCGACCTGGTGGCGAACGCCCTGTCGCCGGCCCGGGTCAGCAAGGTCGAGGTCGTGGACCTGGCGGCACGCTCCGCCCGGGTCACGGTGCCCGACTACCAGCTGTCGCTGGCCATCGGCAAGGAAGGGCAGAATGCCCGGCTCGCCGCCCGTCTCACGGGCTGGCGGATCGACATCCGTCCGGACACCGAGCAGCAGGCACCGCAGGACTGAACATCACGGCGGCTCCGCGGCCCACGGAAAAGAAGTGGTGCCGCGGCGGCCGGCCGGGAATTCTGAGAGCCGTTCGGGCCTTACCCCATCGGGGTGAGGTCGGCGCGGGGAGGTAGACTTAAGCGTGTCTGGCCGGACGCATGCCCGCGCATGCCCTGAGCGAACCTGTCTGGGATGCCGGGAGCGAGCGGCCAAGGGCGATTTGCTGCGCATCGTGGTGATCGAAGGTGAGTGCACCCCCGATCCTCGCGGTACGCTGCCCGGCCGGGGTGCTTATGTGCACCCCACACTGGTCTGCCTCGACCTGGCGGTTCGCCGCCGGTCATTCAACCGGGCCTACCGGGCCCGGGGACCGTTCGACGCGACGGCCTTGCGCCAGTTCGTCGAGCACACAGAGCAGCCCCTGCAATAACGCACAGCACGAAATGCACAGCGCACGGAAAACCGTGCGGCCAGGTACCTCGCGAGTCGGAAGTAGGTCGAGATTGCGATGAGCACTCGATGAGTACGCGATGAGTACGCCCATGAAGTAGCGACGGTCCGGTGGACAAACCCGGACCTAGAAGGAGCGAAGTGGCTAAGGTCCGGGTATACGAACTCGCCAAGGAGTTCGGCGTTGAGAGCAAGGTCGTCATGGCCAAGCTCCAAGAACTTGGTGAATTCGTCCGTTCGGCGTCCTCGACGATCGAGGCGCCGGTTGTTCGCAAGTTGACCGACGCTTTCCAGGCAGGCAGTGGCAACGGCCGCGCCTCTGGCAAGCCCGCGGCGCCGCGCAAGTCGGCCCCCGCAAAGCCGTCCCCGTCGCCGGCGCAGGCGGCACGTCCCGCTGCCCCGAAGCCGGGCGCGCCCAAGCCGGGCCCCGCGGCTCCGGCCCCGGCCGCCCCCGAGGCGCCGCAGGCGCCCGAGGCTCCGGAAGCCCCGAAGAGCACTCCCGCAGCCGGCCCGACGCCGGGTCCGCGCCCCGCGCCGGCCCCCAAGGCCGCTGCACCCAAGCCCGCTCCGGCCGCCCCCGCGCAGCCCGAGTTCCAGGCTCCGCCGTCCGCGCCGGCAGCTCCCGCCGCCGGTCAGTCGGCTCCCCGTCCCGGTGCCACCCCCGGCCCGCGTCCGGCCCGTCCGGCGCCCGCCCAGGGTGCTCAGGGCGGCCAGGGCCGCGGTAACGCTCCGCGTCCCGGTGGCGACCGTCAGGGCGGCCGCCCCGGCGGTGCCCGTCCGTCCGGTCCCCGTCCGGGCAACAACCCCTTCACGTCCGGCGGTTCCACGGGCATGGCCCGTCCGCAGGCCCCCCGTCCCGGTGGCGCCCCGCGTCCCGGTGGCCAGGGTGGTCCCGGTGGCCAGGGTGGTCCCGGCGGCGCTCCGCGTCCGCAGGGCGGCCAGGGCAGCCCCCGTCCGCAGGGTCAGGGCGGCGCCCGTCCGACCCCCGGTGGGATGCCCCGTCCGCAGGGTGCGGCTCCCGGTGGCGCTCCGCGTCCCGGCGGCGGTGGTAACCGTCCCAACCCGGGCATGATGCCGCAGCGTCCCGCTGCCGGCCCGCGTCCGGGCCCCGGCGGTGGCGGCGGTGGCCGTGGTCCCGCAGGTGCCGGCCGGCCCGGTGGCGGCGGCGGTCGTCCCGGTGGCGGCGGCGGTTTCGCCGGTCGTCCCGGTGGCGGTGGCGGCGGCGGTCGTCCGGGTGGCGGCGGCGGTTTCGCCGGTCGTCCGGGTGCTCCCGGTGGTGGCGGCGGCTTCGGCGGTCGTCCCGGCTTCGCCGGTCGTCCCGGCGGTCCCGGTGGCCGTGGTGGCACACAGGGTGCGTTCGGCCGTCCCGGCGGTCCGGCGCGTCGTGGCCGCAAGTCGAAGCGGCAGAGGCGTCAGGAGTACGAGGCCATGCAGGCCCCGTCGGTGGGCGGCATCATGCTGCCCCGTGGCAACGGTGCGACGGTTCGCCTGTCGCGCGGTGCCTCGCTGACGGACTTCGCCGAGAAGATCAACGCCAACCCGGCGTCGCTCGTCCAGGTCATGCTGAACCTGGGTGAGATGGTCACCGCGACCCAGTCGGTCACCGACGAGACCCTCCAGCTGCTCGCCGACGAGATGAACTACGTCGTCGAGATCGTCAGCCCGGAGGAGGAGGACCGCGAGCTTCTCGAGTCCTTCGACATCGACTTCGGTGAGAACGAGGGCGGCGAGGAAATGCTCGTCGCGCGTCCGCCGGTCGTGACCGTCATGGGTCACGTCGACCACGGTAAGACGCGACTGCTCGACGCGATCCGCAAGACGAACGTCATCGCGGGCGAGGCCGGCGGCATCACCCAGCACATCGGTGCCTACCAGGTCGCGACCGAGGTCAACGACGAAGAGCGTCGGATCACCTTCATCGACACCCCGGGTCACGAGGCGTTCACCGCCATGCGTGCCCGTGGTGCCAAGTCGACCGACATCGCGATCCTCGTGGTGGCGGCCAACGACGGTGTCATGCCGCAGACGATCGAGGCGCTGAACCACGCCAAGGCGGCCGACGTGCCGATCGTGGTCGCGGTCAACAAGATCGACGTCGAGGGCGCCGACCCGACCAAGGTGCGCGGTCAGCTCACCGAGTTCGGTCTGGTGGCCGAGGAGTACGGCGGCGACACCATGTTCGTCGACATCTCCGCTCGTGAGGGCCTGAACATCGAGCAGCTGCTCGAAGCCGTGGTCCTGACCGCGGACGCCTCGCTCGACCTGCGCGCCAACGCGGAGCAGGACGCGCAGGGCATCGCGATCGAGGCACACCTCGACCGCGGCCGCGGCGCCGTGGCCACCGTCCTCGTCCAGCGCGGCACGCTGCGCGTCGGCGAGACGATGGTCGTCGGTGACGCGTACGGCCGAGTCCGGGCGATGCTCGACGACAAGGGCAACCACGTCGAGGAAGCGGGTCCGTCGACCCCCGTCCTGGTCCTGGGTCTGACCAACGTCCCGGGTGCCGGCGACAACTTCCTGGTTGTCGACGAGGACCGTACGGCCCGTCAGATCGCCGAGAAGCGCGCGGCGCGCGAGCGCAACGCCGCCTTCGCCAAGCGCACCCGCCGGGTGTCCCTCGAGGACCTCGACAAGGTGCTCAAGGCCGGCGAGGTGCAGCAGCTCAACCTCATCATCAAGGGCGACGCGTCCGGTTCGGTGGAGGCTCTCGAGTCCTCGCTGCTCCAGCTCGACGTCGGCGAAGAGGTCGACATCCGGGTGCTGCACCGCGGCGTCGGTGCGGTCACCGAGTCCGACATCAACCTGGCGTCCGGCTCCGACGCGATCGTCATCGGCTTCAACGTGCGTGCCGAAGGCCGTGCCACGCAGATGGCCGACCGCGAGGGCGTCGACGTCCGGTACTACTCGGTCATCTACCAGGCGATCGAGGAGATCGAGGCGGCCCTGAAGGGCATGCTGAAGCCGGAGTACGAGGAGGTCGAGCTCGGTACCGCGGAGATCCGCGAGATCTTCCGCTCGTCCAAGCTCGGCAACATCGCAGGTGTGCTCATCCGCTCCGGCGAGGTCAAGCGCAACACCAAGGCCCGTCTGGTCCGCGATGGCAAGGTCATCGCGGAGGACCTCAACATCCAGGGTCTGCGCCGCTTCAAGGACGACGTCACCGAGATCCGCGAAGGCTTCGAGGGCGGTATCAACCTCGGAAACTTCAACGACATCAAGATCGACGACGTCATCGCGACGTACGAGATGCGCGAGAAGCCGCGCGGCTGATCACGTAGCGACTGACCGGGGCCGGTCGGCGGAGCGTAAACTCCGTCGATCGGCCCCGGCCGTTCCGTGTACGGTGCGAAGGACTCGTACCCTCCCAGCCGTCGCTGGGGGGTGACCCCAAGGCCCCACGGGTGGCTTGACCCGTTGTGCATGTATGTAGGGACACTGTCCTTTGACCTGCTTCTCGGCGACGTACGGTCGCTGAAGGAGAAGCGTTCCGTCGTCCGTCCGATCGTCGCCGAGCTGCACCGCAAGTACGCGGTGAGCGTCGCGGAGGTCGGGGACCAGGATCTGCACCGCCGGGCCACGATCGGTCTGGCGGCGGTTTCCGGGGACGCGGGGCATCTCACCGATGTCATGGACCGCTGCGAGCGCCTGGTCGCCGCACGGCCCGAAGTCGAGCTGCTGTCGGTACGACGGCGGCTGCACGGCGACGACGACTGATCCGGAAAAGGAAACCGGGCGGATCGTCGCCGGTGGAAGCACAATTGTGGAAGACAAGAAGGAGACGGACCAGTGGCCGACAATGCGCGGGCGAAGAAGCTGGCAGACCTCATCCGGGAGGTGGTCGCCCAGAAGCTGCAGCGCGGAATCAAGGACCCGCGGCTCGGTACGCACGTGACCATCACGGACACCCGGGTCACCGGCGACCTGCGGGAGGCCACGGTCTTCTACACGGTCTACGGCGACGACGAGGACCGTGCCAGCGCCGCTGCCGGACTGGAGAGCGCCAAGGGCATCCTGCGCTCCGCGGTCGGGGCGGCGGCGGGCACGAAGTTCACGCCGACCCTGGCGTTCGTCGCGGACGCGCTGCCGGAGAACGCCAAGACGATCGAGAACCTCCTCGACAAGGCGCGGGCGTCGGACGCCAAGGTGCGTGAGGTGTCCTCGGGCGCCGCGTACGCCGGCGAGGCCGACCCGTACCGCAAGCCGGGCGAGGACGACGAGGACGACGAGGGCGCAGCCGCAGAATGAAGCGTGAGAGCAACAAGCCGGGCGGACTTGTCATCGTCGACAAGCCGTCCGGCTTCACTTCGCACGACATCGTGGCGAAGATGCGAGGCATGGCCCGCACCCGCCGGGTCGGGCACGCGGGCACGCTCGACCCGATGGCCACGGGCGTCCTCGTCCTGGGCATCGAGCGGGCGACGAAGCTGCTCGGGCATCTGGCGCTGACGGAGAAGGAGTACGTCGGCACGATCCGGCTCGGGCAGTCGACGATCACCGACGACGCCGAGGGCGACCTCATCGCGTCCAAGGCGGCGCACGGCCTGGCGCGCGAGGACATCGACGCCGGTGTCGCCGAGCTGTCCGGCGCGATCATGCAGGTGCCGTCGAAGGTCAGCGCCATCAAGATCGACGGCAAGCGCTCGTACTCGCGGGTGCGCGACGGCGAGGACGTGGAGATCCCGGCCCGGCCGGTCACCATCTCCTCGTTCCTGGTGCACTCCGCCCACGAGTCGGAGGCCGAGGACGGCACGCCGGTGACGGACCTGCTGGTCTCCGTCGAGTGCTCGTCCGGCACGTACATCCGCGCGCTGGCCCGGGACCTCGGCGCCGGGCTCGGCGTCGGCGGCCATCTGACCGCGCTGCGCCGCACCCGGGTCGGCCCCTACAAGCTGGACCGGGCGCGCACGCTCGAACAGCTCCAGGCGGCGGTGGACGACACCGAGGGCGACGGCCTGCCGGTCATGCCGGTGGGGGAGGCGGCCGCGGCCGCCTTCACCCGCTGGGACGTCGCCGAGACGCAGGTGCGGCTGCTGCTGAACGGCGCACGGATCCCGATGCCGCGCTTCGACGCCGAGGGACCCGTCGCGGCCTTCGGGCCGGACGGCACGTTCCTGGCGCTGGTGGAGAACCAGGGCGGCAAGGCCAAGAGCCTGGCGGTGTTCGCCTGAGGCGGGCCGCACGACGGCCGTGGCCGGGCCCGGAGCGGGACATCGCTCCGGGCCCGGCCCTTGTCGTAGCGGCGGCGGGGCACAGGGCAGATAGGGCAGCGGGGCGGGGGCGGCTCGGTTCGGTGAAGGTGGTGGAACGCGGGCCGCTCGGACGGGCGCCGAGGGTCT
The DNA here is from genome assembly GCF_044767385.1 of Streptomyces sp. NPDC101393. Lineage (NCBI taxonomy): Bacteria > Bacillati > Actinomycetota > Actinomycetes > Kitasatosporales > Streptomycetaceae > Streptomyces > Streptomyces sp. NPDC101393. The sequence continues at coordinate 45,500 of NZ_JBIWNU010000001.1, read as the reverse complement.
GCTCCCGCGCTCCACCATCCCCCTCCCTCTGACTCTGTCCATCGCGCCCCGCCGATTCACTCATTTGGGCAGGCGCTCGGAGTGAATCAAGGCGTGGACGGGGGCGCGTTCGAGGAGATCGCTGTCCAGACGATCTTTGGCTGATTACCGTCGCACAGGACGGGGACCGGCGGGGAGGATCGGCGATGGCGTTGCTGGATGCCGATGCGGACAGGGCGCTGGTGCGCATCCGCGACCTGGCGGGCCGGCCGCGCGGCACAGGCTTTCTCGCGGACCACCACGGCACGGTGGTGACCAGCCACGAAGCGGTGGACGGGCTGGCGCGGCTGGTGCTGCAGCCCATGGGCGACGGCGGATTCGGGGACGCGTTCGGCGGTGCCGCGCCACCTGGCGCCGAGCGGGTCCAGCTGGTCGACGCCGCTGCCGTCACCCCCTTTCCGGAGGCCGATCTCGCCCTCGTACGCACCGAAGGGCTCGGGTTTCCGCTGCTCTCGCCACTGCCCATCGCCGCGGCCCGGCCGGAGGCAGGCGCAGGGGTACGGCTCCGGGCGGACGGCTGGCTCGACGGCACGGTCGTCGGCGTCGGCCGGGGCGTGACGTACACCGCGACCGATCTCTTCCATCTCCTCGACGAAACCGTGGAGTTGGCGCTCTGCGCCGACGGCCGGGAGGCGTTGCGGCTGGGCGGTCAGGCGGCCGGCGGGCCGGTGCTGGACGCGCGGACGGGCGCGGTGCTGGCCGTCTTGGGCACGTCCCTGCACACCGGCCGACGGGCCGGTGGCTTCGCCGTTCCGCTGCGCGCGGTGGCCGCGGCGGACCCGCGGGGCGCGCTGGCCGAACTCCTGGACCGTAATGCCGCGACCGTCCCCGCCTTCGGGACCGAGCTGAATCTTGCGGGCGTGCTCCAGCTCACCGCGATGTCCGTGGGGTCCGCGGCGCGGCCCCGGCTGTGGCGCGAACCGGTCGAACGGCCCGAGGTGGTGCGGGAGTTCGCGCGCTTCGGCGGGCCGGGGGAGGGGGAGGGAGAAGGGCCGGCCGGGGCCGGGGGTGTGCGGAGGGAGCCGGCGTCGGTGCTGGGGCTCGTGGGGTTCCCGGGGACGGGGCGCAGCACGGAGCTGGCCGCCCTTGCCGCCCGCCGCGCCCAGGGCGAGGCGCCTGCCCCGACCCTCTGGCTGCGCGGCGCGGACCTGCGGTCCGGTGACGACGGCGTACGCCCGGCGGTTGCCCGTGCGCTGCGCTCCGCCGGGCGGAGCGTCGCCGCGTCCGGCCGGACGGCAGGGGATGCCACGGACGCCACCCCCGACGGTGTGGCGCGGCTGGCCGAAGCGGCGGGGCGACCGCTGTATCTGCTGCTGGACGGGCCGGAGGAGATGCCGCCCGCGCTGGCGCGCGACCTCGCCGCCTGGACCGGGGCGACGGCCCGGTGGCTGCGGGCGGCCGGTGCCCGGCTCGTCGTCGCCTGCCGCCCGGAGTACTGGGAACGGGCCGGAGCGCTCTTTCCGCCCGGTCTGCTGCATCACCCGCAGGACCCCGGGCATCCGCACGACCGGTGGCTGACGCCGGGTGCGGGAGGTCCGTCGGACGGTGTGGGGGCCGGGGCGCCGCCCGCCTGCGTACGGCTCGGCGACCTTCCGGACGCGCAGGCGGAGCGCGCCCGTGCCCGTTACGGCCTGACCATCGGCGCGCAGGCCGCGGCGGACGCCTGTCATCCGCTGGCGCTGCGCCTGCTCGCGGAGGTCCGGGCGGCCCTCCCCAAGGGCGCGGCGGACGCCCTCGGCCAGGAGGAGGGGGAGGATGACGGGCCGGATGCCACCGGGTCGCCCGACCGGCACGACATCTTCGGCGCCTATCTGGACCTGGTCTGTCTGCGTATCGCCGTCCGGATCGCCGCCGCGCACCGCCCGGAGCTGCGCGGCGCCGCCGTGCGACGGCTCGCGGCCCGGGTCGCGGGGCAGGTGCACGAGGCGGCCCGCCGCTGTCTCGGCCCCGGTCAGGGCGAGCTGGACCGCCACTCCTTCGAGGAGGTCTTCCCCGCGGGGCCGGGCTGGGCCTCCGCGGTGCTCACCGAAGGACTGCTGGTCCCGGCCGGCACCGGATACCGCTTCGCCCACGAGGAGTTCGCGGAGTGGCTGCAGGGCGCCCGCCTCGACCTCGACGCGGCGCTGTTCGTCCTGGTGCACGGCCGGAAGGAGCGGACGGTGGACGGCGGGGGGAGTGGGTGGCTGCCGTCGCTCGGCGCCGGGTGGTCGGGCACCCCGTCGACGCTCCCGCCGGCCGGTTTGTCGGGTGTCGCCGACGACGCCCTGGCCGAGGCGCTCACGGGGGCGCTCATGGATGAGGCAGTGGCGGCGGGCGGTACTGGGGAGCAGGTCAGAGGGTCGGGCGGAGCGCCCTTCGGAGCGCCGGTTACCGCGGCCCTCCCTGTGCCGGGGTTTCGCATCGGGCCGGTCGTGCAGGCGCTGCTGCTCCTCGCGCGGCGCGAGGGAACGGTCCAACTGACGCGCAGGCTGGCGGAGTTGGTGTCGGCGGCGACGGTGCCCGCGCCGGCCCCGGCGGCGTACGAGGACGACCGGTGGTGGGCCTCGCGGCTCCTCGGTGAGGTGCTGCTCCGCGTGCCCGATGCGACGCCGTACACCGGAGTGCTGCGGCTGCTCGCCGACCGGATCACGGAACGGTCCGTCGATCTGGGCGGGTTCGAGCGCACCGGCCTGGACTCGTTCGGGCCGGGGTTCTGGCGGCGGCTGCCGCTGTCCGACGCGTGCCGGATGGACCTGTTGCGCCGTCTGCTGCCGGCGGACGGCCCCCGGACCGTGACGGCTTCACCGCGGCCCGACAGGCCGGGACCCGGGCACCGCGAGTCCCCGCGCCTGAGCGGCCGGATCCACCCGCCCCGCACCTCCCCCGAAGCGAAGCCGAAGGCGGCCGAGCGGGCCGCGGGGGGCTTGGAGGCCGCGGGGGCCCCGGGGGCGCCCAGGGCGTTGCCGTCCGGCGCGGCGGGCCGTCCCTCTGGCGCCTCCGCGGTCGGCTCCGATGCGCCGGGCCCGCCGTTCCCCGGCGCGTCCACCGGCCCGTCGTCCGCTCCCGGGCCGTCATCCGCCCCCGGCCCGTCCGCGCCGCGCAGCGGACGGCGCGCCCGCCCGTTCGCGCAGCCGCCGCAGGTACGCGTCCACACGGCTGACGGGTCCCGGCCGGAGCCCGCGTCCGGGTACGCATCCACGCGCCCGGCGGAGCCCTCGCAGCCGGCGCCCCCGTCGCGGCCGTCACAGTCATCGGGCCCTTTGGAGCCGTCGTCGTCGCCCCCGGCCCCTGCCGCCGTGGGCGCCGCCGAGCCGGCGCGGGTCAGCTCGCGGGCGCCGGATTCCGCGCCCGGCGCCGGGGACGTACCTGCCCCCGAACCCACCGCATCCACCACTCCCGCCCCCGTCCAGCAGGCCGGTGCGCGACCCCGGTCCATGCGGTTTCTGGACACCGCGGCGGAGCTGTTGCGGGCGGATCCTGAGCGGGTGCAGCCGCTGCTGTGCGCCTGGTTCGACGACACCCGCCCCCTCCAGCTCGCCGCCCCCACCGCCGACCGCCCGCCCCGTACCGACCGTCCCGCAGGCGCCGCGCCCCGCGGGATCACCGTCGCGTCCGCCGCACAGGCCCTGCTGCACACCCATCGCCGGCAGGCCCTGGACGACCTCACCGACGCGCTGATCGACACCGCGCACCCGAAGGCGGTGGAGCTGCTGGAGGCGCTCGCCGAGGACGAGCCGTCGGCGGTGTGCCGGGCCGCGGACCGGTGGGCGCGCGACGGGAGTCCCCAGCGCCGTGCCGCCGCCGCGCCCAACGGCCTGCGCGTCGCTCCGTACGCCACCGGCGACGCCGACCGGGCCCTGCTGCGGCAGGCCGCCCTCACCCTCCTCTCCCGCACCGCCGACGGAGATCTGCACGGCCCCGCGCTCGCCCTGCTGATCGGGGATCCGACCGCCCGGTCACCGTTCCTGGACCGGGCGCTGGCCCGCTTCCTCGCGGGCGACCCGGGGTTGCCGCCGGAGGCGTTCGCCGCCGCACTGGTGACGCACCCGGAGACCGTGCTCGGGGCCTTCCGGACCCGGCTGCTCGGAGGTGACAGCCCGGAGGCGGTGTCCGCGCTGCTCCGCGTGCTCGCCGATGCCGGCGGCCCGGAGTCACCGTCCGTGCCGGCCGAGCCGACCTCTCTCGCCGCCCGCGCCGCCGAAGTCGTTCGCGCGTACGCCGAGCACTGGCCGGACGACGCCGCGCGGCCGGTCGCCGAATTCGTCGACCGGCGGCTCGCGCAGGGTGCCGGGGCCCGTACGGTGCTCCGCCCGCTCGTCGTGGAGCTGCTGACCCGGCACCCGGCGCCGGTGCGGTGCGCGCTGGCGCCCGTGCTGGCCGACGCCGGGTGCGAGGGGTCGGCGCCGTTGCGCCGCGAGCTGCTGGACGTGTTGCTGGCGAGCGAGGAGTACGACGCGCCGCGGCCCGCACACGGCGGCAGGACCTCGCACGGCGGCCCGTCCGGCCAGGAGACGCGGGTGCTGGAAGCGGTGTTGCGGGCGGCCGCGGAAGGCGCCGGACGGCGGCCGGAGGACCGTACCCGGGAGCTGGTGCACCGCACGGGCATGCTGCTGGTCCGCACACCCGAGGGGGCCGCCCTCTTCGACCGGCGCCTGGTGGAGCTGGGACAGGAGGTGCCGGGCTTCGCGCGCCGGGTGCGGGAGTGGGTGGCGGCGCAGCCGGGGGAGTGGGCCGCGGTGGTGGGGCCCGGCGCCCGCGCCACCCTCGCGGGATGCGGCATCTGACCTGCCGCGGCCGGTCTGCTGCCCGCGTCCCCGCCGCTTCCCCGGACAGATGGCCCGCGCAACGGAAGCGAGGCCACCCTTCGCGCGAAGCTTCACTCCCGGCATGGCAGTCTTAGACCTGCGTCATGCCGACCCGGCGTGGTGAACGGTATGGACAGTGTGGACAGACAAGAGTTCGGGCGAGGAGCGGGCACAGTGCAGCGCTGGCGTGGCTTGGAGGACATCCCCGAGGGCTGGGGACGCAGCGTCGTCACCATCGGCTCGTACGACGGTGTGCACCGCGGTCACCAATTGATCATCGGCAAGGCGGTGGCCCGCGCCCGCGAGCTGGGAATCCCCGCCGTGGTCGTCACCTTCGACCCGCACCCGAGCGAGGTCGTCCGCCCCGGCACCCACCCGCCGCTGCTCGCCCCGCACCACCGGCGCGCGGAACTGATGGCCGAGCTGGGCGTGGACGCGGTGCTGATCCTCCCCTTCACCAAGGAATTCTCGAAGCTGGCGCCGGCCGACTTCGTGGTCAAGGTGCTGGCCGACAAGCTGCACGCACAGCTCGTCGTCGAGGGCCCCAACTTCCGCTTCGGGCACAAGGCCACCGGCAATGTCGACACGCTCGCCGAGCTCGGCGGCACCTACGGCTACACCGTCGAGGTCATCGACCTCTACGAACGCGGGGCGGCGGGCGGCGGCGAGCCGTTCTCCTCCACGCTCACCCGCCGCCTGGTCGCGGACGGCGACGTGGCCGGGGCGATGGAGGTCCTGGGACGGCCGCACCGCGTCGAGGGCATCGTCGTCCGGGGCGCGCAGCGCGGACGCGAACTGGGCTTCCCCACGGCCAACGTGGAGACCCTGCCGCACACCGCGATCCCGGCGGACGGCGTGTACGCGGGATTGCTGCACGTCGAGGGCGAGGCGATGCCGGCGGCCATCTCGGTCGGCACCAACCCGCAGTTCGACGGCAAGGCGCGCACGGTCGAGGCATACGCCATCGACCGGATCGGCCTCGATCTGTACGGGCTGCACGTCGCCGTGGACTTCCTCGCGTACATCCGCGGCCAGGAGAAGTTCGACACGCTCGACGCCCTGCTGGAGCGGATGGCCATCGATGTGAAGCAGGCCCGCGGGCTGATCGCCGCCGCCACCTGAGCGGCCGCGGCGGGGAGTTGACCAACGGGGCAGGGCCCGGCACTTTCGTGCCGGGCCCTGCCCCGTTTGCGTGCGGACCGCCGTCAGCCGCTCACTGCGGAGGCGGCTGCTGCTGCCAGCCCGGTGCGAGCCCTGGCTGCTCCGGTGCGTCCGGCGCCGGATGCTGCGGGGCGTCGGGAGCGGGCTGTTGCTGCTGCCAGTGGGCCGGCGGCTGCTGCGGCTGCTGGGTCCAGCCGCCCTGCTGGGGCGGATAGCCGGTCGGCTGCTGCTGGGGCTGCTGCTGCGGCGGCTGTCCCTGGCCCTGCTGCGGGGCGTACTGCTGCTGGGCGTACGGATCGCCCATCGGCTGCTGCCCCATCTGCTGGGCGTTCGGGTCGCCCCAGCCCTGCGCCTGCTGCGCCCGCGCGAAGTCCTCGGCCACCAGGGCGGAGAGGTTGAAGTACGCCTCGCGGGTCTTGGGCCGCATCATGTCGAGGTCGACCTCGGCACCGGCGGCGAGATGCTCGTCGAAGGGGACGACGACCACACCACGGCAGCGGGTCTCGAAGTGCGACACGATGTCGTCGATCTTGATCATCTTGCCGGTCTCGCGGACACCCGAGATGACGGTGATACCGCGCTGCACCAGGTCGGCGTAGCCGTGTGCGGACAGCCAGTCCAGGGTGGTGCTGGCACTGCTCGCGCCGTCCACGGAGGGCGTGGAGATGATGATCAACTGGTCGGCGAGGTCGAGGACTCCGCGCATCGCGCTGTAGAGCAGACCCGTACCCGAGTCGGTGAGGATGATCGGGTACTGCTTGCCGAGGATGTCGATCGCGCGCCGGTAGTCGTCGTCGTTGAAGGTCGTCGAGACGGCCGGGTCGACGTCGTTGGCGAGGATCTCCAGACCGGAGGGGGCCTGCGAGGTGAACCGGCGGATGTCCATGTAGCTGTGCAGATGCGGGATCGCGTGCACCAGGTCACGGATGGTCGCGCCGGTCTCGCGGCGGACCCGTCGGCCGAGCGTGCCGGCGTCAGGGTTCGCGTCGATCGCCAGGATCTTGTCCTGCCGCTCGGACGCGAGCGTGGAGCCCAGCGCGGTGGTCGTCGTGGTCTTGCCGACGCCGCCCTTGAGGCTGATCACCGCGATGCGGTAGCAGGACATCACCGGAGTCCGGATGAGCTGGAGCTTCTGCTGGCGCTCCGCCTCTTCCTTCTTCGCACCCAGCTTGAACTTGGAGGGCTGGGCGTTGGCGCCCGGCTTCCGCTTCTTGGGCTGATTGCGCAGCAGTCGGTCGGACGTCAGCTCGACGGCGGCGCTGTAGCCGAGCGGCGCGCCGGGAGCGGCACGCTGCTGGGGCTGCTGCTGGCCGGGCTGGGAGTACGTCGCGTAGTTCGCCGCGGCGTTCGGGTCGCCCTGCTGCCCGGGGAGCGGCTGGTGCGGGGCCTGCGGCGCCTGTTGGGCGTGCTGCGCCTGCTGTGCCTGGGCATGCTGTGCCTGCTGAGCGGCCTGCTGTGCGGCCGCCTGCTGGGCCTGTGCGGCCTGTTGTGCCTGCGCGGCCTGCTGGGCCGCCTGCTGCTGGTCGTATCCGCCCTGCCGGCCCTGCTGCGGGTAGCCCTGGGCGCCGGCCTGCGGATAGCCGTAACCGGCCTGCTGCGCGGCCGCGTTGGGGTGCTGCGGGGCCTGCTGCGGCTGCCCCTGCTGGGGGTAGCCGTAACCGGGCTGGGGGTAGCCGTAGCCGGGCTGCTGTTGCTGTTGTGGCTGTTGCTGCTGCGCGGCCGCCGCGTGCTGCTGCTGTTGCGGATAACCGCCCTGCTGCTGCGCCGCCTGCGGGTGCTGTCCCTGCTGGGGGTAGCCGGCCTGCGGGTGCGGGGCGGGAGCCTGCGGCTGGCCCTGCTGCGGCTGCTGTGGCACGGGCTGTTGCTGCGGCTGGGCCTGCTGCGGCTGGGCCTGGGCGGCGCGGGGGTCCGCGGGCGCGAACTCCGGCGGCAGCGGCGGCAACGCACCCTGCTGGGGCGCGGCTTGCTGCCCGACGCCCGGGGCGCCGGCCCAGGGAGCCCCCTGCTGGGGAGCGCCCTGCTGAGGAGCGCCCTGCTGCGGCGCGGCCTGCGGTGCCTGCTGCGGCTGAGGCTGCTGCTGGGCCTGGACGGGCGGTGCGGCCTGCGGGGCGACCGGAGCTGCGGCCTCGGGCGCGGGCGCCTCGGGGGCCGGAGCGGGGCTCGCGGCAGCGGGACCGGCCGCTTCCGGCTGCGGAGCAGCGGCCTCCGGCTCGGCCGAGGGCGTCGCCGGCTCGTCGTCCTCGTCGTCATCCCACAGGGAGGCCGACGGGTCGACACCACTGCCCGCACGCACATTGGCCGCGGCGGCATCGGCATCCGCGGCCGGGCCGGCGGGCGCCTCAGCGGCGGCGACCGGCTGTGCCGGGGGAGTGGCGGCCGGAGCCGCGCCGCCCGCGTCCTGGGGGCGCAGCGTCGGGAACCCGGGCGGCGCCGCCTCGGCGGGCGCGGGGGCGGAGGGGCCGGGGGCGCCTTGCTGAGGTACTCCCGGAGCGCCCTGAGGGGGGCCCTGGAGAGGCTGGCCCGTCGGGGGAGGCGCAACGGGTGGGGTGGCGGGGGAAGACGCAGGAGGGGCAGCAGGGGAGGCCGCGGCACCCGCGCCGCCTCCACTGGTGTCGTTGCTCGCATACCAGGCCGGCGCGGCAAAGTCGATCTTGAACTCGCCGGTCAGGTCGAACTCGGACTGGTCGTCGTCAGGATCGTTCCCGTCCGGGCGGAAAGCCTCCTGCTCGTTCACTGTGCCTCCTGGTGTACTGCAACGCACCTGAACGGCAGGACCGGATACAGGCGGATCGATCGGATGTAGCGGAAGTCGGAACACACCACCCGGGGTTGTGCCAACACTAACTGTCTCCATCCCCGTGTCGGCGGCCGGTGCGGGTGCTCTGGCGGCTCTCCGCACAGCCTAATCAAGAGTCGGCCCATAACGGCAGTCGGTGTCATGTTGCTTGTCGTCTTCCGGCCCGGTCGGCACACCTACGGGCGCACCCGTGGATGCGCCCGTAGGAAATGCCCGCGGCCGACCGGCCGGCAGGTGAAGGTCAGTCCATCCGGCGCGGGCCGCCGAGCAGGTTGGTCTCCGCCTCGGTGGGCTGGGTCATGACGAACTGGTGGCCGTCCCGCGAACACCACAGCATGGCGTTGTCGCTGAGCGTCGGCAGCACCGCGCCGACCTGCTCCGGCAGTCGCATGATCCGCGTCACGACCTCCGCCTCCTCGGGCGAGAGCCGCTGCAGACCGACCAGATCGGCCCGCCCCAGCATCTGCGGCGAGCGCGGCCCGAGGAAGGGCAGCACGGTCAGCACCGACTGCCAGGGGCCCGGGGCGAGCTGATTGCGCGGCGGCCGCGCACCCATGTCGCGGATGACGAGCACCGGGCTGGAAACCGACGGTCCCTGCGGCGCGATCTGGCGCACCTCATGGATCGACACACACTGCTGCCCGCCGCCCGCTGCCTGCGCCATCTGACTCCAGGCGTGCGGCCGGGCGGTCTCCACCGCGACGCGGGCGCCGGTGGCGACCGTGCGCAGCGCCAGCACCTGCGCCATCCACATGCTGCCGACCAGCGCGATCTCGACCGGCGCCGGCCGCAGCATGCTCAGCACGGCCGGCTGGTTCTGCGGGTCGATGCCGATGATCACGCCGTCGTCGCCGACCGGCAGGGTCAGCGCACCGAGCGACTCGGCGGTCAGTACATGCGGGCTGCGCCGCGGGCCGCGCAGCCCGAAGCCGGGCTTCGGCCGCGGGCCGGTCGGACCCGACTCCTCCTCGTCCGGGCGCGGCTGGTGCGAGAGCCGACGGCCGCTGCCGGATTCCGGCCCCCCGATCGGGGGGTTGCGCCAGCCGTTGCCGCTGACGTTGACACGGGGCTGATAGGTGGGAGTGGCCATCAGCGGGTACCTCCGAGGGGAAGCGTGGCCAGCACGCCGGGCAGCTGTTCCCGGTCGAGCCGTACGAGCCCGACCTTCACCGAACCGGAACGGCGCTCCAGCTCGTTCTGGGCGGCCGAGAGTTCGTTCTCACTGCGGGTCGACAGACGGACGTAGCCGGAGATGGCCGGGGCGCGGCCGCCGCCGTGCGTGGCGGTCAGGGAGAAGGTGCTGGCCATCGCCGCGGTGCTGGTCAGCAGCTGGGTGACGGCAGCCAACGGCGCGCCGCCCTGGCCCAGTTGGGGCCACCGGCCGATCCAGTAGGTCGAGTGCCAGCGGTCGTCGCAGCGCCAGGCGCGGGACGTCTCCTGGGTGCGGCGGGCGGCCCGGCCGTCCCGTCCCATCGCGCCGTTGGCGGCCCGCGGGCTGACACAGACCGCGGTACCGATCGCGGCCACGACCTCGCGCTCGGCGAGCACCCGGGCGCGCACGCCGTGGGCGGTGAGCCGGCTGACGAGTTGGTCGGCGGCGCGCAGCAGCGAACGCTGGGCACCGTCCATCCCGCCGCCGCGCGCCTCGATCGCCTCCGCGCACAGCTCGGGGTCGAGCTTGAGCGCGATCCACGTCAACTGCAGGGCGGGCGTCTGGGCCTGGGCCTGGAGCGGGGCGTACGAGCGGGCGGCCACGGCCTGTTCGGGCAGGTGCGGCGCCGGCGCGGGCTGGGTGTACTGCACGAACTGCACCGATTCGAGGTGGATGTCCTCGATGTCGAGCGCGGTGTGCAGCACGTTCAGCGGGAGCATGTGGCTGCCGCGCTGCGGGCGCAGCGGCTCGTCACGGGCGTCCACCTGCACGATGGCCGTCAGGAACGTGCCGTCGCCGACGAATCCGATGGTGCGCTGCTCGGCGTCGGTGTACTCGTAGGTCCGCAGCGCCGGATCGCACTCCACCACCGGCGCGAACGCGGGGTCGACGCCCTGCGTCGCGGCCGCCGCCGAACTGCCGTTCTTGCCGCGGCGCTTCATGGCCCTGACGGTCGTGATCCACTCCGGAAGCGGAATCTTACGCCGCCGGCCGAGCGCGAAGATGACGAGCACCGCCGCCACGACGACGGCGGCGGTCAGCGCGGCCGGATGGATCGACCATCCCACCAGCACCAGCGCCAGGGCGATTTCGATAATCGCCAGCTGCTGTACGCGAACACCGCCGATGTTTCCGGCCTGTTGCCGCAACCGCGGCGCCACCGGACCGGAAGGGCGGGGGGCAGAACCCTGGCCGCCATTTCCTCTATTGCCCGAAGCTGTACCGTTTTGGCCCGCGTATTGCGGTGCAGCGGAAGGCTGTTGCTGCTGTTGCCGCCCATTGCGGCGTCGAGCCCTGGTGGCGCTGGACATCCCCCGGCCTGCTCCTCTACTGGTGGTGTGGCCTCTGGGCGTATGGGCCGCCGCTGAGACTGGTGCGTTGGAAGGTGGCACCCGTACCGTACGGGTCGATCGACACACGGCATAGTAGAGGGCGCTACGGCGTGAGTGCCGGGTGCGGTCGATGGTGGATCCGACAGGCGGGGAGAGAAAGCAACAATGGCATCACGTCGGGACGAGCTGAATGCGTATTCGTTCGCACGAAAGCGAACGAATGCCGCATTCCTTAAGCCGCTGCCGAACGGCTCGATCGAGAGTGCGCCGAAGCCGCTGAAGGCGGTGTTGCCGAGTGTGCTGGTGGGGGTTCTGATCCTGGTGGGATTCGGGGCATGCGGCATTCTCAAGCCCGTTGCACCCCAGGGGTGGGACGAGGTGGGGAAGAACGTCATCGTCGGTGGCGAATCCACCACGCGGTATGTCGTCCTGAACAGCAAGGACGCAAACGGCAAAAACCAGAAACTGCTCCACCCCGTACTGAACCTCGCCTCGGCCAAATTGCTCCTCGACCCGAAGTACCAGGTCGTCAAGGTCAAGGAATCCGAGCTGGACGGCAAGCTCGCGCACGGCCCGGCCGTCGGCATTCCGTACGCGCCCGACCGCCTGCCCAGCGCGCCCGAGGCCAACAAGCCCAAGACCTGGGCGGTCTGCAACCGCCCCGGCAGCGGCACCAAGAGCAAGCCGCAGCAGGCGGTGTTCGTCCTGGGCGGCAAGGACAAGCAGCTCGTCGAGGACAAGGGCAAGCTCGACCTGCACCAGGCGCTGTATGTGCGCGACCCCGACGGCGCCTACTGGCTCGTCGATCAGTACGGCGTCGCCTTCCCGTTCAGTTCGAAGCCCAACGCGCTGAAGGTCGCCAAGAATGCGCCTCAGGGTGACACCAGCCAGATCCGGAACGTCATCTTCGGCGAGGCCGAGGCGCAGGACGTCACCGAGGACTGGATGAACACCGTCATCAAGAGCCCGATTCCGATCAGCATGCTGACCTTCCCCGGAATGGCGGGCAAGCAGCGGTCGGACAACGGGGTTCCGGCCAGGCTGAACAAGATCGGCACGGTCGTCCAGAACAGCTCCGGCGAGAAGTACGCGGTGACGCCGGAGGGCGTCCTGAAGGTGTCGAACTTCGTCGCCAAGATCCTCATGACCGGACAGAACGCGACGGACCTGGGCCACACCGACGACGAGCTGCAGGCCACGACGCTGCCCACCACCGACATCCATCCGGTGCCCAGTGAGGGCAGCTCCAAGGCCAAGGAGTGGCTCGGCACCATCCCCAGTACCGAGATCCCGATGCCCTGGCCGACGGAGGTCGTGGACCAGGCCAACGACTTCTCCAAGGGGTCACAGACCGGCGGTCTGACCTCGCCCGCCAAGAACGGCGTGTCCTGCAGCGTCTACCAGGGCACCAACACGGACACCCCGGACGGCACCGGCAAGCTCCTCGGATACCCCAACGGCGTGCCCAACATGGGGACCTGGATCGGCCAGGACTACCCGGCCAAGATCGCGTCCGGCTCCTCCGCGTACGTCACGCCCGGCAGCGGCCTGCTCTACCAGCAGGTGGGCACCGGCGCCCAGAAGGACGGCAGCCTCTTCCTCGTCACCGACACCGGTCTGCGCTACCACGTGCCGAAGGGCAACGACAACAGCGACAAGGCCGGCAGCGACAAGGAGGAGCGCGACCAGGCGCAGCTCCACCTCGGCTACAAGGGCGCGCACCCGCCGGCGATCCTGAACGCCTGGTCCAGCCTGCTCTCGGCGGGCCCGTCCCTGGACGTCCACGACGCCGAGAAGCCGCAGACGCAGTGATCGCAGCCGCGGGCCCGGTGACCTGCGCCAATGGCGCGGCGACCGGTGCCCATGGCGCGGTGATCTGAAAACGAGCCCGAAGGCGGGCCCGTTCACGAGGCCGTGCCGGCACCCGAATCCGGGTCCCGGCACGGCCTCGGTCGTATCACCCGCCGCGGCCCGCTGTGATCTTCGCCGCCCCGCCATCGAATTCCTTCTGCTGACCGATAGCGTCAGATCTGCCCGATTACGCCGAACAACGTGCTTCTAACGGCCAGTTGACAATGTTGTGATCCCGTCACAAGAACCCTCCCGCTGTTGGGAACAGGCGTATGGAGTGGTTAAAGTGGGCCAAGGCGTCAGCAGGAGGCGCCAACCGCGCGGGTGCCTGAGCCGGTGCAGTGCGGTTCGAGGTACGAGTCTCATGGGGGACGTTGACTATGGCTGGTCAGCAGTACACAACCACCGAAGAGGAGATGGTCGCGTTCAGCGGCAAGATCTCTTCGGTCAACCAGTCGATCCAGGGCGAGATCTCTCGCCTGAACACGGTCGTCGACACCATTACGTCCGGGTGGAAGGGTCAGGCGGCCTCCTCGTACAACCAGCTGCAGTCGCAGGTGAATGAGGACGCCAACCGTCTCAACCAGCTGCTGGCCGAGATCAAGGAAGCGATCGACTCGACCACGAAGAACTACTCTGCCTCCGAAGAGGAGCAGGCCCAGTCGATCTCGCACGTCTCCGCGTCGGCATCTCCGTTCGGATGATGAGGCCGCGTCGCTCGCCGCGACGCAACGGCCCAGTCGCCGCAGCACGGGCCGGCAGGCAACGCCGCCGGGCTCGCTGCGGTGCGATTCGACCAGGCTTTATCAACTCCTGAGGAGACACCATGTCAGGCCAGATCCTCGTCAATTTTGCGACGATCTCGCAGGCCAGTTCCGACGTGCGCGGTACTGCCAACAACATCCGCCAGCAGCTCGATGACCTCGAGGCCGGCGTCAAGAAGATCGCCGCGAGCTGGGAAGGTTCCGCGCAGGAGGGCTACCAGGCCCGCCAGCGCGAGTGGGACCAGCGCGCCGCTTCTCTGCACTCGACGCTTGAGGCCATCGCCAAGGCGCTGGACCAGGCCGCTCAGAACTACCAGAGCACCGAAAGCAAGAACGCCGGTATCTGGGCGGGCTGACCTCGCGTCAGGTACGGATGACAAACGGCTGAGCAGCCCCGACGGCTCGCACAGTGGTCAATGAGGGCGAGCGCGCTGCATCAGTGCGCTCGCCCTTCTGCCGTCCGGACACCCGTCGCGCATTCCGCCCGAATGTCGCGATATCTCCCCAGTCTTCACTGCTTCAACACCCTCAGCAGCACCCCTCGTTCCCGCCCCATCCGCCACACATGGAGAGCAGACAACCCGTGGGATCTCGCGCCATTGGTCACCGAACCGGTCACCGCCGACGAGCGGCGGGCGCACTGGCTACGGCTGCCTGCGCCGTCGGCATGTCCTGGGCGACCGCAGCGCCGGCGACCGCGGACGAGAACGTGCCACTCAACGCCGGTGAGTGCAAGTTCAACACGAACAACATCGAAGAGACCCCGTGGTCCCTGCAGCGCATCCTGACGAACCAGTTGTGGGAGTACGGCCAGGGTGAGGGCGTCCGGGTAGGCGTCATCGACACCGGCGTCGACGTGGACAACAAGCAGCTCAGCGGCGCCATCGGCAAGGGCGGTGGCACCCTCGTCGGTGGCAAGCCGACCCAGGACGAGGTCGGTCACGGCACCAAGGTCGCCGGCATCATCGCCGCCCGCAAGATCCCCGGATCGGGCTTCTTCGGTCTCGCTCCCGCAGCGAAGATCGTTCCGTACAAGCAGACGACGGAAGAGAAGGCCGGCACCGCCGAAAGCCTCGCCAAGGCCATCAATAAGGCGGTCGCCGCCGACGTCAAGATCCTCAACATCTCCCAGGGGACCGACGCCGACCCGAGCAAGCTGGGCCCGTTGAAGGCCTCCATCCTGAACGCCGCCGCGAACGGCACCCTGATCATCGCCTCCGCAGGCAACGGTGGCGCCGACGGCAAGCAGAAGAACACCTACCCTGCCGCGTTCGAGGAGTACGAGAACGTCCTCGCGGTGGCCGCCTCCGACCGCAACAACGAGCGCGCGCCCTTCTCCCAGTCCGGCAAGTTCGTCGGCATCGCCGCGCCGGGCGTGGACATGGTCTCCACGGTCCCCGACGGCGGCAACTGCGTCGACCAGGGCACCAGCTTCTCCGCACCGTACGTCGCCGGAGCCGCGGCCCTCCTCAAGCAGAAGCACCCGGACTGGAAGCCCCAGGAACTCATCTGGCACCTCGAGGAGACGGCGGAACGCGTCCGCGCGGGCCGCGACAACTACATCGGCTGGGGCGTCGTTGACCCGGTGGCAGCCCTCAACGACGACAACAAGCCGACGGGCCCGCCGCAGCCCGACAAGCCCGGCAACTCGGCCGCAAGCATCAAGGTCCAAGCGGTCGCCGTCCCCATCGGTGAAACCACCGAGGACCGACGCGCCCGCATCTCCATCTACATCCTCGGCGGCGGACTCCTGGCCGTCGGCGTGGTCGTAGGCTCCGCCATCGCACTCCGCGACTGGCGACGTAAAACTGGTTTCAGCAGGAACGGGGAGGCTTAATCATGGGTGGCAAAGAGGAGTACGGCGTTGACCTGGACGCCTTGGATCAGGTCGTCAAGGAGCTGAACCAGGTCCTGAAGGACATGGGGACGTCGAAGAGCACGGCGAAGAACAGCACTTACCTGGCCAAGGGCACTCTGGGAAAGGGATTCTCGGAGGAGAGCGAACTCTACGGCGCGCATCAGAACATGAAGCAGGAGATCGAAAATCTAATCGACCTGGTGGAGAGCCTTCTCGACAAGTTCGGCAAGAAGTCTTCCAAGGTCAGGGGCGCGTACCAGGATGCAGAAGCCGATAACTCCGTAAGCATGAAGTGACTTCGGCAGGCGGATCGAAGTGACAGTACAGAGAACGTTCGATGAGGGAGTGGGGGACGGAAGATGACATCGGATAACAGTGGCTTCAAGGCGGCGGAGGTCAAGCCGCCGGCCAACACGGGTGGCCCAGCGGCTCCCGACACGGGCGGCGTCGCATCCAGCCGCCCACAGTTCACGAACCTGAGGCTCAATCAGGTGAAGGACATGGTGTCGGGTGCTAACCCGGGCGAAGTGCACAACGTTGCCGAGGGCTGGAACAAAGTCCGCGTCTCTCTCGTCGGAGAGGACTGGAACAGCGGCATCAAGAAGCACTTCGATGATGCCGTGACGAAGGTCCTGCAGTCCTGGCACGGCCACTCCGCAGAGCAGTTCGCGGTGGCGGCACAGAAGATCAGCGAGAACTTCGCCAATCTCGCACCGTACCCGCACAACGCGAGTCACGTCATGAAGCAGATCGGCGACAACCTCCAGAAGGTCAAGACGGCGGTCGAGTCCGTCGAGGAGCCGAGCTGGCTGGAGAGCAAGGCTGACCGCCTGGCGGACCTCGCCGGCTCTGGGTCGGGCAAGGCCGGGATCATCCTCGGCCCCGTTGGCGGCGCGGCCGCAAAGATGCTTGGAGCGGGTGACGGGCGCGACGATTCGGGCCTGAATGCCGACTTGCAGAACCCGAACACAAGCATCTACGACGCCATGGCCAAGAACCGGGGCAACCTGTCGCTCGACCGCGAACGCGAGCTGCAAGCCGCCCATTACATGGAGCAGTTGGCTACCACGTATCGGGCGGGGACGAAGGCCATGGCCAGCCCTCGGGTCGAAGACGATCGAATCAAGCCTCCGGAGCAGCCCACAGATGGTGGTGGAGCTCTTCCGGTAATTGCGCCGTTCGGCCCGAAGCCCTCCTCCCCTAATCCGGGAGGAGGCGGGGGAAAGGTTCCAGGGCTGACCGGATCTGGGATTGCGACGCCTCCTTCTATGGAAGCGCCGCGCCCCAACGGTATCGACGGTGGCATTGGCAGTATCCCCAAGTCTCCCGCGCCCAACGTGGGTACTGGCCTTGACAGCCTCGGGGGTGGCGGTGGCGGCCTTGGAGGCGGCGGAAGCGCGCTCAGTGGAGGAGGCGCCGGTGGCGGTGGCCTCGGCGCAGGTGGCCTTGGTGCAGGCGGTGGGGCAGGCTCTGGCGCAGGCGGTGGTTCGGCTTCGGGCATCGGTGGAGGCATCGGTGGCGGTATGGCCGGCGGTGTGGCCGGCCGAGGTGGTGGCGCCGGAGCCGGAGCGGGCGCGCGAGGCGGCCGGGCGGGCATGCCGGGAATGGGCGGCGGTGCTGGCGGCGGAAAGGGAGCTGGCGCAAAGGGCGCTGGAGGGGGACGCGGCGCACTCGCCCGCCAAAAGGGCGGCGTTGTCGGTGGCAAGGGTGGCAAGCTGGGCGGCGCCGGTCAAGGCGGTTCCGGTCTGCACCGAAGCAGCGGTGGTACGCAGAAGGGTGCGACGGGCGGCCGCCGTCCCGCCGGAATGAGCGGAGCTCCGGGAGCTCACGGCGGCAAGGGCAAGGACAACAAGGGCGAGAATGGGCAGCGCCCTGACTACCTCGTTGAGGACGAGGAGACCTGGACGTCGGAGCGTAATGTAGCGCCCAAGGTCATCGAGTAGGGACCGTCAACCAAGATCGAGTGTTCGGCTTGAAGCGGGCCCGCAGTCTTCGGGCTGCGGGCCCGCTTTGCTACGGAGAGGTGTACGGCATGGGCTTCACGCGGACGCTGCGTGCAGTGGGCGGCGCGGCGGTGGCGGGAGCACTGCTCTTCGGTGCCGCCCCGATCGCATTGGCAGATCAGAATAGGGACGATCAGTGGCCCCTCAAACAATTTGATGCAGAGAGCGTATGGAAGGAGTCCACAGGCAAAGGGGTCACGGTTGCGGTAATCGATGACCCTGTGGATGGCAGTCACCCGGATTTGAAGGGCAGCGTTCTTCCTGGGAAGAATTTCGTGGACGGCGGGACGGCTGATCACGAGACAGGAGCGAACCATGGAACTGGAATGGCGTCGCTCATTGCGGGGCACGGCCATGGGCCAGGGAAAGCTGATGGCGTTATGGGGCTGGCGCCGGACGCCAAAATTCTCCCCGTCGGCACGCCAGAAGTCGGGGTCGGAGTTCAAAACACTGGTCTAGCCGACTGGATCAAGTATGCGGTCAACCAAAAGGCCTCGATCATCAATTTGTCGATCGCGCCCATGGGGCTAACTGCCGAAGACAGGTTGGCGATTGGGTATGCCGCGCAAAAAGATGTCTTGGTCGTAGCGGGTGCCGGAAACAGCGGTTCTAATCTGTCAGCTTTGGCTGCTACCCCTGGAGTGGTCTCCGTAGGGGCTGTGGACAAGGCTGGCAAGGTGTGGAAGAAGTCCAACTCGGGTAGCCAAATGATGCTTTCGGCACCTGGCGTAGAGATTACGTCTGCTTCCCCAAAGGGGCAGTATCACCTGGCCGACGGGACATCTGACTCCACCGCCTACGTATCCGCAGCCGCTGCCCTCTTGCGTTCCAAGTTCCCTGATCTGACGGCTGGACAGATCGCAAACCGTCTCGTCAAGACGGCAGGGCTCCCGTCCGACAAAGCCGGCCTCAAGCTCCCCGACCCGCACTACGGTTACGGGTTCATTCGTCCGTACAGTGCGTTGACGAAGGATGTTCCTGCCGGTTCGAAGAACGGCCCCTTGAAGATGCCCAAGGCCCTGCCGTCTGCCGGTGCCGACGGCTCGCCCGCACCCGGTGCCCCCGGGAACGGAGCAGACCAGGCGAGCGATGAGTCGGACAGCGGGCTCGGAACCGGTGCCATCATCGGGATCGCGGTGGGTGTTCTCGTCGTGATCGGGATTGTTGTTCTCGTCGTGGTCCGGCAGAAGAAGAACGGCCGTAACGGTCCGCCCCCTGGTGGTCCGGGGGGCTTTGGTGGTCCTGGATTCGCGCCGCAGCAGCCTGGCCCGTACCAGCAGCCCGGCCCGTATCAGCAGCCGGGTCCGTATCAGCAGCAGCCCGGCGCTCCGGCCTTCCCGCCGGCTCCGCCTACGCAGCCTCCGGGCCGGTAAGGGCTTGGTGAGCAGCCCGCGTCTCAGTTGGAATTGAGCCTGTGACGCACGCAGGCAGGCTTCTGACTCGGGCGGTCGCGAGGGGTGTGCCCCGGTCCATGGGGGCCAGGCCGGCGCTCGGCTCGCGATAGGGAATCGACGTGAATGACTTGGGTCCGCAGTCTTCTGACTGCGGACCCAAGTGTGTTCAGGCGGGAGAATTACGGCATGCGATCCATGGGTGTCATGCGTCAGGCGGACGGTGCGTGGGGAACGCGGTGCGCGGTGATGGCGGGGGCGTCCGAATTCCGCTCCGCGGGGCAGGGAGCTGTCTGTGCGCGCCCCCACAGACGCTGAGGATTCTTCGCCTGTTGGGGGGTTGGGCGAAGGTGAAGGGGCCGCCCAGTCCTGCGTAATCCTCCTGCTCCTCCCTGCTCCTCTGCAGCATGATCTGTTCCCCTGTGGCCCGCTTGACAGCCGATTCACCGAGAAGGCAGGGCAGCGCAGACGGATTCCTCAATGAGGAAGCTGGCGCGCCTCCTCGGGTAACGACTCCGGTGCGGCTTCGTCGAGTACAGCCTCGCGAAACGGTGCCTGGGTCTGGGCGCGTGCCACGGCACTCCGGCTCAGGGCGGTCGATGCCCTCTGTTCCGTTCCGCTCCGTATCGAGATCACGGTTGCGTGCCCCGAGGGGCAGATCGAGAGCAAGTGCGGAATTGACTCGACCGACCGTCGAGGCGGTAGTTCCGGCTGGTGTGGTCTGCCGTTGGATGGAGCTGGGTTCGCCCCTGCGGTGGCGCGTATGACAGTGGACTGAGGCGGGCTGCGGGCTGCGGGCTGCGAGAAGCGTCGACGCAATTCGCGACGCAATTCGCGGCGGAATGCACGAGGGAATCGATGAGGGCCGCCGCAGGCCGAGTGGTCAGCCTGCAGCGGCCCTGGGGAATCCTGGCCGGGGGCGCGTCGGTCACCCTCGGGTGGGGCGAGGTGAGGGTTCAGGCATCGCGCTGGCTCAGCCGAAGACCGACCGGACGTGGTCCGTGACGGCCGCGCGGCCCTCGTCGGTGACGTCCTGGTGGCGGGTGGCGGCGCCGCCGGTGCGGGCGTCGACGTGGCGTTGGGCGGCGTCCAGGCCGCGGTTGGTGTGGTGTTCCGCCTGGTTGGCGGCGTCTTCCTTGGCGCGGTCGATGTAGGTGTTGGGGTCCGCCAGGCTGGTGACGCCGTCCACGTAGTTGTTGACCGTTTCCTTGGCGCCGTCCTTGACATCCTGGACGTATTCGCCGGCCTTTTCCTTGCCGATGTCGGCGGTTTCGCCCCAGTCGATTCCGTCGCGCGCGCCGAAGTGGTTTTCGATGCCCTGTTCGGCGACGTTGCCGGCCATCTCCGTGCCGGCTTCCACGGCCTTGTCCTTGGCCCCGTTGACCACGGTGTCCATGACGAATTCCTTGGCGCCGTCCTTCGCGGCGGTGACGACCTTTTCCTTGACCTCGTCCTTGACCGTCGTCTTGATGTAGTCCACGGCCAGCTTGCGGGCTTCCTTGGACACTGCCTTCTTGACCAGGTCCTTGGTCATCTTCTTGATGGCGTCCATCGTGGCGTGTTCCATCGCCTTGGTGGCCGCCTGCATGACTTCGCGCTTGAGCTGGTCGAGAATCCGGCGGATGATCAGCCGGGCCGCTTGCGTCGCGCCGGCCGCGCCGAGTTCGGACAGGCCAAGGGTGAAGGGGGCGGCCGCCTGGGCGGCGATGAGTTCGACGGCGGTGATGATGAGCTGGACAATGACCGCGATCTTTGCCGCGATCACGGCGAGCGCGGCCGCGTCGAAGGCGAGGGCGATCACCTCGGCGGCCATGGCGGCGTCGCGGAGGTAATTGTCGCCGCCTCCCGCGCTGCCGTTGAAGGTGCCCCACTCCTTGGAGAAGCCTTCGACGGCCTCGCCCGAGTTCGCGGAGGTGACTTCATTGGCCGCCATCGAGCCATGGGAGTTCGCCTGATTCACGGCCTCGGCGAAGTTGCGCCAGACCGTCGCGCATTCGAAGAGTTTGTCCTCGTCGGCGTCCGGCCATGAGAAGCCGAGAAGGTCGAGGACCCAGGAGACCCCTTCCGGCAGCTGCATAGACACAGTGATCGTCCCCCGTACGGTGGTAGCCGAGTAATCAAGTAGTGCTGAAGAGACAGGTAGTGCTGAGTAGGCACGTGGTGCTGAGGAAGCACGTAGCGCTGAGTGGGCAAGAAGTGCTGAGTGAGCACGTCATGCCGAGTGGGATGCGTGGTGTGGTGAGGGTGCCGCGTGAGAGGGACGGGCGCGGCCGTCAACCTCAGGTGGGCGGGTGTGCGCCTCAGATTTGCGGGCGGCCGACGGCGCTGATGGCGTGGATGCCCTGCTCGTCGGACTCGGCGTAGTGCTTCGCCATGGCGCTGAGCTTGTCGCCGATGTCTTCGAGGCGTTCGCCGAGGGAGTCCATCGAGTCGAACATGCCCTTCGCGATGGGCTCGTAGATCGTCAGGAAGATGTCGCCGAAGTCGCAGCCCTCGAAGGCCTTTTGCACGACATCGCCGTCCAGGTCCCCCCGCAGTTTCTTCGCTGCGCTGGTGAAGTCGGTGCCGATGTTGACGAAGGAGTCGCCCTGCGTCCTCAGCACGTCTGGATCGACGTCAAATGCCTTGCCTGCCACTTTTGCCCCCGTGTTTGCTGTTGTGCAGAGCGTGTTCGTCGCGCCCAATGATCCCACATTAGGCGGCCTGGGTGTGGCCACGTCAAGGCGGGAGCATGGCGGCTTGTTGGGGTCGAGTGGGGCCCAACTGGACCTTCATTGTGGAGAGTTGGGATGGTCTGGTGTGGAGAATGGGTGGACATCTCGAAGGTGGGCGGGGCTTCGCGCGGGTGCGGTAAATGGACCTTCACGGGTTCCTGTGTCGCTGGCCGATGGGGGAGATGTGTTGTCCTCAGGCAGCCTCCCGCAGTTTCCCGCAGTTTCCCGCAGTTTCCCGCAGTTTCCCGCAGTTTCCCGCAGTTTCCCGCCGTTTCCTTCCGTTTCCTGCCGTCTCCGGTCATCCCCGGCCCCGTCCGCGGCCGCCCCCTGCAGCGGTTCGCCGGGTGTCGCGCCGCACCTATTCGACCGGTGAACAGCCCCAGCCTTTGAGGTGGTTGGGGGCGTGGTCCGGTGGATCGGCACGCGTGGCCGATCATTCGTTCCCGTATCATTTCCGCTCATGGATGACGCACCCGTGGCGGGTATAGACAGCGACACTTCCGAGAGGAGTGTCGACGACGGCGCTTCCGAGTCCGTGGAGCCCCTTCCCGGGAATCGTACGAAGCTGACGCCTCGTCAGGCGCGGCGGATTCGCATCATTCTGGCCTCGGTGCTCATGGCCGCGATGGCGGTGGTGCTCGTGGTGCGGCTGGCGAGCCGTACGTCGGTGCTGGTGGTGGGGGTGTACGGGGCCGCGCTGGTGCTCTGCGGCGTGGTGATCGAGCTCAGCCGGAACGGGCGTACGCGGCTGGGCACCTGGCTGCTGGGCGTCGGGCTGGTGGCGGCGCTGGCGGCCGACCGACTGCTGCCCTGATCGGTCCGGGCCACAGGCAGAACCGCTGCCCATGGCTCTGATCGGTCCGGGCCACAGGCAGAACCGTCACCCATGGCCCTGATCGGTCCGGGCCAGGCAGGACCGCCGAAGGCGCCCTGACGGCACGGGCGTATCCGTGTCCCCAGGTGTTCCACCGGGCTCGCCTCTCTCACCACACCCGCCCCGGAATCTCACCGCCCTTGTGGGCGGCGGAGTTCCGGGGCGGGTGCTGTGCGAGCTGGGGCGGGTGCCGTGCGAGCCGGGCCGGTGCCGCTCAGTACAGGCCGTGCCACATCTGCTCGAGGACCAGGGACCACCAGTTGCCGGGCTCGTCCAGGGACCAGGAGTCGATCGCCGCGAGCTGTTCCTGGAAGGCGGCGACCGCCGCTCCCGCCGCGAGCGGATCCATGCCCTGCATCTGCGTCCGTGTGGTCGTCAGGAGGGCCAGCGAGCGCAGGTAGGCGGAGAGGGTGCGGTTGACGAACCGGCCGCCGCCGTGGGACGGCTGGACCGCCCAGACGGTGCCGATCAGGCCCTGGTTCGACTCGGGTGCGGTGCACTGCACGGCGAGCGCGTAGAGGCCGTCCGTGCCGATGCGGACGTAGCCGGCGAGGGTCTCCAGCGTCGGTTCCTCGGCCTGGGTCCCGGTCTCCCGCAGATGCGTGGCCATGTCGGTGAAGAGGCCGCCGGCCGGCGGCTCGGCGAGCTGGTCGGCGGTGAAGAAGTACGGGACACGGGCGGGCAGTCCGGCCCACGTCAGCGTCGCCCTGGCGGCTTCCGGCAGCTGGGTCGCCGTGATGTCGTCGACGTCCGGGCGCACCGTGCCCTGCGGTCCGAAGACCTCGGTGAGGAGCTTGCCGAGGGCCACATCGCGCATCGGCGGTGCGGCCGGGACCTCCTGCGGCACCGGCACCCGGTGCGGCGTCGGCGGCGCCGGGCGGCCCGCGATCCGGTGCATCTGCTCGACGTGCCGCAGCAGGCCCGCGACGCCCTCGGCGCGCTCCTCGGGCAGCATGCCGTAGCCCTCGGTGCAGGAGAACGAGGCGTTAGGGAAGGCCCGGAAGACGAAGTCACCGGAGTAGCCGCCGGGGAGCAGTGCGGGGCGCAGGTCGGTGTGCACCGCCTGGACGTCCTCGCCGCGTACGCCGAGCCGCACCAGCTCGTCGCGCAGCTGGTATTCGACCGGGGGCGCTCCGGGGGACGAGACGCGGGCGACGCTGGTCTCCTCGCCGGTGGCCGGGTCGTGGTAGGTGGCGACGGCCGTATTGCCGGGGCCGGTGGCCGGCGGCTGGGACTCGGCGGCCGCGGGCGCGCCGGCGGCGCCGTGCTTCTGCTGGTACATCCGGACGACCTCGTCGACGGGGACGGACGGCCAGACGGTCAGCTCGCCGGAGCCGCGGTCGACGACGCCGCAGGCGGCGCCGATCTCGGCGGGCGGCCGGCGCCGGCCGGTCTCGGGGTCGACCTCGGGGGGCGGCGGTACGGCCCACACCACCCATCCCAGGTCGAATTCCTGCATCGCCACCTCGCGCGCCGGGCCCTGGTGGCCCTCGGGGTTGAGCCAGCGGGCGGCAGTGCTCTGTGCCTGCTCCTGGGTGATCACGCGTGGTCTCCTTCGAGGCCGGTGGAAGCGTCGTCGTCAGTGGTGCGGGCGACCTGGGCCGGCACGGTGGGGGTGACCGCCGCGGGGACGGGCACGAGGATCTGCCGGGCGGTCACGCCGCGTGCGTCCGCGACGACGAGGATGCCGTCCGGCGAGATGTCGGCGCCGATGAGCGGGGTGTCGGTGACCAGGGCGGCCAGCACCTCCTGGCTCTCCCGGGCCCAGACCCGCAGATGGTCGGCGCCGCGGCTGAGCCCGTACGGCGCCGCCGCCCGCTCCGCCTCCGACGGGCGCATTACCTGCGCCGGATCGGCGTCGAGGGTGCCGGGCCGCAGCAGATCGTGGACGAGGAAGGCCATGCCGCCGTCCGGGGCGGCGGTACCGTCCGCAGCCTCCGCGGGGGCGACCGTGCGCGCACCGGGGGTGCCTTCGGGCACGAGGACGGCGGCGACGGGACGTGGGGCGGGGAGGGCTGCCGTATCCCCGTCCTGGCCCTCGGCCGGAGCCGGGGAGGCGTCGTCGGCGCGGGCGCCGGGGACGGAACCGACCGTCACGCCCTGGACGCCCGCGACCGGCACGCTCCAGAGCGTGCGCCACGGCAGCGGCAGATCGAGGCCGTGGAGCGCCTCCGCGTACGGCGTCAGCCCGTCCTCGACGAACGCCGTCTCCAGCAGCGCCGCCCGCATCACGGCCGACGCCTGGGAGCGGGTCAGCAGCGGAGCGGTCCGCAGGTACGTACGGCCGGGCGGACCGACCTGGTCGAGGGGGACGGCCTCGATGGCGGCCCGCAGGGACACCGGGTCGGCGTGCGCGAACAGGCCAGGGTCGGTCATCAGCCGGGGGAGCAGACCGGCATCGAGGGTGTGCGCCGCGAGATGGTCGCGGATGTACGGGTCGGCCCGGGACCAGTCCTGGTCCGGCACGGCCTCCAGCAGCGACATGGCGATCTCGGTCTGCGCGGCACGGGCGTCCGGCAGGCCGGCCCGGATCTCCGCGGCGATACCGTGGTGCACCAGGCGCAGCAGCGTACGGGCGCCGCCGCCCCCGCCCTCGGGGGCACCGGCCTCCGCGTCCTGCCGGGTGTCCTCGCCCGCGTCCGCGTCGTCCGCGTCCTCGACCGGCTCGATGAAGGGCGCGACGAGCAGCATGCCGTCGGCGAACTCCTGGCTCATGTCACGGCCCGCGACCGCGCTCGCCAGCATGCTCATCAGGTGGACGGGCAGCCCCCGGCCCTCGGCGAACGCCAGTGGCGCCAACAGGAGGCGCAGCGTCTGCGGATCGGCGCCCAGCCGGCGGGCATGCAGATCGAGCGCCTCGCCCACGTCGGCCGGCAGCTGGGACTCGTCCGTGGGGTCGAAGCCCTCCGGCTGCATGAGCAGTGACTGCACGGCGAGTTGGACCGTCAGCCGGCTGCCACCGGCACGCCGGGCCATCGCCTCGGCGAGCGCGCGGAGGGCGGCCGGGTCGGCGAGGTGGGCGAGCTGCGGCATGCCGGACGCCACGTCCAGCGCGGTCTCGGCGTGCAGCACCAGGCCCTCGGGGTCGGCCCATTGGGGGGCGTCGAGGTCGATGATCTGTGCTTGCCCGTGGGGCAGCGAACCCGCCAGTTCGACGGCCAGTTCGCGGGGCACCTCCGCGAGCAGATGCACCGTCTCCGTGGCGGCGAGCGGCATGAGCACGTCCCGTACGAGTCGGGCGGGCTCGCCGGCCGCGCGTACCGGTCCGGCCTTGTCGACGTCCGGCACCACCACGGCCACCGGCTCGTCGAGGGCGGCGAGTTCGCCGAAGATGTCCTCCGAGCGGCGGGCACCCAGCTCGAAGTGGTCGGCCAGCACCCAGAGCAGCTGCGCCGCGGTGAGCCCTTCGGCGCTCGGCACGGCGGGCGCCGGGAGATCCGGAGGTACGGTCGCCGGGTCCAGGTCGTCCAGCGGCAGCTGCTTGCGGTACTCGGGGTCGCACAGCATCAGGAAGCCGGTGATCAGGCGGCTGCGCCCGCTGCCGGGGCTTCCGGTGAGCACGATGACGCGCGGCGCACCGGGCCAGCGCATGCGCCAGGCCGCGAGCGCGCGAAGCGCGGCCGTGCGCCCGCCGATGAACGGATGCGGGGCGTATCCGGCCGTGTCCGTGTGCCCCTCGCCCGCCGGGGCGTCCGGTACTCCGCCGGTGCCCTCGCCCGGTCCTTCGCCTGCGGCGCTCATGACTGCTTCGTCCCCCATGAAATCCCGCCCTCCGCTGTCGTGGATTACTGCGTCCACCTGGACGATCCTATGATCCGGCGCGGGTCTGCGGGACCGTCGGGGCCCGGCTGTTCCGGAACCGGAACACGGGGGCGGTGACAGGACGGCGGGCGGGCGATCCCCGTAGGCGATCCCGGGGGCCGCTACGGACCCCGCAGATCTCCCAGGTGCCCGCAGATCTCCCAGGGGTCTCCGCGCATCTCCCAGGGGTCCCCTGCGGATCTCCCGCCCCGCCGCCCCGTTTCCTGAACTTTGTGCCGAGGGGTCCTGGTTTCCCCTTCGACTGCTCCCGCTTACGCTCTCGCTCCGGAAATCATGAGCGATATCCTGGCCCGACGGATATGCGACGCAGATCCGGATGTACACATAGGCCGGTTACGTACACCGATCCCGATACCGATACCGATCCCGATACCGATTCCGAGACCGATACGGATACCGGGAGCCGCAGAAGACTGACCCCGTCGGCCCGCTCAGCCGCGGTGGCCGCCGCCGCGGCCGGAGCGGCGCGGGGCCGTGACGATGTTGCCCGAGGGGCCGTCCCGCTCCGCGCGCTCCTTGTCCTCCTTCTCGTCTTCCTTCTTCTGCCAGGCGGCGAACTGCTCGCGCGAGGCCTCGCGTTCGGCCTGCGTCTGGTTCTCCGCCGCCCGCCGGATCTCGTTCATCCGGTCACCCAGGGCGTCCATGTAGCGCGGGGTCTCGATGGCGTCCTTCATGCCGATCCGCCCCGAGAGCACCTCCCGGGCCATCTCCTGGAGCTTGCCGCCGACGTTGGGGTTGTCCGACAGCGTCTTGAGCGCCTTCCGCAGCCGGTGCGCCTGCTCCTCGTCCTGCGCGACGTCCATCAGGTCCTGGTCCTGGATTTCCCGCTCATTGCTCATGTTTGCCCCCTTGTGCGTGGTGGCACAGCAACCGCGTGTGCTGCACCGGCGTCCTGAGTGTAATGACGGGTATGAAGCGGACGTCAAGGCGGGGTTGTCGGCAATGCCGGGTATTGATCCCTCTGCATTCCGCGCTCTGTTGTCCGCCCGCTTCGCACGTGGCTTCGAGCCCATTGACGGTGTGCTAGACCTGTGGCCGTGTTCGGCAGTAGCTGCCATTCAATTCGGGGAGAAATGATGTCCGACGAGGTCCGGATCAGTACCGAGGAGCTGCACAAGCTCGGTGCGTCCTTCGAGATATCCGCGGAAGATCTGGGCCGGCAGCTGGCCGCATTCAGAAGACGGGCCGATGCCGAGGCGCTGCGCGACGGTTTCGGCAGCCAGGAGGCCGCCCGCCCCTACCAGGAGCTCTACGAACAGGCCGAACGCGCCCTGGGACAGCTCCAGCAGCGGCTCACCGAGGTCGGCGCCGGCATCAAGGAGACCGTCGCGAACACCCGGGCAGCCGAGGAAGAGCTCGTCGAGATGATGCGGAGCGTCAAATGACCGAGCGACGCAACCCCGAGGCCCTGCACGAAGCGGCGGCAGGCTGGCGGGACATGGGCAAGCACCTCGACTCCCTCGTCAGCGGCCTGGACCGGCAGGTCGGCAGCGCGGCCGCGGCCAACTGGCACGGTCCCGCGGGCGAGGCGTTCGCCGCCGACTGGCACCGCCTGAAGCGGTCCGTCGACGACTCGCTGCCCGCCTTCGAGCTGGCCGCGGCGGACCTGGAGACCGCCGCGGCGCAGCCCGCCGACCACAGCGGTGAGGGCGGCACCGACCACGCCGCGCAGCCCGCGGACACCTCCTCCGGCGGCTCGCAGTCCTCCGGCATGAACATGGGATACGGCTTCATGGCCCTCGGTCAGCTCGCCGCCTCCATGGGCGGCGCGTTCGGCAAGCGGGGCGGCGGGGGCGGCCAGGGGCAGCGGCCGACCCTGACCCATCAGTGGGAGACGTCCGGGGCGCCGCAGGGCGCCGACCCGTTCGGACCGCCGGCCCCCGACGAGGCGAAGACGCGCGGCGGCGAGGGCATCGCCAAGGGCGTACGGAGCACACCGGCCGCCCCCGAGCCGCGCGCGGCCGGCGGCAGCGCCCCGAACGCCGCGCAGGGCACCAAGGCCGCGCCCGCCGCGTCCTCCCCCCGGGCGGCGGAGCCGTCGGGCGGCGGGACGCCCCCGGCCGACGAGGCCCCCTCCGGCCGGCCGGGGCCGGACAGCAACCAGCACGGCGCCTTCGGCTGAACCACCCGCCGACGGCACCCGTCCCGCACCGCGAACGGCGGTGGGGCGCCCCTCCGAAGAGGGACGCCCCACCGCCGTTGTGCGTATCCGGTCAGGAGCTGCTCGGCGGCAGCCAGCCCGTCTGGACGAGCTGCGCGCCACGCTTACGCGTGATGAACGTCGCCCGGCCGGGGGTCAGGTTCTGCCCCTTGACGTTGCCCATCAGCGGACCCTCGCCCGGGTCGGCGGACAGGATCAGGCCCTGCGCACCCAGTTCCTTGGTGCGCTGCATGACCGGCTCGAACGAGGACCGTCCGGCACCCGACGAGCTGCGCGCCAGGATCAGCCGCAGACCGAGGTCACGCGCGAACGGCAGGTACTCCAGCAGCGGCTGCAGCGGGTTGCCGCTGCTGGTCGCCACCAGGTCGTAGTCGTCGACGACGACGAACGCGTCCGGCAGGTCGTACCAACTGCGGTTGCGCAGCTGCTCCGGCGTGACGTCCGGACCGGGCATCCGCCGGCCGAGCGAACCCGCCAGACCGGTGATGACCTCCTGCAACTGCGGTCCCGCTGCGCAGTACTTGTACATGTGGCTTTCCGGGACCTCGCCGAGCAGCGCACGACGGTAGTCGGAGACCACCAGCAGTGCCTTGTCCGAGGCGTACCGCTCGGCGATCTGCTTCGTCAGCAGGCGCAGCAGCGACGACTTGCCCGATTCGCTCTCGCCGTAGATGACCAGCAGCGGGTCGGTCTCGAAGTCGATGAACGCCGGCGACAGCGTCGTCTCGTCGACACCGATCGCGATGCCGTGCTCGGGGTAGTCGTTGCCCTTGGGCAGCTCGTTGACGTTGAGCAGCGTCGGCAGCATCCGCACCTTGGGGGCGGGCTCGCCCTGCCAGTGCTCGTTGACGGTCGCCACCAGGTTCGCCATGCCGTCGCTGAGCGACTCCGGGTCGCTGATCCCGTCCAGCCGCGGCATCGCCGCGAGGAAGTCCAGCTTCTCGGGGGACATACCGCGACCGGGCTTGCCCATCGGGACGTTCTCCGCGCGCTTGCGGTCGAACTCCGACTCCATCGGGTCACCCAGGCGCAGCTCGACGCGGTTGAGGAGCTGGTCGCGCAGGGCGGGCCGCACCTCGGTGTAACGCGAGCCACCGATGATCAGGTGGACACCGAAACCGAGACCCCGGCCGGCGATGTCCAGGATCACCGGGTCGAGCTGCTCGTAGTCGGTCTTGAAGGTGCCCCAGCCGTCGATGATGAGGAAGACGTCTCCCCACTTCTCGTCGGGGAAGGCACCCGCCGCCCGCCGCTGGCGGTAGGTGGCGATGGAGTCGATGTTGTTCTGCCGGAAGAACTCCTCGCGCTCGTTGAGGATGCCGACGACCTCGGCGACCGTACGGCGCACCTTCTCGGCGTCCAGACGCGAGGCGACACCGCCGATGTGCGGCAGGCCCTCCATGGCGAGCATGCCGCCACCGCCGAAGTCGAGGCAGTAGAACTGCACTTCCTGCGGGGTGTGGGTGAGCGAGAACGCCGCGATCGCGGACCGGATCAGCGTGGACTTACCGGACTGCGGACCACCCACGACGAGGCCGTGACCGGCACCTGCGGAGAAGTCCAGGTACATCACGTCACGCCGCTGCTCGAACGGCTTGTCCACGAGCGCGACGGGCACCACGAGCTTGCCCAGCGCGGTGTAGTCCGGCGCGTGCACACCCCGTTCGGGGGTGACGGCGAGGGTCGGCAGCAGCTGGTTGACGGTCGGCGACTCGTCCAGCGGCGGCAGCCACACCTGGTGGGCCGGCGGGCCCTGGCCCTGCATGCGCTGGACGATGACGTCCAGCACGGTGTCGGCGAGCGCGTCGTCCTGCCGCTCGGCCTCCGGCTCGTCCTGGACGACCGGCTCCTCGATGATCTGCTCGACGACGGGCGACGCCGTGAACGGCACCGGCAGCCGGTTGGTGCGGCTGCCACCGCCACCGCCGCCGCCACCGGGACCGTGGTAGGCACCGGAGACGTACGCGGCCTTGAACTGGACCATCGTCTCGGTGTCGTACTTGAGGATGCCGGAACCGGGAACGTTCGGCAGGTGGTAGGCGTCCGGCACACCGATCGCGGTACGCGACTCGGCGGCGGAGAACGTCCGCAGACCCAGCCGGTAGGACAGGAAGGTGTCCAGACCGCGCAGCTTGCCCTCTTCCAGACGCTGCGAGGCGAGCAGCATGTGCACACCCATGGACCGGCCGATACGGCCGATCTGGATGAACATGTCGATGAAGTCGGGCTTGGCGGTGAGCAGCTCGGAGAACTCGTCGAGCACCATCACCAGCGACGGCAGCGGGTCCAGCGGAGCGCCCGCGGCGCGCGCCTTCTCGTAGTCGGTGATGTTGGCGTAGTTGCCCGCCGAGCGCAGCAGCTCCTGGCGGCGCTGGAGTTCACCGGTGATCGAGTCACGCATGCGGTCGATCAGGCTGATGTCCTCACCGAGGTTGGTGATGACCGCAGCGACGTGCGGCATCTCCGACATACCGGTGAAGGTCGCGCCACCCTTGAAGTCCGCGAGGATGAAGTTGAGGGTCTCGGAGGAGTGCGTCACCGCGAGGGCGAGCACCAGGGTGCGCAGCACCTCGGACTTACCCGAACCGGTCGCACCGACACACAGGCCGTGCGGGCCCATGCCCTCCTGCGAGGCCTCCTTGATGTCGAGCATGACGGGCTGGCCGTCCTTGTCGACACCGATCGGCACCCGCAGCCGCTCGTGCAGCGTCCGCGGCCGCCAGGTGCGCTGGACGTCGACGGAACCCGCGTCACCGATGTTCATCAGGTCGGTGAAGTCCAGGTTGGACAGCAGCGGCTCCTCGCCGTCCGCGCCCGAACCGGCCCGCAGCGGGGCCAGCTGACGCGCCAGCGCCTCGGCCTCCGGGATCGACAGGGTGTCGCAGACACCCTGGTAGACCGCGCCGCTTGCCGACTCCAGCACCAGCTTGTTCGGCCACACCTGCACGGCCAGGCCACCGCGGATCTCGTCCAGGTCGCCCGGCACGATCTCCAGGATCGTGACGCCCTGCAGACCCTCCGCACCGGCGATCACCGAGTCCATCGGCACCTCGCCGGCGTCCAGCACCACCACCACGTGCGGGGTGTCGGTCACCGGAGTGCCCTGCGGGTTGAACCGCCCGCGGCCGTCCAGCTCGTCCGCCAGCATCTCCTCGATCTCACCGAGGTCGCCGACCACCAGACGACGGGTACCGGCACCGTCCACGGTCTTGTCCTGGACCTGCGGCAGCCACTTCGTCCACTCCCACTCCGCCTGCGCACCGGGCGCGGCGACGACCGCCACCACCAGGTCCTCGGGCGAGTGCAGCGTGCACAGCTGCGCGACGATGGCACGCGAGGCGCCGTACACCGTGTCCGGGTCACCGGAGACCGTCAGGTGGTAGAAGGCGCGCAGCGAGACCGCCAGCGGCAGATCGTCCAAGCTGCCGTGCTTGTCCAGGAATTCCTTCATCGCGTGCGCGGTGAGCGGCTCCAGCTCGTCGACCGGAGCGGTCTCGGGAGCCTTCAGGGGAGTGGCCAACTGCTGCGGCCCCAGCCCCAGTCGCACCTGCGCGAAGTCCGGGTCGGTCGCCCTGCGCTCCCACACCCGCTTGCCCTCGGCCACGATCGACCACAGCTGGCCCGGGTCGGGGTGCGTGAAGAGCTGCGCATCGCGCTGCTTGCGTGCGGTACGCCGTACCTCTTTCCGCTTCTGCGTAAGGTACTTGAGGTAGTCCTGGCGCTCCTGAAGCATTTGTCCGGAAGGCCCCTGGCGGGCCTTGACGATCTGTACGATCGCCATCGCCAGGGTGGACACCACCATGACGCCGCCCATGATCTTCATGAACGGTTGGTTGCCCATGAAGAGGAAGCCCGCCGATGAAGCCATGCCCATCATGGGCATCAGGCTCATCAGAATGTTGTCCCCTTCGCCTTCCCTGGGGAGTTCCGGAGGCGCCTCGAGAGTCACCTCCTCGGAGGGAACTTCAGGTGGCAGCGCGCGGGGCGGGCGCTTGACGATGACAACGCTCACCGAGGCATCAGTCCTTCATGCATCTCGCAGTCTCGGACCGCCCCCGTTGGTTTGACGGTCCCCCGAACCAAGTCCTTGGCTCGACGCAGGCGTTGATCCTACTGTTAAACGTCAAGTGCCGGGGTGGGTGGGGCAGCCGTCGAATCGGACGGTACGCTGACGCACCGCGAGCGTGCCGAAGCCCTGTAGTGACGGCTCCATATATACGGCGCGCGACGCGACAAAACGCCCAACGGATAGGGGGAACCGCCAGGTGAGCACGACCACAGGCACCGGCTTTTGCCGGGTCACAGTCGCTGCGCCGGACGCACGGATCGATGTGGCTCTGCCGGAAGACGTCGCGCTGGTCGACATCTACCCGGAGATCCTGCGGCTCTCCGGACAGTCCCAGGCGGAAGGCGCCCCGACCGGCTACCACCTGGTGCGCCGCGACGGCACCGTACTTGACGCCGGGCAGTCCCTCGCGCAGCAGCAGATCCTCGACGGCGACCTCCTGCTGCTGAAGCCGTTCGCGGAGTCGCTGCCGCTCCCGGTCTTCGACGACGTCTCGGACGCCGTCGCCTCCGCGGTCAAGCGCAACCGCAGCCGCTGGAGCGACGACCTCATGAACTTCGTCGGCCTCACCGCCGGCGTGCTGCTGCTCGTCATGATGGCGTTCGCGCTGTGGTTCTCGAACCCCGTCGACCGCGACATGCACCGGCTGCCCGGCATCATCGCCGGCGTCGTCGGCATCGTCCTCGTCGCCCTGGCCGGTGTCCGCGCCCGGGTCTACGAGGACCACGGCTCCTCCATCGCGCTGGGCCTGGCCGCGCTGCCGCATCTGCTGCTCGCCGGCTCCGGCATCTTCCCCGTCGAGGAAGGCTCCGGCCCCGGCCGGCTGCACCTGCTCGTCGGCTGCGTGACGGTCCTGATCGCCTCCGTACTCCTGGTGGTCCTGCTCCCGCGCGGTGACGCGCCGTTCGTGGCGGCCGCCTTCTTGTCCGCCATCGGCACCCTCGCGGTCTTCGCGGCGATCCTCACCGGCGCCGCACCCCGCGAGGTCGCCGCGGTCACCGCCGCCGTCTCCATCGCCCTGGTCGCCTGGCTGCCCGGACTCTCCGCACGCTTCGCCCGGCTCCCCATCGGCTACAAATCCCCCGACCAGATCGCCAAGGGGTACGACGGCGAGCGCGGCGAGACCGAGTCCGTCGACTTCCTCAAGATCGGCAATCAGGCCCGCCGCGGTCACGAGCTGCTGCTCGGCCTCGTCGCCGGCTGCGCCGCCCTCGTCGTCGGCTCGGCCGGTGTGGTCCTGGGCTTCTCCGACAACGGCTGGGCCCAGCTGATGGCGCTGGCCGCGGGCATCACGATCATGCTCCGCGCCCGGCTCTTCGACTACACCGCGCAGGTCGCCTGCCTGACCATCGCCGGCATCCTCACGATCGTCCTGCTCATCCTGGGCATCGCGCTGCACCCGCCGATGGACATCTTCGTCGAGCTCGGCAAGTTCAACGACTCCGGTCCGCTGAACATCCGCACCGTCTGGTTCTCCAGCAGCATCGCGGCTGGCGCCGCCCTGCTGGTCGGTGTGGGCCTGGTCGTCCCGCGCAAGGGCGTCACCCCCTTCTGGGGCCGGATCTTCGACATCTTCGACGGTCTGGTCCTGCTGTCCCTGGTCCCACTGTGCCTGGCGGTCCTGGACGTCTACAGCACCGTGCGCGGCCTCACCGGTACCGAGTAGCGAGCGCCCGCCCGGCCCCTCTATTCCGGTGTTTTCCGGCCCCCCGACCACCCGGTCGGGGGGCCGTTTCCAGCTGGTACGCTGTGTGACGGCCCGGTCGAGTCATCAAAGATTCCCTGTGAAGCAAATCCAGGGGCGCTCGAGGGCCAAGACCACTGAGGAGTGCCGCGTGTCGCTCGACGCCGCAACGAAGAAGCAGATCATGACCGAGTTCGCCACCAAGGAAGGTGACACCGGTTCCCCCGAGGTCCAGGTCGCGATGCTTTCCCGCCGCATCTCGGACCTGACCGAGCACCTCAAGACCCACAAGCACGACCACCACTCCCGCCGTGGTCTGCTGCTGCTGGTCGGCCAGCGTCGCCGCCTGCTGCAGTACCTGGCCAAGAAGGACATCACGCGCTTCCGTGCGCTGGTCGAGCGCCTGGGCATCCGCCGCGGCGCGGCGGGCGCCAAGTAAGCCCAGCATGATGCCGCAGAGGGAGCGGTTCCCACCGGGGGCCGCTCCCTTTGCCGTACGCACCTGACACTTCCCCCGCCCCGAGGTGGACGGAAGCTTTGTAGTCTGGTGCCATATCGCAAAAGCGAACGCGGTAGGAGCGCCTCCTGGCCGCCGGTCCTCGGTAGTGGCCCCCGGACGATCCATGGACAGCGTCCATGCGTCATCACTCCGGGTGCTTCGATCGAAGACCGGCCCGCACGGCGCTCCACCGAAGACGGTCCCCTGCCACACGGGCAGCGGACGCAGACGAGGAGATATCCCTGGTGGAGAACGAGACCCACTACGCCGAGGCCGTTATCGACAACGGTTCCTTCGGCACCCGCACCATCCGCTTCGAGACGGGCCGCCTGGCCAAGCAGGCCGCCGGCTCCGCCGTGGCGTACCTGGACGACGACACCATGGTGCTGTCGGCCACCACCGCTTCGAAGAAGCCCAAGGACCAGCTCGACTTCTTCCCCCTGACGGTGGACGTCGAGGAGCGGATGTACGCAGCCGGAAAGATCCCCGGCTCCTTCTTCCGTCGTGAGGGCCGGCCCTCCGAGGACGCGATCCTCACCTGCCGCCTGATCGACCGGCCGCTGCGCCCCTCCTTCAAGAAGGGCCTGCGCAACGAGATCCAGATCGTCGAGACGATCATGGCGCTCAACCCCGACCACCTCTACGACGTGGTCGCGATCAACGCCGCCTCCTGCTCCACGCAGCTGGCCGGCCTGCCGTTCTCCGGCCCGATCGGCGGCACCCGTGTCGCCCTGATCAACGGCCAGTGGGTCGCCTTCCCGACCCACACCGAGCTGGAGAACGCCGTCTTCGACATGGTCGTCGCCGGCCGCGTCCTCCCGGACGGCGACGTCGCGATCATGATGGTCGAGGCCGAGGCCACCGAGAAGACCATCCAGCTGGTCAAGGACGGCGCCGAGGCCCCGACCGAAGAGGTCGTCGCCGCCGGTCTGGACGCCGCCAAGCCCTTCATCAAGGTGCTGTGCAAGGCCCAGTCGGACCTCGCCGCCAAGGCCGCCAAGCCCACCGGTGAGTTCCCGGTCTTCCTCGACTACCAGGACGACGTCCTGGAGGCGCTCACCGCCGCCGTCAAGGGCGAGCTCGCCAAGGCGCTCACCATCGCCGGCAAGCAGGAGCGCGAAGCCGAGCTGGACCGCATCAAGGAGATCGCCGCCGACAAGCTGCTCCCGCAGTTCGAGGGCCGCGAGAAGGAGATCTCCGGTGCCTACCGCGCGCTGACCAAGAAGCTGGTCCGCGAGCGCGTCATCAAGGACAAGGTCCGCATCGACGGCCGTGGCGTGACGGACATCCGTACGCTCGCCGCCGAGGTCGAGGCCATCCCGCGCGTGCACGGCTCGGCGCTGTTCGAGCGTGGCGAGACCCAGATCCTGGGCGTCACCACCCTCAACATGCTCCGTATGGAGCAGCAGCTGGACACCCTTTCCCCGGTGACCCGCAAGCGCTACATGCACAACTACAACTTCCCGCCGTACTCCGTCGGTGAGACCGGCCGCGTGGGCTCGCCCAAGCGCCGCGAGATCGGCCACGGCGCGCTCGCCGAGCGCGCCATCGTGCCGGTCCTGCCGACCCGCGAGGAGTTCCCCTACGCGATCCGCCAGGTCTCCGAGGCGCTGGGCTCCAACGGCTCGACGTCCATGGGCTCGGTCTGCGCCTCGACCATGTCGCTGCTGAACGCCGGTGTGCCCCTCAAGGCCCCGGTCGCCGGTATCGCCATGGGCCTGATCTCCCAGGAGATCGACGGCCAGACCCACTACGTCGCCCTCACCGACATCCTCGGTGCGGAGGACGCCTTCGGTGACATGGACTTCAAGGTCGCCGGCACCAAGCAGTTCGTCACCGCGCTGCAGCTCGACACCAAGCTCGACGGCATCCCCGCCTCGGTCCTGGCCGCCGCGCTGAAGCAGGCCCGCGACGCCCGCCTCCACATCCTCGATGTGATGAACGAGGCCATCGACGTCCCGGACGAGATGTCCCCCAACGCCCCGCGGATCATCACCGTCAAGATCCCCGTGGACAAGATCGGTGAGGTCATCGGCCCCAAGGGCAAGATGATCAACCAGATCCAGGAGGACACCGGCGCCGACATCACGATCGAGGACGACGGCACCATCTACATCGGTGCCGCCGACGGCCCGGCCGCCGAGGCCGCCCGCGCCACGATCAACGGCATCGCCAACCCGACCATGCCGGAGGTCGGCGAGCGCTACCTGGGCACGGTCGTCAAGACGACCACCTTCGGTGCGTTCGTGTCCCTGCTCCCCGGCAAGGACGGCCTGCTGCACATCTCGCAGATCCGCAAGCTCGCCGGTGGCAAGCGCGTGGAGAACGTCGAGGACGTGCTCGCGGTCGGCGCCAAGGTGCAGGTCGAGATCGCCGAGATCGACCAGCGCGGCAAGCTCTCCCTGATCCCCGTGATCGAGGGCGAAGACGCCGAAGGCGACGACAAGAAGGACGACGCCGCCAAGTGACGTCCCGTACGCACGCGACGACGGCCCGCACCTCTTCGGAGGGGCGGGCCGTCGCCCGTACCCAAACGCTTCTCAAGGGCACCGCGGGCGCAGGCACGGTCCGCCGGACGACCCTTCCCAGCGGTCTGCGCATCGTCACCGAGACCCTGCCGTCCGTACGCTCCGTCACCTTCGGGATCTGGGCGAACGTCGGCTCGCGCGATGAGACCCCGTCCCTCAACGGCGCCACCCACTACCTGGAGCACCTGCTCTTCAAGGGCACCGAGCGGCGCAGCGCACTGGACATCTCCGCCGCGATCGACGCGGTCGGCGGCGAGATGAACGCCTTCACCGCGAAGGAGTACACCTGCTACTACGCGCGGGTGCTGGACGCCGATCTGCCGCTCGCCATAGACGTGGTGTGCGACATGCTCACCGGCTCCCTCATCGAGCCCGAGGACGTCGACGCGGAGCGCGGTGTCATCCTCGAAGAGATCGCGATGACCGAGGACGACCCGGGCGACTGCGTGCACGACCTGTTCGCGCACACCATGCTCGGCGACACCCCGCTCGGCCGCCCGGTCCTGGGCAGCGTCGACACGGTCAACGCCCTCACCCCCGAGCGCATCCGCCGCTTCTACAAGAAGCACTACGACCCGACCCACCTCGTCGTCACCGCGGCGGGCAACGTCGACCACGCCAAGGTCGTCCGCCTGGTCCGCCGCGCCTTCGAGCGGGCCGGAGCCCCCCAGCATCCCGACGCCACCCCGATGGCCCCGCGGGCCGGTGCCCGCACCATCCGGGCCGGCGGCCGCGTCGACCTGCTCAACCGCAAGACCGAGCAGGCCCACGTCATCCTCGGCATGCCCGGCATGGCCCGTACGGACGACCGGCGCTGGGCGATGGGCGTGCTGAACACCGCGCTCGGCGGCGGCATGAGCTCCCGGCTCTTCCAGGAGGTCCGCGAGAAGCGCGGCCTGGCCTACAGCGTGTACTCCTACACCTCGGGCTTCGCCGACTGCGGACTGTTCGGCGTCTACGCGGGCTGCCGTCCCAACCAGGTGCACGACGTGCTCAAGATCTGCCGCGACGAACTCGACAAGGTGGCGTCCGACGGCCTCACCGACGACGAGATCCGCCGGGCGATCGGCCAGCTGCGCGGATCCACCGTCCTCGGACTGGAGGACACCGGCGCGCTGATGCACCGCCTCGGCAAGAGCGAACTGTGCTGGGGCGAGCAGATGTCCGTCGACGAGATGCTCGCCCGGATCGCGGCCGTCACCCCCGACGAGGTGCGTGAGGTGGCCCGCGACGTACTCGGCGCCCGCCCCTCGCTGTCCGTCATCGGTCCCCTGAAGGACCGGCAGGCCGCCCGCCTGGACGACGCCATCGCCTAGGTCTGCCGGGTGGATCAGGCCGGGCTCGCCGGGCCTGATCCACCCGACGGGCCCGGGGCGGGTGTCCCAGGGCGGCACCGACCCGCCGCATCACCGAAAAGAGAGCTGGAAACGATGAGCAAGCTGCGCGTGGCCGTACTCGGCGCCCATGGGCGCATCGGCTCCGAGGCCGTACGAGCCGTCGAGGCCGCCGAGGACATGGAGCTGGTGGCCGGACTCGGCCGCGGCGACAAACTGGAGACGCTGGTCGAGGCCGGCGCCCAGGTCGTCGTCGAGCTGACCAACCCCGGCGCCGTGATGGGCAACCTCGACTTCTGCCTGCGGCACGGCATCCACGCCGTCGTCGGGACGACCGGCTGGAGCGACGAGCGCCTGGAGCAGCTGCGTACCTGGCTCGCCGCCTCCCCGGAGGCGGGCGTGCTCATCGCCCCCAATTTCTCCATCGGCGCGGTGCTGACCATGCGGTTCGCCCAGCAGGCGGCCCGCTTCTTCGAGTCGGCGGAGATCATCGAGCTGCACCACCCCAACAAGGCGGACGCCCCGTCCGGCACGGCGGCCCGCACCGCCCAACTGGTCGCCAAGGCCCGCGAGGACGCCGGCTGCGCCCCGCAGCCGGACGCCACCAGCACCGCGCTGGACGGCGCCCGCGGCGCGGACGTCGACGGCATCCCCGTGCACTCCGTTCGGCTGCGCGGTCTGCTGGCCCATCAGGAGGTGCTGCTCGGCGGGGTGGGGGAGACCCTCACCATCCGCCATGACTCCCTCCACCACAGCAGCTTCATGCCGGGCATCCTGCTCGGCGCGCGCCGCGTGGTGACCACTCCCGGCCTGACCGTGGGCCTGGAGAACTTCCTCGACCTGGGCTGACGGGCTGAATCACCGTGCGCGCAAAGATCACCTACTTCGTCCTCGCGGCGGTCCTGGTCGTCTACTTCGTCCTCGTCGGCAGCCGCGGCATCCTGCTCATCGAGCAGGGCACCCTGCTGACCGGCGCCTTCGGAGTGGCCGTCCTGGTCCTGCCGTTCATCGGCCTCTGGTTCCTCTGGCACACCACCCAGTTCGCCCGCAAGGCCGGCATCCTCTCGCGCGAGCTGGAGTCCGAGGGGGGCCTGCCGGTCGACGAACTGCGGCGCACCCCCGGCGGCCGCATCGACCGCGACTCCGCCGACGAGGTCTTCGCCAAGCGGCAGGCGGAGACGGAGGACGCACCCGGCGACTGGCGTACCTGGTTCCGGCTCGCGGTCGCCTACCACGACGCCCGGGACACCCCGCGCGCCCGCAAGGCCATGCAGCGCGCCATCTCCCTGCACGACAACGAGCCCGTACGGACCTGAATCCGTACGGGCCCGGGGGACCGGCCCTGGGCGGGGCAGACCCTACGCGGGGCGGTACTCCGCCGCCCACGCCTCCAGGACATCCGAGGCCCGCTCGAACGCCTCCGGGCGGGACAGGAAGTCGCCGTTGCGGTCCGTCACCAGGACGCGCAGCGGTTCCCCCTCGACCCGGTGCACGATCAGCGCCTGGCCCTGCACCGTCCGCGGCAGCCCCAGCCAGCGCACCGGCTGCTGGAGGGTACGGACCGAGGCGATGGCGCTCCACGGCTCGGTCGTCGTCCGCAGCAGTCCCACCTGCCGCAGGCCGCTCGCGCTGACCCACACGCCCACGCGCAGCAGGCGCACGGCAAGAATGATCACGAGCACGCCCACGACCACACAGGCCACGGCCCCGGGCACCGAGCCGGCCAGCGCGATGATCATCGCGGAGAGCAGCACGAACGAGGCAAGCAGCAAAAGCACCGCCGCCGTCCCCACGCGCCACGGTCCGGGGCGGTAGGGACGGCGCCAGTGATCGGGCTCGTCATGCGGCAGCGCGAGGGAATCGGCTGCACTGTTGTCGACATCGAGGTCGCGGTCGGCCGTCAGGAAGGGCAGGGGCACGGCTGATCCTCACTCATGGGCACGCTGACGAAAGCTGTGACCGGTGAGGCTATCGGGACTGACGGAGCGGAACCACTCAGCGGCGCGCCCCGTCCGGCCCCATCAGCGATGTGCCGCCTCGGACTGATGCGTCCGGCTGGTGCCGGAGCTGTCCTGCTGAAGTGCCGGAACACCGAACAGCAGGGCACCGGCAAGGCCGCCCACGACTGTCAGGGTGATCAGGGACTGGCCCAGGCGCTGCGTTCGCGATGTGCGTTCTCGGGGCGGGGGTGTGACATTGCTGCGGAACCGGTCTGCCTCGGCGACAAAGGCGAACGGGACGGGCTCTCGCCGGCGGAACATGAGCGGGCTCTCCTAGGAACCTCGAGGTGGGCACTGTCACAGGGTTAGACGAATCTGGCGTCCGTTTGGTGCCCGTTTCCAGCAACTTCTGTGAAAAATATCAACCGGCTCTCCGCCCTCCGTCACCGGGGGTCCGTTTCCTCCGCTGATGCCGCGTCATACGGCATTTCCCGGCCTGTCAGTGGCGGGCCGTAGGCTGGGCGCCGCACGAGGATCGAACGGAAGGAACCGCCGGTGTCCCACACCCCCGCCGAGAGCACTGAGAGCGCCGCGAGCAGTACGCCCGCCGACAGTGCAGCCGCCCGCTTCCGCAGCGAGGTGACGGTCGAGCTGGTCAAGCACAGCGCAGCCGACAGCGACGTCCTGTGGGCGGCCCGCGTCTCCACGGCCGGCGAGCAGTCCCTGGAGGAGCTCCAGAAGGACCCCGAGCGCTCCAAGGGCCTGATCAACTACCTCATGCGGGACCGGCACGGCAGCCCGTTCGAGCACAACTCCATGACCTTCTTCATCAGTGCCCCGATCTTCGTCTTCCGCGAGTTCATGCGGCACCGCGTCGGCTGGTCGTACAACGAGGAATCCGGCCGCTACCGCCAGCTGGAGCCGGTTTTCTACGTCCCCGGTGAGTCCCGCAAGCTCGTCCAGCAGGGCCGCCCCGGCAAGTACGAATTCGTCGAGGGCACCCAGGCCCAGTACGAGCTCACCGGCCGCGTCATGGAGGACACCTACCGCCGCGCGTACGACGCATACCAGGAGATGCTCGCCGCCGGCGTGGCCCGCGAGGTCGCCCGCGCGGTGCTCCCGGTCGGCCTGTTCTCCTCGATGTACGCGACGTGCAACGCCCGCTCCCTGATGCACTTCCTGGGCCTGCGCACCCAGCACGAGCTCGCGGCCACCCCCTCCTTCCCGCAGCGCGAGATCGAGATGGTCGGCGAGCAGATGGAGGCGCGCTGGGCCGAGCTGATGCCGCTCACTTACGGCGCATTCAATGCGAACGGCCGCGTGGCGCCGTAAGCGCAGGCGGCGGGCCGGAAGCGGGGGCGCCGAGCACAGACGTGCGATGTGTCCGGATTGCGGCATTTTGAGAAGTTCATCTACGCTGAACAAACGGACCCGGCACTGCTTGAACCCCCGAGCAGGCAGTGCCGGAGTCCATATCCTTGCTCCCCAGAGGCGCATCCCGCGGTGAGCTACGAGTAGCGTGGGACCCATGGCTCCGACTTCCACTCCGCAGACCCCCTTCGGGCGGGTGCTGACCGCCATGATCACGCCGTTCACGGCGGATGGCGCCCTCGACCTCGACGGCGCGCAGCGGCTCGCCGCCCACCTGGTCGACGCCGGCAATGACGGCCTCGTCGTCAACGGCACCACCGGTGAGTCCCCGACCACCGGCGACGCTGAGAAAGCCCAGCTCGTCCGCGCTGTGGTCGACGCCGTCGGAGACCGCGCCTTTGTCGTCGCCGGAGCCGGCACCAACGACACCCGCCACAGCCTGGAGCTGGCCCGCGCCGCCCAGGACGCCGGCGCCCACGGCCTGCTCGCGGTGACCCCGTACTACAGCAAGCCGCCGCAGGAGGGTCTGCTGCGGCACTTCACGGCCATCGCGGACGCCACCGAGCTGCCCGTCATGCTCTACGACATTCCCGGCCGCAGCGGTGTCCCGATCAACACCGAGACCATGGTGCGACTCGCCGAACACCCGCGGATCGTCGCCAACAAGGACGCCAAGGGCGACCTCGGACGCGCGAGCTGGGCCATCGCCCGCTCCGACCTGGCCTGGTACAGCGGCGACGACATGCTCAACCTCCCGCTGCTCTCGGTCGGCGCCATCGGCTTCGTCTCGGTCGTCGGCCACGTCGTCACCCCCGAGCTGCGCGCCATGCTGGACGCCCACCTCGCGGGCGACGTCACCAAGGCCACCGAGATCCACCAGAAGCTGCTCCCCGTCTTCACCGGCATGTTCCGCACCCAGGGCGTCATCACCACCAAGGCCGCACTCGGACTGCAGGGCCTGCCCGCCGGCCCGCTGCGACTGCCGCTGGTGGACCTCTCCCCGGAGGAGACGGAGCAGCTCACGCGGGATCTTGCCGCCGGCGGGGTACAGCTCTAATCACAGACTTCACAACTGAACATGGACAAACAACCGCCACACAGCAAGTGCACGAATGTCATGCGCGCCACGTGCCTCGACGGCAGCGTGGCGCGCGTGGTGAGGAGAGTCTTTTGAGTCATCCGCATCCCGAGCTCGGCCGTCCGCCGAAGCTCCCCAAGGGCGGCCTGCGGGTCACCCCCCTCGGCGG
Organism: Streptomyces sp. NPDC101393; assembly: GCF_044767385.1. Lineage (NCBI taxonomy): Bacteria > Bacillati > Actinomycetota > Actinomycetes > Kitasatosporales > Streptomycetaceae > Streptomyces > Streptomyces sp. NPDC101393. Next base: position 2,128 of record NZ_JBIWNU010000001.1, on the reverse strand, counting down.
CCTGGGTGAAATCGGCCGCAACATGACGGTCTTCGAGTACGGCGGCCGGTTGCTGATCGTCGACTGCGGAGTGCTTTTCCCTGAGGAGGAGCAGCCCGGAATCGACCTGATCCTGCCGGACTTCACGTCCATCAGGGACCGGCTCGACGACATCGACGGCATCGTGCTCACGCACGGCCACGAAGACCACATCGGTGGTGTCCCGTATCTCCTCCGCGAGAAGCCGGACATCCCGCTCATCGGCTCCAAGCTGACCCTCGCCCTGATCGAGGCCAAGCTCCAGGAGCACCGCATCCGCCCGTACACCCTGGAGGTCAAGGAGGGGCACACCGAGAAGATCGGTCCCTTCGACTGCCAGTTCGTGGCGGTCAACCACTCCATCCCGGACGCCCTCGCGGTCGCCATCCGCACCCCCGCGGGCATGGTCGTGCACACCGGCGACTTCAAGATGGACCAGCTCCCGCTGGACCGGCGCCTGACCGACCTCCCGGCGTTCGCCAAGCTCGGCGAGGAGGGCATCGACCTCCTCCTCTCCGACTCCACGAACGCCGAGGTCCCCGGCTTCGTGCCGCCCGAGCGGGATATCTCGAACGTCCTGCGCACGGTGTTCGCGAACGCCCAGAAGCGCATCATCGTGGCCAGCTTCGCCAGCCACGTGCACCGCATCCAGCAGATCCTCGACGCGGCACACGAATACGGCCGCAGGGTCGCCTTCGTCGGCCGTTCGATGGTCCGCAACATGGGCATCGCCCGTGAACTGGGCTATCTGAAGGTGCCCGCCGGCCTGGTCGTCGACGTCAAGACCCTCGACGACCTCCCGGACGACGAGGTCGTGCTGGTCTGCACGGGTTCCCAGGGCGAGCCGATGGCCGCCCTGTCCCGGATGGCCAACCGCGACCACCAGATCCGGATCGTCCCCGGCGACACCGTGATCCTGGCGTCCTCCCTCATCCCGGGCAACGAGAACGCGGTGTACCGCGTGATCAACGGCCTGACGCGGTGGGGCGCGGACGTCGTCCACAAGGGCAACGCCAAGGTCCATGTCTCGGGCCACGCCTCGGCCGGCGAGCTGCTGTACTTCTACAACATCTGCAAGCCGAAGAACCTCATGCCGGTGCACGGCGAATGGCGCCACCTGCGGGCCAACGCCGAACTGGGCGCCCTGACCGGTGTACCCAAGGACCGCATCGTGATCGCCGAGGACGGCGTCGTCGTCGACCTGGTCAAGGGCGTCGCGAAGATCGTCGGCAAGGTCCAGGCGGGCTATGTCTACGTCGATGGCCTCTCGGTCGGCGATGTCACCGAGACCCATCTCAAGGACCGCCGCATCCTCGGCGACGAAGGCATCATCTCGGTCTTCGTGGTCGTGGACAGCACCACCGGAAAGATCGTCGGCGGACCGCATCTGCAGGCCCGCGGTTCGGGCATCGATGATTCGGCGCTGACGGCCGTGATCCCCAAGATCGACGAGGCCCTGGCCAAGTCGGCCCAGGACGGCGTCGCCGAGCCGCACCAGCTCCAGCAGCTGGTCCGTCGCTCGGTCGGCAAGTGGGTGTCGGACAACTACCGCCGCCGCCCGATGATCCTCCCCGTGGTCGTCGAGGTCTGACGCACCGCGTCGTACTCACGTACACCAGCGGAGCGGGGCGCCCGGATTTGCATCCGGGCGCCCCGCTCCAGTACGTTTACGGCTCCGCCTGAACGGGAAGCACCGCACGCCTGCGCGTACGACGGCCTTCCTGAAGGGGGCGGAATTCCGGCCCAGAGCAATCTGATAAAGTCGGTATCAGCCGAAAGGCAAAACCCCTCCGACGGGTAATCGGAACTGAATTCGAGCCGGAAACGGACCGAATCGGATCTGATAGAGTCGGAAAGGCCGGAAAGCGAAAGCAAGAAGGCCAACCCCGCTCCTGCAGGGGGCCGGATACGGAAACGGATCTGGTACGGTGGGAAAAGCGAAAAGGCCGAAAGGCCGGATCGCACCGGCGAAAATCAGGACCGCGAGGATCTGATAGAGTCGGAAACGCAAGACCGAAGGGAAGCGCCCGGAGAGCCTGGTGAAACAGGCACAAAGGAAGCGTCCGTTCCTTGAGAACTCAACAGCGTGCCAAAAGTCAACGCCAAATGT